>NZ_HG931174.1:198923-305423 GCF_000582785.1 Candidatus Blastococcus massiliensis AP3
AGAACGGCGGTGGGTGCCGGGCCCAGCCGCGTGGTCACCGCGCCGGCGAGCACCCCGTCGACCGCCTCGCGCAGGGCGGCCCCGTCGGGGAAGCGGACCGCCGGGTCCTTGGCCATGGCGCGTTCCACCAGCGCGCGGATGCCGGGCGGGACGTCGGCCGGAAGGGGGTCCGGGTCCTCCCGGATGTGCATGACGGCGACCTGGACGGCGCTCTCCCCCTCGAACGCCCGGCGGCCGGCCAGGCACTCGTAGGCCACCGCGCCGAGGGAGTAGACATCGCTGGCGGGGCTCGCGGGCTGGCCGGACGCCTGCTCCGGTGACAGGTAGTGCGCGGTCCCGATGACCTGGCCGGTGCCGGTGAGGGCGACGCTGGAAGCGGACCGGGAGATGCCGAAGTCGGTGAGCTTCACCCGGCCGTCACGGCCGACCAGCAGGTTGCCCGGCTTGACGTCGCGGTGCACCACCCCCGCGGCGTGCGCGGCGGCGAGCCCGTCGGCGGCCTGCCGCAGGACGTCCAGCGTGCGCGGGACGCCCGGCCGCGGCTCGCGGCGGAGCAGTTCGGCGAGGGACTCCCCCTCGACGAGTTCCATCACCAGGTAGGCCATGGGTGGCGCCCCGCGGTGCCCGGCGATCTCGCCGTAGTCGAACACCGCGGCGATGTGCGGGTGGGTGAGGAGCGCCGCGTGCTGCGCCTCGGCGCGGAACCGGGAGAGGAAGGTCGGGTCGCCGGCGAACTGGTCGCGGAGCACCTTCACCGCCACGGGCCGGTCGAGGAGGGTGTCCCGCCCCCGGAACACCTGACCCATGGCGCCCCCGGCGATCAGCGACGTGAGCTCGTACCGGTTCGCCAGCAGCTCGGACCTCGGTCCCGTCACGGCGCCTCCCCTCCGACCCGGTCCTCTCCCCCGCGCCGTGCGGTGGTGAAACGCGGACGGCCCGCGAGATCGAGGTGATCCTCCACCTGGGTGAACCCACCGTGCGCCCGCACGACCGCCGGCAGCGCCGTCCCCTGCTGGTCGGCGTGCTCGATGCCGAGCCAGCCTCCCGGACGCAGCAGCCGGGCCGCGACGGCCAGCATGCCGCGGACGACGTCCAGGCCGTCGGACCCGCCCCACAGCGCCAGGGGCGGGTCGTGGTCGGCGACCTCGCGCGGGACGCGGGCGCCGTCGGGCACGTACGGCGGGTTGGAGACGACGACGTCGACCCGCCCGTCGAGCTCGGACAGCAGCGCCGGATCGGTCATGTCGCCCGCCACGACCCCCACGGGCGTGTCCCCCGCACCGACCCGTACCAGCGCGTTGTGCCGGGTCCACTCGAGGGCGCCGGGGTCCCGCTCGACGGCGGTGACCCGCGCGCCGGGGTGCTCGTGCGCGACGGACAGCGCGATGGCACCGGACCCGCTCCCCAGGTCCACCACGATCGGGCCGTCCAGCCCGGCGAGGCGGACGAGTGCCCACTCGACGAGCAGCTCGGTCTCCGGCCGCGGCACGAAGACACCCGGGCCGACCGCGAGCTCCAGCCGGCGGAACGCCGCCCGCCCGGTCAGGTGCTGGAGGGGCACGCGGTCGGCCCGCTGTCCGAGCAGGGCCGCGAACCGCGCGGCGTCGTCGTCCCCGACGTCCGCGAGGGTCAGCAGGCCGGCGCGCGTGCAGCCCACCACGTGCGCCAGCAGCAGCTCGGCGTCCACGCGCGGGGACTCGACACCCGCCTGGGCGAGCGTCCGGGCGGCGTCCGCGAGCAGCGTTCCAGGTTTCATGAAGACACTCGGTCCTAGGACCCGGCCGCCAGCAGCTCGGCGGTGTGCGCGCTGCTCAGTGCGTCGATCACCGCGTCCAGGTCGCCGTCCAGCACCGCGTCGAGGTTGTGCGACTTGTAGCCGACCCGGTGGTCGGAGATCCGGTTCTCCGGGAAGTTGTACGTGCGGACCCGTTCGCTGCGGTCGACGGTGCGGACCTGGCTGCGCCGCTGGTCGCTGGCCGTGGCGGCTGCCTCCTCCCGGGCGGCGGCCAGCAGCCGGGAGCGCAGCACCCGCAGCGCCGACTCCCGGTTCTGCAGCTGGCTCTTCTCGTTCTGCGAGCTCACCACGATCCCGCTGGGCAGGTGGGTGATGCGCACGGCCGAGTCGGTGGTGTTCACGCTCTGCCCCCCGGGCCCCGACGAGCGGAAGACGTCGATGCGCAGGTCGTTCGGGTCCACGGTCACGTCGACCTCCTCGGCCTCGGGCAGCACGAGCACGCCGGCCGCGGAGGTGTGGATGCGGCCCTGGCTCTCGGTGGCCGGCACCCGCTGCACGCGGTGCACGCCGCCCTCGAACTTCAGCCGCGACCAGATCCCCTCGTCGGTCCGCGACTTGATGGCGACCGCCACGTCCTTGTAGCCGCCGAGCTCGGCCTCGACGGCGTCCAGGACCTCGGTGGACCAGCCTCGGCGCTCGGCGTAGCGGAGGTACATGCGCAGCAGGTCCCCGGCGAACAGCGCGGACTCCGCGCCGCCCTCCCCCGCCTTGATCTCGAGGATGACGTCCTTGTCGTCGTCGGGGTCCTTGGGCAGCAACTGCTCGCGCAGCCTGCCGGTGAGCTCCTCGATGCGGCTCTCGAGGCCGGTGGCCTCCGCGGCGAACGACGGGTCCTCGGCGGCCAGTTCCCGGGCGGTGCCGAGGTCCCCCCGGGCCTCGTCCAGGGCGCGGGCGGTCTCCACGAGCGGGGCGAGCTGGGCGTACCGGCGGCCCAGCCGGCGGGCGCGCGTCTGGTCGGCGTGCACCGCCGGGTCGGCGAGCTCGGCCTCGAGCGACGCGTGCTCGGCGAGCAGGCTCGCCAGCCGGTCGGGGCTGCTCACGGGTCGCTCCTCACTCGGGGTGGGTCCGGACACGACGACGGCGCCCGCCCCACCGCGTGGTGGGACGGGCGCCGTCGAAGGTGCTACTTGTCGTCTGCGCCGGCGCTCGCGCCGGTGGTGCGCTTGCCGAAGCGCTTCTCGAAGCGGGCCACGCGGCCACCGGTGTCGAGGATGCGCTGCTTGCCGGTGTAGAAGGGGTGGCAGGCGGAGCAGGTCTCGACCGTGAGCGTGCCGGTCGGCGAGGTGCTGCGGGTGGTGAAGGTGTTGCCGCAGCCGCAGGTCACGGTGGTGACGTTGTAGGCCGGGTGGATGTCGGGCTTCATGGCTGCGCCTCTTCTGCGGAGTCTGTGTCGTTCGGTGCTGTGAACGCCGGTGGCCGGACGGCTATTTCCGGCCGAGTCGGCGGGGCTCGGTCGTCCAGTCTCCCAGACGCTCGGGCCCCGCCGGTCGCTGGGCCTGATCAGTCGTTCGGCCCGAGGGTCGTCTTCTGGATCTGCATGAGGAACTCGACGTTGTTGCGCGTCTTCTTCAGCTTGTCGAGCAGCAGCTCCAGCGCCTGCTGCGGCTCGAGCGCGGCGAGCACCCGGCGCAGCTTGATGACGATGGCCAGCTCGTCGGGCGACATGAGGATCTCCTCCTTGCGCGTGCCCGACGCGTTGACGTCGACGGCCGGGAAGACCCGCTTGTCCGCCAGCCGGCGGTCGAGCTTGATCTCCGCGTTACCGGTGCCCTTGAACTCCTCGAAGATGACCGTGTCCATCGTGGAGCCGGTCTCGACCAGCGCCGAGGCGATGATCGTGAGCGAGCCACCGTTCTCGATGTTGCGGGCAGCACCCAGGAAGCGCTTGGGCGGGTAGAGCGCCGTGGAGTCGACACCACCGGAGAGGATGCGCCCGCTGGCGGGAGCCGCCAGGTTGTAGGCGCGACCCAGGCGGGTGATCGAGTCCAGCAGGACGACGACGTCGTGGCCCATCTCGACCAGGCGCTTGGCCCGCTCGATGGAGAGCTCGGCGACCGTGGTGTGGTCCGACGGCGGGCGGTCGAAGGTCGAGGCGATGACCTCGCCCTTCACCGAGCGCTGCATGTCGGTGACCTCTTCGGGACGCTCGTCGACGAGCACGACCATGAGGTGGCACTCGGGGTTGTTCGTCGTGATGGCGTTGGCCAGCGACTGCAGCACCATCGTCTTGCCGGCCTTGGGAGGCGACACGATCAGCGCGCGCTGCCCCTTGCCGATCGGCATGACCAGGTCGATGACCCGGGTGGTGAGCAGGTGCGGCTCGGTCTCCAGCCGCAGGCGGTCCTGCGGGTAGAGCGGGGTCAGCTTGGTGAACTCCGGCCGGTTCTTGGCCTGCTCGGGGTCCAGACCGTTGACCGAGTCGAGGCGGACGAGCGCGTTGTACTTGTCCTTGCGCTCGCCCTCACGGGGCTGGCGGACGGCGCCGGTGATCGCGTCACCGCGACGCAGGCCGTAGCGGCGCACCTGCGACAACGAGACGTAGACGTCGTTGGGGCCGGTCAGGTAGCCCGACGTCCGCACGAACGCGTAGTTGTCCAGCACGTCGAGGATGCCGGCGACGGGCAGCAGGACGTCGTCCTCGCTGATGGTCGGCTCACCCTGGTCGAAGCGGTCCCGGCCACCGACGGCGCCACCGCGCTTGTTCCGGTCGCGGTAGCGGCGACCGCGACGGCCGCGGCCGCCCTCGAAGTCGTCGTCGTCCTCGTCGGCCGAGGGGCGACCGTCGGCGCGGTTGTCGTTGCGGTTGTCCGGACGCCCGCCGCGGTCGTTGCGCTCGCGATCGGGACCGCGGTTGCCGTCCCGGTTGTCGCCGCGGTTGCTGTCGCGGTTGTTGTCCCGGTTGCTGTCGCGGTTGCGGTCGTTGCCGTCGCCGCCGTCGCGGTTGCGCTCGGTGCGGTCACCGCCGTCCCGCTTGCCGTCGCGCTCGCCGCGGTTGCGGTTGCGGTTGCGCTGCGGCCGGTCGCCGTCCCGCTGCTCGTCGTCGGGCTGACCGGTCTCGGCCGGGGCGTCCGCCGGGGCGGTGTCGGCGGTGGGCCGTCCGTCGCCCGCCTCGGCGGCCGGGGCGTCGGACGACGCGGCCGACGGGGAGCCGGCCGGACGGCTGGCGCCGCGGCGGGTCCGTGCGGGCGCAGTCTCGCCGGTGCCGGTCAGCGGGCCACCGTTCGCGCCACCACTGATCGGCGCCTCCAGCGGAGCCGCCGTGGCGGCCACGCCACGGGAGCTGTCGGCGGCGTCGCCACGGTTCTCGGTGCGGCCGTCCTCGGCGCTCGGCGCCGCGGCGGCCTCGCTCCCACCGCCGACCTGGCGGGCGGAGATCGCGGCGACGAGGTCGCCCTTGCGCATCCGGCCGGTGCCGGCGATGCCGAGTTCGGCCGCCAGGCGCTGCAGTTCGGGCAGCAGCATCCCGGACAGTCCGGTGCCGCGGCGGCGGGCACGGCCCGCCGGCTCCGATGCGGCAGGTGCCTCGTTCGTGCCGGCTGCGTCGGGCGCGCCGGTCATGACGAGGTCGGTGCTTTCGCTCACGTACAGGTCCTTCCCTGCGGTGAACCTGCGCGTTCCAGCGCAGGGGGTGCCCCGCTCCCCGTGGGCCCGGGCAGGAGGCGGGGGCGCAGAAGGGAGCAGGTCGAGAAATGCGGAGCGGATCAGCGGCGAAGAATTCGTCGGCTTCGGCCCCGCGCGAGGCTCGCCCGAGTGGGCGGCTACGCCGTGAGCCTAGACGCAGCCCACGGCAGGGACAACACCGGTGCTCACCGGCGTGTTCCTCGTTACCGAGACGATACCTCGGGGCGCTCGTCCAGCACTCGCGTCCCGCTGGTGTCCACCTCCAGGGCCAGCACCTCCCACCCGGCAGGAACCAGGGCGGTGAGCTCCTCCACCCCGCCCGACCAGCCTCCGGGCGCCTCGCCCCGGCGGGCCAGCACCAGCAGGCTCGGGCCGGCTCCGGACACGACGGCCGGGAACCCCGCCGCACGCAGCCGGTCCATCAGCGCCAGCGACTCCGGCATGGCCGCGGCGCGCTGCCGCTGGTGCAACCGGTCGTCGGTGGCCTCGAGCAGCAGCGCCGGTTCCCGGGTGAGCGCGTGCACGAGCATCGCGGCCCGGCCGGCGTTGTAGGCGGCGTCGGCGTGCGGGACGACCTCGGGGAGGAGCCCGCGCGCCACGTGGGTGGACAGCGTCGTCCCGGGCACGAGGACCACGGGGACGACGGCGGGATCGACCGGCAGCGTGTCCGCGATCGGGCCCCGCCCGGTCCCCCAGCTGAGGGTCACGCTGCCGAACAGGCACGCCGCCACGTTGTCGGGGTGGCCCTCGATCTCGGTCACCAGCCGCAGGACGGCGTCGGTGTCGATGGTGTCGACGTCGGGACACAGGGCCCAGGCGCCCACGACCCCGGCGACGACGGCGGCGGCCGACGAGCCCATCCCCCGGCCCTGGGGGATCGCGTTCCGCGCGACCACGCGCAGCCCGGGCGGCGACCAGTCCAGTTCGGCGCACGCGGCCCGGAAGGCGCGCACGACCAGGTGCGACTCGTCGATGGGCAGCTCCCCCGCACCGATGCCGGAGATCTCCACCGTCAGCCCGGCGGGCGCGACGGAGAACTCCAGGACGTCGTGGCAGGTCAGCGCCAGACCGGCGCAGTCGAAGGCCGGACCCAGGTTGGCGCTGGTCGCGGGCACGCGGACCCGCACCGGCGCGCTCACAGGCCGAGCTGGGCGGCGGCCACCGCGGCGTCGACCGGGACCGTCACCGGCGCCGGGGCGCCGGAGATGGCCCACTCCGGGTCCTTGAGGCCGTTGCCGGTCACGGTGCACACGATCCGCTGCCCGGGCTCGAGCTCCCCGGCGGCCGCCACCTGCAGCAGCCCGGCGACCGAGGCCGCCGACGCGGGCTCGACGAAGACGGCCTCGCTGCGGGCGAGCAGCCGGTACGCGGCCAGGATCGCCCGGTCGGTGACGGCGTCGATGCGGCCGCCCGACTCGTCGCGGGCGGACAGCGCCTTGGTCCAGGAGGCCGGGTTCCCGATCCGGATCGCCGTGGCGATGGTCTCCGGGTGCTCGACCACCTGCCCGCTCACGATCGGCGCGGAGCCGGCGGCCTGGAAGCCCCACATCCGCGGGGTCCGGGAGGCCGTGCCGTCGGCCGCATACTCCCGGTACCCCTGCCAGTAGGCGGTGATGTTGCCGGCGTTGCCGACCGGCAGGCAGTGGATGTCGGGGGCGTCGCCGAGCACGTCGACGATCTCGAACGACGCGGTCTTCTGCCCCTCGATGCGGTACTGGTTGACGCTGTTGACCAGGCTCACCGGGTAGTCGATGGCGAGCTTGCTGGCCAGCGCCAGGCAGTCGTCGAAGTTGCCGTCGACCTGCAGCAGCGTGGCCCCGTGCACCAGGGCCTGCGCGAGCTTGCCCATCGCGATCTTGCCCTGCGGCACGAGCACGGCGCAGGTGATCCCGGCCCGCGCGGCGTACGCGGCGGCGCTGGCGCTGGTGTTGCCGGTCGAGGCGCAGATGACCGCCTTCGCGCCCTCCTCGACGGCCTTGGTGATGGCCATCGTCATGCCGCGGTCCTTGAACGAGCCCGTCGGGTTCGCGCCCTCGACCTTGAGGTACACCTCGCAGCCGGTGCGGCTCGACAGCTCGCGGGCGGGCACCAAGGGGGTGGCGCCCTCGTGCAGGGTGACGACGGGCGTCGATTCGGTGACCGGCAGCCGCGACCGGTAGGCCTCGATGAGCCCGGGCCAGCCCGGGGACACTCTCGTCGGCACGACGCTCATGACAGACCCTCCACGCGCAGGACGCTGGTGACTCCCCGGACCGCGGGCATGTCGCGCAGCGCGGAGATGGTGGCGGACAGCGCGGCGTCGGGGGCGCTGTGCGTGACGATGACGAGCGTCGCGGCATCGCCGCGGCCGGTCTGCCGGACGGTGGAGATGCTCACCTCGTGCCGGGCGAACTCCTGGGCGACCGCCGCGAGGACACCCGGCTTGTCGGCCACGTCGAGGCTGACGTGGTACCGGGTGGGGGTCTCGGCCATCGGGCGCACGGCCAGGTCGGCGTAGCCGGTCGGGCCCTGGCCGGAGGCACCCGCGACGCGGTTGCGGGCCACTGCGACCAGGTCGCCGAGGACGGCGCTCGCCGTGGGCTCGCCGCCGGCGCCCTGGCCGTAGAACATCAGCTGGCCCGCGGCCTCCGCCTCGACGAACACCGCGTTGAACGCGCCGCCGACCGAGGCGAGCGGGTGGCTGGTCGGGATCATCGCCGGGTGCACGCGGACGGCGACCGAATCAGCGTCCCCGTTCGGGACGCGCTCGCAGATCGCGAGCAGCTTGACGGTGCAGCCGATCTCGGCCGCCCGGGCGACGTCGGTGGCCGAGACCGCGGAGATGCCCTCACGGTGCACGTCGGCCGACGACACCGGCGTGTGGAACGCCAGCGAGGCGAGGATGGCGGCCTTCGCAGCGGCGTCGAAGCCGTCGACGTCGGCCGTGGGGTCGGCCTCGGCGTAGCCGAGCTCGGTCGCCTCGGCCAGCGCCTCGGCGAAGCCCGCGCCGGTCTCGGCCATGCGGGACAGGATGTAGTTGGTCGTCCCGTTGACGATGCCGACGACGCGGCGGAGCTGGTCACCGGCCAGGGACTCGCGGAGCGGGCGCAGCAGCGGGATGGCGCCGGCGACCGCGGCCTCGTAGTAGAGGTCGACCCCTGCTTTCGCGGCAGCGGCGTGCAGGCCGGGCCCGTCCTCGGCCAGCAGCGCCTTGTTCGCGCTGACGACCGACTTCCCCGCCTCGAACGCCGCGTACAGCAGGCTGCGCGCCGGCTCGATGCCGCCGATGACCTCGACGACGAGGTCGACGTCGTCGCGCCGGACCAGCGCGGCGGAGTCGGTGGTCAGCAGGTGCTGGGGGACGTCGGGGTGGTGCGCCGGACGGCGGACCGCGATGCCGACGACCTCGATCGACCGGCCGATGCGGGCCGCCAGGTCACCGGACTGCTCCTCGATCAGCCGCAGGACGGCGCTGCCGACGGTGCCGCAGCCGAGCAGCGCCACGCGCAGCGGCGCGGTCACGAGCGGGCTCCCGCGGCGTGCTCGGGGGCCGGCTGGTCGGGCGCCGGCGAGGGCGCAGGGGCGTCGGCGAGGACGGCGTCGAGGGCGAACACGTCGGACAGTGTCTGACGCCGGACGATCTCGGTGGCCACCCCGTCCCGCACGGCGACCACGGGGGGCTTGAGCAGGTAGTTGTAGTTGCTCGCCATCGACCAGCAGTAGGCGCCGGTGGCGGCCACCGCGAGCAGGTCCCCGGGCGCGACGTCGGAGGGCAGCCAGAGGTCGCGGACCAGGACGTCTCCGCTCTCGCAGTGCTTGCCCACGACCCGGCACAGCGCCGGCGGGGCGTCCGAGACGCGGTTGGCGAGCACGCAGGTGTAGTCGGCGTCGTAGAGCGCGGTACGGATGTTGTCGCTCATCCCGCCGTCCACCGAGACGTAGTTGCGCACCGCCGGGGTGCCCGGACCGCCACCGGCGCCCAGGCGCACGGGCTTGATGGTGCCGATCTCGTAGAGCGTGACCGTCCCGGGGCCGGCGATGGCCCGGCCAGGCTCGACCGCCAGCCTCGGCACCGGCAGTCCGAGGGCCGCGCACTCCGCGGCGACGACGGTCCGGAGCCTGGTGGCGACGTCGGTGGGGCTGACCGGGTCGTCGTCGGCGAGGTAGGCGATGCCGAAGCCGCCGCCGAGGTTCAGCTCTCCGAGCAGCTCGCCGGTGGCCTGGTGGATCTGGCCGAGCAGGCCGACGACGCGGTGGGCGGCGGCCTCGAAGCCCGCGGTGTCGAAGATCTGCGAGCCGATGTGGCTGTGCAGCCCGGCCAGGTGCAGCGCCGGCTCGCGGATGACCCGGACCGCGGCGGTGAGGGCGTCGCCGGTGGCCAGCGAGAAGCCGAACTTCTGGTCCTCGTGCGCGGTGGCGATGAACTCGTGGGTGTGCGCCTCGATGCCCACGGTGGCGCGGATGAGGACCGATACGGGGTCGCCGCCGGCGGCGACCCGCGCGGCGGCCAGCGGGGCCAGCCGGTCGATCTCGTCGAACGAGTCGAGCACGACGTGCCCGATCCCCGAGTCGACCGCCAGCTGCAGTTCGACCAGGGACTTGTTGTTGCCGTGCAGGGCGATCCGCTCCGCCGGGAAGCCGGCGGCCAGGGCCAGCGCCAGCTCGTTGCCGCTGCAGGCGTCGAGGTGCAGCCCGTCCTCGGCGATCCACCGGGCCACCTGGCCGCAGAGGAACGCCTTGGAGGCGTAGTGCACGTCGGCGCCCAGCTCCGGGTCCGCGAAGGCCGTCGCGAAGTCGGCGGCCCGGCCCCGGAAGTCGGCCTCGTCCAGCACGAACAACGGGGTGCCGTGCGCACGGACGAGGTCGGTGACGGCGCGGCCGGCCAGGTGCAGCTCGCCGTCGACCCGGGTGGCCGAGCGCGGCCAGACGTGGGGGTCGAGGACGCCCAGCTCCGCAGGAGGCGCGCCGGCTGCCGTGGGAGGGGTGATGCTCCCGTGCAGCGGACCCGCGGGGTGCGCTCTCACATCCGCTCCGGGGCGGTCACGCCGAGCACGTCCAGGCCGTTGCGCAACACCGTCGCGGTGGCCGCGCAGAGCCACAGCCGGGCAGTGGTCAGCGACGTGGCCTCCTCGTCACCCCGCGGCAGCACGCGGCAGGTGTCGTAGAAGCGGTGGTAGGTGCCGGCCAGCTCCTCGAGGTAGCGGGCCACCCGGTGCGGGGCGCGCAGCTCGGCGGCAGCGGTCAGGACCCGCGGGAACTCGCCGATGGCCCGCAGCAGGTCGCCCTCCCGCGGGTGCTCCAGCGCGGTGACGTCGACGTCGCCGGCCTCACCGAGCACCAGCCCGAGGTCGGCGGCGTTGCGGAGCACCGAGGAGATGCGGGCGTGCGCGTACTGGACGTAGAAGACCGGGTTGTCGTTGCTCTTCCTGCTCCACAGGTCGAGGTCCAGGTCGATCATCTGGTCGACCGAGGCCCGGGCCAGGGCGTACCGGGCGGCGTCGGCCCCCACCGCCCCGACCAGGTCCTCGAGCAGGACGACGGTGCCGGCCCGCTTGCTCATCCGCACCGGCTCCCCGTCGCGGACGAGGTTGACCAGCTGGCCGAGCAGGATCTCCAAGTTGACGTCGGGGTCGTCGCCGACCGCGGCCGCCAGCGCCTTGTACCGGCCCACGTAGCCGGCGTGGTCGGCGCCCAGCATGATCACGACCTTGTCGAACCCCCGGTCGCGCTTGTCCAGGTAGTAGGCGCAGTCGGCGGCGAAGTACGTCGGGGCCCCGTCGCTCTTGATCAGCGGCCGGTCCTTGTCGTCACCGAAGTCGGTGGTGCGCAGCCAGACCGCGCCGTCGGCCTCGTAGACGTGGCCGTTCTCCCGCAGCCGGGCGATCGCCTTCTCCAGGGCCCCGCTCTCGTGCAGCGTGCGCTCGCTGAAGTACACGTCGAAGACGACGCCGAAGTCCGCGAGGGTGCGCTTGATCTCGGCGAACATGAGCTCGACGCCGCGCACGCGGAAGCGCTCCTGCTGCTCGGCCTCGGGCCGCTCGAGCAGGCCCGGCTCCGCCGCGAGCACCTGCTGGGCGATCTCGCCGATGTAGTCGCCGGCGTAACCGTCCTCCGGCACCGGCCGGCCGTGCGCCGCGGCCATGAGGCTGAGCGCGAACCGGTCGATCTGCGCCCCGGCGTCGTTGAAGTAGTACTCGCGGGTGACCGAGGCGCCGCTGGCCTCCAGCAGCCGGCCGAGCGCGTCACCGACCGCCGCCCAGCGGGTGCCACCGATGTGCACCGGGCCGGTCGGGTTGGCCGAGACGAACTCCAGGTTGAGCCGCTCCCCCGCCAGCGCGTCGGTGCGGCCGTAGGCCGCGCCCGCGGTCACCGCGCGCACCGCGATCGTGCCCAGCGCGCCCTTGGCCAGGGTGATGTTGAGGAAGCCGGGGCCGGCGACGTCGACCGACGCGATGCCCTCGTGCCCCCGCAGCTCCTCGGCGAGCACCTCGGCGACCTCGCGGGGCGGCCGGCCGGCGGGCTTGGCCAGCCGGAGGGCGACGTTGGTGGCGTAGTCGCCGTGCTCGGGGTTCCTCGGCCGCTCGATGACGACCTCGGCGGGCACCTCGACGGGCAGCGCGCCGCGACCGGCGACCGCGCCCACGGCGGTACGGACGACGTCCTGCAGCTGCTCGGGTGTCACCGCACGAGCGTACTGACCGGCGCCTCCGGGTCGACGCCCCTGCCCGCGGCGTGCAGGGAACACCCAGGATCTCGACCTAGACTCGCGGCCGCACCGTGCACCCCGCATCCGAGGAGTGGCCTTGGCCAAGGACCGTAAGCCCGACGACGCGCGCCCCAGCGGCGGCGCGACCCGGTCCGGAGGCGGCAACCCGAAGCGCGCGAAAGCGGGCGGCAAGGGGAGCCGGACGCGCCCGCCCACGCAGGTGGTGGCCAACGCGCAGAAGCGGCCCTGGGGGCTGATCGCCGGCGCGCTCGCCGTCGTCGTGTTCGCCGCGGCGGTCATCACCTACGCGGTGGTGCAGGTCAACGAGGCGAACGCCGGCAAGGCGAACTCCGTCGACGACATCGCCGGCGTCGAGTCCTGGGAGGACCTGTCCCAGGAGCACGTGCAGACGACGGTCGACTACGAGCAGTCGCCCCCCGTGGGTGGTCCCCACGACTTCGAGTGGGCCGACTGCACCGGCACCGTCTACGACGTGGACATCCGGCCCGAGAACGCGGTGCACAGCCTCGAGCACGGCGCGGTCTGGATCACCTACGACCCGGAGGTCGCGTCGGACGAGGACATCGAGACGCTGGCCGACCTGGCCGACGAGCCGGGCCGGATGCTCTCGCCCTACGAGGGGCTGGACAGCCCGATCAGCATCCAGGCCTGGGGCCACCAGCTGAAGGTGGACAGTGCCGTAGACGAGCGGTTGAAGCAGTTCGCCGACCTGCTCACCTTCGCGGCCAACCTGGAGCCGGGTGCCACCTGCGAGAACCCCTCCTTCCTCGAGAACCCGCGGGTCGCCGGTGAGACCGGTCCCGCCACCAGCGCTCCGGACGACATGGGCGCTCCCCCGTCGGACGGCTCCTGACCGCCCTCCCCGAGACCGAGGTGGATCCGTGGACTCCCCCGCACCGCGCTCGGCCGCCCGCGCGGCGCTGCTGGCGGTCATCGCCCTCGCCCTGGTCCTGATCGGCGGCGGGCTCGCCGTCGCCCTGGGCATCGGGCGCGGCGAGCCGGCGCCGGACGCCGACTCGGTCGACGCCGGGTTCTCCCGGGACATGGCGCGCCACCACCTGCAGGGGGTGCAGATGGCCAATCTCGTCCCCGACCGGAGCGAGGACCGGGAGGTGGAGATGCTGGCCTTCGACATCTCCGCCACGCAGACCAACCAGGCCGGCCGGATGCAGGGCTGGCTGGACCTGTGGGACGTGTCGCCGTCCGGCGGCGAGATCATGGCCTGGATGGGCGACGGGCACGCCCACGGCGCGGGGGGCCACGACTCGTCGGACACCGGCCGGGGTGCGCTCATGCCGGGCATGGCGACCGACGAGGAGCTGGCGAACCTCCGCAGCCTCACCGGGACGGCGTTCGACGTCGAGTTCCTGCGGCTGATGATCCGGCACCACCAGGGCGGGTTCGACATGGCCGAGTACGCCGTCGAGCACGCCGACGTGACGGCGGTGCGCAACCTGGCCCGGGCGATCGCGCAGAGCCAGGGTGCGGAGACCCGGACCATGACCGACATGCTCACGGCTCGGGGCGGAACACCCCTCCCCGAGCCGTGAGGCCCTCCAGCCAGGGGCCGCTCCCGGGCTGATACGTTCTTCCCGAACGACACGAGCCCCCGTAGCTCAGGGGATAGAGCACTGCCCTCCGGAGGCAGGGGCGCAGGTTCGAATCCTGCCGGGGGCACTCGCGTTCGACGGTTCAGGCCACAGCCTCGAGGGCAGTGACGGGCGTCTCACCGGCCTCCGCTAGCGTCCGCTGCCATGGAGAGCAGCGGCATCGCGACGGCCACCGTCGGCGACATCGAACTGGCCTACGAGACCTTCGGCGACCCGGCGGGCATTCCGGTGCTGCTGGTCAGCGGCCTCGGTTCGCAGATGATCAGCTATGCCGACGAGCTCTGCGCAGGCCTCGCCGAGCGCGGCCTGTTCGTCATCCGGTTCGACAACCGCGACGTCGGCCTGTCCACCCACCTGCACTCCGCCGGCACGCCCCGCCTCGGCGACGTCCGCCGCGGGGACCGGTCGAGCGTCCACTACGAGCTCGCCGACATGGCCGCCGACGCCGCCGGCCTGATCCAGGTCCTGGGCCTGGACTCCGTGCACCTGGTCGGGGTGTCCATGGGCGGGATGATCGCGCAGCGGGTCGCCATCACGTACCCGGAGCGGGTCCGCAGCCTCACCTCGATCATGTCCACGACCGGGGACCGGTCGGTGGGCGGCGCGTCGGAGGCCGCCCAGGCCGTGCTCTACGCACCGCCGGCCACCGACCGCGAGGGCGCGATCCAGCGCCAGCTCGAGACCTCACGGGTCATCGGCTCCCCCGGCTTCCCGTTCGACGAGGAGGCGGTCCGCGCACGGGCCGGCCTGGCCTTCGACCGGGCGCACGACCCCGCGGGGGTGGCCCGTCAGATGGCCGCCATCGTCACCAGCCCCGACCGGACCGCGGACCTCGGGCGGGTCGCGGCGCCCACCCTGGTCATCCACGGCTCGGACGACGCCCTGGTGAACGTGTCGGGCGGTCGTGCCACCGCGGCCGCCGTCCCCAGCGCCGAGCTGGTCGTCATCGACGGCATGGGCCACGACCTGCCCCGCCCGTTGTGGCCGGAGCTCATCGAGCGCATCGGCGGCCTCGTCAGCCGGGTCGAGGGCCGGGTCTGACCGACCCGGGGCTCAGCTGGTGAGCATCCCGCCCTCGACCGGGATGGTCGTCCCGGTCACGTAGCCGCCGGCGTCGCTGACCAGGAAGATCAGCGCGGCGGCCAGCTCCTCGGGGTGGCCCTTGCGGCCCACCAGGATGCGGGGCAGCTGCGAGTCGAGGTACTCCTCGGGGTACTGCTCGGTCATCTCGGAGGCGAAGAAGCCCGGGGCCAGGGCGTTCACCCGGATGCCCTTGCGCCCGGTCCACTGCTGGGCGAGGTCGCGGGTCAGGCCGATCAGGCCCGCCTTGCTCGCGGCGTAGGCCGCCTGCGGCAGCCCCGCCGTGGTCAGGCCGAGCATGCTGGAGATGTTGACGATGGAGCTGCCCGGCTGCATGACCCGCCCGCAGGCCTGCGCCATCCAGTAGCAGCCGTTGAGGTTGACGTCGATCACCTGCCGGAACTGGTCCGGGGTCTCGCGCGTGGCCGGCACGGCGGTGCCGATGCCGGCGTTGTTCACCAGGACGTCGACCCGGCCGAACTCGGCCATCGCTGCCTCGACCAGCGCCGTGCAGTCCTCCGGGCTGGCCACGTCGGTCCGGACGGCGAGGGCGCGCCGGCCGGCGGCCTCCACCGCCCGCTGGGTGTCGGCCAGCCGGTCCACCCGCCGCGCACCCAGGACGACGTCGGCCCCGGCCTCGGCCAGCGCCCGGGCGAACACCACCCCGAGTCCGGAGGAGGCCCCCGTGACGACGGCGACCTTGCCGTCGAGGCGGAACATGTCCAGGATGCTGCGCTCGCTCACCGCCCGAACCTAGCCCAGCCCTCAGGCCTCCACGACCTGCCCGGCGGTGACCCGGAGACGCCGGGTGGTGTGCACCGCGTCGAGCATCCGGCGGTCGTGGGTGACCAGCAGCAGCGTGCCCTCGTAGCCGGCCAGCGCCTGCTCGAGCTGCTCGATCGCCGGCAGGTCGAGGTGGTTGGTCGGCTCGTCGAGCACGAGCACGTTCACGCCGCGGGCCTGGAGCAGCGCGAGCGCGGCGCGGGTCCGCTCGCCCGGCGAGAGCGTCTCGGCGGGGCGCAGCACGTGCTCGGCGGTGAGGCCGAACTTCGCCAGCAGGGTGCGCACCTCCGCCGTCGGCCAGTCGGGCACCTCCGCGCCGAACGCGTCCAGCAGCTGGTCGGTCCCGAAGAAGAGCCCGCGGGCCTGGTCGATCTCGCCGATGCGCACCGCCGGTCCCAGCGCCGCCGTCCCCTCGTCCGGCGCCACCCGCCCGAGCAGCGCCGCCAGCAGGGTCGACTTGCCCGACCCGTTGGCCCCGGTGATGGCCACCCGGTCGCCCCAGTCGATCTGCAGGTCCAGCGGACCGAGGGTGAAGCCGCCCCGACGGACGACGGCGCCGCGCAGCGTGGCCACGACCGCCCCGGCTCGGGGAGCCGCGGCGATCTCCATCCGCAGCTCCCACTCCTTGCGGGGCTCCTCCACGACGTCGAGCCGCTCGATCATCCGCTGGGTCTGCTTGGCCTTGGCCGCCTGCTTCTCGGACGAGGCGCGGTTGGCCGCCTTGATGTGCTTGTCGCCGTCCTTGGACTTCTTGATCGAGTCGCGGACCCCCTTGGCCATCCAGTTGCGCTGCATCCGCGACCGGGCCTCCAGCGACGCCTTCGTGTCGGCGAACTCCTCGTACTCCTCGCGCGCGTGCCGCCGGGCCACCTCGCGCTCGGCGAGGTAGGCCTCGTAGCCGCCGTCGACCACCCGCACCAGCTGCTGGGCGAGGTCGAGCTCGACGACGCGGGTGACCGTGCGGGAGAGGAACTCCCGGTCGTGGCTGACGACGACGATGCCGGCGCGGGAACCGGCGACGAACCGCTCGAGCTGGTCCAGCCCGGCCAGGTCGAGGTCGTTGGTGGGCTCGTCGAGCAGCAGCAGGTCGTAGCGCGAGAGCAGCAGCGAGGCGAGGCCGACGCGGGCGGCCTGCCCGCCCGACAGCCCGGTCATCGGGGCGTCCAGCTGCACGCCCGGCGCCACGTCGGCGACGACCTCGGCCGCGCGCTCCTCGAGGTCGGCCCCGCCCAGGGCGAGCCAGTGCTCCAGCGCGTCGCCGTAGGTCTCGTCGGCGCCGTCCTCCCCCGCGGTGAGCCGCTCGGTGGCGTCGTCCAGCGCGGCCTGGGCGGCCGCGACGCCGGTGCGGCGGGCGAGCGCGCCCAGCACGTCCTCGCCCGGGTGCCGTTCGTGCTCCTGCGGCAGGTAGCCCAGCGTCGCCGACGGCGGGCTGACGACGATGCTGCCCGCTTCCGCGGGCAGCTCGCCCGCCAGCGTGCGCAGCAGGGTGGACTTGCCGGCGCCGTTCACGCCCACCAGCCCGACGACGTCGCCGGGGGCCACGACGAGGTCGAGGTCCGCGAACAGGACGCGCGCACCGTGGCCGGCGGCCAGTCCGCGCGCGACGAGGGTGGCACTCACGGGCGTCAGCCTCCCACCCGCTCACTCCCACCCGTTCACTCGTGGTCGAAGGCGTCCTCGTCGTACCCGTCGGCGTGCGGCTCGTCGTCGGTGCGGCGCCGGCGCACCAGCCAGGGCTGCAGGTGGTCGTAGCCGCGCACCGACACCCGCCGCAGCGGCCGCACCTTCAGGTCGGGCAGCTCGCGGATCCGGTCGGCGAGGTCGCGGTCGACGAGCAGGGTTCCCGGCCGCGCGAGGGACGTCAGCCGGGCGGCCAGGTTGACCACCGGCGAGTAGATGTCGCCCAGCCGCGTGAGCACCCGCCCGTAGGCCGCCCCGACCCGGAGCGGGGGCCGCTCCTCGGTGTCCCAGACCAGGGGCAGCCGGAGCCCGATCTCCACCGCGTCGACGGCGGTCGCCGCGGTGAACAGGACGCCGTCGCCGACGGTCTTCACGACCCGGCCGTGGTGCCGCGCGATGACTTCGGCAGCGGTGCCCTCGAAGTCCTCCACCATCTCGCCGAGCTCCTGCCCGCCCATGCCGCGGCTGCGCGAGGTGTAGCCGACCAGGTCGACGAAGCCCACGGCCAGCTCGCGCCGGTCACCAGGCCCGCTGACGGCGAACAGCCGCTCGGCGTTGGCGGCGAGGTGCCGGCGCCACACGTAGTCCTGCACCTCCCGCAGCCGCGGCAGGAGCTCCTTCGCCGCCGCGATCGCCTCGTCCGCCGAGGCGGAAACGAGCTCGTCCCGGTCGGCGTCCGTCCGGGCTCCGCGGGCCAGCGCGTCGGCGAGCATGTCGGTCTGCCAGTCGGCCAGCCGGGACAGCGACTGGCCCATCGCGCGAGCGATCGAGGCCTCCGTCTCCGGGTCGACGAAGCCGGAGTCGATCAGCGTGGAGAGCACTCCGAGGGCCTCGACGTCGGCGTCGGTGAACGCCGGGTCGTCGTCGGCGGCGTCGGGGAAGCCCAGCGCCCGCCAGAGTCGCTGCGTGCGCTCCGGGGGCATCCCGGACATCTCCGCCACCTGCAGCCGGGTGTAGCGGCGCGGGCCGTCGAGCAGCAACCGCTCCAGCGCGTCCCGGGCCTCGGCGCCCGGCGGGGGGCCCGGGTCGTCCATGCGGGCCGGGCTCAGCCGGTCGTGTGCACGACGAGGACGTCGCACGTGGACCGGCGGGTGGCATCGGCGGGCACCGAGCCGAGCAGCCGGCCCTTGATGCCCGCCAGCCCGCGGTTGCCGACGACGAGCAGATCGGCGTCCTCGCGGCGGACGACGTCCAGGAGCGCCTCGACCGGCGAGCCCTGGACGGCGAGGGTGCGCACCGTCGTCGCCCCCGCCTTCTGGGCCCGCTCGGCGGCCGTGCGGACGGTGTCCTCGGCCGGGTGGGAGCCCACGATCTGGTACGCCTCGTCCCGCAGCACGTCCTGCGCCCGGGAGAGCTCCCGGTCGTCGGCCTCGGTGGGCAGGTAGGCGCAGGCGATGACCAGGGTGGCCCCGCTCGCGCCGGCGATCATGCCCGCCCGGGCGACCGCCCGCAGAGAGGACTCCGACCCGTCGGTGCCGACGACGACCGTGCGGTAGGCGTTCGCGCTGTCGCTCACGGCGCGCACTCTATGTGACCGTGTGCCGCCGGTCACCTCCAGCCGCAGGCGCCCGACCAGCACCGTCGTCCGATCACCCGGCTGGACCGGTCCCGCCCGGGCGTCCACCGCCGTCCGGCACGCCGAGGAGAAAACCGCTCCCGGGATCGCGGGACCGGTGCGCTTGGATGGGTGGACCCCCGGCCGACGACACAGGAGACACGCCATTTCCAGCGGAACCACCGCGGCGACCGGCCCCGTGCGGGTCGACGTACGCGGACTGACGAAGTCCTTCGGGGCCGTCCGGGCGGTGAGCGACCTGGATTTCACGGTGGAACCCGGGCAGGTCACCGGCTTCCTCGGGCCCAACGGCGCCGGCAAGACCACGACCCTGCGCATGGTGCTGGGGCTCATCCGCCCCGACACGGGGACGGCGACCTTCGACGGCACCCCCTACACCGAGCTGCGCGACCCGGTCCGCACCGTCGGCGCCGTGCTCGAGACGGCGTTCCACCCGGCGCGGTCAGCGCGCAACCACCTGCGGGTGTACTGCCGGGCCGCCGGGCTGCCGCTCGAGCGTGCCGACGAGGTGCTGCGCCAGGTCGGGCTGAGCGACGCGGCCGGGCGCCGGGCGGGGAGCTACTCCCTGGGCATGCGGCAGCGACTCGCGCTGGCCGCCGCCCTGCTCGGCGACCCCGGCGTCCTCGTGCTCGACGAGCCGGCCAACGGCCTGGACCCCGAGGGCATCCAGTGGCTGCGCGGCTTCCTCCGGCACCTCGCCCACGACCAGGGGCGCACCGTGCTGGTGTCCAGCCACCTGCTGTCGGAGGTCGAGCAGACCGTCGACCGCGTCGTGATCGTCGGGGGCGGACGGCTGGTGCGCGAGGGCTCCATGGCCGACCTGCGCGCCGGCGCGGCCGGGGCCGGGACGGTCCTCGTGCGCAGCCCCGAGGCGCAGCGGCTGGCCGAGACCCTGCGCGTCGACGGGACCCAGGTGTCGCTGGACGGCGACGGCGCGCTGACCGTCTCGGGCCGCTCGGCCGCCGAGATCGGCCACCGCGCCTTCACCGCCGGCATCGAGCTGCACGAACTGCGTCCGCACACCAGCGGGCTGGAGGAGATCTACTTCCAGCTCACCAGCGGTCAGGAGCAGTTCGCCGCCCCGTCCCCCGGCTCTTCGATCCCCCAGGGAGCGGCCCGATGATCGCCCTCGTCCGCGCCGAGTGGACCAAGCTGTTCACCACGAAGGTGTGGCTCGGCCTGCTCGTCGGTTCCGCGGTGATGGTGGCCGCGTTCGCGGTGTTCTTCACCGCCTTCGCCGGGGAGCCCGAGAGCGGGCTGCCCGCGGTCGGCACGCCGCTGTACGAGGACCTCATCCTCTCCACGGCCGCCAACGCGAACATCCTCTTCCTCATCCTCGGCATCATCGGGATGACTCAGGAGTACCGGCACCGGACGGCGACGCCCACGTTCCTCACCACGCCGCACCGCGGCCAGGTGGTCATCGGCAAGCTCATCGCCTACGCACTGGCCGCCGCTGCCTTCGGCCTGGTCGTCGTGGTGGTCAACTACGTCGTGGTGCTGATCCACGCCGGAGCCCGGGGTGCGGCGCCCTCCCTCGACGGCGACAACCTGGCGACGCTGGCCAGTTCCCTGCTCGCGCTGGTCATCTACGCGGTGATCGGGGTGGGCCTCGGCGCGCTGCTGCGCAACCAGGTCGGCGCCATCGTCGGCGGGCTGATCTACCTGTTCGTCGTCGAGCCGATCATCCGGTCGGTGCCGGCGACCGCCGGGGCCTACAAGTGGATGCCCGGTGGCGGGCTCGAGGCCCTCACCGCGACGTTCGAGGGCCCCGACCTGCTCGAGGCCTGGCAGGGCGGCCTGCTGCTGCTCGGCTACGGCCTGCTGGCGGCCCTGCTCGGCACCCTGCTGGCGGTCCGGCGCGACGTGGTCTGACCACCGGCACGACGTCCTCACCAGCCTGCCGGTGGTGCACCGCGCCACCGGCAGGCTCCCGCCCGGGTGGCCCCGCCGTGCTCCGACGCGGCGTCCGTCGCACCCGGTCGGCTGCCGGGGACGGGCGTAGACTCCTTCCCTGGACCTGCGCATCCACCAGACGCCGCCCATAGACGAAGAAGGCACTCCACCCCGTGTCAACCGAGAGCTCCTCCCGGCCGTCCGCCCAGTCCCCGGTGACCGGCTTCGGCACCAACGAATGGCTGGTCGAGGAGATGTACCAGCAGTACCAATCCGACCCCGCCAGCGTGGACCAGGCGTGGCACGACTTCTTCGCCGACTACCGGCCGGGGAGCCCGCTCGACGGGGGCGTCCGAGACAAGGACGCCGACGGCCGCGCCGAGACGACGTCGCAGCCGCCGACCGCCCCGTCCGCGGAGAAGGCCGCGCCCGCGAAGGACGCAGCCGCGCCCGCGGCTCCGTCCGCCCCGTCGCGCGTCGAGCCGCAGTCCGAGGGGACCGTGGTGCACCGCGCCGCCGAGCGGGCCAGCAAGCAGCAGCCGGCCGCCCCGGCGCCCAAGCCGGCCGCGAAGGCGCCCGCCTCCGTCGCGGGGGGCTCGCAGTCCCCGCTGCGCGGCGCGGCCGCGGCGGTCGTGAAGAACATGAACGCCTCGCTCACCGTGCCCACGGCCACGAGCATCCGCGCGGTCCCGGCGAAGCTGCTGGTCGACAACCGCATCGTGATCAACAACCACCTGGCGCGGGCGCGGGGCGGGAAGGTCTCCTTCACCCACCTCATCGGCTACGCCGTCGTCCGGGCGCTCGACGCGTTCCCGAACATGAACAGCGCGTTCGCCGAGGTCGACGGGAAGCCGGTGCTCATCGAGCCCGAGCACGTCAACTTCGGGCTGGCCATCGACCTGCCGAAGCCCGACGGCTCCCGGTCGCTGGTGGTGGCGTCGATCAAGGCCGCCGAGGGCATGGACTTCGCCCAGTTCTGGGCCGCCTACGAGGACATCATCCGGCGGGCGCGGAACAACAAGCTGACGATGGACGACTTCACCGGCACCACGATCAGCCTCACCAACCCCGGCACGATCGGCACCAACCACTCGGTGCCACGGCTGACCGCCGGGCAGGGCGCGATCATCGGCGTCGGTGCCATGGAGTACCCCGCCGAGTTCCAGGGGATGAGCCCCGAGGCGCTCACCGAGATGGGCATCTCGAAGATCATCACGCTCGGGTCGACCTACGACCACCGGATCATCCAGGGCGCCGAGTCCGGCGATTTCCTGCGCCGTGTGCACCAGCTGCTGCTGGGCGAGGACGGCTTCTACGACGAGGTCTTCCGCGCGCTGCGCATCCCGTACGAGCCGGTGCGCTGGATGCCGGACGTCCGGGTCAGCCGCGAGGGGCAGATCGACAAGGAAGCCCGGGTCATCGAGGTCATCGAGGCCTACCGGCGCAACGGCCACCTCATGGCCGACACCGACCCGCTGGAGTTCAAGGTCCGCAGCCACCCCGACCTGGACATCCTCCAGCACGGGCTGACCCTCTGGGACCTCGACCGCGGCTTCCCCGTGGGCGGCTTCGCCGGCGAGCAGGTCATGCCGCTGCGCGACATCCTCGGCGTGCTGCGCAACTCCTACTGCCGCACGGTCGGCGTGGAGTACATGCACATCACCGACCCCGAGGAGCGCGAGTGGCTCCAGAAGCGGGTCGAGGTCAAGGCGGAGCAGCCCGACCGCGAGAAGCAGAAGCACATCCTGGGCCGGCTGAACGCGGCCGAGGCCTTCGAGACCTTCCTGCAGACCAAGTACGTCGGCCAGAAGCGGTTCTCCCTCGAGGGCGGCGAGTCGGTCATCCCGATCCTCGACGAGGTGCTGATCGCCGGTACCGACCACGGCCTCGACGAGGTCGCCATCGGCATGGCGCACCGGGGCCGGCTCAACGTGCTCGCGAACGTGCTCGGCAAGAGCTACTCGAAGATCTTCGGCGAGTTCGAGGGCAACATCGACCCCGGCACCGTGCAGGGGTCCGGTGACGTCAAGTACCACCTGGGTGCCGAGGGCACCTTCGAGAACCCGTTCAAGGCCGGCGCCGAGATCGCGGTCACCCTGGCGAGCAACCCCTCGCACCTGGAGACCGTCAACCCCGTCCTCGAGGGCATCACGCGGGCCAAGCAGGACATGATCGACAAGGGCGAGGGCGGCTTCACCGTGCTCCCGGTCCTGCTGCACGGCGACGCCGCGTTCGCCGGCCAGGGCGTGGTGCAGGAGACGCTGAACCTCTCCCAGCTGCGCGGGTACCGCACTGGCGGCACCGTGCACGTCGTCGTCAACAACCAGGTCGGCTTCACCACCAGCCCCGCGCAGTCGCGGTCGAGCCTCTACTCGACCGACGTGGCGCGGATGATCGGCGCGCCGGTCTTCCACGTGAACGGTGACGACCCCGAGGCCTGCGTGCGCGTGGCGCGGCTGGCGGTGGAGTACCGGCAGGAGTTCAAGAAGGACGTCGTCATCGACCTGGTGTGCTACCGCCGTCGCGGGCACAACGAGGGCGACGACCCGTCGATGACCCAGCCGCTGATGTACGACATCATCGACCGGAAGCGCTCGGTCCGGAAGCTGTACACCGAGGCCCTGGTCGGCCGCGGCGACATCACGCTCGCCGACGCCGAGGAGGCGCTGAAGGACTACCGCGACCAGCTGGAGCGGGCCTTCGCCGAGACCCACGACGTGAAGGACACCGCCAAGCCGGAACCGGTCATGGACCCGCGCACGTCGCAGGAGTCCACGGTGCAGACGGCGATCACCCGCGAGGTGCTCAAGGCCGTCGGGGACGCGCACGTGTCCTTCCCGCAGGACTTCACGCCGCACCCGAAGCTGCAGAAGATGCTCGAGCGCCGGGCCGCGATGGCCAGCGAGGGCGGCATCGACTGGGCGATGGGCGAGCTGCTGGCCTTCGGGTCGCTGCTCATGGAGGGCGTGCCGGTGCGGCTCGCCGGTCAGGACTCGCGGCGCGGCACCTTCGTGCAGCGGCACTCGGTCCTCGTCGACCGCCACACGGCGGCGGAGTACACCCCGCTGGCCAGCCTGACCGACGACCAGGCGAAGTTCTTCGTCTACGACTCCCTGCTCAGCGAGTACGCCGCCCTCGGGTTCGAGTACGGCTACTCGGTGGCCAACCCCCAGGCGCTGGTGCTCTGGGAGGCGCAGTTCGGCGACTTCATCAACGGCGCCCAGATGATCATCGACGAGTTCCTCAGCTCCGGCGAGGCCAAGTGGGGTCAGCGCTCCGGCGTCGTCCTGCTGCTGCCGCACGGGCTCGAGGGCCAGGGCCCGGACCACTCCAGCGGCCGGATCGAGCGGTTCCTGCAGCTGTGCGCCGAGAACAACATGACCATCGCCAACTGCACCACGCCGGCGAACTACTTCCACCTGCTGCGCCGCCAGGCGCTGTCGGACGTGCACCGGCCCCTGGTCGTGTTCACGCCGAAGTCGCTGCTGCGGGCCAAGGTGGCGGTCAGCGCGGTCGAGGACTTCACCGAGCAGACCTTCCGTCCGGTGCTGCCCGACCCGGGTGTGGGCGGCAAGGAGCTGGACGGTTCGGCGGTCCGCCGGGTGCTGCTGTGCAGCGGCAAGGTCGGCTACGACCTGATGGCCCAGCGGGAGTCCGAGGGCATCTCCGACGTCGCCGTCGTGCGGGTCGAGCAGCTGTACCCGCTGCCCGTGGACCAGATCCGCGAGGCGCTGGAGCTCTACCCGAACGCCACCGACGTGGTCTGGGTGCAGGAGGAGCCGGCCAACATGGGCGCCTGGCAGTTCATGGCCGTCAACCTGCCCGAGCACCTGCCGGAGGGCCGTACGTTCCGGCGGGTCAGCCGGCGCTCGTCGGCCAGCCCGGCGGTGGGTTCGGCGAAGGTGCACGACGTCGAGCAGCGCCAGCTGGTCGCCGAGGCCTACGCGGACCGGTAAGCGATGTACTTCACCGACCGGGGTCTGGAGGAGCTGGCCGAGCGGCGGGGCGACGAGCAGGTCACGCTGGCCTGGCTCGCCGACCAGCTGCGGGCCTTCGTCGACCTGAACCCGGACTTCGAGGTGCCCGTCGAGCGGCTGGCCACCTGGCTGGCCCGTGGCGGCACGGACGACGACGTCGAGGACTGAGCTCGCCATCTGTCTGCCTGGTGCGGCGAAGTAGGGGTCTGGACGGCGTTCCGGACCCCTACTTCCCCGCACGTGGGCTCCCGGCCCGCGCGCCTCGTCGACCGGCCGCCGGTGGGACGGCACCCTCGGTAGGTGCTCGGTCACTCGCATGCGCTCTCCGGCCTCGCCGCCGGGGCTGCGACCCTCCCCTGGGCGCCCGTCCACGGCACCGTGGCCCAGATGTCGTGGATCGCCGCGGCCGGCGGCTTCGCCATGCTGCCCGACCTCGACCACCGTGGATCGACGGTCTCCGACATGTGGGGGCCGGTGACCGACGTCCCCTCGGGGCTCGTGGGCAAGGTGACCGGCGGCCACCGCTGGGGCACCCACGACGCCGTCCTGGCGCCGCTGGCCCTCGGCGGCCTGGCGATGCTCGCCGCCGACGCCTACTGGTCGAGCCTGCTGCTCATGGCCCTGGCCATCGGGCTGGCCCTGCACGCCCTGCACTTCGTCATCCCGGGCAACACCGAGACGACGATCGTCGGCAACATGGCCCTGTCGTGGGCCGGCGCGTGGTGGCTGCTGGGGCACAGCCCCCCACCGTCCTGGTTGCCGTGGGCCGTCGCGCTCGGCGTGCTGACGCACATCGCCGGTGACGCGATCACCACGGCCGGGGTGCCGCTACCGGTGCTGTGGGTGTTCCGGCGTACCCGGATCGCCTTCTCCCCCCTGCGGACGGGCACGGTCTTCGAGAAGGCCGTGCTGGTGCCCGCTTTCATGGTGGCGATCGCGGTCTTCCTCTACCTCAACACCGACGCGCTCGACGCGTTCGACCCCCTGGTGCAACGGCTGACCGCCCTGGGCGGCGGCACGGCCGGCTGACAGGGCCGTCGGGGGCTCAGGCTCCGCTGCGGTGCCACTCGGCGGCGACAGCCTCGGCGACCGCGGTGGCCACGCGACGGTCCAGCGGGCTGGGCACCACGTAGTCCGGACGCAGGTCGTCCCCCACGACGTCGGCGATGGCGCCGGCGGCGGCCACCTTCATCTCCTCGGTGATGCTGGTCGCGCCGGCGTCGATCGCCCCGCGGAAGACACCCGGGAACGCGAGCACGTTGTTGATCTGGTTGGGCAGGTCGCTGCGCCCGGTGGCCACGACGGCGGCGTAGCGGGCGGCCATCTCCGGGTCGACCTCCGGGATCGGGTTGGCCAGCGAGAAGACGATGCAGTCGTCGGCCATCGAGGCGATCGCCGCTTCGGGCACCGAGCCGCCGGACAGGCCGAGGTAGACGTCGGCACCCGCCAGCGCGTCGGCCATCGTGCCCGCGTGGCCCGACCGGTTGGTGTTGTCGACCAGCCACTGCTTGGCCGAGGTGAGGTCGCCACGTCCGGCGTGCAGGACGCCGCGGGAGTCGGCGACCGACAGCTCGCCGATGCCCGCCTCCAGCAGGATCTTGGCGCAGGCCACCCCGGCGGCGCCGGCGCCGGAGACGACCACCCGCAGGTCGCCGAGCGTGCGTCCGGTGATCCGGGCGGCGTTGCGCAGCGCAGCCAGCACGACGATCGCCGTCCCGTGCTGGTCGTCGTGCATGACCGGGATGTCCAGCCGCTCGCGGAGCCGGTCCTCGATCTCGAAGCACCGCGGAGCGCTGATGTCCTCGAGGTTGATGCCACCGAACGACGGCGCCATGGCCACGACGGTGTCCACGATCTCGTCGACGTCCGTCGTCGCCAGCACGATCGGCACCGCGTTGAGGCCGGCGAACTCGGAGAACAGGCAGGCCTTGCCCTCCATGACCGGCAGGGCGGCCGCCGGGCCGATGTCGCCGAGCCCCAGGACCGCCGTGCCGTCGGAGACGACGGCGACCACCCGCGAGGCCCAGGTGAACCGCCGGGCCAGCCAGGGCTCGGCGGCGATGGCGCTGGAGACGCGGGCGACGCCGGGCGTGTAGGTCAGTGCGAGGTCGGCGATCGACTCGATCGACCGGGTGGGCACGACCGAGAGCTTCCCGCCCTCGTGGACGCCGAACGCGGGGTCGTCGGCGAAGCGGTCGGCCCCGTCGTGGTCCTCGGAACCCGGATTGCCGCTCATGGGTGCCAGAGCGTAACCGGGGCCCGGATGCCTTCTCTCGCTACGGTGCCCCCGTGGAGATGCGCGAACTGGCCGTGCCCGACAGCTACGTCGTCGACCTCGTGCCGCACGGTGACCCCAGGGGGCGTTTCACCGAGTGGTACCGGGCGGACGTGATGTCCCAGGCAGTGGGACACCCGCTGACGCTGGCCCAGGCCAACCACAGCGTGTCCGCGCGCGGGGTGCTCCGGGGCGTGCACTTCGCCCTCGTCCCGCCCGGGCAGGCCAAGTACGTCTACTGCCCCGCCGGCCGGGTGCTCGACGTCGTCGTCGACGTGCGGGTCGGCTCGCCCACGTTCGGGGTGCACGACACCGTCGTCCTCGACAGCGACGAGCCGCGTGCCGTCTACCTCGCCGAGGGGCTGGGGCACGCCTTCCTCTCCCTCGCCGACGGCAGCTCGGTCACCTACCTGGTCTCCAGCGGGTACGACCCGACGCGCGAGTTCGGCGTCCACCCCATGGACACCGACCTGGCGCTGCCCTGGCCCGACGACGTCGAGTTCGAGCTCTCCGGCCGGGACCGGGTCGCGCCCACGCTGGCCGAGGCCCGTGACCAGGGCCTGCTGCCGACCTACGCGGAGAGCACCGCCCGGTACGCCGAGCTGCGCGGCTGACCGGTCAGAGCCCCGGGTCGGCGGGCAGCCGCCCCGGGCGCGGCCACAGGCGGCCCACGACCCGTCCCACGACGACCGCCGGTCCGTAGGCGCGGCTGTCGTCGGTGACGAACGGGTTGTCCCCCTGCACCCAGTGACCGCCGTCGACGGCGCGGTGCACCCGCTTCACCACGAGCAGGTCCGGCCGCACGGGGAACCTGGCCAGGACGACCTCTCCCGGGCGTACCGCGTCCGTGTCGCGGACCCGCCGGACCAGCAGGCGGTCGCCCGACGCGACCGTCGGCGACATCGAGGGCCCACGCACCCGGGCCACCGCCCACGGCCCGTCCAGCGGGGGTACGCCCTGTTCACCCGCCCTGTCACCAGTCCTCACCGCGAGTAGGGTCGCAGAGGAACCCACCCACGACATCGGGAGGAACCCCCATGCGTCTCATCCGCATGTTCTCCGCCGTGGAGGCCACCGCTCACTGCGACCTCCCCTGCGGCGTCTACGACCCGGCACAGGCCCGCATCGAGGCCGAGTCCGTCAAGGCCATCCAGGAGAAGTACCAGGGCAGCGACGACGAGGTCTTCAAGATGCGCGCCGTCCTCATCAAGGAGGCGCGGGCGGACCTGGTCAAGCACCACCTGTGGGTGCTCTGGACCGACTACTTCAAGCCCCCGCACTTCGAGAAGTACCCGCAGCTGCACGAGCTGTTCAACAAGGCCACCAAGCAGGCCGGTGCCGCGGGCGGCAAGGGCAGCATGGACCCCGCCGAGGGCCAGAAGCTGCTCGACTACATCGCCGAGATCGACAAGATCTTCTGGGAGACCAAGGCCGCGGCCTGATCCCCCGGCACCACGTAGGACCCGACGGCCCGGCGAGCCCCTGGACTCGCCGGGCCGTCGCGTCTGCGGCGCCCGCCCCCACCGTGGTGAACAGCACGTTTCCCACTCGGCGGCTCGCGGGCACGCAGGGATGACGCCCAGCGCCTAGGGTCGTCCGGATGCCGACGTCAGGAGATCATGTGCTCGACGTCGGCCTGCTGCTCCACAAGGTCGAGGCCGCCCCGCCGATCGACGCCGTCCAGGCGGTGGCCGCCACCCTCGGCGAGATGATCGACGCTCGCGCGGCCAGCCTGCTGATCACCGACTTCACCGGACGCGCCGTCGTCCGGCTCACCTCCGAGGACCGCGTCGACGGAGCACGCAGCCACGGCATCGAGCAGGCCGAGACCGTGCCGCTGCCGGGAACCCTGTACGAGCGGGTGCTCCGCACCCAGACCGCGGCCGTCGAGCGGCTGGACGACGGCGGGGCCCGGATGACCGTCCCGGTCACCGACCGCGGTGATGCCATCGGCCTGCTCGAGCTTGACCTGCCCCGGTACCCGACGGCGGACGAGGTGGCCGACGTCGTGAGCGCCGCGCACGCCCTCGCCTACGTGGTCATCTCCGCGCGCCGGCACACGGACGTCTTCGAGTGGGGGCAGCGCTCCACGCCGTTCGCCCTCGCCGCTGAGATCCAGCGCCGCCTGCTGCCTGCCTCGTACACCTGCGAGGCGGGCCAGTTCACCCTCGCCGGGTGGCTGGAGCCGGCCAGCCAGGTCGGTGGTGACACCTTCGACTACACCCTCGACCGGGGCACCCTGCACGTCTCGATCACCGACGCCGTGGGCCACCAGGTGGCCGCGGCGCTGGTCGCGACCCTCCTGGTCGGCGCGCTGCGCAACGCGCGCCGGAGGGGCATGGACCTCGCCGAGCAGGCGCGGTACGCCAACGACGCCCTGGCCGAGCACGCCGCACCGGGTCAGTTCGTCACCGGCCAGCTCATGCGGGTCGACCTGGCCAGCGGCACGGCGGTCGTCGTCAACGCCGGGCAGACCCTCCCCCTGCGGCTCCGGCACGGTCGTGTCGAGGAGGTGCCGCTGCAGGTCGAGGCGCCCTTCGGAGTGGTGCCGGGCAAGGAGTTCGTCGTCCAGGAGTTCCCGCTCGAGCCGGGCGACCGGATCGTGTTCCTCACCGACGGCATGCTCGAGCGCAACGCCGCCTCGCTCGACGTCGCCGCCGCCCTCGCCGCCAGCGCCGACCTGCACCCCCGGGAGGTGGTCCACGAGCTCGGCGGCGCCGTCCTGCACGCCACCGGGGGCGACCTCCGCGACGACGCGACGATGGTCTGCCTGGACTGGTACGGCGGGCCCGCGCGCGGCCGGACGACCGAGCAGGGCGCCGACCCCGAGCTCGCCTCGGCACCCGCCTGACGCCGCTCGCGCCGACCGGCTCAGGGGCGGGCCGGTACCGTTCAGCCACGATGCGCATCGACCGGGCCGGGTGGCCGTTCCTCGCCGGACCCCTGGTCCCCGCGGCCGTCCTGGCCTGGGTCGGCCGGGTCACCGGACGCCGCGGCCTCCGCCGGGCCGGCTGGCCGTTCCTCGCCCTCTCCGCCTACATGGCGCTGTTCTTCCGGGACCCGGACCGGCGCTGCGACCGGGTGCCGCCCGGGCCCGACGAGGTCCTCTCCCCCGCCGACGGCGTGGTGATGGTCGCCGGGGAGCCGCAGGAGGGTGTCGCGCCCGAGGGTGACTGGCAGCAGGTCAGCGTCTTCCTCTCCGTCGTCGACGTGCACGTCAACCGCTCCCCCTACCGCGGCGAGGTCGTGGAGAGCTCCTACCGCCGCGGCAGCTTCCTGGCCGCCTACCGGAAGGAGTCCGCGCACCGCAACGAGCGCAGGGAGCTGTGGGTGCGCGAGGGTGACCGCACGGTCGTCTTCCGGCAGATCGTCGGCGTCCTCGCGCGACGGATCGTCACCCGCACCGGCGTCGGCCAGCGGCTGGCGACCGGGGAGCGCATGGGACTGATGAAGTTCGGCTCGCGCATGGACGTCTTCGTGCCGCCGGAGTGCACTCTCACCGTGGTCGCCGGACAGCGCGTGCGTGGCGGCGAGACCGTCATCGCCCGCTGGCCGGACGCCGGCTGAGGGCGCCGCAGCCGATGCCTCCCACCCGGCGCACGGCCACCGTCGAGTTCGTGCGCGGCTCCGTGCGCGGCACCCGCCGGCGGGCCCTGGCGACCCTGCCCAGCCTGTTCACCCTCGGCAACATGATGTGCGGCTTCGGCGCGATCCTCGTGTCGATCCGCGGCGACCACACCGTGGCGGCAGCCCTGATCGGGCTGTCGGTGCTCTTCGACATCATCGACGGCGCCGTCGCGCGGCTGGTGGGCGCGGTGACCCCGTTCGGCCTGCAGTTCGACTCCCTCGCCGACCTGATCTCCTTCGGGCTGGCACCGGCGCTGCTCGCCTTCACGCTGTTCTCCGAAGGCCGCGACGAGTGGGATCCGGTCGGGTGGGTGGTGTGCTTCCTGTGGGTGGCGTGCGCGGCCATCCGGCTGGCCCGCTTCAACGTCAGCATCGACCCGACGGCCGACAAGCGGTACTTCATCGGCATGCCGAGCCCCGGCGCCGCCGGGGTGGTGCTGGCCTCGGTCTTCGCGTTCGGCGACCAGATGCAGGGCCGCGACCGGCTGTGGGTGCTGCTCGTCATGGCGGTGCCGGCCGTCCTGATGGTCAGCAACATCCGCTACCGCTCGTTCCGCTCGCTGGTCAGCCCGCGCAGCGGCAAGCCGTACGGTCCCGCCGCCGTCGCCGTCGTGCTCGTCGTCGCGTTCGCGCTGACCCCCGTGGCCACCGGGATCGTCCTGGCCTACGGCTACCTGTTCGCGCCGGTCCTGGTGCCGGCGCTCGCGCCACTGGCGCGCTGGGTGCCCGACCCGGTGAAGGAGGCCCTGTCATGACGGTGCGGCCGATCCGCCCCGGCGACGTCCCGGCGGTGGTGGGTCTGGTGCGCGAGCTCGCCGACTACGAGCGCGCCCTGGACCAGGTCCGGCTCACCGAGGAGCAGCTGACCGCGTGCCTGTTCGGCGACTCGCCGGCGCTGTTCGGCCACGTCGCCGAGCACGACGGGCAGGTCGTGGGGGCGGCGCTGTGGTTCCTGAACTTCTCCACCTGGCGCGGCACCCACGGCATCTACCTCGAGGACCTCTACGTGCAGCCCGGGCACCGCGGCCGCGGGCTGGGCCGGGAGCTCCTCCGCACTCTCGCCGCGCTCTGCGTGGAGCGGGGCTACTCGCGGCTGGAGTGGTCCGTGCTGGACTGGAACACGCCGTCGATCGGCTTCTACCGGGCGGTCGGCGCCGTCCCCATGGACGACTGGACCGTCTTCCGGCTCACCGACGACGCGCTGTCCAGCTTCGCCGCGCCCCAGCACTGAGCGCCCGGCCGCTCAGCGGTCCAGGTATGCCAGCCGCGCCTCGGGCGTCATGAGCAGGTAGAGGACCCCGGCCACCAGCGCCAGGATCGGCAGCCCGATCTCGGGCCGGCCGGCCTGGAACGCCGCGACGAATCCGGACAGGCCCAGGAAGATCTGCACCGCGACCACCGGGCCCCGCGCCCACCCGGCGAGACGCCACAGCCCGGCCGCCCCGGCACCGAGCACGGCCGCGACGAGCCCCGCCAGCACGACCTCGGCGAGCGCGCGGGGAACGCTGTCGGGCTCCCCGGCGAACGTGAGCCACAGGAGCAGCAGCGCCAGGGCGACGAACCCGGCACCCTCGACGGCGACGAGGACGGCGGCACGACGGACCGACGGCGGCGCCTCGGGGCCGGGGACCACCGGGCGGGGTGCCGGAGCGGGGGTGACCGCACCGAAGAGGCGGTCGGCCAGCCGGCGCGGCTGCGGGCTCTGCTCGCTCACGACCGCGAGATTACGCGGGAGGCCGCGGGTACCCGGCCGTTTCGCGGGCCGCACCTCCGCCGCCTGTCCGTCGCCCGCGGTTAGCCTGCAGTCCATGCGCGCGCTCGTGGTGGTCAACCCGGCGGCGACGACCACCACGGCGAACATGCGCAACGTGCTCGTCGGCGCCCTCTCCAACGAGCTCAAGGTGGACGTCGCCGAGACCGCGCACCGGGGCCACGGCCGCGAGCTCGGTGCCCGCGCCGCCGCGGACGGGCTGGACCTCGTGGTCACGCTCGGCGGCGACGGAACCGTGAACGAGGTGGTCAACGGGCTGCTCGAGCACGGCCCGGGCCCGCACCTGCCGATGCTCGCCGTCGTGCCCGGCGGATCGACCAACGTCTTCTCCCGCGCCCTCGGCCGGTCCCGCGACCCGGTGGAGGCCACCGCCGAGATCATCACCTCGCTGCGCGCGGGGCGGACCCGGATGGTGTCCCTGGGCGCGGCCAGTGCCACCGGGACCAGCACGGCGCCGCTCGACGAGGCCGACCCTGGAACCGCGGCCCGCGACGCCGCGGCCGATGCCGCCGCGCACGAGCCGGACTGGACGCCGCTGCGCTGGTTCGTCTTCGCCGCCGGCATGGGGTTCGACGCCGACGTCATCGCCCGCGTGGAGGCGCACCGGGCCCGTGGCCGGCGCTCCACCGGGGGGCTCTACGTCCGGGAGGCGACGAGCGCCTTCCTGCTGGGCCGCGAGCGGCGCCGGCCCGCGATGACGCTGCTCGCGCCCGGGGAGGCGCCCGTCGAGGACCTGTTCCTCTGCCTGGTCTCCAACGTCAGCCCGTGGACCTACCTGGGCGCGCGACCGGTCAACCCCTCACCCGAGGCCTCGTTCGACACCGGCCTCGACGTCTTCGCCATGGGCCGGATGAACGCCGTGGGCATGCTGCGCGCGCTGCGGCAGACGCTGTCCGAGCGGCCGCAGCCGCGCGGTCGCGGCCTGCACCGCCGCCACGACCTGACCGAGCTCACGCTGACCGCAGACCGCCCTCAGGGGTGGCAGGTGGACGGGGACCATCTCGGCACCGCGACCGCGCTGCGGATCCGGTCCGTCCCGCACGCCCTGCGCGTCATCGCCTGACACGTCCGCGGCGGAACCTCAAGGCCCCACGCGGGGCAGTCGCCCTGCCGAGTGGCAGGCCTAGCACGGCCGTGGTGAGGTTGCTCACGCGGGGGTCGGCGCAAGGCTGGTTTCGCTTGACAGTCGGCGCACCCGTGGAAGCATCTCGAAGGAACGCAACCTGCCGGTAACAAAGCAGGCAGTCGCTGCCGTCAAGGCGCTGGGTACCCCGGTGTCGGCCCGGCGGTGGCGGTCCGGCCGCAGGCCGGGCCGGAGCACAGCGACTGACATTGCGACCGTAGACGACACCGAGGAGTACACCGCCATGGACTGGCGCCACCGCGCGCTCTGCCGGGACGAGGATCCCGAGCTGTTCTTCCCGATCGGGACAGCCGGCCCGGCGATCGTCCAGATCGAGCAGGCCAAGGCCGTGTGCCGGCGGTGCCCGGTCACGGAGTCGTGCCTGGACTGGGCACTCCGGTCGGGCCAGGACTCCGGCGTCTGGGGCGGGCTCTCCGAGGACGAGCGGCGTGCCCTCAAGCGGCGCCAGGCCCGCACTCGGGTCCGCACCGCCTGAGCACCGCGCTACCCGAGTACACAGCACCACCGGCCGCCCTGCGGCCAGAACGATCGCCACGAGGCCGGTCCGGGACGTCCCGGGCCGGCCTCGGCGCATCCGGGGCGGATCGGGTCGGCCGCCGGCCTCAGCGGCGCGGCAGTCCGGCCCTGGGCAGGGTCAGCACGGCCTCCGTGCCCCGCTCCCCCGGCGGCACCCGCATGGCCAGACTGCCGCCGAGCTCGCTGACCACGAGCGTCCGCACGATCTGCAGTCCGAGTCCCTCGGCGGCGACGGGGTCGAAGCCCTCCGGCAATCCGCAGCCGTCGTCGCGCACCCGGACCACCAGGTCGTCCCCCGCCCTGTCGGCGAGCAGTTCGATGACGCCGGGCTCCCCTTCCGGGAACGCGTGCTCGGCGGCGTTGTGCAGCAACTCGGTGACCGCCAGCACCAGCGGCGTCGCCGCGGCCGCCGGCAGCTCCCCGAACGAGCCCGTGCGCCGCGTCCGGGCCGCCGGGCCCACCGACGTGAGGTCGCCCAGCATCGGCAGTACCTGGTCGATGACCTGGTCGACGTCCACGACGTCCTCCCGGCTGCCGGCGAGCGTCTCGTGCACGACCGCGATGGACGCCACCCGGCGCACCGACTCCTCCAGGGCCGCCCGCGCCGCAGGTTCGGACATGCGGCGTGCCTGCAGCCGGAGCAGTGCCGCCACCGTCTGCAGGTTGTTCTTCACGCGGTGGTGGATCTCGCGGATCGTCGCGTCCTTGGTGAGCAGGGCACGGTCGCGGCGGCGGACGTCGGTCACGTCGCGCACGAGGACCAGGGCCCCCGCCTCGGCGCCGGGGGGCCGCAGGGGCAGCGCCCGCACGAGCATCGTGGCCGACGACGCCTCGACGTCCATCGGATCGGGGAAGCGACCGGCGACGGCAGCCGCGATGCCGGCCGCGACCGCCTCGCCGGCCACCCGGTCGGTCGCGGCGGCCCGGGTCACCTCGCCCAGGTCCCGTCCGACGACGTCGCCGGCGACGCCCACCCGGCGGTAGGCCGACAGCGCGTTGGGGCTCGCGTAGACCGCGCGTCCCTGCCCGTCCAGGCGCAGCAGCCCGTCGCCCACCCGCGGGCTCATCTCGGCGTCCTGGACCTTCTCGGGTGGGAAGGTGCCCGCGGAGACCATGAGGCACAGGTCGGCGGCGATGTCGAGGTAGGTCAGCTCGAGCGTCGACGGCGACCGGGTGACCGCCAGGTTGGTGTCCTTGGCCAGGACGGCGACGACGACCCCGTCGTGCCGCACGGGGATGACCTCGCGCCGCCGCGGGATCCCTCCGGACCAGTCGGGCTCTCCCTCCGTGACCGGCCGGCCCTCCCGGTAGGCCACCTGGAACGGCTCGCCGGCCGCGCCCGCCGCCTCGATCCCCACGAGGTCCTCGGGGCGGCTGGTCGGCGCGGTCAGCGGCCGCACCTGGGCGACGCACCACCAGTCGCCGGTGGGCAGCGGCACCCAGAGCGTCAGGTCGGCGAAGGCGAGGTCGGCCAGCAGCTGCCAGTCGGCGACCAGCCGGCGGGAGTGGTCGATCTGCGCCGGGCTGGAGGCCGATCCACGGGTGAGGCGTTCGGAGAGGCTGCTCATGGTGCGGCCGAGCCTAGAAGGAACCCGTCCTCCCCAGCCCTCGTTCGGGCCGGGGCCCGGACCGGGGCGCATAAGCTCGAGGCGTGGTCGACGTCCCCTCCGTGTCTGCTGTCCGCATCGCGACCGCGGCACCCGAGGACCACCCCCGCATCGCCGAGCTGACCGTCTCGGTCTACGTCGACGGCGGCCTGGCCGACCAGGAGTACGCCGTGGAGCTGGCCGACGTGCCCGGTCGGGCCGAGCGGGCCGAGCTGCTCGTCGTCCGCGACGGGACCGACCGGCTCGTGGGCAGCGTGGCCCTGGTGCTCGACGGTGACTTCGGCGAGGTGACCGAGTCCGAGGAGGAAGCCGCTGTCCGCATGCTGGTCGTCGATCCCACCGCACAGGGGCGGGGTATCGGCGAACTGCTCATGACCGAGTGCCTGCGGCGTGCGCGAGCGGCCGGCAAGCGGCGGATGGTGCTCTCCACCAGCACGGCGATGACCTCGGCTCACCGGCTCTACGAGCGGCTGGGTTTCAGCCGGCTGCCCGAGCGCGACTGGACGCCGGCGCCCGGCGTCGACCTGATCGTCTACGCCCTCGACCTCTGACCGCTCAGCGGTCCAGCCAGGCGAATCCCAGGCCGTACCCGCCGCCGCTGCGGAGAACGGTCGAGCACATCCAGTCCTGCACGGTGACCGCACGGCGGGTGCCGGTCCGGTCCTCGACGACGGCCGTGTAGGTGGGCTCGGGGGTGCCCTCGCAGTCGACCATGCCGCCCGGGATCGCGTGCAGCCCGATGCGCACCCGCTCGGCCTCCCCGGGAGTCAGCTCCCGGACGGCGGGCTCGTCCGCCTCGGCCCCGAACGGCCAGGTGCAGAGGATCCCGCGCTCCGCGGTCAGGGGCATGACCATCGGGGCGTGTTCGCCGAGGAGGTAGCCGGTGTCGAGGGAGGCCGACGGACCGTCGACGTCGACGCTGCCCGGCTCACCCGGATCGTCCGGGCAGACGAGCGGTGCCTCCCTCGGGGAGTCCTCGAACCCGTCGGCGTACTGGCGCCCGAACGCGGTCATCACCAGGCCGTAGACCCCGAGGCCGTCGGGACCGCCGACCCCCGCGCCGCCTGCCAGGCGCCCGGTGCACTCCGGATCGGTGGAACCGGCGATCGTCACGACCTCGCCGTCGGCGTACCCGATCTGGACCTCGTAGGTGCGCCCCCCGACAGCTCACTGCAGGGCCACCCCGCGGGAGGGGACTCGACCCCCCGCTCCTCGAGGCCGGCGAGCAGGTCCAGGTGCGTGGTCAGCGCGTCCGACGGCACCTCGGCGGGCAGCGTGTGCCGTTCGGGTCCGGGGCAGAACCTCGCCCACACCGGCGTCCCGTCGACGCTGTTCCGGGTCGCTGCGGCGGTGTCGACGCAGGCCTCCGGAGCCGCGAGCGCCTCCTCGTCCGCCCCTTCGGCAGCGGCGCACGCCGTCAGCGCCAGGCTCGCGAGCACCAGCGGGACGACGGCGAACCGCAGCCGTCCGGTCGTGCGCCCGTGCCCCAGCTCGGTCCTGCTCCGCTCGAACGTCACGTCCCGCTCCCGTCAGCCGTCGTCACCCGGTAAGACGCATCGGGCACGCCGGGACGCTGCACCCGCCCTCGGGGGTGGCGAGGCGGAAGCGGTCAGCCGGTCGCGACGGTGGCGATGAGGTCGCCCTCCTGGAGGACCTCCCCCTCGACGACGTGCAGCTCCTGGACGGTGCCGGAGAGCTCGGTGAGGACGGGGATCTCCATCTTCATCGACTCGAGGATCACCAGGGTGTCACCGGCCGCGACCTGCGCTCCCGGGGTCACGAGGACCTTCCAGACGCTGGAGACCATCTCGGCATGGATCTCCTCGACCGCCACCGGGCCTCCTTCTCGCCTGGGCCCCGCCGACCGTGCTCAGCGGGCCGACTCCATCCAAGCACGGCCCGCGACTCGGACGGCCGTCTCAGGCGCCCGGCACGGCGTGGCCGGCGGCAAGACGTCCCAGCACAGCGCACACGTCCGGCCCGTCGTGCGGCACCCCGGCGTCCGGCAGGTCCGACAGCGTCCGGCTCGCGGCGCGGGCGGCGGTGGCCGTGTCGGCCGCGGCTGCGCTGACCGTCGCGAGGAGGGCGTCGTACCAGCCGTCGAGGCGGTCACCGGGCTCGTAGCCGCCCACGGAGACGAGGTCCACGCCGGGCTCGGGTTCGGTGGCCGGGCGCCCGGTGCCGGGCAGGCGACCGGTGACCCGCCCCGCCTGGCCGGGTGGCAGGGTCGCGCGCAGTTGCACGGCGACGGCGGCCCGCGGGGGTTCCGAACCGGGGGTGGACCGCCCGCCGCCGGGGTGGGCGGCGCTGAGCAGGGCGAGCTCGACGGCGTCGACCCCGTGGGCCCGCTCCAGGACGGCGACGTCCAGGGAGAACCCGGCGGCCACCTCGGCCAGCTCCCCGTCGGGTGCGACCCCCACCGTCACCAGGCCGCGCCAGCCGACCTCGGCCAGCCGGTGGGCGGCGGCCGGCACCGGCGCGTGCTCGTCGGTGGTCCACGAGACCCGGGCGATCCCGGCGGCGCGGTCACGGGACACCGGCGTCGGGAACACGAGCCCCTCGGCGGTCACCCAGGCCAGGAGCCCGCGCTCGCTGGCCGGCTCCACGCCGTCGCCCCCGAGCCGCTCGAGCACGTCCGGATCGGGACCCACCCACAGCAGCCCGGCGTCCCGCACGGCGGCGGCCAGCCGGGCGTTCCCGGCGAGCGCCGGGGGAACCGGCAGGACCGCGGCGACGCCGCTGCGGCGGGCGGCCTCGACGATGCGGTCGACGGCCAGGTAGGACTCCGCGGCCGGCGCCGGGCCCAGGAGCACCGCCTCGTCGGCCATGCGCACGTGCCGTGCGGCGCGCTCGGGCTCGGAGTGCACCGCGACGGACTTGATGCCCAGGCGGGCGCAGGCGGCGATGACGCCGCAGGCCGCCGGTCCGCGCCCGGCCACCAGGACGCTCTCCATGCCGAGGTCTGCCACGGCCCCTCCCCTGCTGCCCCGCCCGGCGGATGGTTCCCGCCGCCCCGTGAGAGGCTGGAGCCGTCAGCTTGGCGGCTCCGGCCTCGTCGCGCACCCTACGTGCGCCGCGGTCCGGGGTCGCGATCCACCGGGTCCCCGCGGCCCACCGGCATGGAAGGAGGGCAGCGATGTCCAAGCGTGGACGCAAGCGTCGTGCCCGCAAGGGGAGCAAGGCCAACCACGGCAAGCGCCCCAACGCCTGAGCCAGGCGTCGAGACGACGAAGGCCCCGTCCCGCATCAGCGGTGACGGGGCCTTCGTCGTCCGGCCCCCTCCCGGGTCCCGCCTGAGCCTGCGAAGGGTGGGAAGGAGGGGGTCCTTCCTCAGTCGCCGGTGCGCTCGACGCTGATGCGCTCGACCGACACCTGCGTGCCGTCCTCCTCGAAGGAGACGCTGGTCAGCTGCATCTTGATCCGCTCGCGCAGGGACGGCGGCGGGGCGTCGCCACCGCAGCGACGCCGGACCAGCGCCTTGAACTCCTGCTCGATGCCGAACTCACGGAGACAGGAGGAGCAGTCCTCCAGGTGTTCCGCGATGACGGCACGACGGGCGTCGTTCGTCTCCTGGTCGAGGAACTCGAAGACGTGGGTGAGCACGTCGTCGCAGGAGTTGATCTCGATCGGCTCGCCGGCCTGAGGAGCGTCGTCGGTCATCAGGAGCTCGCCTCCTCACCGGCTCCGGCGCGGACGAAACCGCGCTCTCGGGCGTAGTCGGCCAGCAGCTTCTGCAGCCCGCGGCGACCGCGGTGCAGCCTGGACATCACCGTGCCGATGGGCGTGCCCATGATCTCGGCGATCTCCTTGTAGGCGAACCCCTCGACATCGGCCAGGTACACGGCCAGGCGGAAGTCCTCCGGCAGCTGCTGCAGGGCCTCCTTGATGTCGGAGTCGGGGAGGTGGTCCAGCGCCTCGATCTCGGCCGACCGCAGACCGCTGGAGGTGTGCTCCTCGGCCGCGTAGAGCTGCCAGTCCTGCACCTGGTCGGTGGGGTACTGCTGCGGCTGGCGCTGCTTCTTGCGGTAGCTGTTGATGTAGGTGTTGGTCAGGATCCGGTACAGCCACGCCTTGAGGTTGGTGCCCTCGGCGAACTGGTGGAAGGCCGAGTAGGCCTTGACGAACGTCTCCTGGACCAGGTCCTCGGCGTCGGCCGGGTTGCGGGTCATCCGCAGCGCGGCCGGGTAGAGCTGGTCGAGGAAGGGCAGCGCGTCGCGCTCGAAGCGCGCGTCCCGCTCGGCACGGGTCTCGGCGACCTCGGTGCGGCTGCCGCCCTCACGGGCGTCGGGCACATCCACCGGGCCGGACGTCTGACCCGGGTTCTCGATCGCGGACTCCTCAGGCACCGACCGTCCTCTCCGGCGCCCCGGGACGCGGGGCACCACGTCGGTCGATCCTAGCCGCGCGCCATCGGGGCGGCCCGGCGGCCGCCGGTGCGGGGTCCGCGGGCGGGGTTGGGAGACGGTGCTGCTCACGGCCGGTGCAACCGGCTCCCCCCGGCGTCGATTCCCGCCGCAGTGGGAAAGCCCGGACGCGTCCTAGGCTCCCGCCGTGGCGTCGACCCCGGCCGTGCGGTCGCTGGAGAAGGCCGCCGTGCCGCACACCCTGCACCCCTACGACCCCGAGCACCCCGCCGGGCAGGGTCATGGCGAGGCGGCGGTGGCTGCTCTGGGTGCCGATCCGCGGCAGGTCTTCAAGACGCTGGTCGCGCGGGTCGACGGCGCGCTGACGGTCGCCGTCGTCCCGGTGGCCACCACCCTGGACCTCAAGGCGCTGGCGGCCGCTGCGGGTGGCCGCAGGGCAGCGATGGCCGAGCCCGCCGACGCCGAGCGGGCCACGGGTTACGTGCTCGGCGGCATCAGCCCGCTCGGGCAGAAGAAGTCGCTCCCGACCGTGGTCGACGAGTCGGCCCTCGGCTTCGGCACGGTGCTGGTCAGTGCCGGCCGGCGGGGCCTTCAGGTGGAGATCCCGCCGGCCGACCTCGTCCGGCTCACGCGCGCCCGGACGGCGCCCATCGGTCGCTGAGGTCCGGCGAGCGCCGCAGCCCCGCGAACTGCAGGACGGCGAAGGCCGCGACCACGACGGCCTGGAGGACCACCCAGACGGCGCCGGTCGTGGTCGGGGTGCCCACGTCGGCCGCCACGACGACGAGGCTCCCGGCGACCCAGAGGAGGTTGCCCACGATCACCGCGCCGACCGCGGGGCGCAGCGGCCGCTCCGCCACGAGCCAGACGCCCGCGGCGTAGACGAGCAGGAAGATCCCGAGTCCGCGGAGGTGGCCGGACGGGAGACCGAGCAGGTCGGAGAGCGGTCCGGTGAGCAGGAGGTAGGCCGCCCCGTTCAGCCCGGAGACGACGGCATCGGTCCGGAGCGCGAGACGGAGCAGGGACGGGGCGGTGGCGGTGGTTGTCATGCCGCCACCGTGGAGCTCCCGGTGAGGCAGGTCGATTACCTCGCAGGTAAGCGACGGGGAGCCGCTTCCTCGCTACGTTCGCCGCCGTGAGCGTCGTCGAGACCGCCCCCGTGGGTGCGCTGCTGCGCGACTGGCGGCTGCGCCGCCGGCTCAGCCAGCTGGACCTGTCCAGCGAGGCCGGGGTGTCCGCCCGGCACCTGAGCTTCGTCGAGACCGGCCGCTCGCGGCCCAGCCGCGAGATGGTGCTGCACCTGGCCGAGGAACTCGGGATCCCCCTGCGCGAGCGGAACGAACTGCTGCTCGCCGCGGGGTACGCCCCGGTCTACGGACGGCGGGACCTGACCCACCCGGACATGGGCGCCGTCCGCGAGGCCATCGACCTGGTCCTGGCCGCCTACGAGCCGTATCCGGCCGTCGTCGTCGACCGGGAGTGGAACCTGGTCGCCGGCAACCGGAGCGTCGCCCTGCTCACCGACGGCGCAGCCCCGGGGCTCCTCCAGCCGCCGGCCAACGCCCTGCGGCTGGCCCTGGACCCGCGAGGCCTGGCTCCCCGCATCCTCAACCTGCCGCAGTGGCGCACCCACCTGCTGACCCGGCTGGCACGGGAGGCCCACCTGAGCGCGGACGGCGAGCTGAGCTCGCTGCACCGCGAGCTGAAGGCTCTCCCTGGCGGGTGGGACCCCCGGCCGCCCAACGGCATCATGGTGCCGCTGCGGCTGCGGCACGACGCCGGTCCGCTGTCGTTCCTCAGCACGGTCACCACGTTCGGCACCGCCGTCGACCTCACCGCCGCCGAGCTGAGCATCGAGGCGTTCCTCCCCGGCGACGCGCACACCGCCGACGTCCTGCGACGTGCGTGAGGGCGAGCTCAGCCGTACGGCGTGAGCAGCTGGTCGACCGGGGCGTGGTCGTCGGTGAGGACGTCCGCGTCGCCGATGAACCGGTCGAGGTCCGTACCCTGCGCCACCCGCCAGATCAGGTCGTGGTCGGTGAGCCGCTCGGCGAGCGCGTCCGCGGGGATCGGTGACCGCGAGGCGACGGCGACCAGGTTGCCGCCGTCCTCACCGGCCAGGACCGGGATCCGCGCCAGCAGCGCGACGTGCGGGAAGACCGCCCGCAGGGTGGCCAGCTCGGCGCGGACGAACCCCAGCGGCGGGTGGTCGATGAGGTTGATCGCGTAGACGCCGTCGTCGGCCAGGGCACGGTCGACCAGCTCCACCGCTTCGCGGGTGGTGAGCTGCCACGGCACCGCCAGGCCGCCGAAGGCGTCGCCGACGACGAGGTCGCGCTCGCCGGCCGGCTCCTCGCCCAGTCCGACGCGGCCGTCGGCGACGGTGACCTGCAGCCGGTCGGAGGTCTCCAGACCCAGCTGCTCGCGGTCGATCCGGACGACGCCCGGGTCGACCTCGATCACCCGGCTGCGGGTGCCGGGCCGCACTTCCGCCAGGTACCGCGGCAGGGTCAGCCCTCCCCCGCCGAGGTGCAGCGCCGAGAGGGGCTCGCCCTCGGGCCGGAGCACGTCGCTCACCGCTGCGATGGCGCGGACGTACTCGAACTCCAGGTGCGTGGGGTCGGCGAGGTCGACGTAGGAGTGCCGCAGCGTGTCCAGCCGCAGCACCCGCCCGCTGTCCCGTTCGGGATCGGCCTCGACCCGCGCGCAGTGGTAGGCCGTCTCCTCCTCGCACGGCGTGGGCGCGAGGGCGGCGAGCAGGGACCCGGCCACCGCGAGGACGACGAGGGCCGCCGGCGCCCGCCCGTGCCCGCTCACCCGCTGCAGCATCACCCCCAGGGCCACCCCCACGGCGACCGTGACCACGCCGGTGCCGACCAGGATCACGCTGCTCGGCAGGACCGCGATCAGCAGGAACCCGGTGACGAACGTGGCGGCGATCGCGCCGAGGGTGCCGATGCCGGACAGCCGGCCCACCACCGCGCCGGTCTCGTCCAGGTTCGACAGCTGCAGCTTCACCACCATCGGCGGCACCGCGGAGAGCAGGGCCGCCGGCACCACGACCGCGACAGCGGCCAGCAACAGCACCGCCCCCGCGTCGGCCCCGCTCACCAGCGAGCCGGTGAAGCGCACGAGCGGAAGGACGGCGATGACCAGGGCTCCGCCGGCCACCATCAGAGGGGCGATGAGGCGGCGCGGATCGACCCGGTCGGCCACGGCGCCGCCGGTCCAGGCACCGAGCGCGATGGCGGCCAGGGCGAACCCGATGACGGCGGTGCTCGTCTGCAGGGTGACGCCGACGTAGGGGGCGATCAGCCGCAGGCCGACGATCTCCATGACCAGCACGGCGCCGGAGCTCAGGAACGTGACGGTGGCGGCCACCCAGCCGGGAAGCGGTGGACTGGCCTGCGGTGCGTCGGGAACCTCGTCGGAGGTGCTCGTCACGGTCAGAACAGCGCGGGCTGGTCGGCGGGCTCGGCCACCGACTCGACCCGGGCCACCAGGTCCCGCCCGTTGTTGGCGACGTTGTTCACGGCGGTGCTCACCGGCCGCAGCTCCAGCGCCTCCACGACCTCCGGCGGCGTCGGCGCGGCGAGCTCCTCGACGTCCTCCCGGGCGGGGTCCAGCCACTCCGACCACCGCTCGGGCGGCAGGACGAGGGGCATGCGCTCGTGGATCTCGGTCAGCGAGCCGACGGCCGGGGCGGTGACCACGGTGCAGGTGTACAGCCGGTCCTCACCGCGCCCCCACACCTCCCACAGCCCGGCGAACGCGAGCCCCGAGCCGTCCTGCGGCGTGATGAAGTAGGGCTGCTTCGTGGGCGAGTCCAGCCGCTTGGCCCACTCGTACCAGCCGTCGGCCGGGACCAGGCAGCGCCGCGACCGGGCCGCCGTCCGGAACGCCGGCTTGTCGGCGAGCGACTCGACCCGCGCGTTGAGCATCCGGTTGCCCACCGACGCGTCCTTGGCCCAGGAGGGCACGAGCCCCCAGCGCACCGCCCGCAGCTCCCGGTGCCCGCCGCCGGTCAGCGCGCCCTCGGGATCGCGCTCCTTCTTCCAGCGGACGACGTGCACGTCCTTGGTCGGCGCCACGTTGTAGTCCGCCGGGAGCGGGGACTGCCCCTCGGCCGGGATCGCCTCGAACTCGAGGGCGAGATCCTCCGGCTTGCGACTGGCGGCGTACCGACCGCACACGGGCGCCTCCTCGACCAGGTTCGGCTGTCCGTTCGCACTGTAGGCGCGCCCCCCGACAGGGACCCGCCCGTGACAAGTCGGAAGCCTTTGGGGTAGGCCTCTGTCGGAACAGTCGACGAGAGACGAGGATCACCCGCGTGACCGCAACGCAGAACGCTCCCACGACCGCCAGCGACAGCGCCGAACGGCGCTACGCCACCGTCAACCCGTTCACCGGGGAGACGGAGAAGGAATTCCCGTTCACCGAGACGTCGGAGATCGACGGCATCATCGGCACGGCGCACTCCGCCTACCAGGAGTGGCGCGAGCGCTCGGTCGAGGAGCGCGCGGCCGTCGTCCAGCGCGCCGCCGAGCTGATCGACGAGCGGATCATGGACTACGCCGCCCTCGTCACCAAGGAGATGGGCAAGCGCCGCGACGAGGCCTTCGGCGAGCTCTTCATCTGCTCGATGATCCTCAAGTACTACGCCGCCAACGGCGCCAAGTTCCTGGAGCCCACGCCCATCGAGCCGATGATGGGCGGCGGCGAGGCGCTGATCGAGACCAAGCCCGTCGGCGTCCTGTTCGCCATCGAGCCCTGGAACTTCCCCTTCTACCAGGTGGTCCGCGTGGCCGGCCCCAACCTGGTCCTGGGCAACACGGTGATCCTCAAGCACTCGGAGATCACGCCGCAGTGCGCGGTCGCCATCGAGCAGCTGTTCATCGACGCCGGTGCTCCTGCCGGCGTGCTCACCAACACCTTCCTGCGCATCGCCGACGTCGAGCAGGTCATCGCCGACCCCCGCATCCAGGGCGTCACGCTGACCGGCAGCGAGCGGGCCGGCTCCTCGGTCGCCGCGCTCGCCGGCAAGCACCTCAAGAAGTCGGTGCTCGAGCTCGGCGGCAGCGACCCGTTCATCGTGCTCGACGCGGACGACATGGAGGCCACCGTCAAGGCGGCCACCGCGGGACGCATGCAGAACACCGGGCAGGCCTGCACGGCGTCCAAGCGGCTGATCGTGACCGAGCAGCACTTCGACTCCTTCGTCGAGGGCCTGAAGCAGGCGTTCACGACCTTCGCCCCCGGTGACCCGGCCGACCCGGAGACCTCGCTGGCCCCGATGTCGAGCGAGCGGGCGGCCGCGGACCTGCAGGCGCAGATCCAGGACGCCATCGACAAGGGCGCCACCGTGGTCGCCGGCGGCAAGCGCCCCGAGCACGCCGGCGCGTTCGTGGAGGCCACGATCCTCACCGACGTCACCCCGGACATGCGGGCCTACCGCGAGGAGCTGTTCGGTCCCGCGGCCGTCGTCTACAAGGTGAAGGACGCCGACGAGGCGGTCGCCCTGGCCAACGACAGCGACTTCGGCCTGGGCGCCACCGTCATGAGCAGTGACCTCGACCGCGCGCGGTCGGTGGCCGAGAAGCTCGAGGCGGGCATGGTCTGGATCAACCAGCCCACCGGCTCCTCCCCCGAGCTGCCCTTCGGTGGCATCAAGCGGTCCGGCTACGGCCGCGAGCTCTCCGAGCTGGCGATGTTCGAGTTCGCCAACCGGCGGCTGCTCCGCACCATCCCGGTGAAGAAGGCCGAGAAGCCGCAGGCAGGCTGAGCGGGTGCACGGAGGTGCGGCGCGGACCGGGCAGACTGAGCACGTGAGTGACGTCTGGTCCGCGCCGCACCACCCGTCCCCCGTCGACGCCGTCGTCCCGCTGCCCGGGTCCAAGTCGCTGACCGCCCGGGCCCTGGTCCTGGCGGCGCTGGCCGACGGGCCGAGCCGGCTGGTGCGTCCGCTGCGGGCGCGCGACACGGAACTGATGGCCGGCGCGCTGCGCGCGATCGGCGTCGTCATCGAGGACGCCGGCGACGGCGACTGGCTGGTCACCCCCGGAGAGCTGCGGGGTCCGGCCACGGTCGACGCCGGCCTGGCCGGCACCGTCCTGCGATTCCTCCCGCCGGTGGCCGCGCTCGCCGAGGGCCCGGTCACCGTGGACGGCGACCCCCGGCTGCACGACCGGCCGAACGCCGGTCTGATCGCGGGGCTGCGCGCCCTGGGCGTGCAGGTCGACGACGGCGGCAGGGGCAAGGCGCCGTTCACCGTGCACGGCACCGGCCGGGTGCGCGGCGGCGCCGTGGAGGTCGATGCCAGCGAGTCCTCGCAGATGGTGTCCGGCCTGCTGCTGGCGGCCGCCCGGTTCGACCAGGGCGTCGACCTGACGGTGGCCGGCGGGCTGCCGTCGCTGCCGCACGTGGACATGACCGTCGTGACCCTGCGCGAGCACGGCGTGGACGTCGTCGCCACCGACCGCGGCTGGCGGGTGGCGCCCGGGCCGATCGCGGCGCTCGACCGCGTGCTGGAACCGGACCTCTCCAACGCCGCCCCCTTCCTGGCCGCCGCGTTGGTGACCGGCGGGCGGGTGACCGTGCCCGACTGGCCCGAGGTCACCACCCAGCCCGGAGCGCAGCTGGACCGGCTGCTCGTCCTCATGGGCGGGGAGGTCGAGCGCACGCCGGAGGGCCTGCAGGTCACCGGCACGGGCGCGATCCGGCCGCTGGTCGCCGACCTCGGGGAGGTCAGCGAGCTGGTGCCGGTGCTGGCCGCTCTCGCCGCCCTCGCGGACGGCCCCTCGCGGTTCACCGGCGTCGCGCACATGCGCGGGCACGAGACCGACCGGCTGCAGGCGCTCGACGAGGTGCTCACCGCCGTCGGCGCCTCCGTGCGGCAGCTGCCCGACGGGCTGGAGATCGAGCCCGGTCCGCGCCGACCCGCGCTGCTGGACTCCTACGCCGACCACCGCATGGTCATGGCCGCCGCGGTCCTCGGGCTGGCGATCGACGGCGTCGAGGTGGCCGACCCCGGGGCGGTCACCAAGACGCTGCCCGACTTCCGCGAGCGCTGGGCGCGGCTGCTGAGCGAGCCGATCGGGGCCTCCCGCTGAGCGGCCACCAGCGCGACGCCCGGCGGATGGACGAGGACGACGTCCGCGTGCGACCCAGCCGGCGCGGGTCCCGTCCGCGCACCCGCATCCGCCCTGCCCACGCCGACGCCGTCGACGGGCTGGTGGTGGCCGTCGACCGGGGCCGCATGACCGTCCGGGTCGAGGGTCCCGACGGCGCCGTCGACGTCACGGCCATGCGCGCCCGGGAGCTCGGCAAGCACGGCGTCGTCGTGGGCGACCGGGTCCGCCTGGTGGGCGACACCAGCGGCCGCACCGACAGCCTGGCGCGGATCGTCACCATCCAGGAGCGGACGACGTCGCTGCGCCGCACCGCCGACGACACCGATCCCACCGAGCGGGTCGTCGTCGCCAACGCCGACCTCCTGGTCATCGTCACCTCGGTCACCGACCCCGAACCCGCACTGGGCTTCCTCGACCGCTGCCTCGTCGCCGCCTACGCCGGAGGGCTGCAGCCGCTGCTCTGCCTGACCAAGACCGACCTCGCCTCGGCCGAGCCGCTGCTCGAGCGGTACGCGGGGCTGCGGCTGGACGCCGTGCCGATGTCGCGCGAGCAGCCGCTGGACGAGCTGCTCGGGTGGATCCACGACCGGACCAGCGTCTTCGTGGGACAGTCCGGCGTCGGCAAGTCGACGTTGGTGAACCGGCTCGTCCCGGACGCGCTGCGGGCCGTCGGCGACGTGAGCAAGATCGGCAAGGGGCGGCACACGTCGTCGTCAGCGGTGCTGTTCGACCTGCCGGGCGGTGGCACCGTGATCGACACCCCGGGGATCCGGTCGTTCGGCCTGGCCCACGTGACCGCGGCCGACGTGCTCTCCGCGTTCGAGGAGATGTCCGACGTCGCCGCTGACTGCCCGCCCGGGTGCGGGCACACCGCCGAGGACCCCGATTGCGCGCTGGACCCGTGGGCGGCCGCCGGGCCCCCGGAGCGGCAGGAGCAACTGGACGCCCTCCGCGTCCTGCTCGCCGCCGTCGGCCAGGTCGGCCCCGGCTACTGAGCAGCGTCGGGCCTCAGACGTCCACGTAGCCGCCGCTGCGCCAGTAGACGCCGGCCTCGCGGGTGAGCAGCCCTTCGTCGACCAGGTACCGCCGCAGCGCCGCGACGTCGGGGTACCAGACCGCCAGCAGCCCGTTGACCTCCCGCTCGGGATAGCGGACGCCGGGTTCGAACACCCGCACCAGGTGGCCGAGCACGACCAGTCGTTTGCCGCGGTGCGCCGGGATGGACGCCAGCCGCCCGTCGCGCACGAACGCGGACAGGACGGCGTCCTCGGCGGGGTCGTCCGACAGCGGCTCGGGAGGGGGTGCGGCCTCGGCGGCCGCCCGGGCGGCCGCACCGAACCGCTCGCTGTGCAGGGCGAGCAGGTGCCCGTCGCGGTGCACGAGCCCGGCCCGGGACAGCCGGCGGGCTGCCAGGGCGACCTCCTTGAGCGGAAGCCCCGACGCCTCCGCGGCCTCCTCGATGCTGCCCGCTCCCAGCGCCAGCGCGGCCACGACCTTGAGCCGGGCCGGGTCGGCCAGCAGGCCGGCGATCGTCGCGGCGTCCACGCCCCGACGGTAGCCAGGCCGGGCCGAACGGGGCCGGTTCAGCGGTCTTCGGCGCAGTCCCGACTAGGTTGGGTGCCCATGACGTCGGTCCGGGGCTTCGCAGAGGACATGCGGCTGGCACACGTGCTGGCCGACCAGGCCGACTCGATCAGCATGGAGCGCTTCAAGGCGCAGGACCTGACGGTCGACACCAAGCCCGATCTGACCCCGGTGACCGACGCCGACCGCGCGATCGAGGAACAGCTGCGGATCTCCCTCAGCCGGGCCCGCACGCGCGACGCGGTGATGGGCGAGGAGTTCGGGACGACCGGTCACGGCTCCCGCAAGTGGGTCCTCGACCCCATCGACGGCACCAAGAACTTCGTCCGGGGCGTGCCGGTCTGGGCCACGCTCATCGCCCTGATGGACGGCGACGAGGCGGTCGTCGGCCTGGTGTCGGCCCCCGCGCTGAACCGGCGCTGGTGGGCGGCGAAGGACGTCGGCGCGTGGACCGGCCGCCGACTGGAGAACGCCGTCCGCTGCACCGTCTCCGGCGTCCAGGCGCTCGACGACGCCAGCCTGTCCTACTCGAGCCTGTCTGGCTGGGAGGAGCGGAACGCCCTCGACGGCTTCCTCGACCTGACCCGCTCGGTGTGGCGCACCCGTGCCTACGGGGACTTCTGGAGCTACGTGCTGCTGGCCGAGGGCGCCGTGGACATCGCCTGCGAGCCCGAGGTCTCGCTCTGGGACCTCGCCGCGGTCGACGTCATCGTGCGGGAGGCCGGTGGCCGGTTCACCGACCTGACCGGTGCGCCCGGGCCGGCGGGCGGCAGTGCGCTGGCCACCAACGGCGCCCTCCACGACGCCGCCCTGCGGCACCTGCGCCCCGCGACTCCCTGAGCGGCTCAGCCTCCGCCCGCCGCCCAGCGCCGCTGGGCCTCGTCGAGCCGGGCGTCGGCTCGGGGCTCGACCAGCGGGCCCGGCCGGCGCGGCGGCACCACGTCGACGCCGACACCGCGGGCGGCCAGCACGGCGGCACCCACGGCCGAGGCGCTGCGTAGCCGTAGGTGCCGCACCGGGCGGCCGAGGACGTCGGCGAGGGTCTGCTGCACCAGCGGCGAGCGCGCGCCGCCTCCGGTGAGGACGACGGGGGGTGCCGTCGTCGCGGTCGCCGAGCGAGCGTGCCGCCGCGCCGATCGCGAAGGCCACCCCCTCGACCGCGGCGCGGGCCAGCTCGGCACGGCTCGTCCCCGCCCGCCGGTCGGTCCAGCTCGCCTCCGAGGGCCGGAACAGCACGCCCCCGGGCTCCGCGCTCGCGGCCACGTCGAAGAACTCGGACCAGCTCAGCCCGAGCTCCGCCCGCGCCTCGGCCCACGCCGACCCGCCCTCGCGCAGGGCCGCCATCTCGTACCAGCCGTCGAGGGCGTCGGCGTACGCGCGCGTCCGCGGGTCGTCGACCGGGCCGGGCCTCCGGCCGGGCCGCAGCACCTGCGCGCCGGTCCCGACGTTCACCTGCAGGCCCGAGGTGGTCCCCGCTGCCAGCAGGGCCAGCGGCGTGTCGGCGCCGCCGACGACGACCGGCACCTCGGTACCGGCGAGGACCGTCGTCCCGACCACCTCAGCGGCCGGCCGCACCACCGGCAGGAGGCGGGGCGGGATCCCCGCGGCCTCGGTCGCGGCCGTCGACCACCCGTCCGCCACGACGTCCCAGAGCAACGTGGCCGAGGCGTCGCTGCGGTCGGTGACGGCGAGGTCGGCGCCGGGGACCAGGGAGGCGCGCAGCGCGTCCTTCGGGAGCAGCACCGTGGACGCCCGGGCGACGACGTCCGGCTCGTGCACGGCCAGCCAGGCGAGCATCGGTCCCGTCATGCCGGGCAGCAGCGGGTTGGCCAGCGCGGCTCGCTCGTCAGCGGGCAGCCTGCGCCAGCGGTCCAGCTCCGAGGCGGCCCGGCCGTCGGGCCACAGGACCGCCGGCCGCAGCGGCGTGCCCGTGGCGTCGACGAGCACGGTGCCGTGCATCTGTCCGGAGATGCCCAGCGCGCGGACCGCTGATCCCTGCAGCCGGACCAGGACGTCGTGCAGCGCCCGGTCGAGGGCATTCCGCCAGACCCGCACGTCGCTCTCCGCCCGGCCCGGCGAAGGCCGTCGGTACCCGTACTCCTCCTCCGCCTCGGCGACGACGGTGCCGGCCGCATCGAGCGCGACCAGCTTCAGTCCGCTGGTGCCGACGTCGGCGCCGAGGACGACGCCGTCGGCGGTCACGAGCCGCCGTCCTCCCCCAGGAAGCCGACCAGGGCCTCGACGAAGTCGGGGGTCCGCACCGCTCCGAGGTGGTCGCCGGGCACCGACACCAGCCGGGCGCCGGGGACCGCGTCGGCGAGGACCTGCGGGCGGACGGCGAGCGGGTCGGCGTCACCGGCGAGCACGAGCGTCGTCGCGGTGATGTCCCCCAGCGGCAACGGCTCGGCGTGCACCACGCGCGCGTGCGCGGCCAGTGCCAGCCGGTCGGCGCCTGTGAGGTCGGCGAACGCGCGGAAGACTGCCGCCGTCGGGTCGGTGATCGTGGCCGGGTCGTCGGCCTCGAGTGCGGCGACCAGCGCGCTGGTGCGGAGCGTGCGGGTGTCCACACCACCCCGCTCCACCACCCCGGCGCCGATCCCGCCGACCACCAGCCGGCGCACCCGCGGGTCGGTGCCGGCCAGGACCAGCGACACGATCCCGCCCATCGAGTACCCGGCCAGGTCGAAGGTCGGCAGGTCGAGCACGTCGGCGACCGCGGCCAGGTCCCCGGCCATCGCCCGCTCCCCGTAGCGGGCCGGGTCGTGCGGCTTGTCCGAGGCGCCGTGCCCGCGGGCGTCGACGGCGACCACCTCGCGGCCGTCGGCCAGCAGCGCCGCCACGACACCGCTGTCGGCCCAGTTGCGCATGCTGTCGGCGGCGAAGCCGTGCTGCAGCACCACGGGCGGGCTGTTCCCCGGGGCACCCCAGCGGTGCACCGCCACCTCGACGCCGTCCCGGCCGCGCACCCTGCTGGTGACCGGGGCCTCGGTCGCGGCGCTCACGCGGACCACTCCGGGCTCTCGCCGTAGGCGTAGCGGCTGTCGGGGTACCGGGTGCCCTCGGCGGCGCCGGGTGGCGCGATCGCCTCCAGGCGGGTCAGGTCCTCGGCGGTCAGCTCGATCGCGGCCGCTCCCACGTTCTCCTCGAGATAACTGCGCCGCTTCGTCCCCGGGATGGGCACCACGTCGTCGCCCTGCGCCATCACCCAGGCGAGCGCGAGCTGGCCGGCCGTGGCGCCCTTCTCCGCGGCCATGGCGCGCACCGCCTCGACCAGCCGGAGGTTGGCCTGGAACGCCTCGCCCTGGAAGCGCGGCTGGTTCTTGCGGAAGTCGTCGTCCCCGAAGTCGTCCGGGCTGGTGATCGCGCCGGTGAGGAAGCCACGGCCGAGCGGGCTGAACGGCACGATGCCGATCCCGTGCTCCCGCGCGACGCCCAGCACTTCGTCCTCGAGGTCACGCGTCCACAGCGACCACTCGCTCTGCAGCGCCGCGATCGGGTGCACCGCGACCGCCCGGCGGATCGAGGTGGCGCTGGCCTCCGACAGGCCGAGGTGGCGCACCTTGCCCTGCTGGACCAGCTCGGCCATCGCACCGACCGTGTCCTCGATCGGGACCTTCGCGTCGACCCGGTGCTGGTAGTAGAGGTCGATGACGTCGACGCCCAACCTGCGGAGGCTGGCCTCGGCGCAGGCGCGCACGTTCTCCGGCCGGCCGTCGATGCGCATCCGGCCACGGTCGTCGCGCGAGATGGAGAACTTGGTGGCCAGCTGCACCTCGTCGCGACGTCCGGCGATCGCCTCGCCGACGAGCTCCTCGTTGTGCCCGTCGCCGTAGACGTCCGAGGTGTCGAGAAAGGTGACGCCCAGGTCGAGAGCGCGGTGGAGGGTCGCGATCGACTCCGAGCGGTCGGCGGTGCCGTAGCTCTGGCTCATGCCCATGCAGCCGAGGCCGAGGGTGGGGACGGTCAGGCCGCCGAGGGAACGGGTGCCGAGCGGGGCGGTCGAGGTCATGCGCGCATCCTCGCGTCTCGGGTCCGCAATTCGCCAGCGTCCGGCGGGATCATGGCGGGGTGGCCGACCCCCTCCCCCTTCCCGGCGGGCTGCTGCTCCGCGAGTGCCGTCCGGACGACGTCGCGCAGGTGGGGGCGCTGCTCGCCGAACGCGGCGAGCCGGAGGACGCAGAGGACCACCGCCTGGTGGTGACCGACCCGGACGAGGGGCTGAGCAGCTGCGCGGTGGTCGTGGACGGCGACCGCGTCGTCTCGACCGCCACGCTGCTGGCCGAGACCGTGCGGGTCGGGGACGTCGTCCTCCCCGCGGGCCAGGTGGAGCTCGTCGCCACCGACAGGGCCTACGAGGGTCGCGGACTGGTCCGGGCCCTGATGGCGTGGGCCCACGACCGGTCGGCCGCCCGTGGGGACCTGCTGCAGGTCATGGTGGGGATCCCCTACCTCTACCGGCTCTTCGGTTACGAGTACGCGATCGACATCCCCCGGGCGCGGCCGCTGGCCCTCGCGCCGGCCGGGGCAGGAGCCCTGCGCCGCGCCGGACCCGAGGACGCGGGCGTGATCGCCGATCTGCAGGCGGCGGCCCAGGCGGGCGCGGACGTCGCCATGCCGCATCCCGCGGCCCGCCTCCGCTGGCTCCTGACGCACGAGGCGAGCACCACGTGGGTGCTCGGGGACGGCGAGCCCGTCGCCTCCGCCCGGGTCCAGGAGCGCGAGGACGAACTGCTCGTCGCCGAGACGACGGCTCGCGACGAGGCCGACGCGGACCGGCTGCTGCACGGGCTCCTCGGACTGGCCGGCGGGCGCGCCGTGCGCGTCGTCGACCGGCCCTGGGCGGCCACGGGCCGGGCGTGGACCGACCGGCTCGGCGCCGGACCCGAGTCGGCGGAGCAGTACTACGTGCGGGTGGCCGACCCCGTCGTCCTGCTCGACGCGCTGCGCCCGGTGCTCGACCGCCGGCTCGCCACCGCTCCGGCCCTGGAGGTGCCGGAGCTCGTGCTGTCCACCTACGACCGGTCCTACCGCCTGGCCGTGACCGACGACGGTCTGGGACCGGTGCGCACGGCCGGCCGGCTGCCCTGGCCCGGCGCCGAGGGAGGAGCCGCCTTCCCCCCGGACCTCTGGGCCGCCCTGCTGCTCGGGCCCCTGGGCATCACGGGTCTCGACCGCCTGTACGCCGACGTCGTGCCCGGACCGCAGGCCGAGGCCCTCGCGGCGCTGTTCCCACCCCTGACGGCCGACCTGCTCACCTACTACCTGCCCTGGTGACCGTCCGACTCTGATGGGATGGTCGGCGACGGGACCGCCACCGGGTCGTCCCGCTGGAGGAGGACAGCCGTGCAGTACGCCGAGTCCATGGTCGACCTGGTCGGCAACACCCCGCTGGTGAAGCTGTCGTCGGTCACCCGCCACCTCGGGCCCGACGCGCCGCTGGTGCTGGCCAAGGTCGAGTACCTCAACCCCGGCGGTTCGGTGAAGGACCGGATCGCGGTCCGCATGGTCGACGCCGCCGAGGAGGCCGGCCTGCTGAAGCCCGGCGGCACGATCATCGAGCCGACCAGCGGCAACACCGGCATCGGGCTGGCCCTGGTCGCCCAGCAGCGCGGCTACAAGTGCATCTTCATCTGCCCCGACAAGGTCGGCCAGGAGAAGATCAACGTGCTCAAGGCCTACGGCGCGGAGGTCGTCGTCTGCCCCACGGCGGTCGATCCCAGCGACCCGCGCTCGTACTACTCGGTCTCCGACCGGCTGGCCCGCGAGACGCCTGGCGGCTGGAAGCCCGACCAGTACTCGAACCCGAACAACCCGCGCTCGCACTACGAGACGACCGGCCCGGAGATCTGGGCGCAGACCGAGGGCCGGATCACCCACTTCGTCACCGGTGCCGGCACCGGCGGGACGATCAGCGGTGTCGGCCGGTACCTCAAGGAGCAGTCCGGCGGGAAGGTGCAGGTCATCGGCGCCGACCCGGAAGGCTCGGTCTACTCCGGCGGCACCGGCCGTCCCTACCTGGTCGAGGGCGTCGGCGAGGACTTCTGGCCCTCGACCTACGACCAGGAGGTCGCCGACGAGATCGTCGCCGTCTCCGACGGCGACTCCTTCGCCATGACGCGACGGCTGGCCCGCGAGGAGGGCCTGCTCGTCGGCGGCTCCTGCGGCATGGCGGTGGTGGCCGCCCTGCGGGTGGCCGAGCGGCTGACCGAGGACGACGTCCTCGTCGTGCTGCTGCCCGACGGCGGCCGCGGCTACCTGAACAAGATCTTCAACGACACGTGGATGGCCGACTACGGCTTCCTCGAGGCGGCCGGCGGGGAGACCGTCGGCGAGCTGCTCGAGGCCAAGGGCGGGAGCACCCCGACCCTCGTGCACACGCACCCGAACGAGACCGTCCGCGACGCCATCGACATCCTCCGCGAGTACGGCGTCAGCCAGCTTCCGGTCGTCCGGGCCGAGCCTCCGGTCACCGCCGGGGAGGTCGTCGGCTCCATCGACGAGAAGACGCTGCTCGACGCGCTGTTCGCCGGCAAGGCATCGCTGGCCGACCGGGTCGAGAAGCACATGTCCCCGCCGCTGCCGATCGTCGGCTCCGGCGAGGCGGTCAGCGCGGCGGTGGCCCAGCTCGGGTCGGCCGACGCGCTGCTGGTGCACGTCGACGGCAAGCCCGCCGGCGTCGTCACCCGGCAGGACGTGCTGGGCCACCTCGCGGGGGTGACCCGATGACCGGCTTCAACACCCGCGCGATCCACGCGGGCCAGGACCCCGACCCGGCGACCGGTGCGGTCATCCCGCCGCTGCACATGACGACGACGTACAAGCAGGACGGCGTCGGCGGGCTGCGCGGCGGCTACGAGTACAGCCGCAGCGGCAACCCGACCCGGGACACCCTGCACGCCGCGCTGGCCGCGCTCGAGGAGGGGACGACGGCGCTGGCGTTCGCCTCGGGCCTGGCCGCCGAGGACACCCTGCTGCGGACGGTGTGCCGGTCCGGCGACCACGTCGTCCTCGGCGGTGACGCGTACGGCGGCACGTTCCGGCTGATCTCCCGCGTGCTGTCGGAGTGGGGGCTCGAGTACACCCCGGTCGCCCTGGACGACCCCGACGCGCTGCGCGCCGCGATCCGGCCCACGACCCGGGTGGTGTGGTGCGAGACGCCCAGCAACCCGCTGCTGAACATCACCGACATCGAGGCGACGGCCGCGATCGCGCACGAGGCCGGCGCCGTGCTCGTCGTCGACAACACCTTCGCCTCGCCCTACCTGCAGCGGCCGCTGACCCTGGGTGCCGACGTCGTCGTCCACTCGACGACGAAGTACCTGGGCGGCCACTCCGACGTCGTCGGGGGCGCCCTGGTCACCCGGGACGCCGCGCTCGGCGAGAAGCTCGCCTACAACCACAACGCGATGGGTGCGGTCGCCTCGCCGTTCGACTCGTGGATGGTGCTGCGCAGCCTCAAGACGCTCGGCGTCCGGATGGACCGGCACTGCGCCAACGCGGCCCGGGTCGCCGAGTTCCTCGTCGGCCGCGCCGAGGTCTCGGCGGTGCTGTACCCGGGGCTGCCCGAGCACCCGGGCCACGAGATCGCCGCGCGGCAGATGTCCGGCTTCGGCGGCATGCTCTCCTTCCGGCTCCGGGACGGCGAGGGCGCGGCCCTGAAGGTGTGCGAGCGGACGCAGCTGTTCACGCTGGCCGAGTCGCTGGGCGGGGTCGAGTCGCTGATCGAGCACCCTGGCCGGATGACCCACGCCAGCGCCGCCGGCTCGCCGCTGGAGGTGCCGTCGGACCTGGTGCGGCTGTCGGTCGGCATCGAGGACGTCGACGACCTGCTGGCCGATCTGGACGAGGCGCTGAGCTGACCTCCGTCGGCCTGGCACGCTCCGGGTCGTGACGACGCAGTACGAGGTCCGGCCGGTCCGGGCGCACGAGTGGCGGGAGGTCCGGGACCTGCGGCTGGCGGCCCTGTCGGACGAGGCCGCCCCGATCGCCTTCCTCCAGACCTACGCCGAGGCCGCCGCCCGCCCCGACGAGTTCTGGCGTGAGCGCTCCCGGGACTCCTCGGCCGACGCCGGTCCGGACGCGGCCGCCCGCCAGTTCGTCGCGATCGCGGAGGACGGCACCTGGGTCGGGAGCCTCGTCGCGCTGGTCGAGCGCGCCGGCGACGACGACTACGCGGGCACGACCATCGAGGAGCCCGGCGGCGGCCATCTGGTGGCCGTCTACCTCCACCCGGAGCATCGCGGTCGCGGTGTCATGGAGGGTGTGTTCGAGGCGGCCTTCGGGTGGCTGCGCGGGCTCGGACTGCCGCGGGTGCGGCTGCACGTCCACGAGGACAACGCCCGGGCCGAGCGCTTCTACGCGCGGTGCGGCTTCTCCCTCACCGGAGCGGGCTTCGAGGGCCCGCACGGATGGGAGCGCGAGATGGCGATGACCCTGTGACCTCCTGATCACCGACGAGTCATGCGAACTCGGGGCGATCAGCGGACGATGGCCACGAGTTCGTATGACTCGGTGAGTCAGCGCGGAGCAGTGAGGATGCGCGGGCCGTTTTCCGTTACGGCGACGGTGTGCTCGACGTGCGCGGCGCGGCTGCCGTCGGCGCTGCGCAGCGTCCAGCCGTCCGCGTCCACGGTGTAGTCGTCACTGCCCCCGGCCAGGAACCACGGCTCGATGGCGATGACCAGGCCCGCCCTCAGCGGCACCCCACGGCCGGGGCGACCCTCGTTGGGCACCGACGGCGCCTCGTGCATCGAGCGCCCGACCCCGTGGCCACCCTGGTCGGTGTTGATGCCGCACCCGCCGGCCCGGCCGACGGCGCCGATGGCGGCGGAGATGTCACCGACCCGGTTGCCGACGACGGCCGCCGCGATGCCGGCCGCCAGCGCCCGCTCCGTCGTGTCCACGAGCCGGACGTCCTCCGGTCGCGGGGTCCCGATCGGGTAGGTCATCGCCGCGTCGCCGACCCAGCCGTCCAGCACCGCGCCGGCGTCCACGCTGAGCAGGTCGCCGTCGTCCAGCATCTCCGGGGTGGGGATGCCGTGCAGCGCCACGTCGTTCACCGACAGGCACAGCACCCCCGGGAAGGGCGGGGTGGTCGGCAGGGGTGCGTAGCCGAGGAACGGCGAGGTCGCCCCGGCGTCGGCCAGGACGTCGCGCGCGATGGCGTCGAGCTGGGTCAGCCGCACACCCGGCGCCGCGGCGGCCCGCACCGCGGCGTGCATGTCGGCGACCACCGCTCCGGCGGCGCGCATCGCATCCAGCTCACCGGGGGTGCGCAGCTCGATCACGGGGTGTCCTCCGGGACGGGGTCGGCGGTCAGCACCGTCGTGAAGTGCTCGACGACCGGGAACGGGTCGTAGTACGGGTGGAGCAGCGCCTTCCACTCCTGGTAGGCGTCGCCGCCCCGGAATCCCTCGATGTGGTCCTCCAGCCGGTCCCACTCCACCAGCAGCAGGTATCCGGTGTCGCGCTCCAGGCAGCGCGAGAGCCGTAGGCCCCGGAACCCCGGGGTCGCGGCGATCAGCGGTCGCGCGCGGGCGAAGTCCGCTTCGAAACCGGCCTGCTCCCCGGGCCGGACGGTCAGCAGGGCGTGCTCGAGGATCACGCCGACGACCGTACGGTCCGGGGGCAGGTGCGGTCAGCTCTCCGAGCCGGCGAGCAGGTCGGCGTACTCCTCGTGCTTGCCGATCCACCCGCGGACGAACGAGCACTGCGGGACGACGGAGCCGCCCTTGGCCCGCACGTCGTCGAGTGCCGCCTTCACGAGGGTGCTGCCGAGGCCGGACTTCCCGGTGTCCTGGTCCACCTCCGTGTGCGTGAACACGAAGGTGGACCCGTCCCGCTGGTAGTCGGCGTGACCGAGCAGCCGGTCGCCGTCCCGGATCTCGTACCTGCTGGCGTCGGGGGCGTCCTGAACTGTGGGTTCCATGCCGCCCCCTTACCCGGTGAGCGCCGGATCGATCACTCGGCCAGCGCGAGCGCCCGCGTGGGGCACTGCTGCACCGCGTCGTGGACGGCGTCCAGCTGGCCCGCGTCCGGCTCCGACCGGTGGACGACGAGCACGCCGTCGTCGTCGAGCTCGAAGACCTCCGGCGCGAGCGACTCGCAGACGCCCGAGCCCACGCAGCGGTCCCGGTCCACCTGGACGCGGCTCATCGGGCGCCCAGCCGTGCCGGCAGCCGCTTGAGGCCGTTGACGAACGACGAGCGCAGCCGCGCCGGCTCGCCGGTGATCTCCAGGTCGGGGCAGATCTCGAACAGCCTGCGGAAGGTCACCGCGAGCTCCCGGCGGGCCAGGTGGGCGCCCAGGCAGAAGTGCGGGCCGTGCCCGCCGAATCCGACGTGGTTGTTCGGGTTGCGGGTGATGTCGAACCGGTGCGGGTTCTCGAACGCCTCCGGGTCGCGGTTGGCCGCGGCGTAGAACAGCAGGAACTTGTCGCCCTCCTTGTAGGAGTGGCCGTTGAGCTCGCCGTCCTGGGTGGCGGTGCGGCGCATCCAGGTGACCGGGCTGACCCAGCGGACGATCTCCTCGACCGCGGTCTTGTCCAGCGACGGGTCGGCCATCCAGCGGGCACGCTGCTCGGGGTTCTCCGACAGCGCGAACAGCCCCTGCGCGATCGCTGTGCGGGTGGTCTCGTTGCCGGCCACCAGCAGAAGGATGAAGAACGAGGCGATCTCCTGGTGGGTCAGCTTCTCGCCCTCGACCTCGCTGTTCACCAGCGCCGTCGTCAGGTCGTCGGTGGGGTTGGCGACCCGCTCGGCGGCCAGGCGCTCCATGAGCGCGGCCATGGCCATACCCGCCTCGAGCAGCGCGGTGAGTGGGTCGTCCTCGTCGGTGAGCTCGGGGTCGCCGCCGGAGAGGATCGTGTTCGAGGCGTTGAGCACCAGGGCGCGGTCCTCCTCGGGGACGCCCATCATGTCGCAGATGATCCGCAGCGGGATCGGGGCGGCGATGTCCGCGACGACGTCGATGCTCCCGTCCCCCGCCTCGGCCTTGGCCCGGGCCTCGACCAGCACCTGGTCGACGATGCCGACCACCGAGTCGATGACCTGCTCGAGCATCCGAGGCGTGAAGGTCTTGGCCACGATCCGCCGGATCCGCGCGTGCCGCGGGTCGTCCATGCTGATCATCGAGCCGTAGAACTCGCTGAGGTCGGCCGGGAGGTCCTGGATGGACACCGCGCCCTTGCCGGAGCAGAAGAGGGCCGGCTGCGAGCTGATGGCATCCAGGTCGGCGAGCCGGGTCACGGCCCAGTAGCCGGGACCGGGCTCCATCCCCTCCATGGTCGGCTCGGCGAAGTACGCGAAGGGCCGCTCGGCACGCAGCCGGTCGAAGACCGCGTGGCGCACCGCCGGCGGCTCCGCCCAGAAGTCGCGGTCGGAGAGGTCGATCGCGTCGATGTCGATCTGCGCGGGGTCGGTCGGGCCGGCTGGGGTGTTCACGGACACGGGGCGCCTCACGGTCGAGAGAAAACGGTCAGCGCTGACGCTAATGAGCGAAGGGGTGGCGCACAACACTCGGGGGTGCCCCGGTGCGCCGCTCCCCGCGCCGAGCCCCGGCGCGGAGCGGACCGGCCTGCGCCTAGGGACGGGACAGGGCGTCGGTCAGCAGGGCGACCAGCGCCTCGAGCTGGACGTCGGCCGACGACTGCATCTCCTCGTCCGAGCCGTCCAGCGCCCGGGCGGCCAGCCCCGCCTTGCTGTCGATCAGCTCGGCGATCCGGGCGTCCAGGGTCTGGGCGGCGATGATCCGCCAGGCGGTGACCGGCTCGGTCTGGCCGATGCGGTGGCTGCGGTCGATCGCCTGGGTCTGCTCGGCGTCGGTCCAGGACAGCTCGGCGAGCACGATGTTGGAGGCCACCTGCAGGTTGAGACCCACCCCGGCCGCCGTGAGGGAGCACACCGCGACGGCGACGGCGGGGTCCTTCACGAACGCGTCGATGTGCTTCTGCCGCGCCGACGGCGTCTGGTCGCCGCGGATCGAGGAGTACCGCACACCCAGCTTGGTGAAGGTCTCCTCGGCGGCGTCCATGACGTCGACGTGCTTGGCGAAGAAGACGACCTTCCCGGCGCTGCGGGCGAGCTGGGCGGCGTAGTCGGCGGCGAGGCCGGCCTTGGCCTGACCGATGCGCCGCATCATGCTGAAGACGTTCTCGCCGCTGGCCTTCGTGCTGGTGTCCTTGAGCTCCCAGCCGGCGACCTTGCGCACGAGGTCCAGGTCGATGCCCTCGACGTCCGTGGCGGACTCGCGTGCGGCGATGGCGCTCTCGTAGCGCTTCACCAGCCGGCGGGCGAGCTCCTGCTCGGCGGCGCGGATCGAGCGCCCCGCCTTGTCGTCGAGCTCGACGGGCAGGTCGGCGATGCGGCGGGCGGGGATGTCGGCGGCGACGTCGACCTTGCGACGGCGGACGATCCCCATGTCGACGACGCACTGGCGGGCGGCGGGATAGAAGCCGGGGTCGGCGGGGGTGAGCCCGGTGTCCTCCAGCCGCTCCATGAGCTCGCCGAGCGGCTTCTCGTCGTCGATCCAGCCGAGGAACTGCCAGATCGCCCGGAAGTCCTCGATGTCGTTGATCAGCGGGGTGCCGGTCAGCGCCATGAGCAGCGGACGCGGCGCCCGCAGCCGGATGCGCTCGGAGAGCTCCAGCACGTGCTGCGAGCGCTGCGAGGTCTTGTTCTTGATGAAGTGGGCCTCGTCGACCACCATGCCGCGGAACCCGAAGTCGCCGATCCAGCCCACGTGCCGGTCGAGCACCTCGTAGTTGACGACGACGATGTCGGCGAAGGCGTCGATCGTCTCCCCGTTGCCCTGGATCACCGTCACCGGGCGGTGCGGGACCCAGCGGCCGGCCTCGCGCGCCCAGTTCGTCTTGACGACGTTCGGCACCACCACGAGCAGCGGGAAGGCCTGCGCCACCTCCGCCGCGAGCAGGGACTGGGCCGTCTTGCCCAGTCCGGGCTCGTCGGCCAGGAGGAAGGTCCGGTGACCGGCCGCGGCGGCCGCGACCAGTTGCGCCTGGTGCGGCATCAGCTCGAGCCCCGGCGGGAGGATCCGCGGAGAGGGCGACGGCAGCTCCATGCACGCCGGGGCGCCACCGCCGGCACGTTCGAACGAGTTCAGCAGCGGGGCGAGCAGCTCCCAGCCCAGGAGACGGCGGGGCCGGGCCGCTGCCGGACGGGCGGCCGAGAAGTCGGGGGCGAGGAAGGGGTTGGCCAGCTGGCGCGAGATGACCGACTGCGGCACCACCCGGTTCTCCGGCGCGGGGGCCGTCGGGAGCTGCGGCGCCGGAGGCTCCTCGGCGACCGGCTCCATGCCGGCGGCCTCCTGGAACTCCCGCTTGAGCGAGCGGACCGCCTCCGACACGACGGCGTCCTCGGCGAGGAGGGCGAGCAGCCCGGAGTCGCGGACGGCGGTCTTCGCCAGGATGGTCGCGATGCCGTCCAGCCGCTTGAGCTGCTCGGCCCGTTGCGCCGGTGTCATGGTCTCGGCCGCCTTGACGCGGGCGTGCTCCTCCCGGACCAGCAGCGCGACGACGTGGAACTTCGTGCGCACGGACGGCGTCACACGACCGCGCTCCGCGGCCCCCTCCACCTCGCGGACGGCCCGGGCGAGCACCGCGATGAGGTCACCGCGCTCGCCGTGGCGCCCCTGGTTCCGCGGGGCGGCACGGCGCCCGCCCGACCGGGGCTGGCCTCGACGAGCCACGGACTCCTCCTCTGCACTGCCGGCACGGGTTGCCGCGGCCCGACGTCGCGCACGGCCCCGTCGGGACCGTGGATGTCGCGAGGGGAGGACCGCGCCGCCAGACGCGGCCCGGACTGCCCGCCCGTGCGATCTTCCACCAAGCGGAACGGCCCCCACAGCGACTGTGGGGGCCGTTCCAGCGTGGTAGCGGGGACAGGATTCGAACCTGCGACCTCTGGGTTATGAGCCCAGCGAGCTACCGAGCTGCTCCACCCCGCGTCGGCAGGACGAACTCTACACCGGTGCACGCGACCGCCTTCGGCGGGGACGGCAGGCCACCCGTGTGAGTGGTGGGACGGGGCCGTCACACCGGTCCCAGCCGCTCGCGCGCCTGCGCGTCCGCGTCGGCCCACGCACCTACAGTCCGCCTCGTGACGGGGGATCCGGCGGTGAGCGCCTTTGCCGGGGAGCCGCAACCGGTGGAGATCCACCACCGCGGGATCTGGTACTCCGGCGAGCTGCTCGGCTGGACGAACTCCGACGACGGACGGGTGCTGGCCCGGGTCCGCTGCGTGGTGGACGGCCTGCGCCACTCCACCTGGAAGGACCTCGCCGAGCTGCGGCTCCCCGACCCGTCCCGTCCGCCGCGGCGCGAGGTCTTCCCCGCTCCCCCGGCCCGGGCGACGACGGCCGTCCCGGCGGTCCCGGAGGAGGACGCCACCCGCCCGCACGCACTGCTCGCCGGCCTGCGCGTCCGGCCGTCGAAGCCCGAGCACGCGCTCGCTCCCCCGCCGCCCCGGGACCGCATGCCCGCCGTGCCGCTCCACCGGCCGGCGGCGAAGCGCAGGCACCCGGACCGGCGCCGCAGGGACGAGCTGAGCGCGGTCTGAGCAGGGCCGCGGTCCGTAGTCTGCGGCCGTGCTCACCGAGATCGACATCGAGACCGCCGGCCTCCGCTTCGCCGCCCTGACCGCGGGACCGCAGGACGGGCCGCTGGCGCTGTGCCTGCACGGCTTCCCGGACACCGCACACACCTACCGGCACCTGCTCCCCCGGCTCGCCGGGGCGGGATTCCGGGCCGTGGCGCCGTTCTCGCGGGGCTACGCCCCGACCGCGGTCCCGGCCGACGGGCTCTACCAGACCGGCGCTCTGGCCCGGGACGCCAACGCCCTGCACGCGGCGCTCGGCGGCGACGAGCGCGCCGTCGTCGTCGGCCACGACTGGGGCGCCCAGGCCGCCTACGGCGCCGCGGCCTCCGCTCCCGACCGCTGGCGCCGCGTCGTGACCATGGCCGTACCGGTCGGCCCGGCGCTGGCCACGCATTTCTTCACCTACGACCAGATCAAGCGGTCGTTCTACATGTACTTCTTCCAGAACCCCCTGGCCGATGGACTGGTGGCCGCGGACGACCTGGAGTTCGTCGCCCGGCTCTGGGCGGACTGGTCCCCCGGGTACGACGCCGCCGAGGACCTCGCCCACGTCCGGGCGGCGCTGGGCGGCGCGGAGAACCTGAACGCCGCGCTCGGCTACTACCGGGCACTGTTCGACCCGACCCGGCAGTCCCCGGAGCTGGCCGTCGAGCAGGGCGCCGTCGGGAGCATCCCCCCGCAGCCGACCCTGTACCTCCACGGGGCGCAGGACGGCTGCATGGGGGTGGCCGCGGCCGAGGCGTCGCGCGACCTGCTCCCGGCGCCGTCGGAGGTGGCGGTGGTCGACGGCGCCGGCCACTTCCTGCACCTGGAGCAGCCCGACGAGGTGAACCGCCGGATCGTCGACTTCCTCACCCGCTGAGCGCCCTCTTTCCTGCGACGAGGCCCTGACCTGCGCCTCCGGTCGGATCCGGCGGATGCGGATTGTGCGCAACGCATAGGTCACAGGTCGGCCACAGTGCTGCCAGCCCAGTGACGAACGTCACGGGGGGCGACAGACTCGGCTCAGTGCCCCGGGCGCTCGCACATCCTGGTGCGCGCATCCGGACGCCTGCTGTCTCTGCACGCGACTGGTTCGAGGAGTGATGACATGCGAGGACATCCGCGCCTGACGCGAGGACCGTGGAGGCGCACGCTCGCCTCCGTGGGGCTCGTGGGCCTGCTGCTCGGCAGCGCCGCCTGTGGTGGTGGTGACAGCGACGAGGGGGGCAACGCATCGGAGGGCACGCGGGAGGACATCTCCGAACAGGGCGACCCCGTCGAGGGCGGATCCATCGAGGTGGGCCTCGAGGCGGAGACCAACAGCTGGCTGCCCGGCGAAGGCTCCTTCGGCAACCCCGGCACGACGGTCGCCTTCGCCCTCTACGACCCGCTGATGAAGCGGACGGAGGATGGCGAAGTCAAGCCCTACCTCGCGGAGTCGATGGAGCCCAACGACGACTTCACCACCTGGACGCTGACGCTGCGGCCGGACGTGCAGTTCCACGACGGCACGCCGTTGAACGGCGAAGCGCTGAAGGTCAACTTCGACGAGTACCTCACCGCGCCGGGCTCCAACGTGGCCTCGACGCTGGCCGAGGTCACCTCGCTGGAGGTCGTCGACGAGCTCACCGTGGAGTACCGGCTCGCGGCCACCAACGCCGCCTTCCCCGACATCCTGACCCAGGCGCCGGGCTGGCCCTTCTCGCCCACCGCGGCGGCGCAGTTCGGCGAGGACGCCGGCAGCAACCCGGTGGGCACGGGGCCGTTCCAGTTCGTCTCGTGGCAGCGGGACAGCCGCCTGACCGTGGAGAAGAACGAGAACTACTGGCAGGACGGCCTGCCCTACCTCGACGAGATCGTCTTCCGGCCGATCCCCGACGAGGACACCCGGCTGGCCAGCCTGGAGAGCGGTGACGTCCAGGCCATGCAGACCCTGCGGCAGAGCACCATCGCCCGCGCCCGCGACGTCAGCGGCGTGGACAACTACGAGTACCTGGGCAACAACGCCGGTGGTTCGCTGATCAACACCAGCCGGCCGCCGTTCGACGACGTGCGGGTCCGCCAGGCGCTGGCACACGCCATCGACCAGGAAGCACTGATCGAGATCCTCGGTGGCACCGGGATGACCCCGCCGGCGACCCAGTACTTCAGCCCGGACAGCCCGTACTACTCCGAGGAAGCGGAGGAGGCCTTCCCCGACTTCGACCCGGAGCGGGCGCAGGAGCTCTACGACGAGTACATCAACGACCCGGCGCGTTCCGACGGCCAGCCGGCCGGGACCGACCTCTCCTTCACCTACAACTGCCCGCCCGACCCGAGCCTGAACGAGCTGTCGCAGCTCTACCAGTCGTTCTGGGGCAACCTCGGCATGGATGTGAGCCTCCGCGCGGTCGAGCAGGCCGCACACATCCAGAACGCGATCGCCAGGGACTACGACGTGCAGTGCTTCCGCTTCAGCGAGGAGGCCGACCCGTACTTCATCCTCGACGAGGCGTTCACCCCGGGCCCGCTGAACTTCACCGTGTACCAGAGCCCGGAGATCGACACGGCGCTGGAGACCCTGCGCACGACGACGGATCTCGACGAGCGCAAGGAGGCCGTCGCGGCAGCCAGCCTCAACATCTCCGAGAACGTGCCGAACCTCTTCACCGGCTACACCCTCACCGATGTCGCGGTGCGGGAAGAGGTGAAGAACGTCGGCGGCTGGGAGTTCCCCGACGGGACGATGGGTGACGGCGTCCCGGGCGCGACCACCATGTGGGGTTTCGTCTGGCTCGCTGACTAGTCAGCACCCGGAGGACGGCGGCCCGAGCGGAACTTCGCTCGGGCCGCCGTGCCGTCTCAGGAGGACAGCACCCGCCTGGGGTGGCGCCCGTCCACGTAGCCCAGGAACGGCGGGTGGATGTTGTAGCCCAGCAGCTCCTGCAACCGCTCGGGCAGCTCGCGCGCGACCTCCTGCGGCACGGCCAGGACGTGGTTCTCCTGCGGCCGGAGCCAGGACGCGGCGTACTCGAGGATGACCCCGAGCCGCGGCCTCTCGGTCGTGTTCGCACCACCGCCGTGGATCAGGTTCCCGACGTAGATCAGGACCGAGCCCGCCGGCATGACCGCGGCCGTCGTCTCCTCCTCCGTGGCGACCCGCCCCGGCTCCCACCGGTGACTGCCGGGCACGAACCGGGTCGCCCCGTTCTCGACGGTGAAGTCGTCCAGGGGCCACATGGTGTTGACGACGACGTCCGGGTGCGGGCGGGGCAGCGGGTAGACGTCGTCGTCGCGGTGCAGCACCTGCGCGACCTCGCCCGGTCCGATCCGGATCCCGACGGGCGCGCTGAACTGGTACTGGCCGAGGACGTGGTCCAGGACGCCGAGCACCAGCGGGTGGGTGGCGGGTCCGTCGAACCAGCGCGTCTTCGCGAACAGCGCGTAGACGCGCTGGGTGGAGAAACCCTCGAACGAGTTGCGCCCCGTGGACGTCTCCTCCAGCACCCGCTGGAGGTCCTGCTTGGCGGCCGCCACCCAGGCCTGGTCCATCAGCCCTTCGATGATGACGTAGCCGTCCCGGTCCACGGCCTCGACGGCCTGCTCGACGGTCGCGTCCCTCGTCAGCGCCATGGCGACTCCCCTGGTGTCCGATGCGGTGACTGCAGCAGACCACGGAGGCGGGGCGGCGGTCGAGACGGGCGGACGTCCTGGCCACGAACGACGAAGGACCCGGTCACCGAGGTGACCGGGTCCGACGTGCGAGTAGCGGGGGCAGGATTCGAACCTGCGACCTCTGGGTTATGAGCCCAGCGAGCTACCGAGCTGCTCCACCCCGCGTCGGTACGACCACCGTACCAGGCGGCAGGGAGGGGAGAGCGCGGGTGCGCCCTCCCCTCCCCCGCCGGTCAGTCGCCGCCCGTCCCCGAGCCGTCCGCGGCTGCCTGCGCCGCGCGGTAGGCCTCGACGGCGGCGTCCAGCTGCTCCAGCGCCCGGCCCTGGCCGGCGAAGTCACCGTTTCGCTGGGCGTCGCGCAGGGCCTCCAGAGCGGCGTTGATGTCGCCGACGGCCTCGTCCATGTCCGGGCTCGCCCCCGGCTGTCCCCCGCCGCCGGGTGCCGGAGCAGGTTCGGGCGCGGGTGCCGGCGTCGGCGCCTCCTCGCCCTCGTCCTCGTCCGGCGGAGTCACCGGTAGCCCGTCACTGTCGGTCGCGATCTCCCCGGCCCCCTCGCCGAAGACCTGGTCCAGCGCCTCCGCCAGCGTGTTGGCGTAGCCGATCTGGCCACCGAAGTTGACCAGCACCCGCTGCAGCAGCGGGAACCCGCCCTCGCCGGTGCTCTCCACGTAGAGCGGCTGCACGTAGAGCAGGCCGGCGTCCCCGATCGGCAGGGTCAGCAGGTTGCCGAGCACGGCGTTGGAGTTCTCGCTGTCGAACAGGGTGAGGTCGCGGCGGATCTCCTGGTTCGCGCCGAACGAGTTCTGCACCTGCCCCGGCCCCCGGAAGGGGGTGTTGCCCGGCAACTGCAGCACCTGGATGTCGCCGTAGCTCTCCGGCGCGCTCGACGCGGAGACGAACGCCGACAGGTTCGGCCGCTGGAAGGCGTTGAGCGCACTGGTCAGCTGGAACGTGGCCTCCGGGTCACCCGGCCGCTGGGCGAGGATGTAGTACGGCGGCTGGGCTTCCTCGACGTCCTGCGTGGGGTCGTCCGGGACCTGCCAGCGGTCACTGCCCTCGTAGAACGAGATCGGGTCGTCGACGTGGTAGCGGGTGAGGATGTCCCGCTGCACCTTGAACAGGTCCTCGGGGTACCGCAGGTGGCTCTCCAGCTCCTCGGAGACCTCGCTCTTCGCCTCGACGGTCCCGGGGAACGCCTTCATGTAGGTCTGCAGGACCGGGTCCTGCTCGTCCCACTCGTACAGCGTCACCGTGCCGTCGTAGGCGTCGACCGTGGCCTTCACCGAGTTGCGGATGTAGTTGAAGGTGTCGTTCGGCAGCGCCGTCGTCCCCGTGCCGGTCAGCGCGTCGGTCGCCGCCTCGCCCAGCTCCATCTGCTCGGAGTAGGGGTAGGAGTCCGAGGTCGTGTAGCCGTCGAGGATCCAGGTCACCCGGCCGTCGATCACCGCGGGGTACGGGTCGCCGTCGACCTCCAGGAAGGGCGCTGCCTTCTCCACCCGCTGACGGGGGTCCCGGACGTAGAGGACCTTGGACTCCTCGTTGACCGCGCTCGAGAGCAGGAAGTTCCGCTCCCGGAAGTAGACGGCGAAGGTCAGCTGTCGGAAGAAGCTGCCGGCCGAGACCCCGCCCTCACCGTCGTAGGTGTTGTTGAGCTGCCGGTCGTCCGAGCCGGGCAGGTCGGACTCGCGGGGGGCGGTGCCCTCGGGCGCGCCGACCACCGAGTAGTCGTCGATCAGCTCGCCGTAGTAGATCCGGCTCTGCTCGACCGGGATGTCACCGGTGACGGGCAGGTCGCCGGTGGTGAAGCTCGGCTCACCGCCGTCGGAGCCGCCCACGACCTCGTTGGCCGGCGCGGCGACGAAGCCGTGCCCGTGGGTGTACACCGTGTGCCGGTTGATCCAGGTGCTCTGGTTCTCCGAGAGCCCCGCGCTGTTGAGCTCGCGCACGGCCACGACGTAGTCCCGGAGCTCGCCGTCGACGACGTAGCGGTCGACGTCGAGCTTCTCGGGGAAGCCGTACCAGTTCCGGATCTGCTGGCGGGCGGTGAACGTGTCGGCCAGGACGTTCGGGTCGAGCAGACGGGCGTTCGGGATGGTCTCGGTGTCGTTGCGCAGCTCCGCCAGCGCGACCTCCGGGTCGACGGCCTCGTCCTCGCTGTCCGTCGTCGTCTCCTGGGCGTAGTCGATGTACTCGACGTCGTCCAGGCCGTACGCCTGCCGGGTCATCTCGATCGCCCGCTCGATGTACGGGGCCTCGCGCTCGTTGGCGCTGGGCTTGACCACGAACTGCTGCACGATCGCCGGGTAGGCCACGCCGATGACCAGGCTGGAGGCCAGCAGCAGCACCAGCGCCGCGGCGGGCAGCAGGAAGTTGCGGACGACGATGTTGGCGAAGAACGCGATGGCGCAGACCGCGGCGACGAAGACCAGGATCACCTTGGGCACCAGCAGCGCGTTGACGTCGGTGTAGCTGGCGCCGGTGAACACGTCGCCGCGCTCGGAGTAGACCAGTCCGTACCGGTCCAGCCAGTAGGCGACCGCCTTGAGCGCGACGAAGATGCCGAGCAGCACCGAGACCTGCACCCGCGCGGCCGAGGTCAGCTTCTGGCCGGGCGTCTGGACCCGGAGGCCACCGAACACGTAGTTGGTCAGCAGGGAGCCGATCAGCGCCAGGATGACGATGGCGAACCCGAAGCCGAGCACCAGCCGGTAGAAGGGGTACTCGAAGACGAAGAACGACAGGTCGAGGCCGAACTGCGGATCCGTCTGGCCGAACTCGGTGCTGTTGCGGAAGGTCAGCCAGGTCTCCCAGTTGCTCTGCGCGGTGAACCCGGCGAACAAGCCCAGGACGACGCCGACGGCGGTGAGCACCAGCCCGCGCCGGGGCTCCAGCGACTGCCGGTAGCGCTCGAGGTTCTGCTGCTCCAGCGACATGGGCCGGAAGGTCGGCCGGAAACGGTAGGCCAGGTAGACGGCCAGCGCCGTCAGACCACCGGTGGCCACGCCGGCGACGGCGAACAGCAGGGCCCGGCTCTGCAGCTCGGTCCAGAAGACCTCGGTGTAGCCGGTCTCGTCGAACCACAGGTAGTCGACGTAGACGTTGGTCAGCGAGCCGATCACGGTGAACAGCACGAGCAGCACGGCGATGGCGCCGAGGACCAGCTTCGCGCGCCGGGACAGCGTCGGCACCGGCACGGGGGGCCGCATGGCCACGAGCGGTCTCCTTCAGTTACGGGTCGTCAGGTGCGGATCCGGAGACGCGACCGCGTCGCCGGCGAGGTGGAGCCGACCGACCCTGGGCGCACTCCCCCGCTCATCCCAGCACAACGTGCCAGGACCGACGGGGTTCCCGGCGTCCTTCCTCAGCAGCCGGCGGGGGTGCGGCCGGCCCGGAGGTCGGCCAGTGCGGTCAGCGCGTCGTCGAGGGTGTCGACCCTGGCCAGGGGGATCCCCGGGTCCCTGGCCGCCAGGGCCTCCTCGCAGTTCCCTCCCGGCACGAGGAAGAGGTCGGCGTCGAGGTCACGGGCGGCGAGCATCTTCAGCGGTACCCCGCCGATCGGCCCGACCCGGCCGTCGACGTCGATCGTGCCGGTGCCGGCCACCAGTGCACCGCCGGTGAGGTCCTCGTCGCCGACCAGGTGGAGGATCCCGAGGGTCAGCATGAGGCCCGCCGACGGGCCACCGACGTCCTCCACCTGGATGTCGACGTCGAACGGTGCGGACGGCTGCTGCAGGACGCCGACGCCGAGCAGCGAGCCCTCGCCGTCGTCGGCGGCGCGCGTGGTGACCGTGCCGGTGCCCGGCTCGCCCAGGCGCGTGTACCCGACGGAGACGGCCGTCCGCGGCGGGATGGACGCGAGCACCGCGTCGAGGGCGTCGAGGTCGGGGGTCTGTCGGCCGTCGATCGACTCGAGGGCATCGCCCTCCTCCAGGACGGACTCCGACGGCGACCCCTCGGGCACCTGGCGGACGACGACCTTCTCCGGGAAACCGAGGTGGCCGAGCGCCACGCTCTCGGCCGCCTGCTCCGAGGTGAGGAAGGCACGGCGGTTGAGCTGGCGGGTCTCCTCCTCGGTCCGGTCGGGTGGGTACACCGACTCCTCCGGGACGACGGCCACCTCGTCGTCGAACCAGCCGCGCACCGCCTGGACCAGGCTGAGCCCGCCCCGGCCGACGCCGACGGTGGTCAGGTTGAGGTTGCCCCCGACCTCGTTGCGCTCCCGGCCCTCGATCTCGATGATCGGCTCGCCGTCGATGTCGCCGAGGGTGTCGAAGGTCGGTCCGGGCACCTGCGCGACGTAGGGCACGGGCAGGGTCGTGCCGAGCAGCCCGAAGACCAGCAACAGCACTCCGCTGGCGGTCAGGACGGCGATCCGACGGGTCACGACCGGCCACCCTATGTGTCACCTGCCGCTTCCCGCCCGGACGCCGGGCCGCGCCGGCCCGTGCGCCGTTCGCCCTGGGCGTGCCCAGCGCAGGGTGACGGGGGTCCACCTGCGTCTACCGTGGACGCATGAGCGACGTGCCCTTCGGCTTCGGTCTCCCCGACCGCGACCCCGAGCGCCGTGACGGCGGCGACAATCCGGGCGGAGGTGACCCCTTCGGCCTGGGGGCGCTGTTCGGTGGCATCGCCGGCGGCGGTTCTCCGGAGGACGTCCTGGGCAAGATGCCCCTGTTCGCCGAGCTGCAGAAGCTGATGAACTGGTCCGGCGGCCCGGTGAACTGGGATCTGGCCAAGCAGGGCGCCATCAGCCAGCTCTCCGCCGGTCACCAGCCGTCCTCCGACGGCGAGCGCACCGCCACGGCCGAGGCCCTGCGGCTGGCCGACCTGTGGCTGGACCAGGTGACCGAGCTGCCGTCGGGCATCGAGCGCACGGCGGCCTGGTCGCGGGTCGAGTGGGTGGAGGAGAGCCTGCCCGCCTGGGGGGCGCTCATCGATCCGCTGGCCGAGCGGGTAGTGGCGGCGATGACCAGCGCGCTGCCGCAGGAGGCGGCGATGTCCTTCGGACCGATCGCCGGGATCATGGGCCGGATGGGCGGGCTGATGTTCGGCGCCCAGGTGGGCTCGGCGCTGGCCAAGCTGGCCGACGAGGTCCTCACCAGCACCGACGTGGGGCTCCCGCTCGCGCCCGCCGGGACCGGCGTGCTCGTGCCGCAGAACGTGGCCGAGTTCGCGGCCGGGCTCGACCGCCCGGCCGACGAGGTCCGGCTCTTCCTCGCCCTGCGCGAGGCCGCGGCCCAGCGGTTGTTCGCGCACGTGCCGTGGCTGCGCCAGCAGCTCCAGGACGCCGTCCACGCCTATGCCCGCGGCATCACCATCGACCGGGAGGCCATCGAGCGGGGCGTCTCCGAGGCCTTGGCCGGCGGAGGGCTGGAGGGGCTGGACCCGAGCGACCCGGAGAGCATCCAGCGACTGCTCGGCAGCGGGCTCCTGGAGCCGGAGGAGACGCCCGAGCAGCAGATGGCGCTGCGCCGGCTGGAGACGATGCTCGCGCTGGTCGAGGGCTGGATCGACACGGTCGTCGCGGCCGCCGCGACCGACCGGCTCCCCGGCCACGGCGCGCTGGCCGAGACGATGCGTCGCCGCCGGGCCACCGGCGGGCCGGCCGAGCAGACCTTCGCCACCCTCGTGGGACTGCAGCTTCGTCCCCGCCGACTGCGTGACGCCGCGACGGTGTGGGCCGCGATGGGCCAGAAGCACGGCAACGCCGACCGCGACCGGCTCTGGAACCACCCCGACCTGCTGCCGACGTCCGAGGACCTCGACGAGCCGATGGACTTCGTCGCGCGGCAGGGGCTCGACGACGAGCTGGAGGCACTGACCGACGAGCAGCCGCCCGAGGACTGACGGCCCCGTCCGGAGGCTCGCCCCGAGCGTGCGAGGGGTGAGAGGGACGGGGCCCTCCTACTAGTCGACGACGTCGGCTGCGTCTCCGCCGGCCGCTTCGGCGGTGTTGGCCAGCTCGACGCCCTCGAGGAAGCCGCGGGCCCGCTCGGCCCGGGGATAGCGCGCCACGAGGGCCCAGAACCGCTCGTCGTGACCCGGTTCGAGCAGGTGGACCAGTTCGTGCACCAGCACGTAGTCCACGACGTACTCGGGCATCGAGCGCAGGCGGCTGGACAGCCTGATGCTGCGGTCGGCCGGGGTGCACGAACCCCACCGGCGCTGCTGGTTGTCCACCCATCGGACCGACGCCGGCTCGGCCAGCCCGTCGAGGTGCGCGGCCGAGAGCGCACGGGCGCGCAGCATCAGCTCGTCGTCGCCACCCAGGGACCGGCGGCGTCGCTCCTCGCGGGTCTGCAGCTTGGCCACCATCTGGGCCACCCAGCGACGCTCCTCGGCCGGGCTGAACGCCGCAGGGATGAGGACGACGGTGCGCCCGCTCTCGCGGTAGGCCGTCACCGTGCGCCGGCGCCGGGCGCTGCGCCGGACCTCGACGACCGACTCGGGGTCCCCACCGGGCATCGGGACCGGACCGCCGTCGTCGTCGGCCTTCCGGCGTGCCATGGGCACGGCCCGGCGCACACCCGTCGGCGCCGGCGGACCGCCGGGGAGCTCGGGGTGTGCGGAGGCGTCGGGGAGCGTTCCTGGCACGGGGGCACCGTAAGCCACTTCGCGGCCCCTGCGCGCGCCCGAGGACACCCTCTCGGGTACAGGTCGCACGGACGGTGGACATGGTGCGTCCCCGGCCGGTGACGACGGCGGCCCGGAGGTACGTTCCACAGCCCCCGGGAGGGGAAACCGCAGGTCGACCGGGGTCCTGCTCGTCACCGCGCGGAGTTGTCCCCCGGTGCGCCCCCTGCGCACGCACAGGGACACGCCGACTGTTCCCCACGTGCTCCACAGGCTTGTCCACAGGTTGTGGGAACCGTTCTGTTCGTGTACGCCCCGCGAGCGGCGGAACGGCCCGGAAACGGACGCCCGCCGCCGGTACCGCAGGGCACGAGCACGGGTAGCGTCCCTGCGCAATGGCGCCCGGCGAGCGTGCCGAGACGCCCCCGAGACGAGGAGATCCCGTGGCTGAGAGCTACAACGGCTACTGCGTGAAGTGCAAGGAGAAGCGCGACTTCGACGGCGAGGTCAAGGTGAGCGAGTCGGGGCGTCGCATGGCTCAGGGCACCTGCCCGGTCTGCGGCACCAAGATGAACCGGATCCTCGGCAAGGCCTAGTCGGCCCCCTGCAGGGGCCCGATGCGAGCTCGCGAGCGTCGGGGGGCCGGGGTCCTTGCGGTCTGATGGCGGCGTCCCTCTGGGGCGCCGCCGTCGTCGTCCCGGCCTGTGGACGGCGCCAGCGGCGCAACCGCCCGCGCTGCGACCCTCCCCTGGTGAGCGACACGGCCCATCCCCTGCTGCCCGCGGCCACGCCCCTGCTGCGCCGCGGCGTCGACTCCCTCCAGATCGGCGGGGTGGACTCCACCGACGGGCTGCTGGTCACCCCCCACCCCGACGGCCTGGCGGGTCTGCTGCGCGGCCTCGACGGGCGGCGGGTGCAGCGGGCCGTGCTGGCCGACGCCGCCCGGCAGGGGCTCGACCCGGGGGCGGTGTCCGCGGTGCTCGACGGGCTGCGCGCCACCCGGGTGCTCGTCGACGTCGACGCCGCCGACCTGGTGGCGAGCGACGCGGGGCCGGCCGCAGCGGCCCGCCGCGCCGCCGAGGCCCCGCCGGCCGGTGGCTGGCGGGCCCGGCGGTCGGCCGTCGTCCTCGTCGAAGGGGCCACCCGCGTCGGCACGCCACTGGCCGCCGTCCTGGCCGCCAGCGGAGTCGGGCGGGTGAGCGTCCGCGACAGCGCCGTGGTCTCCGCCGGCGACGCCGTCGTCGGCGGGGCCACCGCCGCCGACGAAGGACGGCCACGGTCGCTCGCCGCGGCCGACGCGGTGCGCCGGGCCAGCCCGCTCACCGACCTGCGGCCGGTACCGGAGGGCACCCGCCCCGACCTCGTCGTGCTGGCCCGGCCGTGGGCCGCCTCCGACCCGGCCGCCGCAGCCTGGGCCCGGGCTGGCGTGCCGCACCTGGTCGCCACCGTGCGCGGAGCCACCGGCGTGGTGGGACCGCTGGTCGTCCCGGGTGTGACCAGCTGCCTGCGGTGCGCCGACCTGCACCGCCGGGACGCCGATCCGCGCTGGCCGCACCTCGCCGCCCAGCTCACCGCCACCGAACCGCCCCCCAGCGGCGCGACCGTCACCTGCCTGCTCACCGCCGTGACCGCCGCCGTCCAGGTGCTGGCCTACCTCGACGGCGACGCCGCGCCGGTGACGCTGGATGCGACCCTGGACATCGCCCCACCGGACCTCGTCCCCCGTCGGCGACCGTGGCCGTCCCACCCCGACTGCGGCTGCGTCCGGCGGGTCGACGAGGCGACAGGGGACAATGGCCCGTGAGCGCGCTCGCGGGTTCCCCCGAGGCGACCCCGCGATGCCGCCGGGGCCGGGCACGGCGCCGACGAGGAGGACGCGTGAGTGACGACCGACCGGTGATGCCGCGGGGCTCGGTGTCGCGGACCGCGCGACTTGCCTCCCTCCCCCTGGGCGCCGCGGGCCGGGCCACCCTCGGGCTGGGCAAGCGGCTCTCCGGCCAGTCCGCGGATGCCGTCACCGCCGAGCTCCAGCAGCGCACCGCCGAGCAGCTCTTCGCCGTGCTGGGCCAGCTCAAGGGCGGCGCCATGAAGCTGGGGCAGACGCTCTCGGTGTTCGAGGCCGCGGTTCCCGAGGAGATGGCCGCCCCCTACCGCGAGGCGCTGGTCAAGCTCCAGGAGGAGGCGCCGCCCATGCCGGTGCGCACCGTGCACGCGGTGCTCGCCCAGCAGCTCGGCGGCACGTGGCGCCAGCGGTTCAAGGAGTTCGACGACCAGCCGGCCGCGGCGGCGAGCATCGGCCAGGTGCACCGGGCCACCTGGCGCGACGGGCGCGACGTCGCCGTGAAGATCCAGTACCCGGGCGCGGCCACGGCGCTCATGTCCGACCTCAACCAGCTCGCCCGCTTTGCCCGCCTGTTCGCGGCGATCTTCCCCGGCATGGACGTCAAGCCGCTGATCGCCGAGCTCAAGGCCCGCGTGGTCGAGGAGCTGGACTACACCCTCGAGGCCGACGCCCAGCGCGGCTTCGCCGCGGCGTACCCCGACGACCCGCAGATCGTGGTTCCGCGGGTGGTGGCGAGCGCGCCCAAGGTCATCGTCTCCGAGTGGCTCGAGGGCACGCCGCTGTCGCGGATCATCACCTCCGGCACCCGCGAGCAGCGCGACCGCGCGGGCATGCTGATGGCGCTGCTGCACTTCTCCGCGCCGCAGCGGGCGGGGCTGCTGCACGCCGATCCGCACCCGGGCAACTTCCGCTTGCTGCCCGACGGCCGGCTCGGCGTCATCGACTTCGGGGCGACCGCGCGGCTGCCCGACGGCCACCCCGAGCCGATCGGCCGGCTGCTGCGCTGGGCCCTGGAGGGCCGGGCCGACGAGGTGCTCGCCGACCTGCGTGCCGAGGGCTTCGTCCTGCCGACGGCGCACATCGACGCCCAGGGCGTGCACGACTTCCTGCGTCCGATGCTCGACCCGGTCGCGGAGCCCCGGTTCCACTTCACTCGCGCCTGGATGCAGGAGCAGGCGGCCCGGGTCTCCGATCCGCGCAACGAGGCCAGCCGGCTGGGCCGGCAGCTCAACCTGCCGCCTGCCTACCTGCTGATCCACCGGGTGACGATCGGCTCGATCGGCGTGCTCTGCCAGCTCGACTCCGAGGGCGCCTTCCGCGGCGTCCTCGAGGAGTGGCTCCCCGGCTTCACCGAGTGAACCGGGCCGGACGCTCGGAGAGCGTCCGGCCCGGTCGGTCACTACACAGAGGCGCTGAGCCGGGCGGCGCGCCGCGCCGCCCGCTCGGCACGCAGGGCGGCCTTGCGCGCCCGGTACAGGCGGTGCGCACGGGAGACCCGCTGGGCCTCCTCCTGCATCTCCTGCATCCGTCTGTGGGCGAGTACCTGCTCGTACGAGTGCATGATCGTGTCCTCGGTGGTCGATGCTGATGCGGGCGCCCGCGTCGAGGGGACGGGGGCGAACTGCTGCCGGCTGGTCATGCGGCGGTCACCTTGCGGGGACGGCCACGGGGTCGCTTGCGCGCGATGACCACCCCGCGGTCGAAGATCTCGCCTCCCCAGACGCCCCAGGGCTCGGCGCGGTCCAGCGCACCGGCCAGGCAGGCGTCCCGGACCGGGCAGGCCGCGCAGAACGCCTTGGCGCGTTCCAGCTCGGCGGGGCTCTCGGCGAACCAGAGCTCCGGGTCCTCCTGCCGGCACGGCATCGGGTGCCGCACCGGTGCGGGTGACAGAGGCGTGTGCGGCCGTCGCGGTGTCGCGCCGCCGGTCCGGGGCAGGCCGGGCCGGTGGAGGGACATCGGGCGGTCGAGCGTCTGCTGCACTGCCGCTCCTCCTCGTGCTCGTCGTCTGACGGCCGGCGGGGACCCGCCGACCGAAGTCGGGGCCGGGTGCCGCGGAGGAAAAGAAAGAAGCCGCGGATCCCGGGATTCGGGTTCCGCGGCCTCGAGGAGGACCGGCGAGCGGTTAGCTCTGCGGTCTCCCCGGGGGGTGGATCCCGAGGGTGGTGCCGTTGTTCTCGGTGGTGGTGCTCATGGGCGCGATGCCGGCGAGGTCCTTCAGGTAGGACGGGCGAGCGGTGTGGCGCTCATCGATGGCGCGGAGACGAACCGCGACGGGCACACCGGTCCCCTGGACCTGGGCTGCGACGGGCGCGACGACGATCCGGTTGCCGCCGGCCGCCAGGCAGGCGGCCGGACGCACGGCGACGCCGCCCGAGCCGGGGAACCCGGTGGGGGCGTCGGTCCACGTCGTGCTGATCACGTCACCCCTCCTTCCGGTTCTCGAGCGCGGCCGGACGGCCGTGCTCGGGGCTGGGTGCAGCTGGTGTGGTTCAGGACACTAGGAGCGAGCGCTCCGGACGGTCAATCGAATTAACGCCACATACCGCAAAAAGATGGTCAGACCCCTCGGAAGCCCGCCGGGCGGCCGCTGGATCAGCCGGAGACGGCCGCCAGCACGTCCTCGCCGTAGAGCTCGAGCTTGCGGGCGCCGATGCCGGGCAGAGCGGAGAGCTCCCGCAGGCTGGCCGGACGGGTCTCCGCGATTGCCTGGAGCGTGGCGTCGGTGAAGACGACGTAGGCCGGCACCGAGGCCGTCTGCGCGGCCTGACTGCGCCACGCCCGCAGCCGCTCGAACAGCTCCCCGGCCTCTCCCTCGAGCACCACCTTGGGTCGCTTCGTGGTCCGCCTGGCCGGCGGCGCGGTCGGACCGGAGTCGGGCGCCAGTCCGGTGAGGAAGCGACTGCGCGGCCTGGCCCGCTTGGCACCCGGGTTGCGCGCCAGCGACCACGACAGGGCGAGCTGCTCCCGGGCCCGGGTGATGGCGACGTAGAGCAGCCGCCGCTCCTCCTCGACCGCATCGGGCCGCGACAGCGACTGCGCGATCGGCAGCACGCCGTCGACGAGTCCGACGACGAAGACGGCGTCCCACTCCAGGCCCTTGGCCGCGTGCATGGACGCCAGCGTCACGCCCTGCACGGTCGGCGCGTGCTGGGCGTCGGCCCGCGCGGCCAGGTGGGCGACGAACCCGGGCAGGTCCAGCGACGGGTTCTCCGCGACCAGGTCGACGGCCAGGTCGACCAGGGCAGCCAGGGACTGCCAGCGGTCACGGGCCGCCCCACCGGAGGGGGGACGGTGCTCCACCCAGCCGGTGGACGCGAGCACGTCGCGGACGGTCGGCACGAGCATGCCCGGCTCGCTGCCGCCGGCGGCCGCGCCACGGAGCAGCAGCACCGCCTCGCGCACCTCGGGCCGCTCGAAGAAGCGCTCGCCGCCCCTGAGCACGTAAGGGACGCCGACGTCGGAGAGCGCCGACTCGTACACCTGCGACTGCGCGTTGATCCGGAACAGCACGGCGATCTCGCTGGCCGGGGTGCCCTCGTCGATCAGCGCCTTGCAGCGGGCGGCGACGGCCGCGGCCTCGGCCGGCTCGTCGGGGTACTCCTTGAACGTGGGCTCGGCGGCGTCGGCTCGCTGGCCCAGCAGCCGGAGCCCGGGCAGGCCCTTGCGCTTCGGAGCCATGCCGATCAGCCGGTTCGCCAGGCCGACCACCTGCGGCGTCGACCGGTAGTCGCGTTCGAGCTTGACCACCTCGGCGTCGGGATAGCGGTCGGCGAAGCCCAGCAGGTAGTCGGGGTCGGCGCCGGTGAAGGAGTAGATGGTCTGGTTCGGGTCGCCCACGACGCAGACCTCGGCGCGCCCGCCGAGCCACGCGTCCAGCAGCCGCTGCTGCAGCGGGTTGACGTCCTGGTACTCGTCGACGACGAAGTACCGGTACTGGTCGCGCACCGCACGGGCCACGTCGGGGTGGCCCTCGAGCGCGTAGGCGGTGACGAGGAGGAGGTCCTCGAAGTCCAGGGCGCCGTCGCGCTCCTTGGCCGACTCGTAGCTGGCGTAGACGGCGGCGACCGCGGCGGCCTCGAACGGGGGCTCGCGCCCGGCCGCCTTGGCGCGGGCCGGGTAGTCCTCCGGCGTCGCCAGCGTCGTCTTCGCCCACTCGATCTCGCTGGCCAGGTCGCGCAGGCTGGTGCGGTCGGTGGTGAGCCGGTTGCGCGCGGCGGCGGTGGCGACCACCCGCAGCTTGTTCTCGATCAGCTGGGGCATGGGGCCGCCCAGGACGCGCGGGGCGAAGTAGCGCAGCTGGCGCATCGCCGCGGCGTGGAACGTGCGGGCCTGGACCCCTCCGACGTCGAGGGCGTTGAGCCGGGTGCGGAGCTCGCCGGCGGCGCGGGCGGTGAAGGTCACCGCGAGCACCTGCTCGGGAACGTAGACGCCGGTGTGCACCCCGTAGGCGATGCGATGGGTGATCGTGCGGGTCTTCCCGGTGCCGGCGCCGGCCAGGATGCAGACGGGACCGGTGACCGCCTGCGCCGCGGCCTGCTGCTCGGCGTCCAGCCCGGCCAGCACCTCCTCCGCGCGCGTGTCCGCCCGAGTCCCCGCGCTCAACGGCGGCATCGGATCACTCTTTCCAGTGGCACGGACCGATCCTCCCAGCCGCTACCGACGTCGTGGGGGAAGCATCCCCAGGACGGCCGCGTTGACCGGGGCACACGCGTGCTGTCCGCCCAGGGGTGGACCCGCCACGCTCGACCAGGGAGGATCCCCTCGATGACCACGACCCCCGGCGCCGCCGTGACGATGTACACCACGACGTGGTGTGGCTACTGCGTCCGGCTGAAGAAGCTCATGCAGATCGAGGGCATCGACTTCGCCGAGGTGGACATCGAGCAGGACGAGGCGGCCGCGGACCTGGTCTCGAACGCCAACGGTGGCAACCGCACCGTGCCCACGCTGATCTTCCGCGACGGGACCGCGCTCACCAACCCCGGCATCGACCAGGTCAAGGCGCAGCTCGCCTCGGCCGCGGAGGCGTGACGGTCCCGTGATCCCCGGTCCCCGCCCCTCGGACGGGCAGTCGCGCCCGGTCCCGGGTGCGGGTGGCCCGGCGCCGGTCGTCGTGACCCGCACGCCGGAGGGCTGGGCGGTCGTGTCGACGGCCGGCTCCGAGGCGGTCGCCGACCTGGTCGAGGGCCTGTCCCTGGCCGACCTCGTCGCCGAGGAGTTCGGCCTGCTGCCCGAGCCGGACCGGTCGGCCCGTCGCTCCGCCCGCGGCGCCGCCGGGGACGCCGGCGACGACGACCCGGCCGCCGTCCGCATCGCCGCGCTCGAGCGCACCGTGGCCCAGCTCGAGCACGCCCTGGCCGCGCGCGTGGCCACCGAGCGCGCCATCGGCGTGCTGGCCGAGCGGCACTCGCTCAGCGTCCGCGCCGCCTTCGAGGCGCTGCGCCGCGATGCCCGGTCCCAGGGCCGGCCAGTCGCCGAACTGGCCCGCGAGGTGCTCGACGGCCTGGCCGCGGAGCTCCCCGCCGTCCCGGAGCAGACCGTTGCGGTGGGCGCCGCGGACGGCCGGTCCTGACCCGCCCCGAACCGCTCACCCCGGCCGCGCTGGCCGACCGGCTCGCCGAGCTGCTGGCCGGGCTGCCGCCCGAGCCGGACGCCGCCGCCCTGCGCGTCGCCGTCGACGGGCCGGAGCTGGCCGAGCCGCAGACCCTGGCCCGAGCGCTCGCGGACCGGCTGCCCGCGCTGGGTCGCGGCTCCGTCGTCGTGCCCGCCGAAGGCTTCTACCGCCCGGCGTCCCTGCGGCTCGAGCACGGCCGCACCGACCCCGACGCCCGCTACACCGACTGGCTGGACGCCGGCGCCCTGACCCGGGAGGTGCTCGCCCCGGTGGGAGCCGGTGGCTCCGGCCGCTATCTCCCCGTGCTGTGGGACCTGGCCCGCGACCGTGCTGCCCGTGCCCACCCGGAGCCGGCGCCCGCCGGCGGCGTCCTGCTCGTGCCCGGCACCCTGCTGCAGGGCATCGGCCTGCCGTTCGACGTCGTGGTCCACCTGCGGGTCAGTCCTGCCGCCCGCCGCCGGCGCACCCCGGACGACCAGGCGTGGGCGCTGCCGGCGTTCGACCGCTACGACGACGAGGTCGATCCGATGGCGCTCGCCGACGCCGTGGTGCTGGCCGACCACGCCGACCGTCCAGCGCTCGTGCTCGCCGGCCGCCTTCTCTGACGGCCTGCCTGCAGGGGCCCGCCGCGAGCGTGCGAGCGGTGGGGGGCGGGCAGGTCCTTACCCGAACTCGCCGGCCAGCCAGCGGTCGATGATGTTGCGGGCGATGGAGACCGCCGGCGGCAGCGCGGACAGGCCCTCGCCCGCGCGCAACTGCTCCCGGGAGAACCAGCGGGCCTCCTCGATCTCGGAGGGATCGAGGATCAGGTCGCCGGCGCTCTCGGCGCGGGCGACGAAGCCCAGCATGAGCGACTGCGGGAACGGCCAGGGCTGGCTGCCGACGTAGCGCACGTCGGTGACCTGCAGCCCCACCTCCTCGGCGACCTCCCGGACGACGGCGGCCTCGGCGGACTCCCCCGGCTCGACGAAGCCGGCCAGGATCGAGAACCGGCCGGGGGGCCAGACCGCCTGCCGGCCCAGCACGACGCGCCCGTCTCCGTCGTGCACGAGCATGATCACGGCCGGGTCCACGCGCGGGAAGAGGTCGGTGCCGGTGGTCGGGTCGCGCTGCACCCACCCGGCCCGCTCGATCACGGTGGCCGCGCCGGTGAGCGGGCTGAAGCGGTTGCGCTCGTGCCACTCCATGATGCCGACGGCCTGCACCAGCAGACCGGCGTCGAGGTCGCCCAGCTCCGTGGCGAGGTCGCGCAGTCCGGCCCAGCGGTCGACCGGGCGGCCGCTGACCGTGAGGGCCCGCTCCCCGCGGACGGCGGCGTACGGGACGCCGTCGGCCTCACCGAGGAAGATCGCGCCGACGGGCAGCTCGGGCTGCTCGTCCCAGATCAGCCGGGTGCCGTCCGGCGTCTGCTCCACGGGGGCGGTGCGGTGCCGGTCGACGGTGAGCACGAGCACGGGACGGCCACCGGTCGGGTCCGGCAGGGACCGGGCGAGGTGGGCCCGGTCGTGGGCGACGCGGGAGAGCACCGGGACCGTGCCGCTCGACGGGATCTCCGCGGACGGCCAGGCGCCCCCGGAACCGCGCTCGGGATCGGCGGTGGGCGGCGGGTTGTCGGCCGGGGTGCTGCCTCCGGGCGGGACCGTCACTCCCCGGTGTCCCGTCGGACGGCGAGCTCGCCGACGGCGGCCAGCGGGGCCTCGACGTGCTCCGCGTCCCCGACGACGACGGCGGTGAGCGCGGACGGGGCGAGGTAGCGGCGCGAGACCTCCTGCACCTGGTCGACGGTGACCGCCTCCAGCGCGCTCTGGTGCTCGGCCAGCCATCCGGCGGGGAGCCCGGCGCCGACCAACGCGGAGAGGGTGCTGGCCAGCCCGGCGTGGGTGGCCGTCGCGAGCGCCATGCTGCCCAGGACGTACCGCCGCGCCGCGTCGAGCTCGGCCTCGGTGACGGGTGTCAGCGCCATGCGGCCGAGCTCGTAGGTCGTCTCCAGGAGCGCGGGGCCGGTGACCTCGGTGGCGACGTCGGCCTCGACGAGGAAGGACGACGCCCCGGCCAGGTGCTCGACGGAGCTGCGCGGGCTGTAGCTGTAGCCCCGCCGCTCGCGGATGTTCTCGACCAGCCGGGAGGAGAAGTAACCGCCGAACACCATGGCGGCCAGCCGCACCGCCGGCAGGTCGGGGTCGGTCCGGCCCGGGGCCGGGCCACCCAGCCGGATGTTGGACTGCACCGCTCCCGGCCGGTCGACCAGCTCGAGCACCGGCGAGTGCTGCGAGGGAGCCGGCTCGGACTCCACGGCCCGACCGGGGCCGGTCCAGCCGGCCAGCGCGTCGGCGACGGCGTCCGTGGCGGCCGAGGGATCCAGGTCCCCGACGAGCACGAGGGAGCTGCCCGCGGGCAGGACCGCTTCGCGGTGCAACTGGTGCAGCGCCCCGTCCGTGACCCCGGCGACGTCGTCGGGCTCGGGCAGGGAGATCGCGTACGGGTGTCCGGCGTAGCGCCGCGCACTGAGCGCCGCCCGGGCGATGACGCCGGGCTGGGAACGGGCGATGGTGATCCGCTCGGCCAGCCGGTCGCGCTCGCCCTCCACGCCGTCGGCGGGATAGGTGGCCGAGGTGAGCAGCTCCGCGAGCACGTCCAGGACCGGCCGCAGGCCGCCGGGCAGGAGCGTGGTGCCCAGCAGCAGCCGGTCGCTGTCGGTGGAGACGGCCATCTCCGCGCCGTGGCCCTGCAGGAGCTGGGCGATCCCGGTCTGGTCGTGCGACGCGGTGCCCAGCAGGACGGCGCCGGAGAGCACGGCGGCGCGCGCGGAGTGCGCGCCGGCCGCGCCTGCGACGGACGGGGCGAAGGGCACCCGCAGGCGGAGCTCCACCAGGGGCACGCCCGGACGTGGCACCACCACGACCCGCAACCCGTTCGGCAGCGTCGTCTCCGTGGCCGCCGGCACCGGCTGGGGGCGGGGTTCGCCCAGGGGCGGGATCAGGGAGAGGTCCAGGGTCGCGCTCACCGCCGTCCTCCCGCCGGGCGCAGCTCGAGCACGGCGACGGTGCCGGGATCCAGCCCACGGGCCGCCGTCCGCACCTGCTCGGGGGTGACCGCGGCCAGCCGGGCGGCGAGCTCGCCGGCCAGCTCGGCGCGGCCGTGGACGAGCTCGGCGGCGGCGAAGGCGAGGGTGCGGCCGAGCACGGAGTCGGCCTGGCGCAGCAGCTGCGCCTCGGTGCGGGCCTGCACGCGCCGCAGCTCGTCGTCCGGGACGCCGTCGGTCGCGAGGCGGTCGATCTCCTCGTGCACCGCGGCGGTGACGCGCTCGACCGGCACGGCGGCCGGGTGGTGCACCTGGGCGGTGAGCAGCGTGGCGTCCCGGACGTCGAACGGGTCGCCGAAGAGCCCGACGTAGCTGCTCTGCGCGATCGCGATGCGGTCGTCGTGGATGAGCCGGCGCTCCAGCCGGGAGGCGTCGCCCTCGCTGAGCAGCTCGGCCAGCAGCACGGTGCCGAGGTAGGCGTCGAAGTCGGCGACCGGATCGGGCACCCGCCAGCCCAGGGCCACGGCCGGCGCGGGGGCCAGCCGGTCCTCGACGACGGCCGAGCGCACCGAGGTCGGCGCCGGCTCACCGGTCAGCGGGGTCGGGGGCACCTCGCGGGCGGCGACGGGGCCGAACCAGCGCCGGACCAGCCTCTCGGTCTCGGCGACGTCGAGGTCACCGCCCAGGCAGAGCACCGCGTTGCCCGGGGCGTAGTACTTGTGGAAGAAGTCGGCCGCGTCGTCGACGGTCGAGGACTCCAGGTCGACGAACGAGCCGTAGCCGTCGTGGGTGTTGGCGAAGCTCTCGAAGGCCACCTGCGGCAGCTGCAGCCAGGGGAAGGCGCCGTAGGGCCGGTTGAGGACGTTGACCCGGATCTCCTCCTTGACCACGTCGATCTGGTTGCGGAGGTTCTCCTCGGTGATGGCCGGGGCCGCCATGCGGTCGGCCTCCAGGAAGAGCGCGCGCTCGAGAGCTTCGGCCGGCAGTGCCTCGAAGTAGTTCGTGTAGTCCTGGTGGGTGGAGCCGTTGAACGTGCCGCCGGCGGCCTGCACCAGCCGGGCGTGCTCCATCTTCGGCACGTGCGCCGAACCCTGGAACATCAGGTGCTCGAAGAGGTGGGCGAAACCGGTCCGGCCTTCGGGTTCGTTGCGCATGCCCACGTCGTAGAAGACGCTCACCGTCACCACGGGCACGCTGCGGTCCGGGGCCAGGACGACGCGCAGGCCGTTGTCCAGCGTGAACCGTTCGACCGGGTGGCGCAGCGTCAGTTCGGTTCCGGCTGCTGTCACGTCCCCGACAGTAATGGCGGGCAGCGGCGGTGCGCCGTGCGGTCGACGTCGCTGCCGTCCTCCCTCACCACGCGGCGTCCTCCCTCACCGTCCACGCCGAGGGAGGACCCTCGACGATCAGGTCACCTGATCGTCGACGGCCTTCTCACTCGAGCACGTCGACGGCCTCGATCAGCCGGTCGATGACGCCGTAGAGCTCCGCGTGCGTGTTCGGGATGGACATGTACAGCAGCGCCGGGCGGGAACGGCCGACGTCGATCAGCAGCAGCGCGGCGCGCTCCCCCGACGCGTCGTAGCCCTCGACGTCCCAGGCGAGCTGGAACTCGAGGAGGTGCGCGGCACGTCCGTCCACGGTGAGCGCCTCGTCGCGCAGGATCCGCTGCTCGTTGGGGCGCGGGTAGTAGTTGAAACGCACGCTCTCGGCCAGCGCGGCCACCGTGGTGGACAGGCTGCCCGGCCCGGACCAGCCGTAGCCGTCGATCACCGGGCCGGACGTCACCTGGGCGATGAACTCCCCGGCCGGGGTGTCCTCCTGGGTGGTGAAGTACTGGCCGGCGACGGTCGTGGTCTCGACCAGGAACGGCCGGTCGAACTCGAGCCAGCCGGTGCCGAGGTAGGGATAGGCGATGCCCGCGGACTCGTCGATGATGCGCACCGTGCCCGGCGCGAAGGTCGGCCCGGAGGGCTGCTGGCCGGACGTCGGCGGCGGCGCGTTCCGTTCGGCGACGACGTCGTCGCCACCCCCGTTGACGAGGACGAGCGCCAGCACCACGGCGACGACCACCCCCAGCACCCCGGCGATGATCCAGGCACTCCGGCTCGACCGGTCCCGTCCCGAGGGCGGGCCGGACGCCCACGGGGCCGGCTCCGGAGCCGGTGGCGGCTGCGGGGTGAACACCGGCGAGCTCTGGACGGCGACGCCCGGGCCGGCCGGGGTGGCGACGTCGGACCAGGCCGATCCGCTCCACCAGCGGACCATGCCCGGCGTGCCGTCGGGGTCGGGGTACCAGCCCGGCGGTGGAGCGGGTTGCCCGGCGGTGGTCACGGCTCAACCCTAGGCCGCGCGCGTAGCGTTCCGGGGACCGTCGCAGGGAGGCCACCGTGGACGTCGCACCGGCGCCCGGCGCTGTGATCGACCGGCTGAGGGCGGCCGGCTGCGTCTTCGCCGAGGAGGAGGCCGAGCTGCTGCTGGCCGCGACGTCGTCGTCGGCGGAGCTGGAGGAACTCGTGCGGCGCCGCGTCGGCGGCGAGCCCGTGGAGCAGCTGGTGGGCTGGGTCGCCTTCGACGGGCTGCGGATCGCGCTGGAGCCGGGCGTCTTCGTGCCGCGCCGGCGCACCGAGCTGCTGGCGGCCGAGGCCGCGGCACTCCTCGGACCAGGAAGCATCGTGGTCGACCTGTGCTGCGGCTCGGGCGCCGTCGGCGCGGCCCTGCTCGCCCGCGAGCCGGACCTGCTGCTGCACGCCGCCGACCTCGACCCGGCGGCGGTGCGGTGCGCGCGGCGCAACCTGCCCGGCGTCCCCGTGCACGAGGGCGACCTGTTCGGGGCGCTGCCTCCCGACCTCCGGGGACGGGTGGACGTGCTGGTCGCGAACGTGCCCTACGTGCCGACGGCGGCCGTAGCGCTGATGCCGCCCGAGGCGCGCGACCACGAAGCGCGCATGGCGCTCGACGGCGGGGACGACGGGCTCGCCGTCGCCCGGCGGGTGGTCTCCGGCGCCCGGGGGTGGCTGACAGCCGGCGGCTCGGTGCTGTTCGAGGCCGGCGAGACCCAGGTGACCGGTGCCGTGGAACTGGTCGCCGGTGCCGGGCTGCGCCCGCGGGTGGTCACCGACGACGAGCGGGGCGGGACCGTCGTCGTCGGACGGCTCGGTCCGTCCTGACCGTGGGGGGCGAGACTGGGCACGTGAGCGACGACGTGGTGATCTGCTCGGCGAAGGGCTGCCGGGCGCCGGCCGGCTTCGCGCTGGTCTGGAACAACCCGAAGGTGCACACCCCGGACCGGGAGAAGATCTGGACGGCGTGCGAGGAGCACCGCGAGCAGCTGTCGCACCACCTGGCGGCCCGCTCGTTCCTCCGCCGGGTGGACCCGCTGGACCAGGACCGCTAGCTAGCGCCGCAGGGCCGCCAGTTCCCGCCAGAGGTGGGCGGTGGCCTCGGCGGCCCGGTGCAGCATGGAGAGCAGCACCCGCTCGTTCGGCGAGTGGATGCGGTCGGTGGGCAGGCCGGCGCCGAGGAAGAGCAGCGGCGCGCCGAGCTGCTCGACCAGGTCGGCCTCCGGTCCGCTGCCGCCCTCCTTGAGGAACAGGACGTCATCGGCGTTCGAGTCCCAGGCCTGGGCGATGGCGGACAGCAGAGCGTCCATCCACGGCGAGTCCAGGTCGCTGGCACACGGCGCGACGCCGGCCGGCGGCGCGTGCACCTCGGCCTCGATGCCGGCCGGGAGTCGCGCGTCCACCCAGGCCTGGACCATCGCGCCGATCTCCTCCGGGCGCTGGTCGGCGACCAGCCGGAAGGTGAGCTTCGCGTGAGCCTCGGCCGGGATGATCGTCTTGTGGCCGGGGCCCTGGTAGCCGCCCCACATGCCGTTGACCTCCGCGGTCGGGCGGGCGCCGAGCCGCTCGAGGGTGGTGAACCCGGCCTCGCCCGCGGTGGCGCGGGAGGCGGCCGGGCCGGCCAGCCACTCCTGCTCGTCGAACGGGACGCGGCCCATGAGCTCGCGCTCGCGGTCGGACAGCGGGCGCACCTTGTCGTAGAAGCCGGGGATCGTGACCCGGCCCTGGTCGTCGTGGAGGCCCGCGAGGAGCTTCGCCATGGCGTGCAGCGGGTTGGGGACGGCGCCGCCGAACGAGCCGGAGTGCAGGTCGACGGTCGGGCCGCGCAGGGTGAGCTCGACGTCGGCCAGCCCGCGCATCGACGTCACCGCGCTGGGCAGGTCGGGTGCCGCCATGCCGGTGTCGCTGACGACGACGACGTCGCAGTCGAGCCGGTCGCGGCGCTCGCGCAGCAGCGCGGCGAAGTGCGGCGAGCCGGACTCCTCCTCGCCCTCGATCAGAAGCTTGACGGTGACGGCGGGGGTGTCGCGGCAGGTGGCGGCCAGGTGGGCGCGCATGCCGAGCAGGTGGAAGGCGACGTTGCCCTTGTCGTCGATGGCGCCCCGGGCGTGCAGCTCGGGGCCGTCGGGGCCCTCCACGAGGGTGGGCTCGAACGGCGGGTGCACCCACAGCTCGGGCGGGTCGACCGGCTGCACGTCGTGGTGGCCGTAGACCAGCGCGACCGGGGCGTCGGGGTCTGCGCTGCGCCACTCGGCGTAGACGGCGGGGGCGCCGGGGGTCGGCCAGATCTCCACGGTCGGGAAGCCGGTGCGGCGCAGCGCCTCGGCCAGCCACTCGGCGCTGGCAGCGACGTCGCCGGCGTGCGCGGGGTCGGCGGAGATCGACGGGATGCGCAGCCAGGCGTCGAGGTCGGCGTGCAGGTCGTCGAGGTGGGCGCGGACGAACTCGCGCTCGGGGCTGGCCACGGCTCCCGACGGTAGTGCTGCGGGCGGCCTCCCCTGCTCCCGGCTAGCGTCCGGGGCATGCCCGGAGAGCTGCTGCGCACCGATGTCGGCGACCTGACCTTCGACGTGCGGGTCGACGGCCCGGAGGACGGGCGGCCGGTGCTGCTGCTGCACGGCTTCCCGGAGACCTCGGCGTCGTGGGCTGCCGTCACGCCGCTGCTGACCCAGGCGGGGCTGCGTACCTACGCCCCCGATCAGCTGGGCTACTCCCCCGGCGCCCGCCCCACGGAGGTCGGGGCCTACGCGGTCCAGAACCTGGCGCAGGTGACAGCGGACCTGATGACCGCCCTGGAGATCCCGGTCGCCGACGTCGTCGGCCACGACTGGGGCGCGAACGTGGCGTGGGCGGTGGCCGGCTGGCACGCCGACCGCGTGCGTTCGCTGACGGCGGTGTCGGTGCCGCACCCGGCGGCGTACACCGCTGCCTTCCGTGCGGACCCGGAGCAGAAGGAGCGCTCGGCCTACATCCGGCTGTTCTGGCAGGAGGGCAAGGCCGAGGAGGTCCTGCTCGCCGACGACGCACGCCGGTTGCGCCGGATGTTCGGGGACGCGGTGCCGGCGGAGGCGGTGGACGAGTACGTGGCTGTGCTGTCGGCACCGGGAGCGCTCACCGCGGCGCTGAACTGGTACCGGGCGATGAGCTCGGACACCCGCGTGGACCCTTCTCCCGTGCCGACGACGTATGTGTGGAGTGACGGCGACGTGGCCGTGGGCCGGACCGCGGCGGAGGCGTGCGAGCAGTTCGTGACCGGCGACTACCGGTTCGTGGAGCTGGCCGGGATCACGCACTGGATCCCGGAGCAGGCCCCCGAGCAGCTCGCCCGCGCGATCCTGGACCGCATCGCGACCTCGTGAGCCGACAGGCCTTCCACGATCGCCTCACCCGCCATGCTCCTCAGCCGGCGCGGCGAACGTCACGTTGAAAGGCGAACCGCATCCGGCCGACTATCACTATGTCCGAGCAAGTCGGGAAAGTTCACCACCCGCCCAGCGAGGGCAAGTATTCGTCGACAGATTCGATAGGTCGAAGCGCCCCAAAGGACGAGCGTGCCAACAAATGAGATCAGCACCATAGGCACCGACTGCGAGAAAACTTCGACAGATGGTCCCGCGTTCCACAAGAGTGGAATGCCCACACTGAAACTCAAGGCCCACCCGCCGGCAAAGAGGGCGAGCATCGACAAGTAGTAGGCGCCCGACCCGTAGCCCCTTGTGAGCTTGTCGTTGAAGATCCGCGCGTACGCCGACTCGGTGAAGAGAGGTGGCAACGCCTCGCTGCCGAACCGGATATGCAGATTCGGGGCGTGGAGCGTATGTCGTTCAAGAGACCTCCAGATCACCGCCGCCCTCCCCAGCCGCAGCAGTTCACCCAAGTACACCAAGTTGGCTATGACGGAGACGCCAGGCGCAGCCACGGCGAAAAGAATAAACAACACCACGCTGTTCGGCTCACCACGCTCCGGATTTGCGTAGACGAGGCCGCCGAACACTACCCCCGCCAACACAGTTCCATACCAAGCAAGCGCCCTTTGCTGCATCTCCCGACTTTGCATGGAATCCGCGTGCAGGAACGCCAATGCAGTTTGCAGCAGTGCCACTCTGACCTCAACGGGTTCGACACCCATAAAGGAGGGCTCCGCCGCGGCTGTGACGGGAGGCCTGAGCCGCCGCATGATGCGCTCGATCACGCACACATGATCAGGCACGAAGGGCAGCGTGGCGCTTCAGACCTCTGACCGTCCACGGCCACGCGGCGTGGCTCATGTGATGGCCAGGTCCCTCCGCTTCGGGACAACGCGGGTCGCTGCGCCCCCTTCGCTGGCACCGTCGACCGCGGCCAAAGTCAACTAGCCGAGCCGGTGATCAGCGCGAGAAGTCCGGCCTCGTCGAGGAGGTCGACCGGGCGCACGGTCTCCTTCGCGCCGACGTGGTGGAACCCGGCGCTCACCTGCTCGACCGGCACCCCGGTCAGCCGCGACCAGCCGAGCCGGTAGGCGGCGAGCTGCACCGCGGCGGCGGCCAGTTCGGCGCCCGACGGCGGCGGGCCGGTCTTCCAGTCGATGACCTCGAAGTTCCCGTCGGCGTCGGCGAACACCGCGTCGATCCGGCCGCGCAGGGTGAGCGGGCCCAGCGGCGTCTCGAACGGCACCTCGACCTCGACCGGCTGGCGGTCGGCCCACTCGCTGGCGAGGAACGCCTCCTGCAGTGCGGCGAGCTCGTCGTCGGGTGCGGCGAACTCGTCGCCGGAACCGGGCAGCTCGTCCAGGTCGACCAGCCGCGCGGCACCGAACCGCTCCTCCAGCCAGGTGTGGAAGGCGGTGCCGCGGCGGGCCTGCGGCGCGGGTGCCGCGGGCATCGGACGGCGCAGCCGACGCGCCAGCTCGGCCGGGTCGCGGCGCAGGGTGACCAGCGCCGACACCGACAGGTGAGACGGCAACGGGACGTCGACGGTGGGTCCGGCGTGCCGGGCTCGCTCGCGCAGCAGCAGGTCGGCGTCGCGGACCCAGGACGCGACCACGTCGTCCTCCTCGCCCAGCGACCGCTCCGGGTCGAGCGGGTGCGGCGCGGCGGACTCCACCAGCTCCGCGGCCGCACTGAGCGCCCGACGTCGGCGGGCCGACAGCGGATCGGTCGGCCACACCCCGATCGGCCACTCCTCCAGCGCGGGATTGGTCGCGCCGTCCTCCGGCGCCTCCGCCCAGTGCACGACCTCGCCCGCGCCGTCCTCGCACGCCTGCTTCACCGTGTGCAGCAGCACCGACGGCCCGCAGGGGTTGACGCCGTCCCGCCACCAGCTGCCCGAGCAGAGCAGCAGGTGCCGGGCGCGGGTGACCGCCACGTAGCCCAGCCGGATCTCCTCGTCCCGGCCGAAGTCCTTCCAGTCCTGCACGTACCGCTCGAGCGCGTCCCGGACGGCCGCCTGGTCTCCGGAGCCGGGCACCGGCAGCTTCAAGCGCGGCAGCTCGGCCCGGTCGGTGAGCCGCAGCTCGGCAGGGACGGCGCCCGGGTCCTTGATCCAGGAGTCGCTGGCGTTGCTCCGGGCCGGGAACTGGTCGACGGTCATGCCGGGGACGGCGACGACGTCCCACTCCAGGCCCTTGGCGGAGTGCCCGGTGAGCAGCTGCACCGCCTCGGGGTTGACCGCGACCTCACCCGGTTCCAGCCCGCGCTCGCGCTCGTCGGCGTCGCGGAGGTAGCCGAGGAACGCCGGCAGCGAGGGCAGCTCGGCGAGCTCGGTGAACTCGGCGGCGACGGCGTGCAGCGCGTCGAGGTGCGCGCGCGCCCCGGCCGGGCTGGCCTCGGGTGCGCTAGCCAGCTCGGTCTCCAGACCGAGGGTGCGGGCGACCTCGTCGACCAGGTCGGGCAGCGACTCCCCCAGCCGGTTGCGCAGGTGCGCGAGCTCCGCACCGAGCCGCCGCAGCCGGCGGTGGCCGGCGGGTGAGTACGCGGCGGCGTCGCCGAGGTCGTCGAGCGCCTCGACGATGCTCCCGCGCTCCGTCGGCGCCTCGACCGCGGCGCCCTCCTCGGTCGGCCGGGCCGGCCGGCGGGAGTGCACGAGGGCCCGCGCGCGGGCCTCCAGCGCGGCGAGGTCGCGCGGGCCGATCCGCCAGCGGGCGCCGGTCAGCAGCCGGCCGAGGGCGTCGCCCGCGGTCGGATCGACGAGGACGGTGAGGGTGGCGACGACATCGGAGACCTCGGGCACCTCCAGCAGGCCGCCCAGGCCGACCACCTCGACGGGCAGGCCACGTTCGCGCAGCGCCGCCGCGATGCCCGGGAGCTGCTTGCGGGTGCGGGCCAGCACGGCGACCGTCGGCGGCTTCCCGTCCGGCCGCTGCCCGATGACCGGGTCCTCCCCGCGCCAGCAGGCGGCCAGCCGGTCGGCGAGCGCCGCCGTCTCCTCGGCGATCGTCGCGTAGAGGCCGACGCTCACCGCGCCGCGGTCCGCCGTCGGGGCCGGCGTCAGGTCGGGCAGCGGCTGCTCCGGCGGCGGGAGCATCGCCGAGACCGCGTTCGCGACCGCGAGCACGCTCTCGTCGTTGCGCCAGCTCGTGGCCAGCGTGAGGCGCTCGGCCCGCTCCGCGCCGCGGCCGGGGAAGGTGCGGTCGAAGCGCTCGATGGTGCCGGCCGAGGCGCCGCGCCAGCCGTAGATGGACTGCCGCGGGTCGCCGACCGCCAGCACCGCGTGACCGGTGTCCCCGCCGAAGAGCGCCTCGAGCATGCGCAGCTGACCGACGCTGGTGTCCTGGTACTCGTCGAGCAGGACGACCTTCCACCGGGCGCGCTCGCGCCGGCCCACCTCGGGCGAGGAGACGGCGATCCGCGCGGCATGGGCCACCTGGTCGGCGTAGTCGATGGACCCCATGCCGCGCTTGCGCGCCTCGAACGCCTCGACCAGCGGGAGCAGCGCCACCCGGGCGCGTTGACGGGCGAGCATGTCGTTGACCGCGGCATAGGGGCCGCGCTTCTTCGGCGCGTCGGCGTAGCCGGCGATCTGCGCCTCCAGCCTCGCCGTCCAGTTCCGCAGCGCCGCCGGGCTCACGTCGTGCTCGCCCATCTCGGAGGCGAGCGCAAGAACGTCCTCGACGGTGGTGAGCAGGGTGAGCGGGACGTCGCTCATGTCGCCGGTGTACGCCGCCACCACGGTGGCCGCCTGGCCCCAGCACATCGCCGGTCCCAGCACCCCGGCGCCGGGCTCGACCCCGATGCGCAGCCCGTGCTCGGAGACCAGCGCCGCGGCGTACCCGTGATAGGTCGACACGGTGGGCTGGGCCACGGCCAGCCGCTCGCGCAGCTCGGGCTCGGTGTCGGGGTGCCGGGCGAGCGCACCGAGCCGCAGATGGACGCGCTCGTTGAGCTCGCTGGCGGCCTTGCGGGTGAAGGTGAGGCCGAGGATCTCCTCGGGCGCGACGATCCGGTTGGCCACCAGCCAGGAGACCCGGGCCGCCATCGTCTCGGTCTTGCCCGAGCCGGCACCGGCGACGACGACCAGCGGTCGGTCGGCGGGCGCCTCGACTACCCGGGCCTGCTCCGGGGACGGTGCGTAGGACAGGCCGCACCGGGCGGCCACCTCGGCCGGCGTGAGCAGCCTGCGCGGGGCGGCCGGCTCGTCGGCCGCGACGGCGAACAACTCGTCGAAGGAGAGCTGCTGCTCGTCGGCGGCGCGGCGGGTCATCCGGTCACCTGCCGGCCGCGCTCGTGCATCGGGCAGGTGCGCCGGGCCGGGCAGCGCGCGCAGTGGCTGCCGGTGCGCACCTCGAACGTCGCCGCGCCCATGCCCTCGCTCACCTCCGCGATCAGCTCACCGGCCCAGGTCTGCGGCAGCGGCAGATCCACCGGCAGCGGCTCCTGGTGCTGCTCCTTCGCCTTGGCGCCGGTACCGACCTGCAGCAGTGCCGCCCCACCGGGCACGTCGCCGTGGTCGCCGAAGCCACCGGCAGCCACCGCCACCTGGTAGGCGGCCAGCTGCCCGTGCTCCTCGGTGTTCTTCGCCGCCGTCTTCCCGGTCTTGAGGTCGACGACCACCAGCCGGCCCTCGCTGTCACGCTCGAGCCGGTCGACCTGGCCGCGCAGCCGTGCCCGGCCGACGACCACGTCGAAGTTCTCCTCGGCGCCGACCAGCTCCCGGTCGTTGGCGGCGTGCCAGCGGAGGAAGCGCCCGAGCATGTCCTGGGCCCCCTGCCGCTGCCGCTGGTCGGCCCAGCCCGGCCCGAGGTCGAGCTGGTCGAGTTCGCCGTCCAGCACGGCGGGGGCCTCGGCCGGCGGCAGGCCCTCGGCCACCTGCTGGGCGACCGCGTGCACCGCCGTGCCGACGGTCCGGGTGGCGTCGGGCGAGGCCTCCGCCCCCACGGCACCGAGCACCCAGCGCAGCGGGCAGCGCTGGAAGGTCTCGATGTGCGAGGGGCGGACGCGCACGTCGTCGTCCTCGGGCACCAGCGGGGCGTCGTCGGAGAGCGGCGCCAGCCCCCACCAGTCCCCCGGACCGGCGCCGGGCACCCGCTCGTCGGCCAGCCGGCGGAGCACGGACGCGGCAGCCGACCGGCGGGCAGCCGGCGTGGCCGGGTCGGTGACCGCCCGGCGCAGCTCGGCGACGAGCGCGGGCAGGGTGAGCGAGCGGGGCAGCTCGGTGAGCGGACGCCCGTCCTCCGGTGGCGGCTGGACGAGATCCAGGAACCGCGAGGCCGTTGCTCCGGCGTCGGCGCCGTCGAGGGCACCCTGCACCGCCGTCACGACCAGCCGTCGCCGTGCGCGGGTGACGGCGACGTAGAAGAGCCGGCGCTCCTCGGCCAGCGCGAGCGTGCGCCGGTCGACCGCCGCACCGTCGATGCCCGCGGCACGTTCCACCAGCTCCTCGGCACCCAGCAGCGAGGAGCGCTCGCGCAGGTCGGGCCAGACGCCCTCCTGAACCCCGGCGACGCAGACCAGGTCCCACTCCAGGCCCTTCGCGGCGTGCGCGGTGAGCAGGCGGACGGTCTCCCCCGCCGTCGCCCGGGCCGCGCCGCCCTCGCTGGGCAGCTCCTGCGCCGAGAGGTGCGCGACGAAGGCCCGCACGTCGGCCGAGGGCAGCCGGTCGACGAAGCCCGCGGCCGCGTCGAACAGCGCAACGACGGCGTCGAGATCGCGGTCGGCGACGGCACCGGAAGGCCCCCCGGCCGCGCTGGCGCGAGCCCACCGCCCGGCCAGCCCGCTGCGCTGCCACATGGCCCACAGCACGTCCTCGGCCGTGCCGCCCTGGGCCAGCGCGAGCCGGCCGGCGGCGAGCACGGCGGCGACCCTCAGCGCCGGCCCGGCGAGGTGCGCCGGCAGCGACTCCAGCAGCGCGTCGTCGGTGAGCACGGTGGCCAGCGGGGTACCGCGCTCGGCCGGGTCGACCCCCTGCGTGACCAGGGCGATCCGGACTGCACGTCGCAGCCGGCGCAGGTCGAGCACCGTGGCCCCGCCCAACGGCGAGGCGAGCAGGGACTCCGCGGCCGGCTCGTCGAGGCCGTTGACGATGCCCTCGTCCGGGTCCGTTCCCGGCTTCGGGAGCAGCGCGCCGAGTGCGCCGAGGAAGGGGGCGACGGCGGGCTGGGCGGCGAGCGGCAGGTCGTCGGCGGAGACGGCGACCGGCACCCCGGCCGAGGCGAGCGCCCGGCGCAGGGGCCCGAGGGCACCGGCGGTGCGGACCACGACCGCCATCCGGGACCAGGGCAGGCCGTCGAGCAGGTGTGCTCGCCGCAGCACGTCGGCCAGGTAGGCGGCCTCGACCGCGGTGGAGCCGAAGACGTGCACCTCGGCGGCGCCTGGGTCGGCCGACTCCCCCGCCGTCAGCCGGCGGTGCTCCCAGGGACCGGGCAGGCCCTCGGCGACGACGCGGCTGATCCGCAGCAGTTCGGCCCCCGACCGGCGGGAGACGCCGAGCGACACGCGAGCGGCCGGGCGCCCGTCGGTGTGCCGGAAGCGGTCGGGGAACTCGGTGATGCCGCGTGGCTCGGCTCCGCGGAAGGCGTAGATCGACTGGTCGGGGTCGCCGACCGCGACCAGGTTGCCGCCGCGGCCGGCGAGCAGCGCCAGCAGCTCGACCTGGGCGGGGTCGGTGTCCTGGTACTCGTCGACGAACAGCCAGCGCGCACGATCACGCTCCTGGCGCAGCAGCTCGGCGTCCCCGTCGAGCTCGGCGATCGCCTGCCGGACCAGCTCGGCCGGGTCGTAGCCCGATGCGTCGCCACGGCCGAGGGTGGAGAACGCGGTGACCGCCTCGTACTGCTCCTGGAACGCCGCGGCGTGCACCCAGTGGTCCCTGCCCGATTCCCGCCCCCAGGCGGCCAGCCGCGCGGAGTCGACGCCGCGCTCGGTGGCGCGCAGCAGCAGCTCGCGGAGCTCGGTGCGGAAGCCCGCGGTGCCCAGCGCCGGGGCGAGGTCGGCCGGCCAGCGGACGGCGCCCTCCTCCTCGACGTCGCCGCGGAGCAGTTCGGCGACGACGGCGTCCTGCTCGGCGGCGGTGAGCAGGCGGGGCGGGGCCTCACCGCGCAGCAGCGCCGCCCGGCGGAGGACGCCGTAGGCGTAGGAGTGGAAGGTGCGCGCCAGCGGCTCGCGGATGGTCTGCCCGACCCGGCCGGTGATGCGGGTGCGCAGCTCCGCCGCGGCCTTGCGGCTGAACGTCAGGACGAGGATCTGCTCGGGGTCGACGCCGGCCTCGATGCGGGTGGCGACCGCCTCGACGATCGTCGTCGTCTTGCCGGTGCCGGGCCCCGCGAGGACCAGCAGCGGCCCGGAGGGGTGGTCGACGACCGCCTGCTGCGTGGGGTCGAGCCGCGGGGCGGCCGCCCGGGGCTGCTCGCTCTGCACGAGCCGGTAGACCGGCGCCCCTCCCCCCTGTGCCACCTCTCGATGGAAGCACGCGCCACCGACACTTCCGCGACGCGCGGGGCACCTGTGGCGGGTGCCTCAGCCCTGCAACCGCCAGGGCTCCACGGCGACGGCATCGGCCGTGGCACGGTCTAGGTGGCCGACCTCCACCAGCCGGTTCAGGACGTGGGCCTGCCGGGCGGCGGCGCGCTCGGGGTGCACCAGCGGGTCGTAGGCGCTCGGGGCCTGCACGAGCCCGACCAGCACCGAGGCCTGCGCCCAGTCGAGGTCGGCCGGCGAGAGCCCGAAGTAGCCGCGCGCGGCCGCCTCGACGCCGTAGAACCCGTGCCCGAAGTAGGCGGCGTCCAGGTACATGCGCAGGATCTGCTCGTCGGTCCACCCGCGGTCGAGCTTGACGGCGAGCGCCACCGCGCGCGTCTTGGCCAGCGGGTCGGTGGCGCCGTCCTCGTAGACGACGCGGGCCAGCTGCTGGTGCAGAGTCGAGCCACCCAGGTCGTCGCCGGTGAGCAGTCCGAGAGGGGCCCGGAGGGCGCCGCGCCAGTCGATGCCGATGTGGTCGGCGAAGTGGCTGTCCTCGGTGGCCAGCAGGGCCGCCGCGATCCGCGGCGGCACGTCGCCGGCCAGCGGGATGCCCCCGAACGCGGTCAGCCGGGCGTCCACCCGGCCGCGAGCGTCGTCCACCCCCGGGGTGAGCGCCCACGCCGTCCCGAAGGCCAGGACGGCGACCACGACGAGGGCCAGCAGGAGGCGGCGCCCGATGCGGAGCAGGAAGGTCGGACGGCGGAGGCGCTCGGAGGTCGCAGTGGGCACCCGTGCATCCGATCGTCCGGCGCTGTCATCGCGCATCGTCCTTCCGGACGATCTTGGTGGTGACGTCGGTCATCCCGGGGGACGACTCACCGGGAAGCCGACCGTGGCCAGATCGACGCGCCCGTTCCTGATCGGCACCCCCTCCCCCGCCAGCAGCTCGAGCTGGCGGACGCGGACCGGTTCGGCGACCGAGCCGTCGGCGCGCACCACCCGGAACCAGGGCACCGCGCCACCGCCCTGGGAGAGCGCCCGCGCCACCCGGCGCGGCCCGATCCCGACGAGCCGCCCGATGGCGCCGTAGGTGCTCACCCGGCCGGGCGGGATCCGTTCGACGGCGTCGAACACGGCCTCGTCGACGTCGAGAGCGGCATCGGTCACCCGCCCATCCTGGACCGGCCCTCCGGCCCCGTTGCAGGGTTCCGCCGCGAGCGTGCGGGCGGTGGGGGGCAAGGGGGTCCTCCTGTCAGAAGTCCTTGCGGCCGAAGCGCGCCAGCATGCGGGTCTGCGGGGACGCGCCGGCCGAGACGTCGAGCGGCGGGTCGAAGAACCCGGGGACGCCGTCGTCCGGGAGCTGCTCGCCCAGGAGCAGCGTCGCCGTCACCAGCTCGCCGCCCAGCTCGGTGTCACCGCCGGTCGCCCGGGCGAGGTCCCAGGCGTGCACGGTCAGGTCGGCCGTCATCTCGAGGATGTACTGGGTCGCCGGCGTCGGACCGCGCTGGAGGTGCACGGTGCGCGCCAGGGCGTCGTCCTCGGCGAAGGCGGACAGCGAGCCGTCGGCGGCGGTCTCCCACCCGGTGAAGGGGTCCTCCCCGAGCAGATCGCCGGTGTCGTCGGGGAACCGACCCTCGGCGTACGGCTCGCCGGCCAGGAGGGGCGGCGCCCAGAGGTGCTCGCTCACCAGGTGCGCGACGAGGTCGCCGACCGTCCACCCGGGCAGCGCCTCGTCCTCCCACTGGTCCGGGTCGACGGCGTCCACGCGGTCGGTGAACAGCGCCTGCGCGCGCTGGAACAGTTCGAGGAGCTCCACGGGCGAGAAGTCGGCCATGCCGCCAGTCAAGACGACGACGGCCCGCCCCGCTCCCCCAGGGAGCAGCGCGGGCCGTCGATGCTGTCGATCAGTAGGTGGGCAGCGTCTTGTCGATGCGCGTGGCCCACGAGGTCACGCCGCCCTGGACGTGGACGGCGTCCCGGAAGCCGGCCGCCTTGACCGCCGCCAGGACCTCCGCCGAGCGCACGCCGGTCTTGCAGTGCAGCACGATCGGCTTGTCGTTCGGCAGCTCCGCCAGCGCGCGGCCGGAGAGGATCTCGTCCTTGGGGATCAGCCGGGCGCCCGGGATGGACACGATCTCGTACTCGTTGGGCTCCCGGACGTCGATCAGGTCGAAGTCCTTGCCCGCGTCCATCATGTCCTTGAGCTCGTCGACGGTGATCGTCGCGCCGGCCGCAGCCTCCTGAGCCTCCTCCGACACGACACCGCAGAAGTTGTCGTAGTCGATGAGCCCGGTGATCGGCTCCCCCTCGGGGTCCTTGCGCACCTTGATCGTGCGGAAGGTCATCTCCAGGGCGTCGTAGACCATGAGCCGGCCGAGCAGCGTCTCGCCGATGCCGGTGATCAGCTTGACCGCCTCGGTCGCCTGGATGGCGCCCACCGTGGCGCAGAGGACGCCGAGCACGCCGCCCTCGGCGCAGCTCGGGACCATGCCGGGCGGAGGCGGCACCGGGTAGAGGTCGCGGTAGTTGGGGCCGTGCTCGTTCCAGAAGACCGAGACCTGACCGTCGAAGCGGTAGATCGAACCCCACACGTAGGGCTTGTTCAGCAGCACGCAGGTGTCGTTGACCAGGTAGCGGGTCGCGAAGTTGTCGGTGCCGTCGACGATGAGGTCGTACTGGCTGAAGATCTCCATCGCGTTGTCGTTGTCCAGCCGCGTCTCGTGCAGGCGGACGTCGATCAGCGGGTTGATCTCCTTGATGGAGTCCCGCGCGCTCTGGGCCTTGGACCGGCCGATGTCGGAGACGCCGTGGATGATCTGGCGCTGCAGGTTCGACTCGTCGACGGTGTCGAACTCGATGATGCCGAGGGTGCCGACACCGGCCGCGGCCAGGTACATGAGCACCGGCGAGCCGAGACCGCCGGCGCCGACGGCGAGCACCTTGGCGTTCTTCAGCCGCTTCTGCCCGTCCATGCCGACGTCCGGGATGATCAGGTGGCGGCTGTAGCGGCGGACCTCGTCGATCGACAGGTCGGCGGCGGGCTCCACCAGGGGTGGCAGGGACACGCGAGCTCCTCGGTGTGGCGGTTTCTCCGGCTGGGCCGGTGCATTCATCCGCACAACAGCGTCCCAGGCGCGGCGATTCCCGCTGCCACCCGGCTGCCCGATGCCACCGTCGCCGGTGCTGCCTGCGACGTCCTCCCTCGCCGGAGCGCGTCCTCCCTCACCGCCCACCGTGCGGGAGGAGGCGCTGGGATCAGGTCACCTGATCCCAGCCGCTGCTACGGGTAGGGCCAGGCGTTCCTGGCGCAGCCGTCGAGACTCAGGGTCTGCTGGACCATGACCGGCGCGAGCTGACCGGGTGCGGGGCAGTCCACGTGGCCCTGGCCCAGCGCGTGGCCCACTTCGTGGTTCACGACGTACTGCCGGTAGGTCGGGATGTCGCCGTCGTAGTGCGGGACGGCCGTGGCCCAGCGGGCCAGGTTGATGACCGCGCGCTCGCCGTAGCGGCAGGACGTGTAGCCGCCGGTGCCCACGCCCGGGCAGTAGCGCTCCATGCTGCCGGGGCTGACCAGCGTCACCTTGAACTCGTACTGCGAGGCCGCCGCCTCCGCGACGCCCACCCGCTGGAACGACATCCGCCCGCCGTTGCCCCACGAGCGCGGGTCGCCCAGCGTCGCCTCGACCGCGGCGGCGAACGCCCCGCCGTCCACGTCGATGCCGTCCTCGACCTCCACCACGAACCGGCGCAGCGGCCCCGTGCCGTGCACCGGGCCGCTCCCGTCGACCACGGAGACGGTGCCGGCCCCCTGCTCGACGTAGGTGGTGGCGTCGGCCGCGGGCGCCGGCAGCTCGGAGGGTTCGGCATCGCCCTGCGCCGGGGCGCCGGGCTCGACGTCGGTCACCGGCATCGGCAGCACCGACGGCGTCGGCTGCGCGGCCACCCCGGCGGCGCCCGTGGTGTCGGTGCTCGTGGCGCCGTCGGCGGCGACGTCCACCAGCGCCACGAGGGTGGCCAGCGTCAGGAAGGGGATTGCGTAGGCCCGCCATCCGTACCGGCGGACGAGACCGCGGAGCGGACCGACCGACTCGGGAGCGCGCCGGCGGGCAGCCCGGGGCTCGGCGGCGGCGACGAGCGGTCCGTGCCGGGGGCGGGACGGGGCCGTTCCCGGACGGGCCGACCGGACGCGGACGGCGTCCCGGCCGTCGGCGCGGCGTCCCGACACTCCCGACCCCCTGCCTGCACCGTCCGTCGATGTCCGGCCGCCAGGGTCTCACGCTCCGTGCTGTGCCGGCCACAAGCGGGCAGGCCGGTCCGTTCAGCCTCCGGGCGGGGCGTCCAGCATCCCGAGGACCGCACGCGCGGTCGGCTCCGGCGCCTCCAGCATCGCCACGTGGCCGATCCCTTCGAGGAGGGTCAGCCGGGCGTCCGGGATCACCGCCGCCAACCGTGGGGCCAGCGCCGGATCGACCAGGCGGTCGCGGTCGCCCCAGACCACCAGGGTCGGTCGCTGCAGCGAGGCGGCCATGCGCCAGGCGTTGGCCCGGCCGACGCGCAGGTAGGAGGTGATCAGCCCGCGCATGCTCCCGGCCAGTGCCCGGTCGGCCCACGGCTGCTCGGCGCGTTCGCGCATCTCCCGCACGGCCTGGTCCACCCGCTCCTTCGGCACCCGGCGCGGATCGCCGAAGCACATCCGGATCATCGCCCGCACGTTCTGCTCCGGGGTGACCCCCGCCAGGCGGCGCTCCGCGAGGGACGTCGCGCCCGGCAGCAGGAGGAGCAGCAGCGCCTTGCTGAAGGCGTCGGGCACCCGGTACACCGGCATCGCCGGGGAGATCAGGGTGAGGGACGCGACCAGGTCGGGTCGCCGAGCGGCGACCAGGAGGCTCACCAGCCCCCCGAGGGAGTTGCCGAGGAGGTGGGCCGGCTCGCCCCCGCCCGGACCCGGCCGGCTGCGGACGTGCTCGAGGACGTCGACGACGGCGCGCACGTGGCCGCGGATCGAGTACCGCCCGCGCGGCGGCGGCTGCGAGAGACCGAACCCGGGCAGGTCGAGGGACCAGCCCTCCAGCCGGACAGCCAGCAGCGCGGCGAGATCGGTCCAGTTGGTCGAGGCGCCGCCCAGCCCGTGCACGTAGAGGGCGCGTCCCCGCGGGGCCCCGTCCCCGGGCCCGTCGACCGGACCGGCCCAGGGCGTGTACCGCACGAAGACCTCGCCGCCGCTCACCGCCAGCGGCTGTCCGGGCCAGGGCGGCAGGAGGACGTCCAGGCGGGGCAGTTCGTGGGACGACTCGTCCGCCTCGACGACGGGGTCGGACGGCCCGCCGGCCCTGCGCCGGGCGCCGTCGGAGGTCGTGGACTCGGGCATCGCCTCGACGGTAATCGCCGTCCGGACAGGGCGCGGCGCCCGGCCGAACCCGCCGGTAACATCGCGCTGCCATGCAGCCGCCACGTCCAGCGCCCGCCGCCAACCGGCGCACCTCCCGTCTGCCCCGGGGCGCCCGGCGGATCCAGCTGCTGCGCGCCGCCCAGGACGTGTTCGTCGCCCAGGGCTTCCACGCCGCCGCCATGGACGACATCGCCGACCGCGCCGGGGTCAGCAAGCCGGTCCTCTACCAGCACTTCCCGGGCAAGCGGGAGCTGTACCTGGCGCTGCTGGAGGAACACGTCTCCGAGCTGGCCGAGCGGGTCGCCGAGGCGATGGCCGCCACCGACAACAACCGGGCCCGCGTGGACGCGGCGGTCGGCGCCTACTTCGACTTCGTCGACGCCGACGGCGAGGCGTTCCGGCTGGTCTTCGAGTCCGACCTGCGCAACGACCCCGACGTCCGCGGGATCGTCGACCGCGGCACCGGCGTGTGCGTCGAGGCGATCGCCGAGGTGATCGCGGCCGACACCGACGCGGACCCCGAGCGGGCACTGCTCCTGGCCTCCGGGCTGACCGGCCTGGCCGAGGCCAGCGCGCGCTGGTGGCTGCCCCGCAAGGGCACGGTCTCCCGCGACGAGGCGGTGTCGGTCATGTCGGCGCTCGCCTGGCGCGGCATCTCCGGCTTCCCGCGCGTCGACGCCGGGCAGCCGCTGCACCCCTGAGCGTCGTCGCTCCGGCGCGTTCGCTGTCGGCGCACCGTCTCGAACCGCCCGCTGCCCCGGCCCTGGACTAGCGTTGGCGGCAGTCGCGCGAACCGAGGAGGCATCGCCCACGTGGAAGTCAAGATCGGCGTCCAGCACTCCCCCCGGGAGCTGGTCATCGACAGCCCCAAGACCCCTGACGAGATCGCTGCGGACGTGTCAGCAGCCATGTCCGGCAACACCAAGGACGGCCTGCTGACGCTCGTCGACGATCGGGGCCGGCGGATCGTCGTACCGGTCGACCGCATCGCCTACGTCGAGATCGCGCAGCCCGACCAGCGCCGGGTCGGGTTCATCTCCGGCGGAACCGCCTGAGAGAAGCACGCCGTCCGGAAGGGGGCGCCTCCGCTGCGGCGGGGGCGCCCCCTTCTGCGTGGTCGTGCCGAGTGGGGCCCGGAGGGTCCCGGGCAGGCACGACGGACGCGCTCGCCGCAGCAGGGGACCGCTCGTGGCCGCGGTGTCGGCCGGAGGCCGACGAATGTCATCGTGTTATGGATTCAGCCCGAGCGTCTTCATCCGCTCGGTGTGCGCGCTCGTGATCCGCTCGATCAGCCGGCCGACGCCGGCGAAGTCGCCGGTGCCGGTGATGATCAGCTCGGCCAGCCCGTCGTGCTCGGCGATGACCGCCTGCGACCGCGTGATGGCCTCGCCGACCAGGCGCCGCCCCCACAGCGCCAGGCGCCCGGCGAGCCGCCGGTCCGCGGCGATCGCGGCCCGCACCTCCCGGACGGCGAAGTCGGCGTGGCCGGTGTCGGCGAGCACCTCGAGCACGAGCGCCCGGTCGGGCTCGGGCAGGAACGAGGCGATCTCCCGGTAGAAGTCGGCGGCCAGCCCGTCGCCCACGTAGGCCTTCACCAGTCCCTCGAGCCAGGTGCTCGGCCGCGTCGACTCGTGGAAGGTGTCCAGCGCGGAGGTGAACGGCGCCATCGCGGCGGCCGGGTCGGCACCGAGCTCGACCAGACGCTCGGTGAGGCGGACGTGGTGGGTGATCTCGGCCGCCGCCATGCGGGCCAGCGCCGCCCGGCCGGTGAGCGTGGGGGCCAGCCGCGCGTCCTCGGCGAGCCGGTCGAACGCGGTCAGCTCGGCGTAGGCCAGCACGCCCAGCAGGTCGACGACGGCACCGGGCTCGGGCTGGCTCAACGCAGATCTCCTGGGGCTCGGGACGGCGTCCGGGCAGCGACGTGCCTGCCCACGGACGAGTGGCGGGGGCCACACCGTGCGTGCGGCGCGCCGAGGCTAACCGGTGCCCGCGCTACCATGGGCGCCAACGGGCCAATTAGGCCCGCCCCACTGTGCGCTGACGACCGTCGGACGACGCCCCTCCCGGGCCGTCTCCCGGGCAGTCCGCAGGGACGCCCGGTCATGCTGGCCGCGTCGGCGCTGGAACCGATCCCGCGACAACCGACCCGGGACAGGTCCGACGCTGCGAATCCCCGCCGCCGGAGCCGGTCCCCCAGCAGACCAGAGGCGAGACCGCTGACCTCCACCGAGAACACGCCCACGTCCACCGACATCCCCGCGACCGAAGCCCCGTCGACCGAAGCCCCGTCGACCGAGGCCCCGTCGACCGAGGCAGTTGCCCTCGAGCACGCCGAGACCGGCGCACCCGCTCCCGAGGAGCTCGAGTCGCAGGTCGAGGAGCTCGGCGGCGCCCCCGTCGCCAAGGACAGCCCGCTGTTCAGCGACTTCGACGTGCACCCCGACATCGTCGCCGCGCTGGCCGAGGCCGGGATCCACCGCACCTTCGCCATCCAGGAGCTGACGCTCCCCCTGGCGCTCACCGGCAATGACCTCATCGGTCAGGCGCGCACCGGCACCGGCAAGACCCTCGGCTTCGGCGTGCCGATGCTGCAGCGGGTCACGCCCCCTGCCGAGGGTGGCGACGGCGTCCCGCAGGCGCTGGTCGTCGTCCCCACCCGTGAGCTCTGCGTTCAGGTGGCCCGCGACCTGGGTGCCGCCGGCACCAAGCGCGGCATCCGCGTGCAGGCCATCTACGGCGGGCGCGCCTTCGAGCCGCAGATCGAGGCGTTGCAGAACGGCGTCGAGGTCGTCGTCGGCACGCCGGGCCGGCTGCTCGACCTCGCTCAGCGCGGCGATCTGATCCTCGGCAAGGTCAAGGCGCTCGTCCTCGACGAGGCCGACGAGATGCTCGACCTGGGCTTCCTGCCCGACATCGAGCGGATCCTCGCGATGGTCCCGGAGAAGCGGCAGACGATGCTCTTCTCGGCCACGATGCCCGGCCCGATCGTGACCCTGTCGCGCACGTTCATGACCCAGCCGACCCACATCCGCGCCCACGGCAACGACGAGGGTTCGACGGTTCCGCAGACCACGCAGTTCATCTACCGGGCGCACAACCTGGACAAGCCCGAGTTGCTCTCCCGCGTGCTGCAGTCCCGCGACCGCGGCCTGGTCATGGTCTTCTGCCGCACCAAGCGCACCGCCCAGAAGGTCGCCGACGAGCTCGTCGACCGCGGGTTCGCCGCGGCGGCCGTGCACGGCGACCTCGGTCAGGGCGCCCGCGAGCAGGCGCTGCGGGCCTTCCGCAGCGGCAAGGTCGACGTCCTGGTCGCCACCGACGTCGCCGCCCGCGGCATCGACGTCACCGGCGTCAGCCACGTCGTGAACTACCAGTGCCCCGAGGACGAGAAGACCTACGTGCACCGCATCGGCCGCACCGGCCGGGCCGGGTCCACCGGTGTCGCGGTCACGCTGGTCGACTGGGACGACATCCCCCGGTGGCAGCTGATCAACAAGGCGCTGGACCTCGGCTTCGACGACCCGCCGGAGACCTACTCCACGTCGCCGTGGGTCTACACCGACCTGGACGTGCCCGAGGGCGCCAAGGGCCGGCTGCCGCGCTCGCAGCGCACCCGCGAGGGCCTGGAGGCCGAGACGCTCGAGGACCTCGGCGAGACCGGCAAGCGCAACCGTCCCACCGCGGCTCCCGAGCGCGGCTCCCGCGGCCGCTCCGACGGCGAACGTCCCGCCGGGGGCGAGGGACCGTCCGGCGGCGGCAAGAGCCGTCCGCGCCGGCGCACCCGCAGCGGAGGCGGCTCGTCCGGCGACGGCGAGTCCGCGGCACCGGCCGCGTCCGGTTCCGACGCCGGCCCGCA
>NZ_HG931174.1:305448-331771 GCF_000582785.1 Candidatus Blastococcus massiliensis AP3
CCACCCGCCCCTGCGGGTGTGGGTGTGGATCGCGGCCACCGTGGCCCTCGCCGTCGTCGCCGCGCTGCTGTGGCGCGGCTCCGACGCGGCAGCCACCGAGAGCACGACCGCGGCACCGGCCGACGTCCCTCCCGGGACGCCGGCCGGTGCCGTCTCGCCCGCCTGGTCGGCCGACGGCGGCCCGCTGCCGGCCGACGTCGTCGAGGCGGGCCGGGTCGTCGTCGGCTCCGAGCACGGGGTGCGCGCACTCGACGTGGTCTCCGGCGAGGAGGCCTGGCACTACACCCGGAGCAACGCCCGGCTCTGCGGGCTGACCGTCACCGACGGCCTCGCCGTCGCGGTGTTCCGCACGGCCTCGCGCTGCGACGAGGCGGTCGCCCTGGACGCGGGGACCGGGGTGCGGGCCTGGACCCGGAGCCTCGGGCTGCGCGGGGACGCCGTCCTCACCTCGACCGCGAGGATCGTCCTGGCGAGCAGCCCGACCGGGGTCCTGACCTTCGATCCCGTCGGCAACAACGTGCGCTGGCGCGCGGGCGCCCCCGAGGGGTGCCGGTGGCTGGACGCGGCGGCCGGCAGCGCCGGCGTCGCCGTGCTGCAGCGGTGCGAAGACGCCGACGAGGTGCAGCTGCGCCTCTACGACGGCTTCGAGGGCACCGAGCACTGGACGATCGACGTCCCCCTCGACGGGGCCGACGAGGCGCTCCTCCTGGGCGCCGGCGAGCTGATCGGCGTCCGGGTGGGCGGCGAGGCGCGACTGTTCGCCCCGGGCGACGGCGCTTTCCGGACCGCCCTCGCGGGAGACACCGGGGAATCCGCGGGACTGGCGTCGGCTGCCGGACTGGCGCTCGTGCACGTCGGCGACACCGTGTGGGCGATCGACCCCGGCACGGGCGAGCCGCGATGGAGCGCGCCGGCGAACGGTGCGCCGGCGGTCACCCAGGACGCGGTCGTGGTGCCGACCGGTGAGGGCTTCGTCCTGCACGACGCGGTCACCGGCGCCGAACTCTCCCGCTGGGCCACCCCGTCCGTGCCGGCCGACGGCGTCGCGACCGTCATCGGGCCGGTCGTCGTCCTCCGGCTGGACGACGAGGTGCGCGGCTACCGGTAGCCCGGACCCCCGACCGGGGTGGCCCGTCGCGGCCACGTCCCGGGAAAGGGCACACTCGGGGGCATGGTGCTGCCCGGTGCTCCCGAGTCCGCTTCCCCGCCCTCCGTCGCCCCGACGGACCTGCGCCAGCTGGCCGACCACGACGCCGCCTCGCGGACGTTCGAGGGCGGCGTGGGTCCCCTCGCGGCGCTGGACACCGGCCCGGGCGCCGAGGGCACGGTGCTGATGGTCGCGGGCTACACCGGCAGCAAGGAGGACTTCGCGCCGCTGCTGGCTCCGCTGTCCGCGTCGGGGTACCGGGTCGTGGCCATCGACCAGCGCGGCCAGTACGAGTCACCGGGCCCGGACGACCCTGCCCGCTACACGGTGGCCGAGCTCGCGGAGGACGTCGTCGTCGTGGCCCGCGAGCTGGCGGCGGAGGCCGACGGGCCGCTGCACCTGCTGGGCCACAGCTTCGGCGGGCTGGTCACCCGGGCCGCCGTCCTGGCCGCGCCCGAGCTGTTCACCTCGTTCACGCTGATGGGCTCCGGCCCGGCCCAGCTCACCGGCGGCCGGGCGGAGCTGCTCGACCACCTCGGTCCGCTGCTCGAGGCCGGCGGTGTGCAACTGGTCCACGAGACGATGGAGCAGCTGGCGATGACCGACCCGAAGGCGCAGGCGGTGCCGGCGCCCACCCGGGAGTTCTACGCCCGCCGGTTCCTGCGCAACTCGGCGGCGGGGCTGAGGGGCATGGCCGACGCGATGCTCGGCGAACCGGACCGGGTCGAGGAGCTGAAGGCGACCGGGCTGCCGGTGCTCGTGCTCCACGGCGAGGCCGACGACGCGTGGATGCCGCACGTGCAGGCGGAGATGGCCCGGCGGCTGGGTGCGCGGCACGAGGTCGTCGAGGACTCCATCCACTCGCCCGCCGTCGAGAACCCCGCCCGGACCCTGGCGGTGCTCTGCGACTTCTGGTCCGGCGTCGCGGCGCGCTCGTGAGCCGGCTGCCCTCCCGGACCGACTGGACCGCGGAGGAGGACCGCCTCGGGTTCTTCGGGCCTGACAGCGTGACGTGGCGCGTGCACGCCGACCCCTCGTTCTCCGTCGGCGGGCTGCGGGCCCTGCTGCTCCAGGCGCTGCACCCGGTCGCGATGGACGGCGTCGCGCGCTTCTCGGTGGGGTTCACCGAGGCGCCGTGGCCGCGGCTCATCCGCACCGCGGCCTACGTCGACACGCTGACGTTCGGCACCCGCACGGAGGCCGTGCGGGCCGTCGCGCGGGTGCGCGGCATCCACCGGCGACTGGGCGGGACCGAGGAGACCACCGGACGCACCTACCGGGTGGACGACCCGGACCTCCTGCTGTGGGTGCACTGCTGCGAGGTCGACTCGCTGCTGTCGGTCGCCCGCCGCGCCGGTGTGCCGCTCACCGACGACGACGCCGACAGGTACGTCGCCGAGCAGGTGACCGCCGCCGGACTGGTCGGCATCGACCCGGCCGACGTGCCCGACTCGGTGGCCGCTCTGGCGGCGTACTTCGAGCGGATGCGGCCCTCGCTGGCGCTGACCCCGGCGGCCCGCGACGCCTACCGGCTCGTCGTGCTGCCGCCGATGCCGACCTGGGTGCGCTTCCTGACCCCGGCGCAACCCGCGTGGGGCGGGCTGGCCTCGCTGGCGGTCGCGCTGCTGCCGGTCTGGGCGCGGCGGATGTACTCGCTGCCCGGTCTCGCGCTCACCGACGTCGCGGCCACGCCGGCGCTCAAGGCGTTCCGGCAGACGGTGCTGCGGCTGCCGCTACGGGCCCAGCGCTCGCCGATCGTGTGGGCCGGCTTCGAGCGGGTGGGCGCGCAGCGGCTCAGCGCCTGAGCGGACCTCAGGCCGGGAGGTCGTCCTCCTCGGCGAGGAAGCTCCACGGCTCGCGGGCGGGCTCGGCGGCCTGACCGGCCGGGCAGGCGGGCCGGAAGTCGCACCACCCGCACTGCCGGCCGGGCACGACGGGGAACGCCTCGTCGGGGTCCTGGCCGGCGGTCACGGCCTCCGTGGCCGCCTGGATGTCGATCGCGACGTCCTCGGCCCGGCGGGCGTGGTTGGCCAGCGACTTCTCGGTGTGGTCGAACCCGGCCACCGTGCCGCTGGGCAGGTGGTGCAGTTCCACCCGCGAGCAGGGACGGCGCAGCGTCCGGCGGACGGCGAGCACGTACAGGGCGAGCGCCTGGGAGCCGCGCGCCTCGTCGTCGGTGCTGGGCATCCGGCCGGTCTTGTAGTCGACGACGACCAGCTCCTCGCCGCGCTCGTCGATGCGGTCGACCCGGCCGGACAGCGTCATGCGCTCGGTGGTCGTGCTGACGGTCCGCTCCCGGGCCCGCGGCTCGACCGTGGGGTCGAGCTCGGCCACGTAGTCGGTCAGCCAGCCGGCCGCCCGGGCCCGCCAGCGGTCGGACTGCTCGTCGTCGCGGAAGCCGACAGGTGACCAGGCGGCGTACAGCAGCTGCCGGGCCGCCCCCGCAGTGCGGCGCTCCACCGGCAGGTCGTACCACTGGGCCAGCACCTGGTGCAGCGCCGTCCCCACGCTGTGGTGCGCGAAGCGCGGGCCGCGGGGTGGCAGCGGACGGTCGACGTTGGCGAACCGGTAGCGGCGTGGGCAGTCGGAGAAGTCCGACAGCGACGTGGGCGAGGCCCTCAGCAGCCGGCGCGGCATGCCCGGCAGGACCACCTGCCCGGCGTCCGAGGGGTTGCGCATGCCGCCACGGTAGCCAGGGGGACGACGGTTCCGCGTCAGTCGCGGAACGGCGCGGCCCCGGTCCCGGCGGCCAGCAGCGCCTCGAACTGGCCGGGGTCGGTGGTGCAGGCGCCGATCGGGGTCGTCTTGTTCGTGCCGTGGTAGTCGCTCGACCCGGTGACGAGCAGGCCCAGCTCGCCGGCGAGCCCCCGCAGGTGCCGCCGCTCCTCCTCGCTGTGGTCGGGGTGGTCGACCTCGAGACCCAGCAGACCCGCCTCCGCCATCTCCGCGATCGCGTCGTCACCCACCACCCGGCCGCGCTTGGTGGCCAGGCCGTGCGCGAAGACCGGCACTCCCCCGGCCGCCCGGACCAGCGCGATGCCCTGCCGCACGTCGGTGTCGGCCTTGGTCACGTAGTAGGGGCTGCGGTGGTGCAGCAGCGTGGCGAAGGCCGCGTCGACCGACTCGACGACGCCGGCGCGCACGAGAGCGCGGGCGACGTGCGGCCGGCCGACGACCCCCCCGGCGGAGGCCTCGACGATCTCGGCCCACACGACGGGATAGCCGTCACCCGCCAGGGCGTCGACGATCCGCTCGCCGCGGCTGAGCCGTTCCTCGCGCAGTCGCGCCCGCTCCGCCGACAGCGCCGGCGACAACGGGTCGAAGAGGTAGGCGAGCAGGTGGACGCTGATCGGGGGCTGGTCGTCGGGAAACCACCGGCAGGACAGCTCCATGCCGGGGACGACGGTCAGGCCGGCGGGGCGGGCTCCCTCCGCCGCCGCCCACCCGTCGGTGGTGTCGTGGTCGGTGAGCGCGACGACGTCCAGCCCGGCGGCCCGCGCCGTGCGCATCAGCTCGGCCGGGGTCTCGGTGCCGTCGGACACCGAGGAGTGCGTGTGCAGGTCGATGCGCATCAGGTCCCACCCTGCCGCACGCCGGCGGCCCGCACGCGCCGGGGCGAGGTCACTCCGACGGCGGGATGGGCTCGGTGTCCCGGCGCACGGGCACGGACCGTGGCAGCGGCGGTGGCGGTGGCGGATCGGGGTTCCCCTCGTCGTCGCCTCCGGCCGCGCCGCCCCAGTCGGCACTGAACAGCAGCCCGCTGACCGCCCGGTACACGTCCTTCGCATCGGGCATGAAGGTGATGTGCCGCAGCGCCTGGTCCTGGCCGGCGGACTCGAACCGGAAGCTGCCGTAACCGAGGATCTGCCCGAAGAACGTCTCCTCCCAGGTGAGGTCGGTGATCCGGCGCAGCGGCAGCAGCGTGACGGTGCGGACGATGACGCCGGAGGTCAGCAGCACCCGCCGCCGGGTGACGATGAAGTGCCGCATCCACCACTCGCCGACGCGCAGCCCGTAGTAGGCCAGGGAGCCGAGCACCACGACGAGCCCCACCACGCTGGTGAACGCGTTGTCGGGATCGAGCAGGAACAGCCAGCCGCCGGCGAGGAACACCGGCAGGAAGCGGAGCGTCGGCTCCACGAGGACGGCCCAGTGCCGCCGGGTGGCCAGCACCACCTGCTCGTCGTCGAGCAGGTACTTGGCGGCGTCCTTGCTCGCGCGGCCGGGGAGCGCGGGAGGCGCGGTCACGTGCCCTCCTCGCCGGCGCTCGTCGGCCACGCGCCCGGAGGCGCTGTGTGCCTGCGTGACCTCGCACGCTCGGTCACGTGGACCTCAGGCCAGGGAGCCGACGAACTCGGAGAGGGACGTCGCCGCGTCACCGAGTGCCGTTCCGGCGGTGCGCACCATGTCGGCGGAGTCCTCCGGGTTCTGGATGACGTACCAGACGGCGAAGGCGATCACCAACCAGGTGAGGACCTTCTTGAGGTTCACCGCCACCTCCGGGGGGCTCGAACGAACAGGCCGGAAGGAGCGCCGAGCCTGCGTGGGAAGACCCGCCTGAGCTGCGGCGGACGCGTTCGTCACATGGGTAACACAGACACCGCCAGCCACACCCGCGACGCGCCGATCATGACCGGAGCGGGCCGCGGCGAGGCCCGGCCGGCTCAGCGGCCGGGCAGCAGGTGTTCGCTGGCCGGGCCGAGCGGCAGGTCGGGATAGATGCGTTCCCGCAGGTCCAGGAGCCGCGGCTCCTCCGCGAGCAGCCAGGCGGCGTTCATGGGCCACAGCACCAGCCACAGCCACACCCCGTACGCCTCCCCCACGAACGCGGCCCGGTCGTCGGTGGTCGGGACGGCCCACAGCGGGGCGCGCTGCCCGGCCGCCTCGACGGCCACCGACGAGGGGCCGTCGATGACGTCTCCGGGATCCAGACCGGACAGGCCGGCATAGCCGCAGCCCACGCCGGTACCCGGCTCCTCGGCCACGAGCACGAGCTCGGCCGAGCCGCCGAGCGGCGCGGGGCCGGCGGTGTCGACGACGATCGCGCGGGCCCCCGGCTCGCCGCCCCAGGCCAGGCCGGTCACCGACCAGCCCGCGGGCATGGGGTCGGGCACCCATGCCGGCACGCGCGCGTCCGCGGTGACCGCCGCGATGGCGTCGTGGGCCACCAGCACGGTGTGGTGCAGCGGCGTGACGGCGCCGTGGACGTGACACCAGGCCTGCGCCGCGGCACCGGGGCGGACCCTCAACTCCTCGCCGCAGCGGGGGCAGACCGGGGACGCGCTCATCGGGCATCACCGTCCAGTGACGGACCGGAATCGTCAAGCGCAGCCGAGGAACTGCGGGGCGCACGCCGATCGACCGGGCCGGCCCGGTCGGGCTGCTCCCCCGTAGCGTGGCGTGCCATGTCCACGGAACTCCCGGTGGTCCCCTGCGTCGGAGCCGTCGTCCTGGACGAGGCCGGCCGGCTGCTGGTCATCCGTCGCGGCCACGCCCCGAGCGCCGGGATGTGGTCGGTGCCCGGCGGGCGCATCGAGCCGGGTGAGGCCCCGGTGGAGGCCGTCGTGCGCGAGGTCCGCGAGGAGACCGGCCTGGCGGTGCGCCCCGGCCCGGTCGCCGGGCGGCTCACCATCCCCGGTGACGGCGTCGTCTACGACGTGACCGACGTCGTCTGCACCCTGCTCGACCCGGCGGCCGAACCGGTCGCGGGAGACGACGCCGACGCCGTGCTGTTCGCCGACGCCGTCACGTTGGACCGACTCTCCTGCACCCCGCGCCTGGTCGAGACGTTGCGGCAGTGGGGGGCCCTGCCCGGCTGAGCGGCCGAGCGGGCCCCCGTCGTCGCGGTCAGCCGCGGGGCGTGGGCTCCGGACGGCCGGGCTGCTCGCCGCCGCGCGCCTCGCCGTAGGAACGCTTGGGCACCATGACCTTGCGGCGGAAGATGCAGACGACGGTGCCGTCCTGCTTGTAGCCGATCGTCTCGACGTGGACGATGCCGCGGTCGTCCTTCGACTTGGACTCGGTCTTGTCCAGCACGGTGGTCTCGCCGTAGATCGTGTCCCCGTGGAACGTCGGGGCGACGTGCCGCAGGGACTCGATCTCCAGGTTGGCGATCGCCTTGCCCGAGACGTCCGGGACGCTCATGCCGAGGAGCAGCGAGTAGATGTAGTTGCCCACGACGACGTTCTTGCCGAAGTCGGTGGTCTTCTCCGCGTAGTTCACGTCCATGTGCAGCGGGTGGTGGTTCATCGTGATCAGGCAGAAGAGGTGGTCGTCGTACTCGGTGATGGTCTTCCCGGGCCAGTGCTTGTAGACGGCGCCGACCTCGAACTCCTCGTAGTACCGACCGAACTGCATCTGCTCACTCCTGACCTCGACCGACCCGCCTGGACTGCCCCGAATCCTACGGACGGCCCGGCGCCGCACCCGCCGGGAGCCCGGAGTCGACCCGATCAGGCGTCCCGGTGACGACTCAGAGCAGCTCGAGAGCCGTCCCGAGCTCCTGCGTGGCGTACCAGGCCAACTCGTGCCCTTCGGCCTGGTCGACGACGAACTGCGCGTCCTCGCTGCCCAGGTCGGCCTCCAGCACGACGTTGACCGCGGCCCGGACGTCGTCCTCGGCCTCGCTGCCGTCGATGTGGGCACTGGCGACGTCCTGCATGCGGACGTCGGCGCTCACCCGCACCGCCCCCCGCTCGACGTGCGGATCGTCCATGGGGGTCACCTCGCCGTCCGGCACGTCCGCGGCCAGGACGACCCGGCGCCGGATCGCGACCGGGTCGATGTCGAGCAGCCGCAGGCTGGCCCGCGCGGCGGTCAGCAGCGCGGCGTACTCCAGCTCCTCCACGTCGGCCCGCGGATCGCTGCGCTCGTAGAACTCACGGAGCTGCGGCGTGACGGCGAACGCCGTGTGGGGGCCGGTCAGCCGGCCTTCCTCCACCAGGGTCCGCAGCACGGACGTGGTGGCCGGCAGGTACACACGCACCCCGGGTACCTCCTCGATCGATGGGGAACCGACGCTAGCCCTGCCGGGGGCGGGACCGCCGCGCCGGTCGTGGCGACCCCGGCGGTGGCCCGCCGGTCAGCCGGCCGCCTCGAGCAGGTCGTCGACCTGCTGCTCCACCAGGTCGGCCAGCACGTCCACGTCGCCGACGCTGTCCCGGTCCGCGTTGAAGCCGAAGAACACCGTGCCGTGGTAGCTGGTCATCCCGATCGCCAACCCCTGACCTCGCGCCAGGGGGACGACCGGGAAGACCTCGAGCATCTCGCCGCCGGCGGCGTACAGCGGCACCTGGGGTCCGGGCACGTTCGTGATCACGAGGTTGAACATCCGGCGGGAGAGCCCGCGCGCCGCCCTGGCACCGAGGGCGTGCAGCGTCGACGGCGCGAACCCGGTCAGGGCGATCAGGTGGTCGGCGGACCTCCTCGACCGCCCCCCGCCGAGGCCGCGCATGGCGTAGCCGAGGCGGGCGAGCCGGACCCGGGGGTTGGGCTCCCCCACCGGCAGATCCACCAACCGCGACGACACCCGGGGTGCCGCCCCGGCCTCGTCCTCCTGCAGCGCCATCGGCACCAGCGCCCGCACCGAGGTGCCGGAGACCACGGGCTCCCCGCGGGAGAGCAGCCACTCCCGCAGGGCTCCGGTCACCGCCGTCAGCAGGACGTCGTTGACCGTGCCGCCGTGCACTGTGCGGATCCGCTTGATGTCGTCGAGTCGGGCGCGGGCCACCGCGACCCGGCGCTGCCGGCCGACGGGCGAGTTGAGCGGGGTCCGCGGCGCCGGGAGGACGGTCGAGCTCACCGTGCGGACGATGCTGCCGGCGATGCTGCCGACCCGCCCCGCCGTGGTGCCGACGTCGGCGACGGCTGCCCGGACCGTCTCCACGACCGCTGACGGACGACGCAGGTACTCGTCCAGCGCCTGCAGGACCAGCTCCGTCCCACCGGGCGCCCGCGCCGGCCGCCAGTCCACGGGCTCGGGTGCCACGGCCCCCGGGTCGACGTCGAGCAGCACCTGGCCGATGTCGATGGCGCTGAGCCCGTCGACGAGCGCCGGATGCGTCTTCGTCATGACCGCGACCCGGTTGCCGCCGAGACCCTCGATCAGATAGGCCTCCCAGAGCGGGCGGTTGCGGTCCAGCGGACGCGAGGTCAACCGCGACACGAGATCGAGCAGCTGAGCCTCGGTCCCCGGCCGTGGCAGACCCGACCGCCGCAGGTGGTAGCTCAGGTCGAAGTCCTGGTCGTCGACCCACACGGGATTGGCCAGGTGACCCGGCACCACCGCGACCCGCTGCCGGTAGCGCGGCACCAGCGCCAGCCGGGCCTCGATCAACGCGGCCAGGGCGTCCAGTCCGCCGGGCGGCGTCTCGAGCACGAGCAGGCCGCCCACGTGCATGGGCGTCCCGGGCTCGTCGAGGAAGACGAACGAGGCGTCCAGCGAGCTCAGCCGCTCGACCATCGCACTCCTCACAGGTCGGGGGCCGAGTGCACACGCTACGACGGCGGACCGGGCGCGGGCACGTCGGCGGTCAGTCGGCCCGGCGGGCCCGCCGTAGCCCACGGCGTTCGTTCGCGGGCTCGGTCACGTCCGCCACCGAGGCGGCGAGAGCCCGGAGCGCGGCGCGCAGCGGTGAACCGGGAGCGGCCTCGGCCAGCGTCAGCCCCGCCGCGAGCGCCGCGTCGGTCGCCCGGCGGTCGGCGGGCAGGAAGTGCGCCACCTCGCGGCCGGTGAAGCGGGCCACGGCCGTGGCGATCTCCTGGCGCGGGTCACCGGGGACCGGCCCCCGCCGCACCTGGTTGACGACCAGGACCGGCTCGACCTCGGGCAGCGCCTCGCGCAGGTCGTCGAGCGCCCGCACGCTGCGCTGCAGGGCGACGGGGTCCGCGCCGCTCACGCACAGCACGGTGTCGGCGGCCTCCAGCACCGCCAGGGTGGCGCCGTTGCGCCGGGGTGCCGCCGTGTCGAAGGACAGCTCCTCGTCGTCCTCCAGGTTGAACCCGCAGTCGACGACGGTCAGCTCGGCCAGCCGCCGGGCCTCCTCCAGCACCGTCGCCACCGCGTGCGGACGCAGCTCCGGCCACCGGTCGGCACGCGCCAGACCGGTGAGCACGCGCAGGTGCGGGCGCACCGCCCACGCCAGGCGCACCAGCGCCGCCGCGTCCAGCGTCCCGACACTCGCCTGGCGTGCCGCCCCGGCGAGTCCGGGCGAGTCGTCCAGCAGTCCCAGCACCTGGGCGACGACGCCGCCGTAGACGTCGGCGTCCACCAGCAGGGTGGACACACCCAGCCGGGCCGCCTCGTCGGCCAGCCCCACCGCGACGGTCGTCCGCCCCGGCGCGCCGGTCGGCCCCCAGACCGCCACGAGCCGGCCACGACCGGCCGGCCGTTCGTCCTCGACCTCCGGCACCCCCAGCGCCGGCAGGGCCGCGCGGAGATCGGCCACGTCGCGGGACACGGACGGCACCCCGGCGACCGCCTCCCGGAGGGCCCGTGCGATCACCTCCGCGTCCGCGTCCGCGGGCAGCACGTACGGGACGCCGAGCTGGCGCAGCCGCTGGGCGGCCCGCTCGTCGCCCGGCTCCACCAGGCCCACGACGGCCACACCGGCGGCGGTCAGCCGGGCCACGGCGTCCCCGTCGAGCCGCCGCAGCTCCGCTGACAGCAGCGCCGCCTGCCCGGTCCCGGTCGCGGCGGCCGCGAGGAGCTCCGACACGTCGACGCACCGCCGGACCACCGTGACCCCGTGGTCGGAGCGGTCCAGCGCGCCCACGAGAGTGGACTCCCACGACGCCCCCGTGACGGCGGTGAACACCTGGACGGCCATCAGCCCGTCGGTCCTGCCGGCGACGTGGTCGCGGACGCACCGCCGGACGAGGCCGACGGCACGCGGCCCGGGCCCTCCGACCCGGCGTCCACCGACGTGTGCACCACGACGACCAGCGGACGACCACCGATGGCGGCGAGCACGTCGGCCGCCTCGTCCGCCGCGACGGAGACGACCACCTGGACCGTCGTCGTGGGGGTGGACAGCACACCGTCGGTCCGACCGGACAACGCCTGCACCGGTGCCCGCTCGACGACCAGGGTGACCTCGCCGCCGGTGACCGTCGTGGCGCCCACGGCCGGATCGGCGACGGCGTACACGTCGACCAGCTCACCCCGCTGCAGCCCCGGCGGCACGTACCCCGCCTGGACGGGGAGCGCCACCTGCACCAGCTCGGCCGGCTCCTCGAGCGCCGATCCGGGGATCAGCTCCCCTGCACGGACGGCGCGGCCCAGCGTCCGGCCCTCCGGGCGCGTACCCGTCGAGAGGTAGGCGTCGGCCGCGTCGTCGAGTCGCACGTCGACAGCGACCAGGTCGTCGCCGTCCAGTTCCGTTCCGGCGGCGAGGTCACCGGCGGCGGCCCACACCGGGACCGTCGCGTCCGCCGCACCCACCACCCGGGCACCGAGCAGGACGGATCCCAGGACCAGCAGCACGCCGAGCAGCAGCCTCAGGTCCAGCCAGCGCGGCGGCCGGACGCGGCGCGGCGTCGGTCCGGCCGGGAGGCCGGTCGCAGCCGTCGGTGACGGAGCAGGACGGACGGCGGTCACAGCACGGTCACCTCTCGAGTGCGTCGAGCGCGACGCGGCGCGTCGCCCGCTGTCGACGCGACATGACGGCATTCGGGTGCAGATGATGCGTCATGGGAGCAGGTGCCCGCTGCCGTCATCCACACGTTCGGGTGTGGATGACGGACACGGGTCACCGGTGCGGCTGACAGACTGGCGGCACCGGACGGAGAGGACCTCATGCCCACGCCCCGCTTCCTGACGCTGGACGACGTCGCCGAGATCCTCAACGTCTCGTGGTCGCAGGCGTACGCCCTGGTGCGCCGCAAGGAGCTCATCGCCATCCAGATCGGCGGCCGCGGCCAGTGGCGGGTCGAGACCGACGAGCTCGAGCGCTTCATCCAGCAGAAGTACGCCGAGGCACGCGCCGGCACGGTGCCCCCCGCCGAGTCCGAGGACGCCGAGCCGGCTGCCGACACGACAGCCGATACGGCACCCGCCGACCGCTGACCCGTCCAGCGCGTCGGGTCGCCGAGGACCTGTGAGCTAATCCAGCCCGGGCGTCGTGGTGCGGACCAGGGCCACCGCGTCGATGACGACCGCGCGCACCCCCTGCACCGCCTCCGCACGCCGGTGCAGGTCGGCGGAGTGCTCGGCCAGTTCCACGTAGTCCGCGCCCACGCGGTCGATCGTGCCGACCAGCACGGTCCCGTCGTCCAGCACCAGGTGCAGCGCGGCGCGGTCGCGCGCCAGCCCGCGCAGCGCGCGGCGCAGGTCCAGCCGTCCCCGGACCGGGCCGGCCTCCTCCGCGACCGCCGTCCGCCGGCCGAGCCCGCTGACCGCGCGCACGGCGGACGAGGCGATCAGGCACTCCTGGCCCCGGTCGTCGGCCACCAGCACCCAGTCGGAGCCCACGTCGACGAGGACGCCGGCGACCGGTCCGGCTCCCCGGCAGAGCAGCACGACCGGTGATCCGACGGCCCCGCGGAGGCGGTCGGCCAGGCGCAGCGCGCCCACCTCCACCCGCGCCCGGGACGACGACTCCGCTCGCTCGGCCGCCTCCTGCTCGGCCTCGAACCGGGCCTCCAGGTCGGCGAACAACTGCTGCCACCGCATGTCCTCACCTCCGCGTGCAGCGTAGATCCCTGTTGATGGTTGCGTTTGGTTGCGTTTGGTTGCTTTAGTTGTCGACGACCGAGTGGAGGGAGTAGTCATGACCGGCCGCCGACTGGTGGGGACCGCCGCGACGACGGGCAGCGTCGGGCTCGCCCTGTCGCTGCTCACGCCCTCGTTCCCGGAGATGACCGGAACCGTCCTCGCCGCCCAGCGGATGACGGACGCCGCCGGAGCGGAGACCCTCGTGCTCGCCGCCGTCGGACTGCTGGCCTGGACCGTGTGGGCCTGGGGCGCGCTCGGTCTCCTGCTCACCGCCGCTTCCGCGCTCCCCGGCGCACTGGGCGCGGCCGCCGACGTGCTCACCCGGGGCGTCCTTCCCGCAGGAGCCCGTCGCGGAGCCGCCCTCGCGCTCGGTCTGGGGCTCGGCGTCGCCGCTCCGATGGCCGGCACGACCCTGCTGATCGCCACGGCTCCGGCCGCGGCCGCCGGGGCCGCACCACTGGCGGTGCCCGAGTGGCCGACCGCCCCCGGCACCGACGTCGGCGCGCTGCCCGAGTGGCCGGCCGGCGAGGACGCGGGCGAGGCGACCCCGTCCTCAGGCGGTGCCCGAGTACCCGACTGGCCCGCGGTCCCCGGGGTCGACAGCCCGCCCTCGGACGGACCGACCGTCCCGTCCGGGCCGGACGCTCCCGCACCCGGGGCGCACGTCGTCCTCCGCGGTGACTGCCTGTGGGACATCGCCGCCGCCGAGCTGACCGCCCGTCTGGGCCGCACCCCCACGGACGGCGAGACCGCCCGGGCCACGCACGCGTGGTGGCTCACCAACGCGGCCGTCATCGGGTCCGACCCGGACCTGCTCCTCCCCGGCCAGGTGCTCCGGCCGCCGCCCTGAGCCGCCTGACCCGCTGACCGTCGCCTCCGCCCCCTCGATCCGGGAGACCGCCATGACCGTGCCCGTCCACCCACCCGCTCCACCGGCCACCGACGGCTCCGCTCCGTCGCGCCCGTCCCTGCGGCTCGTCCGCGTGGCGACGCCCCAGCCACCTCTGCAGGACGAGCGGCTGCCGGTGCGCCTCGTCCTCCCCGGCGTCGCCGTGCCCCGGCCGCCGCACCGGCCCGGCCCACGACCCCGGAGCGCCGCCTCGGCGTTCGCCCGACAGGACGAGTTCGGGCCCGCCTGGTCCGCCAGGGACGATCTGCCCCCGGCAGGGGACGCCGGCCGCCGAGTGCTGACCCTCGCCCTCGAGGCCCTCTCCGGCCGCCGGCCGGTGACTCAGCTGCAGCCGGTCACCTCGCCGGGGCTGTTCGCCGCACTGTCCGGCCGCCGGCCCCCGCGCTGGTGCGCCGAGGGCACGGCCCCGCTGCTCGTGGGACCCGTGCACGTCTGCGAACCCGTCGACGGCGTGGCCGAGGTCAGCGCCGTCGCCCGCCGCGGAGGGCGGGCGCACGCGGTGGCCGCCCGCCTGGAAGGCGTCGACGGCCGCTGGCGCTGCACCGCCCTGCAGATCGGTTAGGCCGCGTCCGGAGGCTCGCCCCGAGCCTGCGAGGGGTGAGTGGGACGGGGTCCTTCTGGCCCCGCCGACCTGGTGGTCGGCGGGGCGTCGCGGGAGCGGCTCGTCGCGCCTAGTTGGCGCCGGCCGCCCCGTGGCACTGCTTGTACTTCTTGCCCGAACCGCACGGGCAGGGCGCGTTGCGCGGGGTCTCCTTGGTGCCGCTCACCGTCGCCGTCTTGGCCGCCTTGGTCCGGCCGCCGTCCTTGGCCGAGGCGTCCAAGCTCGGCGCGGAGTAGGTGAGGTTCTCCGGCGCGCGCCGCGCCTCGTCGAGGCCCTTGACCGAGATCTCCGGCCCGGTGCCCGATGCCGACGGCGTCGGACCGGCCGGCGCTCCGGTCGGCGCCCCGGTCGCGGCGGCCGGCTCGGACTTCCGCGCCGTCCCCGTGCGCCGTGCCGTCGGAGCGGCCGCCGCGGAGCCGGACGCCTGGGCGGCCTGTGCCTCCGCCGCCTGCCGGGCGAGCACCCGCGCGGTGCCCTCCTGGGCCGCCGCCAGGGCCTTGGCCTCCGCCTCGTCCTGCTTGGCCTTGGCCTCGGCCGCCTGCTCCTCCTTGGTCTTGACCTCGAGGTTGAACAGGAAGCCGACCGACTCCTCCTTGATGCCGTCGAGCATCGCGTTGAACATGTCGTAGCCCTCGCGCTGGTACTCCACGACCGGGTCGCGGTTGGCCATCGCGCGCAGGTGGATGCCGGCCCGCAGGTAGTCCATCTCGTAGAGGTGCTCGCGCCACTTGCGGTCCATGACGCTGAGCAGCACGCGCCGCTCCAGCTCGCGCATGACCTCGGAGCCGAGCGCCGTCTCCCGCGCCTCGTAGGCGTTGTGCACGTCCTCGAGCAGAGCGGACTTGAGGTCCTCGGCGGAGAGCTCGGTCTGGTCGCCGCCGGCCACCCGGTCGAGGAGCTCCTCGACCGTCAGCCCCACCGGGTAGAGCGCCTTGAGCCCCGTCCACAGCTGGTCGAGGTCCCAGTCCTCGGCGTACCCGGTCTCGGTGGCCCCGTCGACGTAGGCGCTGACGACGTCGTCGCACATGCCGCGCAGCTGCTCGTGCAGGTCGGCGCCCTCGAGCACCTTCCGGCGCTCGTCGTAGATGACGGTGCGCTGGCGGTTCAGCACCTCGTCGTACTTGAGGACGTCCTTGCGGACCTCGAAGTTCTGCTGCTCCACCTGGGTCTGCGCCGAGCGGATCGCGCGGCTGACCATCTTCGACTCGATGGGCTGGTCGTCGGGCACCCGCAGGGTGTTCATCATCGACTCGAGCATCGGGCCGTTGAACCGGCGCATGAGGTCGTCGCCGAGGGAGAGGTAGAACCGCGACTCCCCCGGGTCGCCCTGCCGGCCGGAACGGCCGCGGAGCTGGTTGTCGATGCGGCGGCTCTCGTGCCGCTCGGTGCCCAGCACGTACAGGCCGCCGGCCTCGACGACCTCCTCGTGCTCCGCCTTGACCTGCGCCTTGGCTGTCTCGAGCGCCTCGTCCCAGGCTGCCTCGTACTCCTCCGGCGTCTCGGCCGGGGAGAGCCCGCGGGCGCGCAGCGCCTCGTCGGCGATGAACTCGGCGTTGCCGCCGAGCTGGATGTCGGTACCGCGGCCGGCCATGTTGGTGGCGACGGTGACCGCTCCTGCCCGACCGGCCATCGCGATGATCGCCGCCTCACGGGCGTGGTTCTTCGCGTTCAGGACCTCGTGCGGGATGCCCCGGCGCAGGAGGAACTTCGACAGGAGCTCGGACTTCTCGACGCTGGCGGTGCCGACGAGGACCGGCTGGCCGTTCTCGTGCCGCTCGGCGATGTCGTCGACGACGGAGTCGAACTTGGCCTTCTCCGTCTTGTAGATGACGTCGGACTGGTCCTCGCGGATCATCGGCCGGTTGGTCGGGATCGGGACGACGCCCAGTTTGTAGGTCTGGTGCAGCTCGGCGGCCTCGGTCTGGGCCGTGCCGGTCATCCCGGAGAGCTTCTCGTAGAGCCGGAAGTAGTTCTGGAGGGTGATCGTGGCGAGCGTCTGGTTCTCGTCCTTGATCTTCACCTTCTCCTTGGCCTCGATGGCCTGGTGCATGCCCTCGTTGTAGCGGCGACCGGAGAGCACGCGACCGGTGAACTCGTCGACGATGAGGACCTCGCCGTTGGTGACGATGTACTGCTGGTCCTTCTTGAACAGCTCCTTGGCCTTGAGCGCGTTGTTCAGGTAGCCGATCAGCGGGGTGTTGACCGCCTCGTAGAGGTTGTCGATGCCGAGCTGGTCCTCGACGAACTCGACGCCCTCCTCGGTGACGGCGACCGTGCGCTTGGCCTCCTCGACCTCGTAGTGCACGTCGCGCTTCATCATCGGCACGATGCGGGCGAACTCGCCGTACCACTTGGCGCTGGTCTCCGCGGGGCCGCTGATGATCAGCGGGGTGCGCGCCTCGTCGATGAGGATCGAGTCGACCTCGTCGACGATCGCGAAGTGGTGGCCCCGCTGCACCAGGTCGGCCTTGCTCCACGCCATGTTGTCGCGCAGGTAGTCGAAGCCGAACTCGTTGTTGGTGCCGTGGGTGATGTCGCAGGCGTACTGCTCGCGGCGGATGGCCGGCGCCTGGCCCGAGACGATCGTGCCCACGTTCAGGCCCAGGAACCGGTGCACCCGGCCCATCCAGTCGGCGTCGCGCGAGGCGAGGTAGTCGTTGGTGGTGACCACGTGCACGCCGTTGCCGGTCAGGGCGTTGAGGTACGCCGGCAGCACACCGGTGAGGGTCTTGCCCTCACCGGTCTTCATCTCGGCGATGTTGCCCAGGTGCAGCGCCGCGCCGCCCATGAGCTGCACGCGGTAGTGCCGCTGGCCGAGGGTGCGCGACGAGGCCTCGCGGACGACGGCGAAGGCCTCGGGCAGGAGCTCGTCCAGCGACTCGCCGTCGGCGTACCGCTCCTTGAACTCGTCGGTCTTGGCCCGCAGTTCCGCGTCGGTGAGGTCGGTGTAGTCGTCGGCCAGCGACTCGACTGCATCAGCGATCTTGGAGAGTCGTCGGACCTGCTTGCCCTCGCCGGCGCGGAGGATCTTCTGGAACACCACGGCCCCAGCGTAGGCGTGCCGCCCGGGAACGTGGCCCGTCTCCGGTCCGAACCGCCCCAGCAACTCCTCTAGCCTCCCGGGGTGTCCCGCGATCCGCACGACCTCGGCCCCGATGCGCTGGCGTTCCTGGCCGAGCGCCACCTGGCCACGTTGACCACGCTGCGTCCCGACGGCAGCCCGCACGTCGTCCCGGTCGGGGTCACCTTCGACCCGACCACCGCGACCGCCCGCGTCATCACCTCGGGCAGCTCCGCCAAGGCCCGGCACGTGCGGCAGGGGCAGGCCCGCGTCGCGGTCTGCCAGGTGGACGGCCGCCGATGGCTCACCCTCGAGGGGACGGCGGTGGTCCGCGACGACGCCGTCTCGGTGGCCGACGCCGTCGAGCGCTACGCCCGGCGCTACCGCACACCCCGGGAGAACCCGGCCCGCGTCGTGCTCGAGATATCGGTCGACCGGGTGCTCGGCAACGCCTGATCATGAGCCGGTGGATCTGTCCCTGATCGACCTGCCCACGGAGGTCGTGCGCACCGGACGGCTCGTGCTGCGCCCCTACCGTGCCGACGACGTCGACCCGGTGTACCGCGCCTGCCAGGACGCCGGCATCCAGCGGTGGATCGGGACGATCCCGGTCCCCTACACCGAAGCCCACGCGCTCGAATTCATCGAGACCACTGCCGCCGAGCGGGCCGAGCACAGGGCGCTGATCGTCGCCGTGGAGGCCGACGGCGAACTGGTCGGGTCTGCCGGCCTGCACCTGCGCCAGGGCCTGCTCGGTCCAGCCGTGGGCTACTGGATCGCGCCCTGGGCACGCGGCCACGGGTACGCCGCCGAGACGGCCCGTGGACTGGCCGACTGGGGCCTGGGGCTGGGCGCCCCGAGGGTGCATCTGATGGCCGACGTCGACAACATCCCCTCGCAGGCGGCGGCCCGGCGCGCGGGCTTCACCCATGAGGGCGTGGTGCGGTCCTGCCTGGAGTACCGGGACGGCAGCCGCGGCGACGCGGCGCTGTTCTCCCGGCTCCCCGACGACTGACGCGGGGCGCGGCCGGCGGCCGCGCCCCGCCCGGTCAGACGGTGACCGGCTCCGGTACGGCGGACGGCGTCTGCGCGGTGCCGTCCTGGGACACCGGCGCGAGCCGGATGAGGCCGTAGTCGTAGGCGTGCCGGCGGTAGACGACCGTGGGCTGCCCCGTGTCGGCGCACTGGAACAGGTAGAAGTCGTGGCCGACCAGCTCCATCTCGTGGAGCGCCTGGTCGACGGTCATGGGGATGGCGGGGTGGTGCTTCTCGCGCACGATGCGGCCGGGCAGGTGCTCGTCCGGGTCGGCCCCGTAGGGAGTGCCGTCGAGCTCGGGCTCGGCAGGTCGCGCGTTGTCGGTGACGAGGGCGGCGGTGTCGAGCACCCCGCTGTCGGCCATCCGGACGCTCGCCGGGGTGCGCCGTCCGTGGTGCACGCGGCGGCGATCGGCGGCCCGGCGCAGCCGGTTGTCGAGTTTGGCCACGGCCTGGTCGAGGGCGGCGTAGAAGTCCGGCCCGGCTGCCTCGGCCCGGACGACGGGCCCCTTGCCGCGGAGGGTGATCTCCACCCGCTGGCAGTTGTCCGACTGGCGCGGGTTCTTCTCGTGGAAGAGCTCCACGTCGATGCGCTGCATCTTCAGTTTGCCGTCGAAGCGGTCCGTGGAACCGACCTTGTCCTCGACGTGCTGGCGATAGTGCTCGGGAACCTCGACATTGCGACCACGTACGACGATCTCCATGAGACCTCCCGGTGAGAATCCGGCGTTGGGTCGCTTCGACGCTAGTCCCTCCGGCGCGGTCACGACAGTCGATCAGCGGGATCCCCGGAACGACCCGGGACGGGGTCCGTCGGGCCTGCGCGGAGGGTTCATCCGACGTGCGCGGGCGGGCTCCCTCGGGGTCGCGGCGACGACCGCTCCGAGGACCGGAGGGCCGCCCGGCCGCCCCAGCGCGGCCAGCACCGAGCCCGCCTCGGTGAGCGTGGCGCCACTGGTGACGACGTCGTCGACCAGCACGATCAGCTCGTCGACGGCAGCGGGACGCGCACCGTCCGCCAGGGCGAAGGTGCCGGCCAGGTTGGCCCGGCGCTGCGCCACCGACAGGTCCGCGGAGTCACGGACCCGTCCGCGGCGGCGGAGCGACCGGCAGGAGTCAGCGGGCAGCCCCGCCGCTCGCAGTTCCCGGACCGCGTGCGCCGTCAGCTCGCGGACGTGGTCACGCCCCCGCTCCCGGAGCGCGGCGGCGGAGCCGGGCACCGGCACGAGCAGCACCCGTTCCGGCGCCGGGCCCGGGACGGCCGCGACCACCGCGGCGACGGCCAGAGCCAGCGCCGTCCCCAGGGGCCGGGCCAGCTCGGCCCGACCGCGTTCCTTGAACGCGAGGACCGCCGGCCGCACCGGCCCCTCGTAAGCGCCGGCGGCGACCGTCGGCGGGAAGCCCTCGGGGAAGCGTCGCGGCGTCGCCAGGTGCGGGCGCGCGAGGAGACCGGCGCAACGCGGGCAGAGCAGGCGGCCGGGCAGCCCGCACCCGGCGCAGGTCCGCGGCAGCACGAGGTCCACGAGCGCGGACCATCCCGAACCGCCCATCCGTCACAGCGTGGCCGCGTCCGCTCAGGAACGGCAGGTCGCTCCCCCGTATGTGGATGACGACCGGCGGTGCACAGGGGCCGGGAGCTCAGAGGGGGTAGAAGGGCGCCGACCCGCGGATCGGTTCCCGCCCCCGCACGAGGGTCACCCAGGTGCCCCCCGTCGACCACTGCCACAGCGTGTCGTCGGCGACGACCAGCGGTGGGCGGCCCGGCGCGGCTCCGAGCGAGGTCGGGGACGCCGGCAGGCCCGCGTTCCGCTCCCGCTTCAGCCCCCAGCCGTCGACGCCGAGCGAGTACGGCGCTTCGTCCCCCGGGTCGCCGGCCAGCACCCACAGCTCGCCGCTGGAGCGCCAGGCCACGTCGACGACCGACGAGAGGCCGGGTGCCACCTCGGGGAGGTCGCGGACGTAGACCTCTCCGAGATCGCGCCGGACCGTCCCCACCCGGAGCCGCGCACCGGCACCCTCCAGGTCGGCCACGATCATGGCGACCCGGACCCCGTCCGGGGAGAGTTCGATCACCTGTGCGGGCCCGAGGGCCGCCAACGACGGGACGCTGACCGACTGGACCACCGGCTCCGACTCCGCCACGCGGACGACCTCGGAGCCGTCGCGCACCACCCAGGCCTCCGGGAGCGTCCGGGCGACCGTCGGTGCGCTCAGCGTCCGGCTGCCGCCCTGTTGCACCAGCTGGAGCTCGCCGCCGTAGCGGCCGGCCCACAGGCTCTCGCCCGACTGCTCGGGGCGCACCCCGACGAGGTAGGTCAGCTCCCCGCTCCGGGCGTCGGTGGACACCGCGGCCGAGGTGAGGCCGTAGAACCCGGTGCCGGCCGGGCCGGGTGCGTCCTCGTCGTCGACGGTGCGCAGGCGGCCGTTCTGCAGGTAGTGCCCCACCGCGTCCACCGGCGCGGCATAGGGGTCGAACATCTGCCAGTCCTCGGTGGTCTGCTGCGCGGGAACACCCTCGAACTCCACGGGCTCGCCGTCCACGCTGATCGTCACCGAACGGATGCGGGGTGCCTCCAGCTGGGTGAGGGACCAGGTCAACTGGGCGCAGAGCTCGCAGAGCTCCGTCGCGGGGTCCACCTCCACGTCCGTGAGGTCGACCAGCGCCGTCTGCCCCTCGACGCTGACCCGCCGGGCCAGCTGCGCCCCCTGGAGCGGATTGCGCACAGCGTTGACCAGCGTCGCCGAGGGCCCCTCGAGAAGGCGCTCCACCAGCGCCGTCGGCTGGGCCTCCCCGCCGATGAGGTAGCGCGGGTCGGGCACCAGCTCCTGCCCCGTGGGGTCGAGGAAGTAGGCGTCGACCGCGTCGTACAGCCGCTCGAAGTCGAGCCGCAGCATGATCAGCCCGTCGTCCGGATCGGCGATCCGCCACTCACCGTCCACCTCCGCGAGCTGGAAGTCGGGGGTGAAGGACTCCGAACTGCCCGTGGCGACGGCGAAGGACCCGCGCGCGTCGACCGTCCCGACCGCCTGCGCCGTGACCTGGACCATGCCCGCCGCGGTGGCGACCGCCGCGTAGTCGGACTCGATGACCGTGATCCTCGCGGCGTCGGACCACGACCTGGCCGCCTCGGGAGTCAGGTACTCCCGGGCGACGGGGTGGTTGCGCACGCCGCTCGCCGAGGCGTCGATGAACCCGCGGACGATCTCCTCGGGCGTCGCGCCGGGCGCCGGTGAGAGCAGCGGGATGCCGACATCCCGGGCCGGTCGCTCCGGTGCCTGCGTGATGGGGACCGTCGGGGAGGACGTCGGCACGATGGAGCACGACGTCAGCCCCAGGAGCACCGCGGCGCCGAGCGCCGGAAGTCCCGCCCGCCGCCTCATCCCGGGCTCCCCGGGCGGCGCACGACGACCGGCCGGAGCGGCAGCGGGGAGCTGCTGAGCTCGCCGCCGACGGTCAGGGGCACCGTGAGCCGGAACTGGGCGCCGGAGCCGGGTTGGCCCCAGACCTGGAGCCAGCCCCCGTGCAGCCGCGCGTCCTCGAGGCTGATGGACAGCCCCAGCCCGCTCCCGCCGACGCTGCGCACGCGGGAGGGGTCGGCGCGCCAGAAGCGGTCGAAGACGTGCTGCGCCTCGGCCGAGGTCAGCCCCACGCCGTGGTCCCGCACGGTCACCGCGGCGGCGCTGCGGCTCGCGGCCAGCGTGATCTCCACCGGGTGGCCGGCGCCGTGCTCGATGGCGTTGCCGACGAGGTTGCGCAGGATCCGCTCGACCCGGCGCCCGTCCACCTCGACGATGACGTCCTCGTCGGGGCGCTCCACGACCAGCTCGCACCCGTGCCGTCCGGCCAGCGCGTACATGCCCGCGGCCACCCGTGCCACCAGCGCACCCAGGTCGGTGGACTCCGCCTCCAGCACGGCGGCCCCGGCGTCGTACCGGCTGATCTCCAGCAGGTCGGTGAGCAGGCCCTCGAAGCGGTCGAGCTCCGCGCGCAGCAGCTCGGCGGACCGGGCCACGTGCGGCGCGAAGCCCTCCCGCGCCTCGTGCAGCACGTCGGCGGCCATCTGCACCGTGGTCAGCGGGGTGCGGAGTTCGTGCGACACGTCGGAGGTGAACCGTTGCTGCAGCTGGGACAGCCCCTCCAGCTGGGTGATCTGCCGCTGGAGGCTGTCCGCCATCGCGTTGAAGCTGGTGGCCAGCCGGGCGAGGTCGTCCTCGCCCCGCACGGTCATGCGTTCCTCCAGCTGCCCTTCCGCCAGGCGCTGGGCGGTCCCGGCGGCCCGCCGCACGGGATCGACCACCAGCCGGGTGACCAGCACACCGATCCCGACCACGAACAGGGTGAGGGCCAGGCCGCTGATCACCACGGTGCTGCGGATCAGCGACAGGCTCTCCGCCTCCTGGGCCAGCGGGAAGATGTAGTACAGCTCGATCTGCTCGACGCCGACGGTCCCGCCGCTGACGGGCGAGCCGACCACCAGCGAGGGCCGGGGATCCCCGGTCTCGTCCGGGATCTCGTCGTACTTGTAGGACTGGGTGCCCGCGTCGACGTCGGCGCGCAGGTCATCGGGGAGCGCCTGGTAGATGTAGGGCCGGCTCGGGCCGGGGATCTCGACGTCGCCGGTCCGGTAGATCATCACGACGTCGAAGTCGCCGGCCGCGCCGCCCCGCTGCCGCAACTGGTTCACGGTGCGGTCCAGTGTCGAGCGGACGGTCGACCGGTCACCGGTCGCGATGCCGGCCACCTCGCCCTGGGCGTAGCGCACGCCGACCTGGGCCTGGTCCACGGCAGCCTGCCGCTTGACCGAGAGCAGCTGGTCGCGGATCTGGCTGAACAGCACCAGGCTCACGATGATCACAACGGTGCCGGCCACCACCATGGTGATGGCGCCGATGCGCACCTGCAGCGACGAGCGCCACGCATGAAGGGCACGCCGTGCCCACGGCCGGGTCACCGCCTGGATGTGCCGACTGAGGGCGGCGCCTCGCCGGCGCAGCCTCCGGGCGACCACCGCCACGCCACTCCCGAGAGGACGCCGGGGCTCGGGCGGGCCGGCCGTGCCGGTGTCCGCCGGAGGCGTTCTGGTGGCGGTCACGGGGCCATTGTTCCGGAACGGGCGCCCTAGGCGGGGAGGCCCGAGCCGTTCCCGCGATGTCCGGATCCTGCGGGCCCGCTCACGGCGGGCCGGCCTTGTAGCCGACGCCGCGCACGGTCAGCACGATCTCGGGCCGCTCCGGGTCCTTCTCGATCTTCGCGCGCAGCCGCTGCACGTGGACGTTCACCAGGCGCGTGTCAGCGGCGTGCCGGTAGCCCCACACCTGCTCGAGGAGGAGCTCCCGGGTGAAGACCTGGCGCGGCTTGCGGGCCAGGGCGACGAGCAGGTCGAACTCCAGCGGGGTCAGCGCGACCGGCACCCCGTCGCGGGTCACCTGGTGGGCCGGGACGTCGATCTGCACGTCACCGATCGCGAGGCTCTCGGCCTGGCCGGTCTCGCCCCGGCGCAGCTGGGCCCGCACGCGCGCGACGAGCTCGACCGGCTTGAACGGCTTGGTGACGTAGTCGTCGGCCCCGGCCTCCAGCCCCTGGACGACGTCGATCGTGTCGCCCTTCGCCGTGAGCATCACGATGGGGACGGTCGACTGGGTGCGGATGTCCTGGCAGATCTGCAGGCCGTTGCGGCCGGGCAGCATCAGGTCCAGGAGCACCAGGTCCGGGCGGGTCTGCTGGAAGACCCCCACGGCGCGATTGCCGTCGGAGACGAACGCGGGTTCGTAGCCCTCCCGGCGCAGCACGATGCCGAGCATCTCGGCGAGGGCGGCGTCGTCGTCGACGACGAGGACACGGCCTCGGCTGGGCCCGTTCTGGGGAGCGGTTGGCGGCACGAGGCCCATTCTGCGCTGTGGAGCAAGGAAAGCGGCCCACCCATCCGGGTGAGCCGCTCTCCTTACCTACCTGACGTGCGGGAACAGCCAGCCGGAAAGGCCCCGTCCAGAGGCTCGCCCCGAGCTTGCGAGGGGTGAGGGGGACGGGGTCCTTCGACTCTTAGTAGCGGTAGTGGTCGCTCTTGTACGGGCCCTCGACCGGCACGCCGATGTAGTCGGCCTGCACCTTGGTCAGCTCGGTCAGCTGCACGCCGAGCGCGGGCAGGTGCAGCCGCGCGACGTGCTCGTCGAGCTTCTTGGGCAGCACCGTGACCGTGGGCGCCTTGCCCTCGTAGGCGGCGCGGTTGTTCCACAGCTCGATCTGGGCCAGCACCTGGTTGGAGAACGAGGCGCTCATGACGAAGCTGGGGTGGCCGGTGGCGTTGCCCAGGTTCAGCAGGCGGCCCTCGGAGAGCACGATGATCGTGTGGCCGTCCTCGAACCGCCACTCGTCGACCTGCGGCTTGATCGTCGTCCGGACGACGCCCGGGGTCTTCGCCAGGCCGGCCATGTCGATCTCGTTGTCGAAGTGCCCGACGTTGCCGATGATCGCCTGGTGCTTGGTCCGGCCGAGCAGGTCGGCGGTGATGATGTCCTTGTTGCCGGTGGTCGTGATGATGATGTCGGCCTTGCCGATGACCTCATCGAGGGTGGCCACCTCGTAGCCCTCCATCGCGGCCTGCAGGGCGCAGATCGGGTCGATCTCGGTGACGATCACGCGGGCACCCTGGCCGCGGAGCGCCTCCGCGCTGCCCTTGCCGACGTCGCCGAAGCCGCAGACGACGGCCACCTTGCCGCCGATCATCACGTCGGTGGCGCGGTTCATGCCGTCGACCAGCGAGTGCCGGATGCCGTAGAGGTTGTCGAACTTGCTCTTGGTGACCGAGTCGTTGACGTTGATCGCCGGGAAGAGCAGGCGGCCGTCGCGGGCGAGCTCGTAGAGCCGCATGACACCGGTGGTCGTCTCCTCGGTGACGCCCTTGATGCCCTGGCCGATGCGGGTCCAGTACGAGCCGTCCTGGGCGATCGTGCCGCGGAGGGTGTCGAGGATGACCGCGTACTCCTCGGAGTCGGCGTCGGTGGTGTCCGGAACGGCGCCGTCGGCCTCGAAGCGGGTACCGAGGTGGACGAGCAGGGTGGCGTCACCGCCGTCGTCGAGGACCATGTTCGGCCCGATGACGTCCCCGCTCTCGTCGCGGAACTCGAACAGCCGCTGGGTGGCCCACCAGTACTCCTCCAGCGTCTCGCCCTTCCAGGCGAACACGGGGACGCCGTTCGGCTGCTCGGGCGTGCCGTCGCCGACGGCGATCGCCGCGGCGGCGTGGTCCTGGGTGGAGAAGATGTTGCAGCTCACCCACCGGACGTCGGCGCCGAGCGCCGTGAGGGTCTCGATGAGGACGGCGGTCTGCACGGTCATGTGCAGCGAGCCGGCGATGCGCGCGCCGGCCAGCGGCTGGGCGTCGCCGTACTCGGCACGCAGCGCCATCAGGCCGGGCATCTCGTGCTCGGCGAGCTGGATCTCCTTGCGGCCGAAGCCTGCGAGGGAGAGGTCGGCGACCTTGTAGTCGGCCTCGCCGGTGGGGGTGGTCAACGTGCGGGTGCCAGTGCTGGCGGTCATGAAAGCTCCAGGGTGGTGCCCGGCGCGCCGGCCGGGCGATGCAGTCGGATGCAGGGTCGCTTCGATCCCCGATCCCGGGGAGAGCGAGCATGCCGAGGCTTCGGCGGGGCTCGTGCCGTTCCCCAGGATAGACGAAGGACCCAGCCCTCCTCACCCCTCGCGCGCTCGGGGCGAGCCTCTGGGCGGGGCCGAAGGTCAGGATTCGCAGCCCACGCCGTCGCCGTCGCGGTCGAACTTCGGCTCCCAGCCGGGGTCCCCGGCCCGGATCGGGGCCGCTCCGGCGGCCTTGACCGCCGTGCAGTTGGCGTAGGACGGCGCG
>NZ_HG931174.1:331907-396965 GCF_000582785.1 Candidatus Blastococcus massiliensis AP3
CTGGGGCGCGACCGGCGGCGGCGGAGGTGGCGGCGGCGCCGGGAGGTCGGCCACCACTCCCCCGGGCAGCGGCTCGGCCGGGCACGAGCTGAGCACCGTGGCCATCGTGTTCTTCTCCGCCTGGGTGACCCACGCGCCGTAGCGGATCTTCACCGCGACCTGCCGGGCGACGTAGGCACACCGGAAGGACGTCGCCGGCGGCAGCCAGGTGGCCGCGTCGCCGTCGCCCTTCTGCATGTTCAGCGGCCCGTCGACGGCCAGCAGGTTGAGCGGATCGTTGGCGAACTGCGTGCGCTTCGGGGTGTCCCACTGCTGGGCACCCTTCTGCCAGGCGTCGGACAGGGCGACCACGTGGTCGATCTGGACGGCGTCGCTGGTGCCCTGGCCGCGCTGGAAGGCGATCGTGCGCCCCGAGTACGGGTCGGCCAGCGTGCCGGTGAGGACGACGCAGTCGCGGGTGCCGGGCTTGAACGTCTCGCCGGTCAGGTCCCGGGCGAGCATGTCGTTGCGGGTGTCGCAGCCGTTGCGGTCGGTGTCCACCCAGCCGGCTCCGAACAGGTCGCGGTCGTACCCGGTGCGGGGCGCCCGTCCCTTCACCTCGAGCGCGGCCAGGGCGGCCAGGGCCGAGGTGGGCGCGGCGGTGCCGATGACGGCGTCGGCGCTGCCGGGGTTCAGCCCACCGGCGGACTCCGCGAGGCCGTCCGGAGGCAGGGGGTCCTCGGCCGTCTCCTGGTCGGCGACGCCCTCGTCGGCCACCGCGGCGGTGTCCGTGGGGGTGTCCGCGGCGGGCGAGGTCTCCGGGCCGCAACCACCCAGCAGCGCCATCGCCAGCAGCGGAGCGACCACGGACCGCACCACGCGTCGACGACGGGCGTAGAGGCGAGCGGACACGCGGGATCCCCCGGAGGTGAGACGGCAGCGCCCCGGAACCTAGGCCGGTGCGGGGGTTGCCGAGCCGCGACACGCAGGCCGCGGCCGGAGGTCAGGCGACGTTCGTCGTCGACCGGTAGAGGACCGCGGGACCGCGGGCGGTCACCGGTGTGCCCGCCGGCACGAAGGCGGAACTGCCCTTCGCGAGGGTCAGCTCCTCGTCGGCCGAGGTGAGCACGGCGGTGCCCTCGGTGCACAGCAGGAGCTGCGGGCCTCGGGTGGTGAGCGTCCCGGCCTGCTCGTCGAGCTGGCACCGGGTCAGGTCGAAGTCCTCGACCGGGACGGGATAGCGCAGCCCGCCGGGCCCGAGCACGGGGTGCAGCACGGGCACCTGGGCGTCGGTGAAGTCCAGGACCTCGATCAGCGCCGCGAGGTCGACGTGCTTGGCGGTGAGCCCGCCCCGCAGCACGTTGTCCGAGCTGGCCATGACCTCGACACCGGCGCCGGACAGGTAGGCGTGCAGGTTGCCCGCCGGCATGAAGACCGCCTCACCGGGCGCCAGCTTCAGGTGGTTGCACATCAGCGAGATGACCACGCCGGGGTCGCCGGGATAGGTCTCGGCCAGCGAGGCCGCCCACCGGTAGGTGTTGATGAACTCCGGGTCGTGCGCGGCCACGAAGCCGGCCGCCGCCTGCGCGACCTCGCGGACCAGCACCTCCCGGTGCTCGGGCGAGAGCGCCAGCAGCTGCGGGATGGCCGCGCGCAGCCCGCCGCGGGCCAGCGCGGCGATGGTCGGCTTCAGCTCGGGGACCTGGAGCTTCGCCAGGCAGTGCAGCGACTTCTCGACCGGCCGGAAGCCGCAGAGCGCCTCGAAGGGCGTCAGCGCCACCAGGATCTCGGGCTTGTGGAACGGGTCCTTGAACGTGCGTGTCGAGTCGTCCCGCGGGACGCCGGCAGCTTCCTCGGCGGCGAAGCCCGCCTCCGCCTGCTCGTTGGTGGGATGCGCCTGCAGCGACAGCGGCTGGTCGGCGGCGAGCACCTTCATCAGGAAGGGCAGCCGGGCGCCGAAGCGCTCGACGACCTCACGACCGAGGAGCACCTCGGGCTCGCTGGCGATGGCCTTGTCCAGCGGCACGCCGTCGGAGCGGACACTCGGCTCGTCGGGATGGGCGCCCATCCAGAGCTCGGCGTGCGGCCGGTCAGCCGGTGAGGGCAGGCCGATCAGCTCAGGGATGACGGTGTGCGAGCCCCACGAGTAGTGACGCACCGCATTCTGAAGCTGCCACATCGGCTCAGGCTAACCCGCGTGTCCGGCTCCCGGACCGTTCACCGGCACTGCGGAGCCCTCCCGTCGCAGGAGTCCCTCCGCTCCCCGCGGGAGCGACCCCGGCACGCACGTCGGGGGCGCCCAGCCGGGCGGCGTCGGCGGTCCGGTCGTCGGGCATCCGCTGCGACTCCCGCTCCGCGTCGACCCGGGCGGTGTAGTGCGCGACCTCCCGTTCGGTGCGCTCCTCGTCCCAGCCCAGCTCCCGGCCCATCAGCTCCGCGACCTGCACCGCGGAGTCCACCCCGCGGTGCGCCGTCTCGATGGAGATGCGAGTGCGACGGGTCAGCACGTCGTCGAGGTGCAGGGCGCCCTCCGCGATCACGGCGTGCACGACCTCGGCGGCGAGGTAGTCGGGCGCGCCCGCGAGCGGCCGGGCCAGCTCCGGGTTCCCGGCGGCGAGCGCCAGCACGTCGGCGGTGCGGTCGCCGTGGCGGCCGAGCAGCCGCTGCACCGCGTCCTCCGGCACCCCCACGCCGGCCGCGAGCGTCGCGGCGCTGCCGCGCACCTCCGCCCAGCGGTGGGCGCCGACCAACGGCAGCTCCTCGGTGCGCGAGGCGGGCACGCCGGGCAGTCCGGCGACGGCCGCGTCGACGGCGTCCTTCGCCATGACCCGGTAGGTCGTGTACTTGCCACCGGCCACCAGCACCAGGCCGGGCACGGGGGTCACGACGGCGTGCTCGCGGGACAGCCGGCTGGTCTCGTCGGACTCACCCGCCAGCAGTGGCCGGAGGCCGGCGTAGACGCCGAGGATCTGGTCGCTCGTGACCGGCCGGGTGAGCACCCGGTTGACCTGGTCGAGCAGGTAGGCGATGTCCGCGCTGCTGGCCGCGGGGTGGTCCCGGTCCAGCTTCCACGGGGTGTCGGTGGTGCCGACGATCCACTCGTCGCCCCACGGGATGACGAACAGCACGCTGGTGGGCGTGCGCAGGATCAGCCCGTCCGGCGTGCCGCCGGCAGCCACGAGCGAGCCGCCGTCGATCGCCGACCGGGGCACCACGAGATGCACGCCCTTGGAGGCGCGCACCGTCAGGTTCGGCGCCGAGTCCCCGAGCATCGTCCCGATGTCGTCGCTCCAGACGCCGGTCGCCGCCACCACGCTGCGCGCGCGGACGGTGAACGAGGAGCCGTCGGTGAGGTCGGCGACCCGCACGCCGACGACCGCGGCCATGTCTCGCCCGCCGTCCCCGTCGTCGCCGTCCCGGAGCAGGCCGGTGACCCGCGCGCTGGACAGCACGCGGGCGCCGTGTCCGGCGGCGGTGCGGACGACGGCCAGTGTGTGGCGGGCGTCGTCGACCTGCGCGTCCCAGTAGCGGATGGCGCCGTGGACGACGTCGCGGCGCAGCCCGGGGAACGCCTCCAGCGTGGCCGAGCGGGACAGGTGCCGATGGCGCGGGATCGGCCGGCGCCGGGTGAACGCGGCTCCGAGCACGTCGTAGAGCGCGACGCCCGCGCCGAAGTAGGCCCGCTGCCAGACCGGCGAGGTGAGCGGCAGCAGGAACGGCAGCGGGCGCACCAGGTGCGGGGCGATGGTCTGCACGAGCCGGGCGCGCTCGTGCAGCGCCTCGCGCACCAGCGGGAAGGCGAACTGCTCGAGGTAGCGCAGGCCGCCGTGGATGAGCTTGCTGGAGCGGCTGGACGTGCCGGCGGCGAAGTCGCGGGCCTCCAGGAGTGCGACGGTCAGCCCCCGGCTCGCCGCGTCCAGCGCCGCTCCGGCGCCGGTGACCCCGCCGCCGATGACCAGGACGTCGACGACCTCGTCGGCCAGCCTCGCGCGATCGGCCCGGCGGCGGGCCGGGGAGAGCTGCGTGCGGTCGGTGTTCGCCGGATCCATGACCTCTACTGTCCCCCGCCGTCCCGGAGCGGGCAGGAGAACCCCGTCACAAGGACCCGGCGAGTCGGTCCGGCCCGGAGCGCTGCGGTCACCGGGCGGATCCGGGGGCGTGCTCGGCGGAGGAGCCGCGGTGGACCGTCAGGTTCATGACCAGTACCGCCAGGGCGCCGACGCCGAGCCCGAGGAGGGCGCTGCCCAGCGTGTTGACCACCCAGCCGATGACTCCGCCGACGGCTCCGGTGGCGTCGTGGGCCGCCTCCTCCAGGTGGTGCACCGCGTCGTAGAGGACGTGCAGACCCAGGTCGTCGGAGCCCACCAGCAGGATGTGGCCACCGACCCAGAGCATCGCGGCGGTGCCGACCACGGTGAGCCCGGTGAGCAGCTTGGGCATGCCCTTGACCAGCCCGCGGCCGAACGCGGCCACGCCCTTGCCGGTGCGCTGGGACAGGCTCAGCCCGATGTCGTCCATCTTCACGATCAGGGCGACGACGCCGTACACCAGCACGGTGATGCCGATCGCGACGACGAGCAGGATGATCGCCCGCGACCAGAAGCTCTCGTCGGCCACCTCGTTCAGCGAGATCACCATGATCTCCGCCGAGAGGATGAAGTCGGTGCGCACCGCCCCGGAGACGAGCGACTTCTCGTCCGGGAGCGCGTCCTCCACCGTCGCGTGCGACTCCTCGTGGCCGCTGACCCGGTGCCACACCTTCTCCGCCCCCTCGTAGCAGAGGTAGACACCGCCCAGCATCAGCAGCGGGGTGAGCAGGAAGTCCAGGAACTCGCTGAGCAGCAGGATCGCGGGCAGGATCAGCAGCAGCTTGTTGCGCAGCGAGCCCGTGGCGATGCGCCGGATGATCGGCAGCTCACGCTCGGCGTTGAGGCCGTGCACGTACTGCGGCGTGACGGCGGTGTCGTCGATGACGACGCCTGCGGCCTTCATGCTGGCCCGTCCCGCGGCCGCCCCGATGTCGTCGATCGAGGCCGCGGCGGCCCTCGCCAGCACCGCGACGTCGTCCAGCAGCGCTACCAGTCCACCCGCCACGGGAAGTCCTTCCGGTCGGTCAGCGCTCGCGCTGTCCCAGTGATGTGATCCGTCGGACCGACGGACGCCGTCGTAGCCGCGCCGGGGACTACCCGGTCGCGACCGCCTCCGAATCGCCTGTCGGCCCGGTCATGGCCGCACGCCGCGTTCCTGATCCAGCACCAGGGCGAGGTAGACGGCGCTGAAGTCGGCGACGGCCAGTTGGCGCGCCAGCTGCGGCAGGCGGCCCGACTCCGGCTCGCCGTGCTCGGCGAGCGCGCTGACCGGGACGTTGTTGGCCGCGGCGGTGCTCAGCACCGCCTGCATGGCCTCCCCGGCCGAGCGGGGCTCCCGTTCGCCCGCCCCGTCGTGCCCACCGGCCGCGGCGTCCCGGATCGTGAGCAGCCGCAGCCGCCGGCCGACGTCGTCGGCGCGGTCCCGGAAGAAGTCGTCGGCGTCCTGCGGGGCCAGCGGCCCGCCGAGGACGGCGCACGCGGCGACCCGCTGGTCGGGCAGCCGGAAACCCGTCGCCGGCAGCCCGGCCAGCGTGGCCAGCTGGTCGGCCACCCGGGAGGCGGCGGCGCCGGCGAGCGGCCCCTCGGCCGCGAGGACCGGCAGGGCGTCGAGCAGCTCCAGGGCCAGGGTCTTCGCCGGGTTCACGAACGTCTCCCGCGCGGGGCCGCACTCCTCGGCGGTGCGGTCGAGCGCCGCCGCGATCGCCTCCGGATCGGCGACCTCCCCCGGCAGCAGGCCGAGGTCGGAGGCCAGGAGGAGCATCGGCGTCAGCAACGACCACAGCGTCGTGTGCCGCACCCGCGAGCGCGGCAGGGGAACGTACGGCGCCCGGGCGGTCGAGCAGGCGGCCTGCAGCGGCGCATCCTCCGCCCCGATGCCGAGCAGCGAGACGCCCCGGCGGGCGGCCTCGTAGGCGGGGGCGACGGCGTAGGCGCCGGCTCCCGTCCGGGTCGCGACGACGACGACGTCGCTGGGGCCCGTCCACAGCGGCAGGGCCGGTCCGGGCACGACGTCGACGGTGACCGGGCTGGCCGGCCCCAGCAGTGCACGCAGCACCGAGGCGGCCACCGCACCCTCGCGACGGGCGACCACCACCAGCCCGCGGGGGCGCCCCCCGCCGGTGACCCGCTCGAGCCCCGACTCGCCGGTGAGCCGGGCCGTCTCCCGCACCTGGGCGCCGGCACCTGCCACCGCCGGCAGCAGGCCCCGCGGATCGCGGGCCCGCAGGACGGCGAGATCGTCGAGGACCTCCTCGGCGAACTCGGGCGAGTTCACAGGTCGCCCGGGATCACAGGTCGTCCCGCATCACAGGCTCGCGATCACGCCGTGCCGTGTTCTCCGCCCGCGCCGCCACCCCGGCGACACGCCTCGTCGAGGAGGAGCACCGGGATGCCGTTGCGCACGGGGAACGCCCGGTCGCAGGTGGTGCACAGCAGCTCGCCGGCCGCCTCGTCGACGGTCAGCGGGCTGTGGTGGGTGTCCGGGCAGGCCAGGATGGCCAGCAGCTCGGGGTCGAGCCCGAGCGGCCCTCCGGTCGTCGCGTCCGTCGTCATGCCCGCACCATCCCCAGTACCTGATCCCGAAGTTCGGTCATCCGCGCCTCGTCGGGCGCTTCCACGTTGAGCCGCAGCAGCGGCTCGGTGTTGCTCGCGCGCAGGTTGAACCACGAGCCGTCGGACAGCTCCACGGTGAGCCCGTCGAGCTCGTCGACCCGCGCGCCCGGCTGGTCGGCGAACGCCGACCGCACGTCGGCGGTCCGCGCCGCGGCGTCGGCCACCGTGGAGTTGATCTCCCCGGAGGCGGCGTAGCGCGAGTAGGCAGCGGTGAGCTGCGACAGCGTGCCGGACTGCTCACCGAGGGCGGCGAGCACGTGCATCGCCGCGAGCATCCCGGTGTCGGCCCGCCAGAAGTCGCGGAAGTAGTAGTGCGCCGAGTGCTCGCCGCCGAAGACCGCGTCGGTGCGGGCCATCTCGGCCTTGATGAAGGAGTGCCCGACCCGCGTGCGCACCGGCTGGCCGCCGTGCTCGCGGACGATCTCGGGCACCGCCTTCGAGGTGATCAGGTTGTGGATGATCGTCGTCCCGTGGCCCTTGGCCAGCTCGCGGACGGCGACCAGGGCGGTGATCGCCGAGGGGCTCACCGGCTCGCCGCGCTCGTCGATCACGAAGACCCGGTCGGCGTCGCCGTCGAAGGCCAGCCCGATGTCGGCGCCGTGCTCGCGCACCGCCGCCTGCAGGTCGACCAGGTTCGCCGGGTCCAGCGGGTTCGCCTCGTGGTTGGGGAAGGAGCCGTCGAGCTCGAAGTACAGCGGCACGACGTCCAGCGGGAGGTCGGCGAGCACGACGGGGACGGTGTGCCCGCCCATGCCGTTGCCGGCGTCGACGACGACCTTGAGCCGGCGGATCTCCGACAGGTCGACCAGGCCGCGCAGGTGGGCGGCGTACTCGTGGATGACGTCCCGCTGGCTGACCGACCCGACCCGGCCGGGGTCGCGGTCGTAGCTGTCCCGCTCGGCGGACTCACGGATCTGGGCCAGGCCGGAGTCCTGCCCGATCGGCGCCGCGCCGGCCCGGCACATCTTGATGCCGTTGTACTGGGCGGGGTTGTGGCTGGCGGTGAACATCGCGCCGGGGATGCCGAGCGAACCCGCGGCGAAGTACAGCATGTCGGTCGACCCCAGCCCGGCCTCGACGACGTCGAGGCCCCGGCTGATCACGCCCTCGGCGAAGGCGCGCGAGAGCGGCACCGAGGAGTCGCGCATGTCGTGGGCGGTGACGATCGACGTGGCGCCGCTGTCCCCGTGCACGAACTCGGCGAAGGCCGCCCCGATCGCGCGGGCCACGCTCTCGTCCCACTCGTCGGGCACGACGCCGCGGACGTCATAGGCCTTGATGATCGATGACAGGTCCGGCAATCCACTCACCCTCGACAGTCCCCTGCCGCCGCCTGGCCTGGCAACGGTGCGAGGGCGACCCTATAAGCAGAAGGACCCCGTCGCCCCCCACCCCTCGCGAGCTCGGGGCGGGCCTCCGCGACGGGGCCGTCAGGAGAGGTCGGGGAGGACGCGCAGGTGGCCGCGCCGGGTGCCGCGGCCGTCGTCCAGCGGGTCGCGCGCCGGCTCGGGCCGGGCGGCCTCGCGGACGGCGTCGGCGAGGGCCAGCAGGTCGTCGCCGGTCGGGCCGACGTCCTCGAGGTCGATCTCGTGCCGGACGACCTCCCAGCCGCGGGGCACGGTCAGCCGCTCGGCATGGAACTCGCACAGGTCGTAGCTGTGCGGCTCCGAGAACGTCGCCAACGGACCGACAACGGCCGTCGACTCCGCGTAGACATAGGTCAGGGTCGCCGCTGCCGGTTGCGCGCAGCCGCTGCGCGAGCAGCGACGTGACTGCCTCACCACCGGTTCCTCACGCAAGGCACAGTAAACCCGCCTGCAGGCACACCGCAGCAGGCACACCGGGAATTCGGAGGAGGCAGCACCATCCTGCACGATGACCCCGTGGGCATCGACACAGGTCCGGTCCTGGTTCTCGGGGGGCGCAGCGAGATCGGCACGGCCGTCGCCGCCCGCCTCGCCGCACGCGGTTGCGGCACGGTCGTGCTCGCGGCGCGGCGCGCCGCCGACCTCGACGAGGAGGAGGCGGAGCTGCGCCGCGCGGGCGCCACCACGGTGGGCCGCGTCGAGTTCGACGCCGACGACCTGGCCGGGCACGCCGCCGCGCTGGCCGAGGTCGAGGAGCGGTTCGGGCTCCCCGCGACGGTGGTCGTGGCCTTCGGCGTGCTCGGGGACCAGGCCGCCGCGGAGCGCGACCCGGCGGCGGCCGTCGCCGTCGTGCACACCGACTACACCGCGCAGGTGCACGTGCTCACGCTGCTCGCCGACCGGCTGCGCGCGGCGGGTCGCGGCACGCTGGTGGTCTTCTCCTCGGTGGCCGGCGTGCGGGTCCGTCGCGCCAACTACGTCTACGGGTCGGCGAAGGCGGGCCTGGACGGGTTCGCCAGCGGCCTGGCCGACGCGCTCGCCGGTTCCGGCGTGCGGCTGCTGCTCGTCCGGCCGGGGTTCGTGATCGGCCGGATGACGGCCGGCATGTCACCGGCGCCCTTCTCCAGCACCCCCGACCAGGTGGCCGACGCCGTCGTCGCCGGCCTCGGGAGCCGCCGCGGGGAGGTCTGGGTGCCCGCCGTGCTCCGCCCGGTCTTCTTCCTGATGCGGCTCCTCCCCCGGCCGCTCTGGCGCCGGCTCCCCCGCTGACCGCGCCCCCGCGCCGTAGGCTCTCCGCCGTCATGACCCGCCCTCCGCGACGCCCCTCCCGCTCCCGCCGCGACCGCCACGGCCGCGGGCTGCGCGGACGCCTGGTGCCCGCCGAGGTGCCGATGGCGCGCAGCCGGGCCGAGCAGTTCGACGACCTCGTCCTCGACGCCGTCGAGGACCTCGAGCGCCGGTGGGAGCGCGAGCTCGCCGGCGTGGAGTTCGCCGTCGAGGACGTGCCGTGGGTCGAGCACACCAGCCCCGACGAGGTGGTGCTCGACGCCGACGTGCTGGACGACGGCAGCGTGCCGCTCTCCCGGCTGCTCCCCGCCCACCGCGAGGACGGCCGGGAGGTGCCGCCGCGGATCATCGTCTACCGGCGCCCCCTGGAGCTGCGGGCCGGCGACCGCGACGACCTCGCCGACCTGGTGCGCGACGTCGTCGTCGACCAGGTGGCGGCGCTGCTGGGCCGGGACCCGGAGGAGATCGACCCCACGGGGTGACGAGGGCGGCTGGAATGCTCTCGTCCGATGGACGTTCCCGCGGCGGCTGCCGGGCCCTGGATCGCGCTCGGCGCGGTGCTGGGCATCCTGCTGCTCCTGGCGGTGGGCGCGGTCCTCCTCCGGCTCCGCGGCGACGGCGGCGCAGCGGCACCGCAGGCCCCACCCCCGGAGGCGCGGGACGACCTCGCCCACTTCCTCGAGCACCCGCCCGGCACACCGGGCGCCACCGTCGACGACGGCGAGGGGTGGGCGTCTCTGTACGCCGCTCCCCCGGTAGGTCGGGGCGCGCCGGATGCGGCGCCGTCGGCCTCCGGGGCCCGCCCGGGCGCGGTGCTGACCGGGTTCGCGATCGCCGCCCTGCTGCTCGTGGGGACGGCGGCCGCACTCGCGACCGCCCGCTCGCCGGAGCGGCCGGCAGCCTCGGACACCGCCGCGCCCGCGGCGCCGTCGGGAGCCGACCCCTCGTCGGCTCCGCCCGCGCCCGACGGCGTCGCCGCCCGCCTGTTCTTCGGTGGCGTCGTCCTGGAGGAGCACGCCGTCGGGGTCACCGCGGCGTTCCCCGAGCTGGAGCTGAGCTGGGACGACGAGCGGGCCCAGGCGCACCTGCGACTGCCCACGGCCAACTGCCTGGCCGCCGAGGCGCCTGCGGCGGCCGGGGATCCTGCCTGCCGGCCGGGCCGCACCGAGTACGCCGACCTCACCGCGCCCGGGCTGCGCGTGGACCGGGACGGCGAGACCCTGCGGATCAGCGGGAGGTTCGCCACCTACCTGCGGCCGCCGGGGCGGTCCGCCGAGCCGACCGGGCGGAGCTATGAGCTGACGGTCACCGCCACTCCTTCCGTCGACGAGGACTCGGGCTGGCTGCCCGCCGAGGCGGAGCTGCGGTGGGACGACCGGACGGTCGTCGCCCGAGCGGAGGACCGGCCCAGCGCCCTGCGGTACGGCGGCTGACCTCCGCTACCGCCGTCCGACGCCGAGCCGGCGGGCCACGTCCGGCGCCGGCAGCAGGGAGCGGGCAGGAACGGTCAGCGACACCAGGGGCGACCCCGGCTCGGTCCGGAGGCCCGGCGTGCCGGGTGCGGCCCACCACGGCCACCGCTCGCCGCCGTCGAGGAGGGTGAGCAGGCAGCCCTCCGGCGCGGTCCCCGACCCGCCGGGTACGACCGCGACCTCCAGGGATCCGGTGGCCGCGTGCAGCCGGGCCGCGGCGCGCAGGAACGCCCGTGCCCGCCGGTTCCCCTCGCGCTCCAGCAGGAGGGGCAGCCGGTGCTCCAGCTCCCGGGGGTCCCGGCTGCGCGACACCGGCCCGGTCCCGTCGAGCTCGTCCACCAGGCGGGTGCTCCGGTCGTTCGCCAGCTTCGCGGCGGGGAACCGGGCGGCCAGCCGGCGGGCCGTCGGGTCGCCGAGGGGCAGTCCGGCCAGCCGGAGCGACCACGGCCACCGGAGGGTGCCCAGCAGTTCCGCGATGCCGTCCGCGAGACGGTCCGCGGCGTCCTCGTCCGCGGCCGGCAACCGGCCCGTGGGCCGCCCCCCGGGCAGCGGCGCGACGCCGTCGCCCAGGAGCGTCACCGACGTGACCGGCCCCCGCCGGCGCAGGTGCAGGAACGCCGCGGCGTCCACACCTCCCCCGCCGGGTACGTCCACGACCACCGCGACAGGGGTCCCACCCCCGCGGCGCGCCGCCCGCACGTTGAGCGCCGCGGTCAGCCACGGCGCCCGCGCGGTCAGCGGCGCGCGCAGGCGTTCGGCCAGCGCCTCCGCGGCGCGCAGTTCGCGCGCCACCCCGGCACGACCCACGACGACCCGGCTGCCCATCCCCCGAATAGCACCACAGCCGCCGACGAAGATCGTCGGCGGCTGTGCGGTGCCGGCCATCCTTCGGGGGGCCTGGCCGAGCCTGGAGGGGGGGTGGCCTGCTACTAGACGGCGCGACGGCGCAGGCGACGGCGCTCGCGCTCGGAGAGACCGCCCCAGATGCCGAACCGCTCGTCGTTGGAGAGCGCGTACTCGAGGCACTCGGCCTTGACCTCGCAGCCGGTGCAGATCTTCTTCGCCTCGCGGGTGGAGCCACCCTTCTCCGGGAAGAAGGCCTCCGGGTCGGTCTCGGCGCACAGGGCGCGCTCCTGCCAGGACTGACCCTCGGTCTCCAGACCGATGCCCAGCAGACCACTGATCCCCGGGCCGGAGGGAGACCCGAGGCTCTGCCCGGCGCCCGCCCCGAATCGGTCGGTCACCCGGTCGCTCCCGTTGACGTAATCGCTCAACCACGACACCTCGGCCACGATGCGTCCCCTCTCGTTCGCGTCCCGGTGCGCGGCTGTCGAGACGTTCTCGGTCCGCTCAGCACTCGATGACATCGCCGGAATTACACGCGTGTCGTTGCCACCTCGTCAACTTCGCTCGGTGTAAGCGACACGCCACACCAGTCACGCCCGTCACAGCGCATTCGTCAGATCTCGTGCGGTACCCCGACACGCCCGTGGAACAGTCGACAACTGCCTATCGGGCACGATGGCTTTGTGCAGATCGTCGTGCTGGCAGGTGGGACCGGTGGGGCTCGATTCCTGCGGGGGGTGCGAGCAGCCGCGCCGGGAGCGGAGATCACCGCCGTGGTCAACACCGGGGACGACGTGACCCTGCACGGGATGCGCATCTGCCCCGACCTCGACACGGTGATGTACACCCTCGGTGGCGGCATCGACGAGGACCGCGGCTGGGGCCGGGCCGGGGAGACCTGGACGGTCAAGGAGGAGCTCGCCGCCTACGACGCCGACCCCGACTGGTTCGGCCTCGGCGACCGCGATCTGGCCACCCACCTCATCCGGACCCGCATGCTCGACGCCGGCTATCCGCTCTCTGCCGTCACGGCCGCCCTCGCGGACCGCTGGCAGCCCGGGGTGACCCTGCTGCCCATGAGCGACCAGCGGGTCGAGACCCACGTCGTCGTGGACGACCCCGGGACGGGGCGCCCCCGGGCCCTCCACTTCCAGGAGTGGTGGGTGCGCCACCGTGCCGCCCTGGACGCCTCGGCCTTCGTCCAGGTGGGGGTGGACGCCGCCCGCCCGGCTCCGGGCGTCGCGGAGGCGTTCGCGGCGGCCGACGCCGTCCTCCTCGCCCCGTCGAACCCGGTGGTGTCGATCGGCACGATCCTCGGGGTCCCGGGGGTGCGGGAGGCCCTGCTCGCCTCCCCCGGGCGCATCGCCGGAGTCTCGCCCGTGATCGGCGGAGCGGTCGTGCGCGGCATGGCCGACCGATGCCTGCCGGTGCTCGGCATCGACGTCAGCGCAGAGGGCGTGGGGCGTCACTACGGCGCCCGTTCCGAAGGCGGGCTGCTCGACGCCTGGCTGGTGGCCCCGGACGACGACGCCGAGGTGGCCGGGGTCGACGTGCGCCGCGTGCCCCTGCTCATGTCCTCCCCCGAGACGACGGCGGCGCTGGCCGAAGCCGCCCTGGACGCCTGCCGTGGATGAGGAAGAACCCCCCTGCCCCCCACCGCCCGCACGCTCGCAGCGGGACCCTGCAGCGGGGCCGTCGGATCGGAAGGAGCTCCCACCTACCGGTCTGTCGATCCTGCCCGTCGCGGGGCTGCCGGAGTTCGCGCCCGGCGACAACCTCGCCGCGGAGATCGGTCGGTGCGCCCACTGGCTGGCCGACGGCGACGTCGTCGTCGTGACCTCGAAGGTCGTCTCCAAGGTCGAGGGCGCCCTGGTGCGGGTCCCGCCGGACGGCGACCGGGAGGCCGCGCGCCAGGCCGCGATCGACGACCAGACCGTGCGCGTGGTGGCCCGGCGGGGTCCGCTGAAGATCGTCCAGACCTTCCACGGGTGGGTGGTGGCCGCCGCCGGGATCGACGCGTCGAACGTCGACCAGGGCTCGCTGGTCCTCCTGCCCGAGGACGCCGACGCCTCGGCCCGGGCGCTCCGGGCGCGGCTGCGGGAGCTGCTCGGGGTCGACGTCGCCGTCGTCGTCAGCGACACCTTCGGCCGCACCTGGCGGGAGGGGCTCACCGACGTCGCCGTCGGCGCCGCCGGGATCCCGGCGCTGGTCGACCACCGCGGCGCGATCGACGCGCACGGCAACCGGCTGGAGACGACGCGCATCGCCCTCGTCGACGAACTCGCCTCCGCCGCCGACCTGGTCAAGGGCAAGCTCGACGGCGTGCCGGTCGCGGTGGTCCGCGGTCTGCCGGTGTCCCCGCCCGATCCCGACGAGGGCACCCGGCCACTGGTCCGGCTCCCGGACGAGGACCTCTTCCCCTACGGGTCCCGCGACGTCGTCGCCTCCCGCGAGGTGGCGGCCGACCTCGTGCCGCGGCCCGGCGAGCTGGCAGCGGTGGCCGCCGCGTTCCGCACGGCCAGCGCCGCGCTGCCCGAGTTCCCGGTCGTGCTGCGCTACGGCGGCGAGGGCGACGGGGTGGTCGACGTCCACCTGACCGACGCCGTCACCACCACGACCGCTCTCAACCTCGGCGCGCTGCTGGGTGCGGCCGTCGTGCAACTCCACGCCGAGGGCTGGCGCACCCGGTGGGAACCGGCACCGACGGCGGGCGGCACCTCGCTCGTCGGCCGCCTGTGGCTCGGGACGTCCGTCACTCCGGCAGGCTGATCTCCGTGGTCCCCTCCGGCGGGTACCAGACGAACGCCTGCACGTCCGGCGTGTCCACGATCTGCGTGGCCCCGAGCTCGAGGACCCGCTCGCCGGCGGCCTCCTGCTCGGCCGGCGTCGGCATGTTGCCCACGGTCGGCGAGAAGACGAACACCACCCGGTCCGCGGCGATCGGCACGGTCGACTGGACGAGGAAGCGGCGCACCTCCTCGCGTCCGGCGAACCGGCCGACGAGGCCGAAGCTCGCGACGACCTGGTCGTCCGGACGGAGCTGCTCCTCGACCGCGTCGAGCCCGGCCGCAGCCGACGCCGGCTCGGGGAACGGCGCCTCCGCGGGCGCGCGGCCGACCAGGACCACGACGGCTGCCACGACGAAGGCGGCGACCACCGCACCGCGTCGCCACGCCTGCGGCCGGGCGCCGTCCTGCTTCCTGCGGAACAGCCAGTCCATCGTCATGGCGGTCCCGGCCGTGACGAAGACGATCGCCGGGAAGTTCTGGAAGGCCGCGAAGAAGGCCAGGCTCTCCTGGAGAGCGCCGCTGACGACCACGACGGCGGTGACGCCGAAGGTCCACGGGTGGAGCATCCCCACGAAGCCGGTGCTGGCGAACTCGGCCGCGGTCAGGCCGGCCTTGCTCCACAGCACGGCGAGCGGCCGGCCCGGGTGCAGGAGGAGGGCGGTGAGCACCATGAGCAGCGCGCCGCCCGACACCGGCAGCGTCTCGTCGACGAGGTGCTGGTAGCCGCCGATGGCGGAGCCGTAGTTCGCGTTCAGGGCGCCGACGAGCAGCACCCAGCCCGCGCCGGCGGCGATGAACGCCAGCCCGGTCGCGCGGGTGTCCCGGCGGGCCACCAGGGCCGACAGCCCCAGTCCGGCGACGTAGGTGCCGGCCACGTCGCCGGTGAGCAGCGCGGGCAGGATCCACAGCCAGGCCTGCCGGGTGTCGCCGCGCCACAATGCGCGGGCGGCGCCCAGCACGAACATGGTCGCGAGCGCCTGGAAGTGGAAGTCGGCCTTGGCCGCGAGCCCGATGCGCTCGTTGGTCACGAGGGCGAACAGGGCCACCGCCACCGGCAGCAGGTGCACGGCGCGCAGCGTCCGGCCGCGCCGGACGACGTCGAGGACCCACAGGACGGCGAGCGCCTCGGCGCCGACGATGGCCAGGTCCTGGACGACCAGCAGCGTGAAGCCCGACGGGAAGATCGGGTACAGCAGCGCCAGCGGCCACATGATCACTTCGAAGTGGCTCTGCCAGTACGGGATGTCGGAGATGGTGCTGTGCGGGTTGAGGTTCCCGGAGCCGATCTCCGCCCAGGCCTGGTGGAAGATCGCGAAGTCCATGGACACCGCGCCGGTGTCCCACTGCACCCAACTGCGGTGGATCAGGAGCGCGAGCTGGCCGAGCAGGGTCACCCCGATCACCGCACGGGCGAGCACCAGCAGGCGCCGGGCGCGCGAGGCCTCGGCGTCCTCGACCGGCACCACGACGTCGCCGGCGCGCGGCGACTCCTCCAGCAGGACACCGGAGGCACCGGCGGGCAGCAGCTCGTCGGTGCCCGCCGAGCGCTTGCTGCCGACCATGCCGCCCCGCGACGTGGCGCGGGGCGTCGGGACGCCCCGTCCGTCCGTCGTCGGGACGACGACGGGCTGCGCGCCGGTCGGGGTGTCGGTACTGCTGGAGGTCATGTCGTCACGCTAGGGAACCAGCGGGTGCACAATCCGCCACTCCCCGAGGAATGTGTGGCGCAGCTCATGCCCGCGGCAGCTCCGTTGCCGCGCTGACCTGCGCGTTCATCCCGACCGCGGGCGACGGCGCTGCCCCGGCCACCCCTCGGCACTCATTCGTCCCAGTCGTCCCACGCGTCCGGCGAGGATCAGGCCGCACGCCCGTCTCCCCGACACCCGGCCGGGATCCGGCGGCCACCGCCAGGACCGGTCCGGCGCGCGGCGACTCACGCCGACGGGTGAGCACGTGATGGTTCGCGGCGGCCGGCGCCCCGTACGGTCTGTCCCGTGCGAGGCATCATCCTGGCCGGTGGAACCGGAAGCCGGCTCTTCCCCATCACGCAGGCCGTGAGCAAGCAGCTCATGCCGGTCTACGACAAGCCGATGATCTACTACCCGCTCTCGACGCTGATGATGGCCGGCGTCCGCGAGGTGCTGATCATCACGACGCCCGGTGATCAGGAGGCGTTCCGCCACCTGCTCGGGGACGGCAGCCGGCTGGGCATGCGGATCGAGTACGCCGTCCAGCCGCGGCCCGAGGGGCTGGCCCAGGCCTTCCTCATCGGCGCCGAGTTCCTGGACGGCGAGGCGGCCGCCCTGGTCCTCGGGGACAACATCTTCTACGGAGCCGGTCTCGGCAGGGCGCTGTCCCGGCTGACCGCGCCCGAGGGCGGTCACGTCTTCGCCTACCACGTGGGCAACCCGCAGGAGTACGGCGTCGTCGAGTTCGACCGCGACGGCCGCGTGCTCTCCATCGAGGAGAAGCCGGCCCGGCCCAAGAGCTCCTACGCGGTGCCCGGTCTGTACTTCTACGCCGGCGACGTCGTCGAGGTGGCGCGCGGCATCCGGCCGAGCGCCCGGGGCGAGCTGGAGATCACCGCGGTCAACGAGCACTACCTGCTGGAGAACCGGCTGACCGTCACCGCGCTGGACCGCGGCACCGCCTGGCTGGACACCGGCACCTTCACCTCGCTGCGCCAGGCGACCGAGTTCGTCTCGGTGGTCGAGGAGCGCCAGGGCCTCAAGATCGGTTGCATCGAGGAGGTCGCCTGGCGCAACGGCTGGCTGGACGACGACGGCCTGGTCCGGGTGGCCGGTGAGCTCGGCAAGAGCGGCTACGGCGACTACCTCCTCGGCCTCCTCGCCGGCTGAGGATCCCGCCTACATCCGCCGGTAGTCGGTCGGCGCGAAGCGGGGACCGCGGCGCGGCCGCCGGGGACCGCCGGCCAGCAGCAGCCGCACGACCCGCTGGCGGTGTCCCCGCCACGGCTCCAGCAGGGCGAGCATGCCGTCGTCGTCGGTGACCCGGTGCCCGGTCAGCGCGTAGCCGACCAGATTCTTCAGGTGGTAGTCCCCCACGCTGACGGTGTCCGGGCAGCCCAGCGTCCGCTGCACCACCTCGGCGGCCGTCCACACCCCGATGCCGGGGACCGAGCACAGCCGCCGCTGCAGGGCGGCCGAGTCGCAGCCGTCGTCCGGCTCCAGCCGTGCCGCGACGGTCGCGACGGCTCGCAGGGCACGGCGTCGCGCGCCGTCGAGTCCGCAGGCGTGCCACTGCCAGTCGGTGACCTCGAGGACGCGCGCGGCGGTAGGGACGACGCGCATCCCCTCCGGCGCGGGACCGGGTGCCGGCTCGCCGGCGAGCCGGAGGAGTTGCCGCCACACCCGGTGCGCCTCGACGACGGTGACCTTCTGCTCGAGCACGGCGGGCACGAGGGCGTCCCACGTCCGGCCGGTGGCGCCCAGCCGCAGCCAGCGCGTCCGGCGGTGCAGGTCGGCGACCAGGGGGTGGTCCCCCGGGTCGAAGCCGTCGGCGCGGTCCTCCGCACCCAGCACGCGCGGCACCGCCGCTCCGGCCCACTCCGCGCCGGGACCCCAGGCCGACACCGTGACCCGTCCGGCGGCGACGCGGATGCGGACCGTCGCCGGCCCGTCCGGGGTGCTGGTCGACCGCCAGATGCCCTCGGGGGTGACGCGGTGGGCCGGGTCACCCGCACCCCGGCCGTGCGGTGCGAGCGAGCGCACCAGGTCCAGCGGCCAGTCCGGCTCCCACGTCGTCTCGAACGGAGCGGCCGTGGCCGGGGCGAGCGCGGTCATCGAGGTCCGCCGCCGTCGAGGGCGGCGACGGCGTCCGGGCCGTCGCCCTGCTGCTCCGGCTCCTCCTGCGCCGCCGCGCGGCGCCGGCGGAGGGCGGCGACCCCGGTCCGCACGCCTGCCTCGAGGAGGACCGCGAGCAGCAGGCCGGTGGCGAAAGCGGCGTGGATGTTGTGCTTGGCCAGTTCGTAGTAGCCGTCGCCGAGCGCCATCACCGACTGACTGACCGCGTAGGCCGTGAGGAACACGGCCAGCGTCCCGCGAGCGGCCCGGAACGGTTCCCGCGACCGGGCCCACCGCACCCCGAGAACGGCCGCCCCCAGCCAGACGAACGCGATCGCCGGCACCGGCCAGCCACTCGGCAGCAGTCCGAGGGCCCAGAAGACCGGGCTGGGGCGCTCGGCCAGCGGGGCCTCCCCGCCCGGCTCACCCGGCAGGTTGGCGAGGTAGTCGACCCGCGCGTCGGGCACGGAGTCGATCGACTGCGGCACCATCTCCAGGAACCGGCCGGGGTGCGCGGCGAAGAACCCGACGTACGTGCGCCAGGAGAAGATCGTCCCCGCGTTGTCGATGAGGACGGGGTCGTCCCACGGCGTGTCCTCCTCCCACGCGCTCATGCCGGCGAAGCGGCCCAGTTCGCTCGGCAGGCCGAGTTCCCGCAGGTCGGCCTGCGGATCGTCGGACTCCTCGAGCAGCGTGTAGAAGAGCAGGTTGAACTGGTTGCCGTTGCTGAGCAGGCCGCCCTGGCTGCGCGCGACCTGCGCGGTCAGCCCGCCCAGGACCGCCACCAGCACCAGGAGCACGACGCCCAGCCGGGGCACCTCCCACCGGCCCGTCGCCGTCGGGCGGTTCCAGTGCCGGCGGCTGAGCAGGAGCGCGATCGCCACGGCGGGGACGACGGTGATCAGCGCGGACTTGGCCGTTCCCGTGAAGAGGGCCGCCGCCGCGAGGACCAGCAGCCAGGGCCAGGTGCGGTGGACCACCACGCCCACGAGGCCGGCGCACACCCACAGCAGCCCGATGAAACCGGCCTGGTCGGTGTAGCCGGAGTTGAGGTACGTGACGAACCCGATGTCGCTCACGGCCACCACGACGAGGGCCACCAGGGGCCATCGCCGACCCGTCGCCCCGGGCAGGGCGAGGTAGAGCGCGGCGGCGCCGGCACCCAGCAGGACCGCTCCGACGACGGCCATCACGGTCATGTCGAAGGTCTGCTCGCCGGTGACCTGCCGGGAGAACCAGTAGGTGAGCCGCAGCAGCGGCCGCCAGGAGGTGGTGTAGTCGAACCCGTCCCCGTCCGGGCAGGGCTCCACCGGCCCGTAGTCGCTCTCGAACCCCTCCTGGGAGGACTCCGGGCCGATCACCAGCCCCAAGCGGCAGACCAGCCGGTTGGCGTCACCGTTGTCGGCCAGCCCGACGGTTCCGCGGACGAGGAGCTGGGCCAGCACGACCGCCGTCGTCGCGGCCCACACCGCCGCCGCGACCGCGGCACGAGGACGCCCGAGGCCACCCGCGGGGTCCCGCTCCTCCACGGCTCCGGCCGTTCGACGCCGGTCACCGAGGAAGCGCACGACGACCATCTTCCGCGACGACGGGACCGAACGCCGGTGCGAGGCGCCCCGAGTTCGTCACAGCGACCCGACCACCCCTCGGGTCACTCGGGCGCCATGCGCAGCGCGGCATCCGGCTCAGCTGAACCGGTCGCCGTGCCGTGTCTCCACCTCGGCGAGCATCTGCTTGACCCGCTCGGCGTCGGACACGGGGCAGACCATCGTGACGTCGGCGGTGTGCACGACGACGCTGTCGCGGACCCCGAGCAGCGCGATCAGGTGGTCGGGGTCGTCGGAGAGCACCACGTTCCCGGAGCTGTCCAGCAGCACCCGCAGCCCCCGGCCGGCGTTGCCGTCGGCGTCGGTCTCCAGGGTGTGCGCCAGCGCCGGCCAGGAGCCGATGTCGAGCCACTCGACGTCGAGGTCCACCACGGCCACCCGGCCGGGTTCGGCGGCCGCGGGCTCGAGGACCGCGTAGTCGACGCTGATCTTCGGCAGGGTCGGGAAGACCTCCGCCAGGACGGCGTCGCGTTCCGGCCCGGCCGGGGCCGCCACGATCGCGGCCAGGCCCTTCGCCGACTCGGGCAGGTGGTCGGCGAGCGCGTCCAGCACGGTCTGCGCCCGCCACACGAACATGCCCGAGTTCCAGACGTACTCGCCGGAGGCCAGGTACTCCTCGGCGGTCGCGAGGTCGGGCTTCTCGCGGAAGGACGCCGCCTCGGCCGCACCGGGCACCTCCGTCGGTGCGCCCTTCTGGACGTAGCCGAACCCGGTCGCCGGGGAGGTCGGGGTGACCCCCAGGGTCACCAGGGCACGCGGGCGCACGGCGAGGAGGTCGTAGGCCGTGGTCAGCGCCGTGACGAAGCGCTCCACCGGCCGGATGACGTGGTCGGCGCTCACGACGGCGAGCTCGGCGTCCGGGTCGACGTCGGCGACCAGGGCGGCGGTCAGCCCGACGGCGTTGGCCGTGTCGCGGGCGGTCGGCTCGAGGATCAGCCGGTCGTCGCGCAGCCGGGGCAGCGCCGCGCGGACCATGTCGGCGTACCGGGCGGCGGTGCAGACCCAGATCCGGTCGGCCGGCAGCACGGCCTCCAGCCGCATGAACGCCTCCGCCAGCAGGCTGTGCGCGCCGCCGTGCTCGTCGGCCACGACGTCGAGCAGCTGCTTGGGGCGCTGGGCGCGGGACAGGGGCCACAGCCGCGTGCCGGAGCCGCCCGCCATGATCACGGCGTGTCGCATCAGTCGTCCCTCTCGGTCGTCCGGTCGGCTCAGGAGTGGCCGGGAGCGGGGTGGTCCGGGTGGTCGTGCGGGAGCTGGTCGACCGTCTGCTGCGGCTGGGCGCCTTCGTCGACCCGGCTGCTCACGTAGGACAGCAGCATCCGGGCGCCCAGGCCGGCGCGGAGGGCGGCCCGCAGCGGGGCGTGCCGGCGCCGCGGCCAGTCGGCCGACAGGTACCGCAGCGCGCTGGTGTGGTGCACCCGCTGCATGCGCCGGGCCGACCGCCGGGTGGCGTGCCCGCCCTCGTGGGTGACCACCGCGGTGGGCACGTAGACGTGCAGCCAGCCCCGCTGCCCCATCCGGCGGGCGAGGTCGACGTCCTCGAAGTACATGAAGTAGCCGGGGTCGAAGCCGCCGACCGACGCGTACGCCGCCAGGTCGACCAGCAGGCAGCTGCCGGAGAGCCACCCCGCGGGACGCTCGGTGAGCTCGTCCCGCTCCCGGCGGTAGCGCGCCGTCCACGGGTTGGTGGGCCACACCCAGCCGAGGGCCGCGTGGCCGACGCCGGTGGACAGGGACGGCAGCTCGCGGGCCGAGGGGTAGATGGCCCCCTCGGGCGTGCGGATCGCCGGGCCGAGGGTGGCCGCCCGGGGCCAGCGTCCGGCGGCGGCGAGCAGTTCGTCGACCGATCCCGGCTCGAAGCGGACGTCGGGGTTGGCCACGATCGCGTACCCCGAGTCGTGCCCGGCCAGCGCCGCGTTGGCGGCGGCGCCGTAGCCGATGTTCCCGCCGGTGCGCAGCAGGCTGACCTCCGGGCGCTCGCGCGCCGCCCGCTCCGGCACGCCGTCGGTCGAACCGTTGTCGGCGAGCACGACCTCGTAGGGCCGGGTGGTGGCCAGGGCCAGGGAGTCGAGGAAACCGGCCAGGGTGTCCCCCGGCGAGAAGGTCACCACCACCACCCGCAGCGGCGCGTCGGCGGAGGCGCTTCCCACGGAGGCCACCCTACGTCGGACGCCCACCACCTCAGGCATGGTCCCGCCGTGCGCCGGTCGCGGCGGCGTACGCGCGCAGGTGCTGCTCCGCGCACGTCCGCCAGGTGAAGCCGGCGGACCGGGCGACCGCGGCCGAGGACAGCTGAGCCCGCCGCTCGGGATCGGCCAGCAGCCCGCGCAAGCCGTCGGCGATCGACGCGGCGTCCGGCTCGGTGTAGGCGACGGCGTCCCCGCCGACCTCCGGCAGGGCCAGCGACCGGGTGGTCAGCACCGGCGCGCCGCAGGCCATCGCCTCCAGCACGGGCAGCCCGAAGCCCTCGGCCAGGCTCGGGTAGGCCAGCACCTCGGCCCCGCCCAGGAAACCGGCCAGCAGCTCGAGGGGCAGGTATCCCGGCCGGAGCACCTCGAGGTGGTCCGGGACCCGGGCGAGCACCTCGTCCACGCGCTCGTCCCAGCCGCGCCCGCCGGCGAGCACCAGGGCGGGCGGGTCGGGCATGTCGGCCACGGCCTGCTGCCAGCCCTCGATCAGGGCCGGCACGTTCTTGCGGGGCTCGATGGTGCCGAGGAAGGCGACGTAGCGGGTGGCGCGCAGGCCGAGGTACCGGCGGGCGTCCGCGGTCTCCTCCCCGGTCGGGACGTGGAAGCGGGCGGCGTCCACCCCGTGGTGGGCGACCTCGACCTGCCCGTGCACCCCGCGCGTGACCCGTCCCAGCTCGTCGAGGGTCGCCCGCGACGGGACCACGCAGCGGGCCGCCCGGCGCAGCGAGACCGTCGTCCAGGCCCGGAAGAACGCCCGCTTGACCGGCTGGTGCACCTCGGGGTGGGTGAAGAAGGTGGCGTCGTGCAGGGTCGTCACGACCGGCAGGCCCGCGGCGAGCGGCATCGTGTAGTGCGGGCAGTGGATCACCGCCGCGCCCACCCGGCGGGCCACCCGGGGCAGCCCGGCCTGCTCCCACGCCAGCCGGACCGGCCGCCGCTGGACGCGGTCCGGCGCCACCTCCAGCCGGATCCCGGACAGCAGGTCGCGGTAGAAGGTCTCGTCGCGGCGCTGGCAGACGACGGCGAGGTCGGCGCCGAGCTCGACGAGGGCGGGCAGTAGCTGGTCGACGTAGCGACCCACGCCACCCCGATCGGCCGGCACGGCCGTGGCGTCGACCAGCACGCGCGGTCCGACACCCACAGCACGCTCCCGTTCCGCCCACGTGCCCGGCACGCCGCCCTCGCTGGAATCGCGCCCACGGTAGCCCCGCGTCGGACGGGGTGAGGTCCGGGCGCCGGCGCCCCCGCCCTCAGAGTTCCCTCCCTCTACGTTGCTCCCATGGGGACACCCGGACCACTGCGCGTCGACATGACGGTGGAGCAGCTGTGGCAGCCGGTCCCCGGCGGCTCGGGGACCTACATCCGGGAGCTCCTGGCGGAGTACGCCCGCATGCCCGACGTGTCGGCGACGGGCATCAGTGCCTGGCACGACGCCGCCGCGGTGGCCGAGGCCGCCCCCGGTGTCGCGCTCCGGCGGCTGCCGCTCCCCCGCCCCGCGCTGTACGCGGCGTGGGAACGGGCCCGCCGACCCCGCGCCGGTCGGAGCGCCGACGTCGTCCACGCCACGACCTGGGCCGTCCCCGGCAGCCGGGTCCCCCTGGTCGTGACCGTCCACGACCTGGCCTTCCTGCACGACCCCGACCACTTCACCGCCCGCGGAGTGCGCTTCTTCCGCCGCGCACTGGAGATCACCCGCGCCGAGGCGGCCGCGGTCATCGTGCCCTCGCAGGCGACCCGCGCCGACTGCATCGCGGCCGGGATCGTCGAGGACCGGCTGCACGTCGTCCCGCACGGCGTGCGTCCCCCGGCGACGACACCCGCCGACGCCGTCACCTTCGCGGAGCGCCACGGGCTGCGACGGCCCTACGTCCTGTGGGCCGGCACCCGGGAGCCGCGCAAGAACCTGCCCACGCTGGTGTCGGCCTTCGCGCGGGTCCTCGCCGAGGGGGCCGACCTCGATCTCGTGCTCGTCGGGCCCCAGGGGTGGGGCCCGGAGCAGGCGGCGCTGAGCGGACCGGACGCCGAGCGGGTGCACCTGCTCGGGCACCTGCCCACCGCCGAGCTGGCGGCGGCGTACGCCGGCGCCCTGGCGTTCTGCTACCCGTCGCTCCGCGAGGGCTACGGCCTGCCGGTGACCGAGGCGATGTCCCACGGCACCCCGGTCGTGACCTCCCGCGGGACGTCGACCGAGGAGGTGGCCGGCGGCGCCGCCGTCCTGGTCGACCCCCGCGACGACGCGGACGTGGCACGGGGCCTGCGCGAGGCGATCGAGCCGGCTGCGAACGCGCGGCTCCGACAGCTCTCGTCCGCCCGTGCGGCGGAGCTGGACTGGTCCGTCACCGCCCGTGCCACGACGACCGTCCTGCGCCGCGCGGCCGGAGTTGCGGAACGCTGACGTCGCCTCACGAGTCACACGCGTCCCGCGAAGCCCTGTCGACGCGGAACTCCTTGCTATCGGCAGGCCGGGAGCTACCTTGGAACTGTGGCGGGGCGACGACGGACAGTGATGCCGGCATGAGCCTCGGCACCGAGAAGGTCGTCATGATCGGGGGCGGCGGGCACGCGATGTCCTGCCTGGACGCCGCGGATCCCCGACGTCTGGAGTTCGTGGGCTACGTGTCCCCGAAGCCCGACGAGCGACTGCCCCTGCCCTACCTCGGCGGCGACGACGTCCTCGAGGAGCTGCAGCGGACCGCGGCCACCTCGGCGTTCGTCGCACTCGGGGACAACACCGCGCGCCGCTCGCTCTGCGAGGTCGTCACGCGGATGGGATTCGAGCTGGCGACCGTCGTGGCCGACACGGCGCGCGTCTCCCCGTACGCCTCGGTCGCCCCCGGGGCGGCCGTCCTGCACGGCGCCCTGGTGGGCCCGCGTTCGGAGATCGGGACCGGCGCGGTGGTCAACACCGCCGCCAGCGTCGACCACGACTGCGTGGTCGGCGAGTACGCACACCTCGCACCCGGTACCCACCTGGCCGGTGGGGTCCACGTCGGCGAGGGCTCCTTCGCCGGGGTCGGCGCCTCCGTCATCCCCGACGTCCGGATCGGCCCCTGGGCCGTGGTGGGCGCCGGAGCAGTAGTCATCACCCACGTCCCACCGCGTGAGACGGTCGTGGGCGCCCCCGCACGATCCAGGAGACGTTCATGACAGCCCTTCCCAGCATCGCGACCCGGACCGTCACCGTGGCCGAGCCCCGGCTCGGCGGCAACGAGGCGCGCTACGTGCAGGAGTGCGTGGAGTCGACGTGGATCTCGTCGAACGGGCGCTTCATCGACCTGTTCGAGCAGCGGTTCGCCGAGGTCGCGGGCACCCGCCACGCGATCGCCACGAACAACGGCACGACCGCGCTGCACCTCGCGCTGGCCGCCCTCGGCGTCGGCCCGGGTGACGAGGTCATCGTGCCGTCGCTCACCTACGTCGCCACGGCCAACGCCGTGCAGTACTGCGGCGCGACCCCGGTGCTCGCCGACGTCGACCCGCTGACCCTGTGCATCGACCCCGCGGACGTCGCCCGGCGCATCACCCGCCGGACGGTCGCCGTCATCCCGGTGCACCTCTACGGGCACCCGGCGGACATGACCGACCTCCGCCAGCTGGCCGACCGGCACGGGCTCGCCCTGGTCGAGGACGCCGCCGAGGCGCACACCGCCACCTGGAACGGCCGCCCGGTCGGCTCCCTGGGGACCGCCGGCGTCTTCAGCTTCTTCGGCAACAAGGTGCTCACCACCGGCGAGGGCGGCGCGGTCACCACCGACGACGACGCCCTGGCCGCCCGTCTGCGGCTGCTCCGCGGGCAGGGCATGGACCCGCAGCGCCGGTACTGGTTCCCGGTGGTCGGCTTCAACTACCGGATGACCAACATGGCCGCGGCCATCGGCTGCGCCCAGCTCGAGCAGCTGTCCGAGTTCCTGCTGCGCCGCCAGGAGATCGCCGAGCGCTACGACGCCCACCTCGCCGGCGTCCCCGGTATCCAGACCCCGGCCACCGACCCGCGGGCGACCCGGGTGAACTGGCTGTACACGGTGCTGCTGCCCGAGCACGTGAGCATGGCCGACCGCGACGGCGTCATCGGAGCGCTGGCCACCGACGGCGTCGAGACCCGCCCCGTCTTCCACCCGATGCACACGCTCCCGCCGTACCTGCAGGAGGACACCTTCCCCGTGTCGACCATGCTCGGCCGGCGCGGCATCTCGCTGCCCACCCACGTCAATCTCAGCGACGACGACATCGACTTCGTCGTCGAGCGCTTCCTCGCCCGGGTCGCGCGGCTCCGCCTGACGTGAGCGGAGCACCACCGCGCACCGGGGAGGTCGCGCCGCGGTCGTTGTTCGACCGGAGCACCTTCACCGCCCTCGTCCGGGCCCTGCACCCCCAGCGGCAGTCCACGACCGCTGCCCGGCTGAGCGTCGGTCCGCTCGACCGCGAGCCGGACGCCGTCACGGCGTGGGTCTACGGCACCTACGCGACGGTGCTGGGCCGGCTGCCCGACGCCGGCGGCCTGGAGCACTACAGCACCCACCTGCGCCGCGGCGGCCGCCCCGAGGAGCTCATCGAGCTGCTCTCGGCCAGCAGCGAGGCCGAGGAGCGGGCCGCGGACGCACCGGCGCACCCGCACCACGTCTTCGTGACCGGCGCCTACCTCCTGGCGCTGGGCCGGCTCCCCGACATGGGCGGCCTGCACGGCTACGTGGCCGCGCTGCGCGGCGGGACCACCTACGACGACGTCCTGCGCTCCCTCGTGCACTCGGACGAGGCGCGGAGCCTGCTGCGCTTCCCGCCGGCCACTCCCACGCTGGAGGAGGAGCTGGCCCGCTCGGTCCACCGGTCGGTCACCGGCCAGGCCGATGCGGACCTGGAACGCGGTCTGGTCGCAGGCCTGCACGCCGGCCGGCCGGCGACGTGGCTGGCCTGGGCGATCGTGCGCAACCGCGGTGGTGGCCGGCGTGCGATGCTCCGGGCGCTGCCGCGCGCCGTGTGGGCCACCCACCGGACGCGGCGGGACGCGGGTTCGGCCTGGGTCGTCAGCGCGCTCGAGTCCAACACCGAGTGGAACTGGCGTGTCCAGCGCCGGCTCGAGCAGGACGTGGCGCGGTTGTCGCGGGAGGTCGCCGACCTGCAGGACCTCCTGCGCCGGCGGTGACGGCGAGAACTCCGCGGAGGCGTCGGAGCGGGACCGGTCGTGCGGACCACCCGTGGGCGACCAGGAGCGGACACGGCCACCGGTCAGGTACCGGAGGCGGAACGAGACGGGGGACGGCGACGATGAAGGTCGCGATCGGAGAGGGCGGACGATGAAGATCATCATCGTCACGTCCATGGTGCCGTTCGTGGAGGGCGGCGCGGAGTCCCTGGCGACGTGGCTCAGCGACGCGCTCGAGCGACGTGGGCACGAGGTGGACCTCTTCCCCATCCCGGTGCAGGGGCAGACCGACCTGCTGCCCGGTCAGATGGTGGGCCTGCGGTCGATGGACTTCACCGGCATGGGCGACCGCCTGATCGCGATCAGGACGCCGAGCTACCTCGTCCGCCACCACCACAAGATCCTCTGGTTCATCCACCACCACCGGCCGTCCTACGACCTGTGGGACGAGTACCGCGACGTCCCGAACGACCCCGACGGCTGGGAGTTCCGGCGCATGATGTTCGCCTCGGACGAGGTGGCGCTGGCCGAGGCCAAGCAGATCTTCACGAACTCCGCGCGGGTCCGGGACCGGCTCCGGCACTACAACGGCGTCGACGCCGAGGTGCTGTACCCGCCGCTGCCCGAGGGCCTCGACGTGACCCCCGGCCCCTACGGTGACTACCTGTTCTCGATCTCGCGGATCCAGCAGCACAAGCAGCAGCTGCTGACCGTCGAGGCCATGGCGCACACCGAGACCCCCGTGCGGCTCGTCCTCGCCGGCCGCGGCGCCAACGACGGCTACGCCGAGCAGATCGAGCGCCGCGTGCGGGAGCTCGGCCTGACCGACCGGGTCACCTTCCACCACGAGCGCGTCCCGGACGAGAAGAAGTGGTCGCTGATGAGTGGCGCCCTCGCGTCGGTGTACCTGCCGCGCGAGGAGGACAGCTACGGCTACGTGGGGCTGGAGAGCGCCCTCGCCCGGCGGCCGCTGGTCACCGCCACCGACAGCGGCGGGGTCCTGGAACTGGTGCGCGACGGGGTCAACGGCCTGGTCACCGCGCCGCAGCCCGAGGCGCTGGCCCAGGCGTTCGACCGCCTGTACCGGGACCGCGAGCTGGCGGCCCGGCTCGGCGCCGGCCACGACCAGCGCCTCCGCGAGATGAACATCGACTGGGACCACGTGGTGGAGAGGCTGGTGTCGTGAAGGTCCTGGTCCTGAACAACGGGATCCCCTTCCTCAAGGGCGGCGCGGAGCACCTCGCCGACTCCCTGGCGCACGAGCTCGAGGTCCGCGGGCACCAGGCCCAGGTCGTGCGGCTCCCCCTGCGCTGGCACTCCCCCGACGCCATCGCCGACAGCATGGCCGCGGCCGCCGCCATCCGGCTGGAGGACGTGGACCGGGTGATCGCCCTGAAGTTCCCGGCCTACCTGGTCCCGCACGAGAACCGGGTGGTCTGGCTGCTGCACCAGTTCCGGCAGGTCTACGACCTCTGGGCGACCCCGCACCAGTACCTGCCGGACGACGAGTCGACCGAGGAGCTCCGGCGCGCCATCCAGGCCTCGGACACCCGCGCGCTCCGCTCGGTGAAGGGGCTCTACTGCAACAGCTCGGTGACCGCCGACCGGCTCGAGCGGTTCAACGGCCTGCGGGCCGAGGTGCTGCTCCCGCCGCACGGCGACGCGGGCATGTTCCACGACGCCGGCGACGAGGGCTACATCCTGGCGATCGGCCGGATCACCGCCAGCAAGCGCCAGCACCTGCTCGTGGAGGCCATGGCGCACGCCGGTCCGGACGTCCGGCTGGTCGTCGCCGGTCAGCCGGAGACCGACCTGGACCGCCGGGCCATCGAGCGCTACGTCGCCGAGCACGGCCTGGAGGACCGGGTCCGGCTGCGCCTCGAGTTCATCAGCGACGAGGAGAAGGTCGCGCTGCTGTCCCGGGCACGCGGCGTGGCCTACCTCCCGCACGACGAGGACTCCTACGGCTACGTGACCGTGGAGGCGATGCTGTCGCGCAAGCCGGTCCTGACGACCACCGACTCGGGCGGGGTCCTCCAGCTGGTGCACGACCAGCACACCGGCCTGGTCGCCGAGCCCGACGCCCCGTCGCTCGGTGCGGCGATGACCACGCTGAGCACGAGACCGCGGCTCGCCGCGGAGATGGGCGCCGCCGGCCACGCCATGGTCGAGGCACTGGACCTGAGCTGGGACACGGTCGTGGAGACGTTGCTGTCGTGAGGATCGCCTGGTGCACCCCTTTCTCCCCGCGGAGCGCGATCGGCGCCGTGGGAGCACTCGCCGTGGACGCCCTGCGCCGGACCGGTGACGTCGACGTCGACATCTGGTACCCGGTCGACGCGGGCGGCCGGACGTGGCCCGACCCCGGCCGCGAGATCGACGAGACCACCGTGGAGCGGCTCGCCGAGTACGACGCCGTCGTCTACAACATCGGTGACCAGCCGGTCTACCACGGCCCGATCATGGACCTCGCCCACGCGGTGCCGGGCGTCGTCATCCTGCACGACCTCTCGATCGTGCACCTGGTCTACAACCGGCTCCGCGAGGTCGGCGACGACCACTTCGCCCGGACCATGCAGCGCTGGTACGGACCCGAGGGCGAGCAGGCCGCGCGCGAGGGGCTGGCCCGCCCGGAGGACTGGCTGTGGCGGCCCGAGACCGTGCAGACGTACCCGATGACCGAGATCGCGCTGGAGCACGCCACCGGGGTGGTCACGCACTCCGCGTACGCCGCCGAGGCCCTGCGCGACCGCTACGTCGGCGACGTCACCGTGGTGCCCCTGCCGGTGTCCGTCGAGGACGCCGACGCCGGCTCCCTCGACTCCCTCGGTCTGCCCGACGACCGGCTCGTGGTCCTCCAGGCGGGGGTGCTCAACCCCAACAAGCACGTGCACACCGTCGTCGAGGCGATCGCCGAGGCCGGCCTGGGCGACCGGGTGCACCTGGTGGTGTGCGGTCACGCCCAGCCGCAGGACCTGGAGCGGCTGCGCCGGCACATCGACGACCTGGGCCTCACCCGGAGCTCCACGGTCCTGGGCGAGGTGAGCGACCAGACGCTGAACGCCCTGCGCACCCGAGCCGACATCGCGACGATCCTGCGCCACCCCTGCGGCGAGGCCGCCTCCGCCGTCCTGGCCGAGAGCCTGGCCTTCGGCCTGCCGGTCGTGAGCGTGGACGACGGCTGCTACCGGGAGGCGCCGGCCGACGCGGTGAGCCGGGTGCCCACGCCGCCGTCGGCGTCGCGGGTCGCCGCGGCGCTGCGCCGCTGGGTGGATGCCCCGGAGGCACGCGAGCGGGCGTCGGCGGTCGCCCGCGAGTTCGCCCGGGAGCAGCACTCCCCCGAGGCCTACGCCCGGGGCATCCTCGACGCACTGGCCACGGCCGGGGCCGCCCGGCGCCGGACCGCGCTGGCCGAGGACCTGGCCCGGATCGCGGCGCGGAGCGGCTACGGGCCGGAGTCGTCCCTGGTCACCCGGCTGGCCGCCCGGGCGCACGAGCTCTTCGGCGCGGCACCGCGCCGCCTCCCGCCGACGTTCCCGCCCGGCGGCGACTCGGCGCTGTGAGGCTCCGGTTCTAGGACTGGTTCACGACACCCCGCAGGGCCAGTACATGTTCTTCAGCAGCCACACCGAAGTCAGAATCCCGATTCCGCCAGGCAAGGACCCGGAGTGCCCACGCTGTACCTGCGCAGCCGCCCCTCGCCGCGGCTGCGCAGCCACCTCGGAAGGAACTCTCGAAGCATGGACGCTCGTACCCCAGAACACCGCAACTACTGGGACTCCTTCTACGCCGGCAAGCGCAGCGGCGCCGTACCTGCAGAACCGTCAGCGTTCGCGAGGTGGACCCAAAGGCGGCTTTCCCCGTCGCAGCCCATCGTGGAGTTCGGCTTCGGAAACGGCCGGGATTCGCTGTGGTTCGCCCGCGAGGGCCACCCGGTCACGGGATATGACTTCGCCTCATCAGCGGTAAGCCAGGGCCAGGACCGCGCGGTCAGGGAAGGACTGCCCGCAAGGTTCTTCGAGCTGGACCTGTACGACTCGGCAGCGACCGCGATGGTGGCGGAACGCACCGCGGGATTAGGCTCACCCGCGCTCTTTGGCCGCTTCCTGATCCACTCGCTCGAAGAGGCTGGCCGGCAGAACCTCTTCGACATCGCCGCCACAGCTCTGGGCGCGTCCGGAGGAGACCTCTACCTGGAATTCCGCACCGGCAAGGATCAAGGGCGCAAGCACCTGTTTGGTGACGATCACTTCAGGGTGTACCTCGACCCCACCATCGTCGAGAACGAGTTGGTGGACCGGGGGGCGCACATCTTGCACACAGAAGCCGGACATGGCCTGTCTGTCTACAAGACGGAGGATCCGCATGTCGCCCGAATCGTCGCAGCCTGGACGACCTAGGGCGTGTCGCCCAATCCTGAGCGCCTGTGGACGTGATCGTGCGGCACGTCGTGGCGAGCGGTGCCGCCCCTGCCCCGTGGAGCGGATGAACGGCACGCGCTCGGTGTCCGGCCAGAGGTTGAGATTCTCTGGATACCCCAGCACCACCACGTTGTCGAAGATCGCGTCGAGGGTGTCGCGCTGAGCCGTGATTCGGGAAGAGCAAGCCGACCTCGTAGGCCCGGATGTGAGCCAGTCGCCATCACGGCGACGGCCGGCGCGTGCTCGATCCGGTCAACGAAGCGCGCGAACGGGTAGACGGTGCCGCTGCCACATCGACCAGCACTCCGCCGTCGGCCGGCAGCACGCCTTGCATGAAGCTGAGGTCCTGCCGCAGGGGCGCGACGCTCCCGGACCTGCGACCAACTCGTCGATAACCCGAGCGCGTCCTCAGCCAGCAGGTGCGCTGCCATGCGGCGATAGCTGGCCCGGCTGGTTCACCACCACCGCCGTAGGAAACGACACAACATGCTCTCGTTCTTGAATGCATACCCGGCGACCTCCATCAGGGAGTCCGCCGCTGGATGGACGCCGCACCAGGCGATCCCGACCTCCGCGGCCCGGACCATGGCGGCGTCGTTGGCTCCGTCGCCGAGTGCGATGCGGAACCGTCCCTGGTGCCGGCGGATGGCCTCGGCCTTGTTGAGGATCGACCCTACGCCGATCCCACCCCCCTCCAGCACGGTGGCGCGGGAGGTCATCCCTTGCAGCCCGTGCCGGTCGAGGAAGGGCTGCACCCAGATGTCGAGGTTCCCCGTGACGACGGTGACCCGCTCCGGGTGCTCCATGAGCAGCGCCATGAGCTCCTCGAACACCGGCGCACCCAGGATGGCTTCGTGCACGACCTCGACGGGCACCTGAGACAGCATCGCGACCCGCGACCGGAAGCTCTCCGCGAACGGGATGCGACCGGCCAGGGTGTCGTCGGTCAGCCGGGTGATCTCCTCTTCGATGCCGGCCGACCGCGCGATGGTCGGCAGCAGCTCGGTGCGGGTGAGCGTGCCGTCGAGGTCCACGAGCACCACCGGATCGGCCACGGGTCATCCATTCCGTCGCGCCCCCAGCCGGTCGTGCACCGCCGTAAGGAAGAGATCGGTGTCGAACGAGCCCTGCCCTGGCCGGACCCGGCCAGCGCGCGAGAGAACGTCCGGAAACTCGTCGTCGCCGCAGACGATGGCGTCGAACTCCGCGAGTTCACCGCCAAACAGGATGTCCCCGCCCGGCGGCAGCACGCAGATGGGGCGGTGACCAGCCAAAGACGCCTCGGCGATGACAGAGCCGGATGCAGTCGAGACGACCAGAGGCGCCTCGGCGATCAACGCGGAGGCTGGCATTCGGGGGTCCAGCATGATCGCCCCGGCGTCTCGGAGCGCCGACTCAAGATCTTCCAACCCCGGCCAAACTGGGAGTTTGACCGCCATGCCGTGGGCCAGGGTGCGTCGGAGCGACTGAACGAGAAACGGTCCCCCTCCCTCACTCATCAGCCATTTGAACGCCGAGACGAACAAGATTCCGCGGTCGCGGACCACGTCGGGCACGACGGTCTGCGCCGTCCCTGCCGAGCCGATCCAACCCGCTACGACGGTGGGCACGTGCGCGCTCGCCCACCACGTCGAGTCGTCGGTTGCGACGTACAGGTCGAGCAGGGAAAGAAAGGGAATCTCTCCCGGCATCACGGGGTCGGCGAGGTCGTGCGGCACGTAGACGAGCAGGTCCGCTCCGACCGCTACCTTGAGGCTCTGCGGCGTCGCGTTGAACGTCTCGATGTCGTAGTACTTGTCGTAGACCCGCCCCGCCAGGCCCAGGTGCTGGGACGTCACGAGCACCAGCGGACCGTCGCCGGGGGGCACCGTCTCCGGCCCGACCGGCTCCACCGCCAGGTCGACGACCGAAACCGACATTCCGCGCCGCTCCAGCTCGGCGGCGAGCGGGCGAAGCGACAGCTCCGTTGCGGAGCCCACCATGAGAAAGCGCGGTGTGCTCATGACTGATCCTCCACCGGCACGCGGCGGGCGACGAGCCAGGCCGCCATCGGTTCTTTGCCCTCAGGAAGGGTTGTTCGGGGGACGGTCAGAATCTCGCCCGGCACGGGCATGGCGAACGATGTGTCGACCACGACCGGCTCGCCACCGTGGCGCCGCCCGAAGACATGACTCACCTCGATGAACCCAAGTCGATGCAGGCGACGCCGCGCGCCGAGCACGGCCAGCTGCCGCTCGTCGTGCGACTCGCCGAAGTGAAAGGGCACGGGATGCAGCAGTCGCAGCAGCGTGCCATCGATGATGTCGCGGCGCACTCTTGCGAGCGCGCTGACGTATAGCTCGTCCGTCAGCACCAGCGTCCCATGCGAGCTCTGCGTCTCTTGGCCGGCCGCGCCCGACAGTCCGGCGTAGGCGACGTTCACGACCTCCCGCCCCACGAGCTCCGCAGACAGCTGCTGGGCGTACGGCCCGAGGACAAGGGCAGGCAACTCACCCCAGGGATCCGCCACCTCATGCCACGGCAGCGTCCGAAGCACCGAAGGCAGAGAGAACGGGTCATCCAGCGGCGCGAGTCCGTCGCTCGCGGCCAGCGTGGCGCCTACGTCGGCCATCACTCCATCGTCGCCGCGACCGTCGCCAGCGAGAGCGGCGAGAAGGCGGACCCGCTGCTGGTGCTCCCCGGTGTCGGAAACGGCCTTGACCAGCACCTCGAGGTCAGACGTGCTCGACCAGTGGGCGAGACCCTCAGGATCCGGTGCCCGGCCCAGCAGTGCCCGATACACGTCATTCACCACCGCAGGGCCCAGGGGCGGAGATTCGTCCTGGGGCGTGGCGGCCCTAGGCTGGGGCCGACGGAGCTTCGCCGCCAACTTAGCTACCTGGGACATCGCGCTTCCTCATGCTCTCGAGCCGGTCACCCCAGTGCGCTCCGGAGCGGTGTGGACAAGCCCCGCCGCTCCGGAGCGGCGTGGACAAGCCCCGGCGATCGTACGGAGCCGGGCAGGCAGGGACGACCGCATAGGTCTCACCGGCCACTTCCGCCGCCGCCCGTCACTCCAGCCCTCCGGCACCGGACGTTCCCGCGGGGGAACCGGGCCGGCTCACGGTTGGTCGAGGAGGGCCAGGTCGTGGTCGACCATCCGGGCGACGACCTCCTCGAACGGGACCGTCGGCGACCAGCCCAGGACCTCGCGGGCCCGGGTCGAGTCCCCCACGAGCTCCGGCGCGTCCGAGGGACGCGCGAAGCGGGGGTCGAGGGTCACGTGGCGTTCCCAGTCCTCGATCCCGGCGGCCCGGAAGGCGACGGCGACGAAGTCGCGGACGCTGTGCGAGACGCCGGTGGCGATCACGTAGTCGCGGGCCACGTCGTCGCGCTGGGCGAGCACCATCGCCGCGACGTAGTCCGGCGCCCAGCCCCAGTCCCGCCGGGCGTCGAGGTTGCCCATCGCGAGCTCGTCCTGGAGGCCCCGCGCGATCCGCGCCGCCCCGACGGTGATCTTCCGCGTCACGAAGGCCTCGGGACGACGGGGCGACTCGTGGTTGTAGAGGATGCAGCTGCAGGCGTGCAGCCCACGGGCCCGGTAGACCCCGACCAGGTGGTGGGCGTAGGCCTTCGCCGCGCCGTAGGGGGTCAGCGGGCGCAGCGGCGTCGTCTCGTCCTGCGGGACGCGCGAGGTGCGGCCGAACATCTCCGCGCTGGACGCCTGGACGAAGTGCACCGGCCGCCCGGTCCGCTCCTGCAGGTCGTGGGAGGCCTTGAGCAGGTGCCCCACGGCCACGCCGCTGACCTGCGCGGTGAGGGCGGGTTCCTGCCAGGACAGCGCGACCGAGCTCAGGCCGCCCAGGTTGTAGACCTCGGTGGGCTCCACCTCGGCCACCACCGACTCCAGGCCGGCACCATCGCCGAGGTCGCCGACGTGCCGGTGCACGGCCTGGGGCAGCACGAACGGGCCCTGCTCCTCGTCCGCGGCACGCACCAGCGCGTGCACCTCCGCGCCCTCGGCCAGGAGCCGCTCGACGAGATAGCTGCCGTCCTGTCCGGAGGCCCCGGTCACGAGGGCGCGGACGGCGCTCACCGGCCCGCGAGCTCCTTCTGCTGCGCCAGGTCGGAGTCGAGCATCATGCGGACGAGGTCGTCGAACCCGACCTTCGGCTGCCAGCCCAGCTGCTCGCGGGCCTTGGTCGGGTCACCGATCAGCAGGTCCACCTCGGCGGGCCGGAAGAAGCGCGGGTCCTGCGTCACCTTGCCCTCCCAGTCGTCGATCCCGACGTGGGCGAACGCGACCTCGAGGAACTCGCGGATGGAGTGCGTCTCCCCGGTGGCGACGACGTAGTCGTCGGCCTGCTCCTGCTGGAGCATCAGCCACATCGCCTCGACGTAGTCACCGGCGAAACCCCAGTCGCGCTTGGCGTCGAGGTTGCCCAGCGCGATGCCGTCCTGCAGGCCCAGCGCGATGCGGGCCACCGCCTGGGTGATCTTGCGGGTGACGAACTCCGGACCGCGGCGCGGGGACTCGTGGTTGAACAGGATGCCGGAGGACGCGTGCATCCCGTACGACTCGCGGTAGTTGATGGTCATGTAGTGGCCGTAGACCTTCGCGACGCCGTACGGCGAGCGCGGCCACAGCAGCGTGCTCTCCCGCTGGGGCACGTCCTGCACCTTGCCGAACATCTCCGAGCTCGAGGCCTGGTAGAAGCGGACCTTCGACAGGTCCTGGCCGGCGTACAGCCGGGTCGCCTCGAGCACGTTGAGGACGCCGATGCCGGTGACGTCCGAGGTCAGCCGCGCGTTCTCCCAGGAGTACGCGACGAAGGAGATCGCACCCAGGTTGTAGACCTCGTCGGGCTGGGCCTCCGAGAACGCCCGGATCAGGCTGGACAGGTCGGTGATGTCCCCGTTCAGCAGCTTGACGTCGGGGACGACGGACCGGACGAGCTCGGCCTTCGGGTTGTTCTGGCCACGGATGAGGCCGTAGACCTCGTAGCCCTTCGACAACAGCAACTCGGACAGGTAGAGCCCGTCCTGACCGGTGATGCCGGTGATGAGTGCGCGCTTCATGTTGTCCTTCGATCGCCGAGCCGGAACTCCGGCCACCCTAGCGGGACGGGCTCGTCGGGGCTCGGCTGCGGGCACCCGCGGAAACTCCTGCACGCCCTGACACGATCGCCGGACACCGACCGAGGAGGAGACCCCATGCGCGTGGCCCTCGACGCCACCCCGCTGCTCGGGCAACGCAGCGGAGTGGGCAACTACGTGCAGGGTCTCGTGCAGGGACTGGCCCAGCTCGAGGACGGCCCCGAGGTCCTGCTGACCCTCTTCAGCATCCGCGGCGCCGTCCCCGGCCCCCTGCCCGCGCGGACCCGCCCCGCTCCGCGGCGGGCACCCGCCCGCCTCCTCCGCCGGGCCTGGCGCCGGTGGCCCTGGCCGCCGGCCGAGCTGCTCACCGGACGCGTGGACGTCTTCCACGGGACCAACTTCGTCGTCCCGCCGCTGGCGCGCGCGGACGGTCTGGTGACCGTGCACGACCTCGCCTACCTGCGGTACCGGGAGACGGTGACCGGGGACGCCGCCGAGTACGCCTCGCTGGTCCCGCTGGCCCTCCGCCGCGGAGCCGCGGTGCTCACCGTCAGCCGGGCGGTCGCCGACGAGATCGCCGCCGAGTACGACGTGCCGGCCGACCGCATCACCGTCGCGCACAACGGCGTCGACCCGGGCTGGGCCGACGCCGCCCCGGCCTCCGACGAGGACCTGCGGCGCCTGGGCCTGCCCGACCGGTACGTGCTGTTCACCGGCAACTTGGAGCCGCGGAAGAACCTCGGCACCCTCCTCCGGGCGCACCGGGCGGCCCGCCGCGAGGACTCCGCGGTGCCGCCGCTGGTGCTGGCCGGACCGGCCGGCTGGGGCGACCGCTGGCAGGGTTCCCCGCCCGACCCGGCCGACGTGGTGATCGCCGGCTACCTGGCCGACGCCGACCTGCGCGCGGTGGTCGGGCGGGCGGGCGCGGTCTGCATGCCGTCCCGGTACGAGGGGTTCGGGCTCCCGGTGCTCGAGGCGCTCGCGGCGGGCCGTCCCGTCCTGGCCAGCGACATCCCCGCTCACCGCGAGGTGGCCGGGGGGCACGCCACGTTCCTCCCGTCCGACGACGCCGACGCCTGGTCGGCGGCGCTCGGCCGGCTGCCCTCCGACGACGACGTCGCGCAGCGGTCCCGGCGGTCGCACGCCGCGCAGTTCACCTGGGAGGCGAGCGCCCGGGCGCACCTCGCCGCGTACGCGCAGGTCGGCGCGACTCCGTAACGGACCGGCCGGTCCTCGTAGGATGTGCCGGTGCTGCCGGACCAACGATTCGTGTCCTTCGCCCAGAACGCCGAGGACGTCGTTCTCTGGCGGGCCCTGAAGCATCTCCCCCGCGGGTGCTACGTCGAGGTGGGTGCGAACGATCCCGTCGACGGATCCATCTCCCGCGCCTTCTACGACCGCGGCTGGTCGGGCATCGCCATCGAGCCGGTGCCCGCGTTCGCCGAGGCGTACCGGCGGGAAAGGGAGCGGGACGTCGTCGTCCGGGCGGCGATCGCCGACTCCGACGGGGAGCAGCTGACGATGCACGTCATCGACGGGACCGGGCTGTCCACCCTCGACGCCGAGGTGGCCCAGCGGCACCGCGAGGCAGGCTGGCCCACCCGCGAGGAGACCGTGCCGGTCCGACGGCTCGACGACGTGCTCGCCGAGCACCTCTCCCCCGAGGACGACATCCACTTCATGGTGGTCGACGTCGAGGGCAGCGAGGCCTCCACCCTGGCGACGGTGGACCTCGGCCGGTGGCGCCCGTGGGTGCTCGTGGTCGAGGCGACCGCGCCGAACAGCGCCGAGCCCACCCACGAGCAGTGGGAGGACACGGTCCTCGCGGCCGGCTACGAGCTGTGCCTCTTCGACGGACTGTCCCGCTTCTACGTCGCCCGCGAGCACGAGGAGCTGCGGCCCGCGCTGGGCGTGCCCGCGAACCCGCTCGACGAGTTCGTCCGCCACCGCGAGGTGGAACTGGACCGCGAGCTGGCCGCTGCCCGGACCGGGCTGACCGAGACCGAGGCCGAGCGCGACGACCTCACCAGCGAGCTCGTGCGCTGGCGCGGCGCCGTGCTGGAGCGCTGGGTGACCGCCGCCGCTGGCGGGGGCGCGGTGGGCGACCGGCCCACCCACGAGCTCGTGCGGCTGCGCAAGGAGCTGGCGGACACCCACGCCACCCTCTCCTGGCGCATCACCGCGCCGCTGCGCGCCGTCCAGACCCGGCGACTGCGGGGCTGGCGGTGACCTCGTCCTCCGTCGTCCCGCCCCCGGTGACGACCCGCGACCTGGTCGGCGCGCTCCGCCAGCGGCTGGAGGTCGCGGCAGCGACCCTCGGTGTCGAGGTCGACGTGTCCGGTGCCGACAGCCGGACGGCGGCCTCGCTGCTGTACGCGGCCCTGGTCGAACGGGTGCACGAGGACAGCGGCACCGAGTCGCTCTGGCTCCTGCTCACCGCCGTCGCCGCCGCCATGCCGGACTCGGACGAGGTGCTGGCCGCCCGTCGCGCCCGGGACCTGCACCGGAGCGGCGACTTCGGCGCGTGGCTCCTGGACGCCACGTACGAGACGGCGGCCCACCGGGGCGCGCTCGCCGCCGAGATGGCGGTCGTCGAGGACACCGTCGTGGTGGACGTCGACTTCACCGCCCAGCACAAGCTGCACACCGGGATCCAGCGCGTGGTGCGCGAGACGGTCCCCCGCTGGCACCGCGACAACGACCTGACGCTCGCCGCGTGGACCACGCAGGGCGGCGCGATGCGGTGGCTCGAGGAGACGGAGTCCGACCGCGTCCTCCGCTGGCACGACCTGGTCGACCCCGACGACGAGGACGACACCGAGGAGCGCGACCAGCGGCTGCTGGTCCCCTGGCGGTCGTCGATCCTGCTGCCGGAGAACCCGCCGCCGGAGCACTGCCCGGCCCTGGCCGCGCTCGCCGTGCACTCGGGCAACCGGGTCGCGCTCATCGGCCACGACTGCATCCCGGTCATCAGCCCCGAGCTGATCCACACGGGGCTCCCGGACCGCTTCACCCGCTACCTCGAGGTGGTCAAGCACGCCGAGCGGGTCGCCGGGGTCAGCGCCTCGGCCGCCCGCGAGTTCCGCGGTTTCACCCAGATGCTGGCCGCCCAGGGCCTGACCGGCCCCGACGTCGCCGTGTGCCCGGAGCCGAGCGAGATCCCCTCCGGCCAGCCGGCTCCCCAGCTCGACCCGCCGCTGGTGGTGAGCATCGGCAGCTTCGAGCCGCGCAAGAACCAGCTGGCCGTGCTGCACGCCGCCGAGCACCTGTGGCGGGAGGGCCTGCGCTTCCAGCTCCGGTTCATCGGCGGCGGCGGCTGGGTGACGGAGGCCGACGGCTTCCTCCAGCGCCTGCGGGCGGCCGGCCGACCGGTCACCCGGGCCACCGCGGTGACCGACGCGGAGCTGTGGCACAGCCTGCGGTCGGCGCGCTTCTCGCTGTTCACCTCCCTGCACGAGGGTTTCGGCCTGCCGGTCGCCGAGTCGCTCGCCTGCGGCACGCCGGTGATCACGACCCACTACGGCTCGACCGCCGAGATCGCCGCGCAGGGTGGCGCGCTGACCGCCGACCCCACCGACGACCTCGACATCGCCGACCGGATGCGGCAGCTCCTGACCGACGACGTCCTCCTGGCCCGGCTGCGGGACGAGGCCGCCGCCCGGCCCCGCCGCACGTGGGACGACTACGCGCGCGAGTCCTGGGCGGTCCTCGTCCCGTCGGCCGACGATCCCGCGGGAGCCCCGGCATGAACCGCTTGACCGCCCGCCTCACCCGGCCCGTCGGCCTGGCCGCCCGGATGGCCGGCGCGCCGCCGTCCGAGCGGCAGCGGCTGCACGAGCGGGCGTCGCTCGTCGTCGCGACGCTGTCCGGCGCGCCCGCACCGGCCGGCCGCCGCGACCTGCTGACCCGGCTCGAGCAGCTCCTCGAGAGCGGCGACCCTGCGGCCGTGTGGCTGACCCTGTCGGTCCTCGAGGGACGGCTGGCCACACCGGCCGACGTGCGCCGCACGGTGCGCGCGATCCGGCTCGACGGCGTCGGCGCCGCCCTCGGCGCCACCGTCGCCCGCATCGCGCTGTCCTGGCTGCCGCAGCGGGACGAGGCGACGGTGCGGGTGGTGCAGGGCGCGGTGCTCGTCGACCTCGACCACACCGCTCGCACCGGCCTGGCCACCGGGATCCAACGCGTGGCGCGGGAGACCGTGCGTCGCTGGTCCCGCGACCACGACGTGGTCCTGGTCGGCTGGGACGCCGACTACGAGCAGCTGCGCCTGCTGACGCCGGCGCAGGCGACGACGGCCCTCACCGGGGAGGGCGCCGTCGAGAGCGAGCGCACCGGTGACGTCGTCGTCCCCTGGGAGTCGACCTATCTGCTGCCGGAGCTGTCACTGGAGTCCGAGCGCAACGAGCGGATCAGCGCCGTCGCGCAGTACGCCCGCGGTCGTACCGGTGTCATCGGATTCGACTGCGTGCCCATCACCACGGCTGAGACGACCGCGCTGGGGGTCAGCGAGGCGTTCGCCCGGAACCTGTCGGCGGTGCGGCACATGGACCGGGTGTCGGCGATCTCCCGCGCGGCCGCGGCCGAGTACGGCGGCTGGCGCACGATGCTCGGCTCGGTGGGCGACACCGGTCCGGAGATCGTGGCCGCCCCGCTGCCCGCCGAGGCCCGCGCGACCTCGGAGGCGGAACTCGACGCCGCGCGGGAGCAGCTGACGGTGCCCGGGATGCCCATGGTGCTGTGCGTGGGCACCCACGAGCCGCGCAAGAACCACCTGGCGCTCCTCCACGCAGCCGAACTCCTGTGGCGGGAAGGCGTGGAGTTCAACCTGGTCCTGATCGGCGGCCGGTCCTGGAACGACGAGCGGTTCCAGCGGGCCCTGGGCGAGGCACGCGCCCTCAACCGCCCAGTGGACACCCCGCAGGGCGTCACCGACGCCCAGCTATGGGCCGCCTACCGGTTGGCGCGGTGCATGGTGTTCCCCTCGCTGAACGAGGGCTACGGGCTTCCGGTCGCGGAGGCGCTGGCCTGCGGCACGCCGGTCATCACCTCCGGGTACGGCTCCATGGCGGAGATCGCCGCCGACGGCGGGGCGCTCCTCGTCGACGCACGCGACGACCACGACATCGCCGCGGCGCTGCGGACGCTCCTGACCGACGACGCGGAGCGCGACCGCCTCGCCGCCGAGGCCCGGAACCGTCCGGTCAGGACCTGGGACGACTACGCGCGTGACGTGTGGGATGTGCTCACCGGCTGATCGGCGTGGCTCGCCGGGGAGGAGCGGACCGGTCCGGTACGTGACCTACCCTCGACTCGCCCCGTGCCCGCGTTCCGCCGGCACCCCGCGACACCACGGAGACGCATGACCACGCTCGAGTCCGAGGCGCGCAGCGCCCGGCTGGCAGAAGCGCCCTGGGTGGACAGCGCACCCAAGGGTGGCGCACTGATCTCGGGAACCGGTCAGTCCATCCGGCGGATCCTCGGCCAGCGCGAGCTGCTCGGCATGCTGGTGCGCCGCGAGCTGAAGGCGCGCTACAAGGACAGCACCCTGGGCTTCCTGTGGAGCCTGCTGCGGCCGTTGTCCACCCTGCTCGTCTACTACGTGGCGATCGGCAAGTTCCTGGGCGCCGAGCGGAACATCCCCGATTTCGCCATCTTCCTGTTCTGCGGGCTCATCGCCTGGCAGCTGTTCCAGGAGAGCGTCAGCACCGGCACCGGCTCGATCGTCAGCAACGGCGGGCTGGTGCGCAAGGTCTACCTCCCCCGCGAGGTCTTCCCGCTGAGCACCGTGGGCTCGGCGATCTTCAACTACGGCACCCAGTTCGTCATCCTGGTCGCCGCGATGCTGGTGGTCGGCCGGTTCCCCACCGGCAGCCGGCTGCTCTACTTCCCGCTCGCGCTGGCCGTGCTGCTCGTCTTCGGGACGGCGCTGGCGCTGGCTCTGGCGGCCATCAACGTCTACCTGCGCGACTTCCAGTACCTGGTCGAGATCGTGCTCAACATCCTCTTCTGGGCGTCTCCCATCGTCTACTCGTGGGAGCTGGTCAGGAACACCATCGGCGGCGGGTTCCTCGAGACGCTCTACCTGTCCAACCCGGTCACGCTGGCCGTCCTCGGCATGCAGCGCGCGTTCTGGGTGTCCGGTACCGACGCGCCTTTCCCGGACGGCCTGCCCGTCAGACTGCTGATCGCCCTGGGCGTGGGACTGGTGCTCCTGTGGCTGAGCCAGCGGCTCTTCGCCCGCCTCGAGGGCAACTTCGCACAGGAGCTGTGAGCATGAGCGACACCGCAGACGTCATCCAGGTGGAGCAGCTGTCCAAGCGCTTCACCATCCGCAAGGACAAGTCGATCAAGGAGCGGCTGGTCAACGCGACGGCCTCCCGGCGGCACCGGGAGGACTTCTGGGCGCTGCGCGACGTGAGCCTGTCCATCCCCTCCGGCTCGACGATCGGCCTGATCGGCCCCAACGGCTCGGGCAAGAGCACGCTGCTCAAGGCCATCGGCGGGATCATCCAGCCGACCTCCGGCACCGTGCGCCGGCGCGGCCGGCTGGCCGCGCTCCTGGAACTCGGCGCGGGCTTCCACCCCGACCTCAGCGGGCGCGAGAACGTCTACCTCAACGCGGCCATCCTCGGCCTGTCGACGAAGCAGACCGACCAGTACTTCGAGTCGATCGTCGACTTCTCCGGCATCGAGAAGTTCATCGACAGCCAGGTGAAGTTCTACTCGTCGGGCATGTACGTCCGGCTGGCCTTCGCGGTCGCGGTGCACGTCGACCCGGACATCCTGCTGGTCGACGAGGTGCTCGCCGTCGGCGACGAGCCCTTCCAGCGCAAGTGCATGGACCGCATCAAGCAGTTCCAGCAGGAGGGCCGCACGATCGTCCTGGTCACCCACGCCCTCGACCAGGTCGCGGACATCTGCGACCGGGCCGTGGTGCTGGAGAACGGCCAGGTGGTCGTCGACGGGACTGCGCGGGACGCGATCCGCACCCTGCGCGCCGACTTCGACGCCCAGACGGCGAGCGACCGGGTCGACCAGAACCCGGCCGGCGCCAAGGTGCTCAGCATCCAGCCGACCGGGCCGGACGGGCGTCCGGTCCAGCAGCTGGTGCCCGGTGAGGACCTCCTCCTGCGGGTCACGGTGGAGGCCGACAAGCCGCTCGACGACTGGATCGTGGGGGTGGGCATCGACACCCCGACCGGTCAGCAGGTGTTCGGCACCAACACCCAGCTCCTCGGGGTCCGGATGGACCGGCTGGTCGGCCGCAGGACCATCGACATCCGCCTGGCGGGGCTGGCCCTGGGCGAGGGCGATTACCACGTGCACGGGGCGCTCGCCCACTGGAACGGGCCCGCCTTCACGAAGCTGTCGGAGGGGGCGAGCCTCTCCGTCGAGGGGCCGCGGCGCAGCATCGGCCCGGTGGGGGTCCGCGACATCTCGGCCACGGCGCACGACGAGCAACTGGTGCCCGACGCGGGGTAGCTGCCACGCGCGCCGGGAGCCGATCCCCGAGGATGGACGACGTGTCCCGCCCCCTGGAGTCAGCTCCGGCGACGCCGGAGCCGGCTCCGGCCCCGGAGAGGCGCGACCTGCGCCGGACGGCCCGGGTCCTGCTCCGTCCGCTGGCCGTCTACGCGGCGTCCCGCGCCGCGGTGCTGGTGAGCCTCTGGCTGGTCACCCGGCTCCAACCGGGGCAGAGCATGACGGAGCTCTTCAAGACCTGGGACGGGAACCTCTACCTCCAGATCATCGAGGGTGGCTATCCCGAGTTCCCCGACGACCGGGGGATCTTCGCGTTCTTCCCGCTCTACCCCCTCACCTCCCGGGCTGCCGCCGCCCTGCCGGGCCTCGGCGCGCTGGAGGCCGGCCTGCTCGTCGGGGCCGTCGCCGGCTGCGCGGCCGCCGTCCTCCTGTGGCTGTTGTGCCGCGAGCTGCTCGACGAGCGGACCGCCGACCGGGCCGTGGCGCTCTTCGCCTTCTTCCCCGGGTCGTTCGTGCTGTCGATGGTCTACTCGGAAGGGCTGATGATCGCCCTGGCCGCGGGCTGCCTGTGGGCCCTGGTCCGGCACCAGTGGCTGCTGGCGGGAGTGCTCGCCGCGCTGGCGACGGCGTCCCGACCGAACGCCATCGCGCTGATCGTCGCGTGCGCGTGGGCCGCCGGCATGGCCGTCCACGCGCGCCGCGACTGGCGGTCGCTGGTGGCGCCGGCGCTGGCACCGCTCGGCGTCCTCGCCTACTTCGGCCTGCTGTGGGTCCGGACCGGCGACCCGCTCACGTGGTTCACCGTGCAGCGCGAGCTCTGGGAGGAACGGGTCACGCCGATGGCGCTGATCGACGACCTCCGCGTCTTCGTCGCGGCGCCCTTCGAGAACACCAACACGACTGCGGTCGTGATCGGTGCCGCTGTCTCCGCCGTGGGCCTGGTCATGCTGGTGCGCAGTCCCCTGCCGAGCGTGCTGAGCGTCTACGCGGCCGTGGTGATCGCGATGGCCGCGTGCAGCGAGACGCTGGGCACGCGGCCGCGGTTCGTCCTGACGGCCTTCCCGATCTTCTTCGCGTTCGCGCTGCGCCTGCAGGGTGTGGCGTTCTCCGCCGTGCTCGGGCTGTCGGCCACCCTGCTGGGCGGCTTCACGATGATCAGCGTCGCCACGCTCCTGTTCACGCCCTGACGCCCGGCTCCCGCCACCCGGCGTCCACCCAAGGGCACCGGCGGGCTCAGCGGCGCGCCCGCTCCTGGACGACGACGATCTCCGGCCCGTTCACCCCGCTGACGACCCCGAGCTGCCCGGCCAGGGGCTCGTTCTCCGGGTCGGCGAGCTCCTCGGGGTCGCCCGGTACGAAGCTGACCCGCCACTTCTCGTCGCGGACGGTGGCGCGGTCGGAACCGAATCCGTAGACCCACTTCTCCGAGACCGTCACCCGGTAGCCCTCCTGCTCGAGGCGCAGGGCCACCGAGGTGGCGGTCGACCAGGCCGCCGCCTCCCGGATGTCCAGCAGCACCCGGGCGTCGTCCCCCTCGGGAGCGGGCAGCGCACCGAGGACCATCGCGGTGGCGTCGGCGGCCCCGGGGTGGTCGTACATCTGGGTCGAGGCGGACCGGTGCAACGAGAAGCCCACGCCGACCGACAGCGCCACCGCGACCGCCGCGGCGGCCGCGGCGGCGCGGGTCCGCGACGCCGCCGAGGGCCGGGGCAGCAGGTCGGCGAGGAGCGAGACCCCGGCGAACAGCAGGACCGCCGGGAGCACGGTGATCCACAGCACCAGGTAGTTGTGCATCGGGCCGGTGACCGCGCGCGCCGAGGCCAGCGCCGCGACCGTGCCCACGGCGGCGACCGTGCCCAGCCACGCGGGCAGCTCGGCACCGCGGCGCCAGGCCACGACCGCGACGCCGATGCCACCGAGCAGCTGTCCGGCCACTGCGGCGATGACCGCCGGCGTGAGCAGGGTCGTGTCCATGACCTCCGGCAGCGTGTGCCAGCCGTAGACCGGCGAGCCGAGGAGCCGGCCGACGGCCGAGATCGCCTCGCGCCAGGTGTGGCTGCCCTCCTCGCCACCTCCGTAGCGGAGGTACTCGGCGAGCATGCCCAGGTTGCCCCGCCCGGCGGGCGCGGTGAGCTGCTGCCACAGCGGCGGAACCCACATGAGGACGGCGACGGCGGCGGCGATGCCGGCGCGCAGCCGGGCCCGCGGCGTCCACCCGAGCCCCGATCGCCGTAGCCGGATCCCCAGTGCCACGACCGTCGTCAACCCCACCAACCCGACGAGGGGTGCGGTGCCGACGTGGGTCTGCAGCACGAACGAGGCCACGGCGAGGGTGGCGGCGAAGGCGGGGATGCTCCCCGCGCACGCCCGCGCGGCGACGACGAGCAGCAGCAGGACCGGCAGGAGCAGCGCGAACGGGTTCCACAGGTTGACGAACTCGATGGCCGGCATGCGGAGCACGTAGAGCAGGACGACGGCGGCGGCCAGCGGGCGCTGCCAGCGCCGTCCGGTGCCGGCAGCCAGGACCACCAGGGCGGCGAACAGGCCGTGCACGAACATCGACGAGGCGATCAGGGCCTCGCCGGTCGAGCCGAACAGCCAGTACAGCGGTGCCAGGAGGACGAACCACGCCGGGCCGGGGTGCGCCCAGCCCATCCGGGAGTACGGCCCCACCGACTGGTTCAGGTGCAGCACGTCGTAGGTGTCCAGCGCCAGGAGCGCCTGGTCGCCGCCGAGCACGTGGTCGGCGGTGACCAGGAAGTAGATCCCCACCACCAGGAACGGCGCCGTCGCCGCCACGACGGACAGCAGGTCGATGACGAGCCCCGGGCGGATCCGGCGTCGACCGGCCGGCGCCGGCGTCGACTGCACGGACACGTCTTCTCGGATCGCCATCTGCGCCTCTCGCGGGGGCGCGGGTCCCCCGCGCCACGGACATCGAGCGGCCCGACCGCCCGGGCGGGTCCGCCGTTCGAGTATCGGCGCTGCGGTCCCGCCCGGGCGAACACGGGGGCGCTCGTGTGACGGAGTGGTCGCATGGTGTTCACGGGATCCGTACGACCCTCGTCTACCCGTTCCGAGGCTCTTCCGGCCCTATCCTGAGCGCCGCTCCGCCGCGGGAAAACAGCCTCCCGAACGCTCCAGGTGAGCCGGCCCGCCCCACGTGAGGACCTGCATGACGGACAACGCCGACCGCTCCGGGTACGGCCGCCCCCTGCCCGCGCGGCTGGACCCCCGCGCCGGGGCGCCCTCCCGCCGGGACCGCAGGGCCGCCGCCCGGACGGACCGCGCGGAGCGGGCGCAGGACCGGCCGCGCCGTGGCCGCCGTCGCGCCGTCGCCGCGGGCCGGCTCGTCACCGCCGCCGCCTCCGTCGCGCTCCTGGCCGGCAGCGGCTGGGGCTGGTACCTGGGCCAGGTGGCCGACGCGAGCATGAACCGCACCGACGCCATCCCGGACAGCGGCAACGAGGGCCTCGGCGACGCGATGAACCTGCTGCTCGTGGGCAGCGACAGCCGGGCGGGTGCGACCGACGCCGAACTCGACCTGCTCAACACCACCGAGAACGACGGCACCAACACCGACACGATGATCCTCGTGCACGTGCCCGCCGACGGGTCGGAGGCGTCGTTCGTGTCCTTCCCGCGCGACTCCTACGTCCAGATCCCCGGCTACGGCTGGGACAAGCTCAACGCCGCCTACGCCTACGGCTACTTCCAGGAGGCGGACGACGACGCCACCGACGCCGAGCGCCAGGCCTCGGGCGCCCAGCTGCTGATCAAGACGATCAGCAGCCTCACCGGTCTGTCCATCGACCACTACGCCGAGGTCGACCTGCTCGGGTTCTTCAAGCTGTCCGAGGTCGTGGGCGGCGTCGAGGTCAACCTGTGCGCGCCGGCGAAGGACTCCTACTCCGGGGTCGACCTCCCTGCCGGCCCCCAGGTCCTGCAGGGCGAGCAGGCACTGGCCTTCGTCCGCCAGCGGCACGGCCTCGACCGTGGCGACTTCGACCGGATCATCCGCCAGCAGACCTACATGGCCGGCATGATCCGCAAGCTGATGGCCGATGACGTGCTGCTCGACCTGGGCAAGCAGCGTCGGCTGGTGGAGGCCGCCGCCGACTCGGTGACCGTCGACGAGTCGCTGAAGCTGCTCGACCTCGCCGCCCAGATGCAGTCGGTGCAGCCGGACAGCATCCACTTCCAGACGGTGCCCTACATCGGCGACGACCGGGACAGCCAGGACCGCTACATCCTCCGGCTGCAGGAGAAGGAGGCGCTGCACGCCTTCTTCGCCGACCTCTCCGCCGAACCGGAGCCGGCGCCCGGGGCGCCGGCCGCCGCCCCGGAGGCCCCCGAGACCGTGGCCCCGAGCGAGGTCTCCGTCGCGGTCTACAACGGGTCGAACACGTCCGGGCTGGCCGCCTCCACCGCCGAGGAGCTGACGGCGCAGGGGTTCCCGGTGGCCACCACGGGCAACGCGGACAGCCGCGGCTACGAGGTCACCGAGATCCGCTTCGCCGCGGGCGACGAGGGCCTGGCGGCGACGCTGGCGGCAGCCGTCCCCGGCGCGGTCACCGTCGAGTCCGACGAGCCGGCGGCCGGGACCCTCCACCTGGTCCTGGGCTCGGACTTCAACGGCGTGGGCCAGCCGGTGGACCCGCCGGCACCGGTCGAGGTCGTCGAGGGTGAGGACCCCCGCACGGCAGCCGACACCGACTGCATCAACTGACGGAGAGCTCCGCCCTCCGTCGGCCCCCGCGCAGGGGCCCGTCGTGAGCTCGCGAACGACGGGGGGCGAGGGGGTCCTTTCAGAAGGGCAGGCGGCGGAAGACCGCGCGGGGGGTGTGCCGCAGTCCGCTCATGACCCAGCGCATCGCGCCGGGCACCCACACCGTGTGCCGGCCCTTGCGGATGCCGGTGACGATGGCCTCGGCCACGGCGTCGGGCGACGTCGACAGCGGTGCGTCGGGCAGGCCCTCGGTCATCTTGGACCGGACGAACCCTGGCCGGACGACGAGCACCGAGACACCGGACCCGACCAGCGAGTCCGCGAGGCCGGAGAAGTAGGCGTCCAGGCCGGCCTTCGTGGAGCCGTAGACGTAGTTGGACCGACGGGCCCGCTCGCCGGCCACCGAGGACAGGGCGACGATCACGCCGTGGCCCTGGCTGCGCATCCGGTTGGCCAGCACGGTGCCCACGACCACCGGGGCCACGTAGTTCACGTGGCCGAGGGCGGCGGCCGCAGCGGGGTCGGTGGCGAGCTGCCCCTGGTCGCCCAGCTGGCCGAACGCGATCACGGCCACGTCGATGTCGCCGCCGGCGGACGCGGCCGCGACCATGCGCGCCGGCGAGTCCGGGTCCTCCGCGTCGAAGTCGACGACCTCGACGTCGGCACCGGCGGCCCGCAGCTCGTCGGCCACGGCCGTCCGGCGGGGCGTGTCCCGGGCGGCCACGACGACGCGCAGGGGCCGCTCGGCCAGGTACCGGTGCGCGGTCGCGACGGCGATGTCGGAGGTGCCACCGACCAGCAGCAGGGAGCCGGGCGATCCGAGGGCGTCGATCACAGCGAAAGCCTCCTGGCGAGGTCGGACGTGAACACGCCGTCGGGGTCGACCCGCTCGCGTACGGCACGGAAGTCCTCGAGCCGCGGGTACATCTGCGCGAAGGTCTCCGGGCGGACCCGGGAGTCCTTCGCCAGGTAGGTGCGCCCCTCGGCGGCGATCACGACCTCGTCCAGGGAGTCGAGCAGGCCGGCCAGCCCCTTCATCACGGGGATGTCCAGCGCCAGGGTCCAGCCGGGCGAGGGGTAGGACAGCATGCCGGGGTTGCCCGGACCGAAACGCTTGAGCACGGCAAGGAAGGACGCCGTCCCGAACGAGCTCAGCCGGTCCAGCAGCTCGCGCATGGCCTCCTCATGCCCGAAGGGCACGGTGACCTGGTACTGCACGAAGCCCCGCGGGCCGTAGATGCGGTTCCAGCCGCCCACGGCGTCCAGGGGGTGGAAGAACGTCGGGATGCTCTGCAACTGGTTGCGCTTGAGCTTCGGCGACTTCCGGTACCAGAGCTCGTTGAACGCGGCCACGGTCGCCAGGTTCAGCAGCCCCGGCGGGAAGACGTCGGGCACCTTGACCTTGATCGACCCGTGGTACTTCAGCGGGTCGGCCTTCCGCTTCTCCGGCAGTTCGTCGAGTCGGGCGAACCGGCCGCGGGTGACCACCGAGCGGCCCATCCGCTTCCCCTTGGCGAGGGTGTCGATCCAGGCCACCGAGTACTCGTAGAGGTGGTCGGTCTCGCTGAGCAGCGTCATGAGCGAGTCGAGGTCGGGCGTGCGGTCGGTGTCCACGAGGCAGCGCGAGGACTCGATCCGCTTCATCTGCACCTGCGCGCGCAGGATGACGCCGGTCAGGCCCATGCCGCCGGCCGTGGCCCAGAAGAGGTCCGGGTCCTGCTCGGGGCTGACCCGGTGGACCTCGCCGTCGGCGGAGAGCAGGTCCAGCCACCGGACGTGCTGGGCGAAGCTGCCCGCGACGTGGTGGTTCTTGCCGTGGATGTCCGCGCCTATGGCGCCGCCCACGGTGACCAGCCGCGTCCCCGGGGTCACCGGCACGAAGAAGCCCTGTGGCACGAACCGGTTCATCAGCTCGTCGAGCGAGATGCCGGCCTCGACGTCGACCAGTCCGGTCTCCGGGTCGAAGGCGAGGACGTCGTCGGCCGCGGTCATGTCGAGCACGTGGCCGCCGGCGTTCTGCGCCGCGTCGCCGTAGCTGCGCGCCAGGCCCCGGGCCACGACGCCGCGGCCGCCGGCCGCCGCCGTCGCGAGCACGGCGCGCACCTCGGCGTCGTCGTGCACGGGGGTGAGGACGGCGGGGGTGGGCGCGGTGCGCCCCCAGCCGTGCAGGAGGGTCGTCCTAGACATCGAAGACTCCCAAGGCCATGGTCACGACCCACAGCACGCCGAGGAAGAGCAGGACGCGGTCGCGCAGGACGATCTCCTCGGGCGCACCGGCGGCGCCCTTGTCGACGTCGACGGCGTACCGCAGGATCGCCATGACGAACGGCGCGATGGAGATGGTCGACCACGGGACGTGCTCCTGGGTCTCCCCCATCTCGAACGCCCACAGGCTGTAGGCGGTCACCGCCACGCCGGCCGACAGGCTCCACACGAACCGCAGGTAGCTGGCCGAGTACTCCTTGAGCGTCTTGCGCGTCGCCGCGGCGTCGCCGACGAGGACGAGCTCGGAGTACCGCTTGCCGGCCACCATGAACAGCGAGCCGAAGGCGGCCACGAGCAGGAACCACTGCGAGAGCAGCAACCCGGCGGCGACACCGCCGGCGATGCCGCGCAGCAGGAAGCCGGAGGCGACGACGGCGAGGTCGATGACCGGCTGGTTCTTGAGGAACACGCAGTAGGCCAGCTGGATGACCACGTAGCTCGCGAGCACGAACGCCAGTTCCGGCCGGGTCAGCAGCACCGCCGCGACCAGCGCGACGGTGAACAGCACGGCGGCCATAGCGACGGCCAGCCAGCGCGGGACCACCCCGGCGGCGATCGGCCGGAACCGCTTGCGCGGGTGCCGGCGGTCCTCCTCGACGTCGATCGAGTCGTTGACCAGGTACACCGCGGAGGCGGCGAGGCAGAACAGCACGAAGGCGACGGCGGTCGGCCGCATCACGTCGGCGTTGAAGATCTCCCCGGCGGCGAGCGGGGCGGCCAGCACGAGGACGTTCTTGACCCACTGCCGCGGCCGCAGCGCCCGGACCAGGCCCCAGGCGAAGCTGCCGCGGAAGCCGGGCAGCCGGGGGGCGAGTTCCGGCGAGGAGTGCGTCCCGACGGCGGCGGCCTCCGCCGTGGCCTCGGGAGCCAGGGCGGGGCTCGAGTGCGGTTGCACGGTCATGCCTTCCTGCCTGCGTCGGGAATCATGCGACGGCGCACGACCGTGGCCACGCCCGCGCCGAGCGCCGCGCCGGACACCACGTCCGAGGGGTAGTGGACTCCCAGGAGGACCCGGGAGACCAGCATCACGGCGGTCAGCCCCACCATCGGGGGACGGCCGATCATGGGCCCGAAGCCGACGGCGGCCGCGGCGGTGGAGCAGCTGTGCGCGCTGGGGAAGGACAGCCGACTCGGCGTCCCCACCAGCGGCGGGACGTCCTCGAGGGAGGGGCGGACCCGGCGCACGACGCGCTTGACCACCACTCCCGCCGCGTGCGCGGCGACCACGCCGGCCATGCCGGCCGCCCACTCCTCGCGGCGCCGACCGCGGGCCCACCCGGCAGCGCCGAGGGCCAGCCAGCCCAGCGCGTGCTCGCCGAAGTGCGACAGTCCCTGGGCGACGGGCACGGCCTTCGAGCCGCCCAGCGTGCGGCGTACCGACCGGAGCCCCGCGTGGTCGATCCGGGTCAGGGCAGCACTCGGTACGGCGGTCATCGAGTGCCGACTGTAGACGGGAGCCCGGTCGGACGCCGGTACGACGCGGGGCGGACCGCTCCGTCGCAACGCCCGCCTGCCACTCTTGTCCCGTGTCCACCACGCCTCCCATCGCCGCCGGCAGCGGTCGCCCGGCGGAGGTCCTGCCGGCCGAGCTGCTGGCCGCCGCGGTGCGCCGGTCCGCGGCCACGCCGCTGCTCACCGCCTACGACGACGCCACCGACGAGCGGGTCGAGCTGTCGGCCGCGACCCTGGCCAACTGGGTCGCCAAGACCGCCAACCTCCTGCAGGACGAGTGCGACGTCGGGCCCGGCAGCACGGTGGCCCTGGCCCTGCCGGTGCACTGGCAGACCGCGGCGGTGCTGCTCGGCGTCTGGAGCTGCGGGGCGACGGTGGTCGACACCGCGCTGGAGGACGACGGCCGGGCGGCGGGCGTCGACGTCGTGCTGGCCGCCCAGGACCGGATCGCCGCGCTGGAGGAGGCCGCAGGCGAGCAGCTGCCGGCCGAGTTCTGGGGGCTCTCGCTGCACCCGCTGGGGCTCGGCATGACGGACTACGTCGGCGCGGCCCGTGACTTCGCCGTCGAGGTGCGGGTGCACGGCGACGTCTTCTCCGCCTACGAGCAGCCCGATCCCGCCTCGCCGGGTCTGGTCGCCGGCGGCGTCATGTTGAGCCTGGGGAGCCTGGGAGCCGCCGCCGCCGAGCTGGCCGGCAGGCTGGGCATCGCCGAGGGCGACCGGGTCCTCGTGGACGAGCAGACCGCCGCCGAGGCGGGCCCGGTGGCCTGGCTGCTCGCCCCGCTGGCGGCCGGCGCGTCACTCGTGCTCTGCCGGAACGCCGCCGCGGACCGGCTCCCGGCGCGGGCCGCCGCCGAGCGCGTGACGGCTACCCTCGGGGTGCGGATCGAAGGCATCCGCACCCTCGGCCGGGCGGCCTGACCGCAGCTCGCCGCGCGAGGCATCGTGGTTCCCCACACGGACAGGCGCCGCACCCGCACATGACCTTCTCCGTCCTGGCCCGCGACCCGGTCACCGGGGAGCTGGGCGTCGCCGTCTCCTCCTGCATCCTCGCGGTCGGCCGGTCCGTCCCGGCCGCCCTCCCGGGGGTCGGGGTCGTGGCCGTGCAGGCGCGCTCCCGTCGAGGACTGGGCCGCTCGCTGATCGGCCGGCTGGCCGACGGCGCCGCCCCGGACGAGCTCGTCCGGGCGGCCGCCCACGCCGCGGAGGACGCCACCCGTCAGGTCGCCGTCGTGGACGCGACCGGCCGGGTCGCCGCACACACCGGACCGGGCTCGTTCCCGGCGAGCGGTCACCAGGTCGGTGAGGGGTACAGCGTCCAGGGCAACATGCTCGCCTCTCCCGACGTGCTGCCCGCGATGGCGGCGGCCTTCGAGGCCGCCACGGGGTCCCTGACCGACCGGCTCCTGCGAGCGCTGGCCGCCGGGCAGGACGCCGGAGGGGACCTGCGCGGACGCCAGTCCGCGGCCCTGCTCGTCGTCGGGGGTGAGCCGGCCACCGAGGAGGACGACGGGGTCCGCGTCGACCTGCGGGTGGACGACTCCGGCGACCCCGTGGCGCAGCTGCGGATGCTGCACAACCTGCAGCGCGCCTACGACGAGGCCGACTACGAGACCCTCGCCGTCTTCGCCCCCGAGGGCGCCCGGGAGCTGTACGGGGCGCTGGCCGCGTCCCGCCGGGGCGACCGCCCCGCGGCCCGTGCGGCGCTCGAGGCGATGCGCAGCCACCCCGGCTGGACCGTCTGGCTCAGCGCCATGGCGGGGGACTCCCGGGTGGCCGCGGTCTCGCATCTGCTCGACCCGACGTCACCGCCGTGACCCACCGCGCCGCGGCCGGAGCGACCTCCGCCACCCCTACACTCGCCGCGTGACGGCCCGGCGACCCACGCACCCCGCATGAGCGCGCCGGCGCCTCCTGACACCCCGCCTGCCTCCCCCACCAGCGGCGCGAGCTCCGCCACCGGGAGCGGACCGCACCGCCGCCGGCTCCTCCCCTGGCTGCTGGCGGGCGTGACGCTGGTGCTCGCCGTGGCCCTGCCGCTCGCTCCCGTGCGGGTGGACACGCCGGAGGTGCAGTGGCCGCTGGACCCGTCGGACCCCCAGTCGACCATCGCCCTCTTCATGCCCTACCGGCCGATCGACCTGCGGGCCGAGATCCCGTGCGCGGCGGTCGGTGCGCTCGCCGGCCGGCAGGAGGCCGGCGAGCCGCCCGCCGTGCTGCTGGCCACCGCACTACCCGACTCCGAGCGGGGCAGCGCCCGCGGGCTCCGGGCGACGACGACCGCCGACACCGTGCGCATCGTGTCCTCCGGCGAGGAGCTCTACAACGGCCCCCTCCCGGCGTCGAGCGACTGCACGGTCGTCATCGACGCCGACCAGGCGGGCACCAGCGTGGTGCTGGAGGAGCCCGGCTCGGGCAGCGAGGTCCTGGCCGACGAGCCGGAGCTCGCCGTCCCCGAGGTCACCGCGTTCGTCACCGACCTGACCGCCGCCGACGGCACGTCGCCCACGGTGACCGCCCATCCGGACGCCCGTTTCCAGACGTCGCCGACCGCGGTCAAGGGCGCGCTGGTCGTGGCGCACGTGCTGGCGCTGCTCGGCTGCCTCTGGTTGCTGTGGCGCGCGGGACCCGCGTCGCACCGCCGGCGCCGCGAGCCGCTCCCCGCCCTGGCGAAGCCACCCCTCGGACGTGGCGCGCGGGCGTGGACGGTGCTCGCGGACGTCGGCGTCGTCACCACGCTGGTGTTCTGGACCTTCGTCGGGTTCATGAACACCGACGACTACTACTACAGCGTCGAGGCCCGGACGATCGACTCGGCCGGGTACGTGGGCAACCAGTTCCGGTTCTTCAACGTCCCCGAGATCCCGTTCGTCCTGCACCAGACGCTGCTCGCGCCCCTGACCGAGCTGTCCAACCAGCCGCTGGTCATCCGGCTGCCCTCGCTGGTGGCGGGACTGGCCGTCTGGTGGCTGCTCAGCCGCCAGCTCGTGCCGCTGCTGGTGGACCGGCCGCACCCGGCGCTGCGCATCGTCGCGGGGCTGGCGTTGCTGGCCTGGTGGTTGCCGTGGAACATCGGCGCCCGCCCGGAGTTCCTCATCACCCTGGCCTGGGCCGCCACCCTCACCCTCGCGCTCCAGGCGATCCGCCGGCAGCGGGTCTGGATGCTCGGTGCAGCGGCCGTCGTGGCGGGCACCGCGGTGACCATCACCGCGTCGGGCCTGTCCTGCGCCGCGACGCTGATCGTGCTGCTCCCCCGCCTGTGGCCGCTGCTGCGCCGCTCGGCCCTGGGCCTGTGGGCGACCCTCGCGCTCGTGGTGGCCTCGGCCAGCGTCGCCTCCTCCATCGTCTTCTCCGACGCCACGCTCGCCAGTGCGCTGACCGCCCTGCGCGTCCACCGCGAGGTCGGGCCGGTCGAGCCCTGGTACATGGAGGTCATGCGCTACTGGTACCTGACGCTGGGTCCGGACCCGGCGCAGCGCACCTTCGGCCGCCAGCTGGTGGTCCTCCTCACGCTGGCCCTGCTGGTCGGCGTGTCCGTGGTGCTCACCCGCGTCACCCGGCACTCGGGCGGGCGCACCACCTGGGCGGTTCCGGCGCTGGCGTACGTGGCGGCCAACCTGGCCTTCTTCGTCTCGCCGACCAAGTGGACCCACCACTTCGGGGCGCTCGCCGCGCCGGGCGCCCTCGTCCTGACCGTGGCCGTGGCCGTGCTGGTCCGCCGCCGGCCCGACCGCTGGGCCTCCGGAGCGCTCGCCGTCGGGGTGGGGCTCACCGCGGCCATCGCCTTCCACGCGGGCAACCACCAGGTGGAGTACTCGGCCTACGGGGTGGTGAAGGAGCTCCCGGCCCTCCTGGGCAACCCGGCGACCTGGGCGCTGGTCGCGCTCGGCAGCGCCGCGGTGGTCTGGTGGGCCTGGCGGCGCTCGCCGCAGCCCCGTCCCCCGGGTCACCGCCCGTGGCCGGAGGCGGCGATCGGGACGACGGTGGTCGTCCTGCTGGCCTCCGTCCTGGTGCAGACCAGCAGCGCCTCGGCGGCCACGATCCGGATCCGCGAGAGCTGGTCCATGGCGAAGGACACGACCTCGGCCCTGACCGGCAACGCCGGCTGCGGCCTGGCCGACCGGGCCGTCGCCCTCACCACGCCGGGGCCGCTGCCCGTCGTCGCGGCGAGCGAGGGGTCGGAGGCGGCCGGGGACATCCCCGACGAGGACGAGGGAGCCTTCGCGGACCTCGTGGCCCCGGACACCGACCGGTGGTCGAGCTTCCGCAGCGGGCCGGTGAACGAGAACATCGAGCTGGTGACCCCCTGGTTCGACCTGGACTCGATGACCGACGAAGAGGTGCTGGCCGTCGCCGTCACCGGGCGGCCGGACGACGGCACCACCGTCGTCGCGGAGTTCGCCGATGCCCCGGCGGACGGTTCGGGCGAGCTGACCCCCACCGCCGAGGTCGAGATCGAGCTGGACGACGTCCGGCCCGGCTCGTGGGCCCGGGAGGTGCTCGGCGCCCGCAAGCACCACCCGCTGGGGACGTCGCTGGTGCGCTACCGGCTGACCGACCGGAACTTCACCCCGGGCGGCTGGCTGGCGATGACGGCGCCGTACCTGGTGATCGGCGAGCCGCTCAGCGAGCTGTTCGAGGGGACGTCGGTCGCCCTGGACTGGCCCATCGGCTTCAACATGCCCTGCATCGAGCCACCCCGCATCGCCGACGGCATGGTCGAGCCGGTCGACTGGGTGGTCTTCAGCGCCACGTTCGCCGACTCGCCGGACCTGACGATCGTCGACGACCGGGGCGGGGCCTACGGAACCCTCGACGAGGTGACGACGGGGACCGCTTACCGGGGCTTCATGCCGGGCGTCTTCCCCTACACCGAATGGGGCCGGCTCATCGAGCTGGAGTACGACCTGCCCACCGACGCCTTCCGCATGGAGAGCGACACCCGCACGATCGCCGGCTGGGGCTGGTGGCCCGGCGCCGGGCCGGGGCCCTCCCCGGAGGGTGGTTCGGCCCAGAGCGAGGCGCCCCGGAACTGATCAGCGCAGGAGGCTGATCAGCGCAGGAGGCTGATCAGCGCAGGAGGCTGATCAGCGCAGGAGGCTACGGGCGATCACCATGCGCTGGACCTGGTTGGTGCCCTCGTAGATCTGGGTGATCTTCGCGTCGCGCATCATCCGCTCGACCGGGAAGTCCTGCGTGTAGCCGGCGCCACCGAAGAGCTGGACGGCGTCCGTGGTCACCTGCATGGCGACGTCGGAGGCGAACGCCTTGGCCGACGCGGAGACGCGGGTGACGTCGGGCCGGCCGGCCTCACCGGCGGCGGCGGCGACGTAGACCAGGTGCCGCGCGGCCTCGATCTTCATCTCCATGTCGGCGAGCATGAACTGCACGCCCTGGAACTCACCGATGTTCTTGCCGAACTGCTTGCGCTCCTTGACGTAGGCCACGGAGGCGTCGAGCGCTCCCTGGGCCACGCCGACGGCCTGGGCGCCGATGGTCGGGCGGGTGAAGTCCAGCGTGCGCAGCGCGGTCTTGAAGCCGGTGCCGGGCGCCCCGATGATTCGGTCCGCGGGGATGGTGCAGCCGGTGAAGTACAGCTCGCAGGTGGGCGAGCCCTTGATGCCCATCTTGCGTTCCTTCGGGCCGACGGCGAAGCCGGGGTCGTCCCGGTGGACGGCGAAGGCCGAGATGCCGTTGGCGCCCTTCTCCGGGTCCGTGACGGCCATGACCGTGTACCACTCGGAGATGCCGGCGTTGGTGATCCAGGCCTTGGTGCCGTCGAGCACCCAGGAGTCGCCCTCGAGGCGCGCCCGGGTCTTCATCGCGGCGGCGTCGGAGCCGGCCTCGCGCTCGGACAGGCCGTAGCTGATCATCGCCTCGCCGGAGGCGATCGACGGCAGGACCTTCTGCTTCACGTCGTCGGACGCGGACAGGATGATCGGCATCGACCCGAGCTTGTTGACCGCCGGTATCAGCGACGCGCTGACGTCGACCCGCGCCACCTCCTCGATCACGATGCACGTCGCGATCGCGTCGGCGCCCTCGCCGCCGTACTCCTCGGGGATGTGCGTGGCGTGGAACCCGGCCGCGGTGAGCGCCTTCTGCGCCTCGGCCGGGAAGCGCGAGTCGGCGTCCACCTCGGCGGCGAACGGCGCGATCTCCCGCTCGGCGATGTCCCGGACGGCCTCGCGGATCGCGTCGTGCTCCTCGGTCAGGGCGTAGAGCCCCGCAGCGTTGTTACCCACGGGTAGATCGTAGGACGTCCGACTATGTGTCGGAACGAAGACGCTCCTGCAGGGTGAGGTCCCGCGCTTCGACCTGTGCGGCGAGATCGGCCTGGAACCTGCCGACCGCCTCCAGGAGGACCGGGTCGGCGGCCGCGAGGATGCGGACGGCGAGCAGCCCGGCGTTGCGACCGCCGCCGATGCCGACCGTGGCCACGGGGACACCCGCCGGCATCTGCACGATCGACAGCAGGCTGTCCAGTCCGTCGAGCCGGTCCAGCGGGCGCGGGACACCGATGACCGGCAGCGGTGTCGCGGCGGCCACCATGCCCGGCAGGTGTGCCGCACCCCCGGCGCCCGCGATGATCACGCGCAGGCCGCGGCCGGCGGCCGACTCCGCGTAGTCGAGCATCCGGCGCGGCGTGCGATGGGCGGAGAGGACGTGCGCCTCGTACGGGACGCCGAACTCCTCCAGCGCCTCTGCGGCCGGGTGCATGGTCGGCCAGTCGGAGTCACTGCCCATGACGATGCCGACCACGGGCTCGTCGACGACGTTCCGCTGTTCGTTCACGGTTCTCCTCGGCTCAGTGGTCGTGCTCGAACGCGAAGGCGGGGTCGACCACGCCGTCGGCCAGGTACCGGGCCGCCGCGACGGCGCGGGCACGCACCTCGGTCACGTCGTCGCCCAGGGCGGTGAGGTGCCCGAGCTTGCGACCGGGCCGCTGCGTCTTGCCGTACCAGTGCAGCTTCACCTCGGGCCAGTGCGCCATCAGGTGGTGGACGCGCTCATCCAGGGCGGGGCCGGTCCAGTCCGGCGCCGACGCCGCGCCGCCCAGGACGTTGGCCATCACCGCGACCGGCGTGGTCATGGCCGTGGAGCCCAGGGGGTAGTCCAGCACCGCGCGCAGGTGCTGCTCGAACTGGCTGGTGCGCGAGCCCTCGATCGTCCAGTGGCCGGAGTTGTGCGGCCGCATCGCCAGCTCGTTGACCAGCACGCCGTCGGCGGTCTCGAACAGCTCGACCGCCAGCATGCCGACCACGCCCAGCCGGTCGGCGATGCGCACCGCGAGCTCCTGCGCGGCGGCCGAGCGCTCCTCGCTCAGCCCGGGGGCCGGTGCCAGCACCTCGGCGCAGACGCCGTGGCGCTGCACCGTCTCCACCACCGGCCAGACCGCGACCTGCCCGAACGGCGAGCGGGCGACCTGGGCGGACAGCTCCCGGACCATCGGAACCCGCTGCTCGGCCAGCAGCGTCCCGTGCCGCCGGCACAGCTCGGCGGCCGTCGCGGCGTCCTCCACGACGAACACGCCCTTGCCGTCGTAGCCACCGCGGGGGGTCTTGAGCACCACCGGCCAGCCGGCCCGAGCGGCGAACTCCTCGACGTCGGAGACGGTGTCCACGCGGGCCCAGTCGGGCTGCGGCTCCCCCGCGGCGGCCAGCGCCTCGCGCAGGACCAGCTTGTCCTGGGCGTGGACCAGGGCCGCGGGGCCGGGTGCCACCCGGTGCCCGGCCTGCTCCAGGGCGTGGAGGTGCTCGGTCGGGACGTGCTCGTGGTCGAAGGTCACGACGGTCGCGCCGTCGGCCAGGTCGCGCAGCGCGTCGAGGTCGTCGTGGGCGCCGATCCGCACGTCCGCGGCGACCAGCGCGGCGGACTCCTGCGGGCCGGCGGAGAGGACGCGGAGCGACTGCCCGAGGGCGATGGCCGCCTGGTGGGTCATCCGCGCGAGCTGGCCGCCACCGACCATCGCGACCACGGGCAGGCCCGTGACGGCGGAGAGGGGTGCGGGACCTGACATGGCCGGACGAGCCTAGCGGGCCGTCCCCGGCCCGCATCCCCTTAGCAGGTCGAGGTGCCGCGACACCGTTTTCCGAGACTCGGACCACTCCGTGTCGCAGGACGGCAAAGGGCACGCACCGTGGGAGCCTGGTGACACCACGTGCCCGTCGCGATCCTCTCCGTGAGGGCTGACGTCGCGAAACCGTGCAACCGGACGAGGGATGCTCTTCATGCGCAACACCTGGCGCGCCACGTGCCTGGGACTGATCGTGCTCGGTCCGCTGCTCACCGCTTGCGGGGGCGCCGACGACTCCCGGAAGTCGTCGTCGACCGAGTCCTCGGCCGGGTCCTCCGCCCCGCCGACTCCCGGCGTCTACGGACAGCCGGACCCGAACGTCGAGGTGCCCACCGAGGTGGCCACCGACTCGCCCGCGCCCACGGCCCCCGCCGGTGACGATGTTGCGCCACAGCTGACCTATTTCGGCTGGAACGCCGACATCAGGGGCGTCGAGGCCGGCGGCTTCGTCCCCTCGCTCGTGGAGGCCGGGGGCACCTGCACGCTGACGTTGAGCAAGGGCGCGACCGAGGTCGAGGCCTCGTCGCAGGCCGTCGACAACGTCACGTCCACGTCCTGCGCCGAGATGGTCGTCCCCGGGGACCGGTTGTCCTCCGGAGTCTGGAAGGCGGTTCTCTCCTACGAGTCGGAGACGTCCCAGGGCGTCTCCGGTGCGGTGGAGGTCGAGGTCCCGTGATGCGCACGATGGTCCGGCTGCTCGCCGTCCTCACCGTCGCCGCGGCCTCGCTCCTGAGCCCGGTGACCACCAGCACGCCCGTCCAGCAGGCCGAAGCCGCGGATCTCCGGCTCTTCGACCCGGGCAACATCATCTCCGACGCGGTGTTCTTCGACGGGCTCGCGATGGACGCCGCTGCCATCCAGGCCTTCCTGGGGAGCAAGGCGCCCAGCACCTGTCCCAACCCTGCGCTCGACAGCAGCCCATGCCTGCGCGACTACAGGATGAACACGACGAACCGTGCGGCGGACAACCTGTGCGCCGGCTACCAGGGGGCGGCGAACGAGAGTGCCGCCGTCGTCATCGCGAAGGTCTCCGTTTCGTGCCGGGTGAACCCCCGGGTGCTGCTCGTTCTCCTCCAGAAGGAAATGGGCTTCATCACGAGCTCCAACCCGACGGACAAGATGTATGTCCGGGCGGCTGGCTATGGCTGCCCCGACAACGGCACCGGCACGTGCGACCCCTCCTACGAAGGGCTGCAGAACCAGCTGTACCGCTCCGCCTGGCAGTACCAGCGCTACGCCGCCTCCCCGGCCAGCTACAGCTACCGGGCAGGGCGCACCAACATCATCGGCTACTACCCCGCAGTTCAGGACAGGTACGGAGACAACCGGAACAACGTCCGCTGCGGCACGTCACAGGTCTACATCCAGAACCAGGCGACAGCAGGGCTCTACAACTACACGCCGTACCGGCCCAACCAGGCGGCGCTCAACGCAAGCAACGGCGGTTACGGCACCGGCGACTCCTGCTCCTCGTACGGCAACCGCAACTTCTGGAACTACTTCACCGACTGGTTCGGCTCAACCCACTCGGCCGGCGCCGGCGCCATCATGATCCGGCACAACGAGCTGGGTGGAGCCGGTGGCCGGCTGGGTGCCGCGACGACGGGCTTCCACTGCGGCCTGCGCGACAACGGCTGCTTCCAGCACTACACGCACGGATCGATCTACTGGTCGCCTGCGACCGGGGCGCGTGCCGTGGAGTCGCACGTACGGGCCAAGTGGGCGTCCGACGGGTGGGAGCTCGGGCCGCTCGGCTATCCGACGTCCGAGCTGAACTGCGGACTGGTCCGCAGCGGTTGCTTCCAGGAGTTCCAGCGCGGCTCGATGTACTCGTCCCCGGGCAGCGGGACGTTGTGGGTCCGCGGGATCATCCGAGCCCACTGGGCCTCCATGGGCTGGGAGCTCGGCTGGCTGGGCTACCCCACGACCGACGAACTGTGCGGCACGCGCGGTGGCGGGTGCGTCAGCCACTTCCAGAACGGCTCGATCTGGTTCCACCCCTCGACCGGGGCACATGCGATCAACTCGACGCTCATGGGCAAGTGGCGGCAACTGGGCTACGAGGCCGGCGCCGTGGGCTACCCCACGTCCGGCGTCACCTGCGAGCTCAAGGGCCACGGCTGCTTCGCGAACTTCCAGGGCGGCAGCCTGTACTACAGCCCGGCGACGGGCACTCAGTTCGTCAAGGGCGCGATCGGCGGCCTGTGGCGCGCCACCGGTGCGGAGAACGGCTGGCTCGGCTACCCGACCACCGACGAGCTCTGCGCACTGCGCGGCGGCGGATGCGTCAGCCACTTCCAGAACGGGTCGATCTGGTACTCCCCGGCAACCGGGGTGCACGTGATCAACCGGACGCTGATGGGCAAGTGGCACCAGCTGGGCTACGAGTCCGGCGCCGTCGGCTACCCGACGAGCAGCGTGGTCTGCGAGCTGACGGCTCACGGCTGCGCGGCGAACTTCCAGGGGGGCAGCCTGTACTACAGCCCTGCCACGGGAACCCAGTTCGTCAAGGGTGCCATCCGCGACCTGTGGACGGTGGCGGGCCGGGAGACGGGCTGGATGGGCTATCCCACCAGCGACGAGACCTGCGGGCTGCGCGGCGGCGGCTGCTTCTCGCACTTCCAGGGGGCCTCGATCTACTACTCCCCCGCGAGCGGCGTGAACCACGTGTCGGGTCCGATCAAGGACGCGTGGGCGGCCAGCGGCTGGGAGGCCGGCGGCTGGGGCTACCCGACGGGCAACCCCGCGTCGTCGGGCAGCAACGTCACCCAGCGGTTCCAGGGCGGGACCGCTACGTGGCACACCGCGACCGGCACCGTCTCCTTCGGCTGAATGTGCCGGCCCCGGCCCCGCGGGCGGGAAGTTGCCTAGAATCGCTCAGGTGGCTTCCCCCCGCGGCCGTTCGGCCGTGACCGCCGGACGGGTGCGTCGGCGGCTGAAGGAGCTCGGCGCCTTCGGCGCGGTGGGCGGATTCGCCTTCGTCATCGACGTCGGCCTCTTCCAGCTCTTCTACGCCCACATGGACATCGGCGCCGTGACGGCGAAGACGATGGCCACCCTGGTGTCGATGGTCGTGGCCTTCCTCGGGCACCGGAACTGGGCGTTCGCGCACCGCGACCGGACGACGGTCCGCCGGTCGTTCAGCCGCTTCAGCCTCATCAACGCGGGCACGCTCGCCATCGGCGCGGCGATCGTCTGGTTCGTGCGCTACCCGCTGGACCAGGAGAGCGTGCTGGTGATCCAGATCGCCAACGTCGGCTCGATCGGGCTCAACAGCGTGCTCCGGTACCTGGCGTACCGGCGCTGGGTGTTCCCCGCGCTGGCCGGCGCGACGACCGGCGCCGGTGCCCCTCACCACGCGGCGGGAGCGGCCCCGTCGCCGACCCCTGCTCCGGCCGGCTTCCCGCCGGAGCAGGCACACGCCGGGGACGACGCGCTGCCGCCGGTCACCCGCGGCGCCGTCTGACCTCTCGGGTCGCCGTCCGGCTCTCCACCCCGGTCGCTCAGCTCGCCAGCCGCGAGCCGTTCCTCCCGGGAACGACCTCGAGCCGGCTGGTGATGCGGGTGCGCAGCTCCTCGACGTGGCTGATGACGCCCACGGTCCGGCCGCCACGGCGGAGCTCGTCCAGCACGTTCATCACGGCGTCGAGCGCCTGGGGATCGAGCGTGCCGAACCCCTCGTCGACGAAGAGGCTGTCGATCTGCACGCCCCCGCTCTCGGCGGTGACGACGTCGGCCAGCCCGAGGGCCAGCGCGAGAGAGGCCATGAAGCTCTCCCCGCCCGACAGTGTCTTGGTCGGCCGTTCGGTGCCGGTGTACTCGTCCAGGACCACGAGGCTCAGACCGCCCCGGGCGCCGTGGCGGCCCTGGGCGTCGCTGTGCCGGAAGGTGTAGCGCCCGCCGGACATGTCCTGCAGCCGGCGGCTGGCCACCTGGGACACCTGCTCGAGCCGGGCCGCGAGAACGAAGGACTGCAGCCGCATCTTCAACCGGTTGGCACCGCGCCCGGTGGCGAGGTCGGCCAGCGCCGTGACCTGCTCGGTGACCGCGCGCTGCTCGTCGAGCTCCACCTCGACCGCGGTGAGCTCCCCGGCCAGCTCGTCCAGCCGGGCGACGCGGCGCCGGGCGTGCTCGAGCGCGGCGACGGCCGCCTCCCGGTCGGCGGTCGCCGCGCGGCAGCCGCCGGTGAGCGCCTCCAGGTCGGGGCGGGCTCCCAGCTCTGCCAGGGCGGGCTCCGCCAGGACGGCATGGGCCACGGCGAGTGCCCGGTCGTGCTCCTCCACCCGGCGGGCCAGCTCGTCGGCGCGCCCGGCGGGGAGCAGCGCGCACGCGGCGGCGTCCAGGTCGGGGAAGCCCGCCGACTCCACGCGGGCCGCC
>NZ_HG931174.1:397330-460401 GCF_000582785.1 Candidatus Blastococcus massiliensis AP3
CGCAGCGCCGCCACCTCGTCCCGGAGCGCCCGGGCCAGCGCCGCGTCCGGTTCGCGACCGGCGGCGACCGCCGCCCAGTGTTCGCGCGCCGTCGTGAGCGCTGCGGACGCCTGTTCGGCCTCCACCGCGGCGCGACCGGCCGCCTCGAGCACGTCACGCACCGGTTCGGCTCGCCGAGCGGAGTCCAGCGTGGCCCGCAGCGGCTCGAGGGCGGGCGCGGCCGCCTCGAGTCGTTCGAGCTCCGCGCGCGCCCGGTCGCGGCGGACGTGGCACTCCTCCTGGGCGCGGGCGTCGGCGAGGGCGGCCTCGCGGGTGCGCGCCAGATCGGCGGCCTCGTCGGCGGTCGTCGTGGCCCGGGCCGCCGCCTCGGCGGCGCCGACGCGGACCGTGCGGACCCAGGCGGTGACCGGTGAACCGGGCGCCGCCCCCACCAGCTCGGGGGCGAACTCCTCGGGGACGGTGACGTCGGCCGCCTGGGCCACGAGCGAGACCAGGGTCCCGGCCCGCGCCCGGATGCGCTCCAGGCGCTCGCGGGCCACCGTGCGCTCGCCGGCGAGCCAGTCCTCCACCCGGGCGAAGCGGCCGACGTCGAAGAGGGTGCGCAGGAGCCGGCCGCGATCCTCCGGCTCGGCGCGGAGGAACCGGGCGAAGTCACCCTGCGGGAGCAGCACCACCTGGCAGAACTGCTCGGCCGAGAGCCCCAGGCGGGTGCGCAGGTACTCCGAGCCCTCGTCGATGCGGGTGCTGACCGGCTCCCAGCCCTCGCCGAACCAGCGCTGCAGCGTCAGGCGGGCCTGCTCGGTGGTCCAGCCCTCGCCCCGGCGCTTGGGCCGCTGCTGCTCGGGGCGCCGGGTGACCCGGAGGCGCTCCCCGCCCAGGGTCAGCTCCAGCTCGACCTCGGTGCGCAGGTCGTCGGGCGCGTGGTCGCTGCGCAGCCGCTTCTCCTCGCCGCGCGCTCCGGGGACCGTGCCGTAGAGCGCGAAGACGATCGCATCGAGCAACGTGGTCTTGCCGGCGCCGGTCGGGCCCCACAGCAGGAAGAGCCCGTCACGCCCGACGTCGTCGAGGTCGACGTCGACCCGCGACGCGAACGGCCCGAAGGCGGTCAGCGCGAGCTGGTGGACCCTCACGCGACGTCCTCGCGCACCGCGGCGGCCAGGGCCTGGCCGAGCAGGTCCCGCTCCGCGGCGCTCGCGGCGGCGCCACGGACGTGGTTGACGAACTCCTCGGCCACCTCCAGGTCGCTGCGCCCGCGGAGTCGTTCCTGGTAGCTGCGGCCATCGGTGTTCTCCCCGGCGCCGGCCCACTCCAGGTGGACGCAGTGCGGGAACCGCTCGCGCAGCTGCCGCATCGGGTCGGCCGGTCGGACGGCGTCGGTCAGCCGCGCCGACACGAAGTGCTCCTCGGCTGCGGCGTGCTCCGGCGCGGCGAGGAGCTCGGCCAGCTCGCCGGTGAGCACGCTCAGCTGCCGGGGCGCCGGCAGCGGCACCGGCCGGACCTCACCGAGGCCGCCCGCGTCGAGCTCGACCAGCCAGGCCTGCTTCTGCTGCCCGGCCTCCCCGAAGGAGTAGGCCAGCGGCGAGCCGCTGTAGCGCAGCCGCGGGCTGAGCGTCTGCGGACGGTGCAGGTGGCCCAGGGCGACGTAGTCGACGCCGTCGAACACGCCCGCGGGCACCAGGTCGACGCCGCCGACGCAGATGTCGCGCTCGCTGTCGGTGGGGACGCCGCCGCCCACGAACGCGTGCGCGAGCACCACCGAGCGCACGCCGGGACGCAGGAAGAGGTCGGCCCGGATGCGGTCCATCGCCGCGGTGAGCACGCCCTGGTGCCCCCGGGCGCCCTCGGCCTTGGCGTCCAGACCCAGCTCGTGCCGCGCGACCTCCGGCTCCAGGTAGGGGATGCCGTAGACGGCGACGTCGCCGTGCTCGTCGGACAGCAGCACCGGCTCGTCGAGGGCCTGCGTCGCGGCGCGCACGTGCAGCCCGGCGGTGGCGAGCAGGCCGGAGAAGGTGCCCAGGCGGCGGGCGGAGTCGTGGTTGCCGGGCGTGAGGATCACCTGGGCGCCGGCGCTGAGCAGCCGCCCGACCACCCGGTCCAGCACCGCGGTCGCGTCGGCCGAGGGCACCGCGCGGTCGTAGACGTCACCGGCGATGACGACCGCGTCGACCGACTCCGCGGCCACGACCTGGGCCAGACCACCGAGGACCGCCTCCTGCTCGGCGAGCAGGTCGGTGCCGTGCAGCGTCCGGCCGAGGTGCCAGTCGGAGGTGTGCAGCAGCCGCATGGGCGGAACGTAAGCGGGGGGTCCGACAGAACCGTCCAGGCGCGCCGTGACGGAACCGTCACAACGCGCTGTGGAGGGGTCAGACGACCGACGTCGGACGACCGCCGTAGCCGTCGCCGCCGGCACCGCGACGGGCCTGCGGACGGGTGTCGTGGGGAGCGTCGCCCCAGGACGGTCCGCCGTCCCAGTCGCCCGCGTCGCGGAGGTAGCCGGCGCTCTCCTGCGCCCGGCGGTCGGCGTCCTCCTCGATCATGAGATTGAGGAGCTGCTGGACCCCGTCGCTGTCCGGGATCTGCCGGAGCACCGTCGCGCCGCCGTCACCTGCGGTCTCGATCGTGATCGTGCCGGAGCTGATCAGCCGCTCCCAGAGCGTCTGCGTGTAGGAGACGTCGGTGATCCGCGACAGGCCCAGGTCACGCCCCCGGCGGGCCAGGATCCCCTCGCGGAACAGCAGCCGGTGGGTGGTCACGACGTAGTGCGTCGTCCGCCAGCGCAGCAGCGGTACGACGACGGTGACCACCAGCAGCACGACGGCGAGGCCGAGCAGCAGCATGCGGTAGATGCCCTGCTGCCGGCCGTCGGGGATCAGCGCCATGCCGAAGGACGTGCCGCCCACGATCAGCAGGAACCGCACCACCGGCCAGAAGATCGTGAGCCAGTGCGGGTGCAGGTGCCGGACGACCTCTTCGTCCGCGGCCAGCAGCTTGTCGGGATAGGGCATCACGTCAGGATGACGCAGCCGCGATCGATCGAGACGCAACAACGGCGCGGTGTCGCGCCGAGAGAGCCCGGAGGCTCCCGCAGGACTGACCGCCGGCAGGGTCGCGCCGAGTGGGCCCCGGAGGGGTCCGCACAGGCGCGACGGAGGCGCTCCGAGCAGCAGGGGGACGGCACGTGGCCGCAGGGTCGCGCCGAGTGGGCCCCGGAGGGGTCCGCGCAGGCGCGACGGAGGCGCTCCGAGCAGCAGGGGGACGGCACGTGGCCGCAGGGTCGCGCCGAGTGGGCCCCGGAGGGGTCCGCGCAGGCGCGACGGAGGCGCTCCGAGCAGCAGGGGGACGGCACGTGGCCGCGGTGCGATCCGGAGGATCGCGATGTCAGGGCGTCAGCCCTTCCTCACGTGGCGGACGTCGCCGCTGGCGAGCTCCACCGTGCCGGCGGGGGTCCGCACGACCAATCGCCCGTCCCAGTCGACGGCCTCGGCGACCCCGTGCAGGAGGGAGCCGTCGGGCAGGTGCACCTCGACCGTCGTCCCGACCGTGGACGACCAGCGCAGGTAGTCGGTGGCCAGGCCCGAGGACACCGGGTCGCCGACGTGCTCCACCCAGCGCAGGTAGCGCCGCTCCAGGGCACGTAGGAAGGCCAGGAGCACCGGCGCCCGGTCCACGGTCCCGCCGGTGACGACCGACAGGGACGTGCCGGTGTCGGGCAGCTCGGCTGCCGTCGTGGAGACGTTCAGTCCCGTGCCGACGACGACGGCCGAGCCCGAGCTCTCCGCCAGGATCCCGGCCAGCTTGAGACCGTCGCGGGCCAGCAGGTCGTTGGGCCACTTGACCGAGGCGAGGACGCCGGTCGACTCCCCCACCGCCTCGGCCAGGGCGACGCCGGTCAGGAGCGGCAGCCACCCCTTGCGGGCGGCCGGGACGTCGGGGCGCAGGAGCACCGAGACGGTCAGCCCCGCGCGGGGCGGGGAGGTCCAGACCCGGTCCAGCCGGCCGCGGCCGGCGACCTGGTGCTCCGCGAGGAGGACGGCGCCCTCGGGTGCGTCGCGGCCGGCCGCCGCGATCAGGTCCGCGTTCGTCGACCCCGCCTCCGCCACCACCTCGAGCGCGCGCCAGAGCGCGCTGTCGCGGACGAGGGCGGCCTCCAGGGCCCCGCCGTCGAGCGGCGGGCGCTCCAGATCCGACCATCGAGGTGAGGACTCGTCGGGCACTCCCCTACGCTACGTAACCCGTGACCGGGCGTGCGCGGTCAGGACGAGCAGGCGGCCCCGCCACCGCGGGCCCGCGCTGGGGGCACCTCCCGCTTGCGGGGGACTGCGAGGAGGAAACGTGAGCGCGGCTGAACTCGAGAACGCCGGGGAGCAGGTCCCCGACGACATCGACATCCACACCACCGCCGGGAAGCTGGCCGACTTCGAGCGTCGCGTCGAGGAGGCCCAGCACGCGGGCTCCGAGCGTGCCGTCGAGAAGCAGCACGCCGCGGGCAAGATGACCGCCCGCGAGCGGATCGAGGCGCTGCTGGACCCGGGCTCGTTCACCGAGTTCGACGAGTTCGCCCGCCACCGTTCGACGAACTTCGGCATGGACGCCAAGCGTCCCTTCGGCGACGGCGTGGTCACCGGGTACGGCACGGTCGACGGCCGGCCCGTCGCGATCTTCTCCCAGGACGTGACCGTCTTCGGCGGGGCGCTCGGCGAGGTCTACGGCGAGAAGATCGTCAAGGTCCAGGACTTCGCCATCAAGAACGGCTGCCCCGTCGTCGGCATCAACGAGGGCGGTGGCGCCCGCATCCAGGAGGGCGTGGTCTCCCTCGGCCTCTACGGCGAGATCTTCCAGCGCAACGTGCACGCCTCCGGTGTCATCCCGCAGATCTCGCTGATCATGGGCCCGGCCGCCGGCGGCCACGTCTACTCCCCGGCGCTGACCGACTTCATCGTCATGGTCGACAAGACCAGCCAGATGTTCATCACCGGGCCCGACGTGGTGAAGACCGTGACCGGCGAGGAGGTCACGCTCGAGGAGCTGGGCGGGGCGCGCACGCACAACACCAAGTCCGGCGTGGCCCACTACCTCGCCGAGGACGAGGCCGACGCGCTCGACTACGTCAAGGCGCTGCTGTCCTACCTGCCGAGCAACAACCTCGACCCGCTGCCGGCGCTGGACATCCCCCCGGCGGAGACCGTCCTCCCGGACGCGCTCACCGACGAGGACCTCGAGCTCGACACGTTCATCCCCGACTCGGCGAACACGCCCTACGACATGCACACCGTGATCGAGCACGTGCTCGACGACGGCGAGTTCCTCGAGGTGCAGCCGCTGTTCGCGCCCAACCTCCTCATCGGCTTCGGCCGGGTGGAGGGCCGGCCGGTCGGCGTCGTCGCCAACCAGCCCACCCAGTTCGCCGGGACCCTCGACATCGACGCCAGCGAGAAGGCCGCGCGCTTCGTGCGCACCTGCGACGCCTTCAACATCCCGGTGCTCACCTTCGTCGACGTCCCCGGCTTCCTCCCCGGGACGTCGCAGGAGTGGGAGGGCATCATCCGCCGCGGCGCGAAGCTCATCTACGCCTACGCCGAGGCCACCGTCCCCAAGGTCACGGTGATCACCCGCAAGGCCTACGGCGGCGCCTACGACGTCATGGGCTCCAAGCACCTGGGCGCCGACGTCAACCTCGCCTGGCCCACCGCGCAGATCGCCGTCGTCGGCGCGCAGGGGGCGGTCGGCATCCTGTACCGCAAGGAACTGGCCGCGGCCGAGGACCCCGACACCCGCCGCGCCGAGTTGATCGCCGAGTACGAGGACACCCTCGCCAACCCGTACATCGCCGCCGACCGCGGGTACGTGGACGCCGTGATCCCGCCGTCGCACACCCGGGTCCAGGTGACCAAGGCGCTGCGCGTCCTGGCCAACAAGCGCCAGACGCTGCCGCCGAAGAAGCACGGGAACATCCCGCTGTGAGCGAGGAAACCCCGCCGCTGCTCCGCGTGGTGCGCGGAGAGCCCTCGGCCGAAGAGCTCGCCGCGCTCACCGTGGTGGTCGCCGCGCTGTCCCAGCGCCGGGAACGCCGTCGTCCCACGCCGGTCGGCGCCTGGGCGTCGTACGGTCGCACCCATCGTCGGCCGGCCCAGGCAGGTCCGGGCGGCTGGCGCGCGGCAGGCAGCCCCGCATGACCGACCGCAGGCTGGTCCTCGCCTCGGCCTCCCCCGCCCGGCTCTCCCTGCTCCGGCAGGCGGGGCTGGCGCCCGAGGTCGTGGTGAGCGACGTCGACGAGGCGGCCTACCCCGCACCGCGGGTGGCCGAGCAGGTCGCCCTCCTGGCCGCGGCCAAGGCCGCCGACGTCGCCAAGCGGGTGACCGACGCGCTGGTGATCGGCGCGGACTCGCTGCTGGAGTTCTCCGGCAAGCCCCTCGGCAAGCCCACGGACGCTTCCGACGCCCGCGACCGCTGGCGCCGGATGTCGGGCCGCTCGGGCGTGCTGCACACGGGGCAGGCCCTGTTCGACGTACGCGACGGCGCGGTGGTGAGCCGCGACATCGCCGTCGCCTCCACCGTCGTCTACTTCGCCGAGCCCACGCAGCCCGAGATCGAGGCCTACCTGGCCACCGGCGAGCCCCTGGCCGTCGCGGGTGCCTTCACCCTGGACGGCCTGGGCGCCCCGTTCGTCCGCCGGGTCGAGGGCGACCCGGCCGCCGTCGTCGGGCTCTCGCTCACCGTGCTGCGCACGCAGCTGGGCAAGCGGGGCCTGGCCATCACCGACCTGTGGCGGCGCTGACCGCCGTCCCCGACAGGAGTGACCTGGCCCGGTGGGGCCGGCGAGCCCTGGTTACAGTCCGACCGGTCCACGGAAGAAGGAGAGCCCGGTGCAGAAGGTCCTGATCGCCAACCGCGGTGAGATCGCGGTGCGCGTGGCTCGTGCATGCAAGGACGCGGGGCTGACGAGCGTGGCCGTCTACGCCGAGCCCGACCGCGACGCCCTGCACGTCCGCGCCGCCGACGAGGCGTTCGCGCTGGGCGGTACGACGCCCGGTGACTCCTACCTGGTCATCGAGAAGATCCTCGACGCCGCCAGGCAGTCCGGCGCCGACGCGATCCACCCCGGGTACGGCTTCCTGTCGGAGAACGCCGACTTCGCCCAGGCGGTCATCGACGCCGGGCTGACCTGGATCGGCCCGTCCCCCGAGGCGATCGTCGCGCTGGGCGACAAGGTGCAGGCCCGGCACATCGCCACCAAGGCCGGCGCCCCCCTGGTCCCCGGGACCAAGGACCCGGTGAAGGACGCCGACGAGGTGGTCGCCTTCGCCGAGGAGCACGGCCTGCCCGTCGCCATCAAGGCGGCGTTCGGCGGCGGTGGCCGCGGACTCAAGGTGGTCCGGAAGAAGGAAGAGATCCGCGAGCTGTTCGACTCCGCGGTGCGCGAGGCGGTCTCCGCCTTCGGCCGCGGGGAGTGCTTCGTGGAGAAGTTCCTCGACAAGCCGCGGCACGTCGAGGCGCAGGTGCTCGCCGACCAGCACGGCAACGTCGTGGTCGTGGGCACCCGCGACTGCTCGCTGCAGCGCCGCAACCAGAAGCTGGTCGAGGAGGCGCCCGCGCCGTTCCTTACCGACGAGCAGCGCGCCCGCATCCACTCCTCGGCCAAGGCGATCTGCGCCGAGGCCGGCTACTACGGCGCCGGCACCGTCGAGTACCTGGTCGGCGTCGACGGCTCGATCTCCTTCCTCGAGGTCAACACCCGCCTGCAGGTCGAGCACCCGGTCTCGGAGGAGACCAGCGGCATCGACCTGGTGCGCCAGCAGTTCCGGATCGCCGACGGACTCCCCCTCGAGATCACCGAGGATCCCGAGCCGCGCGGCCACAGCATCGAGTTCCGGATCAACGCAGAGGACGCCGGACGCAACTTCATGCCGGCCCCCGGCCCGGTGAACCGCCTGGAGATCCCCCAGGGCCCCGGCGTCCGCTGGGACTCCGGCGTCGAGACCGGCGGGGAGGTCGCCGGTGCGTTCGACTCGATGCTCGCCAAGCTGATCGTCACCGGCGCCACCCGCGAGGAGGCCCTGCAGCGGGCCCGCCGCGCCCTGGACGAGCTGGTGGTCGAGGGCATGCCCACGGTCATCCCGTTCCACCGCGCCGTCGTCCGTGACGAGGCGTTCACCACCGAGCCGTTCACCGTGCACACGCGGTGGATCGAGACCGAGTGGGACAACCAGGTCCAGCCCTACGACGCCGCTCCGGCCGAGCAGGACGAGCAGGCCCCCCGGCAGACCGTCGTCGTCGAGGTCGGCGGGCGCCGGCTCGAGGTCTCGCTGCCCGCCGGGCTCGCCGCGGGTGGCGGTGGCGCTGCTCCCGGCGCGGCCGCCAAGCCGCGCAAGCGCGGCGGGAGCGGGGGTGGATCGGGCGCCTCCGGTGACTCCCTGGCCTCGCCCATGCAGGGCACGATCGTCAAGGTCGCGGTCGAGGAGGGCGCCACCGTGGAAGCCGGCGACCTGGTCGTCGTCCTCGAGGCGATGAAGATGGAGCAGCCGCTCACCGCGCACAAGGCCGGCACCGTCACCGGGCTGACCGCCGAGGTGGGCGCCTCGGTCACCAGCGGCGCGGTCATCTGCACCATCGCCGACGCCGCCGAGTAGTCGCACACGCGAGAGGAGGCCGGACCCGCCGAGCGGGTCCGGCCTCCTCTCGTCGGTGGGTGGGCCCCCGGCTCAGCGGAGGCGGAGCCGGCGCGCGCGCCGCACGACCAGCAGCGTCGTCCCGGCCAGGCCGGCACCGGCCAGCGCCACGGCCAGGCCGCCGAGCGAGGCGGTCCCGGAGGTGGGCTCCAGCATCGGGGAGGCGAGAACGGCGGACCGGTCCTCCGTCGGGAACCAGGGCACGGTCAGCGGGTCCACCTCCGCGACGGCGGGACCGGTCGCGGGGGACGGCGACGTGCCGGCGCCCTGTCCGGACCGGGCGGTGCCCGCCTGGAGCTGACCGGCGCCGTTGTCGCGCGGGGCCGCGGGGACGACGGCCTGCCCCGCGGCCGTGGGCACCACGTCGATCGATGCGCCGTCGGCGAGCGAGCGCACCGTCACGGTGAAGTCCCCGCCCGACAGGACGATCGGCTCGCCGGCGGGCAGCGCCGTCTGCAGGTCGGCGTCCCACCCGGCCGCGGCCGCCGGTGTGCCGTCCAGCAGCACGGCGGTGTCGGGGAAGGTCGCCGACCGGCGCAGCAGGACGCCGCTGTCGAGCCCGTAGCGGTTCTCGGCGGGACTGCCCAGCCAGGAGTCCTGCCGCGTCGCGCTGCGGTACTCCAGCCAGTAGTCGGTTCCCTCGGCGTCGGTGAGCCGGATCGCCCGGGTCCCGGAGCCGGTGGCCAGCGGAGCCAGGAGCAGGCTCTCGGGCGCGTCGTGGACGCCCAGGTGGCGCGTCCCGCTCGCGGGCAGCGCCCCGAGCAGCGCCGCCTGGGGGGCGCTCAGCGAGCCCAGGTGCTTCCAGGAGGCGCCCATGACGTCGTAGTAGTCGCGGTAGCCGGCGGTGCGGCACGTCCCGGTCTCGAGGGCGCCGTCGCACTGCAACGCCGACGAGTGGTTGAGGCCGAAGTTGTGGCCCAGCTCGTGGGCGATGACCGACGTCAGCTGGTCGCGGACGTAGAGCAGACCGCCCGAGCCGGGGCCGCTGCCGACCTCGGCGAGGGCGTAGTAGCAGCCGGGCTGGTTGCGGGTCTGGCTGCTGAGCCGGAGCAGCAGGTGCTTGCCGGGCCCCGGCTGGAAGCCCACCTCGGCGGCGACCTCGTTCCACAGCGCCCGCGCGTCCGCACACCCGGTCGTCGTGGTGATCCACTCGTGCGTGGGGCCGACGCCGACGCGGACGGCGCCGCCGGTCTGGCTCGACCAGAACTCCGCCACGGGGCCGCTGACGAGCGCGGCGACCTGGCCGGCGGTGGCACCGGCGTCCGGCGCGGTGCCGGCCGGCGCGACCAGGACGACGGTGACCTCGTTGGTGACGGGACCGGGCAGCACGGCCGCGGGCGCCGGCGGGACGACAGCGCCCGTGCTCAGCACGGGGAGCGGCTCGCCGTCCTCCTCGCCGGTGACCTCGCCGTCGACGTCCAGGGTGACGGTGGAGCCGACCGGGAGGTCCTCGACGTCGGCGCTCTGCACGGGCACGGCGCCCTGGGCCGTCTCCACCCAGGTCAGCGGGTCGGCATCGTGCCCGTGGCCGTGGTGGTCGTGGTGCTCGGTCTCGGGCACCGCCTGCACGAGTCGACCGACGACGGTCGTGCCGGCGGGCTCGTCGGCGGAGGCCACGGCCACCACCGGCCCGGCCGTGACCGCAGCGGCGACCGCGCCGGCGACGACGAGGACGCGCAGGAGGGCAGCGGGACGGCGGAGACCGCGAGCAGGAGACATCCACTCCTGCATCGGCGGCTTCGGCGGCGACCGGCACGACCTTCAGCCCAAACGCGGACACATCCGTCGCACCCGCCGCAGTCCTCACACCCGGCCCGCGGGTCCCGTCGCTCAGCGCCTGGAGACCTGGCCCCGACCGTCGACGACGAGCAGGCCGCCCTGGAACCGCTGCTGGAGGACCACACCCCCGCGGAGGACGAAGTGCGGTGCGTCGACCGGGTAGCCGAGCCGCCCTCGCTCCCAGCCCTGCCCTTCCCAGGCCCGCCGGATCGCCTCGGCCCAGCCACCCACCGGATGGGCACCCGACCTCGGCGACCAGTAGACGGCGCCGCCCTGGAACGGCTGGAAACAGCCGCCGTCCCGCAGACCGCACACCTCGTTGCCCACCGGATAGCCCAGGCCACCGAGCTCCCAGCCCTGCTGAGCCCAGCGCTGCCCGATCGCACCCAGCACCACGTGCGCACCCGAGGCCGGCGACCAGTACACCGACCCACCCTGGAACGCCTGGAAACAACCACCGCCCCGCAGACCGCACACCTCGCCGCCCACCGGATAGCCCAGGCCACCGAGCTCCCGGCCCTGCTGAGCCCAGCGCTGCCCGATCGCACCCAGCACCACGTGCGCACCCGAGGCCGGCGACCAGTACACCGACCCACCCTGGAAGTGCTGGGAACACCCACCGGCCCGCCGCCCGCAGGCGGGCTCGCCCAGCGGCCTTCCGAGCCGGCCGTCCGCCCCTCCCGTGCTCCGCCACGGGGACCCGAGCGCGCCCCAGACCAGGGCGGGACGCCCGGTCACGTCCCTGACCAGATGGCCGCCCTGGAACGTCTGGTAGCAGGCGGCGGTGCACCGCAGCGCGTCGACGGGGTAGCCGAGCACGCCGCTGGCACCGCCCCGCGCGCGCCAGGCGGCCAGCTCGACCGAGCCCATCACCTGCGCTCCGGTCGCCGGGCTCCACGAGACCAGGCCGCCGAGGTACTCGCGGGCACAGCCACCAGCGGGGAGGCCGCAGGCCAGGGCCGCGCGGGCCGGCCCGAGCGGCCCGGCGTCCCCGCCCAGCCGCCGGTGCAGCGCATCGACGGGATGCATGACGTCGGCACCGCTCAGCACGCGGACCTGTGCCGAGGTGGCGGTGAGCTGCACGAGCTCCACCTCGAAGCGGCCGCCGGCGAGGACGACCCGCTGCCCGGCGGTGCGCAGGGCCGTCTGGGAGTCAGTGCTCCAGGACGCCGCCGGGGAGGGGGTGGCGTCCAGCAGCAGGGAGGTGTTCTGCCCGGTCGCGCTCTGGCGCACGAGGACGCCGGTGCCCAGCCCGAACACGTCCTGGGGTGTGCCCAGCCAGCCGTCCGTGCCCGTGGCCGAACGCAGCTCCACCCAGTACTGGGTCGAGCCGTCGGTCAGTGTCAGCGCGCGCACCCCGGAGGTGGCCGCGACGGGCGACAGGGACACCGTCGTCGCCGGGTCGGCCGCCGTCAGGGCGACGACCCGGGCGGGCGGCAGGACGTTCAGCCGGGCGGCGTGCGGGGCGCCGAGCGAGCCCACCTGCGACCAGGAGTAGCCCATGACGTCGTAGCCGTCCCCGTACGCGGTCACCGAGCAGCTGCCCGCGTCGACCGAGCCGTCGCACTGACGGAGCGAGGCGTGCCCGAGGGAGAAGTTGTGCCCGAACTCGTGGGCGATCAGCGACGTCAGCACGTCGGTCACCCAGAGCCGGCCGCCACTGCCGATCCCGCTACCGACCTGGGCGAGACCGGCCCCGCAGCCCGGCGCCGCACGGGAGACGTAGAGGAGCAGGTGCCGGCCGGGGCCACCGGCCCAGCCGACCGCGGAGGCGACCTCGTTCCACAGCGAGCTGGGACTCGCGCACGTGGCCGTGGTGACCATCCAGTCCCGCTGGCCGGTCACCTGCAGCTGGACCTGTCCCCCGGTCTGCTCGGCCCAGAACGTCCGGACCGGCCCGTCGACGGCGCTGACCACGTCGGCGAGCCGGCGACCGTCCGTCGGCACGCCACCCGGCTGAACCATCACGACGGTGACCTGGTTGGTGCCGCCGACGAGGGCGGACGACGTCGGTGCCGCCTCGAGCACCTCCACGTCGACCACCGTGCGGGCCGGTTCGAGGCCCTCGTCCGCGGCCTCGTCGCGGACCTCGCCGCCCACGGTGACCTCGACGAGGGCACCGGCGGCCAGACCGGCGCTCCGGGGCAGCTCGGCGGTGGGCACGCGGACGCTGTCGCCGTCGGCTGTCTCCACCCACGACAGGGGTCCCTGCTCCGCGTGCTGGTCGGCCTCGTGTGCGTGGGCGAACTCCGGCCACGCCTGGACGAGCTCTCCCACGACGGTGTCCAGCTGGTCGGCACGGGCGGCCGAGGAGCCGGCCACCACGAACACGGGCACGGTCACGACGGCGGCGGCCAGCGCGGCGAACGGGGCGCGGAGGCGGACGAGCGGGTTCACGAGCTACTCCTGGAAGAAGGGGGTCCTCTTCCATCGGCTCGTCCTGGCCACTCCCTGAGCGGTCCGCCCGGTCAGGCCAGGTGATCGGCCCCCATGAGCCGCCGTCCGGCCTCGGTGATCGAGCCCGACAGCGACGGGTAGATGGCGAAGGTCTGCGCCAGGTCGGCCGCAGTGAGCCCCTTGGTCACCGCGAGCGCGATGGGCAGGATCAGCTCCGAGGCTCCCGGTGCCACGACGACACCGCCCATGACCACGCCGCTGGACCGCCGGGCGAACAGCTTGACGAACCCGTCGTGCAGATCGGCCATCTTGGCGCGGGCGTTGGTGGCCAGCGGCAGCCGCACCACCTCGACGTCGTCGCCCTCGGCGACGTGCGCCTCCTGCACGCCGACCGTCGCGATCTCGGGGTGGGTGAAGACGTTCGCCGCCACCGTCTTGAGCTTGATCGGGGCCACCGCCTCCCCCAGGGCGTGCCACATGGCGATGCGACCCTGCATGGCCGCCACCGAGGCCAGCTGGAAGATCCCGGTCACGTCACCGGCCGCGTACACGCCGGCGACCGAGGTCCGCGACACGCGGTCGACGACGACGTGCCCCGCCTCGGTCAGCTCGATCCCGCACGCCGCGAGGTTCAGCCCGGCGGTGTTCGGCACGGTGCCCACGGTCATGAGCGCGTGCGAGCCCTCGACCGTGCGACCGTCGGTGAGCTCGACCGAGACGCCCTTCTCCGAGCGCCGCACGCCGGCCGCCCGGCCGCGCTCGAGCCGGCCGCCGCGGGACTGGAAGACCTGCTCCAGCACCTCGGCGGCGTCGGAGTCCTCGCCGGGGAGCACGCGGTCGCGGGAGGAGACCAGGGTGACCGGCACGCCGGCCTCCAGGTAGCCGGAGGCGAACTCCGCACCCGTGACACCGGAGCCCACGACCACGAGGTGCTCGGGCATCTCGGCCAGGTCGTACACGTCGCGCCAGTCGAGGATCCGCTCGTGATCGGGTTCGGCCCCGGGCAGCACCCGCGGGTCGGCGCCGGTGGCGATGAGGACGACGTCGCCCTCCAGCTCCTCGGTGACCGCGCCGTCGGCGTCGACGACCTCCACGCGGTGCGCCGCCAGGCCGCGCATGTCGTCGGAGAGCCGTCCGCCGCCGCGCACGATGCGCACGCCCTCGGCCGCGAGCCGCTCGTGGATGTCGGCGGACTGCGCCATCGCCAGGTGCTTGACCCGCTGGTTGGCCGCGGGCAGGTCCAGCCCGACCCGCGACAGCTCGGCGCCGTGCACCCCGAGCGCGGCCGAGTGGCGGACCGACGTCATCGCACCGGCCGAGGCGATCAAGGTCTTCGAGGGCACGCAGTCGGACAGGACGCTGGCGCCACCGATGCCGTCGCGTTCGATCACGGTGACCTGTGCACCGAGCTGGGCGGCGACGAGCGCGGCCTCGTAGCCGGCCGGTCCGCCGCCGATGATCACGATGCGGGTCATGGGTCTTCTCCGATGCTGTGCGGGGGTTCGCCGGCCATTGTCCCGCGACGACGCCCGAACGGCGTCAGGACGCGGGCGGGGACGGCGTGCGGCGGATCCGCCAGACGGCGGAGACGGCCTCCACCGCGATGCCGGTGCTCATCTTCGACACCCCGACCTCGCGGTCGCGGAAGACGATCGGCACCTCCACGACGACGGCGCCCGCCTGCAGCGCGCGGTACGTCGTCTCGATCTGGTACCCGTAGCCGTTCGCCGCGAAGGAGTCGACGTCGAGGCGGGTCAGGAGGTCCGCGCGCCAGGCCTTGAATCCGCCGGTGAGGTCGCGCACCGGCGCCCGGAGCACCGAGCGCGCGTACAGGTTCCCCACCCAGGAGACGGTCCGGCGGCTCCAGGGCCAGTCCGCCACCTCCCCGCCGGGCACGTAGCGGGAACCGATCACCAGGTCGGCGTCGCCGATCCGGGTCAGCAGGTCGTCGACCGCGCGGGGGTCGTGCGAGCCGTCGACGTCCATCTGCACGATGACGTCCCAGCGCTCCTGTCCGAGCGCCCACCGGAAGCCGGCCACGTAGGCCGTGCCGAGGCCGAGCTTGCCCGAGCGCTCCAGCAGGTGGACCCGCCCCGGGTGCTCGGTCGCGAGCGCCTCGACCTCCGCGGCGGTGCCGTCGGGCGACCCGTCGTCGACGACGAGGACATCGGGCCGCGCCGGGCGGTCGAGCACCGCCTCGACGTGCCGACGCACGTTCTCGACCTCGTTGTAGGTCGGCGTGACCACCAGGACGCGCACGGTGCCTTCTCTCTGCTCGGACGGTGGGGACACGTCAGTGGACGCCCGCAGGATCCTGCCGGGCCCGCCACTGACGACGTCGCAGGGCCCAGGCGATGCCGCCGACGAGGACGACGGCGTAGACCCCCAGGACGAACCGGTCGACGCCCGGGCGCGAGAACAGCGCCAGGACCGACTGCCCCCCGGGCTGCGTGGTGAACAGCATGAGCACCGACCACACGGCCACCATCGTCCGTTCCGCCCGCGTGCCGGCCGCGGCGAAGATCATGGTCGGCCAGAGGAAGTACCACGGCCACACCACCGACCCGGTGACGATGACGACCACGAAGGCCCATCCGGTCACGCGGACCGGACCCCATCGGCCCAGCAGCAGGGTGAGCAGCAGGGTGGCGACCGCGCCGACGACGAGGGCGGCCAGCCGCAGCCCGTCGAGCGGCGGGTCCTGCAGGTCGATGGTCACGGCGAGCGCCGTCGTCGGCGTGAGGGGCTCGAGCGCCTTGCCGGGGACCTCGAGGTTGTCCAGCCATCCCCATCCGAAGCCGGACAGCTGGACGCTGAGGGCGAAGGCACCGGCGCCCACGGCGCCGGCGAGGGCGAGCGCCCGCAGCCGGGCCGGCCAGCCGGTCTGCCTGCGGGCGTAGTCCACGCCGATGACGAAGACGGCGACCAGGGCGATGACCTTCACGCCGGCGGCGGCCACGCACAGCAGCACACCCAGGAGCGGCCGTCCGCGCAGGGCGAGCAGCAGACCGGGCAGCACCAGGGCGACCATCAGCGCGTCGTTGTGCGCGGCCGAGACGATGTGCAGCAGGACCAGTGGGTTGATCACGCCGAGCCACACGGCCCGGTTGGCCGCGAACCCGTAGTGCCGCGCGATCTTCACCAGGACGACGGCGGCGAGCAGCCAGGCCGCGACCGACAGCACCCGCAGGGCGACGAACACCGACAGCAGGTCCACCTCGAACACCCGCGACAGCCCGCTCAGGAGGAAGACGAACGGCGGGCTGTACGGGGTCGGCTCGAAGCGCCAGAACTCCTCGGCGCCGCGCACGACCCACGGGTCCTCGACGACCCCGGGGCCGTTCTCGTACGGGTCGATCCCGCTGCGGACGGCGGCGCCGATGGCCGTGTAGAAGTACGCGTCACCGCTGAACAGCGGCGGCCCCACCAGGAGCGGGACCGACCAGAGCGAGCCGACGAGGAACAGCCAGCGCGCCGCCACCCCGCGCCGCACGGCGACGAGCAGGAGCAGCCACGCGGCCGCCCAGACCGCCAGGACGACCGCGTTCCAGGTCTTCGCCGCGGTCTTCCCCATCTCCTCGGGAGAGAGCGCCTCGGAGTTCTCGAAGAACCACAGGTCCTCGACGAAGAGGTGGGACCCCAGGGTGGTGCCTGCGACGACGAGGTAGGTGGCCGCGGCCAGGCCGAGCAGCGTGGCGGCGACGAGGACCGCGACCGAACGCCGGTCGGGGCGGCGGGGAACGTATGTTGCCGGAGGAGCCGAGGACTCGTCGGTCCGTCCGGTCACGCCTGCGCTGACGGTCGTCTCCTGAGGTCTTCGTAGTTCGCGGTCCGGACCTGAGGCCGCTGAACCGCGGCGGACCGGCAGACTCCGCGTGAACCGGTCAGCACCCTAACAGCGCCGGACACCGGGTCCGCCGCGCTCGCGGTCAGTGACCGACGTGCCCGTTCTGCGCCACCTCGGCCAGGAACATCTCGTGGTCCCGGATGTAGTCGCCGGCGTCGTAGGGGTCCGAGGCCAGGACGAGGAGCACGGCGTCGGCGGAGTAGCGGTACTGGGTGCCCCAGATCATGGGTGCCATGTGCAGGCCGACGTCGGGACGGTCGAGGACGAACTCCTGCCGGGTCGTCCCGTCGTCGACCACCGCGTTGACGCTTCCCTGCACGCAGACCAGGAGCTGGTGGCACCGCCGGTGGGCGTGCGCCCCCCGGACGTCCGTGGACGGAACCCCGAACACGGTGAAGAAGCGGCGTGGGACGAAGGGCAGCTCCTGCTCGAAGTTGGCTGCCACGAGGCTGCCGCGGAGGTCGTCGGCACGGGTGAGCCGGATGACGTCGACCCCGGGCACGCGGCTCGTCGGCAGCGCGCCGGCTGCGACATCGACCTCGGGCTCGCCCAGGTCGGCGTCGACGTAGCCGACGATCCGGGCGGGGTTGCCGACCACGATGGCGTTCGGCGGCACGTCCTTGGTGACGACGGCTCCGGCGCCGACCATGGCGTGCCGGCCGATCGAGACGCCGGGGAGGATCGTGCAGTTGGCGCCGAGCGAGGCCCCGGGTCCGACGACCGTCTGCGCGAACTTCTCGGGATAGGCCTTGCTGCGCGGGAACGGGTCGTTGGTGAACGTGACGTTCGGGCCCACGAAGACGTCGTCGGAGAGCCGGACGCCGTCCCAGAGCTGCACGCCGCACTTGACGGTCACCCGGTCGCCGACCACGACGTCGTTCTCCACGTAGACGTTGTCGCAGATGTTCACGTCGGCGCCGAGACGCGCGCCCGGCAGCACGTGCGCGAAGGCCCAGATCCGGGTGCCTTCGCCGATGTCGCTGCTCTCGCAGAGCCCCATGTCGTGGACGAAGTAGTTCATCGGGAGATCTCCTGTGCAGGGGTGGGGCGGGAGACGGGAGCGAAGATGACGCGTCCACCGAGGAAGCTCAGCGGAGCAGTGACGGCGATGGTGGCCAGCGCCAGCGGGATCGACGACCACTGGAGCCGGGAATCCACGAGGTCCACCACGGCCAGGCCCACGGCGTAGACCACGAGGTACCACGCCACGAAGGCGCCCATGCGGAGCCACGAGCTCTCGGCGGAGAAGACGTACCTGCTGGTCATCACCGTCGTGAAGGCCAGCCCGAGCACGTAGACGACCGTGTAGGCCACCGTCGGCTCGATCAGCCCGGCGAGCACCGCGAGCAGGACGACGGTCACCGCGGTGTTGGCGCCCCCGACGAGGAGGAACCGCCAGGCCTGGCGCAGGTGGTCAGACCTCGACACGGTCCGGCGTCTCGGAATACGTGCGAGTCCCCGGGATCGTCGGTGCGACGGCGGGAACCTGCTCCGTCGTGAGCCGCGGTGCCCGGAAGCGCTCGTGCGACATGGACACCGAGCTTGGGCGGCCCTTGCTGTTCTCGTAGGTGCGCCAGACGTAGGACCCCACGACGCCGAGGCCGAACAACAGGGTGAACGTGGAGAGCAGGACCACGAGCATCAGCGGCGTGTACCCGGCCTCGTCGATGACACCGGACAGGCGCGCGCCGACCAGGAAGGCGCCGGCGAGCACCGTGAGGACCGCACCCACGGCTCCGATCATCGTCAGCAGCATCACCGGCACGTCGGTGAACGAGAAGACGCTGTCGAGGAAGTAGCGCATCTTCCGCTTGAACGACCAGCCGCTCTTCCCCTCGGGCCGCGGGGCCCGGCGGTAGGGCACCTCGACGCGCCGGAAGCCGAGCCAGTAGAGCAGGCCGACGAGGCTCGAGTGCGACTCGTCGAGGGCGACGAGCTGGTTGGCCACCTGCCGGGTGCACCCGAAGATGTCGACGCCGCCGGCGGGCATCTCGCGGTGCACGCTGCGCCGGTACAGGGCCCAGAAGGCGCGCGACAGGAACATGGTGGTGCGCGGGTCGTCACGGCCCGCGCGGGTGCCGACGGCGACGTCGTACTCCCCCGTCGCGAGCGCCTGGAAGAACTCCTCGACGAGCTCGACCGGCTCCTGCAGGTCGGCCGCCATCGCTGCGACGAAGTCGCCCTCGGCGGCGGCGAAGCCGGTGCGGATCGCGGCGAAGGACCCGAAGTTCCGCGAGTGCGCCACCAGCTGGGAGTGCAGTGCAGCCGTGGAGAGCAGCCGGCGGAGCACCAGCAGCGACCCGTCCGGCGAGCCGTCGACGACGAAGACGGCCTCCAGGGGGCCGTCCAGCCGGGTCGCGAGCTGCTCCAGCCGCTCGACGAGGGCAGGGAGCGTGGCTTCGTTGCCGTACACCGGGACGACGACGGAGTAGCGGATGGAGGTCATGTCACAGCTCCCGCAGGGCCGCGCACACGCGGTCGATCTCGTCGGTGGTCAGCTCGGGGAAACAGGGCAGGCTGAAGACCTGACCGGAGCGCTCCTCGGTGACCGGCAGCGAGGTGCCGGCGTACTCCGCGAGGAAGGGCCTCTGCCGGTGGTCCGGGATCGGGTAGTGCACGTCCGTCTGCACCCCCGCGGCGGTCAGCGACTCCCTGGCCGCGTCGCGGTCCCGTGCCACGGCGACCGCCAGGTGAGCGACGTGGCCCTCCCCGACGGCGGGCAGTACCCGGACACCGGTCCCCTCGGCGGCCTCGACGTAGCGCGCGATGATCGCTCGGCGGGTCTCGTTCCACGCGTCGAGGTGGGAGAGCTGCACCCGGAGCAGCGCCGCCTGCATCTCGTCCAGGCGGCTGTTGCGACCGCCGTCCTCCCCGACCTCGTACTTCGCGGTCCAGCCGTACATCCGCAGCCGGCGGGCGCGGTCCGCGACGTCCGCCCGCGAGCTGGTGACAGCACCGCCGTCGCCGAACGCGCCGAGGTTCTTCGTCGGGTAGAAGCTGAACGCGGCGACGTCGCCCAGGCTGCCCGCGCGAGCACCGGGTGCACCTGCACCGGCTGCCTGCGCGCAGTCCTCCAGGACCGCGATACCCCGGTCGTGGAGGACCTTCCGGATCCCGGCCACGTCGGCCAGCCGGCCGTAGAGGTGGGTGACGACGACGATCGACACGTCGTCGCCGAGCACCGCCGAGACGGCCTCAGGGGTGAGCAGCAGCGTCTCCGGGTCGACGTCCGCGTAGCGGGGACGCAGCCCGGCGCGCCGGATGGCGGTCGAGCTGTACATGCCCGCGTTCGCGGCCGTGACCACCACGGAGCCCGGCGCGGGATCCAGCGCCTTCAGCGCGATCTCCAGGGCGTCGGTGCCGTTCGCCACGCCCACGCAGTGCTCCGCGCCCAGGTACGTGGCGAACTCGCGCTCGAACGCGGCGTGCTCGGGTCCCTGGACGTACCACCCGCTGCTCAGCACGCGGGCCGCCGCCGCCTGCAGCTGCTCGGACAGGCTGCCGAAGCCGCGCTTGAGGTCGTTCAGCGGGACCGTCGGCCGCCGCTTGAGGTCGTGCGGCGCGATCGCCGGCCGGGTCGCCGTCTCGAGGACCTCGTGCGCCAGAGCCTTCGTCATGCTGTCTCCCGTATTCCGCGCCCCGGTCCGGATTCTGTGACTCCGCGTGATTCCGCGAGCACCCCCGGTGGCAGTTCCTCACGCTACCGGCGGGTTGAGCCGAGAACGCGAATCGAATCCGAACAGGAACGCGATCGGCCCGTGCGTCTCAGCAGTCACAGGGCGCAGGCTCACAGCCTTGCCCGGGCGGGGTGCGCCACAGCCATGAGCGGACCGGTTCGTCACCTTTTGCGGTTGAGGCGCGACAGCTTCGGTGGCACCGGCCTCACACCCCTTCGCCGAGGCGGATCAGTCGACCGCGTGCAGGCGGACCGTTCCCAGGGAGGTCTCCTCGGAGCCGATGAGAGTGCTCCCCGGCCCGGACAGGTAGCTGCCGCAATCCTCCGTCGTGCCGATCGGGAAGACGGCGGCCTTCGGGTGGTCCCGGACGACGCCGGTCGCGGTGCACAGCACGCTCTGCGCCCCCTGCCCGAACTCGACGTCGAGGGCGACGTCCAGATGGGGCGGCAGGAGCAGGTAGACGTCGCCGTACCTGCCGCTCACGTCCTCCACGACGAGCGTGGCGTCGTCCGGCAGCTCCTCCCGAGCCTCACCGACGACAGCGATCAACTCCTGCTGCGCCGAGGAGTAGTTGGTCCACTGGACGTAGCCCGCCACCGCGCCGACCGCTGTCGCCACGACCGTCCCCACGAGGATTCCGCGCCCCACTCGCGTGTCGTCGGGCAGTTCGTCCGCGAGAACGCACGCGATCACCCAGAGGGTCAGCCCCACGGGGGCGGCGATGCGCTCGATGTCGTTCAGGTGCAGGACGGTCGACGCGTAGGCGAGGCCGGCCAAGGGCGAAGCGAGGGCCAGGGCGAGGAGGCTCCAGACCTGCCACCGCGCCAGCCGGCCACTCAGCCCGAGCGCGATGACGGCCACGACCACGACCACCAACAGCAGGAGCACGGCCTTGCCGTGGAGGACGAGCGTCCGGAGCAGCGCCCGGAGCAGCTGTCCCGGATCCCCCAGTCCCTGGGACAGGAATCCGGACTCGTAGGTGTCGGCGCTCAGCCTGGGCGCGATGACGACCGACCACGACATCACCGCCCCCACGGTCGCGGTGGTCACGACGACCAGAGCCACGCCCCGACGACCGGCCGCGGCGGTCACCGCCAGGGCGACGGAGGCGAGGACCAACGTCCCGGCCGGAGCCTGGTAGGTCAGCATCCCGAGCGCCGGCGCGACGACCACGAGGACCAGCCACCGGCGGTCGCCCGCGTGCAGGTAGCGAAGCGCCGCGCCCAGCCAGACGACGACGCCCAGGATCGCGACCTGCGACGGCATGAAGCGCAGGACGTCGCCGGCGACCCACCACGGGTGCAGCGCGACGGCCAGCCCGAGGACCCAGCGCACCCACCACGACGAGACGAGGGGTCGCAGCGCCCACATCGCCAGCAGGAACTGGGCGACCGCGACGAGCGCGAGGACACCGTACGGGCCGGCCATCGCGCCGTCCGCGGCCACCATCCCGGTGTAGTGCGGCACGACGTGCAGTGGTCTGCCGAGATTGGCGGAGAACCGGTCGGCGAAGCCGCCGAGCCCCTCCACCTGCCAGGCCCACGCGAGAGCCCAGTCCTCCAGGAGAGCGCCCTGCCACGGCCGGAAGTGCAGCGCGGCCACGAGTACCGCACCCACGACCGTGAGCACCGTCAGCAGGACGCCGTGCTCCGTCCTGCCCTGTTCCGACGGCGCCGTTCGGCCGGGCGGCTCGATCGCCTCGTGTGCGTCGAGCGTGGCGGTCGAGGTGCTGGAGGACATGCGGTCCGCAATCTGTCGGGGCCGGAAGCGACGGGGCTCGCTGCGAGCCCTACCGGGGCGCCTCGTGACTGGGTGTGTTCATCCGAGCGCGACCGGTGGCGTCGCCGACGATACGGGACGGCTCCGACCCCCAGCGAGTCTTCGGACGAGCCGTCCGCCGGCCGCTCCCGCCGCCCCCACCCGTCACACGGCGAAAGGTTCTCGGCTTGCGTCGACCGGCCCGAGCGGGATGGACCGGTCCGCTCCGCGCTGCGGCTCCCAGGACAGCGTCGGGTCAGGCGCGGGCGCAGTCCTGAACCGTGGCGCGCCCCTCGACGGGGTGCTGGAGGCCGGTCACGCCGACCGCGAAGACAGCCAGGACCGCCACGACGAGGAAGCCGGACCGAACCCAACCCGCCCGGTCGCGAGGAGTGTGCAGCCCGTCGGCCACCAGCGCCGCACATCCGGCGATACCGATCAACACCAGCACCAGCGCGAACCGGCTCTCCGGGGCGGCGGACAGGAGCGAAAGCAGGGTCCCGACCCAGACGAGCAGAGCCGCCACCTGGGCCAGCGACAGGACCCGCAGCCCCCTCGTGACCACCGCGTGCAGGCCGACAGCCGCCCCGGTGACGGCCACGGCGGTGACCAGGACGGCGATCAGGGCGTTGACCCCGGGCGCCTCGTCGGAGTACGGCACGGCGAGGCCCCAGTGCAGGGCGGCCGCGACCTTCTGCGCCGACAGGACCGACGCCTCGACCGGGTGGGACAGGAACGCGGCCACCAGTCCACCACCGGACGTCGGGGGCGCGTCCTCGACGGCCTGCGCCATCGACGGGCTGCAGTAGAACAGTGGCGCCACGCTGTCGGGAGTGACCAACGTGTCGTAGCGGACCGTGAAGGAGGCCCAGTGCGCCTGCCGGCCGGACAACCCGAAGGTCTCCTCCGGCCACGGCAGCCAGGAGGTCCCGCGCGCCAGGTTGTACAGGCTCTGGGGCAGGAGGGCGGCCGCCGCTCCGGCGAGGAACCACAACCCCGAGATCCTGCGTGCGACCAGGACCGCGATCACCACACCGGCGACCGGGAGCAGCACGGCCGGCCGCAGGTTGAACGCCAGACCAGCAGCAGCGCCCGCGACCAGCAGATGCTGCCACCGGCGGCCGTGGAGGGCGATCGTCGCGGCGAGAAGGAGCGACGCCGCCCAGACGTCGGTCAGCGGGATGGGGGCGAACCCGGCGAGCAGCAGCCCGGTCCCCAGGGCGCATGCCCACACCAGGCGGGGGGTGACCGGTCGCCAGATACCGACGAAGCGCGGCAGGAGGAACGCACCGGTGCCCGCGAGGAGCAGGGCGTTCTGGACCATGACGGCGAAGGCAGCTCCCGCTCCACCCGCCAGGGTGACGACCACACCGGCCGGGAGGTACAGGAAGCTGGTCGCGATGCCGCGCAGCTCCAGCCTGCCCGCGGCGTGCAGGTCGCCGCCCTGCAGGATCGCCATGGTGGCGTTCCAGTAGGTCGACGCGTCGGCGTAGAAGACCGACGCGGGCTGCTGGAGGCAGGTTGCGAGGACGACCAGCGCCGCCGCGGCCCACTGCGCTCGACGGACGGGCGTCCGTAGCCCCAGCCACGCCTGCCGGCCGGCGGGCGGTTCCCCGGGCCGCTCCGGGGAGGGGCCGGGCCGCTCGACGACGGCAGAATTCCGGGCGGCCATGGTCGGGAGGCTAGCCCGCGCGAGGTCCTCCACCGGGCATCCGGCCCGGTGGCAGCCACGCCAGCCCCTCTGCGTCCCTGGCGTCACGGCAGGGTGGGCCGGAAGCTCCTCAGGCGGTGTCGGCGGCGGCGTCGTCCGGGTGCGCGAGGAACGCCTGCAGAATCTGTCGCGCCGCCAGCGCCGGCGTGAGCTCACCCGCGAGCACGGCCTTCTCCAGGGTCGGCGCCAGCGCCCGGACGTCCGGGTGCGCCCGCAGCGAGTGCTCCAGCCCGTCGCGGACGAGCTGCCAGGTCCAGCGCACCTGCTGGGTGCGCCGGCGCTCGTCGAAGGCGCCGGATGCCTTGGCCCGCTCCTGGTGCTCCACGAGCTTGGCCCATACCTCGTCCATGCCCTCGCCGGTGAGTCCGGCGCAGGTGAGCACCGGGACGTCCCAGTCCTCACCGTGGCCGCGCAGCATCCGGATCGCCTGCCCGAGTTCGCGGGCCGCCTTGCGGGCGCCCGGAGCCCCGTCGCCGTCGGCCTTGTTCACCGCGATGACGTCGGCGATCTCCAGGATCCCGCGCTTGATCCCCTGGAGCTGGTCGCCGGTGCGGGCGAGTGTGAGGAACAGGAACGAGTCGACCATCTCCGCGACGGTGATCTCCGACTGCCCGACGCCCACGGTCTCGACGAGCACGACGTCGTAGCCGGCGGCCTCGACGACGACCATCGACTCCCGCGTCGCCTGCGCGACCCCGCCGAGGGTCCCCGACGTGGGCGAGGGGCGGATGAAGGCGTTCGGGTCGACGGCGAGCCGGGCCATGCGCGTCTTGTCGCCCAGGATCGAGCCGCCCGAGCGCGCCGAGGACGGGTCGACGGCGAGGACCGCGACCTTCGAGCCCGCCGCGGTGAGGGTCACCCCGAGCTGGTCGATGAACGTCGACTTCCCGACGCCCGGGACGCCGCTGATGCCGACCCGGCGTGCTCCCCCGGCGTGCGGCAGCAGCTCCACCAGGAGTTCCTGGGCCTGCTCCCGGTGGTCGGCCCGCCGGGACTCGACCAGGGTGATGGCACGCGCCATGACCCGCCGGTCGCCGGCGAGCACCCCCTCGGCGAGCGCGGGGACCTCGATCGGACGGCTCACGCCGCCTCCCCCAGGGCCCACATGGCCATTCTGGCCCTTCTCATCAGTGACCCAGGCGCTGCGAGAGCGTGCGCAGCAGCTCCTGGGCTGCCTCGGCGATGACCGTGCCGGGCGGGAACACCGCGGCCGCGCCCATCTCCTTGAGGGTCGGGACGTCGTCGGGCGGGATGACGCCGCCGACGACGATCAGCACGTCCTCGGCACCGAGCTCGGCCAGCGCCTGCTTGAGCGAGGGCACCAGCGTGAGATGACCGGCGGCCAGCGACGAGACGCCGACGACGTGCACGTCGGCCTCCACCGCCTGCCGGGCGACCTCGTCCGGCGTCTGGAACAGCGGGCCGACGTCGACGTCGAAGCCGAGGTCGGCGAAGGCGGTGGCGATGACCTTCTGCCCGCGGTCGTGGCCGTCCTGGCCCATCTTGGCGACCAGGATGCGGGGGCGGCGGCCCTCGGCCTCCTCGAACGCCTCGGCCATCCGGCGGGTCTCGTCCATGGGCCCGGATGCTCCTGCCTCGTCGCGGTAGACACCGGAGATGGTGCGCACCTGGCCGGCATGCCGTCCGTAGACCTCCTCGAGCGCGTCGGAGATCTCGCCGACGGTCGCCTTGGCCCGTGCGGCGTCGACGGCCAGCTTGAGCAGGTTCGACTCCAGCCCGCCGTCCCGGCGCCCCTCGGCCGCGGCACGGGCGGCGTCGGTCAGCCTGCGCAACGCCTCGGTGACGGCTCCGCCGTCGCGCTCGGCGCGCAGCTGCTCGAGCTTGGCCTTCTGCTGGGCGAGCACGTCGGCGTTGTCGACCTTGAGCACCTCGATCGCCTCGTCGGCCTCGACGCGGTACTTGTTCACGCCGATGACCGGCTGGCGGCCGGAGTCGATGCGCGCCTGGGTGCGGGCCGCGGCCTCCTCGATGCGCAGCTTCGGGATGCCCTCGTCGATGGCCTGCGCCATGCCGCCGGCCTCGGTGACCTCCTGGATGTGCGCCCACGCGCGCCGGGCCAGGTCGTAGGTCAGCTTCTCGACGTAGGCGGAGCCACCCCAGGGGTCGATGACCCGCGTGGTGCCCGACTCCTGCTGCAGCAGCAACTGGGTGTTGCGGGCGATCCGGGCGGAGAAGTCGGTGGGCAGGGCCAGCGCCTCGTCGAGCGCGTTGGTGTGCAGCGACTGGGTGTGCCCCTGGGTGGCGGCCATGGCCTCCAGGCAGGTGCGGACGACGTTGTTGTAGACGTCCTGCGCGGTCAGCGACCAGCCCGAGGTCTGCGAGTGGGTGCGCAGCGAGAGCGACTTCGGGTTCTTCGCCCCGGCCTCCTTCACCAGCTTCGCCCACAGCAGCCGCCCGGCCCGGAGCTTGGCGACCTCCATGAAGAAGTTCATGCCGATGGCCCAGAAGAACGACAGGCGCGGCGCGAACGCGTCGACGTCCATCCCGGCGTCCTGGCCGGCCTTCAGGTACTCGACGCCGTCGGCGAGGGTGTACGCGAGCTCCAGATCGGCCGTCGCCCCGGCCTCCTGGATGTGGTAGCCGGAGATCGAGATCGAGTTGAACCGCGGCATCTGCTGCGAGGTGAACGAGAAGATGTCGCTGATGAGCTGCATCGAGGGCTTGGGCGGATAGATGTAGGTGTTCCGCACCATGAACTCTTTGAGGATGTCGTTCTGGATCGTGCCGGTGAGCTGCTCGGGCTTCACGCCCTGCTCCTCGGCGGCGACGATGTAGAGCGCCAGCACCGGCAGCACGGCGCCGTTCATCGTCATCGAGACGCTCATCTTGTCCAGCGGGATCCCGTCGAACAGCTGCCGCATGTCGAGGATCGAGTCGATGGCGACGCCCGCCATGCCGACGTCGCCGACCACACGGGGGTGATCGGAGTCGTAGCCGCGGTGGGTCGGCAGGTCGAAGGCGACGCTCAGGCCCTTCTGACCCGCGGCGAGGTTGCGGCGGTAGAAGGCGTTGGACTCCGCGGCGGTGGAGAACCCGGCGTACTGGCGGACGGTCCACGGCTGGGTCGTGTACATCGTCGGGTAGGGGCCGCGCAGGAACGGCGGCAGACCCGGGAGCGTCTCGAGGAAGTCCAGGTCCCGCAGGTCCTCCGGCGTGAACAGCGGCGGGACGGCGATGCCCTCGGGGGTCTCCCAGGCCGCCTCCTCGACGCCACGGCCGGTGGTCTCCTTGAACGCCTTGGCCCACTCATCGGCCGACGCGGTGGCCGACGGGCGGCCCAGCTCGACGCCGCCGAAATCGGGGATGGTGCTCATGACTGCGCTCCTTCGAGGCCCAGCTGCGCGTGGACGGTGCGGAGCACGTCCAGGGCGTCGCATCCGGCGTACACGTACCCGTCGACCCCGTCGACGGCGAGGTCGGGCTTGCCGGCCAGCCACACCTGGGTGGCGCCGGCGTCCTTGAGCGCGGCAGCCAGGCCGGCCGCCGCCTCGGCGTAGTCCTTGTCCGTCCCGCAGATGCAGGCCACCGTCGTCCCGGCGTCGGCGACGCCCTCGGCTCCGTCCCCCGAGGGCGTGGCCAGCCCACCGGCCTGGAACAGGTTGCCCGCGAAGCTCGCGCGGGCGGTGTGCCGCGCGATCGGCCCGATGGTCGCCAGGTAGACGGCGGGCCGCTCCCCCGCGGCGTCAGCGGCGTCGCGCAGCGCCTCGTACTCCTGCGCCGCACGGACCCGGGGCAGCCCCCCGCCGCGGTGCAGGTCCGCCGCGGGCTGCCGCTCGGGCAGCTTCTCGGCCAGGTTGGGGAACTCGCTGACGCCGGTGATGGCGTCGGCACGGGTGGCCAGCCGCTCCGCGCGGGCGTCCCAGGCGGTGGCGATGCGGTCGCGGACGAGACCGGAGTCCAGGGCCGCGGCGAGGCCACCGGCTCGTTCGATCTCGGTGAACCACTCCCAGGCGGCGCGGGACAGCTCGTCGGTCAGCGACTCGACGTACCAGGACCCGCCGGCCGGGTCGAGGACGCGGGCGAGGTGCCCCTCCTCCACCAGCAGGCTCTGGGTGTTGCGGGCGATGCGCCGCGAGAAGGAGTCGGGCAGGCCGAGCGCGGCGTCGAAGGGCTGCACGGTGACGGCGTCGGCGCCGCCCACGCCGGCGGCGAAGCAGGCGACCGTGGTGCGCAGCATGTTCACCCAGGGGTCGCGCTTCGTCGTCATCACCGAGGAGGTGACGGCGTGCTGGCGCTGCGCACGGGCCTGCGGTGCGGCGCCGCTGACCTCGCCGACGCGGTCCCACAGCCGGCGGGCGGCCCGGAGCGCGGCGATGGTCGTGAACTGGTCGGCACTGGCGCTGTAGCGGAACTCGAGCTGGCCGAAGGCCTCGTCGACGGACAGGCCGGACTCCGTCAGCGCCCGCAGGTAGGCGACTCCGGAGGCGAGCGAACAGCCCAGCTCCTCGACCGCCGAGGCGCCGGCGTCGTGGAAGACCGTCGCGTCGACGACGACGCTGCGCAGGTCGGCGTGGGCGGCCGCGCGGCGGGCGACGTCGGCCAGGCCGCCGAGGTCCTGGGCCTGCCCGGAGGCGGCGTGCTCGCCCAGCGGGTCGAGGCCGAGCGAGCCCCCGGGAGCGAGGTCGTCGCGGCCCTCGACGAGGTCGAGGAACGCCGTCGCCGCCGATTCGCCGCCCTCGACGGAGACCGGCGCGAGGTCGAGGTAGACGTCGGAGAGCACGTCGCCGAGCCGGTCGGCGGGAACGGCGCCCTCGCCGACGACGAGCCACAGCGAGGTGACGCCGTTCTCCAGGTCGGCGGCGATGGCCTCCTTCGTCGCGGCGACGTCCGGGTGCGCGTGCCGCTGGCGGACGTCCCAGCCGCCGGGCACGTCGCCGTCCGGGCCACCGGCGGCACCGGTCGCGCCGGCCCGCGCGCCGCGCACGAACGGGGGGAGGCCGGGGACGCCGACCGCCGTCGGCAGGTCGGCGGCGTCCTCGGCGGTGTACAGCGGGGCGACGGTGACCCCGGGGGCGACCGGGCGGCGCAGGGCGTCCTCGACCGGCTCGGGGAGATCCTCGCGACCGGCCTTGCGCAGGACGCCGGCCACCAGGTCCCGCCACTCGTCGCGGGTGACCGCGGGGAACTCGGCGGCGAGCCCGAGGTCCGCGGGGACCTCGTGCTCGCTGGGCACCGTGGCGTCGGCCGACGCCGGGGCCGGACCGCTGCTGTGCTGGTCGGTGGAACTCATCCTCGGTGGGTCTCCTCGACAGGGGGTCTACCTGCAGTGTCTCCGGCCTCGTGCCGTCCCGTGCGGCCGGGTGGCGGTGCGGCCTGCGGGTGCAGCACCGCGGCGTCGGCCTCCAGCGCGTGCAGCGCCGTGCGGGCGAGGAGCAGCACCCCCAGCGGGATGGCCCGCTCGTCCACGTCGAACGTGCCCCGGTGCAGGTCGAGCGGGGCTCCCCCGCCGTGCGTGCCGAGCCGGGCGAGCGCGATCGGCAGCCGTTCGGCGAACCAGCCGAAGTCCTCTCCACCCATGCTCTGCGGCGACAGGACCACCTCGTCGCCGCCCACGGTCTCCAGCGCGGCGGCCCGGAGCAGCGCCACCGAGCGCGGGTCGTTGACCACCGGCGGCACCCCGCGGACGTAGTCGACCTCCACGGCAGCGCCGCTGGGGGCCGCGACCTTCGCGACCAGCGAGCGCAGCAGCTCCTCCGCGCCCTGCCACGCGTCGCGGTCCAGCACCCGGACGGTCCCACGCAGAGTGCCGCGTTGCGGGATGGCGTTGGCTGCCACGCCCGCGTCCACGGAGCCCCACACCAGCGACATCCCGGCGCGCGGGTCCACCTGGCGCGACAGCAGTCCGGGCAGCTCGGTGATGAGCCGGCCCAGCGCGTCGACGAGGTCGACGGTGAGGTGCGGGCGGGCGGTGTGCCCGCCCGGGCCGGTGAGCGTGACGTCCAGGCGGTCGCAGGCGGCGGTGATGGCTCCGGTGCGCAGGCCGATGCGCCCGACGGGCACCGACGGGTCGCAGTGCAGGGCGAAGGCCCGCGAGGCGCCGTCGAGCACGCCCGCGGAGACCACCTCGGTCGCGCCGCCGGGCAGCGTCTCCTCCGCCGGCTGGAAGATGCAGCGCACCCGCCCGGGCAGGCCGTCGAGCGTGGCCAGCGCGAGGGCGACGCCGAGGACCACCGTGGTGTGCACGTCGTGACCGCAGGCGTGGCACAGGCCCTGGCGGGTCGAGGCGTAGGGCACGTCCTTGAGGTCGGCCAGCGGCAGGGCGTCGATGTCACCGCGCAGGACGACGGTCGGCCCCGGGCCCTCCCCCACCTCCACGACCAGCCCGGTGCCGGTGGGCAGCCGCCTCGGGGACAGGCCGGCTTCGCGGAGCCGCTGCTCGAGGTAGGCCGTCGTCTCGAACTCGGCGTAGGCCAGCTCGGGGTGGGCGTGGAGGTGCCGCCGCACCGCGACCAGCTGCGCGGTGTGCGCCTGCACCCAGTCCTCGACCGCGGCACCGAGCTTCTCGACGACGGGGGTCACGCGGCGTGCCCTCCGGCGCAGTCGCCGGGGCCGGGCACGGGCTCGGTCGGCCGCCCCACCGGGCCGGTGGCGGGGAGACCGTCCCGGAGCTCGGCGAGCAGGCTGTCCACGACCGGCTTCAGGTCGCCGTCGTGCGCGGCCGCGACCGCCCGCTGCCGCTGGTAGGAGGCGCCGACCTCGAGCACCCGGAGCACGTCCTCGAGCTCGGCCTCGCAGCCCAGCCGCTTCGCGGTCGGCCGCAGCTCCTCGACCAGCTCGAGGATCGCCTGCCGCACCGGCTGCACCGTGCCCTTCTCGTCGACGACGATGTCCGCGTCCAGGCCGTACCGGGCCGCCCGCCACTTGTTCTCCCGCAGCACCCAGGACGCCGGCGTCGGCAACGTGTAACCGCGGTCGAGCTGGTGGTCGAACTGCTCGACCAGGCACTGGGCGAGAGCGGCCACGGCACCGATCTCGTCGAGGGTGGGCAGGCCGTCGCAGATGCGCAGCTCGACGGTGCCGAACTCGGGGTGCGGCCGGACGTCCCACCACACCTCGCGGACGCTCTCGATGGCGTTCGTGGAGATGAGCGTCTCCATGTACCCCTCGAACTCGTCCCAGCCCGCCAGCTGGTAGGGCAGCCCGGCCGTCGGCATGCCCTCGAAGATCTTGGTGCGCGACGAAGCGAGCCCGGTGTCGCAGCCGACCCAGTACGGGGAGGACGACGACAGGGCCAGGAAGTGCGGGATGTACTGGCACAGCGCGTTGACGATCGGGATCGCCTTCTCCGGCGACCGCACGCCGACGTGGACGTGCACGCCGAAGATCTGCAACCGGCGGGCCATCCACTGCATCCGCTCGACCAGCTGGAGATACCGCTCCTTGGGCGAGATGAGCTGCGTCTGCCAGTCGGTGAACGGGTGCGTGCCCGCGCACATCAGCCCCAGGCCGCGCTGCCCGGCGGCCGCGGCCACCTCCGCCAGGGTGCCGGCGAGGTCGGCCTTGGCCTCCGCGACGGTCGTGCAGATACCGGTGATGATCTCGATGGTCGACTGCAGCAGCTCGTGCTTGGCCTTCGGATGCTCCTCGGCGCCGCCGGGCCGCAGCTGCTCGAGGATCTCGATGGCGCCCGGCGACAGCTCTCCGGTGGCGAGGTCGACCAGCTGCAGCTCCCACTCCACGCCCAGGCTGGCCCGCTCGGACGAGCAGAAGGGGATCTCCACTTCGGGAAGTCTAGGGACGACCGGCGACGCCCACGCGGCGAGCGGCCACGATCACCCGTGCGATGGACGGCACGCCGGACGGACGCGTCACCGGTCCGCCGGCGCCGCGACCGACGCCTCGGGCGCGGCGCTCCGGCCGGACTCGCGGGAGGGCGCCGCGGGCACCCAGGCGGAGCGCGGGAGGCGGGCGCGGACCAGGTCGACGGCCTTGCGCCCGAAGACGTCCTCGTGCACGTCGATGCCGCAGAGGTTGCGGCCGATGACGAACACCCCCTCGCCGGTCATGGCCGGTACCGCCGCCTCCACCTCGTCCCAGCCGATCACGTGGCCGTCGCCGTCGGCGTCGGCGTGCGCGAGGAAGTCGTCACCGACCACGAGACGCATGCGCGCGCCCCTGTTCAGGGCGCGGGCCAGCAACGGAGGCCGGAAGGTGGTGCCGGTCTTCGGCAGGTAGGGGACGAGGTTGCAGAGGTACCGGCGCTGGATGCCTCCGCCGAGCGCCCCCGGGTTCACGCCCTCGGGGACCAGGAGGACCGCCGTGGCCACGGTGCGGCGCAGCGCCTCGGCCACCTGCTGCGGGGTGAGCTCGCGCCAGACCGCCAGGCCGTCGGCGCCGGACCGGTACGGCAGGTCGAACAGGTGGCAGTAGGCGGCCTTCGACAGCTCGCCCAGGACCGTCTCGTCCCCCTTGTCCATGTCCTCGGCGTAGCCGTCCACGACGTGCTGGAGCTCGGTGGCCGAGGGGCCGTCTCCGGCGAGGTCCAGGTACTGCTCCCAGAGCAGCCGGGCCACGGACGCCTCCTCGCCGTCCCGGGCGTCCACCAGGACGGCGACCTCCCGTTCGCCCGGTGCGACGTCGGCGATCTCCATGTCGGCGTGGTAGCTCAGCCCCCGCTCGTGACGGGCGACGTCGCGTACGCGCTGCACGAGGGCGTCGATCCCGGCGCCGACAGCGGCGTCGAGCTGGTCGCCGGCGGAGATCAGCAGGCCCACACCGAGAGCCGGGCCCCCCATCCAGACCGGACCCCGCTCGATCCGCCGGACGGGCGCCGGGCGCTGCGGGCGCGGCCCGTCGGGCAGTGGCAGCCGGAGGTCCGCGGAGACCTCCCCGTGCCACATCAGGGCGGCGTTGCTGCGCACGAACCAGCGCCTGGCGTGCTCGCGGACGACCTCGCCGGTCAGCCCGACCGGCACCCCACCGCCGGCCAGGGCGATGCCCGGTCCGGTCAGCCGGAACCGGGCGGCCCACAGGGCGGCGGCCGTGGGGTGGGCGCCGGGGCAGTTCTCGGCCTCCAGTACGCCGATCTCCTGCTCGATGCGGTGCACCGGCAGGTCGGCGAGAGCGGCGCAGATGCCGGCGAGGAAGGCGACGACCGCCTGCGGCCGTCCGGTGGCGTGGAAGACCGTCATCTCCGTGTCCACCATGGCGTTGCACTCGAGGTGCGACTTGGGCAGCGAGCCCATGACCAGGTGTTCGACCAGGTGGGTCACGCCGAGGATCCCGTAGGTCTCGTCGCGGACACCCACCCCGAAGGTCAGGGCGGCGGTCACCCGCTCGGGGCCGGGGGCCGTGAACACGGGGACGCCGTCGATCTCGATGCGCTGCACGGCGACATGCTGGTGACCGGGGCCGCCCCGCCGACGCCGACACGCGGCGGATCCGGGAGCCGAGGGGCGACTGGGACGGGAGTGCCGCGGCGGAGGTCCGCCGGGGCGAGTGCCCTGCCCCCGCCCGGTGCCGCGCCCGCACGCGGCCCATCTGGAAGGATCCGGCCGGTGGCGAGGTCGGCTCGTCCCGTCACGGCATCGCCGCCCCCGGTAGCGCTACCAAGGAGCACTGCGTGAGCCAGCCCCCCGGGACCGACGCCCAGTCCACCGCCGCGCTCGCGGCCGACGACCTCACGACCGCCCTCGGCGGGAAGCACGACGTCGCCGTCGTCATGGGCTCCGGCTGGGCGCCGGCGGCCGACGCCTTCGGCCCGGCCGACTACAGCGTGGCCATCGGCGAGCTGCCGGGATTCACCGCGCCCACCGCGGTGGGCCAGGGCGGCGAGGTCCGATCGGTCCGGGTCGGCGGCCGCAAGGTGCTGCTCTTCCTGGGACGGACGCACCTCTACGAGGGCCGCGGCATCGAGCCCGTGGTGCACGGCGTCCGTACCGCGGCGGTGGCCGGGGTGCGGACCGTCGTCCTCACCAACGCCGCGGGCGGGCTGGCGCCCGAGCACCGTGTCGGTCAACCCGTCGTCATCGCCGACCACCTCAACCTGACCGCGCGCTCACCGCTGGTGGGCGCGGACTTCGTCGACCTGACCGACCTCTACTCCGCCCGCCTCCGGGCGCTGGCCCGGGAGATCGATCCCACGCTCGTCGAGGGCGTCTACGCCGCGCTGCCCGGCCCCCACTTCGAGACGCCGGCGGAGATCCGGATGCTGCGGACGATGGGTGCCGACCTCGTGGGCATGTCGACGGCTCTGGAGGCCATCGCCGCTCGCGCGGCCGGCCTGGAGGTGTTCGGCATGTCGCTGGTCAGCAACGCCGCGGCGGGCGTGACCGGGGACAAGCTCGACGCGGCCGAGGTGATCGCGGCCGGCAACGCCGCGGCAGGGGCGCTGGGGACGTTCCTGGTGACGTTCGTCGGACAGCTCCCGTGACCGGGCCGGTCCTGGTGACCGGCGCCGCGGGGCTGATCGGCATAGTCCTGCGCGGCGGACTCCCGGAGCGCGGCTGGGTCGTGCGCGGACTGGACGTCGTCCCGGTGACCGACCCGCGTCCCGGCGAGGAGCACGTCGTCGGCGACGCCACGGACCTCGCGGTGGTGGAGGCTGCCGCGCGGGGAGCGGCCGCCGTCGTGCACCTGGCCGCCATCGCCACGGAGTCCACCTGGCCGGCGATCGCGCACGTCAACATCGACAGCACGTACTGCGCGCTGGAGGCCGCCCGGCGGGCAGGCGTCGGCCGGGTGGTGCTGGCCAGCAGCAACCACGCCACCGGGTACACCCCACGCCCCGGGGGCGGACTGCTGCGCGAGGAGGACGCCCCGCCGCGGCCCGACACCTACTACGGCGTCTCGAAGGTGACGATGGAGGCACTGGGCTCCCTCTACGCCGACCGCTACGGGCTGGACGTCGTCTGCCTGCGCATCGGGAGCGCCTTCCCCCGGCCGACGACGACGCGGCAGCTGTCCACCTGGCTCTCGCCCGGCGACACGGTGCGCCTCGTCGACGCCGCGCTGACCGCCCCCTCCCCCGGCTTCCGGATCGTCTGGGGTGTCTCCGCCAACACCCGCACCTGGTGGGACCTCACCGCTGCCCGCGCGCTGGGCTACGAACCGGCCGACGACGCCGAGGTGTATGCCGGCGACCTGATCGCCGTGCACGGCGAGCCGGACCTGGCCGACCCCGTGCACGCCCGCGTGGGGGGCGAGTACGCCACGCCGGCCTTCGACGCGGACCGCGTCGGGGGTACCGCGTGACGCCCTCCGCCGAGGCGCGGGACTGGGCGGCCGCGGATCCGCACGCCGGTGACCGCGCCGAGATCGAGGCGCTGATCGACGCCGGCGACGACGCCGAGCTCGCCCGCCGCTTCACCGGCCCGCTGACCTTCGGGACGGCGGGACTGCGCGGACCGCTGCGCGCCGGCCCGGCAGGGATGAACGCCGCCGTCGTGACCCGCGCGGCGGCCGGGCTGGGGTCCTGGCTCACCGCGTCCGGTTCGGCCGGTGGCGGCGTCGTCATCGGGTTCGACGCGCGGCGCCGGTCGGAGGAGTTCGCGCGGATCTCCGCGCAGGTGCTGGCGGGGGCCGGCTTCGCGGTTCAGGTGCTTCCCCGGCCGCTGCCCACGCCGGTGCTCGCCTTCGCGGTTCCGCACCTGGGGTGCGTGGCGGGCGTGGTGGTGACCGCCAGCCACAACCCGCCCGAGGACAACGGCTACAAGGTCTACCTCGGCGACGGGGCGCAGCTGGTGCCGCCGGTCGACCGGGAGATCGAGGCCGCCATCGCCGCGGTAGGCCCGGCGCGCGAGGTGCCGCTGTCCGACGACTGGGTCACCCTCGGCGACGACGTCGAGGCGGACTACGTCGCGGCCGTCGTGACCGCACTCGAGCCGGACCGGGTGGCCTCGCGAAATTCGCTGACCGTGGCCTACACCGCCCTGCACGGCGTGGGGGCCGGGACGACGCGGGCCGTGTTCGCCGCCGCGGGGCTGGCCGAACCGGTGAGCGTGGCCGAGCAGGACGAGCCGGACCCGACGTTCCGCACCGTGGCCTTCCCCAACCCCGAAGAGCCCGGGGCGACGGATCTGCTGGCCGCGCTCGCCGACCGGATCCGGGCGGACGTCGCCATCGCGCAGGACCCCGACGCCGACCGGTGCGCCGTGGTCTGCGGCGGACGGCAGCTGACCGGCGACGAGGTCGGGGCGCTGCTGGCCGACTGGCTGCTGCGCCGCGGGGTGCGGGGCACGTACGCGTCGTCGCTGGTCAGTGGCTCGCTGATGCACGTGGTCGCGGGCGCCGCCGGGCAGCCGACCGAGGAGACGCCCACCGGGTTCAAGTGGATCGTGCGGGCGGGTTCGCCTGCCGCGCCGCTGGTCTACGGGTACGAGGAGGCGCTCGGTTACGCCGTGGCGCCGTCGGTCGTCCGGGACAAGGACGGGATCTCGGCGGCGCTGGCAGTGGCCCTGCTCGCCGCGGAGCTGAAGGCGACGGGTCGGACGCTGCTCGACCGGCTCGACGACCTGGCCCGCGACCATGCCTTGTTCGTGACCGGTCAGCTGTCGGTGCGGGTCGAGGACCCGGACGTGATCCCAGCCGCGATGGCGCGCATCCGGTCGGCGCCGCCTGCGTCGCTGCTGGGGCGTCCTGTCGTCTTCGCCGACCTCGTGGACGAGACGCCGTCGGTCGACGCCGTGCGCCTGCTGGGCGACGGGATGCGGGTGATCGTCCGGCCGAGCGGCACCGAGCCGAAGCTCAAGGCCTACCTGGAGACGGTGGTGCCCGTGCACGAGGACGCGGGACTGATCGCCGCGCGCGGGCGCGGCGAGGACGAGCTGGACCAGTTGCGCGCGGAGCTGTCGGCGGCCCTCGGGCTGTAGGGACGGACCGATCCTTCCTCGGAAGTGCCCGGGGGTCCCGGCTGTCACTGTGACCGCAGGGCTGCCCTTGCGTGACAGCCCGAGCGCTATGTCACCTGCCATGCTCGCTGGGTGACCGAGGCCGTTCGTCGTACCGACGGCGACTCTTCGGCCAGCACCCGCGTCCCGATCCACGCACTGACCGGGCTGCGGCTGTTCGCCGCACTGGCGGTCTACTTCTCCCACCTCGGCAGACCCCCCCGGTGCGCCGGAGTGGCTGCTCACGCTGCAGCAGAGCGGATACGCCGGGGTCACGTTCTTCTTCGTGCTGTCCGGCTTCGTCCTGACACTGAACTACTTCGGGTCGCTGAGAACCCGGGAACAGCTGTGGTCGTACGCAGTCGCCCGGGTGGCGCGGGTGTATCCGCTGTACCTCGTGGTGCTCGCGTGGCCGACGGTTCACCTGTGGGCCTCGGGCAACTTGCCGAAGACCAACCTGTTGCTGCACGTTCTCGGAGTCCAGGCGTGGCACCCCGACCTGATGACCCTCGTGACGTTCGTCGGGCCGGCATGGTCGATCAGCGTCGAGCTGTTCCTCTACGCGACCCTGCCCCTGCTGGTCGTCGGCGTGCGACTGCTCGACCGCCGGATGTGGACCCTCGTCGGCTCGGTCGTGCTGGTCGTCCTGGCTCTCGCCGCCGTCACCTATCTCTTCCAGCACACCGGCCGAGCCGACCTCCCCCGCACCGACAGCGGGTCCGCGCACCGCTGGCTGTACCGGACGCCGCTGACGCGGATCGGAGACTTCCTGCTCGGCATCCTCGCGGCCCGCGTCTACGTACGGCTGAGGGGCACCCGATTCGGCACGTCGTTGGCCCGCTGGCTGATCGCCGTGTCCATCGTCGCGACCTTCGTCCTCGGCAGCCAGCCGGCGTTGCTGTTCAGCGCCTGGTCGTGGGACGTCATGTACGCGGCACCTGCGACGGCGTTGATCCTGGGCCTGGCGCTCGCACCTCGGCACCCACTCAGCCGACTACTGGCGCTGCAGCCGATCGTGTTCATGGGTGAGGTGTCCTTCGCCTTCTACCTCGTCCACGTCAGCGTGATCCAGGCCGTCGGAGCCGGGGCCTGGACCCCCGGGGTCACTCGGCACAGTCTTGCCCTCGAAGCCATGAACCTCGGGCTGGCGCTGGTCCTGGCCGTGGGCTTGCACGTCGGCATCGAGAAGCCGGCTCGGGTGTGGGTGACCCGAGCACTCCACCGCCGCCGCCGGCCGGTGCCGGCACCGCGGCACGTCTCGTCGGGCACGCGGTCGCACGGCGGACGCCCGCTCTCCGCTCCGCACGACAATCGAGCATCTCTCGAGGACGGCCCCCTCACCGCACCGCCCCGAGAGGTGCGCGACGGCTTGCCAACGAGGCCGAGGCGCCCGATCGACGAGTCGGACGGCGCGTACCCGCTCGCCCGGCGCTGATCTCCCGGCCAGCACGCGTCGGCCTCGCACCCAGCGAGGTTCTGCTGCGTCACACGCCCGCATGAACCTGGGAGCCATGCGCGCGGGTTGTCCACAGCGCACAGATGCGGCGGCGTTCCGACTCTGCGTAGTCTCCGGCGAGCGCTGTTGATCAAGACGAGGTGACCACGTGGCACGACGCTGGATCGCACGGCTGTCGATCGGTCTGATCGCGGCGGTGGCGCTCACCGGGTGCTCGGACAAGCAGGAGGCCAGCGAGAGCCTCCCCTCGGCGAGCAGCAGCGCGGCTCCGTCCGAGGAAGAGCTCGCGCCGCTCGGCCCCGAGGACATGCCGATGCCGGACGAGGCCCGCACGCAGGACGCCGCCGGCGCCGAGGCCTTCGTCCGCTACTACGTCGGCCTGATCAACCGGACCTCGACGGTCATGGACGCGCAGCCCCTCCGCGAGTTCAGCGATGGTTGTCGGGAGTGCGACCGCATGGCGAAAGTAGTTGAAGACAACGCCGCGGCTGGACACCGGTTCGTCGGTGGGGAGGTGGCGATAACGCACCTCGCGCCCATCGTGGTTGAAGCGGCCACCGCGGAATTCGACATGCGGGGAGACCTCGCAGCAGGGTCGGCAGTCGACGCATCTGGCGCAGAGATTGCTGACCTTGGATCGGCGGCCTATTCCGGCCTGGCCGGGGGTGCCGCGGTGCGTTGGAACCCAATCAGGGACATGTGGGTCATGACGGCGTTCACTCTCGAATGAGGCATCGACTCCTCGCCCTGTCGGCGATAGCGGCCGGTCTCGTGATGTCTTCGCCGGCTGCGGTTCACGCAGAGGAATCCTGCGGCCGGAAGATCTGTCCTGACGTCTCCTACGCTCCCGGGGCATTGCAAGCCTCGAATGTCGCTGGATCGCCGGCGGGCTGGACTGCCGACAATGCCGCGGTACCCAACAACCCTTTCCGCTATCGCCTGCTCGTGCCGTGCGTCGTCAGCGATGCGGAGGTGGGGGCCTGCCGGCCGAGCGACTTCAGGGACTGTCAGCCACCGCCGGGCCGGGTGGTCAACTTCTACATCATCGAGCGTCAGCGACTCGTGCTCGCTGACGGAACGGTCGAAGGCGGGTCTCGACCGGAGGGAAACCCAGCCCCCGGGACACCTGTCGGGTCGTGGCTGGACGCCGGCCGTGAGTGCGTGGACGTCACGGCGTTGAACCCGCCGCCGTCGCCGGACGAGGTGTTCCGCTACTTCCAGACACTGCCGCTCCCCGAGTTGCCCACCAAGCAGCAGCCGCCCGGCAACGGACTGGTCGGCCTGCCGGTCATCTTCTACACCGACGGCCCCACCACCCAGACCTTCAGCCTCGACATCCGCGGCTTCACCGTCGACATCGTCGCCCGCGCCACCGGCTTCACCTGGCACACCGGCGACGGCGCAGACCTCACCACCACGAGCCCCGGCGCCCCCTACCCGGATCACACGATCAGCCACGACTACGGCAGCGGCAGCTACACCGCCTCCCTCACCACGACCTGGACGGCGTCCTTCAGCATCGACGGCGGCCCCACCGTCCCCGTTCCCGGCAGCACCACCACCGAAGGCCCACCAGTCACCTTCGACGTCCTCCAGGCCCGGCCGGTCCTCACCAACCCGTTCGACTGACCGCCCGGTACGAACACCTGCCACTCCGTCCTCAGGGGTGCCGCCGAGCGACCACAGGTCCACGACCGAGTCGAGACGCCGCGTAGCGTCGCGGTGGACGACGCTGCCGGGGCACGACCTCCCCCGGCCCGCGTCGAGAGCCCAGGACCAGGTCCCGCGTACCGGTTCGAGCAGCACGCCACAGAGATCGAGTCCACGCCGGGGATCTGAACGCACCGCATGTCACCAACTGCCACCACCACCGTCGCCGCAGCACCCCTCGACGGCACTGCTCGGCGACACCGCTCCGAGATCGACGGCCTGCGCGCCGTCGCCGTGTGCCTCGTCGTGGGCTACCACGCCTTCAGCGGCCGGGTCTCCGGCGGAGTCGACGTCTTCCTGGCGCTCAGCGGCTTCTTCCTCGTCCACAGCCTCACCGGCCAGCTCCGGCGCACCGGCGGCGTGCACCCTCTCCGGTCGATCATCCGGACGCTGAGCCGACTGGTCCCGGCCGCGGCCCTGGTGCTCTTCGGCACTCTCCTCGCCAGCCTCTGGGTGCTGCCCGAGACCCGGTGGCGGGAGACCGCCGAGCACCTGCTGGCCTCCATCACCTTCACCGAGAACCACCTGCTCGTCCGTGAGGCCGTCGACTACTCGGCCAGCAACGCCCTGGCCAGCCCGATGCAGCAGTTCTGGTCGCTGTCCATCCAGATGCAGGTCCTGCTGGCCGTCCCGCTGCTCGCGTGGCTCGGTGCGCACCTGGTCCAGCGCAGCCCGTGGCGCCGGTATGGCCGGTTGATCGCGATCACCGCCGTCGCACTGGTCACCGCCGCCTCGCTGTGCTGGTCGGTCCTCGCCACGGCGACGCACCAGCAGGTCGCTTACTTCTCCACGCTGCCGAGGTTGTGGGAAATCGGTGCCGGCGCGTTGACGGCGCTGCTGCTCGTGCGGGTACGGCCCGGCGCGGCCTCCGCGACAGCGCTCGGGTGGATCGGCGTGGCGGCGCTGGTCAGCTGCGGTGCCCTGCTCGACGGTGCCCGCCAGTTCCCGGGATGGCAGGCGGCGTGGCCGGTGTTGGCCGCGATCGCCGTCATCGTCGCCGCCGACCACGGCGGCCGCTTCGGCGTCCACCGGGTGCTGTCACGACCGGTCATGAGCTGGCTGGGTGCCCGTTCCTATGCGCTCTACCTGTGGCACTGGCCGATCCTGGTGCTCTACCTGGTGCACAGCGGGCGGGAGACGCCGTCCCTCGCCGGGGCCGTGCAGGTGATCGGCCTCTCCCTCATCCTCAGCGAAGCGACCTATCGCTGGGTGGAGCAGCCGGCTGCCGAGCGGATCCGGGTTCGCCGCCCGGTGATCGCGCTGGCCGCCGTCACGGCGTGCGCGGCTCCGCTGGTCACTGCCGGCTGGGGCACCGCCACCTGGATGGACCGCGAGGCGACCCGGATCGCTGCCATGGCCGACGACCCGAGCTACCCGGGAGCGAACGCCCTGCAGACCCCCCTCGTCTCCACCGGTGGCATCGCCGGAGTGGATCCGCTCCCGCCGAACTCGGTGATCCGCGACGACTGGGCGTGGCTGCCGCCGGAGGCCGCCTGCAGCACCGAGACCGAGGACGCCGAGCCGGTGCCCGTCGAGATGGAGTTGTGCGTGCTCGGCGAGGACGACCGGCCGCACCGGGTGGCCGTCGTGGGCGACTCGCACTCCGCCCAGTGGCTGCCGCCGGTCGCCGCCCTCGCGGAGGAGCGGGACTGGCAGGTCGTCTCCATCATCCGGGGCGGCTGCAGCCTGTCGACGGAGTCCGAGTTCCTCCAGGAGGGCGACCCGGACTACGAGGCCTGCACGGCATGGCGGTCACGCCTCGTGGAGCGGGTCGTCGCGCTCGAACCCGACCTGGTCCTCACGGTCGGCACCCGGACCGCGCCCGGGGACCAGGAGGAGTGGCTGCCCGCCGGCTACGTCCAGGCGTGGCAGCAGCTCTCCGACGCCGGCCTGCGCGTCGTCGGCATGCGGGACACCCCCAGACACGTCGAGGACGTCCCCGACTGCATGGCGCGGTGGGGCGACGCCTCCCCCCGGTGCGCGGTCCCGCGGTCGTCCGTCTACACCGACGGGCTGCTCGACTCGGCTGCCGAGGTGCTGCCCCCGGGCGTGAGCCTGCTGGACACGAGTGACTACTTCTGCGACGACGCAGTGTGCCCACCCCTCGTGGGCAACGTGCGGGTGTACATGGACAGCAGCCACGTGACCGGCACGTACATGCGTACGGTGACGCGCCTGCTGCGGGACGACCTGCTGCCGACGATCGGCTGGTGACCGCAGCCGCGCCCCGTGCGGCTGAGGAAGGGCCCGACGGCTCCCCGAGCGTCTCCGGCACGGACCGATGAGAGCCGAGGCTCTCCCCGGTCTTCCCCCCGAGGGCCACCGGCCCGGAGGAGGTACACATGCGCAGGATCGTCTTCCACCTGATGGTGTCGCTCGACGGCTACTTCGAGGGACCCGACGCCGACATCGGCTGGCACCGCGTCGACGAGGAGCTCCACGCCTTCTTCAACGCCCAGCTCGCCACGTGCAGCGCCTTCCTCGAGGGCCGCGTGACCTACGAGCTGATGGAGGGCTACTGGCCGACGGCGGACCAGAACCCCGGCAGCTCGCCGCCGGAGGTCGAGTTCGCACAGATCTGGCGCAGCATGCCCAAGATCGTCTACTCGCGCACCCTCGACGCCCCCGGCCCCGACGCCACGGTCGTCCGCGACGTCGTGCCCGACGAGGTCCGGGCGCTCCAGGCCGAGCCGGGCGGGGACATGGTCGTGGGTGGCCCCGTGCTCGCCGCGGCGTTCCGGGAACACGACCTCATCGACGAGTACCGGTTGTTCGTGAGCCCCGTCGTCCTGGGGGCGGGCCGAAAGGCGTTCCCACCCGGCGGACCCCCCGCCGACCTCGACCTGGTCGAGACGCGAGCCTTCGGCAACGGCGTCGTCATGCTGCGGTACGAACGGTCCCGCTGACCGTCGCACCGCTCAGCGCGGGACGGACTCCCGGCAGCCGGACTCCAGCGCCCGGGCGACGGTCTCCAGCACGGCGACGACGTCGCGCCCGAAGGCGACGTCGCACGGGTGAGCGCCACCTGTCAGCGCCGCGGCCGCCAGTTCGTCGACCGCCACCCCGAACGCCTCGACCGCCGACCCGGCCTCGGGCAGCAGCACCAGCCGGCCGGCGTCGCCGTGCACGAAGAACTCGACGCCGGACGACATCGGGGCCACCGAGAGCGAGAGCGAGACCGACGACGCGACGCCGGACGCGTGCGTGAGCACCAGGTGCACCGTGTCACCCACGCCCTGGCCGGCCTGCACCGCGACCACGGGGCCGAGCGCGGGGACGAGCACCGAGAGGGCGTGCGGCCCGACGTCCCAGAGAGCCCCGTGCTCCCGCCGCCACGGCGAGGAGTCGAACGGCGAGCCCGCCAGGGACGCCAGCCACGACCCCGCCCCGCCGGCGAGCTGCGTGCGGCCCGCCTGGGTGAGCCAGGTCGAGGTGGCGACCTGGAAGCGGAGGGTGAAGAAGACGACCGAGGCCACGCCGGCGGCCCGCACCGCGGCCACCAGGCCGTCCGCAGCCGCGGTCGAGAGCGCGATCGGCTTCTCCAGCAGCAGGTGCTTCCCGGCCGCGGCGGCCCGTTCGGCCAGCGGCACCTGCACGTCCGGCGGCAGCGCGATCGTCACGGCGTCGACCAGGCCCAGCAGCTCGTCGAGTTCCCCGAAGCCCGGGACGTCGAACTCCGCGCCCACGGCCTTGGCCCTCGCCACGTCCCGGCCCCAGACGCCGACCAGCTCCGCGGTCGGATGGCCGGCGAGCGCCGGGGCGTGCACCGCTCGCGCCCAGGGGCCGGTGCCCAGCACCCCGAAGCGCACGCTCAGACCGCGCCGAACTGGCGGTCGCCCGCGTCGCCGAGGCCCGGGACGATGTACGCCTTGTCGTTGAGCCCCTCGTCGACGCTGGCCGTGAACACCCGCAGCGGCAGCCCGCTCTCCTCGAGCCGGGCCAACCCCTCGGGCGCGGCCAGCGCGCACAGGACGGTGATCTCGGTGGCGCCGCGGGCGGTCAGCAGTCCGCAGCAGTGCACGAGCGAGCCGCCGGTCGCGAGCATCGGATCGAGCACGATCACGTGCCGGTCGACCAGCGACTCCGGCAGGGAGGCCATGTAGGCCTCGGGCTGGAGCGTCTCCTCGTTGCGGGCCAGCCCGACGAATCCCATCTGCGCCTCGGGCAGCATCCCGTGCGCGGTGTCGGCCATGCCCAGTCCCGCCCGCAGCACCGGCACGATCAGTGGCGGAGCGGCCAGCCGGTACCCGGTGGTCTCCACGACGGGCGTGCGGATCGGCTCCTCGGCGAGCGCGAGATCGCGCGTCGCCTCGTAGACCAGCATCTGGGTCAGCTCGCGCAGAGCTGCGCGAAAGGCCGCGTTGTCCGTGCGTTCGTCCCGCATGCGGGCCAGGCGGGCACGTGCCAGCGGATGGTCGACGACGGTGAGCTGCACGGGCGACACGGTATCGGCCTCCTCCCGCCCGCCCCGCGTCCCACCCGGCGGCCGAGAACGGTGGAGAGCCGGGCGCGCGCATCTGGCAGGGTGTCCCCGTGGCCAGGCCCAGCATCGTCCCCATCGCTCTCACCCTCGACGACCGCACGGGCTACACCCTGTGGGCTCCGCCGTGGGAGGAGGACGGCGAGGAGTGGCAGGCCTTCCTCGGCACCACGGTCGAGGTCCGCGCCGACATCAACGACGACGACCCGGAGAACCCGGTCCCCACCGCCGTCGTCCATCTCTTCCCGTCCCCCGCGGCCCTGGCCGCGTTCTGCCGCACCAGCACCGACCACGACCTCGCCGACCACCCCGTGTGGCCCGTCGTCACCGGGCTCGGTCCCGCCGATCTGACGCCGGACGACGACCACCGCTTCGACCTCGACGGCGTGTACGACGTCGCCGCGGAGAACCCCGACCGCTGGGCGGTCGAGGAGCTCGCCGCGACCCTCGACATCGTCAGCCGGCTCGCCGAGTGCCTGGACGCCGGCGACGAGGACGACGACGACCTCGACGACGAGACCGAGTTCGAGGCGGTCGCCGAGCTGATGGCCAAACCGGAGATCGGCTCGCTCGGCCTGGGCCCCGACGCGTTCGTCGGCCGGTCCGGCGAGGACGCCTGGGTCGGGGTCGGCGGCGCGCTGGACGACCTGTGGGAGGACGTCGTCGAGGAACTCGGCGAGCACCTCGACTGGACCGGCGCCGGCACCGTGGCGGTGGCCGACTACCCCTCGGCGTCCGAGGCCGTCGAGGAGGGACCGCTCGCCCTGCCCGACGAGGACGACGCCGACTCCGACGACGACCTGACCGACATCGAGGCCGTCGACGTGCGCTCGGGTGCCACCGCGGCCGGTGTGCGGACGATCGCCGGCGGCGGGCGGCTCACCCACGACCCGGCCGCCGTGGCCGCGGCCGCGGAGTTCTGGGAGGCCGTCGGCATCCTGCCCGTGGAGATCGTGGTCCCTGACGGCGCGGGGGTCACGCTGCGCTGCTACGTCGAGGACGTCGCCCGCTTCCTGGGTCGCGACGGCGAGATCTTCCTGTTCGACACCCCGGCCGCGCTCAGCCGCTTCTGCGCCGGCGCCGAGCGCCACGACCTCAGTGAGATCGCCTCCTGGCCGGAGGTCGCCGAGACCGACACCCGGCCGCTCCCGGCCGAGCAGGACCGCTACGACCTGGCCGGGCTGGCGGAGGTGCTCGGCGAGGTCGCCGACGGCGCTGCCGGGCTGGTCAGCTACGCCGCCCTCGAGCAGCCGGTCGAGGGCGTGCGCGACCTCGCCGAGTACGCGCGGCTGCCGCGGGTCGAGGAGCTGCTCTCCCCCACCGAGCCCCTGGGCCGGGCCGTGGCGGTGGGCGAGCAGCGGCCGGACACCGCGCTGCGCCAGGAGGACGCCGCCGCCGTCCGCCCCGCGTGGGACGAGATCGTCGGGCTGATCAGCGGGAAGCTGGTCTTCCGCGACTGATCGACGAGATCTGCACACTCGGGTCCATCAGGGGTCCGAAAGCACCGAGTGTGCAGATCTCGCCCCGAGAAACGACAGAGCGGCCGGCCCCGGGGTGTCCCGGGACCGGCCGCTTCGTCGTTCTGGCTACTGCTCAGGCGCCGTAGCGCGAGGGGCGGCTGGGCCGCCCACCCGGGCGACCGCGGTCACCGTAGGAGCGCTCGCCCGACGAGCGCTCGCCGTAGGACCGCTCACCGGTGGACCGCTCACCGGCGGGCCGGGGACGGTCACCGAACGAGCGACGCGGGCCGCCACGGTGTCCACCGGGGCGGTCACCGTCGCGACGCGGACGGCCACCGGGGCCACCGCCACCGCGACGCATGTCGCGCTGGGTGCGCTCCTTGGGCTCCACCGGGATGCCGGCGGCGACCAGGTCCAGGATCGGCTTGTCGCCGGGCCGGGTGCGGTCCAGGGGCGGGTCGACCTTGGCCGTGCGGAACCGGCGCTTGGCCTGCCCCACCTGGTCCGGGAGGAGCAGCGAGACGACGACGCCGGCGGCACCGGCGCGGGCGGTGCGGCCCGAGCGGTGCAGGTAGGTCTTGGCGTCCGTCGGCGGGTCGTAGTGCAGGACCAGCGAGACGTCGTCGACGTGGATGCCGCGGGCGGCGACGTCAGTGGCGACCAGGACCGGCGAGCGGGCGTCGGTGAACTCCTCCAGCGCGCGCTTGCGCGCCGACTGAGGCAGCCCGCCGTGGATCGCCTCGGCCTTGATGCCCGCGGCCTTGAGGTTGTCCGCGAGCCGGTCCACGCCGAGCTGGGTGCGGGCGAAGATGATCGTCCGGCCGGGGCGGGAGGCGAGCTCCGTGGCGACCTGCAGCTTGTCGCGGAAGGCGAGGGTGAAGGCGAGGTGCTCGGCCGGCGGGGCGTCGTCACCGGCGCGCTTCACCTCGTGCCGCGCCGGGTCCTTGAGGTACCGGCGGACCAGCGAGTCGACCTCGCCGTCCAGCGTCGCCGAGAACAGCAGGCGCTGGGCGTCGCGGGCGGTCTGGTCGAGCAGCTCCTTGACGACCGGGAGGAAGCCCAGGTCGGCCATGAAGTCGGCCTCGTCCAGGACGGTGACGACGACCTCGGCGAGGGTCGCCTCGCCCTGGTTGATCAGGTCCTGCAGGCGACCGGGCGTGGCGATGATGACGTCGACGCCGCGGCGCAGCTGCTGGATCTGGCGGTACATGGGCGCGCCGCCGTAGACGGTCGCCAGCTGCACGCCGGTGGCCTGGCCGAGGGGCGCCAGGTTGTCGTGCACCTGCTGGGCGAGCTCACGGGTCGGCACGAGGACCAGCCCGCGGGGGGCGCGGCGCCCGTTCTTGACCTCGGCACCGATGCGCGCCAGCAGCGGCAGGCCGAAGGCCAGCGTCTTGCCCGAGCCGGTGGCGGCCTTGCCGAGCACGTCGCGCCCGGCGAGAGCGTCGGGCAGGGCGGAGGTCTGGATGGCGAAGGGGCGGTGGATGCCGCGCCGCTCGAGCGCGGTCACCAGCGGCTGGGGCAGGCCCAGCTGGCCGAAGGTCGGGCCCTCGGGCTCCGCGGCCACCTCGGGGGTGGTCTCCGCGGCGGTGTTCTCGATGGTGTTCTCGGTGGTGGTGACGACGTCGTTCGACTCGAACGACACAGGGTTGACCAAAGTCATGCGGGGTGGGGCTCCGATACTGCTCGGAGCGCGTCCCGTGGAAGAGGAGAGCGCCGCAGGTACCGGCGTCCTCACTGGCGATCGAGTGCGCCCAGGGATGGAACGCGTGATCTGCACGGATGCGCTCATGCCCGGACCAACCGTCCGGGAGGATGACCGGCGTTGTGCCGGTACGCCCAGGTTAGCAGCGGGGCGGGCCCGGCGATTCCCCGGAAGGGGGTGTGTGCGGTCACTCTCCGTCAGCCACGCAGCGCGTGCTCACGCAGGGAGTACGCCGTCGGCCGGCAGGCGCGCGCGGCGGGCGCGCAGGCAGTCACCCGGCGTCCCGAGGGAGCGAGGCCCCTCCGCCCGACCGGACGACGCCCGATGGCTCGGCCGGCTCTGCAGCCGGCAGCCCGCGCAGCAGGTTGTCCCGCACCACGTTGTCCCGGACGACGAAAGTGCGCTCGAGTTCGGCCGGCCGTGGTCGCTCTCCGGGCCGACGGGCGCCGAGCAGGGTCGGCCACAGGCCCGCTCCGACGTCTTCGGCCCAGCCCACGAGCAGGACGACGGCGAGGAGGAGCACCCAGGTCGCCGCAAACCGGAGCGCGGCGCCCGAGGCGTCGTCGGTGTGGTACTCGGCCAGCGGTGAGAGCGCGAGCGCCGGCACCGCCGCCGCTGCCGCGGCGGGTGCCCACAGGAACACGGTCAGGGTCCGGGCGCCCACGGCCGACATCACGGCGCCGGGCCATCCGCCCCGCACGCGGTCTCCCCGCCACGGGACCCGCAGCACCAGGATCACCGCGCCGAGGGAGTACAGGAGCGCCGCCAGAGGGAGGTCGCCGATCCTGGCCACCTCGGATCCGTCCTGCCGCCACACGGCGTAGCCCAGGCCGGAGCCCAGCAGGGCGACCCCGGCGGGCAGGGCCACGCGCAGCGACAGCCGGGCCAGCCGACCGTCGTGCCGGGCGAACCCGACCATCCAGCAGCAGGCGTAGACGCAGACCTCGATGACGACGTCCCGGGACCCCCCGGTCAGGGTGGCGATCCCGGCGGTCAGCACCAGGACCGTCAGCACCGGCAGGGACAGGATCCGCAGCGGCCACCGCCGGAACAGCCACAGCAGCGCCGGCGTGGCGAGGACCAGCCACAGGTAGGTCGGTACGTGCCAGGCCGTCAGCACCCACGGGACGCCCTCCAGCGAAGCGGGCGGATCCGAGATCGGGACGACCCACAGCCACACCCTCGACCAGCTGAACGGCTCGGCTCTCTCGAACGGGGCGGCCTGCCAGCCGATGGTCAGCATGGTCGCCACCACAGCGGTCGCGAACAGCCAGAAGGGCAGCAGGAGCGACGTCAGAGCACGGCGCACGAACGCGCGGGCGGATGCCGCCCGGTCCGCCGCCGAGGCGGCGACGGTGCCGCCGACGGCGAAGAGGATGCCGACCGCAGGGAACAGCGTCAGCCACGCCAGGTCCAGGACTGCATCGCTCACCACGAGGACCAGAGCCACCGCGGCCAGGATCCGCAGGTAAGGATCCACCTGGCCCCTCATGCCGGGCCGCCGCCGGTGACCGCCGCCAGCGCCGGCCAGACCGCCGGATCCTCACCGCCGAGCTGCCAGATCGCGACCCCGCGCAGCCCCGCGTCGCGCGCCAGGGTCTGCGCGGCGCGGAGTGAGCGCGCGTCCTCGTACCAGACGGTGTGCTGCTCGCCGTCCCGCACGTAGTCGAAGGTCCACGACGCCGACGCCTCGTCCCACACCGGTTCGGCACCGACCTCGTCGGCCAGCGCCACGGCATCGGCCGCGTTGACGACCTCGCCGCGAGTGCCCACCCAGTCGTAGCCGTAGGTGGGCAGCCCGAGCATCAGCTTGTCGGCGGGCACTCGCTCGAGGGCGTAGTCGATGACCGACGACACCCAGTCCAGCGGAGCGACCGGCCCGGCCTCGCCACCGCTCCACGAATGGTCGTAGGTCATCACCCGCACCTGGTCGGCGACCTCCCCCAGCAGCCGGTAGCTGTAGGCGAGCGTCCCCGGGTTCTCGTCGCCCGTCCGCGCCGGCACGGCCACGGTCAGGGCGAGGCCGTGCTCGTCCAGGTCCGCACCGAGCGCGGTGAGGAAGTCGATGAACTGCGGCCCGGCCGTGGGCGGCAGCGCCTCGTAGTCGATGTCGATGCCGTCCCACCCGTTGCCCAGCGCGAGGTCGACGAGCGCCTCCCGGTGGGCTTCGGCCCGGTCCGGGTCGGCGAGCAGATCGGCGATCATCTGCCCCTGCCACGTCCCGTCGGCGTAGTTCTGGACGGTGGGCAGCAACCGCGCGCCGGCGTCGTCCAGCCGGTCGAGCACCGCCGAGGTCGGGGGCGTCACCACGAGCTCGCCGTCGAGGCCGACCGTCGCCCAGGTCGGGCTCACCTCGGTGACCCCGCCGTCGGCGAGCGCCGGGCGCAGCGACTCCGCGCTGCGCTCGTCCCAGACGGGCAGCCACGCGGCCGCGACCAGAGTCCGGTCGCGGTCGGCGATCCGCGCGGGCAGCGTCAGGGCGGCGGTCACGGCGAGGACGACGACGACGGCAATACCCGCTGCGTACAGCCACAGGCGCCGGCTCACGCGGGCACCGTCACCGGCTGCTCGGCGTCCTCGTCCATGTGCGCCGTGCGGGCCAGCTTGTTCCAGCCCAGCCGGATGCCCCGGATGGCCGTGCCGATCGTCGCGTACAGCAGGTAGGCGCGCAGCGGCTCGTAGATGAAGCGGTACAGGGGAACCATCAGCAGGTGGGCCGGCCTCTCCTTGAGCAGGCAGACCGCCACCGCGGCGACCGCCCCGTAGATGACGGCGAACAACAGGAAGTAGCCGAGGACGGGCAACGGCCCGTCCGAGGCGAGCATCTGGAGCACCACCACGACGACGAGCGGGGTGAACACCAGGGGCAGCAGGATCTGCAGCGCCGCCATGGGCATGATCAGCATCCCCAGCCAGCCGAAGCGCGGGCGGAACAGCATGTCGCGGTGCCGCCAGACCGCCTGGACCGTGCCGAACATCCACCGCACGCGCTGCTTGAGCAGGGCGTCCACCGTCTCCGGCGCCTCGGTGAACGCGACGGCCTCGTCCGCCTGCTCCACCCGCCAACCCCGCTGGTGCAGCAGCAGCGTGAGGTCGCAGTCCTCGGCGAGCGTGGCGTTGCTGTACCCGCCGGCCTCGAGCACGGCGTCCCGGCGCCAGGCGGCGCAGGCGCCCGGCACGATCATCACGGCGTTCAGCAGCGCCGACGCCGAGCGGTCCACGCCGATCTGGGTGATGTACTCCAGCGCCTGCCACCGTGTGACGACGTTGCGCGCGTAGTTGCCCACCTTGATCACGCCCGCCACGGCGCCCACGTCCGGCCGCGTGAAGCCGGCGACGAGGTGCCCGACGGTGGTCGGGGCGAAGAGGGTGTCGGCGTCCAGGGTGACGACGACGGGATGGGCCGCAGCCCGGAAACCCCGGTTGAGCGCCGCCCACTTCCCCGAGTTGGGCTGCTGCAGCAGGCGGACCCGCGGGTCCAGCGCAGCGACGTCGCGCACCATGGCCGCCGTCCCGTCGGTGCTGCCGTCGTCCACGACGACGACCTCGTCGACCGGGTACTCGGACGCCAGGACGTACTGCAGCGTCCGCGTGATCACCATTTCCTCGTTGTAGGCGGCGATCAGCACCGACACCCCGGTCGCACCGGCGACGTTCGTCAGGGTCCGCCTGCGTCGCGCCCGGATCAGCGCGAGGACGGTGTTGAACACCCCCAGTCCGAGCATCGTGACCAGCGCGAGCACGAAGAGCACCGTCAGCACCGAGTCGGGCAGCACGAACAGCACGTAGGCCAGAGCCACGGCCACGCTGTCCCAGCCGGACTCCTCCGCGGTGCCGGTGGCCGCCTCGACGTCCGGCATCACCTGAGGCATGGACTGGAAGGTGTAGCCCGCCGCCTTCGCCTCGACGATCAGCTTCTCGACGTACTCGAGGGTGAGCGTCCGCTCCGCGCCGCCGTCGTGCAGCAGCACCGTGAGGTTGTCCTGCCCGCCCAGCGGTGGCATCGGGACCTCGTCGACGTCCGTGCCGACGGGGAACGACCAGTCCTGCGGGTCGAAGTCGTGCGACGCGACGACGTAGCCCAGCTGCTGCGCGCGCAGGATGCCTTCGAGGTCCTTGCGGATCGACTCGTCGTCGGCGCCCTCGTACGGCAACCGGAAGTAAGAGGCGTACTCCCCCGTCTGCGCCCGCAGGACCCGATCGGTCAGGGCCAGCTCCGCCCGCTGCCGGAAGGACGGCGTCACGTTCATGTCGACGTGGGTCAGCGTGTGGTTCGCGACGGCGAATCCCTCGCGGGCCATGCGCTGCACGATCTCCGGGTGGCGGGCCACCTCGTCGCCGATGACGAAGAAGGTCGCGGGCACGCCGTACTCGCTGAGCAGGTCCAGCAGCCGCGGGGTGAAGACCGGGTGCGGACCGTCGTCGAAGGTGAGCGAGATCGTCTTCTCCGCCGTCTCGCTGTACCCGTAGCGCTGGACGGCGTAGTCGGCGTCCCCGACCCGGGTGGTGTCCTCCGCGGACAGCTCGTCGACCACCTGGCCGTGGAAGGGCTCCTGGGCGTAGGCACGTCCGCCCGACTCCAGCACCCGGACGACCCGCACCAGCGGACCCTCGCCGATGACGGGAGGATCGCCGATCTCAGCGGTCGTCGGTCCCGCCGGCACCTCGGCACCGGCCAGCGCCGGGGAGGCGGTGAGCCTGGGCACGGCCACTGCGACGCAGGCGACGAGTGCGGCGAGGAGGAGCAGCCCGACGAGGCGGATGCGCCGCCACCGGAGCCCGGTCGGGCTGAGGAACACGGGCAGGTCACCGATGTCCCGAGCCCGGGCGGCCGAGCTCCCGCCCCGCTGGGTTCGTCTGATCACGTTCTCCTTCGAAGGGGCCGGGTGTGCCCGGACACGACGGCGCGCTGTCGACATGTCGACGCGTCGGCACATCCAGCCTTCGAAGCCGACCCCGTTCCCGGTTCAGCACGGGGTGAGGCGCCGACCTGCGGCTCGTACATCCGCGAGCCCGATGGTTCAACGCTTGACGACCTAACGCAACGCGAGGGCGAAACCCTCGGGCAACGACCAGCGTGTGGTCACGCAACGTCACTGATCACGGGGTGTCACGTGCTGACCCCCGGATACGGGGAATCGCTGTGCAGCACTACTCAACCCGGCTCTGGCCAGGGCCCCGCCGAGGCCTGCGAAGGCTTCACACGATCGTCATCGAGATGACTCTCGGTAAGTCCCGTTGTGCCCCGCCGGACCAACGGAGAGTGAACAGCGCCCCGAGGGCCAGCCCCTCAGCCCCGGTCGTGCCAGCGGAACGTGCGCACGCAGAGGACCAGCCCGACGACGCACCAGGCGGCCAGGACCAGCGCGACGCGGCCCAGCTCCCAGGAGCCGGCCGGCTCGTCCGCGGCCAGCGCGTCGGGGAGGAACACCGAGCGCAACCCCTGCGCCATCCACTTCAGCGGGAACAGCGAGGCGATCGTCTGCATCCACGACGGGATCTCGCTGAACTGGAAGAAGACCCCCGAGATGAACTGCAACAGCAGCGCGAACGGCGTCACCGTGGCCGAGGCCGAACGGCCGTTCTTCGCCAGGCTGGAGACGGCGATGCCCAGCAGCGTGCACGCGGCCGCACCGAGGCCCGCCACCCAGGCGAAGGTCAGCCAGTCGGTGCCCGACGGCAGGTCGATGTCGTAGAACACCACCCCGACCAGCAGCAGGACGACGATGCTGGCCACCGAGACGGCGAGCACCTGCACGACCTTGCCGACGAAGTAGGCGCTGCGCGGCATGGGCGTCCCGGCCAGGTGCTTCAGCGTTCCGTCGGAGCGCTCGGTGGCGATGCTGATCGCCATGTTCTGGAGGCTGGCGCCGAGGATGCCGGCCGCGATGATCCCGGCCATGAAGTACTGGGTGAAGGTGACCCCCGAGCCCAGGTCGAAGTCGAGCACCGCGCCGAAGACCACCAGCAGCAGCACCGGCAGCAGCAGGGTGAACACCACCGATTCGCGCTGCCGGAAGAACTCCTTGAGCTCCACGGCGCTGCGCGAGCGGTAGACCGACGCGAGCGGCGGGAGGACCGTCCGGTCCGCGGGGGCAGCCGTCGTCATCGGGACTCACCGATCATCCGCAGGTACACGTCCTCGAGGGTGGGCCGCGCCACGGTGAGGTCCGGGACCTCGCCCGGGAAGCGGGCCGCGAGCTGGGCGACGAAGGCCGTGGGGGTCGCCGTCGCCTCGGTCCGCCGGACGCCGCCCTCGGTCCAGCTGACCGTCGCCGGCGCCGTCTCCCGTCCGCCGAGGGCACCGGGGACGGCGACCTCGACCAGCCGGCCGCGGGCGATGACGCCGACGCGGTCGGCCAGCGCCTCGGCCTCGTCCAGGTAGTGGGTGGTGAGCAGCATCGTGGTGCCCAGGTCGCGCAGCGAGCGGATCAGGGACCAGAACTGGCGCCGGGCCTCGGGGTCGAAGCCCGTGGTCGGCTCGTCGAGGAAGAGCAGGGTCGGCCGGCCCACGATGCCCAGCGCCACGTCGAGCCGGCGGCGCTGCCCGCCGGAGAGGGTGCGGCCGCGCACGCCCGCCTTCTCGGTCAGGCCGACCAGCTCGATCACCTCGTCGACGTCGCGGGGGTCCGCGTAGTAGGAGGCCTGGGCGGCGACCAGCTCGCGCACGGTCAGCTGGCTGTCCCCCGAACCCGACTGCAGGACGATGCCCAGCCGGGCCTTCCACCGGCGGGTGGCCGCCGCGGGGTCCTCGCCCAGCACCCGGACGTCGCCGCCGTCCCGGGAGCGGTAGCCCTCGCAGATCTCGACCGTCGTCGTCTTGCCGGCACCGTTGGGGCCGAGCAGCGCGAAGATCTCCCCCCGGCGGATGTCCAGGTCCAGCCCGTCCACGGCGGTGAAGTCGCCGTACCGCTTCACCAGGCCGCGGATCGAGATCGCCATCTCCGGCGCAGGCTCGCTCCCCGGTCCCGCCGCGAGCGTGCGACCGGTGGGGAGGAGGGAGTCCTTCTTCTGCACGGGGGATCAGTGTCCTCCATGCACCTGTGGCCCCCTCCCGGGCCCCGGGTCCCGCTCCGCGGCGGCCGCCAGGTCCTCGGGTCCGAAGGCGTCGGGCAGCACCTCGCGCAACGGGACGACGCCCCGGGACGCGGTCTCGAGGAGGAGCTCCGGGCCGCCGAACTCCCACAGCAGCTGCCGGCACCGGCCGCACGGCATGAGCGGTCGCCCGTCGCCCCCCACGCAGGCGACCGCGACGAGACGGCCGCCGCCGGTGCGGGCCAGCTCGCTCACCATCCCGCACTCCGCGCACAGGCTGAGCCCGTAGGAGGCGTTCTCGACATTGCAGCCGGTGACCAGGCGCCCGTCGTCCACCAGCCCGGCGGCGCCGACCGGGAAGTTCGAGTAGGGCGCGTAGGCCTGCGTCATGGCCGCACGGGCAGCGGCGCGGATCGCCTCCCAGTCCACGACGGCATCACGGGACATCCGGCACCTCGATCCCGCCGGCGGCGATCTGCTGGCGGTAGTGGTCGAGGACCGTCCGGATGTCGTCGAGAGCACCGCCGGAGTGCGACAGCTCGACGCCCCCGGTGGAGAGGTCCTGCACCATGTCGGTCCCCGGCTGCAGACTCCCGTCCGCGAAGGCGGTGACGTAGGCCTCCACCGCGACGTCGGCACGGGTGAGCACCGACGTCATGAGCACGGCCTGCTGCTCCGGTGACCCGTCGAGGTACTGGTCGGAATGCGCGCCGATGGCCCGCTGCCCGGCGCCGACGGCGGCCCGGACGACACCCTCGCCGGAACCCTCGCCCGCGGAGAACACGATGTCCGCCCCGGCCCGGTACATCTCCTGTGCGGCCGCCTCCGACTCGGCCGGGCCGGAGGTGCCCGAGGGCAGGTGGTGCGTGTCGACGACGACGCCGGGGTCCACCGCCGTGGCGCCCGCGACGAAGGCTGCTCCGAGCCCGCCGGCCGGCCGGTCGCCGATGAAGCCGACGTGGCCGTTCACGCTCTTGGCGCCCGCTGCGACGCCGGCGAGGAACCCGCCCTCCTCCTCGGCGAACACGAGCCCGGTGAGGTTGCCGGCACCGAGCCCCGTGACCGGGACGTCGAGGATCGCGAACTCCGTCTCCGGGTGGTCGGCGGCCACCTCGGCGACCCCCCGGCGGTCGTCGAAACCGACGGCGATCACGGGGTTGAAGCCGGCGGCGGCGAGCCTGGTGAGCATCGCCTCGCCGTCGGCGTCCCCCTCCGGGGAGAGCACCTCCACGTCTCCCCCCAGGTCGGCCGCGGCCGACCGTGCGCCGTCCACCGCCCCCTCCCTGAACGCCTCGTCGCCCCGCCCGCCGGTGTCGTAGGCGACGCCGATCCTCAGGTCCACCGGCGGCGCGTCCGGCCCGCCGGCCGAGCCGGCGCAGGCCGACAGGCCCAGGCAGCCGGCCACCAGCACAGCGGCGACCGTTGTCGTCGACCGCGCTCGGGGCACGTGCTCTCCTCTCCGGGACACGGGGTCCGGTGGTGTGCGGGGGTCGTCGTCCACGCGTCGTCCACCGGGCGCTGGACGCGCCGGGCCGACGCACGACGACCGACGCTAACCGGGCTCCGAGCCCCCTCCGGCGGCCGCGACGGGGATTGGGACCCGATCGTTGCGGAACGCCCGCAGGTGCCCGGCCGGGCACCTGCGACCGCCGGGACGCGCGCCCCCTACGGTCGGCGCATGGGGCTACGGGACGGCGTGCGGGCGGCGCTGGCCGTGCTGCTCTGCACCGGGGCGGTCCTCCTCGGCTCGACACCAGCAGCCGGGGAGGCGCCCCGGCCGACGGCGGATCCGTCCGCGCCCACCCCGACCGCGCCCCGCACCGCGCGGCCCCCGCAGGGCAGCGCCCCCGACGGGCGCACCGTGGGCGGTGAGGACCTGGACACGCGCGGGGTGGTCGTGGCCGACGGCGCCCCTCCCCTGCCCGGCATGATCGCCGCCTCGGGGTGGCTGGTGGCCGACGCCGGTAGCGGCGCGGTGCTCGCCGCCCGCGACCCGCACGGCCGCTACTACCCGGCGAGCACGCTGAAGACGCTGACACTGCTCACCCTCGCGCACCGGCTGGACCCTGCTCAGGTGGTGGCGGGGACACCCGAGGACGAGCAGATGGAGGGCAGCCGGGTCGGGCTGGTCACCGGTGGCCAGTACACCGTGGGCTTCCTGTTCCAGGGGCTGATCCTGCAGTCGGGCAACGACGCGGCCAACGCGCTGGCCCGCGCCGCAGGTGGCACGGCGGCCACCCTCGAGGCGATGACCGCCACCGCCGAGTCCCTCGGCGCCTACGACACCGTGGCCGGCTCGCCCTCGGGTCTCGACGTCGCCGGGCAGTCCTCCTCCCCCTACGACCTGGCGCTGATCTTCCGGGAACTCGTCGAGGACCCGCTGACCGCCGCGGTGCTCACCACGCCGACGGCCCAGGTGCCGGAGGTACCCGGCTTCGCGCCGGGCTTCCAGATCCAGAACCAGAACCCGCTGGCCGGCTACCCCGGCACGCTCGGCGGCAAGACCGGCTTCACCGACGCCGCCCGCCACGCCTTCGTGACCGCCGCCGAGCGCGACGGTCGCCGGCTGGTCGTGAGCGTGCTCGACACCGAGAACGAGCCGCTGCGCGCCGGGGAGCAGGCCGCTCTGCTCCTGGACTGGGGCTTCACCGTGCCGCCCGCGACCGAGGGCGTGGGCCGGCTCGTCCGACCTGCGGACCTGGTCTCCCCGCCCGCCCCCGCTCCCCCGCCCGACCGCGAGCCGTCGGAGCGACGGGCACCCGAGGCCGTCGGGAACTCCGGCCCCGCTCCGGCGCTCGTCGGCGTGGGAGTGGCGGTGGTCGCGGCGGTCGTCGTCACCGTGGTCGGCCGGCGGCGCGCGTAGCGACCTGCCCGCCGCCCTGTGTCAGCGGGGCGGTCCGGTGAGGGGGTACTCGCGGGCGATGGCCCACGCGCCGTTCGGCGTCTGCTCGAACTCGGTGAAGCGGTCGACCTGGAACTCCGCCGAGAGGTCGGCCAGGCCGGTGTAGGCCAGCTCGAGCATGTCGGTGGCGACGTCATGGGCGACGGTCACGTGCGGGTGGTACGGGTAGGCCAGCGGGCGGTCCAGTGGACCGGTGCGCACGTCGCCGGCGATCAGCTCGCAGTCGCCGATGCCGCGGGCCACCGCCACGAACACCACGTCGGAGACCGGGCGGAACGTACCGGTCCCCGCCAGGTGCATCGGGAACGGCGGGTGCGCCCGAGCCACCCCGGCCAGGTGCTCGGCGACGGCCGGACGGTCGGCCGCCGCGATCTCCGTGGGCGGCAGGAGCGTCACGTGCGGGGGCACCAGCGTGGCCTGGGGGTCGCCCACCTTGGACCGCCAGTCGACCAGCAGCTGGGCCCACGGCTCCGGCACCGGGACGACGACGCCGATGACCGCCGCCCCACCCGCGGACTCCGAGCTCATGTGGGCGCCCCCGGCGCCAGGAAACCGACGCGCTCGTACACCTCGGCGACGGTCGCCCGGGCGATCTCCCGGGCGCGCTCGGCGCCGGCGGCCAGGATGCGCTCCAGCTCGGCCGGGTCGTCGAGCAACTCGGTGGTGCGGGCCCGCACCGGCGTCACGAAGTCGGTGACGACCTCGGCGAGCTCCTTCTTGAGGTCGCCGTAGCCACGGCCGGCGAAGTGCTCCTCGAGCTCGGGGAGACTGCGCCCGGACAGGGCACTGTGGATGGTGAGCAGGTTCGTCACCCCCGGCTTGTTCTGCGGGTCGGCGACGATCTCCCGGCCGGTGTCGGTGACCGCGGACCGGATCTTCTTCGCGCTCACGCCCGGGTCGTCGAGCAGGAAGACGCAGCCCGCCGGCGGGAGGCTCTTGCTCATCTTCTTGTCCGGCGACTGCAGGTCCATCACGCGGGCGCCGCCCGAGGGGATGAAGCCCTCGGGCACGGGGAAGGTCTCCCCGAAGCGCCCGTTGAAGCGCCCGGCGAGGTCGCGGGTCAGCTCCAGGTGCTGGCGCTGGTCGTCGCCCACCGGCACCTGGTCGGCGCGGTAGATGAGGATGTCGGCGGCCATCAGCACCGGGTAGGTGAACAGGCCCACGCTCGTGCCGGCCGTGCCCTCGCGCTGGCTCTTGTCCTTGAACTGCGTCATGCGGCCGGCCTCGCCGAATCCGGTCAGGCACTCCAGCACCCAGGACAGCTGCAGGTGCTCGGGCACGTGGCTCTGCACGAACACGGCACTGCGCTCGGGATCGACGCCCAGGGCGAGCAGCTGCGCGGCCGAGGTCAGGGTGCTGCGGCGGAGCTCCTCGGGGTCCTGCGCGACGGTGATCGCGTGCAGGTCGACGACGCAGTAGAAGGCCTCGGTCGTCTCCTGGAGGGCCACCCACTGACGCAGCGCACCCAGGTAGTTGCCGAGGTGGAACGAGCCCGCCGTCGGCTGGATGCCGGAGAGCACACGGGGAAGAGGCACGCCGCCATCAAACCAGCCGTCAGGGGCCGCCGTTCCGGCCTCCCCCGTTCCGGCCTGGGTTCAGGCGGGCCGGGCGGCCGCCCGCACCTGGTCGAGGGCGGCGAGGAAGACGTCGTCCTCCTCGGGCGCCCCGACGGTGACCCGGACGCCCTCGCCGGCGAACGGGCGGGTGATGACGGCGCGGGCCTCCAGCGCCCCGGCCAGCCCGGCGGCCTCGTCGCCCACCGGCAGCCACACGAAGTTGGCCTGGCTGTCGGCGACGTCCAGACCCCGCTCGCGCAGCGCCGCGGTGAGCCGCTCGCGCTCCGCGACGACAGCGGTACACCGGTCGCGCACCTCGTCCTCGCTGGCGAGTGCGGCGACCGCGGCGGCCTGGGCGAGCATGGAGACGCTGAACGGGACGTGGGTCTTGCGGACCGCCTCGGCGACGGCCGGGTCCTCGGCGATCAGGTAGCCGACGCGCAGGCCGGCGAGGCCCCACGCCTTGCTGAACGTGCGGAGGACGGCGACGTTCGGCCGGCCGCGCATGAGCTCGAGCCCATCGGGGACGTCGGGGTCGGTGACGAACTCGCGGTACGCCTCGTCGAGGACGACCAGCGTCGTCCCCGGCACCGCGTCCAGGAACTTCTCCAGCCCCGCCCGCCGGACCGCCGTCCCGGTGGGGTTGTTCGGGTTGCAGACGAACACCAGGCGGGTGGTGTCGTCGATCGCGGCCAGGAGCCCGTCGAGGTCGTGGGTGTCGGCCGGGCCGCCCTCGCGGCCGGCGACCAGGGGTACCTGGATCGCGCGGGCGCCGGCGACCCGGGCGAGCAACGGGTACATCTCGAACGAGCGCCAGGCGAAGGCGATGCTCGTCCCCGGCTCGGTGTAGGCCTGAGCCAGTTCCTGGCACAGCGTCACCGCACCGCAGCCGGTGGCGATCTGCCCGGGGTCGACGCCGTAGCGCTCGGCCAGGGCAGCGGTGAGGACGACCGCACCGTTGTCGGGGTACCGGTTCGTGTCCGCCGCAGCCGCGGCCACCGCCTGGACGACCGCGGGCAGCGGCGGGAAGGCCACCTCGTTGCTGGCCAGCTTGATCGCGCGGTCCACGCCGATCTCGCGCGCCAGGTCGGCCGGATTGCGTCCGGGCCGGTACGCCGGGAGCGCCTGCACAGCGGGGCGTGGGCTCACCACGGGGTTCGACCTCCTCGGCCACCCTTAGGGTGGCGGCATGCGCGTCCTGGTCGCCGGCGGAGCCGGCTACATCGGCAGCGTAGTGACGGCTGCCCTGGTGGCCGACGGGCACGAGGTCACGGTCCTCGACGACCTGTCCACCGGGCACGCCGACGCCGTGGTCGAGGGCGCGCGGCTCGCGCAGGTCTCGCTGCACGACTCGGCGCCGGTCCTGGCCGACGTCCGGCCCGACGCGGTGCTGCACTTCGCGGCCCGTTCACTGGTCGCCGTCTCGCAGCAGCAGCCCGAGGACTACTGGTCGACCAACGTCGCCGGATCGCTGGCACTGCTCGAGGCGATGCGCGCGGTCGACTGCCGCAGGATCGTCTTCTCCTCGACCGCGGCCACCTACGGCGAGCCGGACCAGGTGCCCATCCGCGAGGACGCGCCGACCCGCCCCACGAACACCTACGGCGCCTCCAAGCTCGCCGTCGACCACATGCTCACGTCCTACGCGGTCGCGCACGGGTTCGCCGCGGTGAGCCTGCGCTACTTCAACGTGGCCGGCGCCGCCTTCGGCCTCGGCGAACGGCACGCCACCGAGACACACCTCATCCCGCTGGCCCTCCAGGTGGCCGCCGGGCAGCGCGAGTCGCTGACCGTCTTCGGTCGCGACTACCCGACGCCGGACGGCACCTGCATCCGCGACTACGTGCACGTCGGCGACCTGTCCGACGCCCACCTGCTCGCGCTGTCCGCGCCGTCGGCCGGGGAGCACCGGATCTACAACCTGGGCAACGGCACCGGCTTCTCCGTGCAGGAGGTCGTCGACGCCGCACGCGAGGTGACCGGGCACGAGATCCCGACCGTCGACGGCCCGCGGCGGCCCGGCGACCCGGCCCAGCTGGTCGCCTCGAGCGACCTCATCCGCGCCGACCTGGGCTGGACGCCGCGGCACACGGACCTGGTCGGCATCGTCCGCGACGCCTGGGACGTGGCGCGCTAGTCGTCCGACGCCTCGTCCTCGCTGCCCTCGGGCGCCGGCGGGGGCGGGTCCACCCGCAGCCGGGCGATCCGCCGTCCGTCGAGCTCGACGACGGTGACCGCGCGGCCCTCCACCTCGATCGTGTCGTCCACCTCGGGCAGCCGGCCGAGCCCGGCCAGCACGTACCCCGCGGCCGTCTCGTACGGGCCTTCCGGCAGCCTCAGCCCGGTGGCCTCGGCGAAGTCGTCCAGGTTGAGCAGGCCGTCGACCTCGCGCGGGGCATCCGGTGCCACCCCGGCCTCGGGCTCGACCTCGGCGTCGTACTCGTCGTAGATCTCCCCGATGACCTCCTCGATGAGGTCCTCGAGGGTGACGATGCCGTCGGTGCCGCCGTACTCGTCGACGACGATCGCGAGGTGGTGGTTCTCCCGCCGCATCTCGCTGAGCGCGGTGAGCACTCCCGCCGTCCCGGGCAGCCGCTTCACCCCGCGCGCCAGGTCGCCCACGGTCGCGGCCCGGCCGGCCGGGTGGTTGGGGAGGAACAGGTCGCGCACGTGGACGAAGCCGACGACGTCGTCCTGGTCGCGGCCGGCGACCGGGAACCTCGACCAGTTGGACTCCGCGACCTGCTTGGCCGCCCGGCTCGCGGTCATGGACGCGTCGAGGAAGCCGACCTCGGTGCGCGGCGTCATCACCTCGCGGACCTCCCGCTCGCCGGCGCGGAACACCTCGTCGATCAGCCTGCGCTCGTCGCTGCTGAGGGACTCGTGGGCGGCGACGAGGTCCCGCAACTCCTCCTGGCTGATCGCCTCACCGCTGGCCTTGGGATCACCGCCGAGCAGCCGGACGAGCCCGTTCGTCGACTTCGAGAGCAGCCAGATGATCGGACGGGACAGCTTCGCGATGGCGTTCAGCGGGGCAGCGACCATGAGCGCGAAACCCTCGGCCCGCTGCAGGGCGAGCCGCTTGGGCGTGAGTTCGCCGACGACGAGCGACAGGTAGCTGATCGCGACGGTGACGAGGACCAGCGCGACGGTGGACGCCAGTCCCGAGGACAGTCCCCGGTCGGCGAGCCAGTCGGCGAAGGGCGCGGAGAGCTTGGTGGCACCGAACGCGGCCGAGAAGAAGCCGGCGAACGTGACGCCCACCTGAACCGCGGCGAGGAACTGGTTGGGGTCGCTGAGCAGCCGCTGCACCGACTTCCCACGCCGTCCGGCCTCGGCCATCCCGCGGACCTGGGACTCGCGCAGCGAGACGAGCGCGATCTCGGCTCCCGCGAAGACGCCCCCGATCATCACGAAGACGACGACCATGACGATGCTGAGCCAGACGTCGCTCACCGGCGGCGTACTCCTCGGTAGTGGATCGGGGTGGGGCGCGGGCAGGTGCCATGGTGCCTGCTACCGCGACACCTGCGATCACGGCGGTACCGCTGGGGCTGCTGGGGCTCCGGGCGTGACGTGCGTCTCGTGAACTGTCGGTGCTCTTGCCCTTACGTTTAGTCTCGGCTTGATAACGAATCGTGATCATCCCGGGGAGTCCCGTGCACCACCGTCCCGCCGGCCCGCCCCTGTCCGCTCGGATCGCGGGTGCCGCCACCCGGTCCCGCCTCCGCACGTCGGCCGCCCTCAGCCGTGGCCGAGGTCGCCTGGGGCTCGCCGTCGTCCTCATGGCCCTGATGACCGGCTTCGTGCTCGCCGCCCCGGTCGTGCCGGGCGCCGACGCGCCCTCGGGCGCCGCGCTGGACGCGTCGGCCCAGCGCAGCGACGCCCCGGTCGTGATGGGGGTCGATGGCCTGGGCTCCTCGGCGTTCGCCAGCGCCTCGGCGCGGCTGACGATCGGCCCCGAGGGCGTCCGGGTGGAGGCCTCGGGTCGCAGCGCCGCGGAGCGGAGCCGTGCTGCCGACGTCGCCGCGGCCGCGCCGCCGCCCGCGCCGGTGACCACGCCGGCCGAGACGCCCGCACCGGC
>NZ_HG931174.1:460426-621382 GCF_000582785.1 Candidatus Blastococcus massiliensis AP3
AGTCCGACTCGGACGACCTCGGCCGGCACCCCCGCTCCGGCGCCGCCGGCCGGCGGGGACCGCGCGGCGCAGGTCCTCGCGCTGGTGAACCAGGAGCGAGCGAGCGCCGGCTGCCGCCCGCTCAGCGCCGACGGCGGCCTGGCCGCCGTGGCCGCCGCGCACAGCGCCGACATGCGCGACCGCGGCTACTTCGACCACGTCAGCCTGTCGGGACTGAGCCCCTTCGACCGGGCCGACGCCGCGGGTGTCTCCGCCCGGGCGGAGAACATCGCCCGCGGCCAGGCGGATCCGGCGGCGGTCATGGAGTCCTGGATGAACAGCCCCGGCCACCGGGCGAACATCCTCGACTGCAGCCTCACCCGGCTCGGCGTCGGCATCGCCGACGGCGGCGGCGGCCCCTGGTGGACCCAGCTCTTCGGCTGACCCGCCGGGCCACCTGGTGATCACCACCGCTGCAGCGGGGTCTCGATCCGTTCGAGGCCCCGCTGGACCGGTGGTGATCACTGAGCGAGGGCCGCGCCGATCCGGCGGACAAGGCGATCGGGTTCCCGCAGGTCCGCGGCGGTGACGTGGATGACCCTCCAGCCCGCCGCCACCAGGCGGTTGAGCCGTCGGCGGTCCTTGGCGAACTGGCCGGGTTCGGCGTGCCAGGCACCGTCGTACTCGATCGCCACCTTGAGCTCGGGATAGGCGAAGTCGACGCGCGCCACGAACCCCTCGTCGTCGAAGACCCGGTACTGCGCCGTCGGCACGGGGAGCCCGGCCCGCAGCAGCAGGAGCCGGAGCCGGGTCTCCTGTGGCGATCCCGCGAGCCCGTCGGCGAGTTCCGCGATCTCCCGGGCCAGTCGGCTGCCCCGACAGCGCGGGAGTGCCGCCACGGCGTCACGGACGTCGCGGAGGTGGACGACGCCGGCGGTCACGAGCCGGTCCAGCAGGACGATGCCGTCGTCCACACGCCCCCGTCGGACGAGGTCGACAGCCGTCCGCACCCGTGACGTGCGTGGCAGCCCCCGGGGTGGCCTGACCACGTCACCGTCGAGCGACGCCGTCCGCACCACCACCCCCGGGGACGGACGCCAGCGCACACCCGGGGGGACCACCACCTCCACCGGGACGTCGGGGTCGGCGAACGAGTCGCCGGCCCACAACGCCGCGGCGGTGAGCCCGCCGAAGACGGCCTCGGGAGGGGCGACGAGGTGGACACCGGTGGCCTGGACCAGGTGGGTGACCTCCCGACGCGCATCCACGTAGACGTCGCGCCGCAGCCGCCGCCACGCGGAGCTGCGGAGCTGGTCCTCGGAGAGCAGCCCGCGCCGCACCGCCCAGGTCCCGCGGAAGACCTTGCCCCGGAGGCGCTCGGGACTGGCAGGCGGGACGGGCACCCGCGGAGCGTGCCCGAATGCGGGCGAGCGCTGCGGACGCCGTCCACAACCATGATCAGCACCGCTCCACCGGGCCCTCAGCGCCACTGAGACCCCGCTGGACCGGTTCTGATCATGTGCCGAACGCGCAGCGACCCCCGCGCCCGAAGGTGCGGGGGCCGCCTGCGTTCGGCGCCTACGTCAGGCCATGGCCTTCTTGAGGTTGGTGTCGATGGCCGCCAGGAAGTCCTGGGTGGTGAGCCACGGGCTGTCCTTGGAGATGAGCAGCGCGAGGTCCTTGGTCATCTGACCGCTCTCGACGGTCTCGATGCAGACCCGCTCGAGGGTCTCCGCGAAGGCGGTGACCTCCGGGGTGCCGTCGAGCTTGCCGCGGTGGGCCAGGCCCCGCGTCCAGGCGAAGATCGACGCGATCGGGTTGGTCGACGTCTCCTTGCCCTGCTGGTGCTGGCGGTAGTGCCGGGTCACCGTGCCGTGCGCGGCCTCGGCCTCGACGGTGCGGCCGTCCGGGGTCGCGAGCACAGAGGTCATGAGGCCCAGCGAGCCGAAGCCCTGCGCCACGGTGTCGGACTGCACGTCACCGTCGTAGTTCTTGCAGGCCCATACGTAGCCGCCCTCCCACTTGAGCGAGGCGGCGACCATGTCGTCGATCAGCCGGTGCTCGTAGGTGATGCCGGCGGCGTCGAACTTCTCCTTGAACTCGGCCTGGAAGACCTCCTCGAAGATGTCCTTGAACCGGCCGTCGTAGGCCTTGAGGATCGTGTTCTTCGTGGAGAGGTAGACCGGGTAACCGCGGTCCAGGCCGTAGTTGAGCGAGGCCTTCGCGAAGTCCCGGATCGAGTCGTCGAGGTTGTACATCGACAGCGAGACGCCGGCGCCCGGGGCCTGGAAGACCTCGTGCTCGATGGGCTCGGAGCCGTCGGACGGCGTGAAGGTCACGGTCAGCGTGCCCGCGGAGGGGAACTTGAAGTCGGTGGCGCGGTACTGGTCACCGAAGGCGTGACGGCCGACGATGATCGGCTTGGTCCAGCCCGGCACCAGACGCGGGACGTTCTTCATGATGATCGGCTCGCGGAAGATGACGCCGCCGAGGATGTTGCGGATCGTCCCGTTCGGGGAGCGCCACATCTTCTTGAGGCCGAACTCCTCGACCCGCGCCTCGTCCGGCGTGATCGTGGCGCACTTGACGCCGACGCCGTGCTTCTTGATGGCGTTGGCGGAGTCGATGGTGATCTGGTCGTCGGTCGCGTCGCGCGACTCCATGCCCAGGTCGTAGTACTCGAGGTTCACGTCGAGGTACGGGAGGATCAGCTGGTCCTTGATGAACTGCCAGATGATCCGGGTCATCTCGTCGCCGTCGAGCTCGACGACGGTGCCCTCGACCTTGATCTTCGCCACGTGCGCGTTCCTTCTCTCTGCTGGTGGTGACCCTCTGGAACGGCCCCCGTCCCGGGGCCCGCCCCGAGCGTGCGAGGGGTGGGGAGGACGGGGGTCCTTCGTCAGAGGTCGGCTATGTCAGCCTGCTTGGCGCGCACGGCCTCGGCTGCTTCGCGCAGCCCGGCCAGCTCGCTCTCGGAGAGGTCGCTCTCGACGACCTTCCGCACTCCTTCTCGGCCGATCTCGGCCTCCACACCCAGGTAGACGCCGTTGATCCCGTACTCGCCGTCGACCCACGCGCAGACCGGCATGACGGCACCGGAGTCCTCGATGACCGCCTTGGCCATCCGGGCGGCCGCCGCCGACGGCGCGTAGTACGCCGAACCGGTCTTGAGCAGGGCCACCACCTCGGCACCGCCGTTGCGGGTGCGGTCGACCAGGTGGTCGATGCGGTCCTGCGCCATCACGTCGGACAGCGGCTTGCCGTCGACGGTGCAGCGCGAGGGCACCGGCACCATGGTGTCGCCGTGCGAGCCCAGGGTCAGGGTCTTCACCGAGGAGACCGGGACGCCGAGCTCCTCGGCCACGTTGTCGGTGAAGCGGGCGGTGTCGAGCATCCCGGCCTGCCCCATGACGCGGTTCTTGGGGAACTGCGTGGCCAGCTGGGCGAGCGCCGTCATCTCGTCGAGCGGGTTGGAGACGACGATGACGACGGCGTCGGGCGACGTGGCCGCGATGTTCTCCGCGACCTGCCGGACGATGCCGGCGTTGGTCTCGATGAGGTCCATCCGGCTCATGCCCGGCTTGCGTGGGATGCCCGCCGTGATGACGACGACGTCGGACCCCTCGGTGCCCTCGTAGGAGCCACCCCCGACGCCCACCACCCGGGTCTCGAAGCCCTCGATCGGGCGGGATTGGTTCATGTCGAGGGCCAGGCCCTCGGGCTTGCCCTCCACGATGTCGGTGAGGACGACTGTCTCGAAGATGTCGTACTCGGCGAGACGGAGAGCTGTCGTGGAGCCGTAGAACCCGGCGCCCACCACGGTGACCTTGCCGTTCCGAGGCTTGTCTGCCATGGCCGCCAACCTAGCGCCGGGGGCGCCACCTCGCCTCAGCGGGTGCACGGATCGCGTGCCGGGACCGTCCTCAGGCGGACGGGATGGCCACCGAGACGACGACGAGCGCGAGCCCGGCGCCGGACATGAGGACGACGTCCATCGGGCGGCTGCGGACGGCGAGGAAGCCGACCCGGCGCACCGGCAGGAACAAGCGCAGCAGCGCGCCGCCGACCAGCGCCAGCCCCATAACGATCAGACCCATGCGCCAGTGCTCGATGGTCACCAGCGCGAGCCCCACGGCCACCGCCGCCAGCACCGCCAGGAGCGGCAGCTGCCGGATCAGCCCGGCCAGGAAGGGCCGGCGGACGTAGAGGGGCGGGCGCGTGGTGGTCACGCGGAGAGGGCCTCGGTGGCGGCAGCCTGCTCGGCGGCCAGGACGACGTTCTGCAGCAGCATCGCCCGGGTCATCGGGCCGACACCGCCCGGGTTGGGGGCCACGAACCCGGCGACGTCGACGACGTCCTTCGCGACGTCGCCGGCGATCTTGCCGTCGACCCGGCTCACGCCGACGTCGAGCACGGCGGCACCGGGCTTGACGAGGTCCGCGGTGACCAGACCCGGCACGCCCGCGGCGGCCACGATGACGTCGGCCGTCCGGAGGTGCGCGGCGAGGTCCCGGGTGCCGGTGTGGCACAGGGTCACCGTGGCGTTCTCCGACCGACGGGTCAGCAGCAGCCCGAGCGGGCGGCCGACGGTGATGCCCCGGCCGACGACGACGACCTCGGCGCCGGCGATCGGCACCTCGTAGCGGCGCAGCAGCTCGACGATGCCGACCGGGGTGCAGGGCAGGGGGCCGGGGACGTTGAGGACCAGACGGCCGAGGTTGACCGGGTGCAGCCCGTCAGCGTCCTTCGCCGGGTCCATGGCCTCGAGGATCCTGCTCTCCTCGATGCCCGCCGGCAGGGGCAGCTGCACGATGTAGCCGGTGCAGTCGGGGTCGGCGTTGAGCTCGTCGACGACGGCGAGCACCTCGGCCTCCGTCGCGGTGGCCGGCAGCTCCCGCTGGATGCTGGCGATGCCGACCTGGGCGCAGTCGGAGTGCTTGGCGTTGACGTACCAGCGGCTGCCGGGGTCGTCGCCCACGAGCAGGGTGCCGAGCCCGGGGCGGTGCCCCGCGGCGGTCAGGGCGGCCACCCGCCCGGTCAGTTCGGAGCGGATCGCCGCCGCCGTCGCCTTGCCGTCCAGGATCGTCGCGGGCACGCGGACAGTGTGCCCGAGGACTGCCCACGACGGTCGGCACGGTCCTAGGCTCGGTCGTGGCGGGCGCTGCCGACGCCCCGCTCGAGCCGGAGGTGCGCCATGACCGAGCGCGATCAGAGCTTCGGAGGGGCGAGCGCCGCCTCCGGTCCCCCGACGGACACGACGACGCCGGTCTACTCGGCCGAACCGGTGGCGGTGCGCGGTCCCTCCAGCCTCGCTGGGCTGCTGCTCATCCTCGCCGGCATCGCGGCGGCGATCAGCCTCGTCCTCGACTGGGTGGACGGCGAGGACACCACCGCCCTGGACCTGGTGCGCGAGGGTTTCGAGGACCTCGGGGGGATCGTCGACAACGGGCTGTGGCAGCCGATGGCCGTCGTGCTGGGCGGCGGCGTGCTGCTCGTGCTCGGCATCCTGATGTGGCTGCCCGCGCGGTCGCACCGCTTCCTGGGCCTGCTCGGGCTGATCGTCAGCGGCCTGGTCACCTGGGCGGTGCTCGTGCCGCTGTACGAGGCCGACTGGGAGCTGGCCGTCTTCGGTCCCGGCTTCTGGTGCGCGATCGCCGTCGCCGTCCTCGGGCTGCTGGGCAGCCTCAAGGCCCTGCTCACCGGCAAGCGCTACCGATGACACCGTCGTCCTCCGGACGACACCGCATCCAGGAGCCGTCCCCCATCGGCGACGAGCGCGTCAGTCGCTCGATCGCGGGACCCTCCGGGCCCCACTCCTCACGACGCCGTTCCGGCTAGTCGGCCACCTGCGCCCCATGGGCGCGGGCGAACTCGACCGCCTGGGCGATGTCGAGCCGCACGCCGGTCAGCTCGAAGGACCGCCAGTTCACCTCGTCCATCGACGCGCCGCGCAGGTCGGCACCGCGCAGCTTGGCCGACTGCAGCCGCGCGCGGTCCAGGTCGGCGTTGGTCAGCGTCGAGCCCCGGAGGTCGGCGTCGGTGAGGTCCGCCTCGCGGAGGCGCTGACCGGACAGGTCCAGCTCGGCGAGGTCGGCGCCACGCAGGTTCGTGTAGCTCCAGTCGCACTCGGTCGCCGTCATGGGCCGCAGCACGGCACCGGGGAACTGCGAGCCGGTCAGCTTGCAGCCGTCCCAAGTGACGTCGACGAGCTTCGCGCGGTCGAACCGGCAGGACAGGAACGCCGAGCCGAGGTGGCGCGACCCGGCCAGCCGCGCGCCGGTCAGGACGCACTCCTCGAACACGCAGCGCCGGGTGACCAGCTCCTCGAGGGAGGCGTCGTCGAACCGGCACCGGGTGAAGGTGACGCCGTCGAGCTCGGCATCCCACCAGTCCACCCGCGCGAAGTCCTCGCCCTCCAGCACGGATCCCGCAGCCGGAGGCCGGACGTGCGGCTTCGGCCCCGTGTAGGGACCCGAGCCGAGCTTGCGAGGTGTGGGGGGCACGGGGTCCTTCTAGTGGGCGAAGTGGCGGGTGCCGGTGAGGTACAGCGGAACGCCCGCCGCGGCCGCCGCGGCGATGACCTCCTCGTCGCGCACGGACCCACCGGGCTGGACCACCGCGCGCACCCCGGCGTCGAGCAGGACCTGCAGCCCGTCGGCGAAGGGGAAGAACGCGTCGGAGGCCGCGACGGAACCGGCCGCCCGCTCCCCCGCCCGCGAGACGGCCAGCCGAGCGGAGTCCACCCGGTTGACCTGGCCCATGCCCACGCCCACGGTGGCGCGGTCGTGGGCCAGCAGGATCGCGTTGCTCTTCACCGCGCGGACCGCCCGCCAGGCGAACACCAGGTCGTCCAGGCCGGCCGCGTCCAGCGGCTCCCCCGTCGCCAGCGTCCAGGTCGTCGGGTCGTCACCGGCGGCGTCGATGCGGTCGGTGGTCTGGAGCAGCAGCCCGCCACCGATCGGGCGGAGCTCGGCGCCCGCGGCCGGCAGGTGCGGGAGGCGCAGCAGGCGGATATTCTTCTTGCCGGTCAGCACCTGCAGGGCGTCGTCGGTGAACGACGGCGCGACGACGACCTCGGTGAAGACCTCGGACACCTGCTCGGCCATGGTCAGGTCGATCTCGCGGTTGGCCGCGATGACCCCGCCGAAGGCAGACAGCGGGTCGCAGGCGTGCGCCTTGCGGTGGGCAGCGGCGATGTCCGGGCCGACGGCGATCCCGCACGGGTTGGCGTGCTTGATGATCGCCACGCACGGGTCGGCGTGGTCGTGCGCCGCCCGCCAGGCGGCGTCGGTGTCGACGTAGTTGTTGTAGGACATCGCCTTGCCGTGCAGCTGTTCGGCGTGGGCGAGGCCGGGCACGGCGGCGCCGCGGTACAGCGCGGCGCCCTGGTGCGGGTTCTCGCCGTAGCGGAGCACGTCGGCCCGCTCCCAGCTCGCGGCCACCCACTCCGGGAAGTCGCTCTCCGGGTCGGGGGCGAGGACGTTGCCCATCCACGACGCGACGGCGATGTCGTAGGAGGCGGTGTGCCGGAAGGCGGCGACGGCCAGCCGTTGCCGCTCGGCCAGCGTGAAGCCGCCGGCAGCGACGGCGCCCAGGACGTCGGCGTAGCGCGCCGGGTCGACGACGACCGCGACCGACGGGTGGTTCTTCGCCGCGGCCCGCACCATCGCGGGCCCGCCGATGTCGATCTGCTCCACGCACTCGTCCGGCGAGGCGCCCGAGGCGACCGTCTCGGTGAACGGGTACAGGTTGACCACGACGAGGTCGAAGGCGGCGATGCCGAGTTCCTCGAGCTGCGTCACGTGCTCGGGCCGGCGCCGGTCGGCGAGGATGCCCGCGTGCACGGCCGGGTGCAGCGTCTTGACCCGCCCGTCGAGGCACTCGGGGAAGCCCGTGACCTGCTCCACCGGCGTCACCGGGATGCCGGCGTCGGCGATGCGCCGTGCGGTCGCCCCGGTGCTGACCAGCTCCACGCCGGCCCCGGCCAGCCCGCGCGCCAGCTCTTCGATGCCGGTCTTGTCGTACACGCCGAGGAGGGCGCGACGGATCGGGTTGCGGTCGCTCATCGGAGCTCTCGTCCTCTCGTTCCGGTGGTCACCAGCCGGGCCACCGTCTCCACCAGGAGCTCGCGCTCCACGGCCTTGATGCGTTCGTGCAGTCGGGCCTCGTCGTCGTCGGGCAGCACCGGCACCTCGCGCTGCGCCAGGACCGGCCCGGTGTCGACCCCGGCGTCCACGAGGTGGACGGTCGAGCCGGTCACGGTCGCACCGGCGGCCAGGGCGTCGCGCACCGCGTGCGCGCCCGGGAACGCCGGCAGCAGCGCGGGGTGGGTGTTGATCAACCGGCCGCCGAAGGCGCCCAGGACGGCGGGTCCGACGATCTTCATGAAGCCGGCCGAGACCACGAGGTCGGGCTCGAACGCGGCGATCTCGGCGGCCAGCGCCCGGTCCCAGGCGGCGCGGTCGGCGTGCTCGCCCACCGGGCAGACGAACGTGGGCAGACCGTGGCGACGGGCGTGCTCCAGCCCGGCGGCAGGGCGGTCGGCGCCGACGGCGACGACGTCGGCGGGATAGCCGGGCTCGTCGGTCGCGGCGAGCAGCGCCGCGCAGAGCGATCCGGCGCCCGAGATGAGGACGACGACCCGTGCCCGAGAGGTCGATCGCCCGGGCCCGCCCACGCCGCGACACTATCCGCCGCTGCGGAGACCTCCGCGGGGCGGCATCAGCCGGGGTTCCGCCACCGGGTGACCGCGGCCGCCAGTGCCGCCGCGATGCCGGCCTGCGCCGCGATCGCCAGGCCCGTCGCGATGGGCGGTGCGCCGACGTCGGCGAGGGCGCCGTCGCCCAGCGAGCCGCCGGCCGCCCAGACCACGACGCCGCACACCACGCCGACGAGCACGCCGGCCAGGACGCCCGTCAGCCCGGCCACCACCGAGCCGCCGTCCCGCGCGGAGAACCGGCGGGCGACGGTGAACCCGGCGACGAGCCCGGCGAGCGCGGGCACCGCCTGCGAGGCGAACGCCAGCAGTGGCACCGCCTGGGTGTCCGGCAGCGCGGCCAGGAGCGGGAGTGCCGGCACCGGGCCGAGGGTCACGCCGTGGACCGAGATCAGCGTCCCGCTGCCCACGGTGAAGCCCGGGCCCGCGGCCAGTCCGAGCACCGCGGCCGCCGCGTTGGGCAGCAGCAGCACGCCCAGCAGGAGGAGACCGAGCGCGCCGGCGCCGGCGCCGCCGAGCTGTCCGGAGACGGCGGCGTACCCGCCCGCGTCCGCGGCGAGGGCGATCGCCACCACGGCGAGGCACAGGGCCAGGGCGGCCAGGACACCGGCGAGGACACCGCTCAGGAGCGGGCGGGTGGGGCCGGGCAGGCGGTCGAGAACCGCGTCCAGGACCCCGGACTCCCGGCCGACGCCCCATCCGGCCGACACGACCGCGAGCAGCGCGGCACCGCCCACCGCGCGGAGCAGTCCCACCTCGGCGCCGGGCCCGTCGACCGCCAGCGACGTGACCGCCGTGAGGGCGACGTGCACACCGGCGACGGCGCCGGCCAGGCGCAGCGCCTCCGCCGTCCCGAGCCCGTCGGCCCCGGCGACCGCCCGGCCGGCCCGGGACAGCCCCCAGGCGATCCCGAGGGTCAGCAGCAACGGGGCCAGCGCGATCGGACCGGACGAGACCGTGATGTCGGCGCCCTGGGCGAGCACCCACAGCCGGCCGGCGAGGGTCACCGATCCGCCGAGCGCCAGGCCCCCGGTCGGGTCGAGGGTGGAGACGACGCCGACGGCGAGCGAGAGGCCGGCGAGGCCCGCCGCCGTGACGGCCACCGCCGCCGCGAGCGCGAGCCAGACGCGCGGGATCGCGGGCCCCCCGTCGCCACCGTCGGCACCCCGGGAGGGCAGACGCGCGAGGAGGGAGACCACGGGCCCACTCTCCCAAGTCATGCGGCCCGGGGCCGGGCGTACGCGCCGGTGGACGCTCGGGCCCCGTCAACGCGCACCGGCGCGTCCCCACGCAGAGCGATGCGAGGGGACGCGCCGGGTTCGGACGCGCTCGTGCGTGGGGCGGTCAGACCCCGGTCGAGGGACCGGCCGGCGGCGGCGGGGGCGGCGGCGGGCCCTGCTGACCGTAGGTCTGACCAGGCTGTCCCGGCTGCCCGGGACCGGAGGCGGGCCGGTTCGCCCACTGCGCGGCTCCGCCCAGCGCACCGGGGAGCGCCGGCCCGTTGCGCAGTTCGGGCAGCAGCGACAGGACGGCGAACAGCAGGATGGCCGCCGCGGTAATCATGCCCAGCAGCGCGAAGACCGAGAACTCGTACAGCTCGTCGAAGGTGTCGAACCAGGCAAGCAGGGCGAAGAGGAAGCCCAGCGCCGCCAGGGCCACCGTGATCCACGACCGCGGGAAGCCCAGCTTGATGTCGGTGAACGCCGGGAGCACGGTCCAGACCGTGGCGAGGAGGAACAGGAAGAAGGCGAGCTTCACGTCGCCGTTAGCCCAGCCCCTGACGCCGAAGTCGCCACCGAAGAAGTCTGCATCGAGGGTGTACCACTTGAAGAGGCTGAGGACCAGGAAGAGCAGGGTCAGACCGGCGATCGCGTAGTCGGCCATCCTGAGCCGCTTGGCGTCGAACGAGACGCCCGATCCGCCGGTCCCGGCGGGCTGCCCGTGGGCACCCGGGCCCGGCGTGGGGGGCTGCTGCCCCGGAGGGGGGCCGTACCCCGCGGGCTGCTGCGGGGGCTGCTGCCCGTGCGGGGGCTGACCGCCCACGGGCGGCTGCGGAGGCTGGCTGGACGTCATCGCGGGGCTCTCCTCGCAGAGGGTCGGATTGGCGCGAGGCGCATGGTTCTCGCACCTGCCCGTCCAGCGCAACCACCCTGTGCGCCCCGTCACCCGCTCGTGATCATCCGTCACCCTCGGGCACGGAACAGCAGGGGTTTCCTCGCAGCGCGTCACTCGACCCGGTCAGCGGAAGCGGTCGACGCCGGCCAGCCGGCGGAGGAGGCCGGTCCGAGGAACGACACGGGCCCGGCCCCTCGAACGAGGGACCGGGCCACGTGGGCGGGGACGTCAGCCCCCGATGATCTCCCGCATGAGCTGCGCGGTCTCCGACGGCGTCTTGCCGACCCGGACACCGGCGGCCTCGAGGGCCTCCTTCTTCGCCTGGGCGGTACCGGCCGAGCCGGACACGATCGCGCCGGCGTGGCCCATGGTCTTGCCCTCGGGGGCGGTGAAGCCCGCGACGTAGCCGACGACCGGCTTGGTGACGTTGGCCTTGACGAAGTCGGCGGCCCGCTCCTCGGCGTCGCCACCGATCTCGCCGATCATCACGATCGCCTCGGTCTCCGGGTCCTCCTGGAAGGCCTGGAGGGCGTCGATGTGGGTGGTGCCGATGACCGGGTCACCACCGATACCGATCGCGGTGGAGAAACCGATGTCCCGCAGCTCGTACATCATCTGGTAGGTCAGCGTGCCCGACTTCGACACCAGGCCGATCTTGCCCTGCTTGGTGATGTTGGCCGGGATGATGCCCGCGTTGCTGCGCCCGGGGCTGATCAGGCCGGGGCAGTTCGGGCCGATGATGCGCGTCGCGCCACCCTGGGCGTGCGCCCAGAAGTAGGTCGAGTCGTGCACCGGGATGCCCTCGGTGATGACGACGGCGAGCCCGATCTGGGCGTCGACGGCCTCGATGACCGCGGCCTTCGCGAACGGCGGCGGCACGAAGATGACGCTGACGTCGGCGCCGGTCTCCTTCATGGCGTCGGCGACGTTGCCGAACACGGGCACGCTGGTGCCGTCGAAGTCGACGGACGTGCCGGCCTTGCGCGGGTTGACGCCACCGACGATCGCGGTGCCGGAGGCGAGCATGCGAGCGGTGTGCTTGCTGCCCTCGGAGCCGGTCATGCCCTGGACGATGACCTTGCTGTTCTCGTTGAGGAAGATCGACATTCTGGTGTCCTTCGAAAGGTTTTGGAGGCCCCCTCCAGGGGCCCGCCGCGAGCTTGCGAGTGGTGGGGAGGAGGGGGTCCTTCCTCAGGCGGCGAGTTCGGCGGCCCGGCGCGCGGCGCCGTCCATCGTGTCGACCACGGTCACCAGGGAGTGGTTGGCCTCGGCGAGGATCCGCCGGCCCTCCTCGACGTTGTTGCCGTCGAGTCGGACGACCAGCGGCTTGGTCGCCTCGTCGCCGAGGATCTCCAGGGCGGAGACGATGCCGTTGGCGACCGCGTCACAGGAGGTGATGCCGCCGAAGACGTTGACGAACACGCTCTTCACGGCCGGGTCGGACAGGATGATCTCCAGGCCGTTGGCCATGACCTCGGCCGAGGCGCCGCCACCGATGTCGAGGAAGTTGGCCGGCTTGACGCCGCCGAACTCCTCACCGGCGTAGGCGACGACGTCGAGGGTGCTCATGACCAGGCCGGCACCGTTGCCGATGATCCCGACCTCGCCCTCGAGCTTGACGTAGTTGAGGTTCTTCTCCTTGGCGCGCGCCTCGAGCGGGTCGGCCGCGGCCGCGTCCTCGAGCGCGGCGTGCTCGGTGTGCCGGAAGCCGGCGTTCTCGTCGAGGGTGATCTTCGCGTCCAGGGCGAGGACGGTGCCGTCCGGCGCCTTGGCCAGCGGGTTCACCTCGACCAGCGTGGCGTCCTCCTTGCTGAAGACGTCCCACAGCTGCACGGCAATCGCGATCACCTGGTCGCGCACCTCGGCGGGGAAGTTCGCGGCGTCGACGATCTCGGCGGCCTTCTGCGCGTCCACGCCGACGGAGGCGTCGACGCGGATGCGGGCCAGCGCCTCGGGGCGCTCGACGGCGAGCTGCTCGATCTCCATGCCGCCCTCCTTCGAGGCCATCGCCAGGAAGGTGCGGTTGGAGCGGTCGAGGAGGTAGGAGAAGTAGTACTCCTCGGCGATGTCGGACGCCTGGGCGACCATCACCTTGTGGGTGATGTGCCCCTTGATGTCCAGACCGAGGATGTCCTGGGCGCGGGCGCGCGCCTCGTCGGCGTCGGCGGCCAGCTTGACGCCGCCGGCCTTGCCGCGGCCGCCCACCTTCACCTGCGCCTTGACGACGACCTGCTGCCCGATCTCGCGGGCGATCGCCTCCGCCTGCTCCGGCGTCTCGGCGACGCCGCCGGGGAGCACGGGGACACCGTGCGAGGCCAACAGGTCACGGGCCTGGTACTCGAAGAGATCCACGATCAGGCACCGTAGCCCGCCCGTAACCGAGTTGCCCCCTCGGGCGTTGTACGAAGCAGGCAGGCGTGGGACGCATCACACGGTGCGTCACCCCATCGCGGCAGGTCCGGCCCCGTCCGGGTGGCCGCACCGGCGCCGGCCACCGCGTCCCGACGTCGAGGAGCCCACACGTGCGCCGAGCCATGACCGTCCTGGTCACGACCCTGCTGACCGCAGGGGGGATCGTCGCGTCGGCCCCGTCCGCGGTGGCCACGGGGATCGCCGTGCGCGACCTGACCATCACGGTGACGGGGATCGGCCCGGAAGCGCGGACCTGCCAGATCGACGCCGATCTCTACGTGCCCGCCGGCGTGAACCGGAAGAACCCCGCGCCGGCCCTCCTGGCCACGAACGGCTTCGGCGGGGAGAAGGGTGACCAGGCCGACCTGGCGCACGGCTTCGGCGAGCACGGCTACGTCACGCTCTCCTACACCGGGCTGGGCTTCGTCGACGGCGACCCGTGCCCGATCACCCTCGACGACCGCGAGCACGACGGGGAGGCGGCCAGCCAGCTGCTGCGCTTCCTGGGCGGGGACCCGGCCATCGAGGCCGTGGACGACGCCACCGGCGAGCGGGTCGTGGTCGACCAGGTGATCCGCGAGGACCGGCGCGGCAAGAAGACCTACGACCCGCAGGTCGGCATGGTCGGCGGGTCCTACGGCGGGCAGATCCAGTTCGCCGCCGCGGCCGTCGAGCACGCTGCCGGGACGAACCGGCTGGACGCGATCGTCCCCATGATCACGTGGAACGACCTCTCCTACTCCCTGAACCCGGACAACAGCGGCCTGCCCGGCGGCACGGCGCAGAGCGGCTCGATCGCCTCGGCCACCACCGGGGTCTTCAAGTACCAGTGGTCGCTGTTGTTCACCGCCCTGGGCCTCGCCAGCGGGCTGCAGGACCTGCCGGCCTTCTCCGACCCCGCCCAGGTGCAGAACGCGGCCCGCGAGAACTGCCTGAACTTCGACGCACCGGTGTGCCAGGCGCTCCTGGAGGTGGCAGCCGTCGGCTACGCGAGCCAGGAGTCCGTGGAGTTCCTGCGGTCCAACTCGGTGGGCAGCTACACCGAGCACGTCCGCGTGCCGACCCTGATCGCCCAGGGGCAGGCCGACACCCTCTTCAACCTGCAGGAGTCGGTGGCCACCTACACCGCGCTGAAGGCGCAGGGCACGCCGGTCTCGCTGGTCTGGCACTCCTGGGGCCACAGCGGCCTGGGTCCCCAGCCGGGCGAGTACGACCCGCGCCACCCCGCCGACTCCTACCAGGGCCGGCAGGTGCTGGCCTGGTTCGACCACTACGTCCGCGGCAAGGGCACGGCCCCGGAGCCCGTCTTCGAGTACTACCGCGACTGGGTGATGGAGGAGACCGGCGACGTCTCCGCGGCGTACGCCTCGGCGCCGTCCTACCCGGTGGGCCAGGAGCAGACGCTGCACCTCTCGGGCGGCGGGCTGAGCGAGGGCACGCTCGTGTCCGATCCGAACGCCGTCGCCCCGGGCGTCAGCTCCTACAGCAGCGTCGCGCCCGTCGGCCCGAACTACACCGAGACGGCGTTCCTCGACCAGTCGGGCCCGGTCACCGACCCGCCGGGGACGGCGATCCGGTTCGCGACGCCGCCGCTGGCGCAGCCGTTGGACGTCGTCGGCTCCCCCCGGCTGACGGTGCAGCTGGACGCGCCGTCCGTCGCGGCGACCCAGGGCACCGGCCCGGGCGGGCAGCTCGTGGTCTACGCGAAGGTCTACGACATCGGTCCCGACGGTGCCGTCGAGCTGCCGCACCGGCTGATCTCACCGGCCCGCGTCGCCGACGTGACCCAGCCGGTCACCATCGAGCTGCCGGGCATCGTGCACCGCTTCGAGGCGGGGCACCGGCTCGCCGTGGTCCTGGCCGGTGGCGACCTCGCCTACCGAGGCTCCACGCTGCCCCAGCCGGTGAGCCTGGCGACCGGCCCGGGCCGCACGCAGCAGCTCACCGTCCCGGTCGCCTGACGACCCCTCAGGCCGAGGTCAGCCGCCCGCGGAGCCAGTCGGCGATCTCGGTCGGAGCGGTACCGGGAGGGAAGACCCGCCCCACGCGCTCGAGCCCGGGCCGGTCCTCCTCGGGGACCGCGCCGCCGGCGAAGACGGCGACGTCCTCGACCCCGCGCTCGGCCAGCACCTCGACCAGGCGGGTGAGCCACGTCAGGTGCGCCGCGTCGGCGACCGCGACACCGAGGGCGTCGGCGTCCTCCTGGACCACGGTGGCGGCGAGCTGCTCCGGGGTCTGGTCCAGCCCGGTGTAGACGACCTCCATGCCGGCGTCGCGCAGGACGCGGGCCACCACCTCGGCACTCGGCTCCGGCCCGCCGGGGCCCGGTCCGGCGACGACGACCCGGATGCGCTCCTCCACGAGCCCACCGTAGTAAAGGGACCCCGCTGCCCCCACCACTCGCGAGCTCGCGGTGGGTCCCTGCAGCGGGGCCTTCTAGGTGCGGCGGCGGAGGCGCCAGGTCAGGGCGGTGAGCGCCACGAAGCCCAGACCGGCGACGAGCAGCCCGGCGCCGGGCAGCGTCCAGTCCAGGTCGTCGGAGACGACGGCGTCCCGGAGCCCCGAGAGCCCGAGGGACAGCACCGTGACGGCGATGGCGAGGAGAGCGCCCACGGCGGCCAGACGGGGGCGCAGCGACGGGGCGACCACCGAGCAGAGCACCAGCGCCCCGGCGAGCAGCAGTCCACCGAGGAGCGCCAGTCCGGGACGCTCCAGCAGCGCCTGCGGCCCCTCCCGGGTCACGACGACCTCGAGGCCACTGATCGGGTCGGTGACCAGGTCGTCCGGGACGTCGGCGGCCGGGAGCGTCAGGCAGAGCACCGTGCCCGCCCCCAGCAGGAGGGAGGCGCCGCCGAGCGGGCCGCGGACGGCGTCGAGCGCGCCGCCGTCGTCCATCACGGTGCGCCCCCAGACGGCGACGGCGACACCTCCGGCGAGCACCGTCAAGGCGAGCGCGACGACGCCGAGCACCCAGCCGGGCCCGATCTCGATGCCACTGGTGAGCACCCGCTCGCCGGCGAACACCTCCACCCCGGGGCGGTCGACCGAGCTCCTCCCCCGGTAGACCTCGATGAGCAGCTGCCCGAGGGCGAGGGCTCCGGCGACGGCGGCGTACGCCAGACCGAGCTTCGGGAGCACCTGGCGCGCGAGCGAGACACCCATCGCGGCCGTAACCACGGGCACGAGCAGCACGACCAGCGCCTCGCCGATGCTGCCGGCCTGGACCAGCGTGCGACCGCCCACCTCCAGGTAGGTGGGAAAGGCCGAGGCCGCACCCGCCAGCGCGGCGAGAACGAGGAGGATGCCGACCACCCGGACGCCTGGCGGCACGGTGCCGACGACGAGGCCTTCTCCGGCGAGGGTGCCGGACCGGCGCACGTCTGGACGGTTCTCCCGCCGTGCGGTCGCCGGCCGGCCGCTGCGCCGGGCCGTCGCGGTACGGACCTCGCGGGGCACGGTCCTCCCTTCAGTTCGGTCACGAACCGGCCTCGATCGGCCGTTCCCGGGGGGCGTTCATGTGACGCCCGCCACACCCGGGCATTACCGTCGGGTGAACGGACACAACCAGTGCAACGACACCGGCGCGGTCGAGCCCAGGCACCGCCGGCGGCACACACGGGGAGCAGGCCATGCAGCCGACGAACATCCGGGGCTCCGAACCAGCGTCGCACACCACGGCGGCTCCGGAGGGTGCGCCACGAGGGGCGCTGCGGGCCCTGTGCAGCCCCGCCGCGCTGGCCGGTGGACTCACCGAACTGGCCTGGGTGGGCGCACACGTCCTCATGTATCCCCTGGGCACCCGGACCGAGCAGTGGCGCCCCGATCTCAGGCATCGGCCCGGGGCGCAGTCCCCCGCCGTCCGGGCGCTCTTCGCCGCCGATCCGCTGGCCGCGCGCACTCCCGTCCTGCTCGTCCACGGCCTCGTGGACAACCGCTCGATCTTCGCCGTGATGCGCCGCAGCCTGCGCCGGCGGGGCTTTGCGTCGGTGTGCTCCTGGAACTACAGCCCGCTGCTGCGCGACGTCGGGCGTGCGGCCCAGGACCTCGGCGACCACATCGAGCGCATCTGCGCGCAGACCGGGCACGACCGCGTGCACGTGGTCGGGCACAGCCTGGGTGGCCTCATCTCCCGCTACTACGTCCAGCGCCAGGGCGGGGACCGGCGGGTCGACTCGCTGGTCACGCTCGGCACTCCGCACGGCGGGTCGCTGCTGGCCCACGCCCTGCCGACGCCGCTGGTGCGGCAGCTCCGGCCCGGGTCGCCGGTCCTCCAGGAGCTGGCCGAGCCCGTCGACCGGTGCGACACGCAGATCACCGCCGTCTACAGCGACCTGGACCAGATGGTGCTGCCGACGTCGGCAGGCCGGTGCGACCACCCCGACCTCGCGGCGCGGAACCTGCTCTTCCGGGGCGTCGGGCACATGTCACTGCCCATCCACCGGGGCGTGCTGGACGAGGTCGCCCTGACCCTGGCCGGGGCCGGTCGCAGCGTCGCGGAACGCTCGCCGGTGCACGCCGTCGCCTGAAGAAGCACCCCTTCCTCCCCATCCCTCGCAAGCTCGGGGCGGGCCCCTGGAAGGGGCCGCGACACGTGCCACGCGGTGCTTGGTGACGCCCTCACGCCCCGTTACGGTTCGGTCACGGCGCCGGTAATCACCGGCGGGCGACCGCTCCGCGACCGCCCCCGCCGCCCTCGCTCCCCCGACGGGCCGCCACGGACCACGGGGAAGCACTCGCCCGGGAAGGTGCGCCGTGTTCCCCACCAGTGCGCCCCCGCTCCTCGAGCGGCCGGCGAGCGGGAACGACACCGGCCGCGCGCGACTGCCGATCCCCGCCCCGCGCTCGGAGGCCGTCCTCGGCGACGACGTCGTGCGCCCCGAGCCCGTCGAGCAGGCCGAGCCCGCTGCCGGCCGCCGCCTCCCCGGGCTGTCGCGGCTCGCTCGGGTGCCGCACCCTCCTGGCCGCCGCGCACCGCTGTGGTTCGCCGCCCTGGTCGCCGGGGCCCTGGTGGCCGGCGCTCCCGCCGTCGTCGGCGGCCCCGACCCGGTCTCCGTCACCGCGTCCGAGCTGGGCCTGGGCGGCGCCGAGCACAGCTTCAGCGGTGGCCTGGACGACGCCGGTGTGCGTCGCGGCATCACCGAGGCCGAGGCGCAGGCCCGCCTGGGCGAGCTCGCCGCCTCGCGTGCCGCCCGCCAGCCGAAGACCGTCCTCCCGGTGAGCGGCCGGCTGACCACCTGCTTCTGCAAGCGCTGGGGCACGATGCACTACGGCCTCGACCTGGCGGCTCCCCTGGGCACGCCGATCTACGCGGCCTCGGACGGCGTCGTCATCAAGGCCGGGCGGGCCTCCGGCTACGGCAACGCCGTCTACATCCAGGACGCCGACGGCAACGTGCACATCTACGGGCACATGCGCTACTACAGCGTCGCGGCCGGCGACATCGTGCACGCGGGCGATCAGATCGCCAAGGTCGGCAACGAGGGCCAGTCCACCGGCCCGCACCTGCACTACGAGATCCACCGTGGCGGCATGGACGGCCGGCCCACCGACCCCAAGGTCTGGCTGGCCGACCGCGGCGTCAGCATCTGAACCCAGCGTTGAACCCCTGAGGCCCAGAACCTGTCCGGTTCTGGGCCTCAGGGGTTCAACGGTCCGGAGGAATGCTCCTCAGAGCTTGACCAGCGGGGCGTAGCGGAGGACGAGGCGCTTGGTGCCGCCGGAGCCGAAGTCCACGGTCGCCTGCGCCTTGTCGCCCACGCCGTTCACCTCGACCACCGTGCCCAGCCCGAAGGCGTCGTGGCTCACGCGGTCGCCGACGTCGACCGAGATGACGGCCCGGTTGCCGACACCGCCGCGCAGCCCGCCCGTGGACAGGCCTGTGGCCGCCACCCGGGACTGCGCCGACTTGTAGCCGGTCGACGGGGCCGGGGTCGGGTCGAGCCGCTCCCAGTGGATGGTCTCGGCCGGGATCTCGTCGAGGAACCGGGACGGCGGGTTGTAGGAGGGCTGGCCCCAGCTGGTGCGCACCTGGGCCCGGGAGATGAACAGCCGCTGCTGCGCGCGGGTGATGCCCACGTAGGCCAGCCGGCGCTCCTCCTCCAGCTCCCGCGGGTCGCCGAGTGCCCGCAGGTGCGGGAACACGCCGTCCTCGAGGCCGGTGAGGAAGACGACCGGGAACTCCAGGCCCTTGGCGGTGTGCAGGGTCATCATCGTGACCACGCCGGCGTCGTCGCCCGTGACGGGGATCTGGTCGGCGTCGGCGACCAGGGAGACCTGCTCGAGGAAGTCGGTGACCGTGCCGTTCGGGTTGGCCGCCTCGAACTCGGCAGCCACCGAGATGAGCTCGTTGAGGTTGTCGACCCGGCCCTCGTCCTGCGGATCGGTGCTGGCCTGCAGCTCGGTCAGGTAGCCGGTGCGGTCGAGGATGCTCTCGAGCAGCGCGGCCGGCCCGGAGCCGGTCTCGACCAGCTGCTCGAACTCCTCCAGCAGCGCGACGAACTCCTGGATCGCCTTCAACGAGCGGGTGGCGAGCTCGCCCACCTCGGCGCAGCGGCGCAGGGCTCCGGCGAACGGGATCCGCTCGCGGTCGGCGAAGTTCTCGATGCACGCCTCGGCCCGCTCGCCGATGCCGCGCTTGGGGGTGTTGATGACCCGGCGCAGGCTGACGATGTCGGTCGGGTTCGCGACGACCTTCAGATAGGCCAGGGCGTCGCGGACCTCCTTGCGCTCGTAGAACCGGACGCCGCCGACGACCTTGTAGGGCATGCCGACCCGGATGAAGACCTCTTCGAAGACACGGGAGGCGTTGTTGGTCCGGTAGAAGACCGCAATGTCCTTCGGCTGGGCCACGCCCTCGTCGACCAGCGCGTCGATCTGCTCGGCGACCCAGGCGGCCTCGTCGTGCTCGTTGTCGGCGACGTAGCCCTCGATCAGCTCGCCGTCGCCGGAGTCGGTCCACAGGTTCTTGGGACGGCGGCCGGTGTTCTTGGCGATGACCGTGTTCGCGGCCTTGAGGATGCGCTGGGTCGAGCGGTAGTTCTGCTCCAGCAGGATCGTCGTGGCCTGCGGGTAGTCGCGCTCGAACTCGTCGATGTTGCGGATCGTCGCGCCACGGAAGGCGTAGATCGACTGGTCGGCGTCGCCGACGACGCACAGCTCGGCCATCGGCACCGGCCCCTCGCCGGTGCCGACCAGCTCGCGCACCAGCATGTACTGGGCGTGGTTGGTGTCCTGGTACTCGTCCACCAGCACGTGCCGGAACCGGCGCCGGTAGTGCTCGGCGACGTCGGGGAACGCCTGCAGCAGGTGGACGGTGTTCATGATCAGGTCGTCGAAGTCCATGGCGTGCGCCTGGCGCAGCCGCTGCTGGTAGAGCGTGTAGGCCTCGGCCAGCACCTTCTCCGGCGCCGTCCCCGGGACGTAGCTCTCCTCGTCGATCAGCTCGTTCTTCAGGTTCGAGACCTGGGCGGCCAGGCTCCGGCCGGGGTAGCGCTTGGCGTCGAGGTCGAGGTCGCGGGCGACCATGGTCATCAGCCGCACCGAGTCGCCCTGGTCGTAGATCGTGAACGACGACTTCAGGTTCAGCTTGGCGGCCTCGGCGCGCAGGATGCGCACGCACATCGAGTGGAAGGTCGACACCCACATCGCACGCGCGCGCGGGCCGACGAGGGCGGCGACGCGCTCCTTCATCTCGCCGGCGGCCTTGTTGGTGAAGGTGATCGCGAGGATCTCGCCGGGCTGGGTGTTCCGGGCGCCCAGCAGGTAGGCGATGCGGTGCGCCAGCACCCGGGTCTTGCCCGAGCCCGCCCCGGCGACGATGAGCAGCGGCCCGCCCTCGTGGACGACGGCCTGACGCTGCGGGCCGTTCAGGCCGGCCAGCATCCGGTCGAGCTCGCGCCCCACCTGGCCCTTGGCCGATCGCTGGAGGGCGGCTGTTCCCGGCAGGGCTTCCTGGACGCTGCTCATGACCACATCACTGTAAGCCGGACGGGCGACACTCCCCCGCCGTCGTCCACGCCTGACCCACCTGTCCCAGGAGCGGACCTGGCGTCCTGGCCATGGCCTGTGGCAGACTCCCCGCCGTGCTCGCCACGGTTCGCTTTTTCTACGGTCACCGGGATCCGGTGTCCGTCACCGCTGGCTGAGCACACGCCGCAACAGACGCCCCGGGCCCGAGGAGCCCGGGGCGTTTCTCGTTCCCGGGGCCCGACGGCCACCCGCACCCGGAGGACGACCCATGAGCACCCTCACCCCATCCGCCGCCGTGACCGGTTCCCACACCGACCGGATCGGCGAGCTGCGCCAGGAGATCGACGCCTGCGACGCCGCGATCATCGAGCTCGTGCAGCGCCGGCTTGCCGTCTCCCAGGAGATCGGCGCGCTGCGTAAGGCCTCCGGCGGTACCCGCCTCAGCCTGGCGCGCGAGCAGCAGGTCATCGCCCGGTTCCAGGAGGCGCTCGGCCCGGACGGTGCGGCGCTCGGGATGTTCCTGCTGCGGCAGGGGCGCGGCCGACTCTGAAGAAGGACCTCGCTGCCCCCGACCACTCGCACGCTCGCGGCGGGTCCCTGCACCGAGGCCGTCAGAGACACGACTCGAGGCCTTCACTCAGAGCCAGGCGCGCCAGACCAGCGAGTCGTCGTCGCTCAGCGCCGCCGTCTCCAGGACGTCGCCCGGGCAGCGCTCGCCCAGCTCGTCCCCGAGCGCGTGCGCCTGCTGGAGCGCCGCCTCCAGGTCCGCGGCGTCGCACTCGGTGGAGGCGCGCAGCGCGGCGCGGTCCGGCTCGCGCCAGACCCGCAGCTCACCGTCGCCGGGGCGCAGCCCCGCGGCGACCGCGTCGACGGTGGTGTCGTCCACCGGCGTGGTGGCCCGCAGCACGGCGTAGATGGTGAAGGTCGGCACGCCCGGAGTCTGCCGGGCCGCCGGGTGATGTCACACCGGCGGGTGCTGCGTCGTCCTCATGGTCAGCATCCCGCCGACCGAGAGGTTCCGACCATGGCCCGCATCCCGCTCGACCCGCCCCGCTCGCTGTTCATCCGGCTGACGGAGTGGTACTCGCGCCGCACCTACGGCGCCGTCCTCGACCCGGGGATGGCCATCGCGCACAACCCCCGGGTCCTGCGCACCTACGTCCGGCACGAGCTGTCCGTGGCCCGCTGGAACCGGTTGGACGACACCCTGACGTCGCTGGCCGTCATGGCCTCCGCCGCCACCATCGGCTGCTCGTGGTGTCTGGACTTCGGCTTCTGGGAGAGCACCACGCGCGGCATCGACGCCGCCAAGCTGCGCGACGTCCCCCGCTGGCGGGACAGCGACCTGTTCACCGACCTCGAGCGGGACGTCATGGCCTACGCCGAGGCGATGACCGCGACTCCGCCGCAGGTGACCGACGAGATGGTCGCCGGACTCCGCCGGCACCTGGACGACGCGGAGCTCGTCGAGCTGACCATGATGATCTCCGTGGAGAACTCCCGGTCGCGCACCAACAGCGCCCTGGGCCTGACCAGTCAGGGGTTCCGCGACCGCTGCGAGATCCCGGCCCGATGAGCGACGTCCTCGACGTCTTCGGCCGTCACCGGAGGCTGCTGTTCTCGGTGGCCTACCAGATGCTCGGCAGCGTCGCGGACGCCGAGGACGCCGTCCAGGACGCGTGGCTGCGGTGGTCGGCCGCCGAGCGGAGCGACGTCGCCGACCCCCGCGCCTACCTGGTGCAGGTGATCACCCGGCTCGCGCTCGACCGGCTCGACTCGGCGCGGGCGCGGCGGGAGAGCTACGTCGGCCCCTGGCTGCCCGAGCCCCTGCTGACCGGCCGGCAGACCGTCGCGGCCGGACCGGCACCCGCGGAGCCGACCGACGTGGCCGAACTGGGCGAGCAGCTCTCGCTGGCGCTGCTCGTCGTCCTGGAGACCCTCTCGCCCGCCGAGCGGGCGGTCTTCGTGCTGCGGGAGGTCTTCGGGCTCCCGACGGCCGAGGTGGCCGCCGCTCTGGGCCGCACCGAAGCCGCAGTCCGGCAGACGGCGCACCGGGCGCGGGACCACGTGCAGGCCCGCCGCCCCCGCTTCGACACCGACCGCCGCGCGCAGCAGGAGGTGACCGAGCGGTTCGTCGCCGCCTGTGCCGGTGGGGACCTCGACGCCCTGCTGGCCTGCCTGGCCCCCGGCGCGGTGCTCGTGAGCGACGGCGGCGGCAAGGCGAGGGCCGCCCTGCGGCCCATCGTCGGAGCGGACAAGGTGGCCCGCTTCGCCGTGGGTGTCGCGGCCCAGGGCCTCGCCCTGCCCGACGTCCGGATCGAGGTGGCGGAGGTGAACGGCAGCCCCGGCGTCGCCGTCTGGGTGGGCGGCGAGCCGTTCCTCGCGCTGTCGCTCGTCATCGCCGGAGGCGCCGTCGAGCAGGTGCTCATGGTCCGGAATCCGGACAAACTCTCCGGCCTCCGCCCCCTAGAGTCGCGCGGGTGACCTTCCCGCTGCCCACGCAACCGGCCGAGCACGTCGACCGGGTGCTGTGCGTCCTCGCCCATCCCGACGACGTCGACTTCGGCTCGGCGGGCACGGTGGCGACCTGGACGGCGGCCGGCACCGAGGTCACCTACTGCATCGTCACCGACGGCGACGCCGGTGGCTTCGACGAGACGCCCCGCGAGCAGATGGGCCCACTGCGTCAGGCCGAGCAGCGCGCAGCCGCGAAGGAGGTCGGGGTCACCGACGTCCGGTTCCTCGGCTACCCCGACGGGCGGCTGGAGCTGACGCTCGACCTGCGCCGTGACATCAGCCGGGTGATCCGGCAGGTGCGGCCGCAGCGGGTGCTCACCAGCTCGCCGGAGCGGTTCTGGGAGCGCATCGGCGCCAGCCACCCCGACCACATGACCGTCGGCGAGTCGACGCTCCGGGCGGTCTACCCCGACGCCCGCAACCCGTTCGCCTTCCCCGAGCTGCTCGCCGACGAGGGCCTGGAGGCGTGGACGGTGTCGGAGGTCTGGCTGGGTGCCAGCCCGCGCGCCGACCACGCCGTCGACGTCACCGAGGTGGTGGAGCAGAAGTTCGCGGCGCTGAGCAGTCACATCAGTCAGGTCGGCCACTGGCCGCAGGGGCAGCTGCAGGAGTTCGTCGGCGGCTGGATGCGGCAGACCGCGCAGCGGTTCGGCCTGCCGGAGGGCCGGTTCGCCGAGGCCTTCCACGTCGTGCACACCGCCTGAGCCGATCAGTTCCGGCCGGCCACGCGGTCACTCCCCCGACGACAGGGACCGTCCGACGCCGACGAGATCTGCACACTCGCCCCCTTCAGACGCTGAGAAGGGGCGAGTGTGCAGATCTCGTCGGTCAGAGCAGGCGGTTGGTCGCCGCCCAGCGGGTGAGCTCGTTGCGGTTCGACAGCTGCAGCTTGCGCAGCACGTTGGAGGCGTGGGACTCGACCGTCTTCACCGAGATGAACAGCCGCGACCCGATCTCCCGGTACGTGTAGCCGCGGGCCAGCAGCTGCATGACCTCGCGCTCGCGGGCGCTGAGCAGGTCCAGCCCCGGGTCGGTGGCCTCCTCCTCGGCGGGCGCGGCCGGAGCCGGGCCGGCGGCGGAGAAGGCGTCGAGCACGAAGCCGGCCAGGCGCGGGCTGAAGACGACGTCGCCCTCGGCCACCCGGCGGACGGCGTCGAGCAGGTCCGGCCCGGAGATCGTCTTGGTGACGTAGCCGCGCGCCCCGGCGCGGATGACGGCGATGACGTCCTCCGCGGCGTCGGACACCGACAGCGCGAGCCACTTCACCTCGGGCAGCTCGGCGCGCAGCGCCTCGAGCACCGCGCGCCCGCCCCCGCCGGGCAGGTGGACGTCGAGCAGGACGACGTCGGGGCGGGTGGCGCGGATGCCGCTGATCGCGCTGTCGGCGTCCGCCGCCTCCCCCACGAACTCCACGGCGTCGCCGAGCTCGGCGCGCACGCCGGTGCGCACCATCGCGTGGTCGTCGACGATGAACACGCGGGTCACGTTCGGCTCCCTGGGTTGCTCCTGGGCAGTTCGAGCTCCACCTCGGTCCCCTCTCCCGGCGCCGAACGGATCTCCGCCGTCCCGCCCAGTCGGATGATGCGGCCGGTGACCGAGTCGCGCAGCCCCCGCCGGTCGGGCGGCACGGCCTCGACGTCGAACCCCCTGCCCCGGTCGCGCACGAAGACCGACACCCGCTGCGGCGTCACCTCCGTGTACAGGTCCGCAGCGGTGACCCCGGAGTGCTTGGCCACGTTGACCAGCGCCTCGCGGGTGGCCGCGCCGAGGGCGGCGAGGGCGTCGTCGACCGGGGCGTCGCCGACCACCACGGGATCGACGATCAGCGCGTGGTCGCTCTCGACCTCGGCCACCATGCCGGCGACCAGCCCGGCCCAGGTGCCGCCCTCCCGCACGACCTCGGGGTCGTAGAGCCAGGCGCGCAGCTCCCGCTCCTGGCTGCGGGCGAGGCGGCTCACCGCCTGCTGGTCGCCCGCGTGCCGCTGGATGAGGGCCAGCGTCTGCAGCACCGAGTCGTGCAGGTGCGCGGCCACGGCAGCCCGCTCCTCGGACCGCGCCCGGGCGGCGCGCTCCTCGTCGCGGGAGTCGACCAGGCGCCGCCACAGCGGGGCCGTGGCCAGGACGACGCCGGTCAGCACGACCAGGGTGGCCGCGAAGCCGTTGCGGGCGTTGGCGAACTGCCCCGTCGTCACCAGGAGGAACACGAGGCCGAAGCCGGCGAGCACGACACCGCCTGCCAGGGTCCAGCGGGTGCCCGCGACGGCGAGCGTGCGGTCGGTGTCCAGCTGCCGCCAGATCACGGCGAGGCCGGCGCCCACGAGGATCAGCGGCAGGACGACGTCGGAGCTGGTCCACCGGGTGAGCTGACCGAGCAGGCTGGCCAACACCAGGCCGAGGACGACCGTGGCGATCCACTGCCGCGCCCCCGAGGGCCGCCAGCCGGGGATGGGGGGCGCCTCGTCGTCGCCGGGCGCGGCCACCGGCATGGTCAGCCACAGCAGGGCGTACGCCACGATGCCGATGCCCGTCGTCGCCAGGACGGCGAACCCCACGCGGACCACCAGGGGGTCCTGCCGCAGGTGCGCCGCCGTGCCCGCGGCGACGCCGGCGATGGCGCGCCCGGAGCGGGGGCGCGCCAGCGGCGGGCGCGGCGGAGCCCCGGACACGGTGGCGGTCACGGAGCGATCGTCGCACCGTCCGATCCGGTGTCGGTACCGGTGATCACCCCGGAAGAGGAACCAGGGTCCGGTGGGGGCGTTCCCTGATGGTCCGCGGCCCAGGCGCTCGGCATCGTTGCTGCCATGACATCGGCAACTCCTCCGCCGCCGGCCCCGCCGCTCGAGCCGCCCGCCTGGCAGCCACCCCCGCCCCCGCCGGGGCCCGCCCCGCGCCCGCAGCTGCGCCGCAGCCGTTCCGACAAGGTGATCGGCGGCGTCGGAGGCGGCCTCGCCGAGTACAGCGGCGTGGACGCGCTGCTCTGGCGGGTGGGCTTCGTGGCCCTGGCCCTCGCGGGCGGGACCGGCGTCCTGGTCTACCTGCTGCTGTGGCTGCTCATGCCGGCCACCCCGGTCGGCGAACCCGGCGCACCGGCCGCACCGCGTCCGCCGGCCGGCCCCCGCTCCCCGGTGCCCGGCGTGACGATCGCCGGTCTGCTGATCGTGCTCGGCTCGCTCGCGCTGATCGCCCGGTTCAGCGACTGGGACATCCACCCCACCGCTTACATCGGCGGCGCGCTGCTGGTCGTCGGCGCCGGCCTGGTCGCCGCCGCCTTCACCGGCGGCCGCACCGCCCGCGGCGGCCTCATCGCGCTGGGCGCCGTCCTGTCGCTGGCGCTCATGGCCTCCGCAGCGGTGCCGTGGGACGAGGTGGACGGCGGGATCGGCGACCGCACGTTCGCGCCGACCAGCCCCGCCGAGGTCCGGGACCACTACGACGGCGGCGTGGGCAACATGACCGTCGACCTGTCCGAGATCGACGTCAGCGACCTCGACGAGCCGATCCGGACGTCGGTCGGCCAGGGGCTCGGCGACGTCGAGATCATCCTCCCCCGCGACGCCGACGTCCGGGTGAGCGTCGACTCCGGCCTGGGCGACGTGCGGCTGTTCGGCCGGAAGGGGCTCACCGAGGGCACCTTCGACGGCAGCGGCTCCGGCTCCTGGGTCGGCGACGACGAGGCCGAGATCTACCTGGACGTCGATGCAGGCATCGGGAACGTGGAGGTGAACCGTGGCTGAGAGCTGGGAGACCACGCCGCTGGAGACCGGTCCCGCGGAGACCGGGGACACGCAGCCCCGCCGCCGCCCGGACCTCGGTGCGCTCATCCCCGGGCTGCTGTTCATCGCCCTGGCGATCCTGCTGATGTCCCCGGCCGATCTCCCCCGGGAGCTGTTCGACGGGGTGCTGGTCTGGGCCGCCGTGGTGATCGCCGGTGTGGCGCTCCTGGTGAGCGAACTGCGCAGGGGGCGGCGCCGGCGTCGCTAGCAGCGGACGACGGAGGGCCCGGGAGGATCTGCTCCCGGGCCCTCCGTCGTGCCGGCGCCTGGAACCCGAGCGGGGCGCCGTGCGTCGAGGGAGTGTGCACCGCTTCGTGCTCCTCCTCGTCGGCATGCTGGCGCTCGCCGCCTGCGGCTCGGCTCCCGCCGGGTCGGGGCCTGTGGATCCGGCCACGGACGGCGAGTGGCAGCTGGTTGCCGGGACGGTCGACGGCCAGGACCTGGTCGCACCTCCCGGGGCCACCGCGACGCTCGACCTGGCCGACGGGGAGGCCCGCGGGATCTCCTTCTGCAACCACTGGTTCGCCACCTATCGCGCCGACGCGGCCGCACTCTCCTTCGACGGGATCGGCGGCACCGAGATGGGCTGCGACCCGGACGTCATGGCCGCCGAGAGCGCATTCCTGCGGGCGCTGGGCGAGGTGCGCGAAGCGGCTCTCGACGGTGAGGACCTGGTGCTCACCGGCGACCGGGTCGAGCTCCGCTTCTCCCCCGTCGCACCGGTTCCGGACAGCCCGCTCGCGGACACCCGCTGGGTGCTGGACACCCTGGTCGACGGCGAGGTCGCGAGCACGACGCTCGGGGAACCAGCTGTGCTGATGCTGCGGGCAGACGGCGGCCTCCAGGGATCCACCGGATGCCGGTCGCTCACCGGGAGCTGGCTGCTCGAGGAGGGGTCCCTGGCCGTCGACGACCTGCTGTCCGACGACGCCGCGTGCCCACCCGACGTCGAGCGCCAGGACGAGCACGTGACCGGCGTCCTCGCCGCCGGTCCGGAGGTCGAGATCCACGAGGACCGGCTCACCCTCACCGCCGACGCCCGGGGGCTGATCTACCGGGCCCAGCCCGGGACGGCCGACCTCCTCGGCAGCTGGGCGCTGGTCGAGGGCACCTCGGCCACCGGTCCCCTGCCCGTCCCGGACGGCGCCCGGGGCACGCTGACCCTCTCCCCCGGGTCGCTGGCGACCGGCATGGCGTTCTGCAACGGGTTCGGCGGCACCTACACCCTCGAGGGGAACGAGCTCCGCCTCGCGGACACGGCGCACACCCTGATGGGCTGCGAGGGGCCGGTCGGGGAGGCCGAGGGCCGCTACCTCGAGGTCCTGCTCGACCGGAGCCATCGGGCCCAGGTCGACGGCGACCGCCTCGTGCTCGTCAGCGACGCGGGGACGCTCGTCTTCGACCGGCTGCCGCCGGTCCCCCTCGCGGAGCTGACCGACCGTCGGTGGGAACTGGAGGCGGTGGTGCGCAGCACCGGTACGGCCGGCGCGGGCGCCCCCGCCGTCCTGGAGCTGCGGTCGGACGGGACGGCCACCGTGTCCACCGGCTGCCGCGAGTTCGAGGCGTCCTGGCGGACGGCCGGGGACGCCGTCCAGCTCGCCGACTGGCAGTTCGAGCTGCTCGACTGCCCGCCCGAGGTGGCCGACCAGGACGAGTCCCTGGTCCAGGTGCTGGGCGGGGCCTTCGGCGTGCACGTCGAGGGCGACGTCCTCACCGTCGGCGGCGTCGACACGCGCGGAGCCCAGACCCCGACCCTGAGCTATCGCGCCCGGTGACCTGCTGGAACGGCCCTCCTGCAGGGGCCCGACCCGAGCATCAGCGAGGGTTGGGGGGCAGGAGGGCCCTCATTCCCACTCGATGGTGCCGGGCGGCTTGCTGGTGACGTCGAGGGTGACCCGGTTGACCTCTTCCACCTCGTTGGTGATCCGGGTCGAGATCTTCGCCAGCACGTCGTAGGGCAGCCGCGTCCAGTCCGCGGTCATGGCGTCCTCGCTGGACACCGGCCGCAGCACGATCGGGTGCCCGTAGGTGCGCCCGTCGCCCTGCACGCCGACCGACCGGACGTCGGCCAGGAGCACGACCGGGCACTGCCAGATCTCGCGGTCCAGCTTGGCCGCGGTCAGCTCCGCGCGGACGATCGCGTCGGCCTTGCGCAGGATGTCCAGCCGCTCCTGCGTCACCTCGCCGACGATCCGGATGCCCAGACCCGGGCCCGGGAACGGCTGGCGCCACACCATCGCCTCGGGCAGGCCGAGCTGGATGCCGACCTCGCGGACCTCGTCCTTGAACAGCGTCCGCAGCGGCTCGACCAGCGTGAACTGGAGGTCCTCCGGCAGCCCGCCGACGTTGTGGTGGCTCTTGATGTTCGCCGTCCCGGAGCCGCCGCCGGACTCGACGACGTCGGGGTAGAGCGTCCCCTGCACCAGGAAGTCGACCTTCTCGCCGTGCTCCTTGGCGTCGCCGACGACGTCGAGGGCGGCCTGCTCGAAGACCCGGATGAACTCGCGGCCGATGATCTTCCGCTTCTCCTCGGGGTCGGAGACCCCGGCCAGCGCGCCCAGGAACTGCTCGCGGGCGTCAACCACCCGCAGGTCCACCCCGGTGACGGCGACGAAGTCGCGCTCGATCTGCTCGGTCTCGCCCTCGCGCATCAGCCCGTGGTCGACGTAGACGCAGGTGAGCCGATCGCCGATCGCACGCTGCACGAGCGCGGCGGCGACGGCGGAGTCCACTCCCCCGGACAGCGCGCACAGCGCCCGGCCCTCACCGACCTGCGCCCGGATGCGCTCGACCTGCTCCTCGACGACGTTGGCCATCGTCCAGGTCGGCTCGAGGCCGGCGATGTCGAACAGGAAGTGCTCGAGCACGGTCTGCCCGTGCGCGGTGTGCCGCACCTCGGGGTGGAACTGCACACCGGCCAGGCGCCGGTCGACGTCCTCGAAGGCCGCCACCGGCGCACCGGAGGAGGTGGCGGTGACGGTGAACCCGGGAGGTGCCGCGCTGACGGCGTCCCCGTGACTCATCCACACGTTCTGCTCGACGGGGAGATCGCCGAACAGCCGGCCCTCGGTCGTGACGGTCAGCGGGGTGCCGCCGTACTCGCGGTCGCCGGTGCGGGCCACCGTGCCGCCGAGCGACGCCGCCATCGCCTGGAAGCCGTAGCAGATGCCGAACGCCGGGACGCCGGACTCGAACAGCGTCGGGTCGACCTGGGGGGCCTCGGGCGCGTAGACGCTGGACGGGCCGCCGGAGAGCACGATCGCGGCGGGCTTGCGGGCCACGATCTCCTCGGCCGGGACCTCGCAGGAGACGATCTCGGAGTAGACCCCCGCCTCCCGGATCCGCCGGGCGATCAGCTGCGCGTACTGGGCCCCGAAGTCGACGACGAGGACGGTCGGGAAGTCCATCAGTCGCCGGCTCCCCCGATGACGAGGTCCACGCGCTGGAACTCCTTGAGGTCGCGGTAGCCGGTCTTGGCCATCGTCCTGGCCAGGGCGCCGAACAGGTTGGTGCGCCCGTCGGAGGACTCCGCCGGCCCGAGCAGGACCTGCTGGAGCGAGCCGGCGGGCTCGACGGGAGCGGAGGTGGCGCCGCGCGGCAGCCGGGGGTGCGCGGCCACGGAGTCCCACCAGATGCCACCGCCGGGCGCCTCGGCCGCCATGCGCAGCGGCTCCCCGAGCTGCACGGCGTCGGCACCGCAGGCCAGCGCGCGGGCGATGGCCCCGCTGGTCTCGATCCGGCCGTTGGCGATGACGTGCACGTACCGGCCGCCGGTCTCGTCGAGGTAGTCGCGGCGCGCGGCCGCGGCGTCGGCGATGGCGCTGGCCAGCGGCACCCGGATGCCCATGACGTCGTCGGTGGTCGAGTAGGTGTCGGCGCCGACGCCGACGATCACGCCGGCCGCGCCGGTGCGCATCAGGTGCAGCGCGGTCTGGTAGTTCGCCGCGCCGCCCACGATGACCGGGACGTCGAGGTCGGCGATGAACTCCTTGAGGTTGAGCGCGTCACCCTGGGAGGTCACGTGCTCGGCGGAGACGATCGTGCCCTGGATGACCAGGAGATCGACGCCGGCCGAGAGGACCGTCGGCGCGAGCCGCACGGTGTGCTGCGGCGAGACCCGGACGGCCGTGGTGACACCGGCGTCGTGCATCTCCTTGATGCGGGCGGCGACCAGGTCGGGCTTGACCGACTCCGCGTACACCTGCTGGAGCAGCGACACCGGCGGGGCCGCGGACCCCGCGGCCTCGCGGAGCTGCCGGTAGACCGGCAGCGGGTCCTCGTAGCGGGCCCACAACCCCTCGGCGTTGAGGACGCCCAGACCGCCGGCCTCCCCCACCGCGACCGCTGTCTGCGGGCTGACGACGGCGTCCGACGGGCTGGTGACCAGCGGAATGTCGAACCGGAAGGCGTCGATCTGCCAGGCGGTCGAGACGTCGTCGACGTCGCGGGTGCGCCGGGACGGGACGATCGAGACCTCGTCGAGGTCGTAGCCGCGGCGGGCGAAGCGGTTGAGCCCGATCTCGACGGTGTCGCGTGCGCTCATCAACGTCCCCGGTAGTTCGGTGCCTCGACGGTCATCTGGATGTCGTGCGGGTGGCTCTCGACCAGCCCGGCGGACGTGATGCGGGTCAGCTGACCGCGCTCCTTGAGGTCGGCGATCGTGGCCGCGCCCGCGTAGCCCATCGACGCCTGCAGGCCACCGACGAGCTGGTGGGCCACACCGGCCAGCGCGCCGCGGTAGGGCACCTGGCCCTCGATGCCCTCGGGGACGAGCTTGTCGTCGGAGAGCACGTCGTCGGCGAAGTACCGGTCGCGGCTGAACGACTGGTTGCCGCGCTTCTGCATCGCGCCCAGCGACCCCATGCCGCGGTAGGTCTTGTACTGCTTGCCGTTCATGAAGACCAGCTCGCCCGGGGCCTCCTCGACACCGGCGAACAGCCCGCCGATCATCACGGTGTCGGCGCCCGCGACCAGCGCCTTGGCGATGTCGCCGGAGTACTGCAGTCCGCCGTCGGCGATGACCGGGACGCCGGCCGGACCGGCGGCCAGCCACGCCTCGTAGATGGCACTGACCTGCGGGACGCCGACGCCGGCGACCACGCGGGTCGTGCAGATGGAGCCCGGGCCCACCCCGACCTTGACCGCGTCGGCTCCGGCGTCGATCAGCGCCTGGGCGCCGGCGCGGGTGGCGATGTTGCCGCCGATCACCTCGACGCCGTCCTCACCGCCGAAGTCCTTCTTGACCTGGGCGACCATCTCGAGCACGGCGCGCTGGTGTCCGTGCGCGGTGTCGACGACGAGGACGTCGACACCGGCGTCGACGAGCAGGCCGGCGCGCTTGTAGGCGTCCTCGCCCACACCGAGGGCGGCGCCGACGACCAGCCGGCCGTTCGCATCCTTGGTGGAGAGCGGCCACTGGTCGCGCTTGACGAAGTCCTTGACGGTGATCAGCCCGCGCAGCCGGCCGGCGTCGTCGACCAGCGGGAGCTTCTCGACCTTGTGCTTGGACAGCAGCTGCAGGGCGGTGTCGGCGTCCACCCCGACCGGGGCGGTGATCAGCGGCATCGGCGTCATGACGTCGCGCACGAGCCGGTTCATGTCGGTCTCGAAGCGCATGTCCCGGTTGGTGACGATGCCCAGCAGCACGCCGTCGGCGTCCACGACCGGGGCGCCGGAGATGCGGTAGCGGGCCGACAGCGCGTCGACCTCGGCGAGGGTGTTGTCGGGCGAGCAGGTGACGGGGTTGGTGACCATGCCGGCCTCGGAGCGCTTCACGAGATCGGCCTGGCTGGCCTGGTCCTCGGCGGCGAGGTTGCGGTGCAGCACGCCCATGCCGCCGACACGGGCCATGGCGATGGCCATCCGGGACTCCGTGACGGTGTCCATCGCGCTGGACAGCAGCGGGACGGCCAGGCGGATGCGCCGGGTGACCCGGCTGCTGGTGTCCACCTCGGCCGGGACGACGTCGGAGGCACCGGGCACCAGCAGGACGTCGTCGTAGGTCAGGCCGAGCGGGGCGAACTTCGCCGGCAGCTCGGGGACGAAATCGGGCTGCATGTGGGTCGCCACCCCTCCTGTATCGATTGCGGACTCCGTCCAACACCTCGACGGGCGCAGGAAGTCCGCCCCGATCGTATGCGGCGGCGCACAGGGGGCGGTGCTCCGCCCGCCGGGCCGTTACCGTGGACCCCGTGTCTGCGTTCGATGACGGCTCCGGCCCCAACTTCGGGGCGCCCGACCCGGACTTCGGCGCCGGCGACCACGCTCCCCCGCCCCTGACCATGGAGGAGCGGGCGGGCGTCCTCGACGACCTGGCCGAGCTCGAGGTGTTCCGCACGCTGCTCGAGCCCACCGGCATCAAGGGCATCGTCGTCGACTGCCCCGACTGCGACGAGGAACACCACGTCGACTGGCCGCTCATGCAGGCCAACCTGCGGCAGCTCCTCGAGGAGGGGCAGACCGGCCGGCACGAGCCGCCGTTCGACCCCGACCCGGACGACTACGTCAGCTGGGACTACGCCAGCGGCTACGCCGACGGGATCGCCGCGGCCGCCGAGAGCGACGAGCCCACCGGCCGCCACGCTCTCTGACATCGCGATCCTCCGGATCGCACCGCGGCCACGAGCCGTACCCCTGCTGCGCTGAGGGCGTCCCTCACGTCTGCGCGGGACCCTCCGGGCCCCACTCGGCGCGATCGGGCTTCAGGACATGACGCCGCGGCGGAAGCCGATCGCGACGGCCTCGGCGCGGTCCTTGGCGCCGAGCTTGCGGAACAGCCGGCGGGCATGCGTCTTGATGGTGTCCTCGGACAGGTAGAGCTCGCGGCCGATCTGGGCGTTGCTCTTGCCCTGACTCATGCCGGTGAGCACCTGCATCTCCCGCATCGACAGCGCGGCGGGCGCAGGGGTGTCGCGGACGGTCGAGCGCACCGTGGTCGGCGCGGATCCGGCCAGGGGCGCGGCGCTCCACGACGAGGAGCCGACCAGCTGGCCGTTCATCTGCTGCTGGGGAACACGCGCTCCCTCGGGACGGAGACCGGCGCGGGACAGCCCCAGGCCCATCTCGATGGCGCTGGCGTCCCAGCGCAGGTAACCGCGCGCACCGAAGGCGACCGCGGCCCGGACGCTCTCGGCGTCGTCGGGCGCACCGAGCACGAGCACGGGCAGGCCGGGGTGGGCGCGCAGCGCCTGAGTCGCGGCGGTCAGGCCGGTGTCGACGGCGCGCTGCGTCCCGACGATGAGGACGTCGGGCTTGCGGGTGTCCAGGCGGGACAGCAGCGAGGCGGGGTCGCCCACGACCTCGACGCGGCCGACGAAGGGCAGCGCGACCAGGCGCGAGGCGACGTCGTCACGCACCCGACGGCGCTCGTCGTACACCCAGACGGTTGCACCGGGGTTCCCGGTTCCGCGCATCCTGTCGTCGATCACGGCCTGCTCCTCGCTTCGCCCGACGGGTCAGTGCCGGGTCCGGACCAGCCGGGGCTCGCCCGGCCGGTTGTCGCTCGGGCGGGGGCTCCCCGAGGGGGAGCCCCGCGCCTCCGCGCTGGTCGCACCGGGGTTTCCGGGTTTCTCCCCCTCCCGGTTCCGGCACGACGCAGATTCACTGTGATCGAGGCGCGGGACCGGCAACAGCGGCCCTCACCCCCGGGGGTGAGAGGGGCCGGAGAGGCCGCCGGCGCCAAAAGTTGCGATCACGCCGTGTTTGACCATGCGAGGCCTCGGGCACGTGGGCCTTGCAGCCGGACAGCCCCCCTCCGGCTCGATCGAGTCCTGGAGGAGACATGGCCGACATCCGCAGACTCCCGACGCCCGTCGCCGAGGTCTGGGACTGGCAGCTCCACGGTTCCTGCCGTGGCGAGAACACGTCCCTCTTCTTCCACCCGGACGGTGAACGCGGACCGGCGCGGGCGCGGCGGCAGGCTGCGGCCAAGGCCGTCTGCGGTCGGTGCCCGGTCGTCGACGCCTGCCTCAAGCACGCGCTGTCGGTCCGCGAGCCCTACGGGGTCTGGGGCGGCATGAGCGAGGAGGAGCGCGCCCGGCTGATCGCCGCCGAGCCGGCCGCGATCGCCGCCGGGGTCTAGCCACACCCCCACGAACGCCGACGAGGGCGGGTTCCGGATCATCCGGAACCCGCCCTCGTCATGCGTTCACGGGAGGTCCTCCCTCACCGTGCGGCGTCCTCCCCCACCGCGGACGGCGAGGGAGGACGCGCCGGGATCAGGTCACCTGATCCCGGCCGCGCGCATCAGTGGGAGTGGCCGTGGCCGCCGTGCGAGTGGCCGTGGGTGTGGTGCCCACCGGCGTGCTCGTCCTCTTCCTCCGGCGCCTCGACGACGGCGGAGTCGGTCGTCAGGATCATCGCGGCGATCGAGGCGGCGTTGCCGAGCGCGGCCTTGGTGACCTTGACCGGGTCGATGACGCCCTGCGCGGCCAGGTCGCCGTACTCACCCGTCGCGGCGTTGAAGCCCTGACCCTTGCCGGCCTCGCGGATCTTGCTGACGACGACCCGCCCCTCGAACCCGGCGTTCTCCGCGATCTGCACCGCGGGGGCGTCCAGGGCCGTGCGGACGGCGCGGGCGCCGGTCAGCTCGTCACCGCTGAGGTCGAGGGCGTCGATCGCCTCGGCCGCGTGCACCAGCGCCGAACCGCCGCCGGGGATGACCCCCTCCTCGACCGCCGCGCGGGTGGCCGCGATCGCGTCCTCGATGCGGTGCTTGCGCTCCTTGAGCTCCACCTCGGTGGCCGCGCCGACGCGGATGACGCCGATGCCGCCGGCCAGCTTCGCGAGCCGCTCCTGCAGCTTCTCGCGGTCCCAGTCGGAGTCGGTGGCGTCGATCTCCCGGCGGATCTGCGCGACGCGGTCGGCGATGGCGTCCGAGGCGCCGCCGCCGTCGACGATCGTGGTGGTGTCCTTCGTGACGGTCACCCGGCGCGCGGTGCCGAGGACCTCGAGGCCCACCGACTCCAGGGACAGGCCGACGTCCTCGCTGACCACCTGACCACCGGTGACGACGGCGAGGTCGGTCATGAACGCCGTGCGACGGTCACCGAAGAAGGGCGACTTCACCGCGACGACCTTGATCGTCTTGCGGATCGAGTTGACGACGAGCGTGGACAGCGCCTCGCCCTCGACGTCCTCGGCCACGATGAGCAGCGGACGGGCGCCGGAGCCCAGCACCTTCTCCAGCAGCGGGAGCAGGGTTGCCAGCGCGCCGATCTTGCCGCTCACCAGCAGCACGAGGGCGTCGTCCAGGACGGCCTCCATGGCCTCCTGGTCGGTGACGAAGTACGGCGAGAGGTAGCCCTTGTCGAACTGCACGCCCTCGGTGACGTCCAGGTCGGTCTCGAGGGTGTTGCTCTCCTCGACGGTGATGACGCCGTCCTTGCCGACCCGCTCCATGGCCTCGCCGATGAGCTCACCGACGGTGGCGTCCTGCGCGGAGATGGTGGCGACGCCGGCGATCGCGGCGCGGTCCTCCACCGGGATGGCGGCGGCGTCGAGCGCGGCGTGCACGGCGTCGACGGCGGCGCGCATGCCCCGGCCCAGCGCCATCGGGTTGGCGCCGGCGGCGACGTTGCGCATGCCCTCGTGGACCAGTGCCTGCGCCAGCACGGTGGCGGTGGTGGTGCCGTCACCGGCGACGTCGTTGGTCTTGGTGGCGACGTTCTTCGCCAGCTGGGCGCCGAGGTTCTCGTAGGGATCCTCGAGGTCGATCTCGCGGGCGATCGTCACGCCGTCGTTGGTGATGGTCGGCGCGCCGAACTTCTTGTCGATGACGACGTTGCGGCCGCGCGGGCCGATCGTCACCCGGACGGCGTCGGCGAGCTTGTCGACGCCGCGCTCGAGTGCCCGGCGGGCGTCCTCGTTGAACTTGATGATCTTGGCCATGACGGACCTTTCGATCAGGAATGCGGGGCAAAGACGACCGCCCCGGGGCCCGAGGATTCGGGACGCCCGGGGCGGTCGGAGTGCTTCGTGGAGAAGGGCTACTTCTCGACGACGGCGAGGAGGTCGCGGGCGGAGAGCACGAGGTACTCCTCGCCGCCGTACTTGACCTCGGTGCCGCCGTACTTCGAGTAGATGACCACGTCGCCGACGTTCACGTCGAGCGGGACGCGGTTGCCGTTGTCGTCGATGCGGCCGGGGCCGACGGCGACGACGGTGCCCTCCTGGGGCTTCTCCTTGGCGGTGTCCGGGATGACCAGACCGGAGGCGGTGGTGGTCTCGGCCTCGTTGGCCTGGACCACGACCCGGTCCTCCAGCGGCTTGATGCTGACCTTGGTAGCGGTCGTCACGTCGGTGACGCCCCCTTCGGTGTCGGACGGCTGGTGGATGTGTTGCTGTGGTGCTGATGCTGTGGCACGGGATCCGGGCACCCGCCGTCGCGGGGGTCGGGCGCCAGCCCGTGTCGGTTGGCACTCTACCTATGAGAGTGCCAGCCGCTCAACCCGGTCCCCGTCCCGGGTGACGACGGGCCCCGTCCGCCCGTAGGCCACGCTGTGCCGGTGCACTCCTCCGAGGACCAGGCGGCCGAGACGGTGCGCCAGCTGCGGGCGCTGACCACGCCGGAGGGGGCGGCAGCCCTGACCCGGGCAGCCGCTCTGCTCGACGCCGGTGCCGACGCGGTCGCCGGGCTGACCCGGCTGCGCGCCGAGGTGGGAGCAGACCTCGCCGGACCCGCCTGGGGCATCGCGCGCCAGCGCCAGAAGGCACGGGCGACGTTCGGCGCCGAGGCCGACCGGCTGCTCTTCACCGCCGACACCCTCGAGCAGGCCGGACGCCCCGAGCTGGCCGCCCGGCGCGCGGCCCGCCTGCTGGCCGGGGGCGCGGACTCGGTCGCCGATCTCGGCTGCGCCGCCGGGACCGACACGATCGCGCTCGCCCGCGCCGGTGCCCGCGTGCTGGCGGTCGACGTCGACCCGGTCGCCCGTGAGCTCACCGCCGCCAACGTCGAGGCGCTGGGGCTGGCCGACGACGTCTGGGTGCTCGCCGGGGACGCCGTGGAGCTCGTCGCCGCGGCACGCGGTGGCGAGGTGGCCGGGTGCTCCGCCGCCGTCCTCGATCCCGCCCGGCGTGCCGGTGGCAAGCGGCTGCTGAACCCCGACACGTGGTCGCCGCCCTGGTCGACGGTCACCGCGCTGCTCGAGAGGGTGCCGACGTCGGTGGTGAAGGTGGCGCCCGGCCTCGACCACGACCGCGTGCCGGACGGGGTCGAGGCGGAGTGGGTGTCGGTCGGCGGCTCGATCGTCGAGGCGCTGCTGTGGGGGCCGGCACTCTCGACGACGTGGCGGCGGGCGACGGTGGTGCGGGACGGCGAGGTGCACGAAGTCACCGCGGACGCCGATCCAGGGCACGCGCCGGTCGGGCCGGTTCGGGGATGGCTGCACGAGCCGGACCCGGCTCTGATCCGCTCGGGCCTGGTGTCGCTCGTGGCCGCCGACCTGGGTGCCTCGCTGGTCGACCCGACGATCGCCTACCTGAGCTCGGACGCGGCCGCGGACTCGCCCTGGGTGAGCTCCTACCGGGTCGACGAGGTTCTGCCGTTCAACCTGAAGAAGCTCAGGGGGCTGCTGCGCACCCGCGGCGTCGGCCGGGTGGTGGTGAAGAAGCGGGGCTCCCCCATCGAACCGGAGTCGCTGGCCCGGCAGCTGCGCACGGACGCCCGAGGGACGGCGACCGTCGTCGTCACCCGGGTGGCCGGCGCACCGACCGTCCTCGTCTGCGACCTCACCACCTGAGGGCCACGATGGCCATCGTGGCCCTCAGCGGCTGACGACGGTGATCGGCAGGGCGCTGTCGGCACCCAGGTCGGGGGCCGAGGGTGCGACGCCGGCGGCGACCAGGCGGGAGCCGAGCGCGGCCACCATCGCGCCGTTGTCGGTGCAGAGCTTGGGACTCGGCACCCGCAGCACGATGCCGGCCGCGGCGCACCGCTCCTCGGCCAGCGCGCGCAGCCGCGAGTTGGCCGCCACTCCCCCGCCGAGCACCAGGTGGTCGACGCCGTGGTCGCGGCAGGCGCGCACCGCCTTGGCCGTGAGCACGTCGGCGACCGCCTCCTGGAACGACGCGGCGACGTCGGCCACGGGCACCGGCTCACCGGCCCGCTCCCTGGCCTCGATCCACCGGGCGACGGCGGTCTTCAGCCCGGAGAAGGAGAAGTCGTAGACCGGGTCGCGGGGGCCGGTGAGCCCGCGCGGGAACGCGATGGCGTGCGGATCGCCCTCGCGGGCGGCCCGGTCGATCGGCGGGCCGCCCGGGAACGGCATCCCGAGCACGCGGGCCACCTTGTCGAAGGCCTCGCCCGCGGCGTCGTCGATCGTGCGGCCGAGCGGCTGCACGTCCTGCGCCAGGTCGGGGACCAGCAGCAGCGAGCTGTGCCCGCCGGAAACCAGCATCGCGATCGAGGGCTCGGCCAGCGGGCCGTGCTGCAGCTCGTCCACGGCGACGTGGGCGGCCAGGTGGTTGACGCCGTAGAGCGGCTTGTCGAGCGCCAGCGCGTAGGCCTTGGCCGCCGCGACGCCGACCAGCAGCGCCCCGGTCAGCCCGGGGCCGCTCGTCACCGCCACCGCGTCGACGTCGGACGCCCGCACGCCGGCCTCGGCCAGGGCGCGGTGCACCGTCGGGACCATCGCCTCCAGGTGCGCCCGCGAGGCGATCTCCGGGACGACCCCGCCGAACCGCTCGTGCTCGGCCATGGAGGTGGCCAGTGCGTCGGCGAGCAGGGTGTGCCCGCGGACGATGCCCACGCCGGTCTCGTCGCAGGAGGTCTCGAACCCCAGGACCAGTGGCTCGTCAGCCACGGAGCACCTCCCTCCTCATCACGACGGCGTCGGTGCCGCTCGGTTGGTAGTAGCCCCGGCGCCGGCCGATCTCGGCGAACCCGCGCCGCCGGTACAGCTCCTGGGCCTGCTCGTTGTCCGCGCGGACCTCGAGCAGTACCACGGGGCTGCGCCGCCGGTCTGCCTCGGCGAGCAGCGCGTCGAGCAGCTGGGCGCCGATCCCCTCGCCCTGGCGCGCTCCGGTGACGCCGATGGTGGCCACGTGCGCCTCGTCGTCGTAGGCGATCAGCCCGGCGTAACCGACGACCCGCCCGCCCTCCTCGGCCACCAGGTAGTGCCGGGTGTCGGTCCGCGCCAGCTCGTCGCGGTACATCGCCGCCGTCCAGGTGTCCGGCGCGAAGAGCTCCTCCTCGAGCTCCATGACGGCGGGCAGGTCGGTGAGGCGCATCGGACGCAGGCTCGCCGTCATGACGGGGACACCGGCTTGATCGACGTCGGCGGGACGGCGTCGGGACGGCGCAGGTAGAGCGGCACGAGCGGCGCGGCGGACGCCGGGGCGTCGAGCTGGGGCGTGGCCGTGCGGAGCAGCCCCGCCGTCGTCACCTCCGCGCGCTCGACCGGCTCACCCAGTCGCCCCTCGAAGGCCGGGTCCCCGACGAACGGGCCGGACCGCCCCAGCTCCTCGGGCCGGACCACCCCTGGCCCCTCGATGCGGTTCCCCGCGCTGTCGTAGGCGGCCCAGTAGACCTCCTTGCGCCGCGCGTCGGTGACGACGGTGCGCGCACCGGACCCGACCGCGTCGAGCGAGCAGACCCCGATCACGGGGAGTCCCCGGGCATCGGCCAGCGCCGCGGCGGTCACGATGCCGACCCGCAGCCCGGTGAACGGGCCGGGCCCCAGACCGGTGACGACGGCCTCGACGTCGGCCAGCGTCAGCCCCGCGTCGGCGAGCACACCCCGGATCGCCGGGGTGAGCAGTTCGGCGTGCCTGGTCCCGGAGGGGACGGCGCGCTCGGCCAGGACGTCGCTGCCCTCGGACGACCAGCGGGCCACGCCGGCGACGAGGGTCGGCGTGGCGGTGTCGAGCGCGAGGACGAGCACGGGAGGCCAGCGTAGTGCGCTCCGGCGGACGGGAGAGAATGCCGGGACCGGCGCGGGAGCCGGAGCCGGGATCGCGGTCCCGGATCGGCACATCGGGAGGACGTGGTCGTGGCCCAGGACGACGCGGTGGCACCGGCCCGCCCCGGACTGCTGACCCAGCTCGTCCGGTTCGCGCTGGTGGGCGGCTTCAGCGCGGTCGTCGACCTCAGCGTGTACTCGCTCGGGCTGCACCTCGGCCTCGCCACCTACGTGGCGCGCGCGGTCAGCTTCGTCGCGGGCACGACGACGGCCTACGCCCTCAACCGGCGCTGGGCCTTCCAGGTGACGGGCGGAGCACGCCGGGCGGGGAGCTTCGCCCTGCTCTACGGCACGACGTTCTTCCTGATCCTGGGCGTCAACGCCCTGGCGCTGCTGGTGCTGCCGGAGTCCTCGTGGCGCATCACGCTGGCCTGGGCGATCTCCCAGGGGCTGGGCACGGCCTGGAACTTCGTGATGCTGCGGCTGGTGGTCTTCCGCGACTGAGCGGCGGTCTCAGAGGAAGGGCTGCGGCCGGTCCGGCTGCGCGTCGTCGTCGCGGGTGACGAAGGTGCCCAGGGAACCCTTCTCCGAGAAGGCGGCCCAGGTGTTCAGCGCCGTGATGCCGACGCCCGCGCACCAGAACACCAGGAAGGCGAGTCCACTGCCCTCTGCGTCCCTGAAGGCCGTGATGCCGAACACGAGCATCCCGATGCCGAAGACGATGCCCAGGGCAGCGGCCGGCTTGCTGGGTTTGTAGTTCGTGCGGCGCATGGCGGCGGGGAAACCCTTCGTGACGGCACGTCCTGCCTGGTCAGGCGGGCGTCGGGCCTCCCGCCAGCGGTCATCCTGCACCGCGCCGGCCCGGTCCGCACCCGGGATCAGCCGATCCGCTCCTCCCAGCCGGGGCCGTGCGGGACCAGCAGCACGGCTCGGACGTCGTCGTCCCGCCGCTCCAGCCGGACCTCGAGGTGCTCGTCGGCCAACTGCTCCACCAGGCCCTGACCCCACTCGACGACGGTCACCGAGTCGGCGACGGTGACGTCGAGGTCCAGGTCGTCGACGTCGGCCATCCCGCCGAGGCGGTAGGCGTCGACGTGCACCAGCGGGAGCCGGCCGCCGTCGTGCACCCGGGCGATCACGAACGTCGGCGAGGTGACCGGCTCCCGGACACCCAGCCCCCGGCCGATGCCCCGGGTCAGCGCGGTCTTGCCGGCCCCGAGCGGACCGACCAGGACGACGAGATCGCCGGGGCGGAAGAGGCCCGCCAGCTGGACCCCCAGCTGCTCGGTGTCCTCGACGGTCGGGAGGTCGTGGGCGGCCTTCACGGAGCACCTCCGAGCGAGCCGGCGACGGCGGTGAGATCGGCGAGCAACCCGGCCCGTGGCGCTCCCCGCGGCCCGAACCGGATGGCCGCCGACGGGTGGTAGGTCGCCCAGACCGCCCGGCCGTCGACCTCGTGCGGCCGTCCGCGGACCGCGGCCAGCACCGTCCGCGGGCCGAGGAACCACCTGGCCGACGACAGGCCGAGCGCGACCACGACGGGAGCGTCGAGGAGGTCGAGCTGGCGGCGCAACCACCCGCTGCAACGCGCGACCTCCGGCGCCTTCGGGGTGCGGTTGCCCGGCGGGCGGCACTTGACGATGTTCAGCACGGCCGCCGTGGCGCGGTCGAGACCGGCCTCCCCCAGCAGCTGGTCGAGCAGCATCCCGGACCTGCCCACGAACGGCCGGCCGGTCTCGTCCTCGGTCGCTCCCGGGGCCTCGCCGACCAGGACCAGCCGCGGCCTGCCCGAGGCCGGCACGTCGCCGACGACGACGTGCTGTCGCGTGGCCGCCAGCTCGGGGCAGGCGACGCACGCCCGGGCGGCCCCGGCCAGGGCGGTCCAGTCGGCCGCGGCCTCAGCGGTGCGCGCCACCTCCTCGGCGGACGCGTCCAGCCGCGGCGGTCGGGGGGCGGCCACCGTCAGCGGCCCGCCGGCTTCGCGGCGGCCACGCGCCGCACCAGGGCGGCCAGCGCCTCGCTGACCTCGTCCGGCCTCTCCAGCAGGACCATGTGCCCGGCGTCCGGGACGACGACGAACTCGGCGCTGCCGCCTCCCTCCCGGGTGAGTCGCTCGAGGATCAGCTCGCTGTGCTCCTTGGGGATCATCCGGTCGGCGTCCCCGGTGAGCACGAGGGTCGGGATCGCGCGCAACGGCTCCAGCGAGCCGGTCTCGTCGAGGCCGGCCAGGGCCGGGTAGAACTCCGCGATCACGTCGACCGGCGTCCCGGCGATCATCGCGTCGACGTAGTGCACCAGCGCGGGGTCCACGTCGGCCGAGGCGAACGACAGCGAGCGGGTGAGGACCGAGACGAGGTCGGCGGCCACCCGCCGGGTGCGCTCGGCGAAGGCCGGACGCCGGCGCATCGTCCACGCCGCGAGGGGCAGCGTCACCGCCCGTACGCGCGTGAGGAACTCGGGCATGCCGAAGTTCAGGTCGGCCAGGTTGCCGCTGGAGGTCGAGAGCAGCGCCGCGCCGACGACGCGGGTGCCGAACAGCTCGGGGCGCATCGCCGCCAGGCCCATGATCGTCATGCCGCCCATGGAGTGGCCGACCAGGACCACCGGGCCACGGGGTACCCGCGTCGCGAGCACGGTGGCGAGGTCGCGGGCCAGCTGCTCGATGGTCGAGTGCCCGCTGCTCCCGCGCCCCGACGCCCCGTGCCCGCGCTGGTCGTAGAAGACCAGCCGGGCGGTGGGCCGGTGCCCGTTGGCGGTGGCGAGCCGGGCGCCGAGCGTGCGGCGCTGGAAGGCCCACGAGTGCATGGACAGCGTGTAGCCGTGCACGAAGACGACGGTCAGCGGAGCGTCCCGGGGGCCGACCTCCTCCACGTGCAGCAGCACGCCGTCGTCGGCCCGGACGTGCGCCGTGCGGTCGGCGCGCCGGGCCTCGGCACCTAGGGGGTCGCTGGCCAGCAGCTCCGCGTCCGGCACCGCCGCGAGGTCCGCGGGCCGGGGCCCGGCCACGTCCAGCCGGCGGCGGGCCATCCGGGTGAGCGCCACCCCGGCCGCGGTTCCCGCCGCGGCCAGACCGACGACGGCGCCCACGACTCCGACGGCGTGCGCCGTGTGGTGGGCACGCTGTGGTGCGCGCGCCATCAGACCGCTCCGGCCGTGCCGACGTACCGCCGGACGAACCGCCCCCCGACGCGGGTGACCAGCTCGTAGTGGATCGTGTCGGCGGCATCGGCCCACTGCTGCGCGGTCGGCTCCCCCGCGTCGCCGGGGCCCCACAGGACGACCTCGTCGCCGGCGGCGATCGCGTCGTCGCCGATGTCCAGAACGAACTGGTCCATGCACACCCGGCCGGCGATGGTGCGCTGCGCTCCCGCGGCCAGCACCGGCGCCCGGTTGCCGAGCGATCGGGGCACGCCGTCGGCGTACCCGACCGGCACCAGGGCCAGCGTGGTCTCCCGGTCCGGGGAGTAGGTGTGCCCGTAGGAGACGCCGACGCCCGCCGGCACCCGCTTGGTGAGCGCGACCTGGGCGCGGACCGTCATCGCCGGCCGCAGGCCGTGCCGCGCCGGGTCCCCGCCCATCGGGTCGAGCCCGTACAGGGCGATGCCGGGGCGCACGAGGTCGTACCAGGTGTCGGGCAGCGCGAGGGTCGCCGCCGAGTTGGCCAGGTGCCGCCGGGCGTCGGTGAGCCCGGCGGCGCGCGCCACGGCGACCGCCTCCTCGAAGACCCGCACCTGGGCGCCGATCGTGGGATGCGTGGGTGCGTCGGCGTAGGCCATGTGGCTCCACAGCCCCACGACGGCGACGTCCCCGTCGGCCTGCGCGCGCGCCGCAGCCGCCACGAGGTCGGGCCACTCGTCGGGCGGAGCCCCTTCGCGGGACAGCCCGGTGTCGACGGCCAGGTGCACGCGGGCGGTCCGTCCGGTGCTGCGGGCGGCGGCGGCGACGTCGGCCAGCCCCCATCCGGCGTTCACCGACACCTCGACGTCCGCCGCGAGCGCGGCCGGGTAGTCGGCGTCCGGGCCGTTCAGCCAGGCGAGGACCGGGGCGGTCACCCCGGCCGCGCGCAGCGCGAGCGCCTCGTCGATCACAGCCACACCCAGCTCGTCCGCGCCGCCGGCGAGCACGGCGCGGGCGGCGGGCACCAGGCCGTGCCCGTACCCGTCGGCCTTCACGACGGCCATCAGAGGGCGGGCGACCCGTTCCCGCAGCACCGCGGTGTTCGCGGCGATCGCGTCGAGATCGACCACCACCTCGGCACGGCCGGCCCCCGGATCTGTCGTCACGCGCCCGAGTCTTCCAGCCCGGGCGGCAGCAGCCCCCGCACCCGGCCGATCGCCTCGGGCAGGCACCGCACGAGATCCCCGGCGACGAGCGGCCCGGTCCGGGCGGCGAGCCGCCCCGCCAGGCCATGCAGGTGCGCAGCCACGGCGGCTGCCGCCGCGGTGGACAGCCCCGTCGTCCCCTGCGTCGCCAGGACGGCCCCGGCGATCCCGCTCAGCACGTCGCCGGTGCCGGCGGTGGCCAGCCAGGCGGTGCCCGTGCCGTTGACGAACGTGGTCCCGTCCGGATCGGCGACGACGGTGGCGTCGCCCTTGAGCAGGACGACGGCGCCGAGGTCGGCGGCGAGCGTGCGGGCCGCCGCGATCCGGTCCCCGCCCACTCCGTGTCCACCCGCCCCACCGCCCCGAGCGTCCACGAACCGCTCGAACTCGCGGTCGTGCGGGGTGAGCAGCGTGGGTGCCGACCTCCCGCGGACCAGCGCCGGGTTCCGGGCCAGCAGCGTGAGGGCGTCGGCGTCGACGAGCACCGGGACGTCGCTGTCCAGGACCTCGGCGAGCGCCTCGCGCGCCGCGTCGTCGGTGCCCATGCCCGGCCCGACGACCCACGCCTGCACCCGCCCGGCCTCCGAGGGGCGGCCCTCGGTCACGATCGCCTCCGGCCATGCCGCCCGCACGCCGTCGGCCGCACCGCCGGCGTAGCGGACGAGGCCGGGCCGGGTGCGCAGCGCGGCACCGGTGCAGAGCACCCCGGCCCCGGGGTAGGTGGCCGATCCGGCGACGACGCCGACGACGCCCTGCGAGTACTTGTCGTCCCCGGCCGAGGGCGGCTCGAGCCGGGCGGCGACGTCGGCGTCGGTGAGCTGCCACGCGGTCGCTGCGGGCAGGTGCGGGCCCAGCCCGATGTCGATCAGGTGGACCTGCCCGGCGTGCCCACGGCCCTCGCCCACGACCAGGCCGCGCTTCACCGCTCCGAACGTCACCGTGTGCATCGCGGGGAAGGCCACGCCGTCGACCTCGCCGGTGGAGGCGTCGATCCCGCTCGGGACGTCGACGGCCACGGTGATGCCCGCGCCGTCCGCGGCGGCCCAGGTCAGCTCGACGGCGTCGCGGCGCAGGCCACCGCGCCCGCCGATGCCGAGCATCCCGTCCAGGACGAGGTCGGCCCGGGCGACCAGGTCGTCCACCCCTTCCTCCCCCGCGGCGACGACGCGGCCGCCCGATCGGCGCAGCGCGACGAGCCCGGGCCCGTGCGCCCGGTCGGGGTCGAGCAGGACGGCGGTGACCCGCGCCCCGCGGCCGGCCAGGTGCGCTCCGGCGAACAGCGCGTCGCCGCCGTTGTTGCCGGTGCCGACCAGCAGCGCGACCTGGCGACCGTAGACGGAGCCGAGCAGCCGGCCGCAGACGGTGGCCAGGCCGGTGGCGGCACGCTGCATGAGCGCGCCCTCCGGGGTGGCGGCCAGCACCGGCTCCTCGGCGGCGCGCACCTCGTCGGCGGTGTACAGCCCGATCATCCGTCGTCCCCCCGCGCCTCGTCCGCCCGCTGCACGCCCTCGGCCACGACGACCGCCGAAGCGATCCCGCCGTCGTGGCTGAGCGAGACGTGCCAGGTGTTCACACCGAGCTGGGCCGCGCGGCCCGCGACGCTGCCGCGGACCTCCAGGTGCGGCCGGCCGTGCTCGCCGACGCTGACCTCGGCGTCGTGCCAGTGCAGATCGCCGGGGGCGCCGAGGGCCTTGGCGATCGCCTCCTTGGCAGCGAACCGGGCGGCCAGGGACTCACCGCTGCGGGGCGCTCCCGAGGGGGTGACCTGCTCGGCGGCCGTGAACAGCCGGTCGCGCAGCCCCGGCGTGCGGGTCAGTGACAGCACGAACCGCTCGACCGGCACGACGTCGATCCCGACCCCGATGATCATCGGCTCAGTCTGCCGCGCCACCGGAACCAGCGCCCGACGCCGTCCACCCTCGCCGCAGCGCGTCCTCCCTCACCGCCCACCACGAGGGAGGAGGCGCTGGGATCAGGTCCGCTGATCGTCGCCCCAGCTACTCGACGGTGACGGACTTCGCGAGGTTGCGGGGCTGGTCGACGTCCAGGCCCCGGGTGTCGGCGATCTCGCAGGCCAGCACCTGCAGCGGCACCGTGGTGACCACCGGCGCGAGCAGCGTCGGCGTGCGAGGCACCCGGATCAGGTGGTCGGCGTAGGGGACGACGTCCTCGTCGCCCTCCTCGGCGATCACGATGGTGAGCGCCCCACGGGCCCGCACCTCCTGGATGTTCGACACGACCTTGCCGTGCACCGACTCGCGGCTGCGCGGAGAGGGCACCACGACGACGACCGGCGTGCCCTGGTCGATGAGCGCGATCGGGCCGTGCTTCAGCTCGCCCGCGGCGAAGCCCTCGGCGTGGATGTAGGCGAGCTCCTTGAGCTTGAGCGCGCCCTCCAGCGCGACGGGGAACCCGACGTGCCGGCCCAGGAACAGGATCGTGTCCGCGTCGGCGAGCGACCGGGCGAGCTCGCGCACCGGCTCCATCTCCGCCAGCACCTGGGCGACGGCGTCGGGCAGCTTCCGCAGGTCCTCGACGATCGAGGCGACCTCGTCCTCGAACTTCATCCCGCGCACCTGGGCGAGGAAGAGGCCCACGAGGTAGCAGGCCACGACCTGGGTGAGGAAGCCCTTGGTGGAGGCGACGGCGATCTCGGGGCCGGCGTGGGTGTAGAGGACCGCGTCGGACTCGCGCGGGATGGTCGACCCGTTGGCGTTGCAGATCGCCAGCACCCGGGCCTTCTGGTCGCGGGCGTGGCGCAGGGCCATGAGCGTGTCCATCGTCTCGCCGGACTGGCTGATGACGACGACGAGCGTCGAGCGGTCCAGCACCGGGTCGCGGTACCGGAACTCGCTGGCCACCTCGACCTCGACCGGGATGCGCGTCCAGTGCTCGATGGCGTACTTCGCGATGAGCCCGGCGTGGTAGGCGGTGCCGCACGCGACGACGAAGATCTTGTCGATGTCACGCAGCTCCTGGTCGGACAGCCGCACCTCGTCGAGCACCAGCTCGCCGTGGGCACCCAGCCGGCCCAGCAGGGTGTCGGCGACCGCCTGCGGCTGCTCGGCGATCTCCTTGAGCATGAACCAGCCGTACCCGCCCTTCTCGGCGGCGGCGGCGTCCCAGTCGACGGTGTAGGCCACCGGCTCGGCGGCGGCACCGCCGAAGTCGGTCACGGACACGCCGCGGGTGCGGTCGATCTCGACGACCTGGTCCTGGCCCAGTTCGAGGGCGTTGCGGGTGTGCCCGATGAACGCCGCGACGTCGGAGCCCAGAAAATACTCAGCAGTACCGTCCGCAGTCCTTCCAGAGCCGACGACGAGAGGACTGCTGCGCCGCGCGGCGACGAGGGTGTCCGGCTCGGCGACGTGCGTGGCGACCAGGGTGAAGGCACCCTCCAGACGACGGCAGACCGCGCGCATCGCCTCGGCCAGCCGGCCCTCGCCCTCGGGCGCCTCGCGGTAGGCGGCCGCGAGGAGGTGCGCGGCGACCTCGGTGTCGGTCTCCGACAGGAACTCGATACCGGTCGCCTCGCACTCGGCGCGCAGCGAGGCGAAGTTCTCGATGATGCCGTTGTGGATGACCGCCACGCTCCCGTCGGCGGAGACGTGCGGGTGGGCGTTGCGGTCGGTCGGCCCGCCGTGCGTGGCCCACCGGGTGTGACCGATGGCCGTGGTGGCCGACGGCAGCGGCGTCTCGGCGAGCACCTTCTCCAGGTTCGCCAGCTTGCCGGCCTTCTTCGCCGTCGCCAGCGAGCCGTCCGCCAGGACTGCGATGCCCGCGGAGTCGTACCCCCGGTACTCCAGCCGGCGCAGCCCCTCCAGGACGACGTCCCGGGCGTCCTGCGGGCCGACGTACCCCACGATTCCGCACATTCGTCCGAGCGTACCGGGGGGAACGGCGCGACCGAGCAAAGCGCGGACGCAGCTCGCCCCTCCGGGGCAGGCGATCCGCGCCGGACGTCAGCTGACGTGCGCGACGATCTCGGCCAGCCGGCCGGCCACCGCGTCGGCCTGCTCCTGGGTGGGCGCCTCGACCATCACGCGGACCAGCTGCTCAGTGCCCGAGGGCCGCAGCAGGACCCGGCCGGTGTCCCCGAGCTCCGCCTCCTCCGCGGCGACCGCCTCGGCCACCTCGGCGCTCCCGACCACGGCGTCCCGGTCGGACACCGGGACGTTGACCAGGATCTGCGGCAGCTTGCGCACGACGCCGGCCAGCTCGGCCAGCGGGGCGCCCGTGGCCGCCATCCGCGACATCAGCGCCAGACCGGTGAGCAGCCCGTCGCCGGTGGTGGCGTGGTCGAGGAAGACCAGGTGCCCGCTCTGCTCGCCGCCCAGGCTCAGGCCGCCGGCACGCAGCGCCTCGAGCACGTAGCGGTCGCCCACGGCCGTGGTCTGCACGGCGATGCCGGCGTCACGCATGGCGTGGTGGAAGCCGAGGTTGCTCATGACGGTGGCCACGACCGTCTCGTCCTTGAGCGCGCCCCGCTCGTGCAGGCCCAGCGCGCAGACGGCGAGGATCTGGTCGCCGTCGACGACCTCACCGGCCGCGGTCACGGCCAGGCAGCGGTCGGCGTCGCCGTCGTGGGCGAGCCCCAGGTCGGCGCCCCGCGCGCGGACCGCCGCGATCAGCGGCTCCAGGTGGGTCGAGCCGATGCCGTCGTTGATGTTCCAGCCGTCGGGCTCGCAGCCGATGGCGTGCACGGTGGCACCGGCTCGGCGGTACACCTCGGGTGCGACGCCGGCGGCCGCGCCGTGCGCCCCGTCGACGACGAGGGAGATGCCGCGCAGCGGACGGTCGACGACGCCCAGCAGGTGGTTGACGTAGTCGTCGACCGCACCGGCCAGCGGGCGCACCCGGCCGATTCCGGCGCCGGTTGGCCGGAAGCCCGTGGGATGGCCGTCGGCCACCGCTTCCTCGATCGCCGCCTCGACGGCGTCGGGCAGCTTGTGCCCACCCCGGCTGAACAGCTTGATGCCGTTGTCGGGCATGGGGTTGTGGCTGGCCGAGATCATGACGCCCAGGTCGGCGCCGGTCGATCCGGTCAGGTGGGCCAGGGCAGGCGTGGGCACGACACCGGCGAGGAGCACCTCGGCCCCTGCGCTCGACAGCCCCGCCACGACCGCGGCCTCGAGCATCTCCCCGCTGGCCCGGGGGTCGCGGCCGACGACCGCGACGGGACGCGAGGTCCCGTCGCGGTCGGCGAGCACGCCTGCGGCGGCACGAGCCACCGAGAGCGCCAGCTCCGGCGTGAGGTCGGCGTTGGCACGACCCCGGACGCCGTCGGTCCCGAACAGGCGACCCACGGAGGTACCGGTCAGCGCTTGGAGTACTGGGGCGCCTTGCGGGCCTTCTTCAGCCCGTACTTCTTGCGCTCCTTGACCCGCGGGTCACGGGTGAGGAAGCCGGCCTTCTTGAGGGCCGGGCGGTCCTCGGCCTCGATCTCGATGAGGGCGCGGGCGATGCCGAGGCGGAGCGCGCCGGCCTGCCCGGTGACGCCGCCACCCTTGAGGAGCGCGATGACGTCGTACTGCTCGGCCTTCTCGAGGGTCACGAACGGCTCACGGATGAGCTGCTGGTGCACCTTGTTCGGGAAGTACTGCTCGAGCGTGCGGCCGTTGAGGGTGAACTGGCCGGTGCCGGGCACGAGGCGGACGCGGACGACGGCCTCCTTGCGGCGACCGACGGTCTGGATCGGACGCCCGTCGGCGTCGGTCACGGTCAGAGCGCTGGTCACTGGGCCACCTGCTTGATCTCGTAGTTCTGGGGCTGCTGCGCAGCGTGAGGGTGCTCGGGGCCCGCGTAGACCTTGAGCTTCTTGAGCATCTGACGGCCCAGGCTGTTGTGCGGCAGCATGCCCTTGACGGCGCGCTCGATGACGCGGTCGGGGTGCGTGCGCAGCTGGTCGCCGACGTTGATGGTCTTCAGACCACCCGGGTGGCCGGAGTGCCGGTAGGCCACCTTGTCGTCCCGCTTCGACCCGGTCAGAGCGACCTTGCCGGCGTTGACGATGACGACGAAGTCGCCGACGTCCACGTGCGGTGCGTACTGGGGCTTGTGCTTGCCGCGCAGGAGCTGCGCGGTCTGGCTGGCCAGTCGACCGAGCACCACATCGGTGGCGTCGATGACGAGCCAGGCCCGGTCGACCTGACCGGGCTTAGGGGTGTACGTGCGCACGGCGCTCGTGTCCTCCGTCGTCGTCGGGATGCTGGTGGTTCGCCTCGCCGAGTACGGGAGACGGATCTGCACGCGCGGCACCAGCCGGCACACGCGCCAACCGTGCACCTTACCAGCCCGCCGGCACCCCTCCGCCGGCGCGGACGGGGCGGCTCCCGCCCGGCGGGCCGGACGTTGACAGGCCGCCGTCCCGAGGATGCGATGAGCCCTCGGCCCCGGGACGAGAGGCGGACGGGACATCGTGCGGTGGGTGACGTACCGGTCGGCAGTCGACGGGTCCGATCGGGTCGGGCTGGTGGACCAGGGCGAGATCCGGGGGCTCCGGCAACCGGTCCGGCTGATCGACCTGCTCGGGGACGACGGCGAGCGACTGGCGCGCGCGGCCAAGGACGCCCGGCGCGACCCGGTGGAGGTCGTGCCGCTGGCGAGCGCGACGCTGCGGGCTCCGATCCCGGTGCCGCCGTCCGTCCGCGACTTCATGGTCTTCGAGGCGCACGTCCGCAACGCCCGCGGCGGAGCCGAGCTGGATCCGGCCTTCTACGACGCGCCGGTCTTCTACTTCACCAACCCGGCCGCCGTCCTCGGCCCGCACGACGACGTGCCGGTCTCGCCCGGCTCGGCCGCCTTCGACTACGAGTTGGAGCTCGGCGCGGTCGTCGGACGCGCCGGCGCCGACCTCGACCCCGCCGAGGCCGAGGAGCACATCGCCGGTTACCTGATCTTCTGCGACTGGAGCGCCCGCGACCTCCAGCGCAGCGAGATGCGCCACGGGCTCGGCCCGGCCAAGGGCAAGGACGGCGCCACCACCCTGGGCCCTGCGCTGGTCACCCCCGACGAGCTGGCGCCCCACCGGCGGGGCAAGGGCTTCGACCTGCAGGCCTCCGTCACCGTGAACGGCCGGACCTTCACGACGTCGAGCGCCGCGGACCCGCTCTGGTCGTTCGGCGAGATGCTGGCCTACGCCTCGCGCGGCACCCGGCTGGTCCCGGGGGACGTCATCGGCAGCGGCACGGTCGGCACCGGGTGCATCCTCGAGCTCTCCGCGCTGCACGGCGCCGAGGCCTACCCGTGGCTGCGGCCGGGCGACGAGGTGCAGGTCGCCGTCGACGTGCTCGGGGAGCTCCGGGTCACGGTCGTCGAGGGCGCACCCGTGCGACCGCTGGCCCGGCCCGCCGGGCACTGAGAGGAGCCGACGTGTCAGGACACGGGATGGACGGCGCCCTGCCGGATCCGCGGCTGGAGGAGGTGGCGGACGGGGTCCACGCCTACATCCAGCCCGACGGCAGCTGGTGGATCAACAACACCGGCTTCGTCGTCGGGAGCTCCCGGGTGTTCGCCGTCGACGCCTGCTCGACCGAACGGCGCACCCGCGGCCTGCTGACGGCGATGCGGCGCGTCACCGACGCCCCGGTGCGCACCCTGCTCAACACGCACCACCACGGGGACCACACGTTCGGCAACGGCTACTTCCCCGAGGCGACGATCATCGGCCACGAGGAGACCCGCCGGCTCATGCTCGGCCAGGAACCGCCGCCGAACGGCGTGATCTTCGAGCCGGTCGAGTGGGGGGACCTGCCGCCGGCGCCGCCGTTCCTCACTTACCGGGACGGCGTCGACGTGTGGGTGGACGACCGCCGGGTGGAGGTCCGCCACATCGGCACGGCCGCGCACACCACGAACGACTCGATCGCCTGGCTGCCCGAGGACGGGGTGCTGTTCACCGGGGACCTGGTGTTCAACGGTGGCACGCCGTTCCTGCTGGCCGGCTCGATCGCCGGAGCGCTCGACGCGCTGGACCGGCTGAGGGCGCTCTCGCCGCGGGTCGTCGTCCCGGGCCACGGGGCGGTGTGCGGGCCGGAGATCTTCGACCGGACCGAGGGCTACCTGCGGTTCGTGCAGCGCACCGCGGAGCAGGCGAGGGCCGCCGGGGTATCCGCGCTGGACGCCGCCCGCCAGACCGACCTCGGCGAGTACGCCGAGTGGCTGGACTCCGAGCGGATCGTCGGCAACCTGCACCGGGCCCTCCTGGAGCTCGACGGCGGCGCACGCGGTGCGGAGCTCGACATCGTCGCCGCGCTGCGCGACATGGTGAGCTTCCACGGCGGCCCGCTGCGCTGCTACGCCTGACGGCCCCACCGGCACCGAGGAGAGCGACCCCCATGACAGAGCTGAGCGGTGAGCACCCCGCACCCGGTGAGGTGCTGTGGCGGCCGACGCCGGAGCGGGTGGAGAACTCGCAGCTCACCGCCTTCGCCCGGGGTGTCGAGACGCGGCACGGGGTGCGCTTCGAGGACTACGAGTCGCTGTGGCGCTGGTCGGTCGAGAACCTCGAGGACTTCTGGGCCGAGGTCTGGAGCTTCTTCGACGTCGCCCCTGGGACGTCCTACGAGACGGTGCCGGCCGACCGCACCATGCCCGGCGCGACCTGGTTCCCCGGCGCGCGGCTGAACTACGCCGAGCACGTCCTCCGGAAGGGCGCGGGCCGCGGGAACGATCCGGTGCTGGTCGCGGTGGGTGAGGACGGCGAGAGCTACGAGCTCACCTGGGACGAGCTCACCGCGCAGGTCGGCGCGGCCGCCGCGTGGATGCGACGGCTGGGGGTGCGCGCGGGCGAGCGCGTCGTGGGGTACCTGCCCAACGTGCCGGAAGCGGTCGTGGCCGTCCTCGCCGCAGCCAGCATCGGTGCGGTGTGGTCGGCGTGCGGGCCGGAGATCGGCCTGCGCAGCGCGATCGACCGGTTCGGCCAGCTCGAGCCGGTGCTGCTCATCGCGACCGACGGCTACCGCTTCGGCGGACGAACCCACGACCGCCGGGAGCTGGTCGACGAGCTGGCAGCCGCCCTGCCCACGCTGCGTGCCGTGGTGCGGGTGCCGGTCGTCGGTCCCTCCGGCACGGGCACCCCCTGGGCGGAGCTGGTCGCGGAGCCGGCCGAGGTCGAGCCGGTCCAGCTGCCCTTCGACCACCCGCTGTGGATCGTCTACTCCTCCGGGACCACCGGCCTGCCCAAGGGGCTGGTGCACGGGCACGGCGGGGTCCTGCTGATGGCGCTGGCCCAGGGCGGATTGCAGGGCGACCCGCAGCCCGGTGACCGCGGCATGTCCTACACCTCCACCACCTGGATCATGTGGAACGGGATGGTCAGCGGGCTGCTGCACGGTGGCACCGCGGTCCTCTACGACGGCAACCCGATGCACCCCTCGGTCGACCGGCTGTGGGAGCTGGCCGCCGAGCACCGGCTCACCAGCCTCGGGGTCAGCCCCGGCTACCTGGCCGCCTGCGCCAAGGCGGGACTGCATCCCGGGCGGGACCACGACCTGTCGAACCTCCGCTCGATCGGGGTGACCGGCTCCCCCCTGCCGGCCACCTCCTACCGCTGGGTCTACGACGAACTGGGGCCGGACATCCTGCTCCGGGTGTTCAGCGGTGGCACGGACTTCGCTGCGTCGCTGGTCGGCGGCGCACCGTGGCTACCGGTGTACCTCGGCGAGATGTCCGGGCGGCAGCTCGGTTGCCACGTCGAGTCCTGGGACGCCGAGGGCCGGCCGGTGGTCGACGAGGTCGGCGAACTGGTCATCCGCTCGCCCATGCCGTCGATGCCGCTGCGCATCTGGGGGGACGACGACGGCCGCCGGTACCACGAGGCGTACTTCGACACCTATCCCGGCGTCTGGCGGCACGGCGACTGGCTGACCGTCACCGGTCGCGGCACCTGCATCATCAGCGGCCGCTCGGACTCCACGCTCAACCGGCACGGCGTGCGCATGGGCAGTGCGGACATCTACCAGGCGGTGGAGGCGCTGCCGGAGGTCGCCGAGGCCCTCGTGGTCGGCGTCGAGCAGCCCGACGGCGGCTACTGGCTGCCGCTGTTCGTGCGGCTGGCCGAGGGCGCCGTCCTCGACGATCCCCTGGTCGACCGCATCCGCGAGGCCGTCCGGACCCAGGCCTCGCCACGGCACGTGCCCGACGACGTGCTCGCGGTGCCGGCGATCCCGCACACCACCACGGGGAAGAAGCTCGAGGTGCCGGTGAAGCGGATCATGTCGGGCGTCCCGGTCGAGAAGGCCTGCAAGCTGGACGCCGTCGACGATCCGGCCGCGGTCACCTGGTTCGCCGACCTCGCGGCCCGGCGGCGGTCGGGCTAGGAGACTTCCCGCAGCAGACCCGTCGTGACGTCGTAGACGAACCCCCGAACCTCGTGGGAGAGCAGGTAGGGGCTCTCCTTGATCAGCATGATCGACTCGCGCACGTCGGCGTCCACGTCGGTGAAGGCGCGCGCCGCCCACGGTGGCCGCCGGCCGGTCGCCTCGAAGACCGTGTCGGAGAAGCTGACGTCGTCCGTGGACTGCAGCCCGCACTCGGTGTGGTGGATGAGCACGATCTCCCGGGTGCCCAGCGCGTGCTGGCTGATGGTCAGCGACCGGATGGCGTCCTCGGTGATGACGCCGCCGGCGTTGCGGATGACGTGCGCGTCGCCGATCTCGAGACCCAGCACCCCGAAGAGCGGGATGCGCGAGTCCATGCACGCCACCACGGCGACCTTGCGGGCAGGGCGCACCGGCTTGCTGCCGGGGAAGTTCTGCGCCCACTGCCGGTTCGCCTCGAGCATCCGGTCGATCTCGGCCATGGTCTCCTCCGCTTCCCCTCTGGGTTCCGGCGATGATCGTGGTCCCTGCGCGCGGGCGCCGCACGGGGACCGGTAGAGGCGTTCGTCACGGTATGGACGCATCCCGGCCGCGCCCCATTACGCTCCGGCACCGTGAGACGCCGCTCGGGGACGACGTGACGACGCTCAGCACCCTCACCTCTCCCGCGGTGCTGGCCTTCCTCCTGGGGGTGCTGGCGGCCCTCCTGCGCAGCGACGTCCGCTTCCCGGACGCGGTGCACACGGCACTGTCGTCCTACCTGCTGCTGGCGATCGGCCTCAAGGGCGGCGCCGGCCTGCGGGCGTCCGACGTGGGGGACGTCGTGCTGCCCGTGCTCGCCGCCGTCGCGCTCGGCGTCGTCACCCCTCTGCTCGCCTGGGCGGCGCTGCGCCTGCTCACTCGGCTGGAGCGGGTGGACCGAGCGGCGGTCGCGGCCCACTACGGATCCACCTCGCTGGTCACGTTCACCGCTGCCGTGGCGCTCCTGGAAGAGCAGGCCGAGCCCTACGAGCCCTACGCCGCCACGCTGCTCGCCGTGCTGGAGGTGCCCGGGATCCTGATCGGGTTGCTCCTCGCCGGCAGCGTGGCCGGGGCAGCCGGAGCGGGGCGGGGCGAGGCGGTCCGCGAGATCCTCACGGGCCGCAGCATCATGCTGCTGGTCGGCGGCCTGGCCATCGGCGCGGTGGCCCAACCGGCCTCCTACGACACCATCGCTCCTCTCTTCGTCGGCCTGTTCCCCGGCATCCTCGTGCTCTTCCTGCTCGACCTCGGGGTCCTGGCCGGCCGGCGGCTGCGCGACGTCCCCGCTGCCGGGCCCGGCCTGTTCGTCGCCGCACTGGCGATCCCGCTGGTCAACGGCACCCTCGGTGTGCTCGTCGGCACCGCGGTCGGCCTGTCCGTCGGCGGCGCCGCGCTCCTGGGGGTGCTGACCGCCAGCGCCAGCTACATCGCGGCCCCCGCGGCCGTACGGCTGGCGCTGCCCCAGGCGAACCCGGCCTACTACCTGACGACCAGCCTCGGGGTCACATTCCCGTTCAATCTGGTCGTGGGGATCCCGCTGTTCGTCGCGCTCGCGCGCGCCCTCGGCTGAAAGGCGGCACCGGCATGAGGACCGTCCCGGTCATCTGCGTGACCATCGTCGGCGAGGCGGTCGTGGAGAAGCGGCTGCTCCGCGCCATCGAGGCCCTGGGGGCCGGCGGCTGGACGGTCACGTCAGGGCACGGACGCGGCACCGGGTTCGTGCAGGCCAGCGAGTGGGAAGGCGCCAACGTCCGGATCGAGACGCTGGTCTCGCCGCCGGTGGCCGACTCGATCCTCGAGATGCTCGCCCGCGACTACTTCCCCCACTTCGCGGTCATCGCCTGGACCAGCCCCGTCTCGGTGGTCCGCGCCGACAAGTTCCTCTGACCGGCCCGCGCCGCCCCGCTCCGGGCAGGGCCGCCCGGCGTCCATCGGCGAGGATGTGCCCGTGCGGACGGTCGAGGAACACCAGGCAGCGGTCGAGGCCCTGCTGTCCCCGCTCGCCGAGGAGTCGGTGCCGGTGACGGCGGCCCACGGCCGGGTACTCGCCCGCGACGTCCTCGCGGCGGTCGCCCTGCCCGGCTTCGACAACTCCGCGATGGACGGCTACGCCGCGCGCTGGGCGGAGGTGGGCGGGGCGGCGGACCACGTCGTCTCGCTCCCGGTGGCCGAGGACATCCCCGCCGGGCGCACCGACGTCGTCCCCCTGGCGCCCGGGACGGTGCACCGGATCATGACCGGCGCCCCGCTGCCGCCCGGCGCCGACGTCGTCGTGCCCGTGGAGCTCACCGACGGCGGCACCGACGTCGTGGAGATCCGCGACTGCCCCGCCGCCGGCGCGCACCTCCGCCGGGCCGGCGAGGACATCGCCGCCGGCAACGTCGCGCTCGCCGCCGGTTCGCCGCTGGGCGCCGCGCAGCTCGGGCTCGCGGCCGCCGTCGGTCTCACCGAGCTGCCCGTGCGCCGTCGGCCGCGGGTGCTGATCCTCTCCACCGGCAGCGAACTGGTGGCGCCGGGCGTTCCGCTGGAACCCGGGCAGATCTACGAGTCGAACTCGCTCCTGCTGGCGGCCGCGGTCGAGGAGGCCGGCGGCATCCCGCGCCGGCTGCACTTCGTGCCCGACGACGTCGACGCGTTCCTCGGTACGGTGCGGGCGCAGCTCACCACGGCCGATCTGCTCCTCACCAGCGGCGGGGTGAGCGCCGGGGCCTACGAGGTCGTGAAGGACGCCTTCAGCGGGCTGGGCACTGTCGAGTTCCTCAAGGTCGGGATGCAGCCGGGCGGACCGCAGGGTGCCGGCACCGTCGACGGCGTCCCGGTGGTCACGCTGCCCGGCAACCCGGTGAGCGCGTTCGTCTCGTTCGAGGTGTTCGTGCGGCCGGCACTGCGCCGCGCTCTCGGGCACGCCGCTCCCGACCGCCTCCGCGCCCCGGCCCGGCTCACCGGCCCGCTGCGGTCCCCGGCCGGCCGCCGCCAGTTCCTCCGCGGCCGCTACGAGGACGGCGAGGTGTCGCAGGTCGGCGGGCCCGGGTCGCACCTGGTCGCGCACCTCGCGCGCGCCAACTGCCTGGTCGTCATCCCGGAGGACGTCACCGAACTGCCCGCCGGCGCCGAGGTCGACGTCGTGCTGATCGAAGGAGCTCTCCAGTGACCGGACCCCGGTTGACCCACGTCGACGAGACCGGTGCCGCGCGCATGGTCGATGTCAGCGCCAAGGCGGTGACCGCGCGGGAGGCGACCGCCGCCGGCCGGGTGCTGGTGAGCGCCGAGGTCCTGGGCCTGCTGCGCGGCACCGGCGTGCCCAAGGGCGACGCCGTCGCCGTCGCGCGGATCGCCGGCATCGCCGGCGCCAAGCGGACGCCGGACCTCGTGCCGCTGTGCCACCCCATTGCGCTGCACGGGGTGACGGTGGACATCGAGGTGGCCGACGACGCCGTCGAGATCACCGCGACCGCGCGCACCGCCGACCGCACGGGCGTGGAGATGGAGGCGCTCACCGCCGTCACCGTGGCGGGGCTGACGATGATCGACATGGTGAAGTCGGTCGATCCGCGGGCCTCGATCACCGACGTGCGGCTGCTGCGGAAGTCCGGCGGCAAGAGCGGCGAGTGGGTCCGGTGAGCGACCTCCCCGCCGGCGCCCGCGCCCTGGTGGTGACCGCGTCCAACCGCGCCGCCGCCGGCGTCTACGAGGACCGCAGCGGTCCGGTGCTGGCTGCCGGTCTGGTCGGGCTGGGCTTCGACGTGGAAGGACCCAAGGTCCGCCCGGACGACGCCGACGAGCTGGAGGACGTGCTGCGGGCGGCGGTCGACGCGCAGATCGACGTCGTCCTCACCACCGGGGGCACCGGGCTCTCCCCCACCGACGTGACCCCGGAGGCCACCCGGCGGGTGCTCGAACGGGAGGCGCCCGGCATCGCCGAGGCCCTGCGCCGGTACGGCGCGGAGAACGGCGTGCCGACGTCGGTGCTCTCCCGTGGCGTGGCCGGCACCGCCGGCCGCACGCTGATCGTCAACCTCCCCGGCTCGACCGGCGGGGTGAAGGACGCGCTCGCCGTGCTCGGCCCCCTGCTCCCGCACGTCGTCAGCCAGCTCCGCGGCGGCGACCACCCGGGCTGACGCGAGGTCGTGCCGCCGGCTCAGCTCCGGCGGGACCGCAGCCCGGCGATCAGCCCCGCGCACAGGACGAGCGTCCCGCCGGTGGCGATGCCGTAGCCCGACGCGTCGTCGTCGCTGACGAGAACCTGCAGCATGCCGAGGACGGCGAAGGCGGCTCCGGCGCCGAGGAGGCCCCGCAACCCCCGGTTCCGCATACCCATGACCGCACCTCCGGTGACCGTGCCGCGACTGGGCGGCACACCCTAGTGCCGCGGGAGGCCTACGCGGGCAGCACGACCCGCTCGGTACGGGTGTAGACGTTGCAGCCGTCGCCGCGCAGGAAGCCGACCAGGGTGATGCCCACCTCGCGGGCCAGTTCCACCGCCAGGGACGACGGCGCCGACACCGCGGCCAGCACCGGGACGCCGGCCATCGCCGCCTTCTGGGTCAGCTCGAAGCTGGCCCGCCCGCTCACCATGAGCACGTGCCCGGCCAGGGGCAGCCGGCCCGCACGGACGCCGTCGCCGATGACCTTGTCGACGGCGTTGTGCCGCCCGACGTCCTCGCGCAGGGCGACCAGGGCGCCGTCGGCGGTGAAGAGACCGGCCGCGTGCAGCCCACCGGTCTTGTCGAACACCTCCTGCTCGGCGCGCAGCCGGTCCGGCAGCGCGAGCAGCGTCTCCAGGGGCAGGCTCACCCGGTCCGCCGCGACGTCGAAGGCCGTCTTCGTGCGGATCGCGTCGATGCTCGCCTTGCCGCACACCCCGCACGAGCTGGACGTGTAGAAGTTCCGCTCCAGCCCCGTGTCGGGGATCGGCACGCCGGCGGCCAGGTCGACGTCGACGACGTTGTAGGTGTTGCGACCGTCGGCATCCACCGAGTCGCAGTAGCGCAGCCCGGCGACGTCCTCCGGGCCGGTGATGACGCCCTCGGTGGCCAGGAAACCATGCACCAGGTCGAAGTCGTCGCCGGGCGTGCGCATGGTGACCGCGAGCGGCGTCCCCGCCAGCCGGATCTCCAGCGGCTCCTCGGCGGCCACCGTGTCGGCGCGGGTGGTGCGCTGCGCCCCGCGGATGCGCAGGACCGGTGTCCGGCTCGTGACTCGTCCCACGGCGTGGACGCTACCCAGGCGGGCCTACGGTGACGCCGTGGACCAGCTGCCGCCGTACACCGCCCTCGTCCTGGCCGGTGGGCGGGCCGCCCGGCTCGGCGGCCAGGCCAAGCCGCAGCTGGAGGTCGGCGGCCGGTCCATGCTCGCCACCGTGCTGGGCGCGGTCGCCGATGCCGAGCGCCGGATCGTGGTCGGCCCGCCGCAGCCGGTACCCGGCGACGTCGCCGTCGTGCGCGAGCACCCTCCCGGCGGCGGACCCGTGGCGGCGCTGCGCGCCGGCCTGCCGTCGGTCCGCACGGAGGTGGTGGCCGTGCTCGCCGGCGACCTGCCCTTCCTGACCGCCGGGCTGATCGCCGAATTGCGTGCGGGACTGACCGACGACGGGGTGCTCGTCGTCGACGAGACCGGTCGCGACCAGCTGCTGGTGGGGGTCTGGCGGACCGCGGCGCTGCGGGACGTCCTGCCCGACGGGGACGGGCCCACGGCCCTGCGCCGCGTGCTGGCCCCGCTGACGACGACCCGGCTGCGCCCCACCGTCGCCCCGGGCACCCCGCCGCCCTGGCTCGACTGCGACACCCCCGCCGATCTGGCCCGGGCGCGGGCGATAGCCGGCGACGGTCGCGGGTAGGGGGCGGGCATGCGCATCGTCGTCGCCGGAGCACACGGGCAGATCGCCCGCCGTCTCGGCCGCCTGCTGTCCGCACGCGGGGACGCCGTCATCGGACTGATCCGCAACCCGGACCACCGGGCCGACCTGGAGGACGACGGCGTGACCCCGGCCCTCCTCGACCTGGAGACGGCGACGGTGGAGCAGGTGGCCGACGTCCTCGCCGGCGCCGATGCGGTCGTCTTCGCCGCCGGCGCGGGCCCGGGCAGCGGCGCCGCCCGCAAGGACACCGTCGACCGCGGGGCCGCCGTGCTGCTCGCGGACGCCGCCGAGCGGGCCGGCGTCCTCACCTACCTCCTCGTCTCCTCCATGGGCGTGGACCTGGTCGCCGACGGAGCCACTCCCGCGAGCGTGGACGAGGTCTTCACGGCCTACCTGCGGGCCAAGCTCGCCGCGGAGGAGGACCTGCTGGCCCGCCGGGACCTGGCGGTCACCGTGCTGCGCCCCGGGGGGCTCACCGACGAACCGGGCACCGGCCGGGTCACCCTCGCCCGGCACGTCGACCGGGGCAGCATCCCCCGGGACGACGTCGCCGCCGTCCTGGCGACGCTGCTCCACGGGAGCCGCGACGGCGTGGTGGCCGAGCTGGTGAGCGGGCCCACCCCCATCGCCGAGGCTGTCGCCACGCTGCCCTGACTACACCCGGCGGGCGCGGGTGACCTGGCTGCGCGCGGCGAGCATGTCGTCGGGCGGGTAGTCGACGCGCACGAGGGTCAGACCCCCGGCCGGCGCGACCGGCACCTCGCTGGCCCGCTCCTCCCGCGCGAAGAGGGATGCCGGCCACTCGGGCGGACGCCGCCCCTCCCCCACGGCGGTCAGCGCCCCGACCAGGCTGCGGACCATCGAGTGGCAGAAGGCGTCGGCGGAGGCCTCCACCGTGACCAGGTCGGCGTCCCGCGCGACGTCCAGCGCCAGCAGCGTGCGGATCGTCGTCGCCCCTTCGCGGCGTCGGCAGAAGGCCGCGAAGTCGTGCTCTCCGAGCAGCAGCGCGGCCGCCGCCGCCATGGCCGGGACGTCGAGCGGGCGTGGCCACGCGGCTGTGTCGGCCCGGCGCAGCGGCGGTGGGCCCCAGGGGGCGTCGGTCAGGCGGTAGACGTAGTGCCGCCCGAGCGCGGCGAAGCGCGCGTCGAAGTCCGGGTGCGCCTCCGTGACTGCGGGGACCGCGATGTCCGGCGGCAGGATCCCCCGCAGCCGGCGGACCAGTCGCTCGCGCTGCCCCTCCCACAGCTCCCGGGGGACGTCGCAGTGCGCGACCTGCCCGGCGGCGTGCACGCCGGCGTCGGTGCGGCCGGCGACGGTGAGCTCGACGGGTGTGCGCAGGATGGTGCTCAGCGCCCCCTCGAGGTCCCCCTGCACGGTCCGAAGCTCCGGTTGACGGGCCCAGCCGTGCAGCGCCGTGCCGTCGTAGCAGACCGCCAGACGGAGACGCACGAGCCCGCCACCGGGGTCGGTGACGGGCTCGGGCGGGTGCTGCTCGGTGTTCAGCGACGCGTCACTCGGGGTCGGGAGCCGACTCGCCGCCAGGGGCGTGCAGGCTCGCAGTGGCCGCGTCGCCCTGCTCGGCGGCGTTGACCTCGGCGGCCGCGGCATCGGCGAGCTCCGGGGAGACGTTGCCGCCCTCGACGACGACGCCGTTCTCCGCGGTCGGCTCGCGGTCGACGTCGCCGTCGTCCTGACGCTCACCGTCGGGGATGAAGACGTCGGCGACGACTTCCTGCGCCTCGTCGCCCGGCTGCGCGCCCGGGCTGGTCACTTGTCGCCGTCCGTGCCGGCGTCGGCCTCCGCGGTGGCGTCGTCGGCATCGTCCGGGCTGTCGGCGCTGTCCGCGGAATCAGCGCTGTCGGCGCTGTCGGCCGAGTCCGCGCTGTCCACCGAGTCGGCGGCAGTGTCGTCGGTCTCGACGGCGTCGGCGGTCACCTCTCCGGCAGCCGCGGCGGAGCCGGCGCCGGCGGCGAACTGCGTGCCACGGGCGCGCTCTGCCTCGCCGACCGCCTGCTGGGCGACGGTCAGCGCCTCGACCAGCTCGATGACCGCCATGGGGGCGTTGTCACCCTTGCGAGGTCCGACCTTGGTGATGCGGGTGTAGCCGCCCGGCCGGTTCGCGAAGCGCGGACCGATCTCGGCGAAGAGGGTGTGCACGACGTCCTTGTCGCGGATCGTCGTCATCACCTGGCGACGGGCGTGCAGGTCGCCGCGCTTGGCGAAGGTCACCAGCTTCTCGGCCAGGGGACGCAGCCGCTTGGCCTTGGCCTCGGTGGTGGTGATCCGCCCGTGCTCGAACAGCGACGTGGCCAGGTTGGCCAGCATCAGCCGCTGGTGCGCGGGGGATCCGCCGAGACGGGGACCCTTGGTGGGGGTGGGCATGTCGGTCCTTCCTCAGGCTGCCGGCCGGTGCCTGGCGGCTGCGTTCCTTGGTGACGTGCTGGAGAGGCCCCCTCGCAGGGCCCCGCCGCGAGCGTGCGAGCGGTGGGGGGCGAGGGGGTCCTTCCTCAGAGCTGCTCGGTCTCCTGGTAGGAGCCCTCGTCGTACTGCGCCTGGTCGTAGCCCGCGGCGTACTCGCCGGTGCCCTGGTAGGCGTCGGTCTCGTAGCCCTCGTCGTAGCTCTCGATGGAGGTGGGGATGAACCCGGGCGGGCTGTCCTTGAGGGCGAGGCCCATGGCCGCCAGCTTCATCTTGACCTCGTCGATCGACTTCGCGCCGAAGTTGCGGATGTCGAGCAGGTCGGCCTCGGAACGCGTGACGAGCTCACCGACGGTGTGCACGCCCTCGCGCTTGAGGCAGTTGTAGGACCGGACGGTGAGGTCCATGTCCTCGATCGGCATCGAGAAGTTCGCGATGTCGGCGGCCTCGGCCGGGCTGGGCCCGACCTCGATGCCCTCGGCGTCGATGTTCAGCTCGCGCAGCAGGCCGAAGAGCTCGACCAGCGTCGACCCGGCCGACGCGATGGCGTCCCGCGGGGCGAGGGAGGGCTTGGTCTCGACGTCGACGACGAGGCGGTCGAAGTCGGTGCGCTGCTCGACACGGGTCGCCTCGACCGCGTAGGTCACCTTCAGCACCGGGGAGTAGATCGAGTCCACGGGGATGCGGCCGATCTCCTGGCCGGGCTGCTTGTTCTGCGGCGCGGGCACGTAGCCACGGCCCCGCTCGACGACGAGCTCCACCTCGAGGCGGCCCTTGCCGTTGAGCGTGGCGATGTGCAGGTCGGGGTTGTGCACCTCGACGCCGGCCGGCGGAGCGATGTCCGCGGCGGTCACCTCGCCCGGGCCCTGCTTGCGCAGGTACATGGTCACCGGCTCGTCGGAGTCGGAGCTGACGACCAGGCCCTTGAGGTTGAGGATCAGCTCGGTGACGTCCTCCTTGACCCCCGGCACGGTGGTGAACTCGTGCAGGGTGCCCTCGATCCGGATGCTGGTGACAGCAGCGCCGGGGATCGACGACAGGAGCGTGCGACGCAGGGAGTTGCCGAGGGTGTAGCCGAAGCCGGGCTCGAGCGGCTCGATGACGAACCGCGAGCGCTGCTCGGTGATCGTCTCCTCGGTCAGCGTGGGGCGCTGTGCGATGAGCATTGTGTCTCCTTCAGGTCCTCCGGCGACCGCCATATGACGCCGTGAGGTGGGTGGTGCAGGCCCCGGCGGACATCTGTCCGTCCACCGGGGCCGGTACTGCTACTTGGAGTAGAGCTCCACGATCAGCTGCTCCTGGACCGGGGTGTCGATCACCTGACGGGCCGGGATGCTGTGCACGAGCACGCGCAGCTGGCTGCTGATGACCTCCAGCCACGGCGGCACGGGACGCTCGCCGGCGCGGGCCTGGGCGACCTCGAACGGCAGCATCGTGCGCGACTTCTCGGCCACCTCGACGATGTCGTTCTCGGACACCCGGTACGACGGGATGTCGACCTTGCGGCCGTTCACCCGGATGTGACCGTGGCGCACCAGCTGGCGGGCCATGTCGCGGGACTCGGCGAAGCCGGCCCGGTAGACCACGTTGTCCAGCCGCGACTCCAGGATCTGGAGCAGGACCTCACCGGTCTTTCCGGTCTTGCGGTTGGCCTCTTCGTAGTAACCGCGGAACTGCTTCTCCAGCACGCCGTAGATACGACGCGCCTTCTGCTTCTCGCGAAGCTGGAGCAGGTACTCGCTGTCCTTGGTGCGGCCGCGGCCGTGCTCGCCCGGCGGGTAGGGCCGGATCTCGATCGGGCACTTCGCGGACTCGCACTTGCTCCCCTTGAGGAACAGCTTCATCTTCTCGCGCCGGCAGAGGCGGCAGTCGGCTCCGGTGTAACGGGCCACGTCAAATACTCCTGTTTCGTCTCGTCAGTGACCGGTCAGACCCGGCGGCGCTTCTTGGGGCGGCAGCCGTTGTGCGGCTGCGGCGTCACGTCCTGGATCTGACCCACCTCGAGGCCCGTGGCCTGCAGCGAGCGGATCGCGGTCTCCCGGCCGGAGCCAGGGCCCTTCACGAAGACGTCGACCTTGCGCATGCCGTGCTCCTGCGCCTTGCGCGCGGCGTTCTCGGCAGCCATCTGCGCCGCGAACGGCGTGGACTTGCGCGAGCCCTTGAAGCCGACGTGGCCGGCGGAGGCCCAGCTGATCACGTTCCCGGCCGGGTCGGTGATCGACACGATCGTGTTGTTGAACGTGCTCTTGATGTGAGCGGCGCCGTGGGCGACGTTCTTCTTCTCCTTGCGGCGGACCTTCTTGGCACCAGCCGCGGTGCGAGCCCTGGGAGGCATGTCTCTCCGGTCTGTGTCTGTGTTCGTGGCCTGGTAGTGCAGGCGCTCCGCCGGTCCGGCCCTACGGACTCAGCGACGGGGCGCCGGTGTGGCTCGCCTCAGCGAGCCTTCTTCTTGCCGGCGATCGTCTTGCGCGGACCCTTGCTCGAGCGCGCGTTGGTCTTGGTGCGCTGCCCGCGCACCGGCAGGCCGCGGCGGTGCCGCAGCCCCTGGTAGCTGCCGATCTCCACCTTGCGGCGGATGTCGGCGGCCACCTCGCGGCGCAGGTCACCCTCGACGCGGAAGTGCTCGTCGATGTAGTTGCGCAGCTTGAGCAGGTCCTCGTCGCCCAGGTCCTTGACGCGCAGGTCCGGGCTCACGCCCGTCGCCGCCAGGGTCTCCTTGGCGTGGGTCTTGCCGATCCCGTAGATGTAGGTGAGCGCGACCTCCATCCGCTTCTCGCGGGGGAGGTCGACGCCGGCCAGTCGTGCCATGTTCAGGTACTCCCTCAGCCCTGGCGCTGCTTGTGCCGGGCGTTGTCGCAGATGACCATGACCCGGCCGTGCCGGCGGATCACCTTGCACTTGTCGCAGATCTTCTTCACCGACGGCTGGACCTTCACCGGTGCCGCCCCTCATTCCTCAGATCGTGTGCCGACCGCGTCTCTGCCGGTGGGCAGTCGCTGGCCGAGCGGTTACTTGTAGCGGTAGACGATGCGGCCGCGTGTCAGGTCGTAGGGCGAGAGCTCCACGACCACGCGGTCCTCGGGCAGGATGCGGATGTAGTGCTGCCGCATCTTGCCGCTGATGTGGGCGAGCACCCGGTGCCCGTTCTCCAGTTCGACCCGGAACATCGCATTGGGCAGCGGCTCGACGACGCGACCCTCGACCTCGATGGCCCCGTCCTTCTTCGCCATGCCCTACACGCACTCCTTGACTCGGTGGTACTGATCCGGCCCGCGCCCACGGTTCGACCCGGGACGACGTGCGCGGTGGTTGAAGAACAGGTGGTGCAGGCGCTCTCGCAGAGGGCGTTCCCCGTCACGCGGCCACAGCACGACGAAGGAACGGCGCTAGCGCCACGGGAAATCGTACCCCGGCACCACTCTGGTCACCAACCCGCCCCCATGAGGGGTGGAACACCCCCGGCCCCGTCGCAGGGGTCCGGTGCGAGGGCAGCGAGTGCCGGAGGGCGACGGGGTCCTTGCTCAGGTGCGGGGCGTGACCCCGAACGGCGCCAGGCCGGCGACGCCGCCGTCCTCCGCCGTGAGCACCCACGGACCCTCCGGGGTGATCGCCACGGTGTGCTCGAAGTGCGCGGCCCGGGAACCGTCCTTGGTGACCACCGTCCAGCCGTCCTCGAGCTCGACGGTCGCGGGGTCGCCCACGGTGACCATGGGCTCGATGGCCAGCACCAGGCCCGGGACCAGCTTCGGTCCCCGACCCGGACGGCCGTAGTTGAGGACGTGCGGGTCCTGGTGCATCTCCGTGCCGATGCCGTGGCCGCCGTAGTGGTCGACGATCCCGTACGGGTGACCGCTGGCCCGGATGGACTCCTCGACCGCGTGGCTGATGTCGGTGAGCCGGCCACCGGCCAGGGCGCGGGCCAGGCCCGCCCACATCGAGCGCTCCGTGACGTCGAGCAGGGCCGCGTCCTCGGGCGAGGGCTCCCCCACCGTCAACGTGACCGCGGCGTCGCTGTGCCACCCCTCCAGGATGGCGCCGCAGTCGATGGAGACGTTGTCCCCCTCGGCGAGCACGCGGTCCGGATTCGGTATGCCGTGGACGACCTCGTCGTTGATCGAGGTGCAGATCGTTCCGGTGAAGCCGTGGTAGCCGAGGAAGTTGGGCACCGCGCCCTGCGAGCGGATGTGGTCCTCGGCGATGGCATCGAGCTCGCCGGTGGTGATCCCCGGCCTGAGCGCAGCCCTCATCGCGGCATGCGCGCCCGCGGTCACCAGCCCCGAGGCCCGCATGAGCTCGATCTCCTGCGGCGTCTTGATCTGGATCATGCGTCCACTCCACTTCGCGAGCAGCGGGAGACGGCTGAGGATCCCTGCCGTCATCTGCCGCGCCACTTCTCCGTCCGGGCTCGCGCCCCGGTGTTCAGTCCGCGTCCGACCGGACGGGGTCCCCGGAGGCATCGACGCCGAGCGCCTCGAGAGCGCGGGACGTGACCTCCTCGACCGAGCCGATCGCGTCGATGCGGGCGAGCAGGCCCGCCGTCTCGTAGAAGCCGGACAGCGGCGCGGTCTGTTCCCGGTAGACCTTCAGCCGGTGCCGGACGGTCTCGGGCTTGTCGTCGTCGCGCTGGACCTCCTGGCCCTCGACGAGCATCCGCCGGCCGGAGAGACGGCGGACGAGCTCCTCCTCCTCGACGACGAGCTCGAGCACCCGGTCGAGCCCCTGGCCCAGTTCGGTCAGGGACTCACGCAGCTGCTCGGCCTGCGAGATGGTCCGGGGGAAGCCGTCGAGCAGGAAGCCCGCCTTGGCGTCGGGCTCGGCGAGCCGGTCCTTGACCATGGCCACCGTGATCTCGTCGGGAACGAGGTCACCGGCGTCCATGAAGACCTTGGCCTTCTGCCCGAGCTCGGTCTGACCGCTCACGTTGGCCCGGAAGATGTCGCCCGTGGAGATCGCGGGGACGAGGAGCCGCTCGGCGATGATCTGCGCCTGGGTGCCCTTGCCCGCTCCGGGCGGCCCCAGCAGGACGACGCGCACTACTTCAGGAACCCTTCGTAGTTGCGCTGATTGAGCTGCGTCTCGATCTGCTTCACCGTCTCCAACCCCACTCCGACCATGATGAGCACCGCGACCCCGCCGAACGGGAAGTTCTGGTTCTGCCCGGGCTGCGTGACCGCCAGGAAGAAGTTCGGCAGCACGGCGACCACGCCCAGGTAGATCGAGCCCGGCAGGGTGATCCGCGACAGTACGTACTGCAGATACTCCGCCGTCGGCCGGCCCGGGCGGATGCCCGGGATGAAGCCGCCGTAGCGCTTCATGTCGTCGGCCCGCTCCTCGGGATTGAACGTGATCGACACGTAGAAGTACGTGAAGAACACGATCAGCCCGAAGAAGACCGCGATGTGCACCGGGCTGCTCTGGTCGATGATGTGGTTCTCGAAGAACTGCCGGAGCCCGCCGGTCTCGTTGCCCTGCAGCTGCACGATCAGCTGCGGCAGGTAGAGCAGCGACGACGCGAAGATGACCGGGATGACACCGGCCTGGTTCACCTTCAGCGGCAGGTAGGTCGAGGTGCCGCCGTACATGCGCCGGCCGACCATGCGCTTGGCGTACTGCACCGGGATGCGGCGCTGGGCCTGCTCGACGTAGACCACCGTGCCGATGATCAGCACCGCGAAGGCGCAGACGACGGTGAAGACCAGGGCGCCGCGGGTCTGCAGGATCGAGCCACCCTCGGCGGGGATGCGGGCGGCGATCGAGGTGAAGATCAGCACCGACATGCCGTTGCCGATGCCGCGCTCGGTGAGCAGCTCGCCGAGCCACATGACCAGCGCGGTGCCGGCGGTCAGCGCGACGACCAGCATGATCGTCGTCCAGACGGAGTCGGACGGGATGATCGGCTCGGAGCAGCCCGGGAACAGCTGGCCGCTGCGGGCGAGGGCGATGATGCCGGTGCTCTGCAGGACCGCGAGGGCGATCGTCAGGTAACGGGTGTACTGGGTCAGCTTGGCCTGACCCGACTGCCCTTCCTTCTTCAGCTGCTCGAAGCGCGGGATGACCACGACCAGCAGCTGGACGATGATGCTCGCCGTGATGTACGGCATGATCCCGAGCGCGAACACCGACAGGCGCAGCAGTGCGCCGCCGGAGAACAGGTTGACCAGCGAGTAGATGTCGCGCTGGGCACCGGACTGGGCCGCGTCGAGACACCTGTTGATGGCCTCGACGGAGACGCCGGGCCCGGGCACCTGGGCGCCCAGCCGGTAGACGGCGATGATCCCCAGGGAGAACAACAGCTTGCGCCGGAGGTCTGGCGTCCGGAACGCCGCAGCGAACGCCTGCAGCACGTGCCCTCCCCTGATCGGTCGAGTGAGTGTAAAGACCCCCCTGCCCCACACCGCTCGCAGGCTCGCGGCGGAACCCTGCAGGAGGGCGGGGCAGAGGGGTCCTTCGTACTAGATGACGGACGTGCTGCCGCCGGCGGCGGCGATCTTCTCGGCAGCGGAGGCCGAGAAGGCGTGCGCCCGGACGGTGACGTTCACGCCGCCGAGCTCGCCGGTGCCGAGCACCTTGACCGGCTGGTTGCGGCGGACCGCACCGGCGTCGGCCAGGGTCTCCGGGTCGACCGAGCCGCCCTGCGGGAACAGCGCCGCGATCCGGTCGAGGTTGACGACCTGGAAGACGACCTTGTTCGGGGGCTTGAAGCCCGAGAGCTTGGGCAGCCGCATGTGCAGCGGGGTCTGCCCACCCTCGAACCGGGCGGAGGTGTTGCCACGCGCGCCGGTGCCCTTGGTGCCGCGACCGGCGGTCTTGCCCTTGGAGCCCTCACCGCGACCCACGCGGGTCTTCGCGGTGTGGGCGCCCGGGGCCGGACGCAGGTGGTGAACCTTCAGAGTCATAGCGAGTCTTTCCTCAGACTTCTTCGACGGTGACCAGGTGCGGCACCGTGGCGACCATCCCGCGGATCTCGGGACGGTCCTCCTGGACGACCGAGTCGTGGATCCGCTTGAGGCCCAGCGAACGCAGCGTCTCACGCTGGTTGGGCTTCGTGCCGATGGCCGACTTGATCTGGGTGACCTTCAGCTGCGCCATCTCAGACTCCCTGGCCGGCACGAGCACGGAGCATGGCGGCGGGGGCGACGTCCTCCAGCGGCAGACCGCGGCGGGCCGCGATCTCCTCGGGACGGACGAGGTCCTTCAGCGCCTGCATCGTGGCGTGCACGATGTTGATCGGGTTCGAGGACCCGAGGCTCTTGGAGAGCACGTCGTGGATGCCGGCGCACTCGAGCACGGCACGCACCGGACCACCGGCGATGACACCGGTACCGGGGCTGGCGGGCTTGAGCAGCACGACGCCGGCCGCCGCCTCACCCTGCACCGGGTGCGGGATGGTGCTGGCGATGCGAGGCACCTTGTAGAAGTGCTTCTTGGCCTCCTCGACACCCTTGGCGATGGCCGCGGGCACCTCCTTGGCCTTGCCGTAGCCGACGCCCACGGTGCCGTCGCCGTCGCCCACGATCACCAGGGCGGTGAAGCTGAAGCGACGACCACCCTTGACGACCTTGGACACGCGGTTGATGGCGACCACGCGCTCGATGTAGTTGCTCTTCTCGGCGGGCGCGCCCCCGGGGCCCCGACCGCCGTCACGACGGTCGCGGCGGTCGTTACCGCCGCCGGCGCCACCGGCGCCGCCGCCGCGTCGCTGTGGTCCTGGCATCAGACGTCCCTCTCGATCAGCTTGTCGTACATCAGAAGTCCAGCCCGCCCTCGCGGGCACCGTCGGCCAGGGCGGCGATGCGCCCGGCGTACCGGTTGCCACCGCGGTCGAAGACGACCGCCGAGATGCCGGCGGCCTTCGCCCGCTCCGCCACCAGGGCGCCCACCTGACGGGCCAGGGCGGACTTGTCGCCCTCGGCGCCACGCAGGCCGGCGTCCATCGTGGAGGCGCTCACCACGGTGCGGCCGACGGTGTCGTCGACGACCTGCACGTGGATGTGGCGCGAGCTGCGCTTGACCACCAGGCGCGGACGCTCGGCGGTACCCGAGACCCGCTTGCGCAGCCGGTTGTGGCGACGCAGCCGCGAGACGCGGCGCGCCGTGCTGATGTCGGTTCCGACGGGCTTGTGGACCCGAGCGGCCTTCTCTGCCTGAGCCATCACTTACCCGTCTTCCCGACCTTGCGCTTGACGACCTCGCCCTGATACCGCACGCCCTTGCCCTTGTAGGGGTCGGGCTTGCGGATCTTGCGGATCTTGGCTGCGACCTCACCGACGAGCTGCTTGTCGATTCCGCTGACCCGCAGGCGGGTCGGCGACTCGACGGCGAAGGTGATGCCCTCCGGTGCCTTGACGGGCACCGGGTGGCTGAAGCCCAGGGCGAACTCGAGGTCCGAGCCGCGCGCCTGGACGCGGTAACCGACGCCGACGATCTCGAGGGTCTTCGTGTACCCCTCGGTGACGCCGGTGATCATGTTGGCGATCAGCGTCCGCGACAGCCCGTGGAGGGCGCGGTTCTGCCGTTCGTCGTTGGGCCGCTGCACGAGCAGCGTGCCGTCCTCACTGCGCTCGACCGTGATCGGCGTCGCGACCGTGTGCGCCAGGGCGCCCTTGGGGCCCTTCACGTTCACCGTCTGGCCGTCGATGGCGATGTCCACGCCACCCGGCACGGGAATCGGCAGTCGTCCGATCCGTGACATCTCGCTCGCCCCTTACCAGACGTAGGCGAGGACTTCCCCACCCACGCCCTTCTTGTTCGCCTGCTTGTCGGTGAGCAGCCCGGTCGAGGTCGAGATGATCGCCACGCCGAGACCGCCGAGCACCTTGGGCAGTGCGGTGGACTTCGCGTAGACCCGCAGACCGGGCTTCGAGACCCGCCGGACGCCGGCGATGCTGCGCTCACGGTTGGGGCCGTACTTCAGGTCGATCTGCAGCTGCTTGAAGGTGCTGCCGTCCTTCTCGATCTCGCTGACGTTCCAACCGGCGATGTAGCCCTCCTGCTGGAGGATCTCGGCGATGTGCGTCTTGAGCTTCGAGGACGGCATGACCGCTGCGTCGTGGTACGCCTGGTTGGCGTTCCGCAGACGCGTGAGCATGTCTGCGATCGGGTCGGTCATCGTCATGGCGTGTGGTGCCTCTCTCGCCGCGGTTCCTCATGCCCCGGGTCATTCCGGACTTGGGGCGTGGGCCTCTCGGCGATCAGTGGTGCATCGGTGAGGGGTGGAACGGGGTCCTGCTACCAGCTGGACTTCTTCACGCCGGGGAGCTCCCCGGCGTGGGCCATCTCCCGCAGGCAGATCCGGCACAGGCCGAACTTGCGGAAGACGGCGTGCGGACGACCGCACCGCTGGCAGCGGGTGTAACCGCGGACCGCGAACTTGGGCTTGCGGGCCGCCTTGTTGATCAGCGCCTTCTTGGCCATTGCTTCTCTCCTGCCCGGCTCAGCGGACGGTCGTGACGACGGGCTGGCCGGCGAAGGGGAATCCGAGCTGGCGGAGCAGCTCGCGACCCTCCTCGTCGGTGGTGGCGGTGGTCACCAGCGTGATGTCCATGCCGCGGGGGCGGTCGATCTTGTCTACGTCGATCTCGCGGAACATCGACTGCTCGGTCAGCCCGAACGTGTAGTTGCCGTGGCCGTCGAACTGCTTCGGGTTCAGGCCGCGGAAGTCGCGGATGCGGGGCAGGGCCAGCGACAGCAGCCGGTCGAGGAACTCCCACATGCGGTCGCCGCGGAGGGTGACCTTCGCGCCGATCGGCATGCCCTCGCGCAGCTTGAACTGCGCGATGGACTTGCGGGCCCGGACGACGGCCGGCTTCTGACCGGTGATGGCGGTGAGGTCGCGGACCGCGCCGTCCATCAGCTTCGCGTCGCGGGTGGCCTCGCCGACGCCCATGTTGACGACGATCTTGGTCAACCGCGGGATCTGCATGACGTTCTCGTAGCCGAACTCGCCCTGCAGCGCCGGCACGATGTTCTCGCGGTAGTTGGCGAGCATGCGGGGCAGCTCACGGGTGGGTGCGCTCATGGTCAGAGGTCCTTACCGGTGCGCCGCGAGACCCGGATGCTGCGGCCTTCCTCGTCCTTGCGGTAACCGACCCGGGTCGGCTTCTCGTCGGAGTCGATCACCATCACGTTGCTCACGTGGATGGGAGCCTCCTGCGTGACGATCCCGCCCTGCTGGGCGCCGCGCTGGTTCGAGCTGATGCGGGTGTGCTTCTTGATCCGACCCACGCCCTCGACGAGGACCTTCTGCAGCTTCGGGTAGGCAGCGATGACCCGGCCCTTGGCGCCCTTGTCCTTGCCGGCGAGCACCAGGACGGTGTCGCCCTTCTTGACCTTCATCGACGGCGTCTTGCCGTTGCTGACGGCAGCCATGATCACAGCACCTCCGGGGCGAGCGAGATGATTCGCATGAAGCGCTTGTCACGCAGCTCCCGGCCGACCGGCCCGAAGATGCGGGTACCGCGCGGGTCGCCGGTGTCGCGGATGATGACCGCGGCGTTCTCGTCGAAGCGGATGTAGGAACCGTCGGGACGACGGCGCTCCTTCACCGTGCGGACGATGACGGCCTTGACGACGTCACCCTTCTTCACGCCGGCGCCCGGCAGCGCGTCCTTCACGGTGGCGACGATGATGTCGCCGATGCCCGCGTAGCGTCGCCCCGAGCCGCCGAGAACCCGGATGCAGAGGATCTCCTTCGCACCGGTGTTGTCGGCGACACGCAGTCGCGACTCCTGCTGGATCACGTCCTACTCCCAAATACTTGTGGTGACAGCCGGGCCGGAACGGTGAACCGGCTGTCCGGAACCCGCGTGCGGACGCACCGGCGGAGAGCCGCCGGTGCGTCCGAAGCGCGAGACCGGGATGTGCACGCAGCTCCTGGTGACAGGTGCGGTGCGTGCCAGTCGACCAGCGTACCCGGTCGACCGTCGGCCCCGGAGGCCCGGGGCCTGGACGAGGCCTTCGTTACTTCGCCTTCTCCACGACCTGCACGAGCCGCCACCGCTTGGTGGCCGACATCGGACGGGTCTCCATGATCTGCACGCGGTCGCCGATGCCGGCGACACCCTGCTCGTCGTGGACCTTGAGCTTGTTCGTGCGGCGGATGACCTTGCCGTAGAGGGCGTGCTTGACGCGGTCCTCCACCTCGACGACGACGGTCTTCTCCATCTTGTCGCTGACCACGAGGCCCTCACGGACCTTGCGGTAGCCGCGGCCGGCGAGGCCGGGCCCGGACGACTGCTGGGTCTCGCTCATGCCACACCCTCGTTCGGGGCGACCGAGAGACCCAGCTCGCGCTCGCGCATGATCGTGTAGATCCGGGCGATGTCGCGGCGGACGGTCTGCAGTCGCCGGTTGTTGTCCAGCTGGCCGGTGGCCACCTGGAACCGCAGGTTGAACAGTTCTTCCTTGGACTCGCGCAGCCGCGTGGCGAGCTCGTCAGCAGAGAGCTCGCGCAGCTCGGGAGCGGTCAGACCGGCGGCCATCACACTTCTCCTTCACGCGTGATGAAGCGGCACTTCATCGGCAGCTTGTGGATCGCGCGCCGCATGGCCTCGCGGGCCACGGGCTCGGCCACACCGGAGAGCTCGAAGAGCACCCGGCCCGGCTTGACGTTGGCGACCCACCACTCCGGGGAACCCTTGCCGGAACCCATGCGGGTCTCGGCGGGCTTCTTGGTGAGCGGACGGTCCGGGTAGATCGAAATCCACACCTTGCCGCCACGCTTGATGTGGCGGGTCATGGCGATACGAGCGGACTCGATCTGCCGGTTGGTGACGTACGCCGGCTCGAGCGCCTGGATGGCGTACTCGCCGAAGTTGATCTCGGTGCCACCCTTGGCCCGGCCGGACCGGCTCGGGTGGTGCTGCTTGCGGTGCTTCACGCGCCGGGGGATCAGCACGTCTCAGCCCTCCGTCGTGGGGTTCTCGGCGGCCGTGCTCTCGGCCGCAGCGGTGGCCTCGGGGCCGGCAGCCTCGGCGAGGGTCTGCTCGGGAGCGACCTCGCCGGACGTCTGCGCGACCACGGCCTCGGTGGTGTCGGCGGCGGCGTCGGCCGGCCGCCCGGTGCCCTCGGCGGCGGCGCGGCCGGCCTCGGTGCCACCAGCGGTGGTGCCCGAGGAGCCCGAACGACGCGGGCGCTGCGGGCGCTCGCGACGCTGGCCCTGACGCTCGGCCAGGGCCTCGAGGGCCGCACGCTCGGCGCGCGAACCGCTGACGTCACCCTTGTAGATCCACACCTTGACGCCGATGCGGCCGAAGGTGGTGCGGGCCTCGTAGATGCCGTAGTCGATGTTCGCGCGCAACGTGTGCAGCGGGACGCGACCCTCGCGGTAGAACTCCGAGCGGCTCATCTCGGTGCCGCCGAGGCGGCCCGAGCACTGCACCCGGATGCCCTTGACCTGCGGGCTGCGCTGCGCCGACTGCATGGCCTTGCGCATGGCACGACGGAAGCTGACCCGGCTGGAGAGCTGCTCGGCGACGCCCTGGGCGACCAGCTGCGCGTCCGACTCCGGGTTCTTGACCTCGAGGATGTTCAGCTGCACCTGCTTGCCGGTGAGCTTCTCGAGCTCGCCACGGATGCGGTCGGCCTCCGCGCCGCGACGGCCGATGACGATGCCCGGCCGGGCGGTGTGGATGTCGACGCGGACCCGATCACGGGTGCGCTCGATCTCGACCTTGGAGATGCCGGCCCGCTCCATGCCCTTGGACATGAGCTTGCGGATCGCGACGTCTTCCTTGACGTAGTCCTTGTACAGCTTGTCCGCGTACCACCGGGACTTGTAGTCGGTGGTGATCCCGAGTCGGAACCCGTGCGGGTTGACCTTCTGACCCACTAGCGGGTCCCTCCCCTCGTGTTGCTGGTGGACTGCTGGGCCGCGGGGCCGACCATGCCGGTCTCCCGGCGGGCCTTCCGCGACTTCTGCGCGAGGTCGGCGCTGGTGGCCACCTCGCTCACCTCGATGGTGATGTGGCTGGTCCGCTTGTTGATGCGGAACGCCCGGCCCTGCGCACGCGGACGGATCCGCTTGAGCGTCGGACCCTCGTCGACGTAGGCGGCGCTGATGACCAGCGCAGCCGGGTCGAGCTGCAGGTTGTGCTCGGCGTTGGCCACCGCGCTGGCGACGACCTTGGCCACCGGCTCGCTGGCGCTCTGCGGCGCGTAGCGCAGCAGGGCCAGTGCCTCGTCGGTGGGCAGGTAGCGGACCATGTCCACCACCCGCCGGGCCTTCATGGGGGTCACGCGGACGAACCGGGCCGTAGCCCGGGCGACCGGCGCCTCCTGTCCCAACTGGGAAGTCATCTGAATCTCTCTCTACCTGGTCAGCCCCGCCGCGAGCGGCGGTCGTCCTTGATGTGCCCACGGAACGTGCGCGTGGGGGCGAACTCGCCGAGCTTGTGCCCGACCATCGCCTCGGTCACGAACACCGGGACGTGCTTGCGGCCGTCGTGCACCGCGAGGGTGTGACCCAGCATGTCCGGGATGATCGTCGAGCGACGTGACCAGGTGCGGATCACGTTCTTGGTGCCCTTTTCGTTCTGCGCGTCCACCTTCTTGAGCAGGTGGTCGTCGACGAACGGGCCCTTCTTCAGGCTGCGTGGCATGTCTGTCGGCTCCTCTGTCCCGCTCAGCGCTTCTTGTTGGCGCGCCGGCGGCGCACGATCAGGGCGTCACTGGCCTTCCGCTTGCGCGTCCGGCCCTCCGGCTTGCCCTTCGGGTTCACCGGGTGGCGACCACCGGAGGTCTTGCCCTCACCACCACCGTGCGGGTGGTCGACCGGGTTCATCGCCACACCACGGACGGTCGGGCGCTTGCCCTTCCACCGCATTCGGCCGGCCTTGCCCCAGTTGATGTTGGACTGCTCGGCGTTGCCCACCTCGCCGACCGTGGCGCGGCAGCGCACGTCGACGTTGCGGATCTCGCCCGAGGGCATGCGCAGCTGCGCGAAGCGGCCCTCACGGGCGACCAGCTGGACGCTGGTGCCCGCCGAGCGCGCGATCTTCGCACCGCCACCGGGACGGAGCTCGATGGCATGAACCACGGTGCCGACGGGGATGTTCCGCAGCGGCAGGTTGTTGCCGGGCTTGATGTCGGCCGACGGCCCGCACTCCACCGTGTCGCCCTGCTTCAGCTTCGCCGGCGCGATGATGTAGCGCTTCTCGCCGTCGGCGTAGTGCAGCAGCGCGATGCGCGACGTGCGGTTCGGGTCGTACTCGATGTGCGCGACCTTGGCCGGCACGCCGTCCTTGTCGGCGCGACGGAAGTCGATCAGGCGGTAGGCCCGCTTGTGACCGCCACCCTGGTGTCGCGCGGTGACCTTGCCGTGGACGTTGCGTCCACCGCGGCCGTGCAGCGGCCGGACCAGCGACTTCTCGGGATGGTCGCGGGTGACCTCGGCGAAGTCGGCGACGCTGGAGCCACGGCGGCCCGGCGTCGTCGGCTTGTACTTACGGATAGCCATTGCTGACTCAGTCCCTGTCTATATCTCTGGTCCGTGGATCCGGGCCCGTCAGGCGCCCGGACCCCCGAAGATCTCGATGCGGTCGCCGGGGGCGAGCGAGACGATGGCGCGCTTGGTGTCCTTGCGCTTGCCCATCTGGGTGCCCCGGCTGCGCTTGCGCTTGCCCTGGCGGTTGATCGTGTTCACGCCGGTGACCTTCACGTCGAAGATCTGCTCGACCGCGATCTTGATCTGCGTCTTGTTGGCCTCGGGCAGCACGATGAACGTGTACTGGTTGTCGTCGAGCAGCCCGTAGCTCTTCTCGGAGATGACCGGGGCGAGCAGGACGTCCCGGGGGTCGCGGACGCTCATGCCTTCTCCTCGGTGGTCTCGTCAGCGGCCACTGCATCGGTGGCAGGAGCCTTCTTGGCGGGTGCCTTCTTCGCAGCGGCCTTCTTCGCCAGCTTCTCGTCCGCCGACTTCGCCGACGCCGCCTTCTTGGCCGGAGCCTTCTTGGCGGCAGCCTTCGTGGCGGCGGCCTTCGTGGCAGGAGCCTCGGCGGCCGTCTCGACGGTGCCCTCGCCCTCGGCGGGAGCGATCGAGGGGACGCCCCCGGCGACCCCCTCCGTGGACAGGTCCGGCAGCTGCCGGCCCTTGCCCTTGGCCGGACCGGCGACGAACTCGGCCAGTGCGGTCTCGGTGAAGACCACCTCGTCGGCGACGAGCACGTCGTAGGTGTTGAGCTGGCCGGCCTCGATCAGGTGCACCTGCGGCAGGTTGCGCAGGCTCACCCAGTTGAGGACGTCGTCGTGGTCCAGGACCACGAGGACCTTCTTCGCCGAGGTGATGGCGTTCAGGGTGGCCATGGCGGACTTGGTCCGCGGGGCGTCGCCGTCGACGAAGGCGGAGACCACGTGGACGCGGCCTTCGCGGGCCCGGTCGGAGAGGGCACCGCGCAGGGCGGCGGCCTTCATCTTCTTCGGGGTCTTCTTCGTGTAGTCGCGGGGCGTGGGCCCGAAGACCGTGCCACCGCCGGCGAACTGCGGCGCCCGGGTCGAACCCTGACGGGCCCGGCCGGTGCCCTTCTGGCGGTAGGGCTTGGCGCCACCGCCGCGCACCTCACCACGGGTCTTGGTGGAGTGCGTGCCCTGGCGCGCCGCGGCGAGCTGCGCCACGACGACCTGGTGCATCAGGGAGACGTTCGCGTTGGCGTCGAAGAGCTCACCGGGCAGCGTCACGCTGCCGGAGGTCTCCCCTGCCGGGGTGCGGACGTCGACCTGGCGGTCGGTGCGCGTGTCGATCGACTGGCTCACTTCTTGTCACTCCCCACGGGGCCGCCCTTGACCGCGGAGCGGACGAGGAGCAGGCCACCCTTGGGACCGGGGACCGCACCCTTGATCAGGATGAGCCCGCGCTCCGCGTCGACCTTGTGAACGACCAGCGACAGCGTGGTCGTCTTCACGGCGCCCATGCGGCCGGCCATCTTCAGGCCCTTGAACACGCGGCCCGGGGTGGACGCGCCACCGATGGAACCGGGCGACCGGTGCTTGCGCTGGGTGCCGTGCGACGCGCCGAGGCCCTTGAAGCCGTGACGCTTCATGACGCCGGCCGTGCCCTTGCCCTTGCTGGTGCCGATGACGTCGACCTTGGCCACGCCGTCGAACACGTCGGCGGTCAGCTCCTGGCCGACCGTGTAGTCGCCGGCGTCCTCGGTGCGCAGTTCGACCAGGTGCCGCCGCGGCGTGACGCCCGCCTTGGTGAAGTGCCCGCCCTCGGGGCGGTTCACCTTGCGCGGGTCGATCTCACCGAACCCGAGCTGGAGGGCCGAGTAGCCGTCCACCTCGGGGGTGCGCACCTGGGTCACCACACACGGGCCCGCCTTGACGACGGTCACCGGCACGAGGCGGTTGTTCTCGTCGAAAACCTGGGTCATCCCCAGCTTCTCGCCGAGGAGACCGCGAAATGTGCTCGCCATGTCTGCTGACTGCCCTTACTGAATGTTGACGTCGACCGAGGCCGGCAGGTCGATGCGCATGAGCGCGTCCACCGTCTTCGGCGTCGGGTCGAGGATGTCGATGAGCCGCTTGTGCGTGCGCATCTCGAAGTGCTCGAACGAGTCCTTGTACTTGTGCGGCGAACGGATCACCGCGTACACGTTCTTCTCCGTCGGCAGAGGCACCGGGCCGACCACACGCGCTCCGGTCTTGGTGACCGTCTCCACGATGCGCCGCGCCGAGGCGTCGATCGCCTCGTGGTCATAGGCCTTCAGCCGGATGCGGATCTTCTGTCCCGCCATCGCTGTCTTCTGCTCCTGCCGATCGGTTGTGAAAGTTCGAGTGGGTCTGCTGACCCGGTCCCGGGCAGCTGCCCGGGGGTCCTGGCCGGGCGGCGGCCGGCTCGCGGCCGCCGCCCGTCAGGGGAACTACTTGTTGATCTTGGTGACGCGTCCGGCGCCCACGGTCCGGCCACCCTCACGGATGGCGAACTTGAGGCCCTCCTCCATGGCGATGGGCTGGATCAGCTCCACCGTCATCTCGGTGTTGTCGCCGGGCATGACCATCTCGGTGCCCGAGGGCAGCGTGACCACGCCGGTGACGTCCGTCGTCCGGAAGTAGAACTGGGGACGGTAGTTGTTGAAGAACGGCGTGTGACGGCCACCCTCGTCCTTCGAGAGGATGTAGACCGAACCCTCGAAGTTGGTGTGCGGGGTGATCGAGCCGGGCTTCACGACGACCTGGCCGCGCTCCACGTCCTCGCGCTTGATGCCGCGGAGGAGCAGACCGACGTTGTCACCGGCCTGGCCCTGGTCGAGCAGCTTGCGGAACATCTCGACGCCGGTGACGGTCGTCTTGGTCGAGTTCTCGCGGATGCCGACGATCTCGATCTCCTCGGAGACCTTGACGATGCCGCGCTCGACGCGGCCGGTGACGACCGTGCCACGACCGGTGATCGTGAAGACGTCCTCGACGGGCATGAGGAACGGCTTGTCGATGTCGCGCTCCGGCTCCGGGATGGCGGTGTCGACGGCGTTCATCAGCTCCATGAGCTTGTCGCCCCACTCGGCGTCGCCCTCGAGGGCCTTGAGCGCCGACACGCGCACCACGGGGACGTCGTCGCCCGGGAACTCGTACTCGCTGAGGAGCTCGCGCACCTCGAGCTCGACGAGCTCCAGGATCTCCTCGTCGTCCACCATGTCGGCCTTGTTCAGGGCCACCACGATGTAGGGGACGCCGACCTGGCGGGCCAGGAGGACGTGCTCCTTGGTCTGCGGCATCGGGCCGTCGGTCGCCGCGACCACGAGGATCGCGCCGTCCATCTGCGCGGCACCGGTGATCATGTTCTTGATGTAGTCGGCGTGCCCGGGGCAGTCGACGTGGGCGTAGTGCCGGCTCTCGGTCTGGTACTCGACGTGGGCGATCGAGATCGTGATGCCGCGGGCCTTCTCCTCGGGCGCCTTGTCGATCGAGTCGAAGGCCGACGCCTCGTTGAGGTCCGGGTACTTGTCGTGCAGGACCTTGGTGATCGCCGCGGTCAGCGTCGTCTTGCCGTGGTCGATGTGCCCGATGGTGCCGATGTTGACGTGCGGCTTGGTCCGCTCGAACTTGGCCTTGGCCACTGGGTTCCTCTCCTCGTGGTTACGCAGGTGGTGCGTGCTCTGGGGGGTTTCGGGCGGGGCCCGCCGGTCACGGGCCTCCGCCCGTGACCGGTCTTGCCGTTACTCGCCGGTCGCCTTGGCGATGATCTCCTTGGCGACGTTGGCCGGGACCTCGGCGTACGAGTCGAAGACCATCGAGTAGCTCGCCCGTCCCTGGGTGCGGCTGCGCAGGTCGCCCACGTAGCCGAACATCTCCGACAGCGGGACCAGGGCCCGGACGACGCGGGCGCCGGAGCGCTCCTCCATCGCCTGGATGATCCCGCGGCGGGAGTTCAGGTCGCCGATGACGTCGCCCATGTTCTCCTCGGGCGTCGTCACCTCGACCGCCATCAGCGGCTCGAGCAGGGCCGGGCTGGCCTTGCGCGCCGCCTCCTTGAAGGCGATCGAGCCGGCGATCTTGAAGGCCATCTCCGAGGAGTCGACCTCGTGGTACTGGCCGTCGAGCAGGCTGGCCTTCACACCCACCATGGGGTAGCCGGCGAGGACGCCGTACTGCATGGCGTCCTGCATGCCCTGGTCGACCGACGGGATGTACTCCTTGGGGATGCGACCACCGGTGACCTTGTTCTCGAACTCGTAGGTCGCCGAGTCGGCGCTCATCTCCAGCGGCTCGATCGCGATCTGGACCTTCGCGAACTGGCCGGAGCCACCCGTCTGCTTCTTGTGCGTGTAGTCGTACCGCTCGACGGCCTGGCGGATGGTCTCGCGGTAGGCGACCTGGGGCTTGCCGACGTTGGCCTCGACGTTGAACTCGCGGCGCATGCGGTCCACCAGGATCTCCAGGTGGAGCTCGCCCATGCCGGAGATGACCGTCTGGCCGGTCTCCTCGTCCAGCTTCACCTGGAAGGTCGGGTCCTCCTCGGCGAGCTTCTGGATCGCGGTGCCCAGCTTCTCCTGGTCGCTCTTGGTCTTCGGCTCGATGGCCACCGAGATGACCGGCGCCGGGAAGGTCATCGACTCGAGGATCACCGGCTGCTGCGGGTCGCAGAGGGTGTCACCCGTCGTCGTCTGCTTCATGCCGTTGACGGCGACGATCTGGCCGGCACCGACGCCCGCACGCTCTTCACGCTTGTTGGCGTGCATCTGGTAGATCTTGCCGACCCGCTCCTTGCGGTCCTTGGTGCTGTTGAGCACCGGGGACCCGGCCTCGAGCTTGCCGGAGTACACGCGGATGTACGTCAGCTTGCCGAGGTGCTGGTCGGTCTGGATCTTGAAGGCCAGGGCCGAGAACGGCTCGTCCTCGTCGGCGTGCCGGAGGACCTCGGTCTCGCCGTCCAGCGCGGTGCCGACGATCGCCTCGATGTCCAGGGGGCTGGGGAGGTAGTCGGTGACGGCGTCGAGCATGGGCTGGATGCCCTTGTTCTTGAACGCCGTACCCGTCACGACCGGGTTGACCTGACCGGCGATGGTCGCCTTGCGGATGGCGGCCTTGAGACGGTCGACCGCGATCTCCTCGCCGGCGAGGTAGTCCTCCATCAGCGAGTCGTCGAAGTCCGCGATGTTCTCGAGCAGCTTCTCGCGGTACTCGGCGGCCTGGTCGGTCAGCTCGGCCGGGATCTCCTCGACCTCGTAGTCCTCGCCCATCTTGGTCTCACCGCGCCAGGTGAGCGCGCGCATCTGGACCAGGTCGACGACGCCGATGAAGTCGGCCTCGGCGCCGATGGGGAGCTGCAGCACGAGCGGGTTGGCGCCCAGGCGCTCGATCATCATGTCGACGCAGCGGAAGAAGTCGGCACCCGTGCGGTCGAGCTTGTTGACGAAGCACATGCGCGGGACGCCGTACTTCTCAGCCTGCCGCCACACCTGCTCGGTCTGGGGCTCGACGCCGGCGACACCGTCGTAGACCGCCACCGCACCGTCGAGCACCCGGAGCGACCGCTCCACCTCGACGGTGAAGTCGACGTGTCCAGGGGTGTCGATGATGTTGATGTCGTGGTCGTTCCAGGAGCACTTCGTCGCGGCCGACGTGATGGTGATGCCGCGCTCCTGCTCCTGCTCCATCCAGTCCATCGTGGCCGCGCCGTCGTGGACCTCACCGATCTTGTAGCTGATACCGGTGTAGAAGAGGATGCGCTCGGTCGTGGTGGTCTTGCCGGCGTCGATGTGCGCCATGATCCCGATGTTCCGGGTCTTGCGGAGCTGGGCCTCGTTGCTGGCCATTGCTTCTCCTCGTGGTTCTGGTCCGTGTGCGGGTGCCGGGGCCGGACTCTTGTGGAGCGTCCCGGTGTCCCGCCGACGGCGGGCGCTGGCGGCTGTGCCTTACCAGCGGTAGTGCGCGAAGGCCTTGTTCGACTCGGCCATCTTGTGCGTGTCCTCGCGCCGCTTCACGGCGGCACCGAGGCCGTTGCTCGCGTCGAGCAGCTCGTTCATGAGGCGCTCGGTCATCGTCTTCTCGCGACGGGCCCGGCTGTACTGGATCAGCCAGCGCAGCCCCAGCGTGGTGCTCCGCGAGGGGCGCACCTCGACCGGGACCTGGTAGGTCGCGCCACCGACACGGCGGCTGCGGACCTCGAGGGACGGCTTCACGTTGTCCAGCGCACGCTTGAGCGTGACGACCGGGTCGGTGTCGCTCTTGGCGCGGGCGCCCTCGAGCGCGCCGTAGACGATCGCCTCGGCGACCGAGCGCTTGCCGTCGACGAGCACCTTGTTCACCAGCTGGGTCACCAGCGGCGACTGGTACACCGGGTCGATGACGAGCGGACGCTTCGGCGCGGGGCCCTTGCGCGGCATTAGCTCTTCTCCTTCTTCGCGCCGTAGCGGCTGCGAGCCTGCTTGCGGTTGCGGACACCCTGGGTGTCCAGCGAGCCGCGAATGATCTTGTAGCGCACGCCCGGGAGGTCCTTCACGCGGCCGCCGCGCACGAGCACCATCGAGTGCTCCTGCAGGTTGTGACCGACACCGGGGATGTAGGCGGTCACCTCGATGCCACTGGTGAGGCGGACGCGAGCGACCTTGCGCAGCGCCGAGTTCGGCTTCTTCGGCGTCGTCGTGTACACACGCGTGCACACTCCGCGGCGCTGGGGCGAACCCTTCAGCGCCGGAGTGCTGGTCTTGACGACCTTGTCCTCGCGGCCCTTGCGGACCAGCTGGTTGATCGTGGGCATGGGTGGCCTGGATCTCCTACCTGCGCTGGGTCGTGCTCTCGATGTATGCCTGCTGGTGGTGCTCGGGTGCCGAACTCCCCGGAAGAAGTCCACCCGATCCCGGCCGCCAACCACCATCCGGCCCCCGCGGTCGGGCGTGTCGCCCGGCCCGGGACCGGCCCGTGGTCGGACCGAACTCGGTTGCCCCTCGCGACTCGGCGCCGCCGCCTCCCGGCCTTGAGCCGGAGGGCGGTCCCCGGTGACCGGAACGATCACCCAGGCGCACCGCGAACGGGAGCTGGCCCAGGGCACCCTGGGCACGGCTGACCACGATACCCGTGCCTCGGAACCCGGTCAAAGCCGGGTCCCTCACATCCACGGCCGGGTGGCCGACCGCGGGCCGCCGGAGCGGACCACGCCGGGACAACCGCGCCTCGCGGCGGTCGATTCCCCGACGCCGTGGCGATCCGGGTCTCCCGGGGGCCGACCCTACTCCCGGACGGTCGGCGCGGTTACCCGCGCCGCGCCGCCGTTCGCACGGCGGTTCCGGGCCCGCCCGTCCGGGAACTGTCCGACCCCGGGCCTAGCGTCGCCGGCAGCCGGTCGCCCCCGATCGGAGGAGGGAAGGGCACGTGCATCCCGACAGCGCGCGCGAGTTGAAGGCTCTGCTGCTGGAGGGGCTGCGGTCGGCTCCCCCGACGGCGCTCACCGCCGACCGGGCCGGTGGAGCACGGTGGCCCCACGTCGCTGTGGGACTGACGCCCGTGGCCGGTGGACGCGCGCGCGTGGCCGTCCGCCTGGAGGAGGACGGCGACCGCGCCGCGCTCCCGGATCTGGGGCGGGCGGCCGATGCCGAGATCGACATCCGCGTCATCGGGCCGGTCCGCGCCTACTCCTCCTCCCCCACGCCCGGCGAGCTCCAGCGACGCACGCGCCCCCTGCGGCCCGGGGTCTCGGTGGCCCACCCCGGCGTGACCGCCGGGACGCTGGGCGGCTTCGTGCGCACCGCCGCCGGGCCGGCGATCCTGTCGAACAACCACGTGCTCGCCGCCAGCGACGCGGCCTCGGTCGGGGACCCGATCCTCCAACCCGGCCCCGCCGACGGCGGCCGACCGGACGACCGGGTGGCCACGCTGACCGCGTACCGGCCGTTCCGGAGCGACGGGGGCAACCTTGTCGACGCCGCGGTCGCCGCCCTGGACGCGGGGGTGGCGATCGACCTCGCCGCCTACCCCGGCGGGCCGCTCCTCGGCCCCGTTCCACCGGCTGACGAGATCGATCCCGACGAGGCGGTGGAGAAGGTGGGCCGGACGACCGCGCACACGGCCGGCCGGATCACCGCCGTGGAGGTCGACGGCGTCGCGGTGCAGTACGACGAGGAGATCTTCGGCTTCGACGACCAGGTGGAGGTCGAAGGCACCTCCGGACCGTTCAGTGCCGGCGGCGACAGCGGGTCGGTGATCTGGCGCAGCCGCGACCGGGCTCCGCTCGCGTTGCTCTTCGCCGGCAGCAGCACCGGGGGGAGCAACGGCGCCGGGCTCACCTTCGCCAACCCCCTCGTCACGGTGCTCGACCTGCTCGGCGCGGAGTGGTGGACGGACCCCTTGTCCCCGACCGCTCGCTAGCTCGCCCCAGGGCCCTGCGGGAGGCCTGAGGGTGTCGCTCCCGCCGCGCTGGGGGCACGATGGGCGGTGTGACCGACCGGAATGCCGCGCGCGCCGCCAAGCGCACGCTCGCCGCGCGCCTGCGCGCCGAGCCCGGCGTGGTCGGTGTGGGGCTGGCCCGCCGGGACACCGGTTACGTCGTCAAGGTGGACCTGGTCGACGAGGGTGCTGCGAGCCGGGTGCCGGCCGACGTCGACGGGGTCCGGGTGGTCACCGAGGTGATCGGCGTGGTCCGTCCGCTCTGACGTGCCGATAGCGTGCCCCCAGGGGCGTCGCGCCGCGCGCCCAGAGACCTGAGGAGGGCACGTGCGCATCGGCACCCAAGCCAGCTACAGCGGAGGGTTCGCCCAGACCGCGGCAGAGGTCCGCGACCTGGAGGCCGCGGGCCTCGACCTCATCTCGGTGGCCGAGGTCTACACGTTCGACGCGGTCAGCCAGCTCGGCTACCTGGCCGCCGTCACCGAGCGGGTGGAGCTGCTCAGCGGGATCTTCCCGATCTACAGCCGGACGCCGGCCCTGACGGCCATGACCGCCGCCGGCCTGGACTTCGTCTCCGACGGCCGGTTCACCCTGGGCCTGGGCACCTCCGGGCCGCAGGTCATCGAGGGCTGGCACGGCGTGCCGTACGACGCGCCCCTGCAGCGGACCCGCGAAGTCGTGGAGATCTGCCGCCAGGTGTGGCGCCGTGAGCGGCTGCAGCACGAGGGCAAGAAGTACACCGTGCCCCTGCCGGCCGACCAGGGCACCGGCCTGGGCAAGCCGCTCAAGCTCATCAACACCCCGGTACGGGACCGGATCCCCGTGATGCTCGCGGCGCTCGGGCCGAAGAACGTCGAGATGTGCGCGGAGATCGCCGAGGCCTGGGAGCCGATCTTCTTCCTCCCCGAGCGCGCCCAGTCGGTGTGGGGTGAGGCCCTGGCCGCCGGCAAGGCCAAGCGCGCGCCCGAGCTCGGTGAGCTGCAGGTCGTCAACGGCGTCTCGGTGGCCATCGGCGACGACGTCGACCACCTCCTGGACGCCGTCCGGCCGGGGCTGGCCCTCTACATCGGCGGGATGGGCGCCCGGGGCAAGAACTTCTACAACGACCTCGCCGTCCGCTACGGCTACGAGGCGGAGGCCAAGACCATCCAGGACCTCTACCTGGACGGGAAGAAGGACGAGGCGGCGGCCGCCATCCCCGACGAGCTGGTGCGCCTGACGTCCCTCATCGGCCCGGAGTCGTGGGTCGCCGAGCGGATCGCGGCCTTCCGCGAGGCCGGCGTGACCACGCTGATGGTGCAGCCCCTCGACGGCAGCCGCGAGGGCCGGCTCCGGACGGTCGAGACGATGAAGCGCCTCGCCGGCTGACGCCCCCCCCCCCCACTGTTGCCATGCAGGAAACTCGCCGCTAGGGTTTCCTGCATGGCAACTGGCTCCGATCGCACCCCTAGCGCTCCGGACGCTCGGAGAGCGCTGCAGCAACTGTCCGCGGACCGGGCCGCGGTGCGCTATCCGCCCATGCCGCGGTGGTTCTATCCCGTGCAGGCGAGCCTCCTCGCCGGCCTGTGCCTCGTCCAGCTCCTACCTTCCCCGGCGGCGGCCGTGGCGACCGTGCTCGCGGGCGTCACGGTGGCCTTGCTGGGATCGCGCTACTGGCTGAACCGACCCGACGTCTCCGGGGTCACCCCGTCGCTTCGCGACATGCTCCCCTTCCTGGCCGGCACGTCCGGCGCCATCCTGCTGGCGATGGCCCTGTCCAGGACGACCGGCGCCTGGTGGGTCTGGATCGTCGCGGCCGTCGTGGTCGCCGGCGTCGTGCTGCGCACGGGCGCTACCTACCGCCAGGAGTACGGCGATGCCGCCTGAGGCGCCGGTCTTCGACGAGATCATCCACGCACCGCATCGACTCCGGATCTGCGCGGTCCTGGGCGCGGCGCGCCGCGTCGAGTTCGGGTTCCTGCAGGACCGCCTGGAGTTGTCGAAGTCCGCGCTGAGCAAGCACCTGTCCCAGCTGGCCGACGCCGGGTACGTGACCCAGGAGCGAGGCGTGCGGGAGGGCCGCAGCCGGCTCTGGCTCACCCTCACCCCCGCGGGCAGGCGTGCCTACGCCGCCCATGTCCGGGCACTCCAGCAGATCATCGCCGCCGACCCCGGCTGACGAGATCCTCCCTCACCGCGGAGCGTCCTCCCCCACCGTCCACCGTGAGGGAGGACGCTCGGTGATCAGGTGACCTGATCATCGCCACGGGACGGGGACGCGAAGGGGCCCCGCAGGCGAATCGCCTGCGGGGCCCCTCCGTCACTCAGCGGCGATCACTGCCGCCAGTCGTACTCCTCGAGACGCACGGCCTCGCCGGTGCCCTGACCGAAGACGTCCGGGCTGTAGTACTGCCCGTCGTCGTAGCCGGCCATGGTGTAGACCGCGGCCCGAGCCTCCTCGGTCGGCTCGACCGTGATGTTCCGGTAGCGGCTGATACCCGTACCCGCCGGGATCAGCTTTCCGATGATCACGTTCTCCTTGAGCCCGAGCAGGCTGTCGCTCTTCCCCTGGATCGCGGCGTCGGTGAGCACCTTGGTCGTCTCCTGGAAGGAGGCGGCCGACAACCACGACTCGGTCGCGAGCGAGGCCTTGGTGATGCCCATGAGCACCGGACGGGCCGAGGCCGGCTCGCCGCCCTCGGCGACGACGCGGCGGTTCTCGGTCTCGAACAGCGTCCGCTCGACCAGCGCACCGGGCAGGAACTCCGTCGCGCCCGAGTCGATGATGGTCACCCGCTTCAGCATCTGGCGGATGATCACCTCGATGTGCTTGTCGTGGATCGACACACCCTGCGACCGGTAGACCTCCTGGACCTCGCGGACCAGGTGCAGCTGCACCTCGCGCGGGCCCATGATGCGCAGCACCTCGTGCGGGTCCACCGCACCCTCGGTCAGCTGCTCGCCGACCTCGACGTGGGCGCCGTCCTCGACCCGCAGCCGCGACCGGCGCGACAGCTTGTCGATGACGACCTCGTCGGAGCCGTCGTCCGGGGTGATGGTGAGCTTGCGGAACTGCTCGCCGTCCTCGATCCGGATCGTGCCGGCCAGCTCCGCGATCGGCGCCTTGCCCTTGGGGACGCGGGCCTCGAAGAGCTCCACCACACGCGGCAGACCGTGGGTGATGTCGGCACCGGCCACACCACCGGTGTGGAAGGTGCGCATCGTCAGCTGCGTGCCGGGCTCGCCGATCGACTGGGCGGCGATGATGCCGACCGCCTCGCCGACGTCCACGAGCTTGCCCGACGCCAGCGACCGGCCGTAGCAGGTGGCGCAGGTGCCCAGCAGGGACTCGCAGGTCAGGACGCAGCGGACCTTGACCTCCGAGACCCCGGCGTCGATCAGCGTCTGGATGAGGACGTCACCCAGGTCGGCGTTGGCCGGGGCGATGACCGTCCCGTCCTCGGCCACCACGTCGGCGGACAGGGCGCGGGCGTACACGCTGGTCTCGACGTGCGCGTCCCGCGTGACCTTCCCGTCGACGACGGTGCCGATCGGCATGACGACGCCGCGGTCGGTGCCGCAGTCCTCCTCGCGGATGATGACGTCCTGCGAGACGTCCACCAGACGACGGGTGAGGTACCCGGAGTCGGCGGTGCGCAGGGCGGTGTCCGCCAGGCCCTTGCGGGCGCCGTGCGTGGAGATGAAGTACTCCAGCACGGACAGACCCTCCCGGAAGTTGGCCTTGATCGGCCGCGGGATGATCTCGCCCTTCGGGTTGGCGACCAGACCACGCATACCGGCGATCTGGCTGATCTGCATCATGTTGCCTCGGGCGCCCGAGTTGACCATGACCCAGACCGGGTTGGTGGTCGGGAAGTTGTCCACCATCGCCTGGCTGACCTCGGCCCGCGCGCGGGTCCAGATCTCGATCAGCTCGCCACGACGCTCGGCGTCGGTGATGACACCGCGCTCGTACTGCTTCTCGATCTTGGCGGCCTCGGCCTCGTGCCGGTCCATGATCTCCCGCTTGGCCGGCGGGGTGACCACGTCGTCGATCGCGATCGTGACGCCCGAGCGGGTCGCCCAGCGGAAGCCGGCAGCCTTGAGGGCGTCCAGCGTCGCCGCCACCTGCACCTTGGGGTAGCGCTCGGCGAGGTCGTTGACGATCGCCCCGAGCTCCTTCTTGGGCACCTGGTAGTTGACGAAGCGGTAGTCCTCGGGCAGTGCCTCGTTGAACAGCACCCGGCCCAGACTCGTCCGCACGGTCGCCGGCTGGCCGGGGGTCCAGTCCTCCGGCTGCTCCCATGCCTCGTTCGCCTTGCCGTTGTCGACGCCGTAGACCTCGTCGAGACGGATGAGCGCCCGCTCCTGCAGCCCCAGCGCACCCATGTCGTAGGCCATGAGCGCCTCGGCGGCCGAGGCGTAGGCGGCCGGCTGACCACCGTCGGCCTCGTGCCGGCTCGGCACCAGGGTCGTCAGGTGGTACAGGCCCAGCACCATGTCCTGGGTCGGCGCGGTGATCGGACGACCGTCGGCCGGGCTCAGGATGTTGTTGCTCGACAGCATCAGGACGCGGGCCTCGGCCTGCGCCTCGGCCGACAGCGGCAGGTGCACCGCCATCTGGTCACCGTCGAAGTCCGCGTTGAACGCGGTGCAGACCAGCGGGTGGATCTGGATGGCCTTGCCCTCGACCAGCTGCGGCTCGAAGGCCTGGATGCCCAGGCGGTGCAGCGTCGGCGCACGGTTGAGCAGCACCGGGTGCTCGGTGATGACCTCTTCCAGCACGTCCCACACGACCGGGCGGGCCCGCTCGACCATCCGCTTGGCGGACTTGATGTTCTGCGCGTGGTTGAGGTCGACCAGCCGCTTCATGACGAAGGGCTTGAAGAGCTCCAGGGCCATCTGCTTGGGCAGACCGCACTGGTGCAGCTTCAGCTGCGGGCCGACGACGATGACCGAACGGCCGGAGTAGTCGACGCGCTTGCCGAGCAGGTTCTGGCGGAACCGGCCCTGCTTGCCCTTGAGCAGGTCGCTCAGGGACTTGAGGGGACGGTTGCCCGGGCCGGTGACCGGCCGGCCGCGACGGCCGTTGTCGAACAGCGCGTCCACGGACTCCTGGAGCATCCGCTTCTCGTTGTTCACGATGATCTCGGGAGCGCCGAGGTCGAGCAGTCGCTTCAGCCGGTTGTTCCGGTTGATCACGCGGCGGTACAGGTCGTTCATGTCGCTCGTGGCGAAGCGGCCACCGTCGAGCTGCACCATCGGGCGCAGGTCCGGCGGGATGACCGGCACGCAGTCGAGCACCATGCCCATGGGCGAGTTGCGCGTCTGCTGGAACGCCGCCACGACCTTGAGCCGCTTGAGGGCCCGCAGCTTGCGCTGGCCCTTGCCGCTGCGGATGGTCTCGCGCAGCGAGGCGGCCTCGGCGTCCAGGTCGAAGCCGGCGAGCAGCTTCTGCAGCGCAGCGGCACCCATGCCGCCCTCGAAGTACTCACCGAAGCGGTCGCGCAGCTCGCGGTAGAGGCTCTCGTCCGCGATCAGCTGCTTGACCTCGAGCTTGCGGAAGGTGTCCATCACCTCGTCGAGGCGGTCGATCTCCCGCTGGGCGCGGTCGCGCAGCTGGCGCATCTCGCGCTCGCCACCCTCGCGCACCTTGCGGCGCACGTCGGACTTGGCACCCTCGGCCTCGAGCTCGGCGAGGTCGGCCTCCAGCTTCTGCTGGCGGGCCTCGACGTCGGCGTCGCGCCGGCCCTCGAGGTTGGACTTCTCGGCGCTGATCTCGGCCTCGACGGTCGGGAGGTCGCGGTGGCGCGCCTCGTCGTCGACCGAGGTGATCATGTAGGCCGCGAAGTAGATGATCTTCTCGAGGTCCTTGGGCGCCAGGTCGAGCAGGTAGCCCAGCCGCGAGGGCACACCCTTGAAGAACCAGATGTGCGTGACCGGCGCGGCCAGCTCGATGTGGCCCATCCGCTCACGACGCACCTTGGCGCGGGTGACCTCGACGCCGCAGCGCTCGCAGATGATGCCCTTGAAGCGCACGCGCTTGTACTTGCCGCAGTAGCACTCCCAGTCCCGGGTGGGACCGAAGATCTTCTCGCAGAAGAGACCGTCCTTCTCCGGACGGAGGGTCCGGTAGTTGATGGTCTCGGGCTTCTTCACCTCACCGTGCGACCACTGGCGGATGTCGTCGCCGGTGGCCAGACCGATGCGGAGCTCGTCGAAGAAGTTGACGTCGAGCAAGGTGGTGACCCCTTTCCGGGGCTAGTTCTTCGCTTCTATGACTTGGGGTGCAGTGCCGGCCGGCCCCGACTGCTCAGGGCCGGCCGACCACCGATCACACGTCTTCGACGGACGAGGGCTCGCGGCGGGACAGGTCGATGCCCAGCTCCTCCGCGGCCCGGAAGACCTCGTCGTCGGTGTCGCGCAGCTCGATCGCGTTGCCGTCGCTGGAGAGCACCTCGACGTTGAGGCAGAGCGACTGGAGCTCCTTGAGCAGCACCTTGAACGACTCGGGGATGCCCGGCTCGGGGATGTTCTCGCCCTTGACGATCGCCTCGTACACCTTGACGCGGCCGAGGATGTCGTCGGACTTGATGGTGAGCAGCTCCTGCAGCGCGTAGGCCGCGCCGTAGGCCTGCATCGCCCAGCACTCCATCTCACCGAAGCGCTGACCACCGAACTGCGCCTTACCACCCAGCGGCTGCTGCGTGATCATCGAGTACGGGCCGGTCGAGCGGGCGTGGATCTTGTCGTCGACCAGGTGCAGCAGCTTCAGGATGTAGACGTAGCCCACGGCAATCGGCTCGGGGAAGGGCTCCCCCGAACGACCGTCGAGCAGCCGGGCCTTGCCCGTCTCCTTGACCATCCGGTTGCCGTCGCGGTTCGGCGTCGTCGAGCCGAGGAGGCCGATGAGCTCGTCCTCCTTGGCGCCGTCGAACACCGGGGTCGCGGTGCGGGTGCCCGGCGCCGCGGACCTGGCCGCCTCGGGCAGGTTGGCCGCCCACTCCGGGGTGCCCTCGACGTCCCAGCCCTGCTTGGCGATCCACCCGAGGTGCATCTCCAGGACCTGGCCGACGTTCATGCGGCCGGGAACACCGAGCGGGTTGAGGACGATGTCGACCGGGGTGCCGTCCTCGAGGAACGGCATGTCCTCCTGCGGCAGGATCTTCGAGATGACGCCCTTGTTGCCGTGGCGTCCGGCGAGCTTGTCGCCGTCGGAGATCTTGCGCATCTGGGCGACGTAGACCCGGATCAGCTCGTTGACGCCGGCGGGCAGCTCGTCGCCGTCCTCGCGGGAGAACACGCGGACGCCGATGACCTTGCCGGACTCACCGTGCTTGACCTTGAGCGACGTGTCGCGGACCTCGCGGGCCTTCTCGCCGAAGATCGCGCGCAGCAGCCGCTCCTCGGGGGTCAGCTCGGTCTCGCCCTTGGGCGTGACCTTGCCGACGAGGATGTCGCCGGGGACGACCTCGGCACCGATGCGGATGATGCCGCGCTCGTCGAGGTCGGCGAGGACCTCCTCGGAGACGTTCGGGATGTCCCGGGTGATCTCCTCGGCACCGAGCTTGGTGTCGCGGGCGTCGACCTCGAACTCCTCGATGTGGATCGAGGACAGGACGTCGTCCTGCACGAGGCGCTGCGACAGGATGATCGCGTCCTCGTAGTTGTGGCCCTCCCACGGCATGAAGGCGACGAGCAGGTTCTTGCCCAGCGCCATCTCGCCCTGGTCGGTGCACGGCCCGTCGGCGATGACCTGACCGACCTCGACCCGCTGCCCCTCGTCCACGACGGGGCTCTGGTTGATCGAGGTGCCCTGGTTCGAGCGGCGGAACTTCAGCAGCCGGTAGGTCTGCCGGGTGCCGTCGTCGGCCATGACCGTCACGTAGTCAGCGGTGGAGTCCTCGACCACGCCGGCCTTCTCCGCGGTGACGACGTCACCGGCGTCGACGGCGGCACGCAGCTCCATGCCGGTGCCGACCAGCGGCGCCTCGCTGCGCAGCAGCGGCACCGCCTGACGCTGCATGTTCGCGCCCATGAGCGCGCGGTTGGCGTCGTCGTGCTCGAGGAACGGGATCATCGCCGTCGCGACCGAGGTCATCTGCCGCGGCGAGACGTCCATGTAGTCCACGTTCTCGGGGGCGAGGTAGTCGACCTCACCACCCTTGGTGCGGACCAGGACGCGCTCCTCGGCGAGGCGGCCCTGCGCGTCGAGCGGGCTGTTGGCCTGCGCGACGACGAAGCGGTCCTCCTCGTCGGCGGTCAGGTAGTCGATCTGGGTGGTGACCTGACCGTTCTCGACCTTGCGGTACGGCGTCTCGATGAAGCCGAAGGCGTTGACCCGGCCGAAGGAGGACAGCGAGCCGATCAGGCCGATGTTCGGGCCTTCCGGCGTCTCGATCGGGCACATGCGGCCGTAGTGGCTCGGGTGGACGTCGCGGACCTCCATGCCGGCGCGCTCACGCGACAGACCGCCCGGACCCAGCGCCGAGAGGCGACGCTTGTGGGTCAGGCCCGCGAGCGGGTTGGTCTGGTCCATGAACTGCGACAGCTGGCTGGTGCCGAAGAACTCCTTGATGGAGGCGACGACCGGCCGGATGTTGATCAGGGTCTGCGGCGTGATCGCCTCGACGTCCTGGGTCGTCATCCGCTCGCGGACCACGCGCTCCATGCGGGAGAGGCCGACCCGGATCTGGTTCTGGATCAGCTCGCCGACGGTGCGCAGGCGGCGGTTGCCGAAGTGGTCGATGTCGTCGGTCCCGTGGTCGGGCTCGCCGGCGTGGAGACGCACGACGTACTCGATGGTGGCGACGATGTCGTCCTCGGTCAGCGTGCTGGTGCCCTGGGGCACGGAGACGCCCAGCTTCTTGTTGACCTTGTAGCGGCCGACCTTGGCGAGGTCGTAGCGCTTGGGGTTGAAGAAGAGGTTCTCCAGCAGCGCCTGGGCGGACTCACGCGTCGGCGGCTCGCCCGGACGGAGCTTGCGGTAGATGTCCAGCAGCGCCTCGTCCTGCCCGGCGATGTGGTCCTTCTCCAGGGTGGCCAGGACCGTCGGCGACCACTGGAAGTGCTCGCGGATGCGGTCCTCGGTCCAGCCCAGCGCCTTGAGCAGCACGGTGACCGGCTGGCGGCGCTTGCGATCGATGCGGACACCGACGGTGTCGCGCTTGTCGACGTCGAACTCCAGCCACGCACCGCGGCTCGGGATGACCTTGGCGCTGAAGACGTCCTTGTCCGAGGTCTTGTCCAGTGACTTGTCGAAGTAGACGCCGGGGCTGCGGACCAGCTGGGAGACGACGACGCGCTCGGTGCCGTTGATGACGAACGTGCCCTTGTTCGTCATGATCGGGAAGTCGCCCATGAACACCGTCTGGCTCTTGATCTCGCCGGTGGTGTTGTTCATGAACTCGGCGGTGACGAACAGCGGCGCCGCGTAGGTCATGTCCTTGTCCTTGCACTCCTCGAGGGACGCCTTGACGTCCTCGAAGCGCGGGTTGGAGAAGGACAGCGACATCGAGCCGCTGAAGTCCTCGATCGGAGAGATCTCCTCGAGGATCTCGGCGAGGCCGCCGACGGCAGCCGCCTGCTCCTCGGGCGAGAGCGTCTCGCGCCACTCGGGGCTGCCGATCAGCCAGTCGAACGACGCCGTCTGCAGCGCCAGCAGATCCGGGACCGCGAGCGGCTCGGAGATCTTGGCGAACGAGACGCGCAGCGGAGCGCCGGGGATCTTCGCCTGGTCGGCCTCGCCGGTGCGGGGGCCGTCCTGCGGGGCCGGGGTGGTGCGGGTGGTGCCGGACTCGGTGGTGCTGGGGTTGATGCTGGTGGGGCGAGAGCCTGCCAAGATGCGTCCTTCCAAGGACCTCACGACGTGCCAATGTGAACGGGGCGGGTTCGGCGGTGTCGACTCCGGGTCGTCGTCGGTAATGGCGAGGCTGTCCGCGACGGCCGCGAACGCCCGGATCGAGGGTCGACGCGGGATCGCCCGGTTGGTTCCCGGGCACCCGACGTGACCCGTCTCAGCGGGCAGGCAGTCAGAGGGCAGCGCAACAGGAGACCCTACCCCTGCTGTTGCGCGCTGTCCACGTCGGGGGTACCGGTGCGACCGGTGCCACACGGTGTCGCGGCGCGGTCCGGGGACGGACCGGCAGGGGCGGTGCGGACCCCATGATGCCAGCCGCGGGGCCCCCGTGGCACCGCCACGCCGAGTGGTCCCCCGCGGGGCCCGCCGCGAGTGGAAGGCCCCGGTCCTCCGTCAGGAGGTGCTCAGGATGATGGCCTCGCTCAGCTTCCACTCACCGTCGACCTGGACGACCGTGACCCGCAGCGTGTAGATGCAGGCCGACGTGCCGGTCGCGGTCCGGCACTCCGAGCCCGGCGGGGCCGGCTGGGTCCCGGCGTTCGTCGACTCGACGACCAGTTCACCGAAGACGACGAGGGTTGCGGTGTCCTGGGCCTCGTTGACCTGCTGGAGGCCGACGTCGGTCACGTCGTAGCGGCCCTTGGCCGACGCCTGCTCGTACTGGTCGACGAGCGTGTCCTGCCACGTCTGCTCCTGCTGCTCGCGCAGTTCGCCGGTGGTGACGTCGAGCTTGCGCTGGATGCTGCCCTCGGAGTCCTCGTAGTCGTAGGCGTAGAGCGCCTCGACGCCGTTGCGGGCGGCGGCGAAGATCTCGGGATTCACCGTGGTCGGGTTCAGCCGCTGCCACAGCAGCAGCCCGGCACCGGCCGCGGTGATCAGGCACAGGAGCGCGAGCGTCAGGGCGAGGACGGGCACCCGGCGCCGGGCGGTGGTCGTCGTGCCGGCGGGCGACGATCCCGCGGCACGGGAGGTGCGCGGCCGGGCCGACGACGCCGGGCGGGACGAGGCCTCCGGGGTCGGGGCGGCGCTCGTCGCGGCTCCCTCGGTGGGGGCCAGGTCGTCCCCGGCAGGGGCCGGGTCGTCGCGGTCGCGGCGGCTGCCCGCCACGCGGGGACGCGGGCTGGGGCGAGCGGGGCCGCCGCCGCGCGTCCGGGGCGTGGGACGGGGCCGGTTCTCGGAGTTCTCGGTCATCTCCCGGTCACCGCCCCGAGATCCCGGACAGCAGCCAGCGGTCGTCGACCTTCTCCAGCGTCACCTGGATGCGCGACTTCTCGATCACCGGCCGCGGCTCGACCGCGTTCTCGCTCGTCGCCGCGACGAGCAGCATGACCGTGGCCTCCTTCTCGTCGGCCCGGGTGATCCCCGCCCCGATGACCTCGGTGTTGGCCACCAGCTCGAACTGGGTGATGTTCTCGCGCTGCCCCTCGAACTCCTCGACGGCCTGCTCGGTGAAGTCGCCGGTCGTCACCCGGCGGATCTGCTCGAGGTCGTCGTCGAGGGTCAGGTGGTCGAAGGAGGCGATGTCGACGACGGCCGACCGAGCCGCCTGCAGCGCCGAGGCGTAGTCGGCCGTGCTCACCGGGGAGTCGTCGGGTCGGGTGAACCACAGGTAGGCCGTCGCGGCGAGGAGCAGCACCAGCAGGACGCCGAGGACCGGCACCAGCGGAAGGGTGAGCCGGCCGCGGGTGCGCCCGCTGCCGGCTTCCTCGCCGGACGCCTTCTCACCCGTGCCCGGCTCGTCCGTGCCCGGGTCCTCCGTCCCCTGGCCGGCCGGCGCGTTGCGCTCGTCCGTCCCGTCGCCGACCGAGGAGGGCACGTCGCCCTCCTCGTCGCGCGTTCGCGCCTCCGTGTCGCTCGTCACTCGCGTCATTCTCCTGGTTCTCGACCGGCCGGTTCCGCAGGCATGCCGGGGTCAGCCCGTCACGGTCGCGAAGGGGGTGGTCTTGAAGAGCCCGTGCAAGGGGTTGGGGAGACCGCCGGGCGGCGGCGGGAGGCTGCCACCGGCCTCCTCCTCCGGCGTGGTCGAGCCGCGGCCACCGCTCCGTCCGATGTTCTGCTCGCCGCGGATGTTGCTGCCGTTCTCGTCGACCTCGTCGCCCGGGTTCGGGTCGACGCCGTTGACGACGTCGCACCGCACCGCATCGGTGTTGACGCTCTCGACCGCCCCCTGCGTGGGTGTGCTCGAGCTGGGCACGTAGCCGCTCACGCACGAGTGCGGGTCTCCGGCGTTGAGCACGAAGCCGAAGTGGGAGCGCAGCACCCCGTCCGCGTCCCGGCGGACGACGGTGAACCCGCCGGTCACCGCGTCGGGATAGGTCACCAGCATCTGGCGGATGCCGTCGAGCCGCGGGATCTGGACGCCGTTGAGGATGTCGAGGTTGCGCACCAGCGAGCCGAGCCCCGGGCCGGCCTGGTCCACCAGGTCCTGGAGCGACTGCCCGGCATCCGGGGCGTTGACCACGATCTCGCGCAGGTCTGGGTCCATGTCCACGAGCGTGTCGGTGAACAGCCGCAGGTCGGACGCCCACTGACGGATCGCCGACCGGCTCTCCCGCTGGGTGTCCAGCACGGTCTGCGAGTCGACGATGAGGTCCAGGGTCCGCGGGAGGGACTCCTGGGCGCGGGCGAGGAGCAGGTCCCCGTTGTCGATGAGCCGACCCAGGTCCTCCCCCGCGCCCTCGAACGCGCGGCCGAGCTCCTCGACGACGATCCGCAGGTTCTCCTCGTCCAGCGACCCGACGAGCCCGTCGAGGTGGAGCAGCATCTGCTCCACCGGCACCGGGATGCTGGTCCGCTCCTGGGGGATGACCGCGCCGTCCTCGAGGTACGGCTCACCCTCGCCGGCGGGCCGGAGGATGACGTACTGCTCCCCCACCGCGCTGCGGGTCGCCACCGTCGCGTCGGTGTCGGCGGGGATGGGCTCGGCGTCCGGGTCGATCCGCAGGACGACCCGGACCCCGTCGTCGACCAGCTTCATGTCGGTCACGCGGCCCACCGCGACGCCGCGATAGGTGACCTCCGCGTTGACGAAGATGCCACCGGAGTCCTCGAAGTCCGCGGACACCTCGTAGGAGCCGCCCAGCACGATGCGGTCCAGCCCCACGTAGGTGAACCCGAGGTACGCCATGCCGACCACGGCGAGGGTCACGAAGGCGACCAGCCTGACCTTGGTGCTCCGCGCGATCACTGCCCCACCTCACCCAGGTTCAGCGTGCCCACCGGACCGGAGGGCAGCTCGCCGCCGGGCAGCTGCTCGACGACGCGGCCGCCACCGAGCTGCTCGAGCAGCGAGAAGCCGCCCCCGGGTGCCGCGGTCCCGGGGGGGTCGTCCGCTCCTCCCCCGGTGGCGCCCGCCGCCGTCCCGCCGGGCTCGCTGCCGCACTTGCCCTGGGCGATGGCGTCCTGCAGCGGCAGCTCGATCAGGGCCCCGGCCTGGTCGATGACGTACCGGCACAGCAGCTGGGTCAGGTCCAGGTTGACCGTCGCCGTCATGTTCGCGAAGAGCGCGACGCCACCCGACTGCGCCTGGCGGTAGTTCAGGGCCGTCAGGGAGCTGTCCGGGAAGGGGTAGGTCAGCAGGAGCTCCAGGGACCGGCCGAGGTTGGGTCCTGCCGCCGCCAGCTGGGTCAGGATCGGCTGGAGCAGCCTCAGGTCCTCGACGGTGTTGGCCGCGGACTGGTTGATGATGCGGGTGCCCACGTCACCGAGCCGGGCGAGCCCCTCCAGCATCGAGACCAGCAGGTCGCGCTGCTCGTTGATGACGTCGAGGCCGGGCCCGATGGTGTCGAGCGCGTTCTCGATGGTGGCGGTCCGGCCGGCGAGCGTGATGGCCAGTTCGTTCGCGCGGTCGAGGGCCCGGTTGATCTCCGCGCGCTGCTCGTCCAGCCCGCCGATGAAGGTGTCGAGCTGGTTCAGCGTGTCCTTGATCTCGGCCTCGCGCCCCTCCAGGGCGTCCCCGAGCTCGCGGTTGATCGTCTGCAGCTGGGCCAGCCCGCCGCCGTTGAGGACCAGCGAGAGCGCCCCGAGGAGCTCCTCGACCTCGACATTGCGGTTGGTGCGGTCGAGGGTGATGCGCGCGTCGTCGCCGAGGCGACCCCGGGGCTCCTCCGTGCCGGGAGGCGCCAGCTCGACGAACTTCTCGCCCAGGAGCGAGGTCTGCTGGATGGCCGCCACCGCGTTGGCCGGGAGCTCGACGTCCCGGTTGACGGTGATGGTCACGACCGCGGTCCAGTCCTCCTCGTCCAGCTCGATGGAGTCCACCCGTCCGACCGGCACGTCGGCGACCCGCACCCCGGACTGCGGCACGAGGTCGAGCACGTCGAGGAACTCCACCTCGACGGTGTACGGGTCGTCACCGACGTCGGCACCACCGGGCAGGTTGAACGACGACGCCCCCCGGAAGCCGCAGCCACCGAGCAGGAGGACGCCGGCCGCGAGGGCTCCGGCCCGCTGCACTCGCCGGTTCACGGGGCACCCACCGGGAGGACGCCGGGCAGCAGACCCCCGCCACCGGCACCACCGCCGCCCCCACCGCCGAGGAGTGCCTGCCGCAGCTCCTCGTAGTCGGGGATGCCGTTGCCGTTGAGGTCGTCCAGGCTCCCGTCGGCGTTGGCGTCACCGGAGAGCAGCCGGGCGCAGATCTCGTTGACGCCGTCCCGCACCGGGCCCGTGGGGTCGGGCAGGGGCAGGGGCAGGTCGAGCTCGAGGTCGACCCGGCCGATCTGGGCCAGGGCTCCGCAGACGACGACCTCGGCGTTGAGCGCGCCCAACCCGTTGTCGCGGGTGTCCAGGGTCCCGTAGTCGGGGTTGTAGGCGCGCGCCAGGTTGCCCAGCGCGGCGGGTGCCACGTCCAGCACCTCGGCGAGCTTGGTCCGCTGCTGCACCAGGACGAGGGTGACGTCGGCCAGCCGGTTCACGTTGGTGGTCAGCAGGCTCGTGTTGTCGCGGACGAAGACGGCGACCTGGCCGAGCGCGTCGCTGAGCAGGGACACCGCCTCCTGGAGGTCCGCCCGCTCGTCGGCCAGGAGCTGGCTCACCGCGGCCATGTTCTGGTTGAACTGGCCGACCTGGACGTCGATCTGGGCCAGCGCCGAGGTGAACGTCTGCAGGTTGTCCAGGGAGTCGAAGAGGTGGTCGCGGTTCTCCGCGAGCGTCTCCACGGCCTGCGAGAAGCCGGTCAGGGTGCGGTTGAGCGTCTCCCCGTTGCCCTCGAGGTTCGCCGCGCCGACGTCGACCAGGTCCGACAGGGCGCCGTCCGCGTTGGCCCCGTTCGGCCCGAGGGCCTCCGACAGCTCGTCGAGGGCGGCGTACACGGCGTCGAGCTCCACCGGGATCCCGGTGCGCTCCAGCGGCACCTCCGCGCCGTCCTCCATCGTCGGCCCCCCGTCGTACACCGGCGAGAACTGCACGTACCTGTCCGAGACCAGGGAGGGCGCGAGGACGATCGCGTTGGCGTCGGCCGGCACGTCGTAGTCCTCGTCGATGCTCATGTCCACCCGGACCTTGTCGCCCATCGGGACCACGTCGTCGACGGTCCCGATGGCGATGCCCAGGACCCGGACGTCCGAGCCCGGGTAGAGGCCGACCGTCTCGGTGAACCACGCCGTCACGCGGTACTGACCGACCGGGCGCAGGATCGTCCATCCCAACGCCACGAGCAGGACGACGGCCGCGCCGATCGCCACCGCGCGCTGCAGCGAGCCACTCATCACTGACCTCCCGGGGTGCATCCGGTGACCGGGGTCTCTGTCTCGCTGCAGACGGCGGCGCCGACGATGGAGGGGATCAGGTCGTTGACGAAGCTGTCGAACCAGCGCCCGGTGCCGAGCGCGTTGGTGAACACCCGGACGAAGGGCGCGAGCTCCTGCACCGTCTCCGCGAGCGCGGCCCGGTTGCGCGACAGGATGTCGGTGACCCGGGACAGCTGCTGCAGCGCCGGGGTGAGCACCTCGCGGTTGTCGGCCACCAGGCCCGAGAGCTGCCGGGCCAGCTCCTGCGTGCTGGTCAGGATCGAGTCGATCAGCTCGCGACGCTCCTGGACCTCCGTCAGCAGCGTGTTGGAGTCCAGGATCAGCTGGGTGAACTCGCCGTTGCGGTCGGCCAGCACCTGGGTCACGTCCCGCGTGGCCGACAGCAGCTGCCGCAGCTCGGCGTCCCGGGAGGCGATGGTGTCGGACAGCCGGGCCAGCCCCTCCAGCGAGGTGCGCACCTCGTCGGGGGTCTCGGAGAAGGTCTCCGACAGCACGTCGAAGCTGGCCGCCAGCTGACCGGTGTCGATCTGCTGGACCGTCGCCGACAGGTCGGCGAACGCCTCCACGACGTCGTACGGCGAGGCGGTGCGCTCCAGCGGGATGCGCTCGTCGGGATCCAGCGCCTCCGCTCCGCGCGGCACGAGGGCGACGTACTTGGCGCCGAGGACCGTCTCGATCTTGATCGCCGCCTCCGACCGGTCACCGACGAAGGTGTCCTTGATGCGGAGCTCGACGGTCACCGCGCCGTCCTCCAGCGCCATGCTCTCGACCGAGCCGACCTTCACCCCGGCGACCCGGACCGCGTCGTCGGGCCTGAGGCCGGCGGCCTCGGAGAACTGGGCCTTGTAGACCGTGCCCCCGCCGATCAGCGGCAGGGACTGCGCGTTGAACGCCAGGTACACCAGGACGGCGATCACGGTCATGCTGATCGCCCCGATGACGACCGGGTTCTTGTCGCGGAAGTTCGACGAGCGAGCCATCAGCCGCACCCCTCCGCTCCGCTTTCGAACTGGAACTCCCGGGCGATCGGCTGCTGCGCCGGGTCGAGCGGGTTGCCGGGGAGGGTGACCGTGCCGCCGGCGCTGCACATGAAGAAGTTGAACCAGCTGCCGTTGATGGCGGTCCGGGTGGTCAGGTCGAGCTTCACCGGCGCCGTCTGCAGGAACCGCTCGACGAGGTCGCCGGTGTCGGCCAGGTTGCCCGACAGGTCGCCCAGCGCGCGGATGTCCGCGGTCAGCGGAGCCCGGACGTCCTCGAGGAAGTCGGTGGTCGAGACGGCCAGCTCGTCGATCGTCTGGAGGGAGTCGAAGATCGCCTCGCGATCTCCGGCCAGGCCGGTGACGAACTGCTGGAGGCTGACCACCAGGTCCGACAGCTGCTGGTCGCGGTCGGCGAGCGTGCCCATCACGGTCGTGAGGTTGTCGATCACGCTGCCGATCACCCGGTCGCGGTCGGCGAGGCTGTTGGTCAGCGAGCCCACGTGCGCGAGCAGGCTCTCCATGGTGCCGCCCTCGCCCTGGAACACCTGGATGATCTCGAAGGACACCCGGTTGACGTCCGCCGGTGAGAGCGCCTGCAGCAGCGGCTGGAAACCGCCGAACAGCACGGTGAGGTCGAGGGCGTTGGTGGTCTGGGCGAGCGGGATGACCGCGCCCTCCTCGAGGGTGCTGCCACCCGACCCCTCGCCCTCGGTGAGGGAGATGTAGCGCTGCCCGACGAGATTCCGGAACTTGATGGTCGCCTCCACCTTGGACGGCAGGGGCAGGTCGGCGTCGACCTCCAGATCCACCTCGGCGACGGGGCGGTCGGTCGCGTCCTCGAGAGCGATCGCCACGACCTGTCCGACGCGGACGCCGGCGATCCGCACCTCGTCGCCCTCGACCAGCCCGGCGACGTCGCTGAACTGGGCCTTGTAGACCACCTGATCGCCGTAGCCGGCGTTGGTGATGGTCGCGACCAGCGCGTACGAGGCCATGATGGTCACCAGGGCGAAGGCGGCCAGCTTGACCAGCGGGGCGGCCAGACCGCGCAGCTTGTCCTTCATCGCAGCATCACGGTCTTCCCCCGCAGGAGGGGCGCCAGGACGGCTGCCCCGTTGTCGGAGACGTCCTCGGGATCGCTACCGCTGTGGTAGGCGAGGATGCTCTTCACGAACTCCAGTTCGGCGGCCGAACCCGGTAGCGCGCCGGGCAGGGAGTTGCCCACGCCGCCCGCCCGGTTCCGGGGGACGTTGTCCGGGTTCCCGCCGTCATCGGCTCCCCCTGCGTAGCAGGCCGGCTCGTCGCGCAGCTCGCTCTCCGGGCTCTCGATGCCGTCCAGCGGCGGGTAGGGGCAGTAGAACTCGCCGGCTGCCGCCTGCGCGATCTCGCCGTCGATGTCGTCCAGGCCGCGGCAGTCCGGGGGTGCGTTGTCGGCGTAGATCGGCTGGTCGCCGGGCTGGTAGGCGTTCCGCGGCGGCAGCGTGAACACGATGTTGAGGTTCAGCGCGGGATCGCCGTCGGCCCCGAACGTCTCGCCGATCCGCGGGACCGACCGCGCCAGCCCGTCGAGCAGGCACGGGTAGACCGGCGAGTACTCCGCGAACAGGCCGAGGACGGGGAGGGAGGTCTCCGCGACCGAGATCAGGTTGCGCTCGTTGCGCTCCAGGAATCCCGCCGTGACATTGGACGAGCTGGTGCCGACCGTGAACGTCCGGCGCAGCTGCTCGGCCTGGTCGACCACCGTCGTGTTCGTGACCGCGAGGTTGTCCAGGACCGCGAGCAGGTCGTCGGCCGCGCCGTCGTAGGTCTCGGCGAAGTCCGCGAGCCCGGAGATGTCGGCCTGCAGCTCGGGGAGCACCGTGTTGATCTCCCCGAAGTACTCACCGACGCTGGCCAGGTTGGCGCCCAGGTCGTCGCCCCGCCCGCGCAGCGCGTCGGCGACCGCCCCCAGGGTGAAGGACAGGTCGTCCGGGTGGACGGCCTGCAGCAGGGGCAGCGTGTTGTCGATGACGCGCTGGAGCTCGATGGCGTTCTCGCTGCGGTCCTGACCGATGACGTCGCCGTCGGCCAGCCGTTCCCGGGAGGGCTGCTCGGGCAGCTCGAGGGACACGTAGCGCTCGCCGAAGAGCGTCTTCGGCAGCAGCCGCGCCGTCACGTCGGCGGGGATCTGGTCGAGGTGGTCGGGGTCGATCGCGAGCTCGAGCGTCGCCCCGTCGGCGTCGCCCGCGACGTCGCGGACCTCGCCGACGATGACCCCGCGGACCTTGACGTCCGACGCGGGCTGCAGCTGGCTGCCCGCCGTCTCGGTCTCGAGCGTCACCATCGCCACCTCGGTGAACACCTTGTTGTACTGGGCGACCGCGAGCCCCAGCAGCAGGGTGAGGACAGCCAGGAAGGCCACCCCCTGGAGACGCCGACGGATCCTCCCGCTCATGGCCGCATCACCCCGCGATCCGGACGGTCGTCGTCGAGCCCCAGATGGCCAGGGACAGGAACAGGTCGATGATGTTGATCGCCACGATCGAGAACCGCACGGCCCGGCCCACGGCCAGTCCCACGCCGGCGGGACCGCCGCCGGCCCGGTAGCCGTAGTAGCAGTGGGTCAGGATGACCACGACGGCGAACACGAGGACTTTGAGGAACGACCAGAGCACGTCCTCCGGTGGGAGGAACAGGTTGAAGTAGTGGTCGTAGGTGCCCGCCGACTGGCCGTAGGCCTGGGTCGCGATGAGCCGGGTGGCGAAGTAGCTGGTGAGCAGGCCGAGCACGTACAGCGGGATGACGGCGATGAACCCGGCGATGATCCGGGTGGTGACGAGGAAGGGCAGCGAGGGCACCCCCATCACCTCGAGCGCGTCGATCTCCTCGTTGATCCGCATCGCGCCGATCTGCGCGGTGAACCCGCAGCCGACCGTGGCCGACAGCGCCACGCCCGCGACGAGCGGGGCGATCTCGCGGGTGTTGAAGTACGCCGAGAGGAAGCCGGTGAACGCCGCCGTCCCGAGCTGGTCCAGCGCGGCATAGCCCTGGAGGCCGACCGCGGAACCGGTGAAGAAGGACAGGGCGGCGATGACGCCGACGGTGCCGCCGATGACCGCCAGCGCACCGCTGCCGAAGGTGACCTCGGAGAGCAACCGGAAGGTCTCCCGCTTGTACCGCCGCAGCGTGCGCGGGGTCCACGCCAACGCCCGCGCGTAGAACGACATCTGGTCGCCGAGGTCCTCGAGCGTGTCCAACGGCCGCTTGTAGACCATGCGGACGACGCGCCGCGTCCCGACCTTGATCCGGTCCACCGGTGAGAGCAGCGCCATGTCACTGCCCCTTCGGTGGGACGAGTTGGAAGTAGATCGCGGTCATCACGAAGTTCACGGCGAACAGCAGCATGAAGGTGATGACCACGGACTGGTTGACGGCGTCCCCCACGCCCTTGGGCCCACCTCCGGCGTTGAGCCCCTTGTACGACGCGACGATGCCGGCGATCAGCCCGAAGACCAGGGCTTTGATCTCGGAGGCCCAGAAGTCCTCGACCTGGGCGAGCGCGCTGAACGACGCCAGGTAGGCGCCGGGCGTGCCGCCCTGGAGGACGACGTTGAAGAAGTAGCCGCCCGCCGTGCCGACCACGCTGACCAGGCCGTTGAGCAGGACGGCGACGAGCATCGCGGCGAGCACCCGGGGCACGACCAGGCGCTGGATGGGGCTGATGCCCAGGACCTCCATCGCGTCGATCTCGTCGCGGATCTTGCGCGCGCCCAGGTCGGCGCAGATCGCCGATCCGCCGGCGCCGGCGATCAGCAGCGCCGTGACGATGGGGCTGGCCTCTCGCACCACCGCGAGGACGGATGCCGAGCCGCTGAACGACTGCGCGCCCAGCTGACGGGTCAGCGACCCCAGCTGCAGGGCGATGACCGCGCCGAAGGGGATGGCCACCAGCGCGGTCGGGATGATGGTGACGCTGGCGACGAACCAGGCCTGCTGGATGAACTCGCGGAGCTGGAACGGGCGCTTGGGGAGCGCCTTCATGACGTCCAGGGCGAACGCGAAGAGGTTCCCGCTCGCGGCGAGAGGCCGGGTGGGCGAGAACTTGCCGTCCAGCAGCCCCGGCGCCTTCGGTTCCTCCGTCGCCGTCACGAGCCGGCGTCCTGACGTGGCAGGACCTGGGTCGCGGTCGAACCGGAGGCATCGGGCTCGGGAGCCCAGTGCCGGCCACCGCTGCCCTGCGTCGGTGTGAACGCCCCCGAGTCCGCCTGCGCCAGCAGGTCCTCGGGCAGCGAGGCCCGGATCGCCTCCTGCGTGTCCTCGTCGAACTCGTGGAGCATGCGGGCCACCCGCTCCTGCCGACGACGTTCGGCCTTGCGCTCCGGCAGCCCCTCGGTGGGGGTCAGCTGCGGCGGCACGGCGTCCCCGCCGCTGGCGCCCTTGGGGCCGACCCCGTTGTGCGCGTCGCCGCCGCGGGCCTCCAGCTCCTTCATCTCCGCCTCGACCTGGGCGACGTCCTTCTCCTCGCTCATGCCGATCGGTCCCTCGCGGCGGCCGTTGAGGAACTGGCGGACGACCGGTTCCTGGGAGGTGAGCAGCTGCTCGCGGGGTCCGAACATGACCAGGTTCCGGCGGAACAGCAGGCCCAGGTTGTCGGGGACGGTGCGGGCGGTGCCGATGTCGTGGGTGACGATCAGGAAGGTGGCGTCGATCTGCGCGTTGAGATCGACGATCAGCTGGTTGAGGTAGGCGACGCGGACCGGGTCGAGGCCCGAGTCCGGCTCGTCGAACAGGATGATCTCGGGGTCGAGCACGAGGGCCCGGGCGAGGCCCGCGCGCTTGCGCATACCGCCGGAGATCTCGCCGGGGAGCTTCTCCTCGGCGCCCTGGAGCCCGACCATGTCCATCTTCTCGAGGACGATGCTCCTGATCTCCGCCTCGCTCTTCTTCGTGTGCTCGCGCAGGGGGAAGGCGATGTTGTCGAAGAGGGTCATCGAGCCGAACAGGGCGCCGTCCTGGAAGAGGACGCCGAAGAGCTTCCGGATCTCGTAGAGCTTGTGCTCGCTGGTCCGCACGATGTCGGTGTCGCTGATGACGATGGAGCCCTTCTCGGGCTTCAGCAGGCCGACCAGCGTCTTCAGGAAGACCGACTTGCCGGTCCCGGAGGGGCCCAGGAGCACGGAGATCTCTCCCGGCGGCAGGGTCAGGGTGACATCGCTCCAGATGTTCTGGCTGCCGAACGACTTCGACAGGTTCTCGACCTCGACTGCGACGCCCACGACTGACTGCCCTCCCGCTCCGGCTTCGCTGCCGGTCCCCGCCCCGCCGCACTGGCGAGCCCCGGCAGTGTGCTGCAGCACGGCCCTGTTCGCATCCGGAAGCCGCGTGCACACCTGACTACTCGTCAGTAACGAACGTGTCGGGGTCAGGTTACGTGGATCACCCCCCAGGTGTGTCCTGGATCTCCCCCGTTCCTCCGGACGGGGGTCCGCCAACCGAGGGCCAGGCACGCAACAGGGGCCGTCCTCCGGCTGGAGGACGGCCCCTGTCGACCGTGCTGGAACGGCCCCGGCGCAGGGTCCCGGCCCGAGCGGAGCGAGGGCTGGGGGGCGCCGGGGTCCTTTACTTGACGGTGACGGTGGCGCCGGCGCCCTCGAGGGCGGCCTTGGCCTTCTCGGCAGCGTCCTTGGCGACCTTCTCCAGGACCGGCTTCGGCGCGTTGTCGACCAGGTCCTTGGCCTCCTTGAGGCCGAGCGAGGTCAGGCCGCGCACCTCCTTGATGACCTGGATCTTCTTGTCACCGGCGCTCTCGAGGATGACGTCGAACTCGTCCTGCTCGGCAGCGGCCTCGGCACCGCCACCGCCGCCACCGGCGGCGGGGGCGGCCGCGACGGCCACGGGGGCAGCCGCGGTGACCTCGAAGGTCTCCTCGAACTGCTTCACGAAGTCGGACAGCTCGAGGAGGGTCATCTCCTTGAACGCGTCGAGCAGCTCCGTGCTGGAAAGCTTGGCCATGTCGATCTCCTTCTGGGTCAGTCGTCGCTGGCCGCGTCGGCGGCCGGCGAGTCGGTCTCGGGGGTGGTGTCAGCAGCAGGTGCGTCGTCAGCGGCAGGAGCCTCGGCAGCCGGAGCGTCGGCGGCCTTCTTCTCCTGCAGCGCGGCGGCGAGGCGGGCGACCTGCGACAGCGGGGCCTGGAACAGCCCCGCAGCCTTGGTCAGGTTGCCCTTCATCGCGCCGGCCAGCTTGGCCAGCAGGACCTCACGGGGCTCGACGTCGGCGAGGCGGGTGACCTCGGAGGCGTCGACCGTGCGGCCGTCGACCACGCCGCCCTTGACGACGAGCAGCGGGTTGGCCTTCGCGAAGTCGCGGAGAGCCTTGGCGCCCTCGACCGGGTCGCCCTCGATGAAGGCGATCGCGGTGGGACCGTTGAGCAGCGGGGCGAGGTCGGAGAAACCGACCGAGTCCGCCGCCCGCTTCGTCAGGGTGTTCTTGACGACGGCGTAGCTGCTGCCCGCACCGAGGGAACGACGCAGCTCGGTCAGCTGCGCCACGGTCAGCCCGCGGTACTCGGTGAGCACCGCCGCACTCGAGTTCTGGAACCGCTCGGTGATCTCGTCGATCACCGCGGCCTTCGCCTGCGTGGGCATGGGCCTCCTCTCGTCTGTCGGGCGACCACTGGCCTTCGCGCGAACGCGGGCGATCGGGTGGCCCCGGAGACGAGGAACGCCCCGGCGCAGGGCGCACGGGGCGAGGAGCGGGCACGGGGCCCGCCTATCGAACCGTCCTCCTGCGCGGGTCGCCCGGAACTCCGGGACCTTCGATCGCACGCGGACGTGCGACGACCAACGGTCTTGGGGGGAACGCCGACAAGAGTACGCGATACGACGACGGGCGCGGCAACCGGCCGGCGAGACCGGCGAGGGCCCCGCAGCACGTGCGCTGCGGGGCCCTCGGAGTCCGTCCTGGACTAGGCGGTCGGCTCGTCCGCCAGCAGGTTCCGGGTGCGGTTCGGGTCGACCGGGATACCCGGGCCCATCGTCGTCGAGATGGTGACCTTCTTGACGTACCGGCCCTTGGCCGACGACGGCTTGGCCCGCAGCACCTCGTCCAGCGCGGCCGCGTAGTTCTCGACGAGCTTGGCCTGGTCGAAGGACGCCTTGCCGATGACCAGGTGCAGGTTGGCCTGCTTGTCGACGCGGAAGTTGATCTTTCCGCCCTTGATGTCGTTGACGGCCTTGGTGACGTCGGGGGTCACCGTGCCGGTCTTCGGGTTCGGCATCAGACCGCGGGGGCCGAGGATGCGGGCGATGCGGCCGACCTTGGCCATCTGGTCCGGCGTCGCGATCGCGGCGTCGAAGTCCAGGAAGCCGCCCTGGATCTTCTCGATCAGGTCGTCCGAGCCGACGACGTCGGCGCCGGCGGCCTCGGCCTCGGCGGCCTTGTCACCGGTCGCGAAGACGATGACGCGGGCGGTCTTGCCGGTGCCGTGCGGCAGGTTCACCGTGCCGCGGACCATCTGGTCGGCCTTGCGCGGGTCGACACCCAGGCGCATGGCCACCTCGACGGTGGCGTCGTAGGAGGTCGTCGACGTCTCCTTGGCCAGCGCTGCGGCCTGGAGCGGGGTGTACAGGTTGTCGCGGTCGACCTTGTCGGCCGCGGCCCGGAACTTCTTGCCGTGCTTCGCCATGGTGGTTCCTCTCCGGGGGCCCTGATGAGCGGAGCCCCGGTCACGTGGTGAACGGGCCTGGCGAGGCCCTCCCACTACTTCTGGGTGGAACTGGTGAGGGGGTGGAGCTGGTTCAGACGACCGTGATGCCCATCGACCGGGCGGTGCCGGCGATGATCTTCTCGGCCTGGTCGAGGTCGTTGGCGTTGAGGTCGGCCATCTTGGTGGTGGCGATCTCGCGGACCTGGTCACGGGTGACCGTGGCGACCTTCGTCTTGTGCGGCTCGCCCGAGCCCTTGTCGACACCGGCGGCCTTGAGCAGCATGCGCGCGGCCGGCGGGGTCTTGGTGACGAACGTGAACGACCGGTCCTCGAACACCGAGATCTCGACCGGGACCACGTTGCCGCGCTGCGACTCGGTCGCGGCGTTGTAGGCCTTGCAGAACTCCATGATGTTGACGCCGTGCTGGCCCAGCGCCGGACCCACGGGCGGCGCGGGGGTGGCCGCACCGGCGTTGATCTGGAGCTTGATGACCGCGGTCAACCGCTTCCTGGGGGGCATGACTTCCTTCTATCTCGGGTGGATCAGCTCGTAGGGGACGCCGTGAGACGTCAGATCTTCGAGACCTGGTTGAACGACAGCTCGACGGGCGTCTCGCGGCCGAAGATGGAGACCAGCACCTGCAGTTTCTGCTGCTCGGCGTTGATCTCGTTGATCGTGGCGGGCAGCGTCGCGAACGGCCCGTCCATGACGGTGACCGACTCGCCGACCTCGAAGTCGACGAGCGCGGCCGGCGCGGCGGCCGCCGGGGCTGCCTCGCCACCGGCGGTCCGGGCCGCCTGCGGAGCGGTCGCGGGCACGAGGATCTTGACGACCTCGTCCAGCGTCAGCGGGGAGGGCTTGGAGGTCGCGCCGACGAAGCCGGTGACACCGGGGGTGTTGCGCACCGCGCCCCAGGACTCGTCGTTGAGCTCCATCCGCACGAGCAGGTAGCCCGGCAGCACCTTGCGGTTGACCTGCGCCCGCTTGCCGTTCTTGATCTCGGTGACCTCCTCGGTGGGCACCTCGATCTGGTAGATGTAGTCCTCCACGTCGAGGGACTGGATGCGCGCCTCGAGGTTGGTCTTCACCTTGTTCTCGTAGCCGGCGTAGCTGTGGACGACGTACCAGTCGCCGGGCGCCAGACGCAGCGCCTTCTTCATCGCCTCGGCCGGGTCCTCGTCCTCGGGCTCCTGGTTCTCCAGCTCCTGGGTCTCGGGCTCCTCCGCGACGTCCGAGTCCTCCGCGGGAGCGGCCAGCGGGTCGGCGGCGAGGGTGTCGGGGTCGCCGCTCTCGATCTCCGGGGTCACGTCGGCGACCTCGGTGTCGAGGTCCAGGGCGGCGGTGTCGCTCGAACCCTCGGCGGCGCCGGTCTCGCCGACGCCGGTCTCGACGTCGGCGGTGCCGCGCTGCTCGAAGCGGGCGTCGTCCAGGTCGATGCCTTCGACCGCACTGTCGGTCTCGAAGGGCTCGCGGGGCTCGGTCACAGATTCTCTTCCTTGTCGGATGGCGTGCGGGGCGGGCGGAGGTCAGCCGAAGACGGCGATCACGCCCCGGGAGAAGATCAGGTCCATCCCGGCGACCAGCGCCACCATGAACGCCACGAACACGATGACCACGCTCGTGTAGGTGATCAGCTCGCGGCGCCCCGGCCAGATGACCTTGCGGAGCTCGGCGACGACCTCGCGCAGGAACCGGCCGAGGGAGCGCTTCTGGCGGATCTCGTCGGCCCGGGCACGCTCGGCCGCGGCACGCGAGCGGGTGCCACCGCCCTCGCTGCCGGCCGGCCGGGACGCCGACCGCGCGGCGCGACGGCCGGTGGCCGGCTCGTCCTCGGCGTCGTCGTCGTCCGCGGTGATCCGTCCGCGTCGACGCCGGGCCGGTGCGACGACCTTGTCCTCCTCGGCCGAGGCCTCGGCGGCGACCGCGTCCTCGGCGGCCTCGAGCTCGCCGGCGTCGTCGACGCCGGGGGTCTCGCGGTCGAGCTGCTCGTCGGTCAGCTCGGCGTCGGACACGTCGGGACGGTCGTCCTCGCGTTCCGGCTTCTCGCTCACTGCGCCTCGCTCGCCTCGTGGTGGGTGCCGTCCCCGGCGGGGGCGGTCGGTCGTCGGCCGTGCATCGTGGGTCCTGCAGTGGCAGGGGTGACAGGACTTGAACCTGCAGCCTGCGGTTTTGGAGACCGCTGCTCTGCCAATTGAGCTACACCCCTAGACCCCGGAACGGGGCCCGGGACCGCCCGCCTCACCACGGCAGCGCGGTGCCTCGCGAAAGTTCCGAGGCACGCCGGTGGCGGGGTCAGCTGCCCCAGGACGGCCAGTGTACGGGACCGCGACCGGGCACAGCCAACGTCCCACCGATGGCCCGCGACAGCATCGACTCGGTGCGGGCGCGCCGTCTTTGACACCATGCTCCTATGCCCGCCCAGCCCACGACCCCCGCGTCCTCGGAGCCGTCCACCCCGTCCACCGAGCTGCCGCCCGCGCAGCGGCGCATCTCCCGCCGCATCGCCGGCATCGCCGAGTCGGCGACCCTCGCCGTCGACGCCAAGGCCAAGGCGCTCAAGGCGGCCGGCAAGCCGGTCATCGGTTTCGGGGCCGGTGAGCCGGACTTCCCGACGCCGGACTACATCGTCGAGGCCGCCGTCGAGGCCGCCCGCCGGCCGGCGATGCACCGCTACACCCCCGCCGGCGGCCTGCCGGCCCTGAAGGACGCGATCGTCGCCAAGACCGCGCGCGACTCGGGGCTCCAGGTCACCGCCGCCCAGGTGCTGGTCACCAACGGCGGGAAGCAGGCCGTGTACGAGGCGCTGGCGACGATGCTCGACCCGGGCGACGAGGTGCTCCTGCCCGCTCCGTACTGGACCACCTACCCCGAGGCGATCCGGCTGGCCGGCGGTGTCCCCGTGCCGGTCGTGGCCGACGAGCAGAGCGGCTACCTGGTCTCCGCCGCGCAGCTCGAGGCAGCCCGCACCCCGCGCACGAAGGTGCTGCTGTTCTGCTCGCCCTCGAACCCCACCGGCGCGGTGTACCCCGCCGAGCAGGTCGCGGAGATCGGCCGCTGGGCGCTGGAAGCCGGCCTCTGGGTGCTGACCGACGAGATCTACGAGCACCTGACCTACGGCGGGGCGACCGCACCGTCGATGCCCGTGCTCGTCCCCGAGCTCGCCGACCGCTGCGTCGTGGTGAACGGCGTGGCCAAGACCTACGCCATGACCGGCTGGCGGGTGGGCTGGATCGTCGGGCCCGCCGACGTCGTCAAGGCGGCCACCAACCTGCAGTCGCACGCCACCTCGAACGTCGCCAACGTCTCGCAGGCCGCCGCCATCGCCGCGCTCACCGGTGACCTCTCGGCGGTGGCCACCATGCGCGAGGCCTTCGACCGGCGCCGGAAGACGATCGTCTCCATGCTGCGCCAGATCCCCGGCGTCGCCTGCCCCGAGCCACAGGGGGCCTTCTACGTGTACCCGTCGGTCAAGGGGCTGCTCGGCCGGTCCATCGGTGGCCGCACCGCGGAGACCAGCGTCGAGCTGGCCGAGCTCATCCTCGAGCTGGCCGAGGTCGCCGTCGTCCCCGGCGAGGCCTTCGGCACCCCGGGCTACGTGCGGATGTCCTACGCGCTGGGCGACGACGACCTGGCCGAGGGCGTCGGCCGGATGCAGCGTCTGCTGACCAGCGCCGACTGAGCGCAGGGCCTCTACCCGCTCAGCGCGCCGGCGTCGACCAGGACGTCGCGCGCCTCGGGCAGGTCGGCCAGGGCGGCCGCGACGTCCTCGGGGGTGGCGATCGTCCAGGCCGCCGCGTCCACGTAGCAGCGCACGGCGGCGTCGAACGCCTCGGCGCCGGCGGCCTCCCGTGCCGCGAGCAGCACCGCGCCGCCCTTGCCGTAGACGCGGGCGCCGTACTGCCGCTGGGTGCGGAAGTCGTCCATGGCGGCGCCGACGTCGCCGTGCACGCCCAGCGCCGGCTCCAGCTCCGCGGCCGACGACGGGTGCACGAGCGCCTCGGCCCAGGTGGCGAACGCCTCGTCCAGCCAGGGATCGCGGTACTGCGAGTTGCCGACCATCCCGTAGAACCACATGTGCGCGACCTCGTGCACCAGGACCTCCGCGCTGGGCGAGGCCTGCAGGATCGAGCTGGGGTACTCGATGCCGCCGCGGTAGTCGGGCAGCTGCGGCACGGTGAGCGTGCCGTAGGGGAACGGCCCGAGGTGCTCCTCGAGGTCCGCGATGGCCTCGACCGTGGCGTCGGCCAGCTCGTCGGCCGTCGGCTCCGCGCCGGGCAGCGCCCCCGCTGTCACCCGGACGCCCTCCGGCGTCGTCCGCTCGGCGGTCGTGAACCGCCCGGCGGCGACGCTGACGTCCCGGGCCACCGGCTCTTGGGACGTCCAGGTGCGCCGGCCCGCGGCGTCGGGAGCCGTCGGCTCGGCCTGGTCACCGGTCATCAGCACGGTGAGGTCCGCGGGCGCCGAGACCCGCACGGTCGTGTCCGCGGCCGCGCTGGTCGTCGTCTCCCCGGAGATCTCGACGAACGGGTCGCGCGCCCACCCGACCCCGGGCTCCCAGGCCAGGAGCGGGGCGCCGCTGGCCCACCACGACACGTCCTCGTCGGAGCCGACCCGCTCGAACCCGCCGGAGCCGAGGGTGAGCGTGAAGTCCAGTTCGACCTCGGTGGTGTCCCCGGCCTCGAGCGGCTCGTCCAGCGCGACGACGTAGCCGCCGCCGGGACCTGACGCGCCCAGGGACTCGTAGCGCGAGCCGGCCACGTCGTCGCCCCGGACGGCGTCGACGACCAGCCGCGAGCCCGCCGACGCGATGTCAGGGCCGTTGGGCACCAGCCGGAAGACCAGCTCTTCGACGGGGCGGTCGGGGGTGAACACGACGGTCTCGGTCCCGGTCACCGTGCGCAGGTCGTCGGCCAGCCGGAAGTCCAGCCCGACGCGGGGGCGGTCGGGATCGGGCTCCGCCCGCCCGGGGCAGGACTCCTGCCGGACGGCGGGGGACGACACGGTCGCGGGCTCCGGTGCCGTGACGGTGTCGACGAAGGAGGTGCAGCCGCTCAGCAGCGCGGCGCCGGCCACCGCGGCGACGGCGGTGCGCAGCGGCGCCCGGTTCATGCCAGGCGGACGACGGCGCGGGCCAGCGAGAGGACCTTCTCCCCCGCGCTCGAGACGACGAGGTCCACCCGCACGCGCCCCTCCTCGAGGAGCACGCCGACGGTTCCGCGCACGGCCACCTCGGCGCCGGTGTCGTCGTCGGGGACGGTCACGGGGCGGCCGAACCGGACCTGGAACTCGACGAGCGCGGCGGGGTCCCCGGTCCAGTCGGTGACGGCGCGGCCGGCCAGCGCCATGGTGAACATGCCGTGGGCGATGACACCGGGCAGCCCCACCGCCGTCGCCACCCGGTCGCTCCAGTGGATGGGGTTGAAGTCGCCCGACGCCCCGGCGTAGCGGACCAGATCGGCCCGGGTGACCCGGTACACCTGCTCGGGCAGCTCGGTGCCGACGGTGACGTCGGCGAGCCGGACGGTCACGCCTCGCCCCGCGCCACGAGCATCGACGTCGCCGTGCAGACCGCTTCGCCGTCCTCGGTGGCCAGATCCACGCGGGCGGTCAGCAGGTCGTTGCCGGCGACGGTGCGGGCGGCGTCGATCGTCGTCGTCGCGACCAGCCGGTCCCCGGCCCGGATCGGGCGATGGTGGGTGAACCGCTGCTCGCCGTGGACGACGCGGCCGTAGTCGATCGCTACGTCGGGGTCGTCGAGCACCACCATGGCTGCCTCGAGGCTGACCGCGATGGCGAAGGTGGGCGGGGCGATCACGTCGGGATGGCCGGCCGCGCGGGCCGCCTCCGCGTCCCGGTACAGCGGGGAGCCGTCACCGATCGCGGCGGCGAACTCGGCGATCTTCGTGCGGCCGACCTCGTAGACGGCGGAGGGCGGGTAGCTGCGCCCGACCAGTGTCCGGTCCAGCGCCATGCTCCCGCCCTCTCGCGTCGCGGCTGATCGGGTCAGCGGGTCTCGCGGTGCAGCGTGTGCTTGCGCTCGCGCGGGCAGTACTTCATCAGCTCGAGCCGGTCGGGGTCGTTCCGCCGGTTCTTGCGGGTGATGTAGTTGCGGTTCTTGCAGTCCTGGCAGGCCAGGGTGATCTTCGGGCGGACGTCGGTGGCTGCCATGGAGTGCTCCTAGCCTTGTCGGACAGGACCCGGGCCGGGTCCTGGTGTCGCTGCGGCACGGGTGCCGATGCGACGACGGACCCCGTTGGTGCGGGGTCCGTCGGGAGTAGCGGTGACCGGACTTGAACCGGTGACACAGCGATTATGAGCCGCTTGCTCTACCAGGCTGAGCTACACCGCCGGGCGACCTGCGGCCCGGTCTCGCGACTGGACCGGAAGGTCGACGTACATGTTTCCACGTCTGTCTTGCTGAGCCCCTTTACGGAATCGAACCGTAGACCTTCTCCTTACCATGGAGACGCTCTGCCGACTGAGCTAAAGGGGCGTGCTCGGAGCCGTCAGAGACGATACCTGACGGCTCCGGCGCACTCGCGGGGGCCCGCCGTTCAGCCGCGGACGAAGAGGCGCCGGTGCGCCGCGCCGTGCGCCGCCGTCCGGACGCCGGTACGCGCCAGCAGCCAGCTCTCCAACCGGTCGTCGGGCAGCGGCCGGCTCACCAGGAAGCCCTGCAGCTTGTCGCAGCCCATCTCGGCGAGCAGGTTGCGCGTGACCTCGTCCTCGACCCCCTCGGCCACCACGCGCAGGCCGAGGTTGTGCGCCAGTTCGATGATCGACCGCGCGATGAACGACTCCCCCTGGCTGGTGGACATGCCCAGCACGAAGGACTTGTCGATCTTGACCTCGTCGATCGGCAGCTGCCGCAACTGGGACAGCGAGGAGTAGCCGGTCCCGAAGTCGTCCATCGACAGCCGCAGACCCAGGTCGTGCAGGTCGGCGAGAACCGTGCTGTCGCGGACGGAGTCGCCGACGACGCTGCCCTCGGTCAGCTCCAGGGTGAGCAGCTCCCCCGGGACGCCGTGCCGCTGCAGGGCACCCCGCACACGGGCGACCAGGTCCGGCTCGGTGAGGCAGTGCGCGGAGAGGTTGACCGCGACCGACAGTGCGATGTCCTGGTCCAGCCAGCGCCGGCAGCGGGCCAGGGCGAGGTCCAGGACGTGGTCGGTCACCGCCCCGATCCGGCCGATCTGCTCGGCCAGGTGGATGAAGTCGTCCGGCGGGATCGAGCCGTAGCGCGGGTGCGCCCAGCGCACGAGCGTCTCCACCGAGACGATGTCGGAGGTCTGCGCGTCGATGATCGGCTGGAAGACCACGCTGATCTGACCGTCGGCCATGGCCTGCTCGATCTCGGTGCCCAGCTGCAGGCGGCGCAGGCTCTGCTGGTCGAGCACGGGGTGGTAGCTGGCGACGCCGCCGGAGTCCGAGGCCGCGAGCAGGGCGACGTCGGCGCGCTGCATCAGCGTGCCCGAGTCGGTGCCGTGGACCGGCGCCGCCGCGACGCCGATGGTGAGCGTCACCTCGAGGTCCAGTCCGGCCACCCGCACACGGGTGGCCGCCGCCTCGCGCAGCCGTCGCGCGGCGCGCTCGGTGGCGGCGAGCGACAGGCCGGGCAGCAGGACGGCGAAGCGCTCGCTCTCCATCCGGGCCAGCAGTGCCTGCGGCGGGGCGTGCTCGCGCAGCAGCCCGGCGGTGACCAGGAGCAGCTCGTCGCTGGCCGCGTGCCCGAGCGTGTCGGTCACCTCGGTGTAGTTGCCCAGGGCGGCGAGGACGAGCCCGGCCCGCGCGCCGTCCGGATCGGCCTCGAGCAGGGCGTCGATCTCCGCGGCCAGCCGCTGCCGGTTGGGCAGTCCGGTGAGCCGGTCGTGATCGGCGTCGTAGCGGATCTGGGTGAGCAGCTGCTGGTGGCGGATGGCGGCGTTGACGTGCGTGAGCATCGACGTGAGCGCGGCGAGGTCGCTGTCGGCGAAGGAGACGACGACACTGCTGCGGTCGCAGACCTCGAGGTAGCCCGGCTCGCCACCGGCGGTCGCGAGCGGGGCCGCCAGCAGCTCGGTGACGCCGCGTCGGGCCAGGGCCGCGGCCTGCTCCTCGTCGGCGTGCGCCATGGAGACCAGCACCGGCCCGTCGGCCTCCGCCACGGCCCGGCGGAAGACGTCGTCCGGGTCGCCGGGGCCGTCGTACCAGACGGCCCCGTCCGCGGCGGTGACGACGAGCTGCGGCGGCTCGTCGAGGTAGGGCGGCAGCCACATCGCCACCCGCTCGGCGTTGAGCAGCTCCTGGACCGCGTCGACGATCTGCCGCGTGCCCGCCTCGTCCGGGGTCACCTGCGCGACGCGCCGGGCGAAGTCGTAGACCCGCTGGACGCTGTGCCCGCGACGGGTGACCGCCCCGAAGTGGCGGTAGAGGAGCGCGAGAGCGCCCAGCAGCGGGGTCAGCAGCAGCCAGGCCCAGCCGGTGACGTGGATGAGCAGCAGCGCCGCGAGACCCACCACGACCGCGACCGGCCCCACGAGGAACACCGGGACGAAGAGGCTCGTCCACAGCGAGCGCCCGGGGTACCCCTGGGTGGCGGTGATGGCGCCGGCGAACAGCAGGGCCCCCAGCAGGTCGGCGACGAGGATCGCCACCAGGTAGGAGATCCAGGTGGCCGGCGAGGTCAGTTCACCGCTGGGCAGGACGGAGAGCACGGCGACGGCCGCGCCGACCTCCAGGACGGACACGGCGACCGTGGCCACCGCCTGCGGCCGCGGGAACCGCTGCCAGACGACGACGGCGGCGACGACGACGGCCTGGGCGATCGCCGTCCAGGCGCCACCCACCTGCACCAGCGCCACGACGATCGCGAGCTCACTGGCCGAGAAGGAGAAGGCCTGCCGGCGGAACTCGAAGTGCAGGTGGATCGACTCGACCGCGGCGAACGCCAGGAAGGCGGCGATCAGCGCGGGGATCGAGACCGTCAGCGACTGGGTCGCCAGCACCGCGACCATGACCGGCACGGCCAACACCACGCCGAGGACGGCGACGGTCACGGGCGAGCGGAAGGTCTGCGGGGGCGTCGCTCGAACGTCCTGCTCGGGCACTCTCACCTGCAATCCGCGGGGTGGATGGGCCCGGAGAGGCTAGCAACGCAGACGCCTCCCGGACCCCGGTTGCGCTCGCGCCGCGACTCGAAAGGGTCAGCAGCGGGACCGGCCCCGGGAACGCCGCAGGGCAGCCGGTCCGACGACCGGCTGCCCTGCGGGAAGCGATGTGGTGCGGGCGGTCAGACCGCCGCGCTCAGCTCCACCTGATGCCGCGGCTCCACCGGATACCCCGGCTCCACCGGATCCCACGCTGAACGTTGCTGCTCATGACGCCTCCTCATTGGCATGACCGACTGCGATATGCGGCAGTCACTTACGCGCGGGGGCAGAGCGTCGTTCGGTTCGGACCGCGCACGGAGAGTGCTTCCCCTCACCCCTGGGGGGCAAGCACCGAAGATCACGGCCGGGTGAACGACATGCATGTCGTCACCCTCCGTACACGAAGATCAACGATTCGTCATCCAGATGGGCGAGGAAGCTCCTCCAGGACCTCGGTGACGACGTGGCCGCCGATCTCCACGGCCTTCATCACACCCACTGCCCGGCCCGGGGGTCACGTCGGCGATCAGGCCCAGCCGGTCCGACTCCGGCGACTCCGGCGCCGTCGGCGTGCCGAGGAGGTCGGCGACCCGCTCGTAGGCGACCGCGGCACGGGGATCGCCGCCCGCGGCGCCGGCCACCCCCTCGAGCGGGGAGTGTGGTCCCGTGTCCGGTGTGGCGTCCCAGGTCCCGTCCAGGTCGAACGCGACGGCGCCCACCGCCGGCACCTTCGCCAGGCCGCCGGTCTGCGGCACCGCCGAGGTGAGCCCGACGACCGCGCCGGTGAGGCTCCCCCGTCGCTCGGCCTGCTGCTGGGCCTCGAACTCGTCCAGGGCGTGCTCCAGCCGGGCACCGCACTCGCGGACGGCCGCGCCGGTGCGACGGCGGCAGCCGTGGCCCGGTCGACCGTCCACCCGGCCGGATCGCCGTCGTCACCCAGGCCCGTGGCGAGCGCCCTCAGCTCGCCCGCCAGCGCGGTGGCGAGCACGGGCTGACGATCCAGGAGCAGCCCGACCGCGGCGCGGAGCGGATCCCGTCGGCGGTGTCGGCCCTCCCGTGCAGCGACCGGCCGAGGGCCCGGACCTCCTCGGCCCGCATCTCGATGCTCACCGGCGCAGTGCGGGCACGTCGAGCGACCTCTCGGGGCGTCGTCCACAGGTCGATCGGCCTGACCGGCCGCCACCCGATCGGGTGTCCACAGTGTCCACAGGATCTGTCCACAGGTCGTGGACAACCGGCGCGTCGACCTACGCTGCCCGGCGTGCACCACCGGTGGGAGGACTCCGAGCGCGGCTCGACGCTGCCGTTCGTCCTGGTCTGCTGGCTGGTGGCCGCGCTCATGATCTTCGGCGCGATCGCGGCCTCCGACGCGTTCCTGGAGCAGCAGGAGGTCCAGGCGGTCTGCGACGGCGCGGCGCTGGCCGCCGCCAACCAGGCGGACGAGGCAGCGATCTACGCCGGCGGCGTCGGGACCGCGCTGCCGCTGACCCGCTCCAGCGCCCAGGCGGCCGTCGCCGACCAGCTCGGCGCGGGGGCTTCGGCGCTGGACGCGTGGACGGCCGAGACCGACGGCACCGAGGTCACCGTGCGCTGCACGCGGTTCGTGGACATCGCGTTCGGCTGGTTGTTCCTCGGCGGGCAGCAGTTGGAGCGCACGGCCACCGCCAGCGCTCGCGCACCCACCCTCGGCTGAACGGCGACGGCCCCCGATCTGAAAGAGTCGGGGGCCGTCGTACCGTGCGTGGCGGGTGAAGGATTCGAACCTTCGAAGGCTAAGCCGACGGATTTACAGTCCGCTCCCATTGGCCACTCGGGCAACCCGCCGTGCGGTGGTACCGGAGAAGAATACAAGACGGCGGACGCCGACCTCGGGCCCCCGAGCGGTGTCCGCGCGACGGAGGGAGTTCGCATGGCCGACGCATCGTTCGACGTGGTCAGCAAGGTCGACCGCCAGGAGGTCGACAACGCTCTGAACCAGGCGGGCAAGGAGCTGTCGCAGCGCTTCGACTTCCGCGGCACCAACGCCACGATCGCCTGGGCGGGCGAGGAGGGCGTCACCCTCTCCGCCGACACCGAGGAGCGGGTCAGCGCCGCCCTGGAGGTCTTCAAGGAGAAGCTGATCAAGCGCAACATCTCGCTGAAGGTCCTCGACGCCGACGAGCCGCAGTCCTCGGGCAAGTCCTACAAGATCTCCGCGCGGATCAAGCAGGGCATCGAGTCCGACGTCGCCAAGAAGATCGCCAAGCTCATCCGCGACGAGGGCCCGAAGGGCGTGCAGGCGCAGATCCAGGGCGACCAGCTTCGGGTCAGCGGGAAGAAGCGGGACGACCTGCAGGCGGTGCAGCAGCTGCTGCGCGGCGCCGACCTCGACGTCGCCCTGCAATTCGACAACTACAGGTGAGGTGAGGGAGCGGCCCTGCGAGGGGCCGCTCCCTCAGCGCCCGGGCAAGACGACATCGAGGCCCTGCACGACGACGGGGTCGCTCACGACCTCCACAGCGGTGATCCGTCCGTCCGTGACGACGAACTCCAGCGCCGCACGCACCCGGCCGTCGGGGACGAACACCGCGCCGGGAGCCCCGTCGACGAGTGCCGGGAGGGCGGCCTGGGCCTTGCCGAGGAACGAGCGGGCGACCTCCTCGCGGCCGCCGAGGCGGCGGATCCCGCCGAGGGCCGCCACGGGGGCGTCCGCGCGGAGCACGACCTCCGGGTCCAGCACCGCGAGCAGCCCCGCGAGGTCGCCGCCCCGGGCGGCGGCCAGGAAGGCGCGCACCACCTCGTGCCGCCGCCCGACGTCTCCCGGGCCGGCCGCTCCCGGGCCGGCCGCTCCCGGGCCGGCCGCTCCCGGTGCGGCCTCCCGGACCCGGCGCCGGGCCCGGCTGGCCAGCTGGCGCACCGCGACCGGACTCCGGTCGAGGATCTCCGCCACCTCGCCGAACGGGACGGCGAAGAGGTCGTGCAGCACGAAAGCGAGCCGTTCCGGTGGCGTCAGGGTGTCCAGCACCACGAGCAGGGCCAGCCCGACGGAATCGGCCAGCACCGCCTCGGTCTCCGGCTCCGACCCCCCGTCGGCGTCCGGGGCATGCAGACCCACCGGCTCCTCGCGGCGGGCCGCCCGGCGCCGCAGCATGTCGACGCAGACCCGCCCCACGACCGTGGTCAACCAGCCGCCGAGGTTCTCGACATCGCCGGCCCCGGTCCGCTGCAGGCGCAGCCATGCCTCCTGGACGGCGTCCTGCGCCTCGCCCCCGGCACCCAGCACGCGGCGCGCGACCGCCAGCAGGTGCGCCCGGTGCGCCTCGAACTGCTCGGCCAGGAGCTGGTCCGGCGCTGCCGCGTCCTCGCTCACCCGTCACATCCTCCCGTCGCCATCCGTCAGTGGTGTGACGGCAGCGGCCGTCCCGATGTGACCCGACAGCGGAGGAGAACCCGTCATGAACGCATCCGCACGACAGCTCGGCAGCGTCCGGTACCTGGTCGACGACGTCGGTGCCGCCGTGCACTTCTACGGCGACGTCCTCGGCTTCGAGGTGGGGTTCGATGCCCGGCCCGCGGTCGCCGAGCTGGTGCGGGGGTCGCTGCGCCTGCTCGTCAGCGGCCCGATCAGCTCGGCCGGGCGGGCGATGCCCGACGGGCGGGTGCCGGCGCCGGGTGGGTGGAACCGCATCCACCTCGTCGTGGACGACATCGAGGCCGAGGTGAGCAGGCTGCGGGCCGCCGGCATCCCCTTCCGCAACGAGGTCCTCGACGGACCGGGCGGCCGTCAGGTCCTGGTCGAGGACCCCTGCGGCAATCCCGTCGAGCTGTTCCAGCCCGCCCGCGCCTGAGTTCGGCCCCGTCGCAGGGTCCCGCCCCGAGGAACGAGGGGTGGGGGGCGAGGGGGTCCTTCTTCAGCGCTGGCCGAGGTCGCGGGCCATCTGCTCCAGGCGCGCGATCCGCTCGGGCATCGGTGGGTGCGAGGCGAACATCGACGCCATCCCCTGCCCCCGGAACGGGTTGGCGATCATCAGGTGGCTCTGGGTGACCAGCCGGTCGTCCTGGGGCAGCGGGAGGGCTGTGGCGCCGCGCTCGATCTTGCGCAGCGCCGCGGCCAGCGCCAGCGGGTCCTGCGACAGCTGCGCCCCGGTCGCGTCGGCCTGGAACTCCCGGCTGCGGCTGACCGCCATCTGCACCAGCCCGGCGGCCAGCGGGCCGAGGAAGATCAGCAACAGCCCGCCCAGCGCGTTGCCGCCGCCACGGTCGTCGCCGCCCCGGCCGCCGAACAGCGAGGCGAACATCGCCATGTGCGCCAGGTAGGTGACCACCGTGGCCATGGCGCCGGCGACCGAACTGATGAGGATGTCGCGGTTGTAGACGTGCGAGAGCTCGTGGGCCAGCACGCCGCGCAGCTCCCGGCGGTCGAGCAGTTCGAGGATCCCCTGGGTGACGCAGACGGCCGCCGTGCGCGGGTTCCGCCCGGTGGCGAAGGCGTTGGGCTGGTCGGTCGGGCTCACGTAGAGCCGGGGCATCGGCTGGCGGGCCTCGGTGGCCAGCTCGCGCACCATCGCGTACAGCTGCGGCGCCTGCGTCTCGGTGACCGGGAAGGCCCGCATGGCGCGCAGCGCCAGCTTGTCGGAGTTGAAGTAGGCGTAGCCGTTGACGCCGAGCGCGATCACCAGGGCGATGAACAGCCCGCCGCGCCCTCCGATGAGGGCGCCGGCGACCAGGATGAGCCCGCCCATGAGACCGAGCAGGAGAGCGGTCTTGAGTCCGTTGTTCCAGCGCTGCACGACCTGCTCAACGGCGTCGCGGCGAGTGCCGTTCCCGGCCCCCGTCCGGTGGAATGCGCGGCCCCTCCGGGTGGTTGACGTCTGTGAATCTGGAATCACCTTCGGGTCTCTGTACCCGGGCGTGTCCCGCGCACGTAACCTCGGCCGGTGGAGGTACACCACTGATGACTGCCAGCACCCCGCCGCCCATCGGCGCGCCCCACGACGACGTCTCCGCCACGGCCGCGCACGCCGCGACCGGCGGACTGGTCAAGAGCGTGGTCGCGCTCGACCGCGTCGTCATCCGCTTGGCCGGCGACTCGGGCGACGGCATGCAGCTGACCGGCAACCGGTTCACCAGCGAGACGGCGTCCTTCGGCAACGACCTGTCGACGCTGCCGAACTTCCCCGCCGAGATCCGGGCGCCAACAGGGACCCTGCCGGGCGTCAGCTCCTTCCAGCTGCACTTCGCCGACCACGACATCATGACGCCGGGCGACGCCCCCGACGTCCTCGTGGCGATGAACCCCGCGGCACTGAAGTCGAACCTCTCCGACCTGCCCGGCGGCGGCCTGCTCATCCTCGACTCCGACGAGTTCACCCCGCGCAACCTGGCCAAGGTCGGGTACGCGACGAACCCGCTCGAGGACGGTTCGCTCGAGGGCTGGCAGACCGTGCCGGTGCCACTGACGTCGATGACGCTCGACGCGCTCGCCGACTCGGGCCTCGGCAAGAAGGAGGCCGAGCGCAGCAAGAACATGTTCACCCTCGGTCTGCTGAGCTGGATGTACCACCGGCCCACCGAGGGCACCGTGCGCTTCCTCGAGCGGCAGTTCCGCCGCAAGCCCGAGATCGCCGCGGCGAACATCGCCGCGTTCCGGGCGGGCTACAACTACGGCGAGACGACGGAGGCCTTCGCGGTCTCCTACGAGATCAAGCCGGCCCCGATGGCCGCCGGGCGCTACCGCAACATCTCCGGCAACCAGGCGCTGTCCCTGGGTCTGGTCGCCGCGGGCCAGCGCTCGGGCCTGCCGATCTTCCTGGGCGCGTACCCGATCACCCCGGCGTCGGACATCCTCCACGAGCTGTCCAAGCACAAGGCCTTCGGTGTGCGCACCTTCCAGGCCGAGGACGAGATCGCCGGCATCGGTGCGGCCATCGGCGCCTCCTTCGGCGGCGCGCTGGGCATCACGACGACGTCGGGCCCCGGCGTCTCGCTGAAGTCCGAGGCGATCGGCCTGGCGGTCATGACCGAGCTGCCGCTGGTCATCGTCGACGTGCAGCGCGGTGGCCCGTCGACCGGCCTGCCGACCAAGACCGAGCAGTCGGACCTGCTGCAGGCGATGTTCGGCCGCAACGGCGAGGCGCCCGTGCCGGTCATCGCGCCCCGCTCCCCCGGCGACTGCTTCGACGCCGCGGTCGAGGCCGTCCGCATCGCGCTGACCTACCGCACCCCGGTGATGCTGCTGTCGGACGGCTACCTGGCCAACGGCGCCGAGCCGTGGGCGGTCCCCTCCGCCGACTCGCTGCCCGACCTCACCGACGCGGTCGGGTTCGCCACCGGTCCCAACGGGACCGCGGCCGACGGGACGCCGGAGTTCCTGCCGTACCTCCGCGACCCCGAGACCCTCGCCCGGGCGTGGGCGGTGCCGGGCACGGCCGGTCTGCAGCACCGCATCGGCGGGCTGGAGAAGGCCGACGGGAACGGCAACATCTCCTACGACCCGGCCAACCACGACTTCATGACCCGGACCCGCCAGGCCAAGATCGACGGTATCGCCGCCTCGATCGGCCCGACCGACGTGGACGACCCCGACGGCGACGCCTCGGTCGCCGTCATCGGCTGGGGGTCCACGTACGGGCCCATCGGCGCCGCCTGCCGGCGGATCCGGGCCTCGGGTCGCAAGGTCGCGCAGATCCACGTGCGGCACATCAACCCGTTCCCCACCGACCTCGGCGAGGTCCTGGCCCGGTACGACCACGTCATCTGCCCCGAGATGAACCTGGGACAGCTCGCCCTGCTGCTGCGCGCGAAGTACCTGGTCGACGTGCACAGCCACACCCAGGTGAGCGGGATGCCGTTCCGCTCCGCCGAGTTGGCCGCCGTGATCCAGGACGCGATCGACAGCACCGACACCACCAGCACCGACGCGGCTCCCGCCGGAGCCGCAGTGAACGGAGCCATGCAGTGACCACGCTGGACACGCACGTGCACGACCTGGGCATGCCCGGGAACCCGATCTCCGCCGCGGTCGCCACCTCGGTCGAGGTGTCGGGTGAGAAGAAGACGGACCTCAAGGCCAAGGACCTCAAGACCGACCAGGAGGTGCGCTGGTGCCCGGGCTGCGGTGACTACGTCATCCTCAACGCGGTCCAGAGCTTCCTGCCCAGCCTCGGCATCGCCCGCGAGGACATGGTCATCGTCTCCGGGATCGGCTGCTCGTCCCGCTTCCCGTACTACATGAACACCTACGGGATGCACTCGATCCACGGCCGCGCCCCGGCGATCGCGACCGGGTTGGCCGCGTCGCGTCCCGACCTCTCGGTGTGGGTCGTCACCGGCGACGGTGACGCCCTGTCCATCGGCGGGAACCACCTGATCCACGCGCTGCGACGCAACGTGAACATGACGATCCTGCTGTTCAACAACCGGATCTACGGCCTCACGAAGGGCCAGTACTCCCCCACCTCCGAGGTCGGGAAGGTCACCAAGTCCACGCCGATGGGCTCCATCGACGCGCCGTTCAACCCGATCTCGCTGGCCCTCGGCGCCGACGCCACGTTCGTCGGCCGGGCGATGGACTCCGACCGCAAGGGACTCACCGACGTGCTGCGCCAGGCGGCGGAGCACCAGGGCACGTCGCTGGTCGAGATCTACCAGAACTGCAACATCTTCAACGACGGCGCCTTCGAACTGCTCAAGGACCCGAACACCGGCACCCAGTGGTCGATCCCCCTCGACCACGGCAAGCCACTGGTCTTCGGTCCCGAGGGGGCGGCCTGCGTCGTGCAGGACGACTTCGGTGGGCTGCGGATCGCGGAGACCAACCAGGTCGACGCCGCCGACATCGTCGTGCACGACGCCACGCGGGAGAACCCGGCGTACGCGTTCGCCCTGTCCCGGCTGTCGTCCCAGGACCTGCGGTACACGCCCATGGGCGTCTTCCGCTCGGTCCAGAAGCCGACCTACGACGGGATGATGACCGAGCAGCTCGACACCGCGAAGGTGCAGGGCAGCGCCGACCTCGACGCCCTGCTCGGCGGCGGCGAGACCTGGACCGTCGGCGACTGAGATGAGCGCATCCGAGCCCGTTTCCCCGGTGGGAGGCGGGCTCGTGCTCGTTTCCGGGGGGTTCGGCTGATGGAGCGCCACGAGCGCAATCCGCTGTCTCCCGTAGGCCAGATCGACTCCTGGGGCGACCTGGCGTCCGGCCTGAGGTCCAACCGGCGCGGCAGGCGACGCGCGTTCCTGATGCTGCTCGCACTCCTCGCGGTCGTCACCATCGTCACGGCCCTGGCCTACGTCCTGACCTGACCGACGTCGGCCGCTCCACCGTGCCGTCGCAGCACGGCGGTCAGCACCGGCAGGGCCCGCTCCAGCTCCGCCCGGCTCGGCGCCGCGAAGCCGAGCACCAGACCGGCCCGCCGGTCGGGGGCGTCCTCGAGGTGGTGCCGGCCCAGGCCGTCGAGCGCCAGCCCTTGGACGGCGGCGGCCGCGAGGAGCGCCCGCTCGACGGCCGGGTCCGCCAGCGGCACCAGGACGTGCGCTCCGGCGGGGTCGCCCTCGGCCCGGCAACCGGCGGCAGCGACGGCGGCACGGACCTGCTCGCGTCGGCCGGCCATCTCCCGGCGTAGCCGTCGCAGGTGGCGGGCCAGGTCCCCCGAGGCCCCGAGCGCGGCGAGCACCCGCTGCCCCGCGCGGGCCGGCCGGATCCCGGTCGCGGTGCGGCGGGCCAGCAGCTCTGCGCGCAGCGGCGCGGGCGCGACCAGCCAGCCCACGCCCAGCGTCGGGGTGAGGATCTTGCTCGAGGTGCCGAGGTGGACCACGACGTCGGGACCCAGCGCCCCCAGCAGCGGCAGCGGGGCGACGTCGTAGCGCAGTTCGCCGTCGTAGTCGTCCTCCAGCACCCACCAGCCCCCGGCCCGGGCCCGGCCGACCAGCGCCAGCCGCCTGGCAGCGGACATCCGCCTGCCCAGCGGGTACTGGTGGGCGGGGGTGCAGTACACCGCCGCCAGGTCCGGCGGCAGCGCCTCGACCACCAGTCCGTCGTCGTCCACCGGCACGGGGACGACGTCGACGCCGGCGCACCGCAGCGCGCCGACGACCCGCTGGTAGCCCGGGTCCTCGACGGCGACCCGGCTCCCGGGCGGCAGCGTCCGCGCGACCTCGGCCACCGCCGAGGAGGTGCCGCCGGTCGCCAGCACGTCGTCGACCCCGGCACCCAGACCTCGGTGCCGCAGCAGGTGCTCGGCCACGGCGCGGCGGAAGTCCGGGTCGCCCGCCGACTCGGGGCGGGCATCCGGGGCGCCGTCGCCGGCGGCGCGCCAGGCCCGCCGCCAGGCGGCCCGGTCCAGCACCTCCAGGCACGGCGATCCGGCCCGCAGGTCCACGAGCGGCTGCTCGGCGGGCTCGGCGGCGGGCCCGGGTGCCGCCGCAGCGACGACCGCGCCCGGTCCGCCCGCGACGAACGTGCCCACACCGCGCCGCCCACCGGCCCAGCCCTCGGCGAGGAGCTGGTCGTAGGCGGCGGCGGTGACCGTGCGGCTGACCCGCAGCGCCGTGGCCAGTTCCCGGGTCGACGGCAACCGGTCCCCCGGGCGGAGCGTGCCCGCTGCCACGGCGGCCCGGAGCGCGTCGGCGAGCTGGGCGGAGAGGGGTACCCGGGAGCTCCGGTCGAGCACCAGCGGCGGGATGCCGGTCACCGGTCTCCTCGTCGTCGTGAGCACCGTCGTCGTGTGCCCCGTCGTCGTGAGCAGTGGCCTGGCGAAACGGTAGCGGATTGGCCGTTCCGGCAGGCCACTGTCGCCCGCACGATGGGTCCGTGACCGCAGTGACACCGCTCTCCGCCACCGACCGCAGCACCGTCCGACGGGGCGCCGAGCGCGCCCGCACCGGCCGTGCGGACCTCTACGCCGTGCTGGACGCCGGGCTCGTCGGCCACCTCGGGATCGTGCTCGGCGGAGCCCCGGTCGTGCTCCCCACCGGCTACGGCCGGCACGGCGACACGCTCTACCTGCACGGCTCCACCGGAGCGGCCACGCTGCGGGCGGCCGCGGTCGGGGCGCCGGTGTGCTTCACCGTCACGCACGTCGACGGCGTCGTCTACGCCCGCTCCGCGTTCCACCACTCGATGAACTACCGCTGCGCGGTCGTGCACGGGGCAGCGCGGCCGGTCACGGACGACGCGGAGCGGGCGCTCGCCCTCGAGGCGCTCACCGAGCATCTGGCGCCGGGCTCCTGGACCGCGACCCGGCCGCCGACCCGGCGGGAACTGGCCGCGACGGCGGTGCTGGCCCTCGACCTCGCCGAGGCCAGCGTCAAGGTGCGAACCGGCCCGCCCGGCGACGACGAGGCGGACGTGGCCGCCCCGGGCGATCCGGACCCGGTGTGGGCCGGGGTCCTGCCGGTCTCGACGGTGCTGGGCCGGCCCCAGCCGTGCCCGCTGCTGCCACCGGGCACCCCCGTTCCCCCGCGCGTGACGGGCCGGAGGCTCAGCCCTCCGGCGTGAGGCGCAGCAGCTGGTCCTGACCGTTCCCGTTGTCCGTGGTGACGTAGAGCGCTCCGTCGGTGCCCTGCTGGACGGTGCGGATCCGCCCGTAGGTGCCGTCCAGCTCGGGGATCCGGAACTGCTCGACGAGGGAACCGGACTCGTCCAGCCGGAGCGCCAGCACGTGCCGGCCGCGCAGGGCTCCGATCAGCAGCAGCCCGTCGTAGTCCCCCCACTCGGCACCGTCGAGGAAGGTGCCGCCGCTCGGCGCGATGGGCGGGGCGCCCGAGTCCCAGACCGCCGGCACCGCTCCCTCGATCTCCGGGTCGGTCATCGGCACGCTCTCGTCGTAGCCGCCCCCGGCGCCGTCGGGGTCCCAGCCGAAGTTGGCGCCGGGCCGCAGCAGGTTGACCTCGTCGTCGCGGTCGGGGCCGTGCTCGACCGAATACACCTCCCCCGTGCCCGGCCGGACGGCGAGACCCTGCACGTTGCGGTGCCCATAGGTGTAGATCAGGTCCGCCGCGCCGTCGTCCGGAGCGACGAACGGGTTGTCCGGGAGCGCCTCCCCGGTGGCCGGATCGGCGCGGAGCACCTTGCCCGCCAGCGACCCGAGATCCTGCGGACGGCTGCCGACCGCGTTGTCACCGGTGCCGACCAGCAGGGCGCCGTCCGGGGCGAACGCGAGCCGGCAGCCGCCGTGCCGCCCGGAGCCCTCGTTGACCGGGATACCGCCGATCAGGGGGTCCTCGACCCGGGTGGCGGCGGTCCGGTCGTCGGTGACGGTCCAGGAGATCACAGCGATCGAGGCGCTGTCGCCGTCCTCGACCCCCTGGCAGGTGTAGAACCGCCCGTTCCCGGCGAAGTCCGGGTCCAGCGCCAGGCCCATCAGGCCGGTCTCCCCGTCGGCGAACAGGTCGCCGAAGTCGGCCCGCACCTCCTGGACGGTGCCGTCCGGGAGCACCGCGGTGACACCGCCGTCCCGTTCGTCGAGCAGCAGCGTGCCGTCCTCGGCCTGAGCGACGTCCCAGGGGTGGTCGAGCCCGTCGGCCACCACCTCGACCGCCAGCGACGGAGCACCCGCGGGCGCGGAGGTCGTCGGCGGTGCGGAGACGGAGCCTGCGTCCTCCGCGGGCGATCCGCCGGAACAGGCGCTCAGGAGGAGCACCGCTCCCATGCAGGGGCCCGCAGCGAGCGCGCGAGCGGTGCGGAGCATGGGGGCCCTTCTCTCAGCTGGTACGGGTCACCACGTAGTCGCAGAGCGCCGACAGCGCATCGCGGACGTCACCTTCCGGCACTGCGTCGAGCCGTACCCGCGCACGGTCGGCGTAGTCGCGCAGCACCTCGGTCGCCCGCTGGAGCGACCGGGAGGAACGCAGCAGCTCCAGTGCCTCGGCGTGCTCGGCGTCGTCGGTCACCGGCGCGGCGACCAGTTCGCGCAACCGCTCCTCCGCGGGGTCGTCGCCGGCGAGGGCGAAGAGCGCCGGGAGCGTGGCGATGCCCTCCCGCAGGTCGGTGCCCGGGGACTTCCCGGAGGTGTCGGCGACCCCGACGATGTCGATGAGGTCGTCGGAGAGCTGGAAGGCCACCCCGACCTCCTCCCCGAACGCGGTGAGCTCGTCGACCAGCGCGGGGTCCACACCGGCGAACGAGGCACCGAAACGTGCCGACGTCGCCACCAGCGACCCGGTCTTGTCGGCCAGCACCTCGAGGTAGTGGGCGATCGGGTCCTCGCCGGGCTGGGCGCCGACGGTCTCCCGGATCTGGCCGGTGACCAGGCGCTCGAAGGTGCGCGCCTGGATCCGCACCGCCTCGGGCCCGAGGTCGGCCAGCAGGTCCGAGGCCCGCGCGAAGAGCAGGTCGCCGGTGAGGATGGCGATGCTGTTGGTCCACCGGCTGTTGGCGCTGGGCGCACCCCGGCGCACGGCCGCCTCGTCCATGACGTCGTCGTGGTACAGCGTCGCCAGATGGGTCAGCTCGCAGACGACCGCCGCGGAGGTGACCTCGGGCCGGTCCGGGTCGCCGAGCTGGGCGGCCAGCAGCGCGAGCATCGGCCGGAAGCGCTTGCCACCGGCGGCCATGAGGTGGCCGGCGGCCTCGCGCACGAAGGGGTGCTCGCTGCCGACGGAGGTGGCCAGGGCCGACTCGACCCGCGCCAGGCCCGACGCCAGCGCATCGCCCAGGCTGCCCTCGGGCAGCCAGGGGCCCATGGTGGAGGCCGGCGTGGAGATCCGGTGCCACACCTCGGTGGGGGTGCCGTCGGTTGCGGCACGGGCTCCGGTCATCAACCGACGAATCTAGCCGCCTCCTCGGCCAGGTCGAGCACCGCCCCGGGGAGGATGCCGAGCGCCAGCGTCGCGCTCGCGGTCACGGCGAGCACGAGCGTCGTCGGGAGGCCCGGGACACCCACGGTCGGCCCGTCCGCTGCCGCGGGCGAGAAGTACATGAGCACGATCACCCGCAGGTAGAAGAAGGCCGCCACGGCACTGGCCAGCACGGCCACCAGCACCAGCGGCCAGGCCCCCTGCTCGACGGCCGCGCGGAAGACCGCGAACTTGCCGGTGAAGCCGGCGGTCAGCGGGATCCCGGCCAGGGCCAGCAGGAACAGCGCCATCACGGCGGCGGTCAGCGGCGAGCGGGCGGCCAGCCCGGCCCACTGCGACAGGTGCCCGGCCTCGCCGTCCCCGTCCCGCACGAGCGTGAGGACGGCGAACGCGCCCAGCGTCGTCAGCCCGTAGGTGAGCAGGTAGAACATCGTGGCCGCCAGCCCCGAACCGGTGCCGCCCGCCCCCAGTCCGAGAACGCCGGTGAGGAGGAAACCGGCGTGCGCGATCGAGGAGTAGGCGAGCATCCGCTTGAGGTCGGTCTGGGTGAGCCCGAGGACCGCGCCGACGACCATCGACACGATCGCCACGCCGTAGATCAGCGGCCGCCAGGTCCACTCCTCGGCGCCGAAGGCGACGTAGAGCAGCCGCAGGATCGCGCCGAACGCCGCGACCTTGGTGCACGCGGCCATGAACGCGGTGACCGGCGTCGGGGCGCCCTGGTAGACGTCCGGGGTCCAGGCGTGGAACGGCGCGACGCTGGCCTTGAAGAGCAGGCCGACGATCAGCAGGGCGAGACCGAGCACGAGCAGCACGTCGCCGCCGTCCTCGGCCGCGGCCTCGCGGATGGCTCCCAGCTGCACGCTGCCGGTGGCGCCGTAGACCAGCGCCAGCCCGTAGAGGAAGAACGCCGACGCGAAGGCGCCCAGGAGGAAGTACTTGACCGCTGCCTCCTGCGACAGCAGGCGCCGGCGGCGGGCCAGGCCGCTGATCAGGTAGAGCGGCAGGCTGAGCACCTCGAGTGCCACGAACATGACCAGCAGGTCGTTCGCGGTGACGAAGACCATCATGCCGCCGACGGCGAACACGGCCAACGGGTAGACCTCGGTCTGCACCCGCGTGGCGGTGGCCTGTTCCCGGTCCCGCGGACTGCCGGCCGGCACGGCGGCGGACGCCACGAACGCCGACCGGGCCGGATCCAGCCCGCGCTCGGCGAACAGCAGCACCGCGAGCGAGGCGAGCCCCGTGATCGTGGCCTGCAGGAACAGCCCCGCGTCGTCGACGGCGAGGGCGGTCCCGGCGGTGATCTCACCGCTGGCGTCCGTGTCGCGCGTCGCGGCGTACACCAGCGTGCCGGCGAAGCCCCCGACCGTGCCCACCAGCGCGACGGCGACCTGCACCGGGTGCCGCGCGTCGCGGGGCACGAACGCCTCGACCAGCACCCCGACGCAGGCGGCGCCGAAGACGATCAGCAGCGGCATCAGCGCCGCCCAGGAGAGGTCCGGTGCCTCGATCATCGGGTCGCTCCGAGGTCGCTCAGGGTCGCGATGACCGCCGGCTCGATGAAGTCCAGCAGGAGCTGGGGTTGGACGCCGAGCACCAGGATCAGCACCACCAGCGGGGCGACGACCGCGATCTCCCGGCGGCTCAGGTCGCTGAACCGCACGGCCGTCCCGACCGGCGCGGTCAGCACGGCGGTGGCGCCCGCACCGGTCGGCTCACCGGCCGGCGCGGCCGCACCGGACGGCGTGTGCTCGTCGTCGGCGACGGGGGCGACGACCCCGCGCGCAGGGCCGTGCATGGTGCGCTGGTACATGAGCAGGATGTAGAGCGCGGCCAGGATGATGCCGCCGGTGGCGAGGATCGCGTACACCGGCCGCTCCGGGAACGTGCCGATGAGCACCATGAACTCGCTGACGAAGCTGTTGGTGCCCGGCAGCGCGAGTGACGCCAGGCCCGCGATCAGGAACGCGCCGGCCAGCTTCGGCGCGTGCGCCGCGACGCCGCCGTAGTCGCCGATCTGCCGGGACCCGCCGCGGGCGATGAGCATGCCGACGACGAGGAACAGCAGCCCGGTCGCGATGCCGTGGTTGACCATGTAGAGCACCGCGCCGGTGGCCGCCTCGGTGGTGAACGCGAAGATGCCCAGCGCGATGAAGCCGAAGTGCGAGATCGACGTGTACGCCACCAGCCGCTTCATGTCGCTCTGCCCCATCGCCAGCAACGCGGCGTACAGGACACCGACGACGGCGAGCACCAGCACCATCGGCGCGAAGTACCGCGACGCGTCGGGGAACAGCGGCAGGCAGTAGCGCAGGAAGCCGAAGGTGCCCACCTTGTCCAGGACGCCCACCAGCAGCACCGCGCCGCCGACCGGCGCCTCGGCGGCGGAGTCGGGGAGCCAGGTGTGCAGCGGTACCAGCGGCGCCTTGATGGCGAAGGCGACGAAGAAGCCCAGGAAGAGCAGCTTCTGCACGCCGGGGTCGATGTCGAGCTGGCGCAGCGCGTCGAAGGCGAACGTGCCCTCGCCGAGCTGGCTGTTGCTCACCACGTAGAGCCCGATGACGGCGGCCAGCATGACCAGGCCGCCGACCAGGCTGTACAGGAAGAACTTGACCGCCGCGTACTGCCGACGCGGCCCGCCGAAGCTGCCGATCAGGAAGTACATCGGGACGAGCATCGCCTCGAAGAAGACGTAGAAGAGGAAGACGTCGGTGGCGGCGAAGACGCCGACCATCATCGCCTCGAGCAGCAGCAGCCAGGCGAAGAAGAAGCGCATCGACCGACTCCGCGCCGCGCCGCCGTCCGCGTCCGGGGCGCCGCCGTCGGCACCCGGCCCGTCCTCCCACGAGGCGCCGATGACCAGGGGCACGAGGACGCCGATGAGCAGCAGCATCACGAGCGCGATCCCGTCGACGCCCACGGCGAAGGAGACCCCGAAGTCGGCGATCCAGGTCCAGGAATGGGTCAGCTGGAAGCGGTCGCCGCCGGTGTCGAACGCGACCGCCGCCAGGACGGCCAGGACCAGCACGACGAGGCTCACCGCGAGCGCGAGCTGCTTGGCCAGCAGCTCACGTCCCCTCGGGAGGGCGGCGACCACCGCCGCGCCGATCGCCGGCACGGCGATCATCGCGACGAGGAACGGGAAGTCAGTCACGTCCGGGAACCTCTCCGTTCGTCATCGAGCCGTGCGATCCGAGGTGCAGGCTCATCCCGCGGCCACCGCCCACAGCGCACCGGCCACGAGCACGGCGCCGCCGAGCATGCTGAGCGCGTAGCTGCGCACGAACCCGGTCTGCGTCCGCCCCAGCCGCGACGACGACCCACCCAGACCGGCGGCCAGGCCGTTCACCGCGCCGTCCACGCCGCGGTTGTCCACCCACACCAGGGCGCGGGTGAGCCACTGGCCGGGGCGCATGACCAGCGATTCGTTGATCGTGTCCGCGTACAGGGCGTTGCGGGCCGCGCGGGTGACCGGCGAGACCCGCACCGGCGCCTCGACCGGCACCTCGCGGCGGCCGACGAACAGCCACGCGGCGAGCACGCCCACGAGCATCACGGCGGTCACGACGATGCCGACGGTCAGCGGCTCGACGACGTGCTCCGCCTCGTGCTCGCCGAACACCGGCTCCAGCCAGTCGGACAGCGGGAACGCCTTGACCAGCAGGAAGCCGGCCCCGATGGAGCCCAGCGCCAGGACCACCATGGGCGCGGTCATCACCGACGGGGACTCGTGCGGGTGCACGCCGTCCTCCCACCGGGCCCGGCCGAAGAAGGTCATGAGCATCAGCCGGGTCATGTAGAAGGCGGTGAGCCCGGCCCCGAGGACGGCGACCCCGCCGAGGATCCAGCCCCAGACGTCGTCGCGGTCCAGGGCCGCCTCGATGATCGCGTCCTTGGTGTAGAAGCCCGACAGGAACGGGAAGCCGATCAGCGCCAGGTAGCCCAGCCCGAAGGTGCCGAAGGTGATCGGCAGCTTCTTCCAGAGGCCGCCGAAGCGGCGCATGTCCACCGAGTCGTTCATCGCGTGCATGACCGAACCGGCGCCCAGGAACAGCCCCGCCTTGAAGAAGCCGTGGGTGAGCAGGTGCGCGAGGCCCGCGACGTAGCCGGCCGGGCCGAGGCCGACCGCCAGGAACATGTAGCCGATCTGGCTGACCGTGGAGTAGGCCAGCACCTTCTTGATGTCGTCGAAGGCGCAGCCGGCGATCGCGCCGATCAGCAGCGTCACCGCCCCCACGGCGAGGACGACGGTGCGCGCGGTGGGCGTCTGGTCGTAGATCGGCGCCGAGCGGGCGATCAGGTAGACGCCGGCGGTGACCATCGTCGCGGCGTGGATGAGGGCCGAGACCGGGGTCGGGCCCTCCATGGCGTCGGGCAGCCAGGCCTGCAGCGGGAACTGGCCGGACTTGCCGCAGGCTCCGAGCAGCAGGAGCAGCCCGATCGCGGTGAGGGTGCCGCCGGCCAGCGTGCCCGCCGAACCCAGCACACCGGCGTAGGACGTCGTCCCGAGCTGGGCGAACATGATGAAGATCGCCAGGGCCAGGCCGACGTCGCCGACCCGGTTCATGATGAACGCCTTCTTCGCCGCGGTGGCTGCCGCCGGCCGGGTGTACCAGAACGCGATGAGCAGGTAGGACGCCAGGCCGACGCCTTCCCAGCCGACGTAGAGGGCCACGAAGCTGTTGCCCAGGACCAGCAGGAGCATGGCCGCGACGAACAGGTTGAGGTAGGCGAAGAACCGGCGGCGCGCGGGGTCGTGCGCCATGTAACCGATCGAGTAGACGTGGATCAGCGATCCGACGCCGGTGATCAGCAGGACGAACACCGCCGACAGCGGGTCGTAGAGCAGGCCGGCGCGGACGTCGAGGTCGCCGGTGGAGATGAAGGTGAACAGGTCGACGTCGACCGAGCGCCCCTCGACGTCGGCCAGCCGGAACGTGCAGAGCACCGCCAGCAGGAACGCGCTCGCCACCGTCGCCGTCCCCAGCAGGTGACCCCAGCGGTCGGCGCGGCGGCCGCTCAGCAGCAGCACCGCGGCACCCGCCAGCGGCAGCGCGATCAGCAGCCACGACCAGCCGAGCAGCCCCTCGGCAGGCAGCGCCTGGGCGGGCAGCGACTCGGCGGCCAGCACGTCGGCGGACAGCACCCCGGCAGACAGGGTCTCCATGACTCGTCGATCCCCCGTCAGTACTTCAGCAGGTTGGCGTCGTCGACCGAGGCGGACCGGCGGGTCCGGTAGATCGACATGATGATGGCCAGGCCGATGACGACCTCGGCGGCCGCGACGACCATCACGAACAGCGCGATGATCTGGCCGTCCACGGTGCCGGTGGACCGGGCGAAGGTGATCAGCGTCAGGTTGACGGCGTTGAGCATGAGCTCGACGCACATGAACACGACGATGGCGTTGCGCCGCACCAGCACACCCACGGCACCGATCGAGAACAGGATCGCGGCCAGGACCAGGTAGTAGCTCAGGCTCATCGCTCGCCCCCCTCGAGCGGTGCGGGGTCCAGCGTGCCCAGGGCGCCGTCGGGCGAGCCGAGCTGCTCCCGTCCGGTGGGCCGTGGCATCTGGTCGGCCTCCTGCGGCTCGATGCCCGTCGCGAAGCTGTCCGGCGTCGTGGAGCCGTCGGGCAGCAGCGCGGGGGCGGCGACGGAGTTGGCCCGGGCGTACACGCCGGGGCCGGGCAGGGTCTGGGGACGGTCGGTGAGGAAGCGGGCCCGCGAGAGCTCCTTCTGCCCCTGCCGGGAGCCGGGGACGCGCTCGGCCTGCGTGAAGATCAGCGCGCCGACCGCGGCGACGATGAGCAGCGCCCCGGTGATCTCGAAGGCCAGCAGGTAGCGGGTGTAGAGCAGCTCGGCGATCGCGGTGATGTTGTCGTTCCCGCCGTCGTCGCCCAGGCCCCTGACCACCATGTCCTCGGTCGCCCGCGCGATCCCCGCCCCGACCAGGCCGGCGAAGCCGACGCCCAGCACGGCGGCGGTGACCCGCTGGCCGCGCAGGGTCTCGACGACCGAGTCCGAGGAGTCGCGGCCCACCAGCATGAGCACGAAGAGGAACAGGATCATGATCGCGCCGGTGTAGACGATGATCTGCGCGACGCCGAGGAACGGCGCGGACTGGATGACGTAGAAGACACCCAGCGACAGCATCGTGGCGACCAGCCACAGCGCCGAGTGGACGGCGTTGCGGCTGAAGACCATGCCGAGCGCGCCGGCCAGGGCGAGCGGCCCGAGGATCCAGAAGGCGACCGTCTCGCCGGTGCCGATGACGACCTCGGTCATACCTGCTCGGCCCGAACCGGTTCGGCCGCCGAGGAACCCGGCACGCGCAGGTAGTAGTCCTTCTCGTCGTCCCCCAGCCGCATGGGGTGCGGCGGCTGCTCCATGCCGGGCAGCAGCGGCGCCATCAGCTGCTCCTTGGTGTAGATCAGGTCCTGGCGGTTGTCGTCGGCCAGCTCGAAGTCGTTGCTCATGGTCAGCGACCGGGTCGGGCAGGCCTCGATGCACAGCCCGCAGAAGATGCAACGCAGGTAGTTGATCTGGTAGACCGCGCCGTACCGCTCCCCCGGGGAGTAGCGGGCCTCCTCGGTGTTGTCGCCGCCCTCGACGTAGATGGCGTCGGCCGGGCAGGCCCAGGCGCAGAGCTCGCAGCCCACGCACTTCTCCAGCCCGTCGGGGTGCCGGTTGAGCACGTGCCGCCCGTGGTAGCGCGGCTTGGTCACCTTCGGCTCGAACGGGTACTGCTCGGTGGTCACCTTGCGGAAGATCTGCGCGAAGGTGACGCCGAAGCCCTGCAGGGGTGCCGGGATCAGGCTGTCGCGGACCTTCGGCCCGGCCAGGTGGTCGGTCGAGGGCCGGTCCACCTCACCGCCGCCGCGGGTCGCCGGGGCGCGCTCGGGCCGGTTATCGGACATCGGGGCCGTCCTCCTCGTGGGCCGGTGCGGGAGCGCGCCGGCCGGTGCTCACGACCGGTGCGCCGTCGGTCCCGACGGGCTGACGACCCAGCCGGGGGGACGGCGGCACCTTCAGGTCCATCGGTGGGATCGGGAAGCCACCCTCCGAGCGGCTGGGCCCGCCCGTGGGGCGTCGCTGCGCACCTGTCGGCGGCAGGACCTCGGGCTCGTCCGAGACGGTGTGCACCCCGCCCGCGGTGGCGTGCTCCGCGGCGACACGGGTCTCCCGGTTGGCCGAGCGACCGGCCAGCGCCAGCCCGAGCAGGACCAGTACCGCGACCGGCACGCCCACGTAGAGCGCCACCTCGCCGGCGGCCAGATCGGTCTCCCGGGACAGCGTGCGCATCGTGGCGACGACGAGGATCCACACCAGTGCGGTGGGGACCAGCACCTTCCAGCCGAAGCGCATGAACTGGTCGTAGCGCAGCCGGGGCAGGGTGCCGCGCAGCCAGATGAAGAAGAACAGCGCGACGACGACCTTGCCGAAGAACCACAGCAGCGGCCACCAGCCGGAGTTGGCGCCTTCCCAGATCGACAGCGGCCAGGGGGCCCGCCAGCCGCCGAGGAACAGCGTCGCGGCCAGGGCCGAGACGGTGACCATGTTGATGTACTCGGCGAGGAAGAACAGGGCGAACTTCAGCGACGAGTACTCGGTGTGGAAGCCACCCACCAGTTCGCTCTCGGCCTCGGGGAGGTCGAAGGGGGCCCGGTTGGTCTCGCCGACGACGGCGATCGCGTAGATGACGAAGGAGACCGGCAGCAGGATCGCGTACCAGCTGGGCGCGGTGAACTCCCAGCCGAAGAAGCTCACCTGGCTGCCGTCGGCCTGGGCGGCGACGATCTCCGAGGTCGACATCGTGCCGGCGTAGAGGAAGACGGCGACGATGGACAGCCCCATCGCGATCTCGTAGCTGATCATCTGGGCGGCACTGCGCATGCTGCCGAGCAGCGGATAGGTCGACCCCGAGGCCCAGCCGCCGAGCACGATGCCGTAGATGCCCATGGCCGAGCAGGCGAGGACGACCAGCGCGCCGATGGGGGCATCGGTCAGCTGCAACGGGGTGCGCTCGCCGAAGATGCTCACCGTCGGGCCCATGGGGATCACGGAGAACGCGACGAACGCCGGCACGGTGGCGATGACCGGCGCCAGGAAGTAGACCGGCTTGTCGGCGAGCGCCGGCATGATGTCTTCCTTGAACGCGAGCTTCAGCCCGTCGGCGAGGCTCTGCAGGTAGCCGCGCGGACCCACCCGGTTGGGGCCGATGCGCTGCTGCATGCGCGCGACCACCTTGCGCTCGAACACGATCGCGAACAGCGTCATCACGACCAGCACGACGAAGACGCCGACCACCTTGATGAGGACGATCCACCAGACGTCGTTGCCGAAGTCCTCGAGGGTCGGCTGCTCGGGCGACGCGAGGAGGTTCATGCCGGGCCTGCCGGGGTGGTCGGGGTGGGGGACGGCGCAGCGCTGAGCCGGACGACGCCGCCCGGGCCGGTGCCCAGCTGCGTGCGCACCTCGCTGCCGGGCGAGCGCATCGGCAGCCAGACCACGTGGTCCGGCATGACGGTGACCGCCAGCGGCAGGCTGATCGAGCCGGCCGTCCCGGTGACGGTGACCCGGTCGCCGTCACCGACGCCGAGGCGTGCGGCGGCCTCGGGGGCGAGCCGCACCACCGGCCGGCGGGCGGTGCCGGAGAGCTCGGGTTCGTCGCGCTGCAGGGTGCCGACGTCGAGCAGCTGCCGCCAGGAAGCGAGCACCGCCTCGTCGGCCCGCATCGACGGCGCCGGGGCCGGCGCGACGTCCGGACCCGCGACCCGTCCGGACGGGCGGCGGGCACCCAGCGCGGCCAGCTCGGCGCGGGCCGCCTCGGGCGTGGGCAGTCGCAGGTCGACGTCCATGGCATCGGCCAGCCCGTGCAGGATCCGGCCGTCGGAGAGCCGGCCGGTGTCGTGCAGCGAGGCGTCGAACGAGCGCAGCCGGCCCTCCCAGTCGAGGTAGCTGCCTGCCTTCTCCGCCGAGGCGGCCACCGGCAGGACGACGTCGGCCCACTCGGTCACACCCGTCGGGAACATCTCCAGGCTGACCACGAAACGGGCCTCGGCCAGCGCCGTCTCGGCGAGCCCCGGGTCGGGCAGGTCGCCGGTGTCCACGCCGCCGACGAGCAGCCCGGCGAGCCGCCGGTCGCGCACGGCGGTGAGGATGCCGGTCGTGTCGAGCCCGGGGGCCGCGGGGAGGGAGGCCGCGTCGATCCCCCAGGCCGCGGCGATCTCGGCGCGGGCGGCCTCGTCGGCGACCGACCGTCCACCCGGGAGCAGCGCGGGGAGCGCGCCGGCCTCGACGGCACCGCGCTCGCCGGCCCGGCGGGGCACCCAGGCCACGCGGGCACCGGTGGCGCGAGCGAGCTCGAGCAGGGCGGTGAACGCCCCGGGCACCTCGGCCAGCCGCTCGCCCGCCAGGACGACGGCGCCGGGCTGCCGGAGCGCCTCCACCGCGGGCCCGCCCCAGCTGCCCTCGGCCAGCGCCCGGAGGGAGCGTGCCTCAGCCCCCGGCAGCGTCGTGAGGACCGACGCCTGCAGCTTCTGCGAGGCCCGGGTGAGGAAGGGAGCGAGGTCGAAGACCTGGGTCCTGGCGGTGCGCACCGCCCGGCGCAGCCGCAGGAAGACGATGGGCGACTCCTCCTCGGGCTCGAACCCGGCGAGCAGCACGACCGGCGCCCGGCCCACCTCGTCGTAGGTGACCGCGTCCCTGCCCGGCCCGGTGCCCGCGACGGCCGTGGCCAGGAACGCGAGCTCCTCCGCGGAGTGGGCGCGGGCCCGCGCGTCCACGTCGTTGGTGCGCAGCGCCAGGCGGGCGAACTTGGCGTAGGCGTAGGCGTCCTCGAGGGTCAGCCGGCCACCGGGCAGCACGCCGACGCCCCCGGCCTCCCGCGCCTCGGCCAGCCCGGCCGCCGCCGCGGCCCAGGCCTCGGGCCAGGACGCCGGCTGCAGCGTGCCGTCGGCGCCGCGGACCAGCGGCGTCGTCAGCCGGGCGTTGGAGGTGACGTAGCGGAACGCGTAGCGCCCCTTGTCACACGTCCACTCCTCGTTGACCGCGGGGTCGTCGCCGGCCTGGCGGCGGGTGACCTTGCCGCGCCGGTAGTCGGTGCGCATCGAGCAGCCGGAGGCGCAGTGCTCGCAGACGCTGTCCTCGCTGCGCAGGTCGAAGGGACGGGCGCGGAAGCGGTACTGCGTGCTGGTCAGCGCCCCGACCGGGCAGATCTGGGTGGTGTTGCCGGAGAAGTAGGACTCGAACGGCTCGTCCTCGTAGATCGCCACCTGCTCCAGCGCTCCGCGCTCGAACAGCTCGATGAACGGGTCGCCGGCGACCTGCTGGGAGAACCGGGTGCAGCGGGCGCAGAGCACGCAGCGCTCGCGGTCGAGCAGGATCTCGGTGCTGATCGCCAGCGGCTTGGGATAGGTCCGCTTCTCGTCGACGAACCGGCTCTCGGCGCGGCCGTTGCTCATCGCCTGGTTCTGCAGCGGGCACTCCCCGCCCTTGTCGCAGGTCGGGCAGTCGAGCGGGTGGTTGATCAGCAGCAGCTCCATCGTGCCCTGCTGCGCCTTGTCGGCCACCTGGCTGGAGAGCTGGGTCCGCACGGCCATGCCCTCGGTCACCGGCATGGTGCAGGAGGCGACCGGCTTGCGCTGCCCCTCCACCTCGACCAGGCACTGCCGGCAGGCGCCGACCGGCTCGAGCAGCGGGTGGTCGCAGAACCGCGGGATGAAGACGCCCACCTGCTCGGCGGCCCGGATGATCAGCGTGTCCTTCGGTACCGCGACCTCGAGGCCGTCGATCGTGCAGTGGACGGCGTCGGGCGGGGTGTGCGGGCCCGGGGTGCCCGGTGGCACCGCCGAGGCCGGTGTCGGGTTCGTCAACGTCACGAGGCCACCCCCACGGGCTCGATGCGGAGGGTGCGGCCCAGCCGGGCCTGCTCCTCCGGCGGCAGCAGGGCGACGTAGTCGTCCTTGAAGTACTTCAGCGAGCTGGTGATGCAGCTCGTCGCGCCGTCGCCGAGGGCGCAGAACGACCGGCCCAGGATGTTGTCGCAGGTGTCGATCAGGATGTCGAGGTCCTGGGCGGTGCCCCGGCCGTGCGCGATCCGCTCCAGGATCTGCACCAGCCAGTAGGTGCCCTCCCGGCAGGGCGTGCACTTGCCGCAGCTCTCGTGGGCATAGAACTCGGTGAACCGCAGGGTGGCCTCGACGATCGAGTCGGTCTCGTCGAAGACCATGAGCGCGGTCGTGCCGAGCATGGAGCCCGCCGCGGCCACCGAGTCGAAGTCCAGCGGGACGTCGAGGTGCTCGGCGGTGAAGTACGGCGTCGAGGAACCACCCGGCGTCCAGAACTTCAGCTCGTGACCCGGGCGCACGCCGCCGGCCATCTCCAGGAGCTCCCGCATGGTGGTCCCCATGGGGGCCTCGTACTGGCCGGGCCGCACGACGCGGCCGGACAGCGAGTAGATCTTCGGTCCGGGCGACTTCTCCGGGCCGAAGGCCTTGAACCAGTCGGCTCCCCCACGGACGACGAACGGCACGCTGGCCAGCGTCTCGACGTTGTTGACGACAGTCGGGGCGCCGTAGAGCCCGGCGACGGCGGGGAACGGCGGCTTGAGCCGGGGCTGGCCGCGGTAGCCCTCGAGGGAGTCCAGCAGCGCGGTCTCCTCGCCGCAGATGTAGGCGCCGGCACCCGCGTGCACGACCAGTTCGAGGTCGTAGCCCGAGCCGAGGATGTCCGTGCCGAGGTAGCCGGCCGCGTAGGCCTCCTCGACGGCGGAGACCAGCCGGCGGTGGGCGTGCACGGCCTCGCCGCGGACGTAGATGACGGCGAAGTGCGAGCGGATCGCGTAGGCCGAGATGATCACGCCCTCGATGAGCGAGTGCGGGTCGGCCATCATCAGGGGCAGGTCCTTGCAGGTGCCCGGCTCGCCCTCGTCGGCGTTGACGACGAGGTACTTGGGCAGCGCCGCCGGGCCGGTCGGGGTCTCGCCCGGCTTGGGCTGCGGGATGAAGCTCCACTTCATGCCGGTCGGGAAACCGGCGCCGCCGCGGCCGCGCAGGCCGGAGTCCTTGACCATCGTGACCAGCTCGTCGGGCGCCATGGACAGCGCCGTCCGCAGGGCCGCGTAGCCGTCCATCGACTCGTAGGTCGACAGTCGCCAGGAGCGGTCGGCGCCCCAGCGGGTGGTGAGCACGGGAGTGAGGGGCACGGATCAGCCCTTCCGCTTCGGGGCGTGGCCGCCGTCGATGACGCGACCGGTGCCGGGGGCCTGGGACTCGGTCCCCGGCTCCTGGCCGGCCGGCGTCGAGGTCCCGTCGTCCTGGTCGGCCAGGGACCGGCCGGACGGCTCCGGGGCGTCCGGGTGCGAGCCGGCCGCACCGGCCTCCTCCGCCGGGGTGTCGGCCGCGGCGACGCGCGCGTCGGCCGCTTCCCGGCCGGGGGTCTCGCCGGTGTCGCCGGTGGGACGCACGGTCTCCCGCGGCTCGCCGCGGTCGGGCGGCTCCTGCCGGGTCGTGGCCGGCATGGGCGGCGCGGACTCCCCGCGCTCGGCGGCCAGCCGCAGCCCCTCCAGCGTCGGGCCGTAGGCGCCGGCGGCGTCCACCGCGGCGGCCGGGTCCGCGTGCTGCTCGAAGCCGGCGAGCTGCCGGGAGATGCCGCGGAAGTCGGTCAGCGGCGCACCGCGGCTGGGCAGCGGCTTCTCGCCGCGGCGCAGTGCGGCGACCAGCTCCCGCGCGCTCCCGACATCCTGCTGGTCGTAGAACTCGTAGTCGACGGTGACCACGGGGGCGTAGTCGCAGGCGGCCAAGCACTCGGCGTGCTCGAGGGTGATGGAGCCGTCCGCCGTCGTCTCGTCGTGGTGCACGCCGAGGTCGGCCGAGAGCGCGTCCATGATCCGCTGTCCCCCGAGGACGGCGCACAGGGTGTTGGTGCAGACGCTGACCAGGTGCCGGCCGGTCGGCCGGCGCTTGTACATCGTGTAGAAGGTCGCGACGGCGCCCACCTCGGCCTTGGTCAGGCCCAGCTCCTCGGAGCACAGCGTCACACCGTCGGGGGTGACGTAGCCCTGGTAGCTCTGAACCAGGTGCAGCATCGGCAGCAGCGCCGAGCGCGCGACCGGGTAGCGGGCCATGATCTCCCGCGCCTCGACGCGGGCCTGCTCCGGCAGCGGCGGCACCTCGGCGAGGGTCTCCGGCGAGGCGTCGACCGGACTCGAGTCGAGCCCGGTCACCGCCGTCCCCTCGGGGCTTCCCGGAAGCGCGCTCATCGGTCCACTCCCCCCATCACAGGGTCGATCGAGGCGACCGCGGCGATGACGTCGGCGATCATGCCGCCCTCGCTCATCGCGGCCGTTGCCTGCAGGTTCACGAAGCTGGGGTCGCGCACGTGGACGCGCCACGGGCGGGTGCTCCCGTCGCTGACGACGTGGTAGCCGAGTTCTCCGCGCGGCGACTCGATCGGCACGTACACCTGACCCGCCGGCACCCGGAAGCCCTCGGTGACCAGCTTGAAGTGGTGGATGAGGGCCTCCATGGACTGGCCCATGATGTGGCGGACGTGATCGAGGGAGTTGCCCATGCCGTCGGCGCCCAGCGAGAGCTGCGCGGGCCAGGCGATCTTGCGGTCCTCGACCATGACGGGGCCGGGCTCCAGCCGGTCGAGAGCCTGGGCGACCAGCTTCAGCGACTCGTTCACCTCGGCCATGCGGACCAGGTAGCGGCCCCAGGCGTCGCAGGTGTCGGCGGTCGGGACCTCGAAGTCGTAGCTGTCGTAACCCAGGTACGGCTCGGTCTTGCGGAGGTCCCAGGGCAGCCCGGCCGCGCGGAGGATCGGGCCGGTGACGCCGAGGGCGACGCAGCCCGTGACGTCGAGGTAGCCGGCGTCCTTGAGGCGGTTCTGCCAGATCGGCTGGCCGGTGAGCAGCCGGTGGAAGTCGGCCACCCGCTTCGGGAGGATCTTCAGCAGGTCGCGGACGCTGTCGACGGCGCCCTCGGGCAGGTCCTGGGCCAGGCCACCGGGGCGGATGTAGGCGTGGTTCATCCGCAGGCCGGTGATCTCCTCGAGCACGTCGAGGACCATCTCCCGCTCGCGGAAGCCGTTGGTCATGGCGGTGAGCGCGCCCATCTCCATGCCGAAGGTGGCCAGCGCCACCAGGTGCGAGGCGATCCGGTTGAGCTCCATGACCAGCACGCGGATCGTCTGTGCGCGCTGCGGCGCCTCGATGCCCAGCAGCTTCTCGACGGCGAGGCAGTAGCCGGCCTCGTTGAACAGCGGCGCCAGGTAGTCCATCCGCGTCACGAAGGTCGTGCCCTGCACCCAGTTGCGGTACTCGGTGTTCTTCTCGATCCCGGTGTGCAGGTAGCCGATGACCACACGCGCCTTCGTGACCGTCTCGCCCTCGAGGTCGAGCACCAGGCGGAGGACGCCGTGCGTCGAGGGGTGCTGCGGGCCCATGTTGACGACGAGACGCTCCTCGCCGTGCGGATCGGCGAAGGTGAGGTCCCAGTCGCCGCCGGTGACCGTGTAGACGCGGCCCTCGGTGGTCTCCCGCGAGCCCGCGTAGGGGTCGGCCGGGTTGTAGGTGGTGCTCATCTCTGACCCTCCTCGACTCCGGACTCGTTCCGCTCCTCGGTCGCTGGCGCTCCCTGCGATGCTCGCTCGCCCGTCGTCTTCGGGCCGGCGCCCCTCACCTGTAGGCCCGACGGGTGTCCGGCGGCGGGATCGTCGCGCCGTGGTACTCCACCGGCACGCCGCCGAGGGGGTAGTCCTTGCGCTGCGGGTGCCCGTCCCAGTCGTCGGGCATGAGGATCCGGGTCAGCGACGGGTGGCCGTCGAAGACGATGCCGAACATGTCGAAGGTCTCCCGCTCGTGCCAGTCCGCCGTCGGATAGATGCCGGTGACCGAGGGGACGTGCGGGTCCTCGGCGGTGACCGCCACCTCCAGCCGGATGCGCCGCCGGTAGGTCATCGAGGTGAGGTGCAGGACGACGTGCAGCCGCGGGCGGTGCGGGGCGACCGCCGGGCCGCCGCTGTCGAGGTAGTCGACGCCGGAGACGCTGCTGCACAGCTCGAACCGCAGCGCCTCGTCGTCGCGGAACGCCTGTGCCAGCGTCAGCAGGTGCTCACGGGCCACGAAGTAGGTGATCTCGCCGCGGTCGACGAGCACCCGCTGGACCGCCGCCGCGTAGGTCGCCTCGCCCACGGCCTCGATGAGAGCGTCGGTGACCTCGTCGAACCAGCCGCCGTAGGGGCGCTCGGTGGAGTGCAGCGCCACCGCGCCGCCGGGCTCGACGCGCACCAGCCCGCCGAAGCCCGAGGTGTCACCGCTGCCGCTGACCCCGAAGGCACCCTTGCGGAAGCCGCCCGAGGGGGCCGTCGCGTCGTCGTAGCCGGCCTCCTCGCGGCCGGGCACGACCTCGCCGCCGTCGTTGCTCATCGCCAGGCCTTCCCCTGGCCCGCAGGCCGCTCGTCGGGCAGCAGCACGGCGTTGCCGTTGCGCTGCTCGATGCCGAACTGGCCGGCGCGCCCCTCGGCCGCCGCCTCCTCGTAGGCGCGGCGGGCCTTCTTGTCCACGCGCACGGTGGAGGGCATCTCGACGAGGAGGTCACGGGCGGTGCCCTCCTCGCGGGCGCGGGCGAGCTCGCGGGCCCGCTTCTCCCCGAGCGGCTCGTTCATGATCTTGTGGTGCAGCTTGAGGATGGCGTCGGTGAGCATCTCGGGCCGCGGCGGGCAGCCCGGCAGGTACATGTCCACCGGCACGATGTGGTCGACGCCCTGCACGACGGCGTAGTTGTTGAACATGCCGCCGGAGCTGGCGCAGACGCCCATGGCGAGCACCCACCGCGGCTCGGGCATCTGGTCGTAGATCTGCCGCAGGACCGGCGCCATCTTCTGGCTCACCCGCCCGGCGACGATCATCAGGTCCGCCTGACGGGGCGAGGCCCGGAAGACCTCCATGCCGAACCGTCCGAGGTCGTAGCGCCCGGCGCCGGTCGCCATCATCTCGATCGCGCAGCAGGCCAGGCCGAACGTGGCCGGCCACAGCGAGGACTTGCGCGTCCAGTTGACCAGCTTCTCCACGCTGGTCAGCAGCACTCCGCTGGGCAGCTTCTCTTCGAGGCCCATGACTAGTCCGCCTGTCCCATGCTCAGTCCCATTCCAATCCGCCGCGTCGCCATTCGTAGGCGAAGGCGATGAAGACGGTGCCGATGAAGGCGACCATCGCGACGAGGCCGAAGACACCCAGGGCGTCGTTGTGCACGGCCCAGGGGTAGAGGAAGACGATCTCGATGTCGAAGACGATGAACAACATCGCGGTCAGATAGAACTTCACCGGGAAGCGGCCGCCGGTCAGCGGCTGGTCGACCGGCTCGATCCCGCACTCGTAGGCGTCGACCTTGGCCCGGTTGAACCGGCGGGGCCCGACGTACGGCGCAGCCGTGACCGAGAACAGCGCGAACGCCGCGGCCAGCAGGAAGAGCCCCAGGATCGGGACGTAGGTCGACAGCATCAGCGCCACCCTAGAGTGAGGACGATCACGTTCCGTGTCACCGCGGGACCGAGGGTCACCGTGTCGGCCGGCAGCGGCATCGAGGTCGTGGTCACGTCAGACCGCCGGGACCAGTCGGGTGAGGGCGGCGACGGCGCGGTCCACCGCGTCACCGTCCCGGCCGTCGGTCAGGTTGCCCATGAGGCGCATCGCGGCGCCCACCAGCGCGGGGCGCTTCAGCCCGTGCGCCGTCGCGAAGCGGACGACGTCGGGGCGGGCGAGCAGGGCGAGGAAACCCATGCCGAGCCGGTGGTGGCGCCCGTAGTCGGCGCGGAGCCGCTCCGGGTAGCGCCGCAGCACCGACTCCCGGGCCGGGCCCTCGGGCCGTGCGAGGGCGTCCACGGCCGTCTCGGCGGCCATCCGGCCGGTCTCCATCGCGTAGCTGATGCCCTCGCCGTTGAACGGGTTGACGGTGCCGGCGGCGTCGCCGGCCAGCAGCAGCCCGCGGGTGTACGCCGGACCCCGGTTGAGCGCCATCGGCAGGCCGGCGCCCCGCAGCGGCGTGACCGCGTGCTCCTCGTCGAGCTGGTCCTCCGGGGGGAAGGTGGCCAGCCACTGGCGCAGCACCTCGTTGCGCTTGCTGCCGTCCCCGCGACGGGTGTCGAGCAGACCGAACCCGACGTTCGCCGTCCCGTCGCCCATGCCGAAGATCCACCCGTAGCCGGGCATCGAGTCGCGCGACGGGCCGGCCGGGGTGAGGTCGAAGGAGATGTCCAGGTAGTCGTCGACCGAGCGGCGGGAGCTCACGTACCGGCGGACGGCGATCCCGAGCGGGCGGTCCTCCCGGCGGACGACGCCCAGCGACTTGGCCAACCGGCCGGAGAGCCCCTCGGCGGACACGACCAGGGGGGCGCGCCACACCTGGGGCTCGCGGTCGGGGCCGGCCTGCGCGTGGACGCCGACGACGCGTCCGGCCTCGTCGAGCAGGGGCTCGGTGACCGTTACCCCGGTGTGCACGCGGGCGCCGGCGGCCTCGGCGTGTGCGGCCAGCCGGGCGTCGAGCTCGCTGCGGCGCAGGACGAGGGAGTAGTCGGGCCAGCGCTGCAGGTGCGGCCAGTTCACCTCGGTGATCTCCCCGCCGCCGTGCACCCGCAGACCCTTGTGCCGGATCCAGCCGGCGGCGGGCGAGGTGTCCACGCCCATGTCCTGCAGCGCCTTCACCCCGCGGGGCGTCAGCCCGTCACCGCAGACCTTCTCGCGCGGGAAGTCCGCCTTCTCCAGGACCACGACGTCGTGCCCGGCCTGCCGCAGCCACCAGGCGGCCGCCGACCCGGCGGGGCCCGCGCCGACGACGACCACGTCGGCGATGCGGTCGGCCGCGGGCGACTGCGCGGCGGTGGTCCCCGGCACGGCGCGTTCTCCCCTCGGCTGCGTTCGGGCCGCTTGTGAAAAGGTTCACAAGGCGCCTCGGTTTCGAGTCTAGGCCCGACTGTGAGGTAGATGACACCGCCCCCCTGGAGCGGTGTTCGTCACACCTCCGGCGCCTCGCCGTCGAGGTGGCGGACGGGCCGCGTCTCAGACGCGGCGGGCCCGGTGCAGCGCGACGATCCCGCCGGTGAGGTTGTGCCAGGCGACGTCGGCCCATCCGGCGTCCTGCAGGCGCCCGGCCAGGGCCGGCTGGTCCGGCCAGGCCCGGATCGACTCCGCCAGGTAGACGTAGGCATCGGGGTTGCTGCTGACCGCACGGGCGATCCGCGGCAGCGCCCGCATGAGGTACTCGATGTAGACGGTGCGGAACGGGGCCCAGGTGGGGCTGGAGAACTCGCAGACGACGAGCGTGCCGCCGGGCCGGGTCACCCGCCGGAACTCCCGCAGCGCCGCGTCCGGGTCGGCCACGTTGCGCAGCCCGAAGGAGATGACCACGCCGTCGACGCTCTCGTCGGCCAGGGGCAGGGCCATGGCGTCGCCGGCGACCTTGGGCACCGGCCGCGCGGCACCGGCCCGCAGCATCCCCTGCGAGAAGTCGCAGGCGATCGCCCGCACCCCACCCGAGGCCAGCTCGACGGTGGACACGGCCGTACCCGCGGCGACGTCGAGCACGGTCTGGCCCGGCCGCGCTCCCAGCGCCTCGCGGGTCGCCCGCCGCCACGACGCGTCCAGCCCGGCCGAGAGCACCGTGTTGGTGACGTCGTACCGCTCGGCCACCCCGTCGAACATCGCGGCGACGTCCGCCGGCCGCTTGTCCAGCCCGGCCCGTCGGCCGGCGGTGCGGGAGGTCTCTCGCCGGTCTGCCACGTCGGAAGGCTACTTCGGCCCGGCGCAGGGGCCGGTCGCGAGCCTGTGAGCGCCGGGTGCCGGCGCGCCCTCACCTACTCTGGAGTCGTGCCCGCGCCCGCCCTGACCTCCCGCTCCGCAGCGGCGCGCACCGTCACGACCGTCCGGGCAGACACCGCGGCCGGCCTCCTCGGTCTCCTCCCCCAGGGCGCTGAACTGTCGTGGGTCCGCCGGGGCGAGGGCCTGGTCGGCTGGGGCGAGGCGGCCCGGCTCGAGGTCACCGGCCCGTCCGCGCTGGCCGACGCCGCCGCCTGGTGGGACGAGTACACCGCCGGACTGGACGTGGCCGACGACCTCGCCGTCCGCGGCTCGGGCCCGGTCGTCTTCGGCAGCATCGCCTTCGACCCCACGGCAGGGACCTCGGTCTTCGTCGTCCCCGAGGTCGTCGTCGGCCGGCGCGACGGCGTCGGCTGGATCACCACCGTCGGCACCGCGGAGCTGCCTCCGCCCGCACCGGTGGACGGCCCGGCCCCCCGGCTGCGCTACGCCGACGGCGCGCTCGACCCGGCCACCTGGTGCGCCGCCGTCGCCACGGCGGTCGAACGGATCTCCGCGGGCGAGCTGGACAAGGTCGTGCTCGCCCGTGACCTGCTGGTCTCCGCCGAACCCGCGCTGGACCCGCGGCGGCTGCTGCGCCGGCTGGCCGACCGGTTCCCGGACTGCTGGACCTTCGCCGTCGACGGGCTGCTCGGCGCCACCCCGGAACTGCTGCTGCGCCGCGACGGGCAGCGGCTCTGCTCCCGGGTGCTGGCCGGGACGGCGCCGCGCGGCGCCGGCGCGGAGGACGACCGCCTCGCCGCCGCGCTGCTGGGCTCGGCCAAGGACCGCGCCGAGCACGCGCTCGCCGTCGACTCGCTGGTGCGCGCGCTCGAGCCCTACTGCAGCACCCTGACCGCCCCCGCCGGACCGGCGCTGCTGACCCTCGCCAACGTGCGACACCTCGCCACCGACGTGATCGGCACCCAGCACGGGGCGGCCGGCCTGCTCGAGCTCGTCGGCGCCGTGCACCCGACCGCCGCCGTCTGCGGCACCCCCACTCCCGACGCCGCCACGCTCATCGGCGAGCTCGAGGGCATGGACCGCGGGCGGTACGCCGGACCGGTCGGCTGGCTCGATGCCCGGGGCGACGGCGAGTTCGGTCTGGCGCTGCGCTGCGCCGAGCTCACGGCCGACGGCGGGGCGCGGCTGTTCGCCGGCTGCGGCATCGTCGCCGGGTCCGAGCCCGCGGCCGAGCTGGCCGAGACGCAGGCGAAGTTCGCGGCCTTCCAGGCCGCGCTCGAGGGCTGAGGGTTCCCCTGGCCACGAGCGGGATGCCGCGGCGCCGATCGCCCTGGCGTCTGGTCCTGGCGCTGCTGGTGCTCGCGGCCGTCGGTGCCGGGGTGGCCGCCGCGGTCGCCGGCCGGTCCGGCGAGACGGGGTCGGCGTCGGCACCGGATGGGCCCACCGGCACCGCGCCGGGCACGCCGTCCGCCTCGCCGTCGACGACGCCGGCGCCTCCTCCCCCTCCGCTGGCCGGGCGCACCGTCGTCCTCGACCCGGGGCACAACCGGGACAACGGGCGGCACCCTGGGCAGATCAACCGGCAGGTCGACGCCGGGGGCTTCGCGAAGGCCTGCAACACGACGGGCACCGCGACGAACTCGGGCGTGCCCGAGGCGACCGTGAACTGGGAACTCGCGCAGGAGGTCCGGGTGCGGCTGGAGGCGCTCGGCGCCCGCGTCGTGCTCACCCGCCAGGAGGACGCCGGCTGGGGTCCCTGCATCGACGAGCGGGCCGCCGTCGCCAACCGGGAGGGGGCGGCGCTGCTGCTGTCGCTGCACGCCGACGGGGTGGCGCCGGGCGCGCACGGCTTCCACGTCATCCACCCGGGGCTGCGCCCCGGCTGGACCGACGACATCGTCGTGGCGAGCGGGCAGGCCGCCGTCGCGGTGCGGGACGCACTCGTCGCGGGCGGGCTGACCCCGGCCACCTACACCGGCAGCGAGGGCCTCGACGAGCGGAGCGACCTCGGCACGCTCAACAACGCCGACGTGCCGGCCGTCATGCTCGAGGCCGGCAACCTCCGCCACGCGGGGGACGCCGCCCTGCTCACCGATCCGGCCGGCCGGGCGCGGATCGCCGACGCCCTCGCCGTCGCGGTCAGCCGGTTCCTCGCCGGCTGAGCCGCCCCGGCGGGTGGAGGGTCAGTCCGAGCCGACGAACGCGACGTCGCTGATCGTGGTGAAGTCCCGGACCGCCGCGTCGTTGCCCGTCCGCGTGATCTCCAGGACGACGCGGGTGGTGGTCGCCGGCTCGTCCAGCTCGGTCCGGGCCAGCGCCCGCGTCGGGGCGGCGATCTCCTGGCGGTGGGTGGTCCCGTCGTCGAAGCGCCAGGTCACCCCGGTCACCGTGCGGTTCTCGCCGAACCGGTCGGTGCCGTCCACCGGGTCGACCTTGTCGTAGCCGGGCACGAGCCCGACCGACGCCACGGTCACCGGGCGGCCGAAGTCGAAGACCAGCTGCTGGCCGACGGCCGATCCCGGGCAGCGCCAGGCGGTGCTGCCGACCCCGTCCAGGGTGTGCGCCGGGTCGTAGGTCACCGGCACGTTCGCGGCATCCACCCCTGGCGGGGCCTGGCAGCTGGCCGTGACCGAGCGCGGCCGCAGAGGGTCGTCTCCGGCCGGCGGCGCGGCCCCTCCGGTCGGCGCCGGCTCGTCGTCCTCGTCCCCGGGGTCGGACCCTCCGGCCGGGTCCGAGCCGCTCGGCCGGTCGGCGTCGTCCGACTGCGACGCGGTGGACGCGTCGCCCCCGAGGGTGCGGTCGGCGACGACGTAGCCCCCGCCCACGGCGAGCAGCGCCGCGACCACCACCCCGGCGACGACGAGGGTGCGCCGTGCGCCCTCGTCCTCCCCGTGGCCGTCGTCCCAGAACCCGTCGGCCGGCGGCTGGGCCGCGTCCCCGCTCCAGGGCGCCGGGCCAGGCGTCGCGGCCCACGGCGCCGGCGTGGGCGGCCCGGAGAACACCGAGTCCGCCGGGGCGGGCGGCACCTCGGGCGCCGGCCACGCCGCCGGGGGCGCCGGGTGGGCGAAGACCGAGTCCCGCCCCGCCGCCGCGGCCGGCGGCTCGCCCCCGGCAGGGAGCGAGGCGCCGCAGGAGATGCAGAAGCGCAGGCCGGGGCCGGCCGCCGCACCACAGCTGACGCAGTACCTCATCCGACTCTGTCCCATCCGTTCGGGTACGGCCCTCCCGTGCTGCTCCACGCAGCAGCACGGCCATCAGCACCGCTGCGCCGACCGCTGTGCAGCCGGCAGCTGGTGCGCGGGGCGGGCCGCTACTGCGTGGGCGGAGGCACCGGCGGGAGGGGCTGCTGCTGCGGGTAGGGCGCCGGCTGCGCCTGCTGCGGCTGCTCCTGGTAGGCCTGCGGCTGCCCGTACGGCTGCTGCTGGACACCGGGCTGCTGCACGGCGGGCTGTTCCAGGGTGGGCTGTTGCAGGGTGGGCTGCTGCCACTGCTGGCCGACCTGGCCGGGAGCGGGGGCGACCGGCCGCGGAGCCGCGGCACCGAACCGGTTGCGGATGCCGACGACCAGGTTGCTGGACATCCTGGTGGCCAGGACCGGGCCGAGCAGGCCGGCCAGGACACCCCACACGCCGAGCGCGAACGCGGCGACGATCGGGTTGAACGTGGCCGAGACGTTGCCGGAAGCGCCGAACTCGGAGAATCCGCCGTCCGCACCGCCGGCCACGCGCAGCAGCAGCGCGGCGACCAGGGCGACCACGGCCAGCGCGCCGGCGAACCGGAAGCCCTCGCGGCGGGCGTCCTCGACGGAGTTCTGCCGGACGGTGAGCACCGTCGCCACCGCCAGGAGGATGAGCAGGAGGGCGACCGGGGCCAGCCAGAACCAGCCGCTGGCGTCGGTGAAGGTGAACAGGTCGATGCTGTTCCCGCCGCCGACGCCGCCGCTGAACTCGCCGAATTCCCCGCCCACGCCGGCGTCCGCGTCGAGCGGCACCCCGGCCGACCACAGGATGCTGGCGAGCATGCCGTTCCCGCCGCCCAGGACGACGAGGCCGAACTGGGAGACCCGCTCGTCGAGCTCGACCAGGCCGTAGATCAGGGCCACGAGCACGCCCAGGATGCCCGCGGCGAAGACGGCGACCGCCCCGAGGAGCGGTGCGACGACCTGCTCGCGGACCGCAGCCAGACGCGCGGGGAGGGTCGGGCTGGTCACCCGCGAGAACAGCCACACCACGCCCAGCGTGGCGACGGCGAAGAGGAACGCGCCCATCAGGCTCGACCAGACCGACACCCCGAGCTGCCCGGAGAGACCGAGCAGCTCGTCCGAGCCGTCGGTGCGGTACCGGGTCAGCAGCGAGAGCACCAGGAAGCAGGCGGTGAACACCAGTGCGGTGCGGGCGCCCTGGAGGACGACGTCCCGGGTCGTCAGCACGCGACCGCGCAGGGACCGGGTGAACAGCCAGGCCATCAGCCCGAGGCCGACGAGGGTGAGCGTGAGCGGGAGGACGCCGAAGCTCGACGAGCTCGACATGAAGTCGCCGCCACCGAAGAAGTCCTCACCGGAGGTCGTGACGTAGATGTCGCCACCCACCGCGGCGCACACGGCGCCGGCGGTCAGGACGAGGATCTCGCGGGCGCCCAGGTCACCACTGCCGAGGAGCAGCATGCCGACCAGGCCCAGTCCCAGCATGGCGAGCACCGCGAAGCCGGCGGCCCTGGCGGCGCCACCCCAGTCGCCGGTGAGCAGGGCGTCGAGGGCGCTGCGGCCGGACGCGGCGACGTTGCCGCCGGTGCCCGGCGTCGGTGGCGCGCCCCACGGTGCGCCGTTCGGCAGGGCCCCGTACGGGGCCTGGCCGTAGAGAGCGGCCTGCGGCGGCTGGCCGTAGGGAGCCTGCGGCTGTCCATGGACCGGCGGCTGGCCGTAGGGAGGCGCCTGCGGCGGCGCGGCCTGCGGGGCCGCCGCGACCGGGGTGCCGCAGGAGGCGCAGAACGCGGCGTCAGGCCCTACCGCAGCCCCGCATGAACCGCAGAAGCGTCCCGTCATGTGCTGTTCTCCCCAGAATTCTCGGCAAGCGCCGTGTCGCGGCCACGATAAGGGGCACAACGGCACGTTCCGGTCCTACGCGGAGAGTGGGCGCGCCGTGTACCCCCAGGTGGGGGACGCCGTCGCCTCTCGGCGCGGCACGGGAGCCTGCGCGGCCCGGAGCCGCGACTCAGGAGCGGAGCGCCGCCTGGGCGGCCGCGCGGAGGTCCCGGCCCAGCTGCGCCTCGGCGCGCTGGGCGGTCCGGACGACGACCACCCGCGGACCGCCCAGACCCAGGGCCTCGGTCAGCTCGTGGGCCGTCGACACCCGGGTGGCGGCCCAGCCGAGTGCTTCGGCCACGGCGACCAGGTCGCGGCCGTGCGGAGTACCGAACACCCGGCGGTAGCCCTCGGCGTAGCGGTCCTCTCCCGGCTCGAGCTGGGCGAAGATCCCGCCGCCGTCGTTGTCCGGCACGACCACGGTGAGGTCGGGAACGGGCTCCCCCTCGCCGGTCAGCAATCCGGTCAGGTCGTGCAGGAAGGTCAGGTCGCCCATCAGCGCGAACGCCGGGCCGTCGTGGACCAGGGCCGCCCCGACCGCCGTGGAGATGGTTCCGTCGATCCCCGCGACGCCGCGGTTGGCCAGCACGGTCACATCGGCCCGTGGCCGGGCCCAGAGGTCGACGTCGCGCACCGGCGTAGAGGAGCCGAGCACCAGCAGCGCCCCGGAGGGCAGTCCGGCGACGACGTCGCGGGCGATCCGGGCCGCAGTCAGCTCCGGGCGGTCGTCCAGCGCCGCGTCGACGGCCGTCCCCATCCGTTCGGCGGCCGAGCGCCAGGCGGCCAGCTCCGGCGGGGTGACGGGCGAGTCCCCGGGCATCCGCTGCGGCAGGAGGGGCAGGCCACCGACAGCCGAGGACGACCGCACCGCGTCGGCCCACCGGGGGCTGGCGGCGACGATCTCGACCCGCACCGCAGGATCGGAGAGCAGGGCGTTGACCGGTCGGGAGAGCGTCGGCCGCCCCACCACGAGCACCCGCTCCGGCCGGTGGTCCGCGAGCCATTCCCGGGCACCGAGCAGCACGGCGCCGCCGCGGAGCGAGCCGCCCCAGGCCCCGCTGGACGGCTCGGCGAGCACGGCCCAGCCCGCCGTGGCGGCGACCTCCGCTGCTGCCGCACCGAGACCGGGCGGCGCATCGCCGACGACGACGAGGGTGTTCGAGGGCTCCTGCTGCAGCGGCATCGAGAGACCACCCCGCCGCGCCGCCGTCCAGGGTGCGCCTTCCGTCCTTCCGACCCACGGCCCGTCCAGGCCGTCGTCGTCGTCCTCGCCGGGCATCAGCGGATCCCGCAAGGCCAGGTTGAGGTGCACCGGGCCGGGGTCACCGGTGAGCGCACCCCGCGAGATGAGCAGGGCCTTGGCGGTCAGCGAGCGCCAGTAACGGTTCTGCGCCGCCTCGCGTCCTTCCTCGGGCACGCCGACGTCGGCCGCCCAGCGCACGGCACCCCCGTAGAGGCCCGCCTGCTCGATCGTCTGGTTCGCACCGGTGGACCGCAGCTCCGGCGGGCGGTCGGCGGTGAGCGCCAGCAGGGGCACACCGGAGGCGTCGGCCTCCAGCACCGCGGCGTGCAGGTGCGCCGCGGCGGTCCCCGACGTGGTGAGGACCGGCACCGGCCGGCCGGACGCCTTGGCGAGACCGAGCGCCAGGAACGACGCCGTCCGCTCGTCGATGCGTACGTGCAGCCGCAGCGCGCCGGCCCGCTCGGCCGCGGTCAGGGCCAGCGCGACCGGCGCCGACCGGGAGCCGGGCGCGAGGACGGCGTCGGTCACTCCGCCGCGGAGCAGTTCGTCGACGAGGACGCGGGCGAAGGCGGTCGACGGGTTCACGGCACCATCACCGCGGCCATCCGCGCATCCCAGCGCTCCGCCGTGGCGGCATCGGCGGCGACGGCGTCGAACCGGTCGGGCTCGGGCCGCACGACCGGCAGCATCCCCTCGACCGGGAGCAGCGGAGTGCTCGTCACGTCAGCGGTGAACAGCGCAACGGTGGCCAGCCCGCAGGCGAACGGCAGCTCGGGCAGGGCCGCGGCCAGCGCGACGCCGGCGGCGATGCCGACCGAACTCTCCAGCGCCGAGCTGACCACGCACGGCAGGCCGTGCGCCTCGGCGACGCGCAGCGCCGCCCGGACACCGCCCAGCGGCTGCACCTTGAGGACGACGACGTCACCGGCCTCGCGCAGGTCCACCGCGAGGGGGTCGGCCGAGCGCCGCACGCCCTCGTCGACGGCCACCCGCACGTCGATCCGGCGGCGCAGGGCGGCCAGCTCGGGCAGCGTCGCGCACGGCTGCTCGACGTACTCCAGGCCCACCGCGGCGTCCAGGGACCGGATGCGGGCGACGGCGGTGTCGATGTCCCAGGCGGCATTGGCGTCCACCCGGACGGCACCGGAGGGACCCAGTGCGTCGCGCACCGCCTCCACGCGGGCGAGGTCGTCGGCCTCGCTCTGCCCCGGCTCGGCGATCTTGACCTTGGCGGTGCGGCACCCCGACGCGCGGACGATGGCGTGCGCCCGCTCCGCGTCGACGGCGGGCACGGTGACGTTGACCGGAACGGTGTCGCGCACCGGTGCGGGCCAGCCCTCGGTGGCCGCCTCGACGGCGGCCGCCCACCACCGGCGGCTCTCCTCGACGTCGTAGTCCCAGAACGGCGAGAACTCGCCCCAGCCGGCCGGCCCGCGCAGCAGCACGCCGTCTCGCACGTCGATGCCGCGGAAGCGCGTGCGCATCGGCACCGAGTACACCCGCGCCTCCAGCACCGTCGTGTGACCGGTTCCGGGGTTCGGGATCATGCCCGACAGCCTAGGAGGGGGGCCGCCGTACGCTCGTGCCTCGTGGCCCGGCACCTCTCCCTCGTCCCCGCGGCCGAGCTGACGCAGGCCGACGTGCGCGCGGCGCTCGACGGCGACCGGCCCCTGGCGGTCCTCCCCGCCGGCCCGCCCGCCGCGGTGCAGGCCGCCCGAGCGGTGCTGCGCCCGGACGAGCCGCTGGAGGACGGCGCCGACCTCGTCGTGGTCACCTCCGGCTCCACGGGCTCGGGCCGCGGCGTCCTGCTCTCCGCGGACGCGGTGCGGGCCTCGGCGACGGCCACGCTCGACCGGCTCGGTGGCCCGGGGACCTGGCTGCTGGCGCTGCCGGTCTCGGCCATCGCCGGGCTGCAGGTGCTCTGCCGCAGCGAGGTCGCCGGCCGCGAGGCGGTCCGGCTCGACAAGGACGAGAAGCTCGTTACGGCCGTCGCCCGGCTGCCGGCCGGAGACCGCCGCTACACCGCGCTGGTCCCGACCCAGCTCGTCCGCTTCCTCGAGGCCGAGCCCCACGCGCTGCGCAGCTTCGACGCGGTGCTCGTGGGCGGCGCCGCCACCGACCCGGCGCCGCTGGCCCGCGCCCGCGCCGCGGGCGTCCGCGTGGTGACCACGTACGGCATGACCGAGACCGCCGGCGGCTGCGTCTACGACGGCGTGCCGCTGGACGGCGTCTCCGTCCGGGTCACCGACGGGGGCGTCGAGCTCGCCGGTCCGGTGCTGGCGTCGGGCTACCGGCTCGACCCGGAAGGGACGGTCGCCGCCTTCGCGGACGGCTGGTTCCGCACCCGCGACGCCGGCCGCCTGGACGACGGCCGGCTGACCGTGCTGGGCCGGCTCGACGACGTCGTGATCACCGGTGGCGTCAACGTCGCCCCGGGCGCGGTCGAGGTGGCGCTGCGCGAGCATCCCGGCGTGGCCGACGCCGTCGTCGTCGGGCGCCCGGACCCGGAGTGGGGGCAGCGGG
>NZ_HG931174.1:621407-639953 GCF_000582785.1 Candidatus Blastococcus massiliensis AP3
GTTCTCGCCGCCGTACCGACCCTGCACACCGGCAAGCCCGACCGCCGCGCGGTCGCGGCGCTCGTCCCGGAGGTCTGATGGCCACCCCCGCGCAGTGGCTGGCCGGCGCCCGGCCGCGCACCCTGCCCGCCGCCCTCGCGCCGGTGCTCGTGGGCACCGGCGTGGCCGCCGCCCTCGACGGCTTCCGCCTGTCCGCCGCGCTGCTGGCGCTGGTGGTCGCGCTCGCCCTGCAGGTCGCGGTCAACTACGCCAACGACTACTCCGACGGCACCCGCGGCACCGACGCCGACCGGGTGGGCCCCATGCGGCTGGTCGGCTCGGGTGCCGCCTCCCCCCGTGCGGTGCTGGTGGCTGCGGCGCTCTCCTTCGCCGTCGCGGCGGTCGCCGGACTGGCGCTGGCCGCGCTGTCGAGCTGGTGGCTGGTCGCCGTCGGTGCGGTCTGCATCCTCGCCGCCTGGACCTACACGGGCGGGCCGATCCCGTACGGCTACCGGGCGCTGGGCGAGGTGTTCGTCTTCGTGTTCTTCGGGCTGGTCGCCGTCGTCGGCACCACGTACGTGCAGACCGGCACGCTGCCCGGGCTCGCCTTCGCCGTCGCCGTCCCCGTCGGGCTGCTCATCGTCGCGATCCTCGTGGTCAACAACCTGCGCGACATCGAGGGGGACGCCCGGGTCGGCAAGCGCACGCTCGCCGTGCTCCTCGGCGACCGGGCCACGCGGCTGGCCTTCGCCGGGTGCTTCGTCGTCGCGCTGCTCGTCGTCGTGGCGGTGGGCATCGAGCGTCCGTGGGTGCTGCTGACCCTGCTCGCGGTCCCGCTGGGCGTCCCGCCGGTCCGCACGGTGCTGAGCGGGGGCCGCGGGCCGGCGCTCATCGCAGCGCTCGCCGGCACCGGTCGGCTCACCCTCGTCACCGGTGTCCTGCTGGGCGCCGGGCTCGCGCTCAGCGGCTGACCGTCAGGCGTCCGGCTGCTCGCCACTCAACCGGGAGCGCAGCTGCTCCTTCTCCGCCCGGCGGGCCATGCTGCGCGCGACCAGCGCCTCGCTGAGCCGCTCGCGGGACTGGCGCAGCGCGAAGTAGGCGACCGGCATCGACAGCAGCAGGCCGAACAGCATCCCGGAGAAGAAGTCCAGGTTGCCGAACTGCCACAGCAGCAGCGTCAGCAGCGCGAAGATGCCGAGCCGCCCCACGGTGTGCAGGACCAGCCAGGGCAGCACCTTCGGCGGTGTGGCCGGGCCCCCCGCCGGAGCGGCCGGGTTCACCGGCCGCGGTGAGCTCGCGGTGTCCTTCTCAGCCATGCCGGCCCTCCCACTTCGTCGACAGCACGACGGTCGTGCGGGTGCGTGCCACGCCCCTGATCCGGTTCAACGCGTTGACGGTGGCCTCGAGTGCCGGGATGTCCGCCACACGCACCTTGAGCACGTAGCCCTCGCTCCCCGCGACCCGCCAGCAGTCCTCGATGCCCGACACCTCGCGCATCGCCGCCTCGAGGCCGGTGTCGTCGACCGAGTCGCTCTCGATCACGCCGATGAGGGCGGTGACGTCCAGGCCGACCGCCGCCGGCTCGATGACCGCCCGGTAACCGGTGATGACGCCGGCCGCCTCCAGCTTGCCCACGCGCTCGTGCACCGCGGGCGAGGACAGCCCCACCTGCCGCGCGAGCTCCGCGTAGCTGGCCCGGCCGTTGGCCCGCAGCAGCTCGATCAGGTGCCGGTCCACGGCGTCGATGGCGATGTCTCCGTCCTCGTGGCGGGCCGCGTCTGCCGGTCCGCCGATCGTGATCCGCCCCCGAGTATCGCCGCCGTCGTACGCTGGTCGGGGACGAGGGGTGAAGCCATGATCTTCCTGGTAGTGCTGGTGGTAGCGATCGTGGTGATCGCGCTGGTCATGCGCGCGGCTGCCCGTCCCGGCGGTCCGGGCGGTCCCGGTGGCGGCCTCCGCCCGCCGCGGCCGCCGCAGCGGCCCCGTCCGCAGCGGCCCACCCGGCCGCTGGCACCCGACGACGACCCGGAGTTCCTCCGCGAGCTCGATCGTCGCACCCGACGGGACGACGGCTCCCCGGCCTGACGCCGGGGTCTCTGTCAGGCCGCGGGGCTCCCGCCGAACAGCTCTCCCACCGGAGCGGCGTCGCGCGCCAGCCCCGGATCGTCCGGCCATCCCACCCGCTCGCCCTCCCGCGACGGGCCGGGCCAGCCCACCTCGCCCTCGCGACCGGGCCGGCCGGCGCCGTCGCGCCCCTCGGCCCCGGCTCCTCCGGCGTGCTGCGGACTGGCGGCTGTCATGCCTGCATGGAAGCACGGGCCCGGACATCCGTCATCGCGCGACGACGCCGGAGCGGCTGTCAGCCGACGTCGGCGTAGCTGTGCAGGCCACTCGAGACGAGGTTCACGAAGGTCAGGTTGAAGATCATGACCGCCAGGCCGACGACGTTCACCCAGGCCGCGGGGCGCCCGCGCCAGCCGGCCGTCGTGCGCGCGTGCAGGTAGCCGGCGTAGACCACCCAGGCGATGAACGACCAGGTCTCCTTCGGGTCCCAGCCCCAGAACCGGCCCCAGGCGCTCTCCGCCCAGATGGCGCCCGCGATGACGGCGAAGGTCCAGATCGGGAAACCGAAGACGGCGGTGCGGTGCGCGAGCCGGTCCAGCACCGACGACGACGGCAGCCGCGAGACGAACCCCGTGCCCCGCTCCTCGGCCGGCTTCTGCTCGTCCTTCTCGCGGATCAGGTAGAGGACGCTGGCGATGCCGCTGACCAGGAAGATGCCGAAGCCGATGATCGCGGCGCTGACGTGGATCGCCAGCCAGCTCGACCGCAGCGCCGCGATGAGCGGGCCGCCCTCGACGTAGAGGAACAGCCCGGTGCCCACCATGCCCAGCACGACGGGGGCGAGCACGAAGACGCCGATGTGCCGCAGCGCGGGCGAGCGCAGGGCCAGGACCACGTAGGTCACGACCGCCACGAGCACGACCGCGGTCGCGAACTCGTACATGTTGCCCCAGGGCAGCCGGTCGGTGCCCAGCCCGCGGAAGACGAGGACGGCGGCGTGCGCCAGCGCGCCGAGCGCGGTCAGGCCGATGCCGGCCGCGCCCAGCCGCTGCGCCCGGCGGCGCGGGGCGTCGTCGGCGGCGGGGTTCTCCGCCACGTCGAGGGCCGGCCCGTTCCCGGCGGCGACCAGCTCGCGCTGCGCGGCCCGGGAGCGCCCGAACGCGAGCTCCGCGCAGAACGCCACGAGGGCGACCGAGTACAGCGCCACGGCGACCGTGAAGAAGGTGTCCGACAGGTCGAGGAGCGACTGGTCAGGAGTCACGCGGGGAGACCTCCGAGTGCGATGCGGTGCGGGCGGCGAGCGCTGCCCTCAGGTCGTCGGTGAGGGCGGCGAAGCGCGGGGCGCTCTCGCCGCTGCCCCGCGTCAGCGAGGCCAGCGTCAGCACGGTACCGCTCCCGTCGGGGCGCGGAGCGGCCCGGGCGAAGACCCGCTCCCGGCGCAGCAGGAGCAGTCCCAGCAGGCCGGTCAGGAGGGAGATCGAGGAGACGAGCACCCAGATCTGGCCGGGGTCGTGCGAGTACTGCAGCGCGGCGAACTCCTTGAAGCCGCTGAAGGTGATGACCGTGCCGTCCTCGAGGGTCATGGACTCCCCGAGGGCGAGGTTGGCCGCGCCGGCCTCCACCAGCCGCCCACGCTCGATCTGGGTGGCGTCCAGCGAGTAGACCGACTGCGGGATGCCGGAGTCCAGGCCCAGATAGCCCTGGTAGGCGACGATCGCGACCTGGGGGTTCAGCGGGCGCGGGTCGATCGAGGTGAGGACGCCGCCCTGCACCATCCCCGTCGGCGCGAAGAACCCCTCCAACGCGAGCTGCTCGTCGCTGCCGGCACCGACGTCCGGGAGCTTCAGCGCCCCCTGGCTGGCCAGCGTCTGCAGATCCGAGGGCAGGAACGGCACGGTGAGGTCGGGGTACGGGGTCCCGTCGGGGAGCGTCACGTCGAAGGTGGGGCTGAAGCCGTGCCCGGTGACGTAGAGCCGGTCGCCGGAGAACCGCAGCGGGTCGTTGACACCGATCGTCGTCGGCCGGCCCTCCTCGCCGGGGGCGCCGTAGCGGATGTCGGCGGTGAACGACGAGGCCGTCAGGTCGGGCTCGTACTCGGCCTTGAACCGCTCGAGGTCCACGCAGGTGGGCGACAGGTCGCCGCTGTCGACCAGCGGTCCGGCGGAGTAGGTGTCGTACTGCTGGAACGAGTTGCAGAAGCCCTGGCCCTCGGTGACCAGGATGCTGCCCTCGTAGCCCCAGAGCTTTCCGCCGGCCAGGCCCAGGAGCAGGGCGACCAGCGAGAGGTGGAACAGCAGGTTGCCGGTCTCCTTGAGATGGCCCTTCTCGGCCGAGACCTCCCCGTCGCGGCGGACGACCCGGTACCGGCGGACCCGCAGCTCCTCCTCGACGACGTCCAGCGCCGCCGCCGGCGGGAGCGGTGTGGTGGTCTCGCCGGAGTCGGGCAGGCGCAGCAGGTTCCGTGGCGCCGGCGGAGGTGCCGCCCGCACTGCCTTGGCGTGCTCCCGCGCGCGCGGCAGCACGCAGCCGATGAGCGAGATGAACAGCAGCAGGTAGACCGCGGCGAACCACGGCGAGCTGAAGACGTCGAAGAGGTACAGCCGGTCGAGCACCGGCGCGAGGTCCGGGTGGTCGGCGAAGTACCGCCGCACGTTGGTCTGCGACAGGGAGCGCTGCGGCAGCAGGGAGCCGGGGACGGCGGCCAGCGCGAGCAGGAAGAGCAGCACGATCGCGGTGCGCATGGCGGTCAGCCGGCGCCACCACTGCAGCAGCAGCGCGGTGATGCGGCGGCCGGCCGAGGGGCGCGCTGGTGGGGGAGGCGCCGCAGGGGGCGCCGGAGCCGTCGTCGTCACAGGGCGGACTCCCCCAGCCCGGTGGTGGCCAGCCAGGACCGCAGCCACTGCATGGCCTCGGTCCAGGCGCCGGTGAGCAGCATCAGCCCGACCAGCACGAGGACGACGCCGCCGAACCGGGTGACCGAACGCGCGTGCCGGCGCAGGAACGAGGTGGCGCCCATGGCCCAGCGCGCGCCGAGGGCGACGAGCACGAACGGCACGCCCAGGCCCAGGCAGTAGGCGACCGACAGCAGGGCTCCGCGGCCGGCGGTGGCCTCGGTGAAGGCCAGCGAGTAGACCGCGCCGAGCGTCGGCCCGAGGCACGGCGTCCAGCCGAGGCCGAAGACGATGCCGAGCAGCGGGGCGCCGGCCAGCCCGGCGGCCGGGCGGACCGACAGCCGCGAGGTCCGCTGCAGCAGCGGCAGCCAGCCCAGGAAGCCCAGCCCGACGACGATGGTGATCGCGCCGAAGACCCGGTTGAGGACGTCGGCGTGCTCGAGCATGAGCCTGCCCAGCCCGCCGAACGCGGCGCCGAACGCGACGAAGACCGCGGTGAAGCCCAGCACGAACAGCAGCGCGCCGAGCACCATGCGCCCCCGGGGCGCCCGCTCGTCGGTCCGCACCGCCGTCGCCGTCGCGGTAGCTGTGGCCGTGGCCGTCGCGCCACCGCCCGGATCCGGTGCGGGAGCCGGTGCGGGACGGGAACCGGAGCCGACCAACCCGGCGACGTAGGACAGGTAGCCGGGCACCAGCGGCAGGACGCACGGCGAGGCGAAGCTGATCAGCCCGACGAGCGCCGCCACCGCCGCGGCGACCAGCAGCGGGCCGTCGGTGACGAGGCCGGCGAAGGTCTCCCCCACGTCAGTCCCCCTCCGCCAGGACGAGATCGACGACGTCCCGCAGGTCCTGCTGCGCGACCTCGGCCGTGTAGACGGCGGCGACGCGGCCCTCCCGATCGAGCACGATGGTCGAGGGGATGGCGTTGGCCGGGTAGTCGCGGAAGGCGAGGGCGACCTCCCCCCTCGGGTCGGAGACGGAGGGGAACTCGATGCCCTGACGGTCCTCGAAGGCCCGGGCGAGCTGCTGGTCGTCCTTGACGTTGATGCCCAGGAACTGGACACCCCGGTCCCGGACCTCGGCGTAGACCTCCTGGAACTGCGGCGACTCGACACGGCAGGGCGGGCACCACGAACCCCAGAAGTTCAGCACGGCGACGTCGCCGTCCAGTTCGTCGGACGAGAACGGCTCGCCCTCCAGCAGCGTCCCGGAGAACTCCGGAGCGGTCGCCCGCTCGTCCGGGGGGATCACCTGGCCGCGCGGGGTGCCGGCCTCGAAGCGGAACTCGCCGCCGTTGTTGACGTCGACGGCCGAGCCCTCGCCGGTCGTGCAGCCGGTCAGGGCCAGCGCGGCGGCGAGGACGGGGAGCAGGAGTCGTCTCATGCGCCCGGCACCGCATCCGGGTCGGTGGCGCCGGCCGGCTCGGCGTAGGTCACGCCGGCGAACCGGTCGCCCTCGTAGGTCACCGAGGTGACGCTGGCCAGGGCGCACTCCCGGCGGCGTGGGTCGTGCAGGTAGCGGCGGCCCTCGAGGTGGAGGCGGACGGTCCAGATGGGCAGCTGGTGGCTGACCAGCACGGCCTCGTGCCCCCGGGCGGTGTCGCGGGCCGCCTCGACGGCGGCGAGCATCCGTGCGGCGATCTCGACGTAGGGCTCGCCCCACGAGGGCTGGAACGGATTGCGCAGCTTCCACCAGTTGCGGGGTGCCCGGAACACCCCTCCCGCGCCTCCCACGACCATGCCCTCGAAGGCGTTGCCGGCCTCGATCAGCCGGTCGTCGGTGCCCACGGTCAGGGCGAACGCCTCGGCCAGCGGCTGGGCGGTCTGCTGCGCCCGCTCCAGCGGGCTGGAGACCAGGTGGGTGACGTCGCGCCCGGCGAACCACTCCGCGGCCGCGACCGCCATCGCCTCGCCCGTCGTGGACAGCCGGAAGTTCGGGAGCCGGCCGTAGAGGACCTTGCCGGGGTTGTGCACCTCACCGTGCCGCAGCAGGTGCACCGTCGTCCGCTCGCTCACGGGGTGACCTCCAGGGCCGGAATGGCCATCAAGGCCCTCATGGGGTGGCCTCCGCGGCGGCACGGGCAGCGGCCGGCAGGGCCTCCAGCACGCGGTCGAGCGCCTCACCGGACAGCTGGGCGTTGACGAACCAGGACTCGAACGCCGACGGCGGCAGGTAGACGCCGCGGGACAGCATGGCGTGGAAGAACGCGGTGTAGCGGGCGACGTCCTGGGTGCGGGCGTCGTCGTAGTTGCGGACCTGGCGCTCGTCGGGCACGAAGAAGACCGAGAACATGCTGCCGGCCTGCTGCACCCGGTGCGGCACCCCGGCGGCGAAGAGCGCGGCCCTGGTCGCGCCGCGGAGCACGGCGGCGACCTCGTCGCAGTGCGCGTAGACCTCCTCGGTGCAGTGCCGCAGCGTCGTCAGCCCGGCCGCGACGGCCACGGGATTCCCCGACAGCGTACCCGCCTGGTAGACCGGCCCGGCCGGCGCGAGGTGCTCCATGAGGTCGGCCCGGCCCCCGAACGCGGCCGCGGGCAGCCCGCCGCCCATGACCTTGCCGAAGGTGAACAGGTCGGCGTCGACCGGGTCGAGGCCGTACCAGCCCGACGGCGACACCCGGAAGCCGGTCATGACCTCGTCGAGGACCAGCAGGGCGCCGTGCGCGGCGGTGATCCGGCGCAGCGCGGCGTTGAAGCCCGGCTCCGGCGGGACGACGCCCATGTTGCCGGCCGCCGCCTCGCTGATCACCGCGGCGATCTGCGGACCCCGCTCGGCGAAGACGGCCTCGACGGCGGCGACGTCGTTGTAGGGCAGCACCACCGTGTCGGCGGCCGCGCCGGTGGTGACACCGGGGGTGTCGGGCAGCCCGAGGGTGGCGACGCCGGACCCGGCGGAGGCCAGGAGCGCGTCGACGTGGCCGTGGTAGTTGCCCGCGAACTTGACGACCAGCGGCCGGCCGGTGACCCCCCGGGCCAGCCGCACCGCCGAGAGCACCGCCTCGGTCCCCGAGTTGACCAACCGGACCCGCTGCACCGGCGGCATGCGCTCGCGGATCTCCTCGGCCAGGTCCAGCTCGCCCTCGGTGGGGGCGCCGAAGGTCAGCCCGCGGCGGGCGGCGGCGGTCACGGCCTCGACGACGGCGGGGTGCGCGTGGCCGAGGATCAGCGGCCCCCACGAGCCGACCAGGTCGACGTAGCGCCGCCCGTCGGCGTCGGTGATCCACGGACCGGAGCCCTCGGTCATGAACCGCGGGGTGCCCCCGACGGCCTGGAAGGCGCGGACGGGTGAGTTGACCCCACCGGGAGTGACGGCGCGGCCGCGGTCGAAGAGGTCGGCCGAGATCGGGGCCTCGTAGGCGTACGGGGTGCTGTCCGGCGAGGTCACGGCCCCAGTGTCCCTTCTCTTCCTGAGCGTTCGTCGGAGGCGTCCGTGACCCTGCCCACGAGCGCCTCGTACAGCGGTGCGGGGTCCCGGGTCGGGACGAGCACCGTGCGGCCGTCGGCGAGCCGGAGCGGGAGCCCGGTGCGACCGCGGGGCAGCGACCAGCCGCCCCCCAGCACGGGCGCGCCGGCGTCGACACCGGCGTCGACGGCGAGCAGGTGCTCGAGGTCGACCTCGGCGTACCGGACCGTCTCGCGCCCGACGGAGAGCCCGTCGTCGTCCACGCGGACGGTCCAGAGGCGCTGCGCCGACAGGCAGCCGATCCCGACGACGCCCAGCACACCGGCGACGGCGACCACCCAGAGCAGGACCGGCACGTCGCCGCCGGGCAGGGCCAGGTCGAGCACGACGAAGACCGCGAGGGCACCGGCGACCCACCAGAACGGCCGCCAGGACCCTCCGGGCTCCGTGTAGACCTCTCGCGGCCCCGCCATCACGTCACCCGCGGGCCAGCCACCGCGCGGCCTCGACCGCCCAGTACGTGAGCACCTGCCCGGCACCGGCCCGGCGGATCGCGGTCAGCGTCTCCAGGATCGCCCGCTCGCGGTCGATCCAGCCGTTGGCGGCGGCCGCCTCGACCATCGCGTACTCACCGCTCACCTGGTACGCGCTCACCGGCACGTCGACGGCGGCGGCGACCCGGGCGACGATGTCCAGGTAGGGCAGTGCGGGCTTCACCATGACGGCGTCGGCCCCCTCGGCGAGGTCCTGGCGCACCTCCCGCAGCGCCTCGTCCGCGTTCGGCGGGTCCATCTGGTAGGTCGACCGGTCGCCGAACTGCGGCGCACCCTCGGCCGCCTCGCGGAAGGGCCCGTAGAAGCCCGAGGCGTACTTGGCGGCGTAGGCCAGGATCGGGATCTCGGAGAAGGCCGCGCTGTCCAGGCCGGCGCGGATCGCGGCCACCTGGCCGTCCATCATCCCGCTGGGCGCGACCAGGTGGGCACCGGCCTGGGCCTGCGCGATCGCCACCGCGGCGTACCGGTCCAGCGTCGGGTCGTTGTCGACCAGGCCCGCCGGCGTCACCACGCCGCAGTGGCCGTGGTCGGTGTACTCGCACAAGCAGAGGTCGGCCATGAGGACGAGTTCGTCCCCCAGGTCCGCGCGCAGGTTCTGCAGCGCCACGTTGACGACGCCGTCGGCGGCGTCGGCCTGCGACCCGGCCGGGTCCTTCTCCGACGGGATGCCGAAGAGGATCAGCCCGCCGATGCCCGCCTCGGCGGCCTCGTGCGCGGCCTTCCGCAGCGAGTCCTGGCTGTGCTGGACCACGCCGGGCATCGAGGCGATCGGCACCGGCTCGGCGATGTCCTGCTTGACGAAGACCGGCAGCACCAGGTCCGCCGGTGCGACCCGGGTCTGCGCGGTCAGCCGCCGCAGGGCCGGCGTCGACCGGAGCCGCCGCCCCCGGGCGAACCCGGGAGCGGCGCCGCCGGCACGATCGCTCACTTGCCCTCGCCGTCCTCCGACTCGCGCAGGGACAGGGCGTACTCGGCCAGCGCGTCGACCAGCGGCGCGACGGCGGCCGTCTCGGGCTGGACGTCGACCCGCAGGCCGAACTCCTGCGCGCTGGCCGCGGTCGCGGGGCCGATCACGGCGACGACCGTCTTGGCGTGCGGCTTGCCGGCGATGCCGACGAGGTTGCGCACCGTGCTCGACGAGGTGAAGCACACCGCGTCGAATCCGCCGCCCTTGATCGCCTCCCGGACGCTCGCGGCCGGCGGAGCGGCACGGACGGTGCGGTAGGCGGTGACGTCGTCGACCTCCCAGCCGCGCTCCACCAGCCCGGCGGCGAGCACCTCGGTGGCGATGTCGGCGTGCGGCAGGAGCACCCGGTTGATCGGGTCGAGCACGTCGTCGTACTCCGGGAAGTCCGCCAGCAGGCCCTGGCTCGACTGCTCGCCGGTGGGCACCAGCTCCGGCTCGATGCCGAAGGCGCGGACCGCGTCGGCGGTCTGCTCCCCCACGCAGCCGACCTTGACCCCGGCGAAGGCGCGGGCGTCCAGGCCGAGCTCGGCGAACTTCTCGCGCACCGCCTTCACCGCGTTGACCGAGGTGAAGACGATCCAGCCGTAGCGGCCGGTGACCAGCCCCTTCACCGCGCGGTCCATCTGCGCGGGGCTGCGCGGCGGCTCGACGGCGATCGTGGGCACCTCGACCGGCACGGCGCCGTAGGCCCGCAGCCGATCGCTCATCTCGCCGGCCTGGTCCTTGGTGCGCGGCACGAGGACCCGCCAGCCGAACAGCGGGCGGCTCTCCCACCACGACATGCGGGCGCGCTTGTCGACGGCGGGGCCGACGGTGGCCACGACCGGGCCGGTGAAGGTGTCGAGCCCGGCGACCTTCTCGGCGACGGCCGACAGCTTGGCGACGACGCTCTTCTGGGCCGTGCTCGAGCCGTTGGTGGTGACGACGACCGGCGTGCTGCCGGACAGCCCGCCCTCCACCAGCCGGGCCGCGGCGTCGGGCAGCTCCTCGGCGGAGGCACGCAGGACCAGCGTGCCGCCGGTCGAGGCGGCGGCACCGGCCAGCGCGGCGACATCGACGCCGCTGCGCAGGTCGGCGGTGAGCGCGGTGCTGCCGGGAGCGACACCGGCGAAGGCCGGGACTGCGGTGGCCGACGCGACGCCGGGCACCACGTCGAAGGCGACCGAGGTGCGGCCCACGGCCAGCACCTCCTTGATCGCGCCGTCGTCGGTGTACGGGTCGCCGGCGACGAGCCGGACCACCACGGCGCCGCCCTTGGCGGCGCCGACGGCGGCCTTGGCCACCTCGGCCGGCTCACCGGTCGCGACCACGACCTCGGCCGCGGGGTTGATCCCGCGGACGGCGTCCTGGACGGCGGCCGGCACGTCGGCGTCGACGACGACCTGGGCCGCCTCGGTCAGTGCGGCCGTCGCACGTGCGGTCAGCATGCCGGGATCGCCCGGCCCTGCACCGACGAAGACGACCCGGCCGGCGCTGCCGACGGTCTTGCGGAAGCGCGTCATCGCGTGCTCCTGATCCTGGCCCGGAGGGCCGTTGTTGCTGGGGTCTGCATGGGGTGGGCGATCACTGCTCGACCGCCATGAGCTCGACCGCGCCGCGGTCGAGCAGGTCGTCGGCCAGCGCGCGGCCCAGGGCCGCGGCATCGGCCAGCGCTCCGGTGACGGAGCCGCGGACGCCGTCGCTGCCGTCGAGCGCGGTCACCGACGCGCGCAGGAACAGCTCGAGGCCGTCCTCGCCCTCGGCGACCTCCGCGTAGGCCGCCACGGGCGCGCTGCACCCGGCTTCGAGGGTGGCCAGCGTCGTGCGCTCGGCGAGTGCGCAGGCGCGCGTGACCGGGTGCTCGAGGCGGCCGAGCAGCTCCCGCGTGCGGGCGTCGCTGGTCCGGCACTCCACGGCCAGGGCCCCCTGCGCGGGGGCGGGCAGCACCTGGATGGGGTCGAGGGTCTCGGTGATGACGCCGAGGCGTCCCAGCCGGGAGAGCCCGGCGCGCGCGAGCACCACGGCGTCCAGATCGCCGGGGCCGGTCGCGGAGCCGGCGACGCGGCCGAGGCGGGTGTCGACGTTGCCGCGGATCGGCACGACCTCCAGGCCCAGGCCCAGCGCCCGCAGCTGCGCGACGCGCCGCGGTGCGCCGGTGCCCACCTTCGACCCCGCGGGCAGCTCGCCGAGCGTCAGGCCGTCGCGGGCGACCAGCGCGTCGCGCGGGTCCTCGCGGGGCGGCACGGCGGCGAGGATCAGCCCGGGCTCGGGCGCCGTCGGCAGGTCCTTGTAGCTGTGCACGGCCAGGTCGATGTCGCCGGCCAGCAACGCGTCGCGCAGCGCGGTGACGAACACGCCGGTGCCGCCGAGCTGGGCGATCGCGGCCTGGGAGCGGTCGCCCTCGGTGGTGATGTGCACCAGCTCCACCGGGGTGCCGGTCGCCGCGGTGATGGCGTCCGCGACGCCCTGCGACTGGGTGGAGGCCAGGGCACTGGCCCGGGTGCCGAGCCGGAGGACCCCGGTGGCGGTCGTCGTCGGCGAGGAGCCCACGGTGGTCATGCGCCACCCCCGGCCCGCTCGGGGTCGACGGTGACGGCGTCGGCCAGGCTGGCCGCGTCGCCGGCGACGTCGGCGTCGATGCCCAGGCCGAACAGGGCCCGCAGCGCGCCGGCGTAGTCGGTGCCTCCGGGCACGGCGGAGAGCTCCTTGACCCGCACGGTCGGCTCGTGGAGCAGCTTGTCGACGACCCGGCGGACGGTGCGCGCCACCTCCGCCCGCGTGCGGGGGTCGAGGTCGGGCAGCCGGGTGGAGAGCCGGAGCAGCTCCGCGTCGACGACCTCGGCGGCCTGGCTGCGCAGCGCCGAGACGGTGGGCGCGACGGCGGCGGCCTGCTGTTCGGCGCGCAGGAGCGCCGCCTCGGCCTCGATCATCGCGTGCGCGGCGACGATGTCGTCGGCGGCGACCGGGCTGGTGGCGGTGCCGTCGTGCGCGGCCCGCTCCCCCTGCAGCAGGGCGAGGTCCACCAGGTGCACGCCCGGCAGGGCGGCCACGCCCGGGTCGACGTCGTGGGGCAGGGCGAGGTCGACCACGGCCAGCGGCCGCGCGTCGCGCTCCCGCATGGCGGTGGCCACGGTGTCGGTGCTGACGACGACCCCCGACGCCCCGGTGCACGAGACCAGGACGTCGGCGGCGACGAGTTCCCCGGCGCTGTCGGCCAGCTGCACGGCGCGGCCGCCGATGGCCGCGGCCAGCCGCTCGGCCGAGGCATGGGTGCGGCTGCCGACGACGACGTCGGCCCCACGGCGGGCCAGCGTGGTCGCGGCCAGGGCGCCCATGGAGCCGGCGCCGACGACGAGCGCCCGGCGGCCGGTGAGGTCGCCGATGCGCGCCTCGGCCCGGTCCAGCGCCACGGAGACGAGGGAGGCCCCGGCCCGGTCGATGCCGGTCTCGGCGTGCACCCGCTTGCCCACCCGCAGGGCGCGCTGGGCGATCGGGTGCAGCGCCCGGCCGACGGTGCCCTCCTCGCGGGCCAGCGCGTACGCGGCCCGCAGCTGTCCCAGCACCTGCGTCTCGCCGACGACCATCGAGTCCAGCCCGGCGGCGACGGTGAACAGGTGCGTGACGGCCTGGTCCTCGTAGTGGACGGTGACGTACGGGGAGAGCTCCTCGACCGAGGCGCCGGCCTGGCGGGCCAGCACCCGGCTGACGTCGGTGACGCCGCCGTGGAAGCGCTCGACCTCGGCGAACACCTCGACCCGGTTGCAGGTGGCCAGCACCAGGGCCTCGGCCACGTGGTCACCCTCGACCAGCTCGTGCAGGGCCTTGACGCGGTCGTCGTCGCTCATCGCGAACTGCTCGAGCAGTGCCACGGGAGCGGTGCGGTGGCTGATGCCCACGGCCAGGAGGCTCATGCCGACTCCTCCACGGACGCCCCGCGGGCTGCCGACGGCACCAGGCGCTGCTGGCCCAGGAAGGCCAGAACCTGCAGCTCGACGGACAGGTCCACCTTGCGGACGTCGACCCCCGGGGGCGCGGCCAGGGTCACCGGCGCGAAGTTCAGGATGCTCTGCACCCCGGCCGCGGCCAGCCGGTCGCAGACCTGCTGGGCCACCTCGGCCGGCGTGGTGATGACGCCGATGGAGGCTCCCGTCGCCGCGACGACCTCCTCGAGCTCGTCGAGCGAGCGCACGGTCAGGTCGCCGATCCGCTGCCCGACGCGGGCCGGCGAGGCGTCGAACAGCCCCACGAAGTCGAACCCACGGGTACCGAAGCCGGCGTAGTCGGCCAGGGCCGAACCGAGGTTTCCGATGCCCACCAGGACGCAGGCCCGGGCACGCTCGACGCCGAGGACGCGGGCCAGCCGGTCGCGCAACGAGCGCACCTCGTAGCCGACACCGCGCACGCCGCAGGGCCCCAGGTGGGAGAGATCCTTGCGGAGACCCGCGGGATTGACCCCGGCGGCCGAGGCCAGCTCACCCGAGGACACCGTGGTCCGGCCGCCGTCGGCGAGCGTGGTCAGCACCCGCAGGTACACGGCCAGGCGGGCGACGGTGGCCTCCGGGATGGTCCGGGGCCGCGGCTGCATCAACGGGCTCTCCACAGCGGCCGCCCGCCCGGACCCGGCAGGAGCCCGGGCGGTGCGGCGGCACGCAGAACGACGACGACAAGGAACGGCTTCGCGGGCACCGAGGCGCTCGCGGACGCCACGGTAGCCGCTTGTGAACGCTGGAACAAAGTCCCTGACGGCGTGACGGCTCGCTGACCGGCCCGAACGGGTGGCGCTGTGGTGGAGACCACGCCGAGGGCCCCGCTCCGCCCCTCCGTCAGCCGATCCCGAGGTCCTGTCGCAGTCGCGGGACGTCGACGGTGAAGTAGGAGTGCTCCCGCCCGTCCAGGACGACGACCGGTACGCGGTCGCCGTACTCGGCCTGCAGGTCCGGGTCGGTGTCGACGTCGACCGCCTCGACCCGCGCCCCGGCCTCCGCCGCGATCCGGTCCAGCGTCTCGGCGGCCACCTCGCAGAGATGGCAGCCGGCCCTGGTCATCAGCCGCAGCCGCGGAGCCGGCTCAGTCGTCACCGGACTCCGGCTCCGTCTCGGCGGCGGTCAGACCCAGCTCGCGCAGGCGGGCCCGGCTGACCTTGCCGGTCAGGGAGTGCGGCAGGGAGGGCAGGAACTGCACCGAGGTGGGCACCTTGTAGCGGGCCAGCGAGGTCGCGGCATGGTCGCGGAGCTCCTCGAACGAGAGCTTCTCACCGGGCTCCAGGGCCACCACCGCCCGCACGGCGGAGCCGGTCCGGGCGTCGGGCATGCCGATGACCGCGCTCTCGGCGACCGCCGGGTGCGTGTCGAGCACCCGCTCGACCTCGGCCGGGTAGACGTTGAAGCCGCTGACCAGGATCAGGTCGCTGCGGCGGTCGACCAGGTGGTAGTCGCCGTCGGCGTCCCGGTAGGCGAGGTCGCCGGTGCCCAGCCAGCCATCGGCGTCGGGACCGTCGACCCCGTCCGGCCAGTAGCCGGAGAAGAGGTTCGGCCCGCGGATCCAGAGCTCGCCGGGCCCCTCGTCGTCGCCCTCGCCGTGCTCCTCGTCGTGATCCTCGGCGACTGCTTCCGTCCGGTCCTCCTGGCCGGTCAGGTCGCCGCCGTCGACCTCTCCGCCGGAGGCCTCGACGTCGCCCGCATCCTCGACGTCGCCCGCATCCTCGGCGCCGGCCGCGGGATCGGTGGCAGCCGCGGGGTCGGTGGTGGCGGTGTCGCGCAGGACCAGCTCCACGCCCGGCAGCGGACCGCCGATGCAGCTCGGCTTGGCGCGGCCGGTGGCCAGGGTGCTGGCGACGACCGGCGCGGCCTCGGTCAGGCCGTAGCCCTCCCAGACCGTGATCGCCGCCCGGTCGCGCATCGCCGTCCACACCTCCTCGGGCAGAGGCGCAGCGCCCGCGGAGGCGATCCGGACGGCGGCGAACCCGCGGCGCAGCTCGGCGTCGCTGCCGTCGGCGTCGGCCATGGCCAGCCACGCCTGGTACATCGGCGGCGCCCCGGGGACGGCCGTCACCTGCTCCTGGGCCATGACCGTCAGCGTCGCGCGCGGGTCGAAGCCCTCCTCGAGCACCGCGCACGCACCGGTGGCGGCGACCAGGCCGAAACCGGCGTTCAGGCCGTACACGTGGAACAGCGGCAGCACGAGGAGCACGCGGTCGTCCGGACGGACCGGCGGCGGGCTCATGGCCAGGCACTGCTCCTGGTTGGCCCGCAGTGCACCGGAGGTGAGCATCGCGCCGCGCGGCCGGCCGGTCGTGCCGCTGGTGTAGCAGAGGAAGGCCAGCGCCTCGTCGTCGTCGGCGACGGCGGGCGGCGGGCCGTCCGCGTCGGGCGGCCCCGGGCACACGGGCACGCCGGCGAGCTCGTCGCGCGGCGCGGGGGCGACGAGCAGCGCGGCACCCGAGTCGGTGAGGAGGTACTCGAGCTCGGGCTCGGTGTAGGCGGTGTTCACGGGCACGACGACGAGCCCGGCCCGCAGCGCGCCGAGCACGGCCCTCAGCCACCCGACGGAGTTGGGCAGCTGCACGGCCACCCGGTCCCCCGGCGCGAGATCGCGCGCGGCGTACCCGGCCGCGGCACGGTCGACCGCGGCGTCGAGCTCGGCCCAGCTCAGCCGCTGGTCACGGGTGACCACCGCCGGCGCGTCCGGGCGCTTCCGGGCCGCGGTCCGCACCAGCGCGGCCAGGGACCTCCCTGCCTCCTGGTCCGGCACATCTCCTCCGTGGGCGCGGGCGGGCGCCCCGACCGGGGGACCCGGTCGGTGCGTCCGGCGGTGTTGGCGTGGACGGGCAGGGGCGATGTTGTCACCATGGGGCGAGCCCCGCAGCTTCGCGCGCCGCACGTCGCCGAGTCGCCGGGGAAGAGACGGTCCAGGTCCGCGGGCCGATGAGGAGGTCATAGCCCGCATGGCGCACCCCCTGGACGCCGAGCAGCCGGCTCCTGCCGCTGCCCCGCGACCCCGGCCGCGCCCCGGTCCGCGCCCGCGGCCCACGCCGTACCCCCGGTCGAGCACCGAGGTGCTCGCGCACGCGGCCGGCACGGAGGTCGTCGAGCCGAACGTCGTCGCCTCCGAGTTCCCCCACGACGCCGACCTCCCCGGCGACGGCAGCGAGGCGCAGGTAGCCACCCCGCCCGCCCCCGCTGCCGGCGAGCCGGACGTGTGGTCGTGGGTGCGCCGCACGCAGGAGGGGGACGCCGAGGCGTTCGGCGAGCTGTACGACCACTACGTGTCGTTGGTGTTCCGGTACGTCTACAACCGGGTCGGCGACCGGGCCACGGCCGAGGACGTGACCAGCGAGACCTTCGTCCGAGCGCTGCGCCGGATCGACTCGCTGAGCTTCCAGGGCCGCGACGTCGGCGCGTGGCTGGTCACGATCGCCCGCAACATCGTCCTGGACCACGTGAAGAGCAGCCGCTACCGGCTCGAGGTCGCCACCGCGGACATGCGCGACGCCGACCGCGCCACCGACGGACCCGAGGACGCCGTCGTCACCCACCTGACCAACCGCGAGCTGCTGGCCTGCGTCCAGCAGCTGGGCAGCGAGCAGCAGGAGTGCATCGTGCTGCGCTTCATCCACGGTCTCTCGGTCGCGGAGACCGCCGAGATCATGGGCAAGAAGGACGGCGCCATCAAGGCGCTGCAGCACCGCGCCGTGAGACGCCTTGCCGGGCTGCTGCCGGAGGGGCTGAGATGAGCGGCACATCGTCGGCCCGGGCCGTAACCGAGCGCCCCGGACCGTCGTTGAACCGTCTGCAGCGCGGTGTGCCGACAGGCCGGCATCCCGCCCGAACCACCGGAGGAAGCGCGTGACCACGCACGAGAGCAATGCGGCGCCGCCCCGCCGTGCTGCCCTGCGTGGGGACGAGGCCGATGCCCAGGTCGTCGCCCTGCTCGAACGGCTGGCCCCGGAGCTCGACGTCGAGCCCGATCCGGCCTTCCGCATGGCCACCCGGCAGCGGCTCGTCGCGATGGCCGCCGTCCGCTCGCCCGAGCCCGCCCGGCCCTCCGGGCTGCGTCGCCTGCTGGCGGCGCGCGCATCCGATCTGCCGGCTCCCCGCTGGCGCTCGCGGATGACCGCGGGGCTGGCCGGCGCTGCCCTGACCGTGACCTCGCTGGCCACGCTGGTGGCGCTGTCCACCGAGGCCCGCCCCGGCGACGCCCTCTACGCCCTCAAGCGCGGCACCGAGCAGACCCAGCTGGCGCTGGCCGGCGACTCCCGCGGCCAGGTCCTGCTGGATCTCGCCCGCAACCGGCTCGACGAGCTGGGTGAGCTGGGCGACGACGCCGCTCTCGCGGAGTCCACCCTCGCCACGATGGACAGCCAGACCTCCGAGGGCGCCTCCTGGCTCACGACCAGGGCCGTCGAGACCGGCGACACCGCCCAGCTCGACCGGCTCGCCGGCTGGACCGCCGAGCAGTCGACGCTGCTCGGTGCGACCCAGGACGACGTGCCGCCCGCCGCGGCCGACGACGTCGACGCCTCGCTGGCCCTGCTCGCGGAGGTCTCCGCGCGGGTCGACGGCCTGCGCGCCGCCCTCGGGTGCTGGGCCGGACCGGCCACCTCCGGCACGGACGACCTCGGTCCCCTGCCGGTCGCCTGCCCCGTTCCCCCCGCGCCCGACGTCCCGGGCGTCGACTCGCCCCCGGTCGCGCCCCCCGCGCCCGGCGGGCC
>NZ_HG931174.1:640038-695290 GCF_000582785.1 Candidatus Blastococcus massiliensis AP3
GCCGGCGCCCCCAGCCCCCCATCGGTGCCCTCCGCGCCCTCGCCGTCGGCGCCGGGCGGCCTGCTGCCGCCGCTGCCCGACCTGCTGAACCCGCCCACGCCGACGTCGCCGAGCCCCACGCCGCCTCCGGTGATCAACGCCCCGCTGCCCCTGGACGTCTGCGTGGACCTCCCGACGGTCCTCCGGCTGGGACGCTGCTGAGGCGGCCGTCTCGGCCGTTCCACCGAGCCCCCGATAGGCTCGTCCTCGTCGGTGCCCCGCTGCGCAGGGCGGGTCGGATCCAGGGAGGACACCGTGTCGCGACTGCCCTTTCGCAGCCGCAAGGACATCCGCCCCGTGGCGCCCGACGAGGTCGGGGGCGACGAGACCCGCGCCCACGTAGCGGGTGCCGCGTCGGCCGCCGCCGCGGACGTCGCCCCGCCGCCGGCGGTCGAGCCCGACCCCACGGCCGCGGCCTTCTTCGACGTCGACAACACGATGATGATGGGCGCCTCGCTCTTCTGGTTCGCCCGTGGTCTGGCCGCCCGCAAGTACTTCTCCACCCGGGACATGGCCGGCTTCGTGTGGCAGCAGGCCAAGTTCCGGATCGGCGGCAACGAGGGCAACCCGGACGACATGCTCACGATCCGGGAGAACGCGCTGGCGTTCGTCGCCGGCCGGCCGGTCTCGGAGATCGTGCAGGCCAGCGAGGAGATCTACGACGAGCTGATGGCCGATCGGATCTGGGCCGGCACGCGGGCGCTCGCCCAGCAGCACCTGGACAACGGTCAGCGCGTCTGGCTCGTCACCGCGACGCCGGTCGAGCTGGCCTCGATCATCGCCCACCGGCTCGGCCTCACCGGCGCGCTCGGCACGGTCGCCGAGGTCGTCGACGGCACGTACACCGGACGGCTGGTCGGCGAGCTCATGCACGGGCCCGCCAAGGCCGAGGCGGTCCTGGCCCTGGCCGAGCGCGAGGGCCTGGACCTGTCGCGCTGCACCGCCTACAGCGACTCGGCGAACGACCTGCCGATGCTGTCGCTGACCGGCACCGCGGTGGCGGTCAACCCGGACACCGAGCTGCGCGCCGTCGCCAAGGCCCGTGGCTGGACGATCCGCGACTTCCGGACCGGTCGCAAGGCCGCCAAGATCGGCATCCCGACGGTGGGCGCCGCAGCGCTCACCGGCGGCCTGGTCGGCGGCGCCATCGCACTCCGCAGGCGCGAGAAGCTCCCCTGGTGACGGGGGTCCTCCGTCAGCCGAAGACGCCCTTGCGGCGCATGAGCAGCTGGTAGAGCGACTGCTGGATGGTCTCGCGCACCTGGTCGGTGAGGTTGAAGACGAGCATCGGGTCCTCGGCCGCCGCCGGGCCGTAGGACGCCGTCTCGATCGGCTCCCCGAAGGCGATCAGCCACTTCGAGGGCAGCGGCACCAGGCCGAGCGGACCGAGCAACGGGAACGTGGGCGTGATCGGGAAGTACGGGAGGCCGAGCAGCCGCGCCGCCGTCTTCGCGTTGCCGATCATCGGGTAGATTTCCTCGGCCCCGACGATCGCGCACGGGATGATCGGCGCCCCGGTGCGCAGGGCGGCGCTCACGAAGCCGCCGCGGCCGAACCGCTGCAGCGTGTAGCGCTCGTGGAACGGCTTGCCGATCCCCTTGAAACCCTCCGGGAAGACGCCGACCAATTCGCCCTCGGTGAGCAGCCGTTCGGCGTCCTCGTTGCAGGCCAGCGTGGTGCCCATCTTGCGCGCGAGGGAGCCGGCGAACGGGATGTCGAAGACCAGGTCGGCGCCGAGCAGGCGCAGCCGGCGCTGCGCCGGGTGCTCGTCGTGCAGCGAGACCGTCGTCATCAGCGCATCGACCGGGATCGTGCCGGAGTGGTTGGCCACGAGCAGCGCCCCGCCGGTCGAGGGCACGTTCTCCAGCCCGAGGCTCTCGACCCGGAACCACTTCTCGAAGAAGGGCCGCAGGATCGGCAGCAGCACGTGGTCGGCGAGGTCGGGGTCGAAGCCGAACTCGTCGGTCTCGTACTCACCCTTGACGCGGCGGCGCACGAAGTCCAGCGCCGCGGCCACCTGGTCCTCCCAGCCGGGGGAGACCGTCGGCGGGACGAACGGTTCGTCGTCGTCGGGCCGCAGCGGGATGACACGGGCCTCAGGCATCGCGCACCGCCCGCAGGCCCGGCGCCGGTGGGGCGGGGTTCAGCCGGTCACCGACGGCGGCGGCGGTGTCGCCCACCCGAGTGAGCGCAGCACGCACCCGTGACGACGACGTCTCGACCAGCCGGGGCGAGATCACCGGTGGGACCGTGCGCGCGTAGTCGGCCAGCGCGTCCGAGGTCGTGTACCGCGGGACGTAGCCGAACTCCGTGCGCAGCTTCGTCGTGTCGACGACGCGGCCGAAGTTGAGGAAGCGCATCTGCTCGGGCGAGTAGTCGACGAAGCCGAAGCGGCGCGACACCCGACCCACCGAGCCCAGCGCGGGCGTGGGCAGCGGCACCTCGATGTGCCCGAGCCGGCGGATCGCCTGCGAGAGCAGCATCGTCCCGGCGCCACCGACGTTCACGGTGCCCACGAAGTCGCCGGTGGTCGCGCGCACGAGGACCGCCAGGGCGTCGTCCTCGTGCAGCAGCTGGACCCGCGCGTCGTAGCCGAGCGCCGTGGGGACGACGGGCATCCGCAGGAAGCCGGTGAGCAGCGAGTCGATCCGCGGGCCGATGAAGTTGGTGAACCGCAGCACCGCGACGTCGACGTCCGGCCGGCGCCGCGCGAACGAGCGCACGTACCCCTCGATGTCGACGCTGTCCTTGGCGAACCCGCCCGACGGGACCTGCCGGGCGTGCATCGTCTCGGTGAAGACGGCGGGGTCGCGCGACGAGGCGCCGTAGACCGCCGTGGTCGACTTGAGCACGAAGCGGCGCACCGACTCGGCACGCTGGCAGGCGGCCAGCAGCTGCATCGTGCCGATGACGTTGAGTTCCTTCATCGGACCGCGCCCGCCGGAGCCGGCCGGGGTCGAGCTGATGTTCATGTGCACGACGGTGTCGACCGACGCCGCCGCGATGACCTTGCCGATCAGCGGGTTGCGGATGTCGGCCCGGACGAACTCCGTGCGGCCGAGCCGGCGCAGCATCGCCGGCGATGGCGGGACGGTGTCGACGCCGATGACCCGTTCGATGGACGGGTCGGCTGCGAGCTCGGCCGCCAGCGCTCCGCCCAGCCACCGGCTGACACCGGTGACGAGCACGACCGCGGGCGGCACGAGCGTCAGCTCACTTCTTGTTGCGGCGCTGGACGCGCGTCTTCTTCAGCAGCTTGCGGTGCTTCTTCTTCGCCATCCGCTTGCGCCGCTTCTTGATGACCGAACCCACGTGGTGCTCCAGACGTCGTGACGACAATGATCGCGCTCGTTCGTGCCCGGGCCGTCGGCCCGGGTCACCCGGCGTCCGAGCGTACCGGCCGTGTCACGACGACGCCGTACTGACCGTCATCCTCCGGCCCGACCCGGCGCCACAGAACGGCGAGGCCCGGCTCCCCAGGGGAACCGGGCCATCGCGTCAGTCGACGATCCGTCGGCGTCGCCTCTCAGGCGATGTCGGTGTAGGCGTCGCGCAGGTAGTCCTGCACGGCGCGCTCCGGGACGCGGAAGGAACGGCCGACGCGGACGGCGGAGAGGTCGCCGGCGTGGACGAGGCGGTACACGGTCATCTTCGAGACGCGCATCATCGCGGCGACCTCGGCGACGGTCAGGAAGGTGACGGCGGCGCGGGGGGCCGGGACGCTGGGACGGCCGACGGGCATGGCGGCCGGGTGGGCGGCGGGCACGGGGCGGGCGACGGCGGACGCCGGCATGGGGCGGCCCATCGGGCGCTGGCCCGGGATACCCGGACGGACGACGGTGGCGGCGTGGCGCTGGGGCATGCTCATGGTTCTCGTCTCCGGACCTAGCTCGAGTCGTGGCGCCGGCTTCCCCACCGGCAACTGAACACGCACGAGCTGACACTGAGCGTAAGGGGACGGACGTGACAGGAGCGATGGATGAATCGAACAGACGGACCGATCCGTCCTGGGCAGATCTGCACCTATGTCGACCCGTCGACAAGTGGTTCGGCGCGTCATCCGACCGGGTGACGACGACACGACACAGCGTGCTCGAAGATCTGGCTTTCCTGCGCTAGCGTGTCCGCCCGCTCGCGCGGAGTGAGCGCAAGGGCGCCGCAGTAGGAACACGGGTCCCCCGCGCCCCGGCTCGGACACCTGGTCCCACAGGCGTCCCGCAGACCTCAGCTGCCGGGGGCGCCGAGCTCCACCGATCGAGCGTGCGCCGCCGCCACGGCTGCGGCCATGGCGGCCCGCACCTCGTGCCGGTCGAGCTCGGCGATCGCCGCGACCGTCGTCCCCCCGGGGCTGCTCACCGCCGCCCGCAGCGCCTCGGGCTCCTGGCCGGAGTCGCGCATCATCACCGCCGCGCCCAGCGCCGTCTGCACGACCAGGTCCGCGGCCAGCTCGCGGGGCACCCCCAGCGCCGCACCGGCGTCGACCATCGCCTCGACCAGGTAGAAGAAGTACGCCGGGCCGCTCCCGGACAACGCGGTGACGGCATCCTGCTGCGGCTCGGGCACCCGCCGCACCTCGCCGACCGCGGCCAGCAGCTCCTCGGCCTCGTCCAGGTGCTCGTCGGTCGCGTGCGCGCCGGCCGAGAGGACGCTCATGCCCTCTTCGACGAGGGCGGGCGTGTTCGGCATGGCCCGCACCACCGGCACCCCCGCCGGCAGCGCCGCCTCGATGCGGGCCGTGGTCACGCCCGCGGCGACCGAGACGACGAGGTGGCCGGGGTCGACGGACGGCGCGAGCGAGCCGAGCACGGCGTCCGCGTCCTGGGGCTTCACCGCCAGCAGCAGCACCCGCGCGCGGGCTGCCGCTCCCTCGAGGTCGGCCAGCTCCACGCCGTAGCGGTCGGCGAGCTCCGCGGCGCGCTCGGCGCTGCGCTCGCAGACGACGACGTCCCCGGCCCCGCTGCGGCGCACCAGCCCCGCGAGCAGCGCCTCCCCGATCCGGCCGCCGCCGATGACGGCCAGGCCGCGGCGCCCGGCGCTCACCGGGACCCGGCCACGTGTCGACGCTGCGTGTCGGTGCGCGCTCTCCACGGCATGGCCTGAACGTTAGTGCGCGGTGTGTGTGCCGCCGGGCCCCCGGGTAGCGGCGCCGACATGGCAGGAGAACTGGACGGGATGAAGGTGGCGGTCCTCGCGACCGACGGCGTCGAGCAGGTCGAGCTGGACCGGCCCTGGCAGGCACTGGAGGAGGCCGGCGCCGAGCCCGAGCTGGTGTCGCTGGAGAGCGGCACGATCACCGCCTACCAGCACATCGACAAGGGCGACACCAAGAAGGTGGACACCACGGTCGCCGACGCCGACCCCGACGTCTACGCCGCGCTGGTGCTGCCCGGCGGCGTCATCAACGGCGACTTCGTGCGGGCCGACGCCGACGCCGTGGCGTTCGTGAAGGCCTTCTTCGAGGCGGGGAAGCCGGTCGCGGCCATCTGCCATGCACCGTGGGTGCTCGCCGAGGCCGACGTCGTCCGGGGCCGGCGGATGACCTCGTGGCCGTCGCTGCAGACCGACCTGCGCAACGCGGGCGCCACCTGGGTGGACGAGGAGGTCGTCGTCGACGGCAACCTGGTGACCAGCCGCAACCCCGACGACCTGGACGCTTTCGGCGCCGCGATCGTGGAGGAGTTCGCCACGGTGCGCGGGGGAGAGGCGCGGGACGGCGCGACCGCGGACGCGTCCGCCTGAGCCGCGGGGCTCAGCGCGTCGCGAGCAGCTGCGCCGCGGGGACGATCGTGAGCAGCGTGCCGGCGAAGACCAGGACCGCCAGCAGCCGCGGACCGACCGGCTCCTCCCCCTGCCGCTGCCGCCACATGCCCACGCCGGCGACCAGGCCGGTCACCGCCAGGGGCACGAGCAGCAGGGCGACGTAGGAAGCCATCTCCCACAGCACGGTGGCGGCGAAGAAGACGCCGACCCCCACGGCCAGCGCGATGACCAGCTCGCCCGCGAAGCGCAGCCAGGCGAGCGCGCTCTCCTGCGGGGTGGCGTCGTCGTCGAGGTCGTCGACGTCGGTGGCCCGGACGACGGGGATCGGGCCGGTGGAGAAGTGCTCGTCCCGCGGGGCGGCCCGCTGCCCGGCCCGGACCGGCCGACCCGTGGCGCGGCCGGTGTCGCGGAGCGGGTCCCGCTCGTCGCGCAGCGCGCCGACGGTGACGTCGGGCAGCGGGGCCGACGGGTGCGGTACGGCCGGTGCCCGCTCCGGCCGGAGGCCGGGGATCGCCGCGGTGGAGGGATCCGCGACGGGGCGGCGGTCGCGGGGCGACGGCGGGGCCGATGGGCGGACCTTCGGAGGAGCCGCGGAGAACCGGGAGGCGCCGGACCGGGCGGCCTCGGGACGTGCGGCCTCGGGACGTGCGGAGCTGCCGCGGGAGGACCGGGCGGCCGGTTCGGCGTCCTCGAGGTCGGTCCTGCGGCGACCGAAGGCCGGGCGCCCGGCCGGTTCGGCGTCGGGACGGCGCTGCCGGATGGGCTGCTCGTCGGGGTCGTCCCAGCGACGCCGCTTCGCGGCCCGGGACGTGTCGATACCGGCCTCGCGCAGGATCTCCGCGAGCGGGCGACCGCCCGTGTCGGGATTCCAGTCCGGTTCGGCCATCACGCCCCTTCCATCGAGTCCAGTCTGCGCAGGATCACGCCCTCGCGCAGCGCCCACGGGCAGATCCGGACGAACGGTACGTCCAGGAGGCGCATGGAGGCGGCAGCGACAGTCGCTCCCGCGGGAACCTGGTGCGCACGGGACGCAGAGACGCCCGGCAGCTCGGCCAGCGCACCCGACTCGATGCGCGACACGAACCGCACCAGCTGGTCCAGACCCGTCAGGGACAGCTCGCGAGGCGTGCGGATGCCGGCCGACGACGGCGCCGCCCCGGTCAGCCGCGCGAGCGTGCGGAACGTCTTGCTGGTCGCCGCCACGAGGTCCGGCGGCCCGGCCGCACGGAGGCGCTCGACCGCGGGCTCGAGCAGGTCGACGGCGTGCCGGTCCAGTGCGGCCAGGGCGCCGAGGTCGGGGCGCCCGCCGGCGAGGGCGTCGGGGAGGAAGCGCCGGGTCATCCGGCCCGCACCCAGGGGGAGCGAGACGGCCACATCGGGCAGTTCGTCGATGCCGACGGCGAGCTCGAGCGAGCCACCCCCGATGTCGAGCACCAGCAGCCGGCCGGCGCTCCAGCCGAACCAGCGGCGGACCGCCAGGAAGGTCAGCCGCGCCTCGTCCTCACCGGTGAGGACCCGCAGCTCCACACCTGTGGACTGCCGGACGCGGTCCAGCACCTCCTCCCCGTTGCGCGCCTCGCGGATCGCCGAGGTCGCCAACGCCATGAACTCGTCGCACCCCTGCTTCTCCGCCTGGTCGCACGCCTCCTGCACCGCCTGCAGGAGCGCTTTCTCGCCGACGCGCGAGAGCACCTCGTCCGGTCCGATGTGCTCGGCCAGGTGCAGCGCCCAGCGGTCGTCGTGCATCGGGGTGGGGTGGGCTCCGCGGTGTGCGTCGACGACGAGGAGGTGGACGGTGTTGGAACCGACGTCGAGCACACCCAGCCGCATCCCCCCAGTCTGCCTGGCCCCCTCCGGAGGCTCACGCCGAGCGGAGCGAGGTGTGAGGGGGAGGGGGTCCCTTATCTAGGCTGGGCGGGTGCCCGACGCCCCACCTCCCGAGGTGGCTCTCGACTTCCCGCGGGAGTGGGTGGAGTTCTCCGATCCCGCCGATCCGGAGCACGTGGTCCGGGCCGACCTCACCTGGCTCACCTCCGCCTGGACGTGCGTCTTCGGCCGGGGCTGCGCCGGCGTCGTCGAGGGCCGTCCCGACGACGGCTGCTGCAGCCACGGCGCCTTCTTCACCGACGAGGACGACCTCGCCCGCGTCACCGCCGCCGTGGCCGACCTCGACGCGACCGACTGGCAGCTCGCCGCCACCGGCCGCGGCGGGTGGACCGAGGAGGACGACGCCGACGACGCCGAGGAGGGTCCCCGGTCGCTCCGCACCCGGGTCGTCGACGGCGCCTGCGTCTTCCTCAACCGACCCGGCTTCCCCGGTGGCGGCGGGTGCGCGCTGCACCGGATGGCGCTGCGCACCGGGCTGCACCCCCTGACCACCAAGCCCGACGTCTGCTGGCAGCTGCCGGTGCGCCGGGAGCAGGAGCACGTGGAGCGGGCCGACGGCACCCGGGTGCTGGTGAGCACCGTGGGCGAGTTCGACCGCCGCGGCTGGGGCCCCGGCGGGCAGGACCTGCACTGGTGGTGCACCGGCTCCCCCACGGCGCACGTCGCGCCGGAGCCGCTCGTGGAGACCTACGCGGCGGAGCTCACCGCGCTCCTCGGCGCGCCGGCCTACGAGGAGCTACGCCGGCTGGCCGAGGCGCGGCTCGACCAGGGTCTCGTGGCCCCCCACCCGGCCAGCCCCCGACCGGTGCCCGTCGAGCTGCTCCGGCACCGCCCCCACGGCTGAGCCGGCGGCCGACGTCCTGAACGTCTGGCGGTAGGCCCGCGGCGAGACCCCGCGGCGGCGGCCGAACTGCTCGCGCAGCCCCGCCGCGGTGCCGAAGCCGACCAGCCGGGCGATCTCCTCGATCGAGGCGTCGGTCTCCTCGAGCAACGCCTCGGCGGCGGAGATCCGCTGCTGCAGCAGCCAGGCGTGCGGCGTCGTCCCCGTCGTGGCCTTGAACCGGCGGGCGAAGGTGCGCGGGCTCATCAGCGCCCGGCGGGCGAGCACCTCGACGCTGATGTCCTGGTCGAGGTGGGCACCGGCCCAGGCGAGGACGGTGCCGAGCAGGTCGTCCTCGCAGCGGGCGACCGGTGCGTCGATGTACTGCGCCTGCCCGCCGTCGCGGTGCGGCGGCACGACCATCTCGCGGGCCAGGGCGTTCGCCGCCGCGGCACCCCACTCGCGCCGGACCAGGTGCAGCATCGTGTCCACGCCCGCGGCGGTCCCGGCGCCGGTGAGGATCCGGCCGTTGTCGACGTAGAGCACCATCGGGTCGACGTCGAGGTCCGGGAAGCGCGCGGCGAGTTCCCCGGCGTAGCGCCAGTGCGTGGCGACCCGCATGCCCTCGAGCAATCCGGCGGCGGCCAGCACGAAGGCGCCGGTGCAGTGGCTGATGATGATCGCGCCGCGGGCGTGCGCCGCCCGGACGGCGTCGAGCAGCGCTTCGGACGGGACGTCCTCGAACAGCTCCCACGCCGTCAGCAGCACGATGTCGGAGCGGTCCAGCCGCTCAAACCCGTGCTCGACGAGGACGCCCATGCCGGTGTCGGTGCGCAGGACGCCCGGCTCCTCGGCGACCACCGCGAAGTCGAACCGGGGCAGCCCCAGGTGCCTGCGGTCGTAGCCGAACACCTCGTTGCACACCCCGAGGCCGAAGCTGCCCACCAGCCCGTCGGCGACGACGGCGCTGACGACGACGGGGCGCTCGGAGCTGTCCTGACCGGCCATGACGGCATCCTGGCAGAAAACCGACGGTAGTGGTCATTCCTGCCACTCGTCCCGGTGATCACCGCCGAGCAGGCTGCTCGCATGTTGCTGATCACCTGCCCCGTCACGGGCACCCGCGCACTGGTGTCGATCGCCGCCGTCCGGTCGATCGTCAACCACCCCGACTCCATCGCCGTCTCCGCCACGTGCCCCGCCTGCGGCCAGGAGCACGTGCACCGGACCGGGCGGCGCCTCGAGAGCGCCCGCCGGGCGGCAGCGCTCGAGGTCGCCGTCCGGCGGGCGGAGGCGCCCACCCCGGCCTAGCATCGAACACATGAGCGAAGACGATGCGAACCAGCCGGCCGCCTCGCCGGAGAAGGACCCCTCCGACTGGGTGACCGGCGACGAGCCGGCCACCGGCGCCCAGAAGAGATACCTCGAGACGCTCGCCCGCAACTCGGACGAGGACGTGCCCGAGGACCTCACCAAGGCCGAGGCCTCCCAGAAGATCGACGAGCTGAAGAACTGACCCAGAACTGAGCCCGAAGGTCGAGCGAGCAGTTCGGCCCCCAGCAGGGGCCCGCCGCGAGCCTGCGAGCGGTGGGGGGCTGGGGGTCCTCTTTCAGGCCTCGAGCTTGTAGCCCAGGCCCCGCACCGTCAGCAGGTACCGGGGGTTGGCGGGGTCGGGCTCGAGCTTGGCCCGCAGCCGCTTGACGTGGACGTCGAGAGTCTTGGTGTCGCCCACGTAGTCCGACCCCCACACCCGGTCGATGAGCTGGGCGCGGGTCAGCACCCGGCCGGCGTTGCGCAGCAGGAACTCCAGGAGGTCGAACTCCTTGAGCGGCAGCGCCACCGGCTGGCCGTCCAGGGCGACGACGTGCCGCTCGACGTCCATCCGCACCGGTCCGGCCTCCAGCACCGCCTCCGAGGACCCCGCCTCGCTCGTCTCGCCACGGCGCCGGAGCACCGCCCGGATGCGGGCGACGAGCTCGCGGGCGGAGTACGGCTTGGTGACGTAGTCGTCGGCGCCCAGTTCCAGGCCGACGACCTTGTCGATCTCGCCGTCCTTGGCGGTCAGCATGATGATCGGCACGCCGCTGCGGGCACGGAGCTGCCGGCAGACCTCGGTGCCCGACAGCCCGGGCAGCATGAGGTCGAGCAGCACGATGTCCGCTCCCCCGCGGTCGAACTCGGCGAGCGCGTCGGGCCCGGTGGCCGCCACGACGGCTTCAAAGCCCTCGCGGCGGAGCATGTAGGAGAGCGCATCGGAGAAGGACTCCTCGTCCTCCACCACCAGCACGCGGGTCATGCGGTCCCCTTCCCGGGGTCGGCGGCGACGGCGTCGCCGGAAGACGGTGCGTCGGGCGCGGGAGCGTCGGCGACCAGGGGGATGCGCAGCGTGAACGTCGAGCCCACCCCCTCCTCGCTCCACACCGTCACCGCGCCGCCGTGGTTGCTGGCGACGTGCTTGACGATGGCCAGGCCCAGCCCGGTGCCGCCGGTGCTGCTGGCCCGGGACTGGTCGACGCGGTAGAAGCGCTCGAACACCCGCTGCCGGTCCTGGCGCGGGATGCCGATGCCGCTGTCGGTGACGGTGATCTCCGCGAACCCGGAGCGGGCGCGGGCGGCCACGGCGATGCGTGACTCCCCGCTGCTGTAAGCGACGGCGTTGGCCAGCAGATTGGTGACCGCGGTGGCCAGCTGGCTCTCCACGCCGCGCACCACGAGGCCCGGCTGTCCGCCGACGGCGATGTCCAGGTTCTTGGCGCGGGCGGCCGTGCGGGTGCGGTCGACCGCCTCCGCCAGCACGCCGTCCACGGCCACGGGGACGAGCTCGGGGAGCGGCTCGCCACCCTGCAGGCGGGAGAGGTCGATGAGTTCCCGGACCAGGTGGGCGAGCCGGTCGGCCTCGTGCGCGATGCGGGCCGCGAACCGCTGCACCGCCTCCGGGTCGTCGGCCGCGCCCTCGATCGCCTCGGCCAGCAGGGCGAGCGCGCCCACCGGCGTCTTCAGCTCGTGCCCGACGTTCGCGACGAAGTCGCGGCGCACCGCCTCGGTGCGGCGGGCCTCGGTGATGTCCTGCAGGACCAGCCCCACCGGTCCCGGCGGCGGCGCCGTGCCGCTGTCCAGCCGCACCCCGTGCACGCTCATCATCCGGGGTCCCGCGCCGACCAGGCTGCCGGGCAGCCGCACCTCGGTGCGGCGCGGCGTCCCGGAGCGGACGGCGTGCGCCACGTCGAGCAGTTCGGGCACGAGCAGCCGCGTGCCGCGGACGATGCCGAGCGCGCGGGCGGCCGGGTTGGCCAGCAGGACGGCGTCGTCGACGTCGACGAGGACCACGGCCGGGTCCATCTGGTCCACCAGCCGGCGGGCCATCGCCGCCTCCGGCAGGGCGCGCACCTGCGGGTCGGGGCGGGGGCCGCCGAAGTCGCGACGGGTCCCGAGCACGACCGTGACGGCCACGGCCCCACCCAGGACGAGGCCCACCACGAGGGCGACCAGCGGACTCACGGTTCCGATGCTAGGTGCGGGGACGGGGCCGACCGGCCCGAACACCTGATCGGGGACCCCCGACGAGGGAGTGTTCATGCTCGTGTGGGTCCGCGTTCACCTGCGCGCGACCGGAGACCCGCGGAACGGGCCTAGGGTCGGTTCCGACCGGCGGCGGCGAGGTGCCGCCCCTCCAGGAGGACGACGTGCGCGACAGCTACCACGAGGAACTCGACGACATCCGCAACTGCCTGGTCGAGATGGCCAACACCGTGGGCTCGCAGATCAGCACTGCCACGACCGCGCTGCTCGACGCCGACGTGGCGCTGGCCGACCTGGTCATCGCCGGTGACGAGCAGATCGACGCCACCCGCGAGAGCATCGACCAGCGCTGCTTCACGCTGCTCGCGCGGCAGCAGCCGGTGGCGACCGACCTGCGCACGATCGTCGTCTCCACCCGCATCGCCAGCGACCTCGAGCGCATGGGCGACCTCGCCGAGCACATCGCGAAGGTGGCGCGGATGCGCTTCCCGGACCACGCCGTGCCGCAGGAGGTCCGCCCGGCGTTCCTCGAGGCGGGCCACGTCGCGGAGATGCTGGTCGCCAAGGCCGGCACCGTGATCGCCACCCGGAACGTCGAGAAGGCCCGCGAGCTCGAGACCGACGACGACGCCATGGACCGGATCCACCGCGGCCTGTTCCGCGAGCTGCTCGCGGACAGCTGGCCGCACGGCGTCGAGACGGCGATCGACGTGACCCTGCTCGGCCGCTACTACGAGCGGTTCGCCGACCACGCCGTCAGCGTCGCTCGCCGCGTCGTCTACCTGGTCACGGGCGAGCGGCACGCTCCCGAGACCACCCAGCCCTGAGCGATGACATGGCGGTCCTCCGGACCGCACCGCGGCCAGGACCCGTACCCCTGCTGCGCTGAGCCCATCCCGCAGCCTCCTCGGGGGACGCTCCGCATCCCCGCTCGTCGGCGCGCCTCGCGGGGCGGCTCCAAGCACTTCCTCGGGGACCCTCGTCAGTGCTTGCCCTGGTTCTTGACGGCCTCGATGGCGGCGGCAGCAGCGGCCGGGTCGAGGTACTCGCCGCCGGGCTTCACCGGTCGCAGGTCGTCGTCCAGGTCGTAGCGCAGCGGCACGCCGGTCGGGATGTTGAGGCCGACGACCTCGTCGTCGCCCATGCCGTCGAGGTGCTTCACGAGCGCCCGCAGGCTGTTGCCGTGCGCGGCGACGAGCACCGTCCGGCCCTCCCGCAGGTCCGGGACGATCGCGTCGTACCAGTACGGCAGCATCCGGACCACGACGTCCTCGAGGCACTCGGTGGCGGGCCGGGCCTCCGGCGGCAGGAACGAGTAGCGGGCGTCGCCGTCCTGGCTGTACTCGTCACCGGGGTCGATCGGCGGCGGCGGGGTGTCGTAGGACCGGCGCCAGGTCATGAACTGCTCCTCGCCGTACTCCGCGAGGGTGGCAGCCTTGTCCTTGCCCTGCAGGGCGCCGTAGTGCCGCTCGTTGAGCCGCCAGGAGCGCTTCACGGGGATCCACTGCCGGTCGGCCTCGTGCAGGGCCAGCTCGGCGGTCATGATCGCCCGGCGGAGCAGGGAGGTGTGCGCGACGTCGGGCAGCAGCCCCTGCTCGGCCAGCAGCTGGCCACCGCGGGCGGCCTCGACGCGCCCCTTGTCCGTCAGGGGCACGTCGACCCAGCCGGTGAACAGGTTGGCCTTGTTCCACTCGCTCTCGCCGTGGCGGAGCAGCACGAGGGTTCCCGTAGAAGTCACCCGCTCATCCTGCCCGAACGCCCCGCGGCCGCAGCGCGAGCCCGGTTCACGCGACGCTCCGGCGGTCGTCCACCCCGTCGCCGTGCTCCCCCTGTGCGGCGCGCACGGCCGCCGCGACGAGCTCACCCGCGGCGCGCAGCTGTGCCTCGTTGTGCGTCGCCATGACGGTCAGCCGGAGCACCCCCCGTCCGCGCGGGACCGCCGGGTAGGCGACGGCGTTGGTGTAGACGCCGTTGTCGAAGGCCGTCCGCCAGGCCGCACCGGTGGCCTCGTCGGAGCCGGTCGGAACGGCGACCACCGCACCTCGGCCCTCGATCGGCCGGGCGCCGGCGTCGGTGAGCACGCGGCGCAGCAACGCGCAGTTGTCCTGCAGGCGGGAGATCCGCTCCGGCTCGGCCCGCATGATCCGCACAGCGGTGAGAGCGGCGGCGACCGAGGCCGGGTCGTTGGCGGCGCTGAAGACGTAGGGCATCGCCGCGGCCCGGATGCCGTCGGCGGCGGCGCGGGTGGTCATGATCGCGCCGCCCACGCTGGCCAGCGACTTGCTGAGCGCGATCGTCACCGCATCCACGTCGTCCAGGACGCCGAGCTCCTCGCCGGCACCCCGCCCGCCGTCGCCCAGCACCCCGAGCCCGTGGGCCTCGTCCACCACCAGCCGGGCGCCGTGGCGCGCGCAGAGGTCGGTGATCTCCCGGAGCGGCGCGAGCTCGCCGGTCATCGAGTAGACGCCGTCCACGACGACCACCGCACCGGCCCGCGGGTCCAGCTGCTGCAACCGCGAGGCGAGTGACTCCAGGTCGTTGTGCGACCAGCGGACCACCTGGCCGCGGCTGGCCGCGGCCGCGGCGTGCAGGCTCGCGTGCACGTGCGCGTCGACGAGCAGCACGTCGTCGGGGGTGCAGATCGTCGACAGCAGCGCGACGTTGGCGTTGACCCCCGACGAGGTCAGGACCGCGGCCTCGGTGCCGTACAGGTCGGCGAGCTCCTCCTCCAGCTGCAGGTGCAGCCGGGTGGTGCCGTTGAGCACGCGGCTGCCCGAGGCGCTGGTGCCGTACCGGCGCAGAGCCTCGGTCGCCGACTCGACCACGCGCCGGTCGCCGGCGAGGCCGAGGTAGTTGCCCGTGCCCAGGTTGACGCGGTCCCGGCCGTCGGCGTACCGGGTCACCGGTAGCGGCGCACCCCCGGTGGGCACGGCGGCCGACGCCGAGCCGGGGTGCCGCGGATCGCGGAGCAGTGCGGCGAGCGGGTTCTCGTGCAACGGCGCGAACGGGTCGCGACGGCCGCGCAGTGCGGCGGGCAGGTCAGAGCGGGCGGCGACGAGGCCGTCGGTCACAGGTGGTTCTCCCCCGGTACGTCCGCGCGGCGCTCCCCTGGCCCGCACGCGACCCGGTCAGCCTCGGTATCCGGTCACTCAGCGTCAACATCGTGGGCCGACGTCACCGGGACAGGTGGACCTCGTTCACCCGATCGCGGCGCCCAGGTAGCCAGACGAGCACGACGACGACGGCGATCGCCCCGGCGGCCGCCGTTCCCACGGCGGTGACGTGCATGGCGTCGACGAAGGCCTCGCGGGCCGGCTGCACCAGCCCGGCAGCAGCCTCGGCGACCTGGGGGTCGTCCCCGGCCTGCAGCTCGCCGATCACCGAGAGGGTGCCCACGATCGACTCCCCCGCCCGCTCCTGGACGCTCTCCGGCAGCACGTCGGTGGCATCGCCCAGGAACGCGGTGTAGGAGCCGGCCAGGACCGAGCCGAGGATGGCCACCCCCAGCGCGCCGCCGACCTGGCGGACGGAGTTGTTCACCGCCGCACCCGCGCCGGCCTTCTCCCGCGGGACGACGGACATGATCGACTCGGTGGCCGGCGCCATCACCATCCCCATGCCCGCGCCCTGGACCGACAGGATCGCGAGCAGCAGCCACAACGACGAGTCGGCGCCCAGCAGCTGGAAGCCCAGGAACGACAGCGTGATCATCGCGAATCCGGTGGCGCACACGGCCTTGGCACCGAACCGCTCCACCAGGACCGAGCTGCGCGGCGCCATGATCGCCATGCCGAGCGCCACCGGGATGAGCGCGGCGCCGGCCTGGAACGGGCTGTAGCCCAGCACGCCCTGCAGGTAGTAGACGAGGTAGAACGTCGCGCCGAGCAGGGCGAAGAAGTTCAGCCCGAGCGCGCCGGCCGCGGCCGAGAACGCCGGGTTGCGGAACAGCGAGACGTCCAGCGCCGGGTGGGCCGAGCGCCGCTGGAGCTGCACGAACAGGGCCAGGAGCAGCAGCCCGCCGACGAGCGGGACGAGCACGCCGGGCGTCGTCCACCCGGCGCCCTCGCCGCCGCGGATGATGCCGTAGACCAGCCCGGCGAGCGCCACGATCGACAGCAGGACGCCGGGGACGTCCACGCGGCCCGGCGAGGGGTCCTTCGACTCCGGGACGATCGCCAGGACCCCGACGATGCCGAGCAGCGCCACCGGCACCCCGATGAGGAACACCGCGCCCCACCAGAAGTGCTCGAGCACCGCACCGCCGGCCAGCGGGCCGCCCGCGACGGCGATGCCGGCCGTGCCCGCCCACACGCCGATGGCCCGGCCGCGCTCGGGGCCGGGGAAGACGTTGGTGATGACGGCGAGGGTGGTCGGCTGCACGGCCGCTCCGCCGATGCCCATGACCGCACGCCACCCGATCAGCTCGGCGGGGCTGTCGCTCAGCGCGGCGAGGACCGAGCCCACCGCGAAGATCGACAGCCCGATGACCAGGACCCGGCGGCGCCCGATGCGGTCACCGATGACGCCCCAGGAGAACAGCAGCCCGGCGAACACGAGGATGTAGGCGTCCACCGCCCACTGGAGCTCGGCCTGGGTGGCGCCGAGGTCGCGCTGCAGCGTCGGCAGGGCGACGTTGAGGATCGTGTTGCCCATGATCACCACGAGCAGGCACACCGTCATGGTGGCGAGCACCCACCACCGGCGGGCGTAGCCGGGAGGAGCCTCCTCGGCCGTGGTGCGGTCCGTCGTCACTCCCCGCCGGCGCGACCGGCGCTGCTCCCGTCGTCCTCCGCGCGACGGCTGGGATCGGCGAAGGCGGCGAACGCCTCCAGGTTCCGCAGGGACTCGCCCCGCTTCACCCGCCAGTCCCACTCGCGGCGGATCGACGTGCCGAAGCCGATCTCGAGCATGGTGTTGAAGTGGTCGTCGGCGTAGCTGAGCACCGAGCCGAGGATGCGGTCGAGCTCCTCCGGCGTCACCGCGGCGTGCGGCAGCCGGCCGGTCAGGTACACGTCACCGACGTTGTCGATGGAGTACGAGACGCCGTACATCCGGGCGTTGTGCTGCAGCAGGAAGGTCCAGAGCTGCTCGCGGTTCTCGTCGGGCTGGCGGCAGACGAAGGCCTCCACGCGCAGCGCGTGCTCCCCGACGCTGAGCCCGCAGACGGTCTTGAGCTTCTTCGTGCCGGGGAGGTCGACCAGCCAGGTCCCCGGCGCGGGGTGCTCGTGCACCAGCTCGGCCTCGCGCAGCGTCCGCTCGATGACGGCGTCGAGCTCCTCCGTGCTCCGGCTCCCCGGCGCGCTCATCGGGCCACCTGCACGCTCGGGAGCACGCGCAGCGGGGCGAGGAGCCGCTCGCGGGCCGGGCGGGCGGGCGCGGTCGCCATGTCGCGGGCCGCGGCGGTGTAGGCCTCGACGAGCGCGTCCGCGGTGCGGTCCCAGGAGAACCGGCCGGCGTGCCGGCGGGCACCGGCCGCGAGCAGCTCCCGGCGCGCCAGGACGGCGCGCACCGCGGTCGCGTAGTCGCCGGGATCGTGCCCGGCGACCAGGACGCCGGAGACGCCGTCGTGCACCGCCGTCGGCAGCCCGCCCACGGCCGCGGCCACCACGGGTGTGCCGCAGGCCTGCGACTCCAGCGCCACCAGGCCGAAGGACTCGTTGTGGCTCGGGACGACGGTCACGTCGGCCGCGCGGTAGTGGTCGGCCAGCCGCTCGGGGGGCTGCGGTGGGAAGAACGTCACGACGTCGGCGATGCCGAGGGAACCGGCCAGCTTCTGGAGCTGCTCGGGGGCGTCGAGACCGGAGCCGCTGGGGGCGCCCACGACGTGGACGCGGAGCCGGCTCCGCAGGGCGGGGTCGTCGACGAGCAGCTGCGCCGCCGCGTGCAGCAGGACGTCGGGAGCCTTGAGCGGCTGGATCCGGCCGACGAAGAGCAGGACGACGGCGTCCTCCGGCATCCCCACGGCGCGCCGGGCGGCGGCCCGCGAGCCGGGTGCGAACCGGTCGAGGTCGACGCCCGGAGGGACGACGAGGGTCCGTGCGGGATCGGCGCCGTAGAGGCGCACGAGCTGGCGGGCCTCCTCGTCGGTGTTGGCGATGAGCCGGTCGGCCTCGGCCACCACCTGCTCCTCGCCGATGACGCGGGCCCGCGGCTCGGGCCGGTCGCCGTCCGCCAGCGCCTCGTTCTTGACCTTGGCCAGAGTGTGCGCGGTGTGGATCAGCGGCACGCTCCACCGGTCGCGGGCCAGCCAGCCGACCTGCCCGGACAGCCAGTAGTGGGAGTGCACGACGTCGTAGTACCCCGGCTCGTGCTGGGCCTCCTCGCGCAGCACGGCGGCGGTGAAGGCGCAGAGCTGCGCGGGGAGCTCCTCCTTGCCGAGCCCCTCGAAGGGGCCGGCGTTCACGTGCCGGACGGTGACGCCGGGGCTCATCTCGACGACGGGCGGCAGGTCGCTGGAGGTGGCGCGGGTGAAGATGTCGACCGCGATGCCGCGGGCGGCCAGACGGCGGGACGCCTCGACGATGTAGACGTTCATGCCGCCGGCGTCGCCGGCGCCGGGCTGGTCGAGCGGGCTGGTGTGCACCGAGAGCGTGGCCACCCGCCGGGGCGTGCCGGTGCGGAACGCGCGGTGAGCGGGCACGTGCGTTCCTCCCGCTCTGCTGTTCCCGTGGTCCGGACCGTTCGAGGGGGCAACGTCGGCAACCCCTGTCGGTCTTCCATCCTGCAACAGCGTCAGGATGACCACATGTCAGGAGCCGTTCCTCTCACCCGTACCGGTGCCCGCGAGCTGCCCGGCTCGGGCCGCACCGCCGTCGTCACCGGGGCGTCCAGCGGGATCGGGGCGGCCACCGCCGCCCGGCTCGCGGCCGAGGGTTTCGACGTCGTCCTCGGTGCGCGGCGACTGGACCGGCTCGAGGAGCTGGCGGCCTCGATCGGGGGCCGGGCGCTGCAGCTGGACGTCACCGACGCAGGCTCGGTCGAGGCGTTCGCCGCCGCGCTGGACCGGGTGGACGTGCTGGTCAACAACGCCGGCGGGGCGTTCGATGCGAACCCCGTGGCCGAGGCGGACCTCGACTCGTGGGCGCGGACCTACGAGGTGAACGTGCTCGGCACGGTGCGGCTGACCAAGGCGCTGCTCCCCGCGCTGATCGCCTCGGGAGCCGGGGACGTGCTGTTCGTCGGCTCCACGGCGGGGTTGACCACCTACGAGAACGGGAGCTCGTACACGGCGGCCAAGCACGGCGAGCACGCCCTCGCCGGGGCGCTGCGCCTGGAACTGGTCGGCGAACCGGTGCGCGTCATCGAGGTCGCGCCCGGGATGGTGCACACGGAGGAGTTCTCGCTCAACCGGCTGGGCTCGGCCGACCAGGCGGACGCGGTCTACCGCGGGGTGCGGGAGCCGCTGGTGGCCGAGGACGTCGCCGACTGCATCGCCTGGGCGCTGACCCGCCCGCACCACGTGAACGTGGATCTGCTCGTCGTCCGCCCCCGCGCCCAGGCCGCGCAGCACAAGGTCCACCGCGAGGGGGGCTGATCCCGGTGGACGAACTGGCCGCTCTCGACATCGCGGCCGATGACCTGCTGGTGCGGCTGGCGGCCGTCCTGCCGGAGCACCTGGACCGGCCCAGCGCGTGTCCGGGCTGGTCGGTCTTCGACCTGGTGAACCACGTCAACGGCGGGGGTCACCGCTACCTGCTGCTCCTGGGCGGCGCCGCCGCCGACGAGCTCACCGCGACCCGCACCCAGGACCACGTCCGACCCGACCCCGTCGCCGCCTGCCGGCGCTGGCAGGAACCCCTGGCCGCGGCGTTCGCCGAGCCGGGGGCCCTCGACCGCGTGGTGCACCACCCGGCGGGCGACCGCTCGGGACGGGACCTGCTCCGCATGCGGACGCTCGACCTGGCGCTGCACGCCTGGGACCTCGCCACCTCGCTCGGCCTGGACGACGCCCTGGACCCGTCCCTCGGCGAGCACCTGCTGGCGCACGGCGCCGGCCTGGTCGAGGAGCTGCGCGGGCTCGGGATGTACGCCCAGCCGGGCGTCGACGACGGCGGTCCCGCCCAGCTCCGGCTGCTCCGGCTGACGGGGAGGGCCTGAGGCCCGCCGTACTGCAGCGGAAGCCGCGGTAGACGGCGGCTCTCGCTACCGCACCGCGGCTTCGAGGTCCGGGGGCCCCTACCGCTGGGCGAGCGGGTCGTACGCCTCGGCCATCGCCGGCGGATCGAGCAGGGAGCCGAACCGCTCGGATGCGGCGCGGTACTCCACCAGGTCCTTCACGAGGTACCTCTGATCCTGGATTGCGGAGCTGAGGAGCCCGGCCAGGCCGCTGTCGGCGCCAGCCCGTTCCATCCACGCGTCCTGCTCGGGGACGTCGAGGTGCTCCGGCCACGGATCGGAGACCGATAGGACCTGCAGGAGCTCCTGCATCCGGGCCACGCGCCGGTCGGGCGTCACGGCCGGACGGCGGTGGGTTCGCGGTCGAGGGTGACGCCGAACTTCCCGCGCACGGTGTCGGCGATCCGATCGGCGAAGGCGAGCAGCTCGGCGGCGGTGGCGCCGTCCTCGGTGGTGAGCGCCAGGCTGTGCCGCGACGACGTCCCGACGCGCCCCTCCCGCGTGCCGCGACCGAAGCCGGCGTGCTGCACCAGCCAGGCGGCGCTGAGCTTGACGTGCCCGTCGCCGGCCGGCCAGCTCGGGCAGCCCTCGACGGCGCGCTCGGCCGGGACGATCGGGTTCGTGAAGAAGGAGCCGGCGCTGCGGGAGTCGGGGTCGGCCGGGTCCCAGACCATGCCCTTGCCGCGGCGCAGGCCCAGCACGGCCTCGCGGACCTCGGCCAGCGGGGCGCGCTCCCCGATCTCCACGCCCAGGGTGCGGGCCAGCTCGGCGTAGCCGACCGGCCGTGACAGCGGGCTTGCCTCCAGGGCGAACTCCACCTCGAGGACGACGAAGCGCCCGGGCTCGCGCTTGAGCCGGCTGTCCCGGTAGGCGAACCCGCACTCGGCCGGGGTGAGCAGCTGCTCGGACTTCTCGGCGCGGTCGTACACGCGGACGACGGTGATCGTCTGCGCGACCTCCTGGCCGTAGGCGCCCACGTTCTGCACGGGCGTGGCGCCGGTCGACCCGGGGATGCCCGACAGCGCCTCCATCCCGGCGAGCTGCCCGGCGACGGTGTGCGCGACCAGCCCGTCCCAGTCCTCGCCGGCCTGCACGGTCAACCGGTCGCCGTCGCGCCGGATGCCACGGGTGCGGACGGCGACGACGTCACCGGGCCAGCCCTCGTCCGGCGCGACGACGTTGGAGCCGCCGCCGAGCAGGAGCAGCGGGCGGCCAGCCTCGTCTGCGTCCCGGACGGTGTCGACCAGCTCGTCGGCGGTCTCTGCCTCGAGCAACCGCTCGATCGGACCACCCACGGCGAGGGTGGTGAGGTCCGCCAGCCGGACGTCGTGTCGAACCTGCACGATGCCACGCTAGCCCGGACTACCCTCCATACCGGTGAGCGAGGCAGGGAGCGACCACAAGCAGCGGGCCTCGCTGTCCCCTCAGCCCCAGCGCAAGGCGCCGCGGCTGGCTGCCGGCCGGGCACGGGCCCTGGGACTCCCGACCCGGGGCACGACCAACGCCAACCGGCTGCGCCGCGTCGACCGCTGGCTGCTCGCCACCCAGATCCCGCGCCTGCGCGACTCCGCGCGACCGCTGGTCGTCGACCTCGGCTACGGCGCCTCCGCCGTCACCACGCTGGAGCTGGTCGAACGGCTGGCGCCCGAGGTCGACGGCCTCGAGGTCGTGGGCCTGGAGATCGATCCGGCCCGCGTGGCCGCGGTGGAGGCCGACCGCGACCCGCCGCGGGTGGACTTCCGCCTCGGCGGCTTCGAGCTGGCCGGCCTGCAGCCGGTGCTGGTGCGCGCCTTCAACGTGCTGCGCCAGTACGACGAGGAGTCGGCGGCTCGCGCGTGGACGACCATGTGCGCGGCGCTCGGGCCCGGCGGCCTGGTCGTGGAGGGCACCTGCGACGAGTGGGGACGGCGCTCGACGTGGGTCGCCCTCGACGCCGAGGGCCCGCTGACGCTCACACTGGCCGCACGGGTCTCCGACATCGCCACGCCCTCGGACCTGGCCGAGCGGCTGCCGAAGGCCCTCATCCACCACAACGTGCCGGGGCAGCCGGTGCACGAGTTCCTGCGTGCCTTCGACGTCGCGTGGGCCTCCGCCGCGGGGATGTCCACCTTCGGGCCGCGGCAGCGCTGGGTCGCCGCGGTCGAGGCGCTGGCCGAGCAGGGCTGGCCGCTGGTCGGCTCCTCCCGCCGGTGGCGGCACGGCGAGGTCACCGTGCGCTGGTCGGCGGTCGCCCCGGTCGAGTAGGCGACGTTCCCGCGGGAACGTCCACGGCACCGCGTTCGATGCCCGGCTCAGCTCAACGCCAGGCCTCGTCCCACTCCTGGGGGGGGCGTCGAGCAGCGCTCGTCGCGGTACTGCCCGGGCACCATCCACCACTCCTCGTCCGGCCCGCTCTCCAGCACCGTGGGATCGTCCGGGCCGCCCAGGCCGGGAACGTCGATGGACCACTGCTCCCACAACACGCCGATGTCCCAGTCCGGATAGATGCAGGTCCGGCCGACCGCGGCGTAGTACTGGCCTTCCCTGCTGCATCCCTGGGTGGTCGACAGCTCGAGAGGGACGTCATCGAGGGCGCAGCTGGCCGGGGACGACCCGCCGTGCGGCAGCGAACGGAGCTCGTCGCAGCGGTAGGGGCCGAGCATGACGAACGGCGTCGGCAGGTGGGCGGCCCGCACGCCGTGAACCTCGACCCAGGGCTGCCCCGTGGCGGCCGTCAGCCCGGCGTCGGGCAGGAAGACGACGGCGGCTTCGGCGGCCAGCCGCCGTTCGTCCCCGTCGGGGTAGGTGACCCTGCGCAGCCCCGAGCACTCGTACCGGTAGGACCGCACCGCTGCGCCGCCTTCGGTCACGCAGCCGTTCCACGCCGGGTCCTCGTCCAGCGGGCCGAGGTCGGTTCCGGCCAGATCGGCACAGGAAGGCAGCCCTGACGAGCCGGCCGCGGTGTCGTCCGCCCCGCTGTTCCGCATCGCCAGCCAGGTGACGACGGCGGCGGCCAGCACCACCGCGAGCACGAGAGCCACGAGCCGGCTGCCGTCCATCCGTCGGAGCATCAGACCTCCACGGTCTCGACCGGCAGCCAGCGCGCCGGCTGCTCCCTCACCTGTACACGCTCCGATGCACCCCGGGCGCTGCGAGTGCCGAGAAATTACTCGCGCCGGCCCGTCACGGGACGACGCTGCGGATCCGGTCGAGGACGGAATCCACCATGGCGACCTGCTGCTGTGCCGAGGCGCTGTGCGCGTGCAACGCCGCCTGGATGCTCAGGCCGTCGTTCAGGACGTGCAGCTCGTGGACGACGGCCTCGACGTCGACGTCGGGCCGCAGCTCGCCCTGCTCGCGCGCCTGGACGAGCCGGGTGCGCAGGGTGCTGCGGAACCCCTCCACCTCGCCCGCGTAGACGTCGACGAGCCGGGGGTTGCCGACGGCCTGCCCCCAGAAGCTCACCTCGACGACGGCGAGGAACCGGCGCCGCTCGTCCACGGGCAGGCACTCGACCATGTACTGGCGGACCGAGGCCAGGCCGGTCAGCTCCGGGTCCAGCCGGGCGCGCACCTCCGCGTGCGCGGCCAGCATGGCCGAGGCCATGAGCTCGGCCTTGTCCGCGAAGTAGTGCGCCAGGACCCCGATGGAGCAGCCGGCCTCGCGGGCGATGCCGCGGGTCGTCGCGCTGGCGATGCCCTCCCGCGCGATGACCCGCCAGGTCGCCTCGATGACCGACCGGCGGCGCTCGTCGTGATCGACGATCTTGGGCACGTCTCCTCCTGTGGGACGTCGCTCAGGACAGCGCCGGCCACCGGTCCATGAGGCCGAGGCGCTGCTCGAGCACGTGCGCGACCTGGAGGACGTCGATGTCCTGGTTCCGCCGGCCGACGATCTGCACGCCGACCGGGAGCCCGGCCTCGGTCCAGCCGCACGGGAGGGAGATGGCCGGCTGCCCGGTGAGGTTGAACGGGTTGAGCAGGAACGAGCGCCCCCGGGCGCCCAGCCGCACTCCGTCGATCTCCTGCGGCCCTGGGCCCGGCTCCGCGGACCAGGCCTCGAGCGGCATCGCGGGCGTGACGAGGAGGTCGATCTGCTCGAAGAGACTCCGGGCGGCGTCGTAGAGGCGGCCTCGCTGGATCTCGGCGGTCTTGAGGTCGACCGCCGAGTGCGACCGGCCGTACTCGATCAGCCGCAACAGGTCGTCCTCGAGCCACTCCGGTTGCTGGTCGGCGAACGGCCCGACGCCCACGGCGAGGCCGCTGCTGTGGATGACCCGGTGGAAGCGGCTCGGGTCCTCCCAGCCGGGGGCCTTCTCCTCGACCGCGCAGCCGAGCTCCTCCAGCACGGACACCGCGCCGGCGACGATCTGCGCCACCTCGGCGCTCACCGCCCCGTAGCCGAGGTCCGGGCTCCAGCGGACCTTCCGGCCGGCGAGCGGCCGCTCGGACTCCGCCGGCGGCGCGAACGGCTCCATCTCGCTGGTCAGCGACAACGGGTCGCGGTCGTCGCTCCCCGCCATCACCGACGTCATGAGGGCGGCGTCCGCCACGGTGCGGGTCAACGGGCCGACGTGCGTGCGGTGCGCCCAGTACTCGCGGATCGGGTGCACGGGGATCCGCCCGAACGAGGGCTTGAAGCCGACGACCCCGCACAGCGCCGCCGGGATCCGGATCGATCCCGCGCCGTCCGACCCCTGCGCCAGCGGGCCCAGGCCGGCGGCGACGGCCGCCGCCGCCCCGCCCGAGGATGCGCCGGTCGTCCGGGAGGTGTCCCACGGGTTCACCGTCGTCTCGGCGACCAGGTTGTCGGCCATGTCCTTCCAGCCGAAGGCCGGGGTGTTGGTCTTGCCGAGCAGGACGCCGCCGCTGGAGCGCAGCCGGCCGGCGACGACGCTGTCGCTGTCGGGGACGTTGTCCGCGAAGAACCGGGTGCCGTGCGTGGTGCGGATGCCGGCGGTGTCCTCCAGGTCCTTGATGGAGTACGGGATCCCGTCCATGGCGCTGATCCGCTCGCCCCGGGCGGCCCGCTCGGTGGCCGCGGCCGCCTCCGTCCGCGCGAGCTCCTCGGTGACGGTGAGGAACGCGTGCACCTGCGACCGCACCCGGGGGCGAGGCGAGCTTTTTCATATCAGTTGTCCGATAAAGACACCAGGCCCTGGCGCGGCGATCAGACGGCGACGGCGGCGCCGATCACCGACCGCGGATCGGCCGCTCCCCTCGGCGCCCCGTCGAGCGGGACGTCGATCAGGTGGGCGTGCCCGAAGCCCGCGACGTCGATGCCGGCCCGCTCCACCCGGTGGCCCCGCTCCTCGAGACCCGTCTGCCAGGACGACGGCGCGTGCTCCTCGATGCGGACCCGGTGCCGGTCGGGGCGGTCCCACAGGTCGAAGCCGGTGCCACCCTCGAGATCGAGGACCCAGCGCGGCGCGCTGAGCACGGTCCCCGGCTCCTGACCGCTGACGAGCAACCGGGCGAGCATCTGCAGCACGACCTGCGGCTGGGAGTCGCCACCCATGCTGCCGAGCACCGCGCGCAGCGACCCGTCGGGTCTCGTGACCAGCGCCGGGGCCAGCGTGGTCGGTGGGCGCCGGCCGGGCCGGTACTCGGCGGGGTGCCCCGGCTCGAGGCTGAACCCGATGCCCCGGTTGTGCAGGATGATGCCGGTACCCGGGACGGCGACGTGGCTGCCGTACCCCTTGGCGTTGGACTGGATGAGGCTGACGCCCATGCCGTTCCCGTCGGCGGCGCACAGGTAGATGGTGCCGCCGTCGCGATGCCGGTCACCCAGGCGAGCCGCCTGACCCGGGTCGAACATCGCGGCCCGTTCGGCCAGGCGCTCGGGCGCGACGAGCGCGGCGCCGTCCGCGCCCTCGAACAGGCGCTCCGGACGGTCGAACCCGGCCAGCCGTGCCGCTTCCACGGTCAGGTGGACCCAGGCCGGGTCGTCGGGATCCGCGACGATCCCCACCCGCTCGGCGATGCCCGCCCCGGCCAGACCCAGGTAGCCGGAGGAGTTCGGCGGGACGGTCCAGACCCGGTGCCCCCAGACGTCGAGGGCCAGGCCGTCCACCCAGTCGGCGAGCGGAGCGGCGAGGTCGTCCGCGCTGTACTCCCCCGCCCCCACCTCGAGCAGCCGCGCCCCGAACTCTCCGCCGTAGAACCCGTCCCGCCCCTCGGCGACGACGGCCCGCAGCATCCGGGCGGGCCCGGGCCGCCGCAGCAGATCGCCGGCCGCCACACCGGACCGGACGAGCTCGTCGCACCCGGTCACACCGGCTAGCGAGGGCAGGGTCGCCGCGAGCAGCGGGGACGCCGGGAAGCCCGACTCGGCCAGCTCGATCGCCGGCGCCAGCACGTCGCCGAGGGGCAGGTGTCCTAGTCGGTCGTGCAGCGTCAGCCACCCGTCCACGCACCCCGGTACCGGCGCGCTCCGGACGTCGCCGAGGAACGGCATCGACCGGTGCCCCTCGGCCCGGAGCCGATCCGGATCGGCCCCGCTGCCGGCGCGGCCGGAGGCGTTGAGCACCAGTGGCTCCGAGCTCCCCGCGCCGGGGCCGGCCACCAGCGCGAACAGGTCGCCGCCCATCCCGCACATGTGCGGTGTGGTGACCGTCAGGGCGGCGCTGGTCGCGATCGCGGCGTCCACGGCGTTCCCGCCGGCGCGCAGGACGGCGGCACCGGCGTCGGAGGCCAGCCGGTCCACGCTGCACACCAGTCCGCCGGGGCCCTCGACGGTCCCGGTCTCCCAGCTCACGACGCGCGCACCGACGGCGCGACGAGAGGCCACGGCCGCTCGCGCTCGAACAGCGCCGCGACCGACAGCAGCAGCGGGTCGCTGTGCCGCGGCCCGACGATCTGCATCCCGATCGGCATCCCCCGCGGCGACAGTCCGGCCGGGACGCTGATCGCCGGCACGCCGGTGATGTTCATGCCCATCGTCAGCCGGCCGGTGTTGCCGAGCCCCTCGACGTCGATGTCCCCGACGCGCTTCGGGCCCGGCCCTTCGGCGGCGTAGGGGTCGTCCGGGTTGGTCGCGGCGAGCACCAGGTCCACGGACTCGAACAGGTCGGCGAACGACTCGTTGAGCAGCTTGCGGAGCGGGTCGACCGCCGCCGCCTCGGCGATGGTGAAGGTCTCCGAGCGGGCCATCAGGGCCGCCACCTCCTCGGTGAGCAGCTCGCGGATCTGCGGCCAGTAGGCGTGCATGCCGTGCCACATCGTGGGCAGCGAGGCGCCGGCCCAGATCGCCGCCATGTCGGGCACGGTGAAGTCGACGTCGACCCGCCGCATCCCGGCAGCGGCGACGAGCGCCTCCGCCGCGTCCTCGATCGCGGCGACGACGTCGGGGTGCACGACCGCGCCTCCGAAGTCCGGCAGCACCGCGACCCGCAGGCCGGCGAGGTCGTGGCTGCCCAGCCCCGCCTCGAAGCCCTCCACGCGCGGCAGGCTGAACGGGTCCCGCAGATGGGCGCCGTTCGCGACGTCCAGCCAGCGGGCCGTGTCCCGGACCGAGCGGGACAGGCAGCCGACCATCGAGTGCAGCGGCTCGATCTGGGCCATCGGCGCGAAGGGGATGGTGCGGAAGCTCGTCTTGATGCCGACCAGCCCCGTGTAGCCGGCCGGGATGCGGATCGACCCGCCGCCGTCGGTGCCGGTGCCGATGGGCACCACTCCCCCGGCCACCGCGGCCGCGGTGCCCCCGCTCGAGCCGCCCGGCGTCAGCGCCGGGTTCCACGGGTTGCGGGTCGTGCCGTGCAGCTTCGTCGAGGTGTAGCCCACGAGGCCGAACTCGCTGCTGGTCGTCTGCACCACCGGGATCGCACCGCCGCGGTCGCGGATGCGCTCCACGTGCACCGTGGTGAAGGGCCCGGTCGTGCCCTCCAGGAGCTTGCTGCCCCGGGGGAACGGCCAGCCCTCCACCGGCTCGAGCTCCTTGACCGCGAACGGCACCCCGCCGAACGGCCGGGAGACGTCGGCGCTCCGGGCCGCGGCCAGGGCGTTCTCGGCGTCGACGTGGCTGACCGCGTTCAGGTCGCTGGCGTCGACCGCGTCGAGCACCGCCTGCACCGCCTCGACCGGGCTGATCTCCCGCGCGCGGAACGCGTCGACCAGCGAGCAGGCGTCCTGCAGCCAGGGCTCGGTCACGAGCCGCCCGTCCCGCCCGGGCGGGCGGTGCCGCCGTAGGTGGCCGGACCGGCGTCGGACCTGCGCCCGTCCCGGGCGAGGTCGACCGCGGCGGTGAGCGCGGCGAGGAACTCGTCGGCCACCCGCACGTGGAACGGGGACACCATCAGGTGCAGCCCGCCGGGCTGCCGGTTCGGATACCAGCCCTGCTCGGCGAGCGCCTCCGCGACGGCCTTCATGTCGACGTCCTCGCTGCCGAACTGGAACACGCACAGGTCCGGCGTCGAGGTGATCGACAGCCCTTCGATCGCCTCGATGCCGGCCATCAGGCGGCGGGTGGCGTCGCGCACCTTGGTGGCCTGGCGCAGGTAGCCGTCCTCGCCGAGGTGGCGCAGCGCCGCCCACGCGCCGGCGATCGGCGGCGCGGGGCGCGTGCCGGCGGCGGTGGGCGATCCGTAGAGCCCACCGCCCCAGGCGCCGTCGTCGAACCACCACTGGGTCCGGTACTGCTCGACGTCGCGGTGCAGGAGCACGCTGGCGCCCTTGAAGCTGTAGCCGTACTTGTGCAGGTCGGCGCTGATGCTCGTGACGCCGTCGACCCGGAAGTCCCACGGCGGTACCGGCTCCCCGAGGCGCTCCCAGAAGGGCAGCATCATCCCGCCCAGGCAGGCGTCCACGTGGCAGAGCACGCCCGCCTCGCGGGCGATCGCCGCGACCTCCTCCACGGGGTCGATGACGCCGTAGGGGTAGCACGGAGCGCTGGCCACCACCATGGCGGTGTCGGGTCCCACCGCGGCGCGCATCTCCTCGACGACGAGCCGGTAACCCTCGTCGACCGGCACCCGGATCTGCCGCATGCCGAGCAGGTGGCAGGCCTTGGCGAACGCCGGATGGGCCGTGATCGCGGTGACCAGCACGGGGTCGTCGATGCCGCGCTTGCGCGCCGTCTCCCGCGCGACGAGCACGGACATGAAGATCGACTCGGTGCCGCCGCTGGTCAGCCCGCCGGTGCCGGGGGTGCCGTGCAGGAGGCCGGCCACCATGTCCGCCGCCTCGCGCTCGAGCCGGGCCAGGCTCGGGAACCGGACCGGGTTGAGGGCGTTCTCCGCCAGGTACTCCCGGCTCACCTCGGCGAGCAGCTCCTCGAGCTCGTCGTCGTCCGGGTGGAAGATCAGGCCGAAGATGCGGCCGCTGCGCCAGTCGGCGTCGTCGTGCCGGTTGTCCCGCAGCCGGGCGAGCACGGCTGCGCTGTCCTGGCCCTCGACGGGCAGGTGGGGCGGTACGGCGGACACGGTGCCTCCCGATTGTGTCGGCGGTCACCATCCGCCGTCGGGCGCCGACACTATCGACCGCCCGATGCCACCGCCCCGGCCGTTCCCGTCTCCCGGCGCCGGCCCGGCACGCCCGGGAGCCCCGCGGTGGGCGGCTGGCACGATGGTGACGGTGAGAGTGCCGCCCGGTCCGACCCCGGTCGACGGCGGCACGGCCGAACTGCTGGCCGACGCCGACCGCGACGGCTCCTGGGTGCTGATGGTCGACGGCACGCCGCAGTCCCACGTCGACCTCGAGGAGCCGACGCACCTGGAGTTCGAGTACGTCCGCCGCATGGGTCACGTGCTGGACCTCGCGGCCGAGCCGGGCGCCCCGCTCGACGTCGTCCACCTGGGCGGAGGCGCGCTGACCCTCCCCCGGTACGTCGCCACCACGCGCCCCGGCTCGCGCCAGCGCGTGGTGGAGCACGACCAGGCGCTCACCGACCTGGTCCGCGAACACCTGCCGCTGCCCCGCAACGCCCGGGTGCGGGTCCGCGCCGACGACGCCCGCGCCGGGCTGGCCGCCCTCCGCCCGGCCGCCGCCGACGTCGTCCTCACCGACGTCTTCGCCGGGGCGCGAACGCCGGCGCACCTGACCAGCGTGGAATTCGTCCGCGAGGTCGCCCGGGTCCTGCGGCCGGGCGGGGTCTACGCCGCGAACGTGGCCGACGGGCCGCCGTTGCGCTTCGCCCGGGGCCAGGCGGCCACGCTGCGGGCGGTGTTCCGGCACGTCTGCCTGCTCGCCGAGCCGGGCACGATGCGCGGCCGCCGCTTCGGCAACCTGGTCGCCGTCGCGTCGGACACCGAGCTACCGCTCGCCGCGTTCACCCGCGCGTGTGCCCGTGACCCGATGCCCTCGCGGGTGGTCGACGGCGAGGACCTGCACCGCTTCGTGGGCCGGACGCAGCCGGTCACCGATGCCGACGCCCAGCCGTCCCCGGAGCCCCCGGCGGGCGTCTTCGGTCGATGACCGGGAGACCCGGATCAGCGGAGGACGCAGGTCACCAGCTGTTGCCGCGGGGCAGACCGCGCACTGCGGGGCGCACGTCGACCAGGTACACGATCCCGGCGATGACGGCGGGCAGCCCGAAGATGTCCAGTGGACCGCGGAAGTAGAGGGCGAGGACGGCCAGTGCCGTGATCGCCGCCCAGGCGGGCTTGGTGAGCTTGCCGGTCGCGACGAAGCCCGCCGCCGGACGGATCAGCGCGTCGACGAACGCCCAGAGGGCCAGCGCCAGAGCGCCCCAGTAGAGGGCGAACAGCAGCAACCCGTCGAACTCCGCCATGCCCGCGAGCCTACCCGCCGGCGGGCCGGCCACCGGGCCGGAGCGGGGCCGCACGCCACCCCTCCGGGTCGGCGCGGCGCACACCGGCACCCGGACACGACAGGGCCCCGGAGCGCCTGCTCAGCTCCGGGGCCCTGGTTCGTGGGGTGTGTCAGCTGTTGCGCTTGGCGGGCACAGCGGTGGGGTCGGTCCGCTTCGCGGACCGCGCCCGGGTGACACGGGCCGACGTCGTCTTGGTCGACGACTTGCTCGCGGCCGGGGTGTTCTTCTTGGCCGGCGCCTTCTTGGCGGTCGGGGCGTCCTTCTTGGTGGGCGCCTCGACGGCGTCCTCGAGCCCGTCCTTGGTGGCCTCCGCGGTCTCCTCGACCGAGGCCTCGGCCTTGGCGGCGACCTTCTCGGCCTTGGCCGCGGTCTTCTGCGCGATCGAGGTCACCTCGTTGGAGGCGTCGGTGACCGCCTCGGCGGTCTCCTCGAGGATGTCCTCCAGGGCGTCCTCGACGGTGTCGACGGCGCGCTCGGCGCGACGCACGACCCGGCGGAAGCCGGGCTGGCGGCGCAGGTCCTCGACGACCTCGGCGCCACGCTCGGCCAGGGTCTCCAGGGTGGCGGTCGCCTGGGTGCGGGCCGTCTCGACGAGCTGGGCGGCGGTGCTGCGCAGCGCGTCGGGACGCACGGCCTCGGTCAGCTGCTGCGCCGTGGTGCGCGCGGTACCGGCGGCCTCGGTGGCCCGAGTGCGGGCCTCCTTGACGGCGAGGTCGGCCTGGACCTGCGCCTCGCCGGGCAGGGCCTCGGCGGTGCTGCGGAACTGGTCGAGCACGGTCCTGGCGCGCTCGACGGCCAGGTCACCGGCGCCGACGAGGGCCAGGATCGGGGTGCGGGCCTGCTCGGCCAGGGTGCGGCCCTGGGCCACGGCGAGCTCGCCGTACTGCTTCACGGTCTGGGTGGGGGTCATGCCGACTCCTTGGAAGGGTGGGGGGCGTTCTCGGGTGCTGTCTGGGCTCCGGCCTGCGCTGGGGCCTCGCGCACCGCACTGGTGGAGTGCTCACGGACGTAGGTCTCGTAGAGCTCCAGCAGCACGGCCTTGTGCCGTTCGGACAGCGCTTCGTCCGAGCGGATCGCCGCCACGGTGTCCGGGTTGCCGGACCTCCGGTCGAGGATCCCCGCCTGCTCGTAGAGCGACTCGGCCGAGATCTTCAGGCCCCGGGCGATCGACGCGAGGATCTCCGCTGACGGCTTGCGGAGACCTCGCTCCACCTGGGACAGGTAGGGGTTGCTGACTCCCGCGGTGCGGGCCAGCTCTCGCAGGGACACCCGGGCGGCACTGCGCTGCTCGCGGATGTAGTTGCCCACCTGCGAGCCGACGGACGTGACGTTGCCCGCCGAGGTGGTGGTCGCCTCGGCGACCGACTCCGCCACGCTGCCGGCGACCCGGTCCACCTTGTCGCGGACCGTGCTCACCTGCTCGCGGACGAAGTCACCGGGTGTCTGCACGGGTACGACACTATCCCCGGGTGCTAGCTCTTGCAAGCGCTAGTGCTAGCAGTGGGCTGTCAGACGGGTCACACCCGAAACAGCAGCTCAGGAGCCGAGTACCGCCGCCGGTCGCACCACGCCGACCTGCTCCGCCCCGCCGGTGACGGACGCGTGCAACCACGGAGCGAGCGCCTCCGCCGGCACGCCCAGCCGGCGCAGACCGCCGGCCAGTGCCGGCATCCGGCCGCGGTCCCCGCCGTCGTCGAGCTTGAGCGCCACGGCCCCGGCGCCGGGCAGCGCGGCGACGTGCACGCCGTCGGCCCCTCCCTTGACCAGGAGGCCCGGGACGGCGCGCATCAGGTCCGTGTCCTCGCGGCCGGTCCCCGCGACGAACCACGGCTCGGCCCGCATGCCGTCCGCGACAGCCCGCTCGTGCGAGCCGGCCTCCGCCTGCACCAGCGACAGGACGCCGCGCGCCAGGCCGGTGGGCGAGAGCGCGTGCTGCGGCGCGCCGCATCCGTCCACGACGACGGCGGTCACCTGCTCGCCGGCCGCCTCGGACAACCGGGACTCGATCGCCTGCTGCAGCGGGTGGTCACGGTCGAGATAGCCCTCGACCGGCCAGCCGGAGGCCACGCAGGCCGACAGCATCGCCGCGTGCTTGCCCGAGCAGTTCATCGCCGTCCGCTGCGGCGCCCGGCCCCCGGTCAGCCAGGCCGCCCGGGTCGGCTCGTGCGACGGCAGCGCAGGCGGGCAGCCGAGGTGATCCGGGTCCAGGCCGACGGCGCCGAGCATGGCGGCGGCCAGTTCCCGGTGCCCGTCCTCACCGCTGTGCGAACCGGCGCCGATGGCGAGCTCCCGGGCCGATCGGGGCGTCCAACCGGCGGCCAGGAGCGCGGTCGCCTGGACCGGCTTGTTGGACGAACGGGGCAGCATCGGCCGGTCGACCGCACCCGCGGCGAACCGCACCTCGCCGTCCGGACCGAGGACGACGAGCGAGCCGCGGTGCACGGACTCCAGGAACCCCGACCGCTCGACCTCGACCAGGACCGGGTTGTCGGGCCATTCGGCCCCCGTGCAGGGGCCCGCCGCGAGCGTGCGAGCGGTGGGGGGCACGGGGTCCTTACCGGCCTTCGTCGGCGAGCAGGGCGGCGACGTCGGCCTCGCCGTCGCGGTAGCGGCGGCCGAGCTCGGCGGCGAGCGCGTCCATGACCTGCTGCACCCCGCGGCGGCGCTCCGACAGGCCGCTCTCGGCACGGGCGAGGGCCTTGGCGCCCCGCTCCAGCTTGGCGTCGGTGAGCTCGGAGATCGAGGAGAGGTCGACCCCCGGGGTCAGGGAGTTGACCCAGGACTCGTAGGCGTCGGGGTTGGACGGCTGGACGGTCTGGTGCCGGCCGAGACCGTGGGCGGGGCCGCGTCCCTTCTCGGCGAGGATCTCCGGCAGCAGGTCGACCAGCGACCGGCCGTCGTCCTCGGCCCGGCGCTGCATCTCGCGGCGGACGATGTCCAGCCGGCCCTGCAGCAGCCGCCGCGTGTAGGAGAGGTTGACCTCCACCTGCTCCGCCTGGCGGCGCAGCGCGCGGACCTCGGCCATCGACCGCTTGGTCGCGTCCTCGAGGAACCCGGGCACCAGCAGGGCGTCGACGGCGTCGCCACCGGCGGGGGTGGGCTTGGGACTCACGGTGCGGCCTCCATCGGCGTGCTGCCCCCGGGCGTGCGGGTGTCGTCGGTCGTGATCGGCGGTCGCCGGGGAGCGTAGGACAGCGCCCGGGCCATTCCCAGCCGCAGGGCCGCCCGGCGGGCGCGCCGCGTCACGCCCGCGGGATCGACGCGGACCGGACGGCGCGGATGCGGTCGCGGGCGGCGGCGCGGTCCTCGTCGATCTCGAGCGCTGCGTCGTCCGGGTCGATGGCAGCGGACGACCCGCCCACCACGAGCGCGGCGTCGGGGGCCACCGACTGCTTGACCAGCGCCAGCGCGATGACGCCCAGCTCGTGGTGCCGCACCACGCTGCCCACGCGGCCGACCTCCCGGGTGCCGGCCAGTACCGGCGCACCCGGCTCGGCGAGGTCCTCGCTGATGCCGTCGAGGTGCAGCAGCACCAGCCGGCGCGGCGGCCGCCCCAGGTTGTGCACGCGGGCGACCGTCTCCTGCCCGCGGTAGCAGCCCTTGTCGAGGTGCACGGCGCTGGTCAGCCACTCGAGTTCGTTCGGGATCGTCCGGTGGTCGCTGTCCACGCCCAGCCGCGGGCGCCGGGCCTCCACGCGCAGCGCCTCGTAGGCCTGCACGCCGGCGAGCCCCGCGCCGGCCGCGAGGAGCCGGTCGGCGACGTCGCCGACCGAGGCGCGCGGCACGACCAGGTCGACCAGCAGCGAGCCGCCGTCGCCGATCGGGCGCATCCGGCGGACGAAGCCGCCGTCGGCCAGCGGCTCGACGCCGTACTCGGTCGCCGGGGCCGGCAGGCCGGCCGCGGACAGCACGTCCAGCGTCGTCCGCCCGACCAGCGAGAGGACCGCCCACTGCTCGCTGACCAGCTGCGGCTCGACGCGCAGCATGAACCGCATCTTCTCGAGGAAGGCGTGCAGCGCCGCGCCGGTGCCGGGCTCGACGTCGGCCCAGGTGGTGCCGCCGAGCTCGGCGATCACGAGGTGGTGCTCCACGTGCCCGTTGGGCGAGAGGACGAGCGCCTCGCTGCCGGTGGCGTCGGCCAGCCGGTCGAGGTGCTGGCTGGTCAGGCTGTGCAGCCAGGAGAGCCGGTCGGCGCCCGGGACGACCAGGACGTCGCGGTCGCTGCGGTCCACCAGCCCGGCGCCCTCGGCGAGCAGCCGCTGCTCGCGCAGGGGGTCCCCGTAATGAGCGGCCACGGCGCGGGCGGCGTCCACCGGCTTCTCCTCGGCGACGGCTCCCGGGCGGGACAGCAGGGTGGAACTCATGGGATCTCCGATCCGGCTCGTTCACGGCACGCCCGGCAGGTCCCGGACAAGGCGACGTGCCCCACGTCCACGGTGAAACCCAGATCGGCGGCCAGACGTTCCGCCGCGTCGTCGAGCAGGTCCGGGGCGACCGACGTGATCTCCCCGCACGAGGCGCAGACGACGTGCGGGTGCGGGTGCTCGGAGGCGTGGTAGACCGGCGCGCCCTTGCCCAGGTGCGTGTGCCAGACCAGGCCGAGCTGCTCGAGCAGCTCCAGGTTCCGGTAGACCGTCGAGGCGTCGGGTGCCGAGCCCTCCGCGCCGGCCTCCTCGCGCAGCCGCGCCCCGATCGCCTCAGGCGTCGCGTGCTCCAGCGCCGCCACCGCCGCGAGCACCCGCCTGCGCTGCGGCGTCAGGCGCAGGCCGCGCTCGCGCAGCCGCTCGGCCAGCGGCGCGGCCGCCTCGCCGACCGCGCCCCCGATCCGCTGGCCCTCGTGCCCCATGCCGCGACCTTATGCCCGGGGTCGGGCAGTCTGGACCGGTGACCGATCAGCGCAGTGTCGCGATCTGGCGGGACGGCGTGGCCGTCGCCGTTCCCGCGGAGGAGCCCGTGGTGACCGCCGCGGACCAGGGCCTGGTCCGCGGGGACGGCGCGTTCGAGTCGGTGGCGGTGATCGACGGGGCGACACCGCACCTGGCCGACCACCTGGCCCGGCTGGTGCGATCCGCGGCACTGCTGGAGATCCCGCACCCCGGTGACGGGGTCTGGCGCGCCCTCGTGGACGCGGTGCTGGCCGAGTGGCCGACGGGGACCGAGGGCGTCGTCCGGCTGCTCCTCACCCGCGGCCCCGGGGGCGGCGCCCCGCCCACGGCGCTGGCACTCCTGGCGCCCGTGCCGGCCGAGACCCTCCGCCAGCGCAGCACCGGCGTCTCCGTCGTCAGCCTCTCCCTCGGCGTCCCGGCGGACTTCCGCTCGCGGGCGCCGTGGCTGCTGGGCGGCGCGAAGACGCTCTCCTACGCGGTGAACATGGCGGCCTACCGGCACGCGGCCCGGCTCGGCGCGGACGACGTCGTCCTCACCTCGCTCGAAGGGCAGCTGCTCGAGGGCCCGACGTCGACGGTCGCGTGGGCCGCGGACGGCACGCTGCACACGCCACCGCTGGACACCGGCATCCTGGCGGGCACGACCGTCGCCCGGCTGTTCGAGCGCGCCGACGCCGCGGGCTGGCCGACGGCGCGGACCGCTGGCACCGTGGACGACCTGCACGCCGCCGACGCCGTGTGGCTGCTGTCGGGCGTGCGCGGCGCCGCCCCCGTGCACACGCTCGACGGCGTGCGCCGCGGGGACGCCGGACTGACGGTGCGGGTGCGGGAACTGCTCGCCGGGTAGCGTGGACCCACGGTGCGCCGGGAAGTCTGGTCGGCAACGTCCTTTCCCGACCCCTCCCCCGGAGCCGCCCCCGTGACCAAGCCGCCCTCTTCCCGCCTGCTCGGCCGCGGGTCGTGGACCGAGACGCAACGCCTCACCTCGGTCCTGCGCAAGGAGACCGTCGGTGGCGCGCTGCTGCTCGTCGCGGCGCTGATCGCCCTCGTCTGGGCCAACTCCCCCTGGGCGGAGAGCTACGAGTCGCTGCGCGACACCAAGGTCGGGCCGGAGGCGCTGCACCTGGACCTCTCGCTGGGCACGTGGGCGGCCGACGGGCTGCTGGCGATCTTCTTCTTCGTCGCCGGGCTCGAGCTCAAGCGCGAGTTCGTCGCCGGCGACCTCCGCGAACCACGGCGCGCGGCGCTGCCGATCGCCGCGGCGGTCGGCGGGATGGCGGTACCCGCCCTGTTCTTCGTGCTGATCAACCTGGGCGGGTCGCTGGAGGGCTGGGCGATCCCGGCGGCCACCGACATCGCCTTCGCCCTGGCCGTCCTGGCGGTCATCAGCACGCACCTGCCCACGGCCCTGCGCACCTTCCTGCTCACCCTGGCCGTGGTCGACGACCTGCTGGCGATCATGGTCATCGCGATCTTCTACACCGCCGCGCTGAACGTCGAGGCCCTGCTGCTGTCGCTGCTGCCGCTGGCCGTCTTCGGCTTCCTGGTGCAGAAGCGGATCCGCTCCTGGTGGCTGCTGCTCCCGCTGGCCGCGCTCTGCTGGGCCCTGATGCACGAGTCAGGTGTCCACGCCACCGTGGCCGGCGTGCTGCTGGCCTTCACCGTGCCCGTGGTCCGGAGCCAGGCGGCCGGTGGGCCGGACGCCGGGCCGGGCCTGGCCGAGCACTTCGAGCACCGGATCCGGCCGATCTCGGCGGGCATCGCCGTGCCGGTCTTCGCCTTCTTCTCCGCGGGCGTGGCGGTCGGTGGCCTCTCGGGGCTGGGCGAGTCCCTCGGCGACAGCATCGCGATCGGCATCATGGTCGGGCTGGTCGCCGGCAAGGCCATCGGCATCACCGGCGCCACGTGGCTGGTCTCCCGCTTCACCCGCGCGCAGCTCGACGAGAACCTGAGCTGGACCGACGTGGTCGGGCTGGCCCTGCTCGGCGGCATGGGCTTCACCGTCTCGCTGCTGATCACCGAGCTCGCCTACGCCGACGATCCCGAGAGCTTCGACCACGCCAAGGTCGGCATCCTGGTGGGCACCGTGCTCGCCGCCGGGCTGGCCGCGGTCATCCTGCGGCTGCGGAACCGGCAGTACCGGGCCATCGCCGCCGAGGAGCTGGTGGACGTCGACGCCGACGGCATCCCCGACGTCTACGAGCGCCCCGAGGACATCGGCCCGCCCCCCGGGTACGAGACGGCCGACGAGACGGCCGAGCACGACCCGGACTGGAAGGGCGCGCCGCCCCCCGGGCGGCCGGCCAAGCCGTTCGCTGACAGCTGAGTTTCTCGCTTGCCGGGGCTCTCGACGCCGACGTACCGTCGTCGCACACGAGAGAGGAGGTGGTCCGTAACTTGCTGAGCTACAGGACTCGTGAGGTGGCTGTCCGCTAGCCGCCGTCCAGATGGGCCGCCCGTTCAGACGAGAGTTCTGAACGACGGCAGATCGCCCGTCCGTCGTACGGCGGCGAGCGAGAACCGGACAGTCACCCGACCCCCGGGCCGCCGACATTTGTCCAGTCGGCCCGCGAGCTGCTCCCCTCTTCTCTGAGGCCCGCCTTGTGAGAGGGAGCGCCGCGGAGCAGCCCGGGGGTTGTCCGTTCTCCGGGTAGGTTGCGCCCCATGGATCTCGGGGGCCTGCCGGTCGAGACCGACGTCTCCCTGGGCGTGTGGATCTCCTCCGCCCGTCGCGGCGCCGACCCCGGCACCGTCGCCTCCCTCGTCCCCGGGGTCTTCGAGGCCTACGCCCGGGTCTTCCACCCCGCCGTCCGCTACGCCGGGGACGACGACGTCGACGTCTCGTGGGCCGAGGTCGCCACGCACTGCGGCACCGTCGCGCACGCCCTGATGCAGTGGCACACCGTCACCGGCAGCTGGGACCCGCAGGCCGACGAGAGCCGTTCGGGGGTCTGGGACGACGCCCCGGCCGAGGGACATCTGCCGGTCCAGGTCGCCGAGCGGGTCGCCACCGTCCTCGCCCGGCACACCGGGACGCCGGACGAGTGCCTGTTCGGCCGGTGGGACGGTTTCGGCTACGACCTGCCCTCCCCCGACGACCCGCCCCGGCTGCTGCTGCGCGGCGGCCACGACGTGGTGCTGGTGCGCGGCACGGTGGCCGACGCCGTCCGCAACCTCGCGCCCGAGCCGCACGAGCAGAGCGCCAACCTCTGGTGGCCGGCCGACCGCGCCTGGTGCGTGGTCACCGACATCGACCTGAGGTGCACCTACGTCGGCGGCACGGCGGACTGCATCGACGACCTGCTCCGCACGCCGGGCCTCGAGGTCCTCCCCGTCCGGCCGGAGGACTCGTCGTCGCTGGCGTCGGACACGGTCAACCCGCTGCCGCACCGGCGCTGACGGGTCAGAGTCGGCCGAGCTCGGCCTCCAGGTCGTCGAGGCCCAGCGACCCCTGGGAGAGCGCGGCCATGTGCCACGCCTTGAGGTCGAACGCCTCGCCCCGTGCCTGCCGGGCGGCCTCCCGGCCGGCCAGCCAGGCCCGCTCGCCGAGCTTGTAACCGATCGCCTGCCCCGGGATGCCCAGGTAGCGGACCAGCTCGCTGTCGAGGAAGGCCAGCGCGGCGCCGGAGTTCTCGCCGAGGAAGGCGCGCGCCAGGTCCGGCGTCCACGGCTGGCCACGGTGCTCGGCCAGCGCACCCTCGGCATCGTCCGGGATCGGCAGCTGCAGGTGCATGCCGATGTCGATGACCACCCGCACCGAGCGCAGCTGCTGCGCGTCGAGGAAGCCCAGCCGGGTTCCGGGGTCGGGGAAGTAGCCGAGCTCGTCCATGAACCGCTCGGCGTACAGCGCCCAGCCCTCGACGTTGGCGCTCACCGAGCCCACGGAGGTCTGGTAGGTGGAGAGCTGCTGCGAGACGTACGCCCACTGGGCCAGCTGCAGGTGGTGGCCGGGAACACCCTCGTGGTACCAGATCGACACCAGGTCCCAGAGCGGGAACCGGGTGCGGCCCAGCGTCGGCAGCCAGGTGCGGCCCGGACGGGAGAAGTCCTGCGAGGGGCGCGTGTAGTACGGCGCCGCGGCGCTGCCCGGAGGGGCGATCATGGCCTCGACCCGGCGCAGCGGCTCGGCGAGGTCGAAGTGCGTGCCGTCGAGCTCGGCGATCGCCTCGTCCATCATCGCCTGCAGCCGGACGCGGATCTCCTCCACGCCTTCGACCGCCGGCCCACTGGTGGCCAGCAGCCGCATGGCCTCCATCGGCGTCGCCCCGGCCTGCACCCGGTCGGCCTCGATCCGCTGCTCGGCGAGGATCCGCTTGTGCTCGGACCAGCCCCAGGCATAGGCCTCCTCGAGCCCCTGGCCGCGCCCGAGGTCCGAGCCGGTCCAGCGGCGCACGGCCATCGCGTACCGGTCCCGGCCGACCCCGTCGGGCACGCCCTCGGTCCGCGGCGCGTACTCGTCGCGCAGGTAGTCGCGCATGTCCGCCACCGCCCCGTCGGCGGCCGCGGCGGCGGCCTGCAGCTCCGCCTGCAGCGCCTCGGGCCCGGAGGCGACGAAGGACGCGAAGTAGGGGCCTGCGGTCCACTCGTCGAGCTGCTCGACGATCGTGCGGACCTGGCGCGGCGCCACCAGCAGCTCGCGGCGCACCGCCTCCTCGAGGGTGGTCCGGTAGGCCTGGAACGCCGCGGGCACCCGGGCCATCCGGCGGGCGATGACCGCCCAGTCGTCGCCGGTGGCCGACGGCATGAGGCTGAAGATCTGGCGGACCGAGTGGACGGGTGAGAACAGGATGTTCAGCGACCGGTAGCCCTCGCCCGCGCCGTACGCGTCGAGCTCCGCGGTCAGCCGCTCGCGCAGCAGCCGCGCGCAGCGCCGCTCCACCGGGTCGTCGTCCAGGGCCGGATCGGCGGCGAGCACGCGATCGAGCTCGGCGAGGGTGTCGCGGGCCAGGGTCGCCTCCGCGGCCAGCCCGTCCGGGGAGAGGTCGGGCAGCCGGTCCTCGCCCGGCGCGACGCCGAGCTGGGTGGCGAGCATGGGGTCGAGCTCGCAGGCGGCGGCGACGTAGGCGTCGGCGACCTGGCGGGGGGTGGCGGGGCGGGTGGGAGACGCAGGGGTGGCGGCGGTCATCGGATCCTCTCCAGCCGGGCGGACATCGTGGGCCGCAGCGGACCGTCACCGACGGCTCGGTCGACGGCGTACATGAGCGCTCCCTCGACGATGCCGTAGAGCCGCACCGCGCGGGTCACCTCGGGCGCGTCGGGGGTGCGGGCCACCATGTCGGTGGCCAGCTCCCAGCTGGTCGTCGTCCGGGCGGAACCGACGTACAGCTCGAGCAGCCCGTCGGCGCCGACGACCAGCAGCTCGACGTCGTCCCCGTCACCGCGGGGCCGCCAGAAGCCGCTCTCCCGGACGTCGGGACCGACGATCTGCCCGTCGTCGGTCAGCCGCCAGGTGCGGGAGTCGTAGGCGAGGAACCCACGGCCGTCGTGGGTGAACCGCACCCACTGGCCGAACCGGACATCCGCGCCGGAGCCGGAGACTGCGCCACCCAGGACGCCCTCGCCGTGCCACTCGCCCAGCAGCGGCAGCACCGACAGCAGGGCGTCGGAGACCTCCGGCCCGCTGCGGACGTCGGAGGTGTCGGGGACCGGCAGCTCCGTGTCGCCGCTCATCGCCGGGCTCCGCGGCGGCGGCGGCCCAGCCGCGCGGCGCCGTACCCGCAGGCGAGCGCGCCCAGCGCCGCCAGGGTGACCAGGACCCAGGCAGAGATCATGCGTGCCACGGTAGTGAGTGCCCTTCACCCCGAGCCACGCGGCGGCGGTGCTGCCGTTCCTGCGCACCCCGCTGCCCGCGTCCGCGCTGGTCGCCGGCAGCGTCGCGCCAGATCTGCCCTTCTACCTGCCGTTCGACCCGGGGTTCCGCACGCACACCGCCACGGCCGTCGTCACCGTCAACGTGCTGCTGGGCCTCGCCGCCTGGGCCCTCTGGCACGGGCTGCTCGCGGAACCGGCGGTGCGGGCGGCGCCCGCGGCGCTGCGCGCCCGGCTCACGGGCGTGCCCCTGGGGCTGCGGGTCCGGCTGGCGGCACCGGCCCGGGTGGGCTGGACGCTGCTCGCCCTGGCCGTGGGTGCCGGCACCCACGTCCTCTGGGACGAGTTCACCCACGCCCGCCGGTGGGGCCCGGAGACGTTCCCCGTCCTGGCGGAGCAGTGGGGGCTCATGCCCGGCTACCGCTGGCTGCAGTACGTGACCAGCGTGCTGGGCGGCCTGGTGCTGGTCGGCTGGGCGGTGCGCTGGTGGCTGCGGACCCCGGCCGGGCCCTCCGGCCGGCCGGGACGCCGCTGGCCGTGGGTGCTGCTGTCGGTGGTCGCCGTCCTGACCGGGACGGTCGCCGCCCTCCCGGCCACCGGCCTCGGCGAGGCCATCTACGACGCGGCCACGTGGGGCGGCGGGGCCGCACTGGCCGTCGCCGCCGTACTGGCCGCCGCCTGGCAGGTCCGGCACCGGCACCGATGACCCCCGAGCCGCCCCGCGCCCGGCGTTTATAGTCCCTGCGAGCGGGACCCGCGATCGCCGGCACCCGATCCGGCGCGGTCCGGAACGACGGAGGTGCGCGTGCGAACGCCCGAGGAGGAGCTCGCACGCGCCCTCGCCCGCTACGAATGGGTGCTGGCCAACGTCGCCGACGGCATCTACGGCCTGGACACCGAGGGCCGCGTCGAGTTCGTGAGCCCCTCCGCCGTCCGCCTCACCGGCTACCCGCCGGGCGAGCAGCGCGGCACCGACCAGCACGCGCTGATCCACTCCCGCCGCGCCGACGGGTCCGCCTATCCGCGCGAGGAGTGCCCCGTCCACCGGGCCATCCGCAGCGGCCGGACCGTGATGGCCGACGACGAGGTGTTCTGGCGCAAGGACGGGACCGCGGTTCCGGTCGAGCTGATCGCCGTGCCCACCATCGAGGACGGCGTGGTCACCGGCGTCATCGTCTCCTTCCGCGACCTCACCGAGCGGCGGGCCACCGCGGCGCAGGCGGCCGAGATCGACCGGCTGGCCCGCGAGGCCGCCGCCTCCCGGGCACTCGCCGACCGGTTGCAGGAGGCGCTCCTCACCCCGCCGCCGGAGCCCGACCACCTGCACGTCGTCGTCCGCTACCTCCCCGCCGGCCGCGAGGCCCAGGTCGGCGGCGACTGGTACGACTCCTTCCTGCAGCCCGACGGGGCGACCATGCTGGCGATCGGCGACGTCGTCGGCCACGGCAGTCACGCGGCGGCGGCCATGGGCCAGCTGCGCGGCCTGCTGCGGGCGCTGGCCTACGACAACGACGAGACGCCGGCCGCCACGCTGGGCCGGGCCGACCGGACCGCCCGCGGGCTGGCCGTCTCGTCGCTGGCGACGGCCATCCTCGCCCGCGTCGAGCGGCATCCCGACGTCCCCGTCGCGGGCCGCCGGGTGGTCCGGTGGAGCAACGCCGGCCACGTCGCGCCACTGCTGCTCGCGCCCGACGGCAGCTCGCGCGTGCTGGACACCCGGCCCGACCTCATGCTCGGTGTCGACCCGGCCGCCCCCCGCCAGGACCACACGGTCGACCTCGACTCGGACCACACGCTGCTGCTGGTCACCGACGGCCTGGTCGAGCGCCGGGGCTCGGACCTCGACGAGGGCATGGCCCGGCTGCAGGAGGCGCTGCGGGACCTGGGGACGACCCCTCTCGACGAGCTGCTCGACACGGTTCTGTCGCGGCTGCTGCCCGGCACCCGCGACGACGACGTCGCCGTCGTCGGCGTGCGGGCCTACCCCGAGGACCTCCCCCGGCCGCCCGAGGCAGGCCCGAACGTCCTGCCGCCGGGCATCGACTAGCACGAACACCCCCTGCCCCCGCAGCCAGCAGCGCCCGCCCCGGCGGGTGTGCCGGGACGGGCGCTGTCGACTGGCTCTGCCGGCCCGTCGGGGGCCTTACGAGATGACGATCGTGGTCTCGTTCAGGCCGACCTCGGCCTCGAGGACCCGCTCGCCCTTGCCGACGGCGGCCAGGGAACGGACCTTCCAGGTGCCGGGGGCGGCGAAGAACCGGAACTCACCCTCGGGGCTGGTGACCACCTCGGCGGTGAACTCGTCGGTCCCGTCCAGCAGCCGGACGTAGGCGCCGGCGACCGGGGCGCCGTCGTGCCACACCTGGCCCTGGATCACGGTCTGCGTGCTCAGGTCGATCCCCGCGAGGGTGCCGCCCTGCTTCGGTGCTCCGCACATGGGTCAGCTCACTTCTCGATCGGGACGCCGACGAGCGAGCCGTACTCGACCCAGCTGCCGTCGTAGTTCTTGACGTTCTTCTTGCCGAGCAGCTCGCTGAGCACGAACCAGGTGTGGCTCGAGCGCTCGCCGATGCGGCAGTACGCGATGGTCTCCTTGCTGTCGTCGAACCCCTGCTCGCCGTAGAGGGCGGCCAGCTGCTCGTCGGACTTGAAGGTGCCGTCCTCGTTGGCGGCCTTGCTCCACGGGATGTTGATCGCCGTGGGCACGTGACCGGCCCGCTGCGACTGCTCCTGCGGCAGGTGCGCGGGGGCGAGGATCTTGCCGGAGAACTCGTCGGGCGAGCGGACGTCGACGAGGTTCTTCGAGCCGATGGCCGCCACGACCTCGTCGCGGAAGGCGCGGATCGACAGGTCCGGCTCGGCGGCCACGTACTGCGTGGCCGGGCGCTCGACGGCGTCCTTGGACAGCGGGCGGCCGTCCAGCTCCCACTTCTTGCGGCCGCCGTCCATGAGCTTGACGTCGGAGTGCCCGTAGATCTTGAAGTACCAGTAGGCGTAGGCGGCGAACCAGTTGTTGTTGCCGCCGTAGAGGATCACGGTGTCGTCGTTGCTGATGCCCTTGGCCGACAGCAGCGCCTCGAAGGCGGACTTGTCGAGGTAGTCGCGGCGCAGCGGATCCTGCAGGTCCTGCTTCCAGTCCAGCTTGACGGCGCCCTCGATGTGGCCGCCGTCGTAGGCGCTGGTGTCCTCGTCGACCTCGACGAGGACGATGCCGGGCGTGCCCAGGTTCTCCTGGACCCAGTCGGCGGTGACGAGCACGTCGTTGCGGCTCATGGTGGTAACTCCCTGTGGTCGGTCGTGCGGTGGTCTGTGTGCGGTGGGTCAGGCGGTACGGGCGGTCAGGCGGTGCGGGCGGGCAGCACCCGCCGAGCGGTGAGGTAGAGCTCGCAGCCGAGGCAGAAGCCGGTGGCCGCGTTGAGGAGCGCCGCCGCGAGGGCGAACCCCGTGGCGACGGCGCCGAGCACGGGGGCGCCGAGCAGGTAGCCGGCGGCCCCGACGACGGTGAACAGCAGGCCCACGAGCTGGGCGAACCGGGGCGGCGTCTCGGGCTCGCGTTCCCGGACCGGGCCCAGGCGCGGCGCGACCAGTGCGCGGAACAGCAGGCCGTAGGGCGAGAACCTCAGGCCGGCGAGGGCACCGACCGCGAAGACGGCTGCCTGGGCGGCGACGAGCCAGCCGCTGCCGGTGAGCAGTGCGACGGCGAGGACGACGGAGGTGACCGCCGCGGCGAACCGCGGGGCACGCACGTCGATGTGAACGAACGGTGGAGTCATGGGGGAAACGCAGACCTTCGGACGGCGGACGGGGCGCGTCTGGTCGGTCGGGACCGACCTCAGAAGGTCGGACAGAGGCAGCTGCCGACGCGGCACAGGTCCACTGTGCGTCGCGAGGTCAGCAGGATGCCCACGGCGCGAGGGTAACGGATCACCGGGAGATCCCCACGTGGGCGTCCACCAGGGCGGTCAGCTCGTCCGGGCGCGGGGCGCCGCTGCTGCGCCCCACCACGGCGCCGGAGCGGTCCAGGTAGAACAGCGTCGGCGTCCGCCGCACATCGAGGGCGCGCACCTCGTCGAGATGGCTCTCGGCGTCGACCTGGACGACGGCCAGGCCCGGACGACTCGCCTGCAGCTGCGCCAGGCGGGCCTTCGTCGCGCGGCACGGGCCGCAGAACGCCGTCGAGAACTGGACCACGGTGAGGTCGGCGTCCCCGGGCCGCGCCCCGAGACGCTCCAGCACCGCGCGCTCCGTCGTCACCGACCCCTCCTCCGGCGACCGGGACCGCACCGCGCCGTCGCGCGTGTGCTGCCACCACGCCATCATCGCCGTGGCGGCCAGCGCCACGGCGACGACGACGATCCCGACCGTGCTCATCGATCGGCCCAACCCGATCGGGCCGATCGACTATTCCGCCGGGGACCGCCTCATTGCGCGGTGAGCACTCTCATTGCGCGGTGAGCACTCTCATTGCGCGGTGAGCACCGTGTCGGTCGCCTCGACCCGGAGGTCCACGCCGTCCTGCCCCGGCACGACGCCGGTCAGCTGGAGACCGAAGGGCAGCTCCGGGACCTCGTAGCGCAGGTCGAGCAGGTCGCTGACCTGGCGGACCAGGAACCGGGGGATCTCCACTCCGGCACCCGTGGCCTGCTCGACGTCGATCACCAGGTCGCCGCCGTCGAGGGTGACGGTGCCCGCCGCGCTCACCGGCAGCGTGTACCCGAGCAGCTCGACGGTCCGGGTGACCCGCAACCCGTCCCCCTCCGGCGCGAGGGTCGCGTCGCTGCCGATCTCGCCGGCGAGCAGGTCGTAGGAGAGGGTCGCCGTGCCGTCGATGCGGTCCACCGGCACCTCGGTCACGGAGCCGGAGACCGCGTCCGACAAGGGCAGGTGGACACCGCGCAAGGTGACGTCGGCCCGCGTGCCCGGCGACTCCGCCAGCTGGCCGGTGTCCAGCGAGAGCCGCACGTCCTGGTAGCGCCCGCCGACGGCCTGGGTGAGGAACGGGAACCCGGCGATGTCCACCTCGGGGGTGCCGACCAGCCCGCCGCGGTCGGCCAGCTCCGAGGCGATCCGGTCCTCCGCCACCCCGACGGCGACCCGGTCGGCGAGCACCGCGAGGCCGGCGAGCAGCAGGACGACGACCAGCAGCGCCCTCACGGGGTCGCGCTCACAGCACCGACTGCAGGGCCAGGGCCACCGGTGCGCAGGCGGCGATCGGGAGCGCCACCTGGATCACCGGCAGGAGCCAGGGGGACGACCGCTGGTCGTCGCTCCGCTCGTCCGCGGCGTCGCCGACCGGCTCGGCGGTCGTCTCGACCACCACGTAGCTGGCGACCAGCGCGGTCAGCGCGGCCACGCCACCGATCACCACGCCGTGCACGACGGAGCGCTGGGCGTCGAGAGCCTCGCCCGTCCGGGCAGCCAGGAACGCGGCCGCGACGCCGGCCAGTACGGCGAGGACCAGCGAGACCAGCCCGCGGGGCACGCCGTCGGCCAACCGCGGCCGGGGCAGGACGAGGTCGACGAGGTGTCCGACCACCAGCACCGCCCCGACGGCCACCAGGGCCACCAGCGCCCGGTCGGATCCGGCGTCGGTGCGGCCCAGCAGGAGCAGGGTGGCCAGCGAGGCGACGGCCACCAGCACGAGGACGACACCGGAGAGCGAGGCCACCAGCTCGTGCCGCGGCCGGCGCATCATCTGCTGCAGCACGGCGGCGAGGAAGCCCACGCCGAGCACGGCGAGCAGCGCGCCGACCTCGGGGTCCTCGGGCAGCACGAGGGCCAGGTCGGCGGCGACCGCGGCGCCCGCGCCCACGGTGAGCGACCCGGCGAAGCCCTGGACGCCGGTGACGAGCACCCAGCACAGGACCAGGCCCAGCTGGAGCACGAGGACGGCGGCCAGCCGGCCGGTCTGGCCGAGCACCTCCGGCAGACCGACGAGCAGCGCCACCGCGAGCGCCGCGAACGCCGCCGCCGGGAGGTGGTGCTCCCGGGCCGTCAGGCGGGACGTCGGGGCCGCGGTGGTCACGGGTCGATGGTCGCAGACACCGGCCGCAGCGCCCCGCCGGCGACGGGCCGCGGGGCCCCGGCGTGTCCGGCGCGCCGTCCACCATCAGGGGGGAGCGTCGCGCGATGACGAGCCCGCGGGCCCGGAGGTCCGCTATCCTCCCCACTCACCTCGACAGCGTCGTCGACGGTCACCACGGCTGCGCGTCGTGGGAACGACTCGAGGAGACGACATGCGGCTCGTGCTCATGACCTCGGCACGTCAGGCCACGACCGAGGTGCTGCCCGCCCTGGGGCTGCTCGGCCACCAGGTCCGGGTGGTCGCGCCGGAGCTGTCCAGCCTGCTCGACGGCGACTGGGGGGCCACGGGGGGTGACATCGTGCTCGTCGACGCCCGCCACGACCTGATCCGGGCCCGCACGCTCTGCGGCCTGCTGTCCTCCACCGGGGTCGCCGCGGCACTGGTCGCCGTCCTGTCCGAGGGCGGACTGGTCGCGCTCTCGGCCGACTGGGGCGTCGACGACGTGCTGCTCGACACCGCCGGCCCCGCCGAGGTGGACGCCCGCCTCCGCTGGGCGGCCGCCCGCAGGCTGGCCGCCGCGACCCCCGCCGACGGCGCCGACGGCGGTGTCACCCAGGCCGGCGAACTGGTCATCGACGAGCACAGCTACTCCGCCAAGCTCCGCGGCCGCCCGCTCGACCTCACCTACAAGGAGTTCGAGCTCCTCAAGTACCTGGCCCAGCACCCCGGCCGGGTGTTCTCCCGCGCCCAGCTGCTGCAGGAGATCTGGGGCTACGACTACTTCGGCGGCACCCGCACCGTCGACGTCCACGTCCGGCGCCTCCGAGCCAAGCTCGGCACCGAGCACGAATCGCTGATCGGCACCGTCCGCAACGTCGGCTACAAGCTCGACAAGCAGGCCGCCGACGCCACGGTGCAGGCGCCGCAGGAGACCGACGCCGAACTGGTCTGATGGCCCGGTGAGCACCGGAGCCGACGCCACCGCGGACCCCGTCCCCGACGTCCCTGTCCCCGAGGTCTTGGCGCTGCTGGACGCGGCAGCCGCGGCCGACGGCGTCCAGCCGGTGTCCGAGGACGCCCGGTTGCGACTGCAGCACCGCACCCCGGGCGGCGCCGACCTCGTCGTCCACGACGGCGGCGCCCTCGCGGGGTACGCACGGGTCGACGACGGCACCGCCGAGCTGGTGGTGCACCCCGCCCGGCGGCGCCGCGGCGTCGGGCGGGAGCTGCTGCGCTGGGTGCTCGAGGTCGCCGGCGACCGCCCGCTGGACGTCTGGGCCCACGGCGACCTGCCCGGGTCCGCCGAGCTGCTGCGCCCGCACGGGTTCGAGCGCGCCCGGGTGCTGCTGCAGATGCGCATGCCGCTGACCGAGGTGGACCCGGACCCGCGCCCCGAGCTGCCCGCCGACGTGCGGGTGCTGCCGTTCCGTCCCGGCCGGGACGAGGAGGCCTGGCTCCGCGTGAACGCCCGCGCCTTCGCCTGGCACCCCGAGCAGGGCCGGATGACCCGGGCCGACCTGGAGCTCCGCGAGGCCGAGCCGTGGTTCGACCCGGAGGGCTTCCTCCTGGCCTGGCGCGGCGAGCCCGACGACGGCGCGCTGCTGGGCTCGCACTGGACCAAGGTGCACCCCGCCGGGGACGCCGGCCCCGACCCGGTCGGCGAGATCTACGTCCTCGGCATCGACCCCGACGCACAAGGGATGCGCCTGGGACGCGCCCTCACCGACCTCGGGCTGGCCCATCTCCGCAGACGCGGTCTGGCGGAGGTGCTCCTCTACGTCGAGGAGGACAACGAGGCGGCGGTCCGGCTGTACGAGAGCCGTGGTTTCACGCGCTACGCCGTCGACGTCGCCTGGCGGCGCAACCCGGGCTGAGCAGGGCGTTCACCCGTTCGTGGTGACCCGTCGCACATGCCGTCGGCAACCTCTCCGTACGCGTTCACCTCCCGTTCATCCGGGCTCGGGCAACCGGCCACTTCTGCTCCCTAGCGTCGCTCTCGTCGGTCCCGCTGCTGCCCGGAAGACGTCCGGGCTCATGTCGAGAGGCAACGAGTTGAAGCTCAGCACCAAGACGCGCGCCACCACGCTGTCCGTGGCGCTCGCCAGCACCCTCGCGCTCAGCGCGTGCGGCGCCTCCAACGAGACGGGCAACACCGGTGGTGGCGACAGTGGCAGTGACGGCCTGAGCGGCACCCTCGTCGGTGCCGGTGCCAGCAGCCAGCAGGCGGCCATGCAGGGCTGGGCGGCCGGCTACTCCCGCGTCCAGCCGGACGTGACCGTCAACTACGACCCGGTCGGCTCCGGCGGTGGCCGCGAGCAGTTCCTGGCCGGCGGCACGGACTTCGCCGGCACCGACTCCGCGCTCAAGGAGGAGGAGCTCACCGAGGCCGCGGAGCGCTGCGGTGACACCGGGGTCTTCCAGCTGCCGAACTACATCTCGCCGATCGCGGTCATCTACAACCTCGAGGGCGTCGACGAGCTCAACCTCTCGCCCGCCACCGTGGCCGGCATCTTCGACCAGAAGATCACCACCTGGAACGACCCGGCCATCGCCGCCGACAACCCGGACGCGACGCTGCCTGACCAGGCGATCACCCCGGTCAACCGCAGCGACGAGTCGGGCACCACGGAGAACTTCACCGAGTACCTGGCCGCCGCGGCCGGCGGCGCCTGGCCGCACGAGCCCTCCGGCGACTGGGCGGTGCCCGGCGGTGAGGCCGCGCAGGGCACCTCCGGCGTGGTCAGCGCCGTGCGGGCCGGCAACGGCTCCATCGGCTACGCCGACCTGAGCCAGGCCGGCAACCTCGGCGTCGCCAACATCCGCGTGGGCGAGGAGTTCGTGACGCCGACCCCCGAGGCCGCGGCCGCCGTCGTGGAGAACTCGGAGAGCGCCGGCGACGAGGGCGAGTACAACTTCGCCATCGAGCTCGCCCGCGACACCACCAGCTCCGGCGAGTACCCGATCGTGCTGATCAGCTACCACGTCGGCTGCATCGAGTACGAGGACCAGGAGACCGCCGACCTGGTCAAGGACTTCATGTCCTACGTCATCAGCGAGGACGGCCAGCAGGCCGCCGCCGACGCGGCCGGCTCCGCGCCGATCTCCGACGGGCTGCGCGAGCAGGCCCAGAGCGCGATCGACGCGATCACCGCGGCGGCCTGACCTCCTCGGTGATCGACCACGCACGACCGGCAGCCCGGGGCGTCCTCCGACGTCCCGGGCTGCCGCACGACCGGCGGCCCGGCCCCCGCGACCGGGCCGCCCCCTTCGGCATCCAGCAGACGGAGCAGCGGTGACCACCACCTCCCCCACCGAGCAGCGGGTCCGCCCGGTCCGCCGCCTCGGCGACCGGATCTTCGCCGGCAGCGCCCGGACGGCGGGCATCGTCATCCTCGTCATCCTGGCCGGGGTCGCGGCCTTCCTCGTCCTCGAGTCGCTGCCCGCCGTCACCGCGGCGTCCGAGGACCTCCCGGGCGACGGCGGACTGACCGGCTACATCGCCCCGCTGATCTTCGGCACGCTGATCTCGGCCGTCATCGCCCTCGTGGTCGCCACCCCGCTGGCCGTGGCGATCGCCCTGTTCATCACCTACTACGCGCCCCGGCGGATCGCCCAGGCGCTCGGCTACGTCGTGGACCTGCTGGCCGCGATCCCGAGCATCGTCTACGGCTTCTGGGGCATCGCCTGGCTGGCCCCCAACCTGGTGCCCTTCTACCGCTGGCTCGAGGACAACCTCGGCTTCATCCCGCTGTTCGCGGGCCCGACGTCCTCCACCGGACGCACCATGCTGACCGCCGGGCTGGTCCTGGCGATCATGATCCTGCCGATCATCAGCGCGCTGGCCCGCGAGGTGTTCGGGCAGACCCCCGCCCTGCAGCGCGAGGCGGCGCTCGCCCTCGGCGCTACCCGCTGGGAGATGATCCGGATGACGGTCCTGCCCTACGGCCGCTCGGGCGTGATCGGCGGCGCGATGCTGGGCCTCGGCCGCGCGCTCGGCGAGACGATGGCCATCGCGCTGGTCCTCTCGGTCTCCGGTGGCATCACCTTCAACGTGATCAGCAGCGGCAACCCGTCGACCATCGCGGCCAACATCGCGCTGACGTTCCCCGAGTCCTCGGGCCTCGCCGTCAACACGCTCATCGCCAGCGGGCTCGCGCTGTTCCTCATCACCCTCGCCGTCAACACGCTGGCGCGCTGGGTCGTCAACCGCCGCGCCGACTTCTCCGGAGCCAACTGATGAGCCAGGTGATCACGCCCCACACGGAGACACCCGTGGCCGGCACCACGGCGGGCACGGGGCGGCTGCCGGCCTGGATGCCGTTCGCCTGCTTCGCGCTCGGCGCGGGCGCCGCCGTCCTACTCGGCCTGGTCAGCGCCCTGAACCCGGCGACGTTCGTCATCTACACCGTCGTGCTCGGCACGATCGCGCTGTACGTCGCCGCCCGGCGCATCGAGGGCCCCCGCCGAGCGACCGACCGGCTGGTCACCTGCATCGTGGTGAGCGCGTTCGGCATCGCGATGGTGCCGCTGGTCTCGCTCGTCGTCGAGGTGCTCGGCCAGGGCCTCAAGCGACTGGACGGCGAGTTCCTCAACTCCTCGCTCGTGGGCATCGTGGGCGAGGGCGGCGGCGCCTACCACGCGCTCATGGGCACCCTGATCATCACCGGGCTCACCACGGTGATCTCGGTGCCGATCGGGCTGCTCACCGCGATCTACCTCGTCGAGTACGGCACCGGCCGGCTGAAGCGCGCGATCACCTTCATGGTCGACGTGATGACCGGCATCCCCTCGATCGTCGCCGGCCTGTTCGCCTACGCGCTGTTCGCCTCGTTCCTCGGTCCGGGGGTCCGGCTCGGCATCGTCGGCGCGGTCGCGCTCTCGGTGCTGATGATCCCGGTCGTCGTCCGCTCGGCCGAAGAGGTGCTCAAGCTCGTCCCGAACGAGCTGCGCGAGGCCGCCTACGCCCTCGGCGTCCCGAAGTGGCGCACGATCGTGAAGGTCGTGATCCCCACCGCCATCGCCGGGCTGGGCACCGGCGTGACCCTGGCGATCGCCCGCGTCGTCGGCGAGACGGCACCGCTGCTCATCACCGTCGGCATCACCAACGCGACCAACTTCGACCCGTTCGACGGGCGCATGGCGACCCTGCCGGTCTACGCCTTCTACCAGCTCACCCAGCCGGGTGTGCCGCCCGAGTACGCCATCGACCGGGCCTGGACGGCGGCGCTGATCCTCATCATGCTGGTGATGGGGCTGAACCTCCTCGCCCGCCTGATCAGCCGCCTCTTCGCCCCCAAGACCGGTCGCTGACCGGGCCCGACCAGGAGGACACCAGTGGCCAAGCGCATCGAGGTCTCCGACCTCAACATCTACTACGGCGCCTTCCGCGCCGTCGAGGGCGTCACCATCTCCATCGAGCCCCGGAGCATCACCGCCCTGATCGGCCCGTCCGGCTGCGGCAAGTCCACCTTCCTGCGCTCGCTCAACCGGATGCACGAGGTGCTCCCGGGGGCCCGGGTCGAGGGCAAGGTCGTCATGGACGGCCAGGACCTCTACGGCGCCGACGTCGACCCGGTGGACGTGCGCCGGCAGATCGGCATGGTGTTCCAGCGCCCCAACCCGTTCCCGACGATGTCGATCTACGACAACGTCGCCGCGGGACTGCGGCTGAACAACAAGAAGATGAAGAAGGCCGACCTGGACGACCTGGTCGAGAAGTCGCTGCGCGGCGCCAACCTCTGGAACGAGGTCAAGGACCGGCTCGACCGTCCGGGTTCGGGGCTCTCGGGCGGGCAGCAGCAGCGGCTGTGCATCGCCCGCGCCATCGCGGTCGAGCCCGACGTGCTCCTCATGGACGAGCCGTGCTCCGCGCTGGACCCGATCTCCACGCTGGCGATCGAGGACCTCATGGCCGAGCTCAAGGACCGCTTCACCATCGTGATCGTCACCCACAACATGCAGCAGGCGGCGCGGGTGAGCGAGTCCACCGGCTTCTTCAACCTCAACGGGCTGGGCCAGCCGGGGCGCCTGATCGAGTTCAACCCGACCGAGAAGATCTTCAGCAACCCCGACCAGAAGGCCACCGAGGACTACATCTCCGGCCGCTTCGGCTAGGAGTCAGGAGCAGGTGACGGGAGCCGCGGCGGCGTCGGGAGCGGGAGCCGGCGCCTCCGGCTCGGCCGCGGGCGCCGGCGGCGGCACCGGCACGACCCCGTCGTAGCCGGGGCCGACGACCAGCTCCACGCGCTCACCGATGGCGTCGCTGGCCTGGAGCACCGAGCCGGGGACGGCGGCGGCCACGGTGCGCGCCTGCGCCACCATGCCCGGGCCGTGGCGGACCACGGACTGGCTGACGGTGCCGTCCGCGTTACCCACGTCGCCGACGTCGAAGCCGAGCTCACCCAGCTGGGCGGCCACCGTGCTCGCCAGGCCGGTCGTGCCGGTCCCGTTGAGGACGTCGAGGCGGACCTCGGCCGGCAACAGCACGCCGATGCCCGGCTCCGCCGGTGCGGCCGACTCTGCGGCGCCCTCCTCCGCCGCCTCGACGGGCGGCTCCTCCTCGGTCACGAAGCCGTCGGGCACCCGGCTGCCGTCGATGACCGCGTCGAAGAGCGTCCGGGTGCCCGCCCCGTCGAGGAGCACGTAGGACTCCTCGGCACCGGCGGGCACGTAGCCGACCTGGGCGACGGGCAGCCCGACCCGCGCGACGGCGTCACCGGACACGTCGCCGAGCGAATCCGCCAGGGCCCGCAGATCGCCGAGGGTGGTCTGCTCGTCGACGGTCAGCGCGTCGGCCGCGCGGCTGAGGAAGCGGGTCAGGGTGAGGGGATCGAGCACCACGTCGCGGGACATCGCCGCGCGGAGGGTGGAGGTGAGCAACCGCTGCGCCCGCTCGGCGACCGCGGTGCCGGTGACGTCGGCGCCGGTGTCGCCGGGGCGCAGGTAGTCCGAGGCCTCCTCGCCATTGAGCTCCGAGCGGCCGGCCGGCGGCGGGGCCGCCGCCGCCGCCGTGGCCCGCGACGGCACGATGCACATCGGCACGCCGCCGATCGCGTCCACCATCCCGGGCAGCCGGCCGAGGTCCACCCCCAGGTAGTGGTCGATCTGCACCCCGGTGAGCTGCTGCACCGCGCGGACCATGCACGAGGGCCCGCCGTCGAGCAGCGACCGGGCGAAGGCCTCGGTCGTCGGCGTCCGGAGCTCGCCGTCGGGGGTCCGGCACATCGGGGTGTCGACGAGCGCCGTGGCCGGGAAGCCGACGAGCACCGCCCGATCGCCGTCGGCGGAGACCGATGCCAGCAGGGTGGCGACGGAGGCGACGCCCTCCTGGCCGGGGACGTCGGTGCCGACGACGAGATAGGTCTCGGAGGCTTCCTGCAGCTGGGCGGCGATGATCTCCGGGCCGTCGACGGCGAGGGCCTCGACGCGGCCGATCTTCTGGTCGACGTAGAAGTACAGGCCCAGGTGGTAGAGCACGATCACGCCGACGATGCCGGCCAGCGCGATCGCCGCGCGGACCATCCGCCGTCGTCCGGGCGTCGTCGGCCGGGGGGCCGGCCGGGACGGACGACTGCCCTGCCTGGCCTTCGGGGTCGTCCCCCGCAGCGGGGGCACGGTGCCGGGGAGCGGCGGGATCGGCCCGCTGCG
>NZ_HG931174.1:695564-701877 GCF_000582785.1 Candidatus Blastococcus massiliensis AP3
GAGGCAGCCCGTCGCGCACCCCGGGGGGCGGGACGGCCGGCGCCGACGGCCGCTCGGACTCCCGGCGGGCGGCGCGGCGGCGGTGCGCGGTGCTCCCGGAACGCGCGAGCAGCTGCTCGACCGTCAGCGCCTCACCGTCGGCCGGCCGGTGCCGGGAGCCGTCGGGGACGCCGCGCCTGCGCGCGTCGTCGGCCCTCGGCTCGTCCCCCACCGCGTCGGCACCCTCTGTCCGTGATCTGCTCCGGTCCTCCGCCCGGAGGCGGGAGCCCTCCACGATACGGGGGTCGGCCGCGCCCACCCGCCGACGCGCGCAAGGCCTCACATCCCTTCCGCACCGCTCAATCGTGTGCCATCGAGAGGTGCGCCACCGGAGACGTGCGTAGCGTGGTGACGGTGAGACTTCCGTCGGTCCCCGGTCCCTCCGACGTCCTGGCCGCTGTGTCCGGCGCACGCGACGGCGTCGCCGACGCCTTCGCCCTGGTGCCGCGGGCCGGCGCCCTGCTGGGACGCATGGACGAGCTGCTCGACCACGTGTCCGACCTGCTGACGCGGGTCGAGGCCGTCGTCGACCGGGCCGACGCGGCGATCGCCGGGGTCGAGGGCACCCAGGCGAAGGCGGATGCCGCGATCGAGGCGGTGGGCCGCACGAACAGCTTGGCCGATCACGCCATCCAGGGCGTGGAGCGGACCAACACCAAGGCCGGCGAGGCGATCGAGGCCGTGGGCCGCACCAACACCAAGGCCGACCAGGCGATCGACGCGGTGGGCGGGACCTCCGGCCGCGCCGACGCCCTCGTGGGCCGGGCCGAGGGAATGGTCGGCCGGGTCGAGCCGATCCTGGACGACTACGCGCCGGCGCTCGCCTCGCTCGCCCCGTCCGTGCGCCGGCTGGCCGCCAGCCTGGAACCGGACGAGGTCGAGGCCCTGGTGACCCTCGTCGACCGCTTCCCGCAGCTCATCGTCCACCTGGACGACGACATCCTGCCGGTGCTCGAGTCGCTCGGGGACGTCGGGACGAACGTCCAGGACCTGGTCGAGACCGTGCAGGACATGCGCCAGGTCGTGAAGGGCTTCCCGGGTTCCCGCCTCTTCCGCCGCCGGGGGGCGGAAGAGATCGCCGAGGAGGAAGCCCGGTAGAACGGCCCTCCTGCCCCCACCACTCGCAGGCTCGTGGCGGGCCCTGCAGGAGGGCCGTTCCGGTCCGCCGCTAGGCGCCGGGGCCGGGACCGGTCTCCGTGGGGTAGCCCAAGGCGCGGACGACGTCGCCGATCCGCTCGAAGCTCTCTCCCTGCGGCAGCCGCTCCAGCTCGGCCACGACGGCGTCGGGTGCGCGGTGATCGCGGGCGGCCTCGACCAGATCGGGGCCGGTGCTCGGGAAGTCCGCCCGGTCCAGCCAGCGGGCCAGCTCGGCGCGGACGACCACCGTGTCGGCGTCCATGCCCACCGGCGTGCCACCGACGAGCGCGCCCCCCGGGTCGGCGGTGAGGTCGGGCTCGCCCTCGGCGACCGGCTCGGACTCCCGCCACTCCTCGGAGCGGGTGGCGCGCTCGGCCTTGAGCATCCCCTGGATGTCGTGCTCCAGCTCCTCGTCCACCCGGGAGTTGTGCTTGGTGCTGCGCTGGCTCACGCCGGCGAACTGACCTCCGGACTCGGTCACGTCGTCTCCTGTCTGTCGCTCCCGGCGACGCCGGGGGTCGGTCAGTCCTCGTCGAGGGCCGCGGGCTTGTGCACCGCGGTGCGTCCGCTCTTGTCGCTCTTCACCTCGTACTGCGGGTCGTCCTCGCTGGCCCGCACCGTCCGGCCGGAGGCCTCCGTGTCCGAGGTGATCTTCCGTTCGACGGTGCCCTCGACCGTGGTTCCGTGGCTCTTCCAGGTGACGTGGTCACCCTTCGTCAGGTCGTCGGCCATGTCGGGCTCCTCTGTCGTTCCGGAAGTGCACCTGCCCTGCCCGCCGCGCCCCGGGGGCACACATGTCACGGCGGTCACGTTCGCTCACCCGTTCGGGAGCCCCCCTCACCCGTGCGGGCGCTGGCAGGACGCCGTTCGTCACGTAGCGTCGTCGAGGACGAGGGCGCTACGGACATCCGCGCCGGTCAGCCGGGCACCGGCGACTACGGTGTGTGATCCACCGCCCCGTCCGCGATCGCCGGCCCGGTCGGCCCCATTCCCCCGGGGACGGCCGGGTCGGCCCCGCGCCCCCCCTACGCTGGACCGCCGTGACCTCCCTCGACGCCCCTGGCCCGGACGGTCCTGCGCACGAGGGACTCCGCCCGGTCGACGTCCTGAGCGTCACCGCGGTCACCGACGTCACGCCGTCGGTGCGCCGCGTGCTCCTCGCCGGCGCTCCGGACGCCGTCGCCGCCGCCGGCCCCACGGTGAACCTCCTCGTGCCGCGCGTGGGGGACGCCGAGCCCCGGTGGCCCCGGATCCAGCGGGACGGCCGCATCGTCTGGCCCGAGGGCAGCCACGGGATCGCCCTGCGGAGCTACACCGCCCGCCGGCAGGACGCGGTGGCCGGCGAGCTCGAGATCGACTTCGTGCTGCACGGGGACGGGCCGGCCGCCGCGTGGGCCGCGGCCGCCGCGCCCGGAGCCCTGCTCGCCGTGGCGGGCGCGGCCTCCCTGGCCGAGCGTCCTGCCTCGTGGCTCCTGCTCGTCGGGGACGAGACCGCGCTGCCGGCGATCAGCCGGCTGCTCGCGGCCGCCGGCCCGGGGACGACGGGGGTCGCCTTCCTCGAGGTGGCGGGGCCGGAGGAGGAGCAGCCCCTGACCGCACCCCCGGGGATCGAGATCCGCTGGCTGCACCGCGACGGCACCCCGCCGGGGGAGAGCACGCTGCTGGTCGACGCGGTGGCGGCCCTGGACCGCCCCGCCGGCGACGACGTCTTCGCCTGGGTCGGGGCGGAGTCGGCCGCCGTCCGCACCATCCGAGCCGACCTGCGCGGCCGCTGGGGGCTCACCCGGGCACAGCACCACGCGATCGGCTACTGGCGCCGCGGCCGCGCGATGGCCCCCGCCGGCTGACCTCGTCCGCCTCCTCCCGCGGCCGAGTTCTGCACGGTCGCCCTCTTCCGGCGCCTGATGGGGCGAGTGTGCAGATCTCGGCGCAACCGCCGACCGGTGTCCAGGGAGTTCACAGGTAGCGTCCAGCCCGACGGCAGTCCTCGCCCGCACCCTCGGGGGCATGACGGCACCCGCTCGTTCGACCGGAGGATCCGTGGCCGGCAGTCCGCAGACCCGCGCGCCGGAGGCCCGGCTGCTCGTGGTGGACGACGAGCCGAACATCCGGGAGCTGCTGTCGGCCAGCCTCCGCTACGCGGGCTTCGAGGTGGCCACCGCCGCCGACGGCCAGCAGGCGCTCGCACTGGCGGAGTCGTTCCGCCCGGACCTCCTCGTGCTGGACGTGATGATGCCGGGGCTCGACGGGTTCGGCGTCGTCCGGCGGATGCGGGAGTCCGGCCGCCGCACGCCGGTGCTCTTCCTGACCGCCCGCGACGCGGCCGAGGACAAGGTGTCCGGGCTGACCCTCGGCGGCGACGACTACGTCACCAAGCCCTTCAGCCTCGACGAGGTGATCGCCCGCATCCGCGCCGTGCTGCGGCGGACCACCGGCGCCCCGCAGGCGGCCGAGGCACCGCGGCTCACGTTCGCCGACATCGAGCTCGACGAGGAGAGCCACGAGGTCGTCAAGGCCGGACAGCTGATCAGCCTGTCCCCCACCGAGTTCAAGCTGCTGCGCTACCTCATGGCCAACGCCGGACGGGTGCTGTCGAAGGCGCAGATCCTCGACCACGTCTGGAACTACGACTTCAACGGCGAGGCCAACGTCGTGGAGTCCTACATCTCCTACCTGCGCCGCAAGATCGACACCACCGACCCCCGCCTGCTGCACACCATCCGCGGGGTCGGCTACACGCTCCGCCTGCCGCGGGGAACGTGAACGCACCCGTCCCGGCGCCGGTCCACAGCGGTCCCCGGGTGCCGCTGCGGGTCAGGCTGGTGGCGCTGCTCGTCCTGCTCGTGGCGGTCGGCCTGGCCGCGACCGGCGTGGCGGCCACCTCCCTGCTGAAGGACTACCTGCAGGACCAGCGGGACGAGGAGCTGCGGGCGAACGCTCGTGCCATCGTCGAGAGCCCGCGGTGGGGGGCCGATTTCTGCGACGGCGGCCGCCGGTACCTCTCCGCGGACCTCGTCGGCTGCTTCGTCCCGGCCCGGAACGGGGTGCTCGTCTTCGCCGGTCCGCTGGACGACACCGACCGCATGCCGGACATCGACCGGTTGGTCGACGACGCGCAGGACGCCCTCGAGGAGGCCGCCTCCGGCGAGGGCACGGACCACCCACAGCCGTTCACCGTCGGCGCGCAGGACGGCAGCACGTCCTGGCGCATGGTGGCGGCGGGGCTCCCGGACGGGAACACGGCGCTCTTCGGCAGCGACCTCGCCGGTGACGAGAAGGCGATCAGCCGGCTGGTGCGCATCGAGGTGACCGTCGGGCTGGTCGTGCTCACCGCGCTCGGCGTCGCCGGGTACGCGCTGGTCCGCACCAGCCTGCGGCCGCTCGCCGAGGTGGAGCGGACCGCGCAGGCGATCGCTGCAGGCGACCTCTCCCAGCGCGTTCCCGAGGGGGACCAGCGCACCGAGGTCGGGCGGCTCTCCGGGGCGCTCAACGGGATGCTGTCCCGCATCGAGAGCGCCTTCCGTGCCCAGCAGACCTCGGAGGCCGAGGCGCGGGGGTCCGAGGAGAAGATGCGCCGCTTCGTGGCCGACGCCAGCCACGAACTCCGGACGCCGTTGACCTCGATCCGTGGCTTCGCGGAGCTCTACCGGCAGGGCGCGGTCGGCTCCGACGAGGAGATCGCCCGCCTCATGGGGCGGATCGAGGCCGAAGGCGCCCGGATGGGCGTCCTCGTCGAGGACCTGCTGCTGCTGGCGCGCGTCGACCAGCGCCGGCCGCTGGCCATCACCCCGGTCGACCTCGCCGGGATCGCCGGCGACGCGGTGCACGACGCCCGCGCGGTGCAGCCTGACCGGCCGATCGCGCTGCACCTGGACGAGTCGCTCACCGACGTCCCGGTCGTCCTCGGCGACGAGGGGCGGCTGCGCCAGGTCGTGGGCAACCTGGTGACCAACGCGCTCACGCACACGCCCGCCGGCACCCGCGTGACCGTCTCGGTCGGTCAGGACGACGACGACGACGTCCTGCTGCTGCGCGTGAGCGACGAGGGCCCGGGCATGCACGCCGACGACGCGCGCCGGGCGTTCGAGCGGTTCTACCGGGCCGACTCCTCGCGCACCCGCAACGGCGACGGCGTCGCGGCCGGCGGCACCGGACTCGGGCTGGCGATCGCCGCTTCCCTCGTCGAGGCGCACGGCGGCGCGATCACCCTCGACACCGCACCCGGACGCGGCGCCACCTTCACCGTCCGCCTGCGCCGCTCCGGTCCGCCACCTCCACCGCCGGAGACCGGGGACGCCGGGGCCGCCGACCAGTCCGGCTGAGGCCGCCTGTCACCATTCGAACGTGACTTCGAACGACGGCGACGCCGCTCCCGACGCCGAACTGCTGACCGCGACGACCGAACTGGGCGATGCCCTCCGCGAGCTGATCGAGACCTCGGTGACCACCACGGTGGCCGCCGGCGAGGTCGCCGCGGCCGCAGAACTCGTCCGCGCCGCCACGGCCCGCATCGACGCCACCCGCCGCTCCGCATCCCAGCTGCCCCGCCTGGACGATCCCTCCGAGGGCCGCCGGGTGTTCAACCCCGTCACCGGCATCGCCAACCCGATGGCACCCCCGCTGGTCGTCCGGCAGGACGGCGACGGCGTCGTCGCCGAGGCCACCCTCGGGCTGGCCTACGAGGGGCCGCCAAGCTTCGTGCACGGCGGCATGAGCGCGCTGTTCATGGACCAGATGCTGGGCAGCGCCGCCGGTGCCGCGGGCCTGTGGGGGATGACGGCGCACCTCGAGCTGGACTACCGGGGGCCGCTGCCGCTGCAGACTCCGCTGGTGCTGCGAGCCCGTGTGGAGTCGCACGAGGGGCGCAAGGCGTTCATCACCGGCACCATCGCGCTCGTCTCGGACCCCGAGAAGATCCTGGTCGAGGCGCGCGGGCTGTTCGTCATGCCCCGCCCCGAGAAGCAGGCCGCCTACTTCGGCGCCATCACCGATGCGACCGGACGGCACGCCCCGCCCCGCCGTCCCGGTGACGCCACGGCGCTCCGGCTGGCCTGAGCCGGTGGACGACGTCTCCGTGGCCGCCCGGGCCGCCCGCGCCGCGGCCGACGTCCTGCTCGCCCTGCGGTCCGGCGGCACC
>NZ_HG931174.1:701902-831873 GCF_000582785.1 Candidatus Blastococcus massiliensis AP3
GCCCTGCGGTCCGGCGGCACCCTGGCCGGGCGCGCCCTCGGCGACGCCGGGGACGCCGCCGCCCAGCAGGCGATCGGCGCCGTGCTCGCCGCCGAGCGCCCCGACGACGCCGTCCTGAGCGAGGAGGCCGCCGACGACCACCGCCGGCTCTCCGCCCGGCGGGTGTGGATCGTCGACCCGCTCGACGGCACCCGCGAGTACGGCGAGGACGGCCGGTCCGACTGGGCGGTGCACGTGGCGCTCTGGGTCGACGGCGACCTGGCGACGGCCGCGGTGGCGCTGCCGGCGCTGGACGAGGTGCTGCTCACCGAGCCCGCGCCGATGGTCCCGGCGGCCCACGGCGGTCCGGTGCGGATCGCGGTCAGCCGCACCCGGCCACCGGCCGCCGCGGAGGCCGTCGCGGCGGCGCTCGGCGGCGAGCTCGTGCCGATGGGCTCGGCCGGCTACAAGGCGCTGGCCGTGGTGCGCGGCGAGGTCGACGCCTACGTGCACGCCGGCGGGATGTACCAGTGGGACTCCGCGGCGCCGGTCGCGGTCGCCCGTGCCGCCGGCCTGGCCACCAGCCGGCTGGACGGCGCGCCGCTGGTCTACAACGCCGAGGCCCTCGCCCTGCCCGACCTGGTCGTCTGCCGGCCGGAGCTGGCCCCGCGGATCCTGGCCGCGGTGCGCGCCGCCGGATAGCGGACACTGGAGGGAATCCGCACCGATCCGATCGGGTTGGTGCTGGCGACGCACTGTGCCCCCGACCCCCGGAGCCCCGCCTCGTGACCACGCCCGACTACCGGCTGAGCCAGCTGGAGACGCTGGAGGCCGAGTCCATCCACGTGATCCGCGAGGTCGTCGCGGAACTCGAGCGGCCGGTGCTGCTCTTCTCCGGCGGCAAGGACTCCATCGTGATGCTGGAGCTGGCGCGCAAGGCGTTCGCGCCCGCCCGCATCCCCTTCCCGGTCATGCACGTGGACACCGGGCTGAACTTCCCCGACGTGCTCGAGTTCCGCGACAAGCGGGTCGCCGAGCTGGGCGTGGAACTCGTCGTCGCCTCCGTGCCCGACGCGATCACCGCGGGCACGGTGAAGGAGGAGCCCAACGGCTCCCGCAACCGCATCCAGACCCCCGTGCTGCTCGACGCCGTCGAGGAGCACGGCTTCACCGCCCTGTTCGGCGGCGCGCGGCGGGACGAGGACAAGGCGCGGGCCAAGGAGCGGATGTTCTCCTTCCGCGACGAGTTCGGTCAGTGGGACCCGAAGAACCAGCGCCCCGAGCTCTGGGACCTCTACAACGGCCGCATCCACCTGGGCGAGTCGATCCGCGTCTTCCCGCTGTCGAACTGGACCGAGCTCGACATCTGGCAGTACATCCTCAGCGAGGAGATCGCGATCCCGCCGCTGTACCTCGCCCAGGAGCGGGAGGTCGTCGAGCGCCAGGGGATGCTGTACGCGGTCAACGAGTTCATCCGGCCGCGCGACGGCGAGCAGGTGCGCCGGGAGACCGTCCGCTACCGCACCGTCGGGGACGCCAACCTCACCGCCGCGGTGCCCTCGACCGCGACGACGGTCGAGGAGGTCATCGCCGAGATCGCCGTGACCCGGATGACCGAGCGCGGCGCCACCCGCGGCGACGACAAGGTCAGCGACGCCGCCATGGAGGACCGCAAGAAGGAGGGCTACTTCTGATGGCCCTCCCGACGACCGCGCCGGCGCCACAGCAGCAGCGCCACGCGCACGACGACGGCCAGCAGCAGCAGTCCGGTGGTCCAGCCGACGCGTTCGGCCACGACCGGGGACGACGTGCCGAGCACGCCGGTCACCCAGGCGCCGGCCGCGTAGCCCACGACGTAGCCGAGGACGACGACCAGCAGCGCCGGCGTCGCCACCGCGAACACGAACATGCGCCTGCCTCCCGGGATCTGCGCCCCAGGGTGCGCCGCTCCGCCGTCCGCTGCCAGGAGACCGACCGATGACCGCCACCGAGCAGACTCCCCCCGCCCAGCCCGGCGTCGAGCCGCCCGTGGACGTCCACTCGGCCGCCGCCGAGCAGGCTGCGGAGATCGCCCTCGCCCGCAAGGACATCCTGCGGATCGCGACCGCCGGCTCGGTCGACGACGGCAAGAGCACGCTGATCGGCCGGTTGCTGTACGACAGCAAGGCCGTCTTCGAGGACCAGTACGAGGCGGTCGAGCGGGCCAGCAAGGGCGACTACGTCGACCTCGCGCTGCTCACCGACGGCCTGCGCGCCGAGCGCGAGCAGGGCATCACCATCGACGTCGCCTACCGGTACTTCAGCACGCCGCGGCGCACGTTCATCCTGGCCGACACCCCGGGCCACGTGCAGTACACCCGGAACATGGTCACCGGCGCCTCGACGGCGGACCTGGCGATCGTCCTGGTGGACGCGCGCAAGGGCATGCTCGAGCAGAGCCGGCGACACGCCTTCCTCGCCTCGCTGCTGCGCGTGCCGCACCTGGTGGTGGCGGTCAACAAGATGGACCTCGTCGACTGGTCGGAGGCCGCCTACGAGGCGATCCGCGACGAGTTCACCGCCTTCGCCGCGAAGCTGAACATCCCGGACCTGACCGTCGTCCCCATCTCGGCGCTGAACGGCGACAACGTCGTGACGCGCTCGGAGCGCACGCCCTGGTACCAGGGGCCCTCGCTGCTGCACCACCTCGAGCACGTGCACGTGGCCAGCGACCGCAACCTCGTCGACGCCCGCTTCCCCGTGCAGTACGTGATCCGGCCTCAATCCGACGCCCACCACGACTACCGCGGCTACGCCGGGACCGTCGCCAGCGGAGTCCTGCGCACCGGCGACGAGGTGCAGGTGCTGCCCAGCGGCCTGACGTCCACGATCGCCGGGATCGACGGGCCGCGGGGCCCGGTGGACGAGGCGTTCGCGCCGATGGCGGTCACCCTGCGGCTGGCCGACGACCTCGACGTCTCCCGCGGGGACCTGGTCTGCCGGCCGTCCAACGCCCCGCACGCCACGCAGGACCTCGACGCACTGGTCTGCTGGATGACCGACGAGCCGCTGCGCCCGCGCCAGCGGATCGCGGTGAAGCACACCACCCGGACCGTCCGCGGCATGGTCAAGGAGCTGCAGTACCGGCTCGACGTCAACACGCTGCACCGCGACCCGGAAGCCGGCGAGCTCGGGCTCAACGACATCGGCCGGGTGAAGCTGCGGACGACGCAGCCGCTGTTCGTCGACGACTACGCCCGCAACCGCGTCACCGGCCGGTTCATCCTGGTGGACGAGGCGACCAACGCCACCGTGGGCGCCGGGATGCTCGTCGCCCCCTAGACGCAGCCGGTCCCGGCCACCCGCACGGGGTGGCCGGGACCGGTCAGCTCGTCCTCAGGCCTTGTCGGTTGGCGCCGGGGCCGAACCCGGGTCGCCGTCCCAGTCCTTGCCCGCCACGTCGGCGTGCTCGGAGGCGCTGTCGGTCTGCCCGGCGACCGTCTCGACCATCTCCTCGTCGGAGACGCCCTCGCCCGCGGCCTGCGTGTTGTCCGGCTCGCTCATCGCCGTCCTCCCTCTCGATCGTCTTCCCCCGGCCCGTCCCCGATCGAGAGCCCCGGCAAACCAGCTGCTGCCTCACACGGCGGGCGACAGGTCGAACCAGACCCGCTTCCCGCCCTGGCGTTCCTCGCATCCCCAGCGGTCCGCGATCGCCTGCACCATCTGGAGGCCCCGTCCCCGGGTCCGGTCGCGCGACAGCTCCTGGACGACCGGCACGACCGACGAGCCGTCGACGACGGCGATCCGCAGCCAGGAGCCGGCCAGCGTCACCTCCAGGGTGAACGACGCGTCCCCACCCACGTGGTCGACGACGTTCGCCACGAGCTCGGTCACCAGCAGCGCGGCGTCCGCCACGTCGTGCGGAGCGCACCAGGCCCGCATCAGGTCGGTCACCACGTGCCGCGCCACGCGCACGGAGGCCGCGTTCGGCGGGAGGTCGACGCAGGCGCTGAGGCTGGACATGGGGAGTGCCCGATCTGCCGAGACGAGTCGTGGCCGGCCGGCCGACGGCGGCGGGGCTCGAAGGCCTCGCACCATTCCGTTGCGAGCGACTATTCCTCACCCGAACGGTTGACGCAACCCCCGTTGCATGTCATACCCGTTGCGTGTCACACCCGTTGCATGCAATAGGGGTTTCAGAAGAGTAGGGTGCAACTCAGCAAAGGTCCGAGGGCTGGAGGGTCGTCGTGGCAGACCGTGCCGCTCAGGCGCTGGAGCACCTCGTCACCGCCATCGACGAGTCCGTCGCCGAACTGCAGCGCGCCCGCGCGCGGGCGGTCACCCTGCTGGACGAGCGGGCCACCGGACGCGCCTGGTACGACGTGGTGAACGGGGAGGCGCGCCCGCTGGTGGTGGAGAGCGTGTCGAGCGTGCTCTCCACGCTGGCCGGTGCCGGCCACGAGTGGCGACGGGAGCAGGCACTGGCCCTGCAGGCGGAGTCGGTGAGCATCAACCGCATCGCCGCGATGTTCGGCGTCACCCGGCAGCGCATCTCGGCCCTGCTGCGGGACGGCGACGACCCGACCGAGCGCGAGGCCTGAGCCGCGCGATCGGACGACCGTGATCAGCTGAGCGCGTCGATGGCCTTGTAGACCCGCTGCTCGGAGACCGGCCGGGGGGTTCCGACCGTCTGGGCGAACAGGCTGACCCGCAGCTCCTCGATCATCCAGCGCACGCGGGCGACCGGGTCGTCCGGTCCCCCGGTCGACGGGACCTGGGTGCGCAACTGCTCGTACTCCGCGGTGACCGCGGCCACCTGGGCCGTCCAGAGCTCGTCGCGGACGGCGTTGGCGGGCAGCTTCTCCAGCCGGTGGGCCATCGCGCGGAGGTACCGCACCAGGTCGGGCAGCCGCCGCCGGCCGGCCGTGGCGACGAACCCGCGGTGCAGGAGACCGGTCATCTGCCGGCGCAGGTCGGCGATCGCGGCCTCGGGCACCCGCCGCCCCGGCGCGGCCCCGATGGCCACGGCCACCTCGCGCGCCTGCGTGAGGACCGCCTCCACCTTCTGGACGGCGTCGACGGTGAGGGGGTGCAGCTCCCGCTTCGCCGTCGCCACCAGCGCGTCGAAGGACGCCTCGTCCCGCGGCGGCCCGCCCGCGGCGGCGATCAGCTCGTCGGCGGCGGCATCGACGCAGTCGTCGACCAGGGCCGGGATCTCGCCGTCGGGGTTGAACTGCAGCGCCAGCCGGGTCCGCGGTGAGAGCCCCTTGACCACCTGCCTGGCCGGCGAGCCGGCGACGAGCACCAGCAGCCGCCGCGCCCCCCGCCGGCTCAGCCGGGCGGCCTCCGTCTCGGTGGGGACGACGCGGACTCCGACCGTCCCGCCCTCGTCGACCAGCGCCGGGTACGCCGTCACGAGGTGCTCGCCGCGGCGGACCTCCACCGTGCGCGGCAGCGTGCCGACGTCCCAGCTGGTCAGCCGGGTGCGCTCGACGTCGGCCGCCGCGGCGGCCAGGGTCGCCCGCGCCTGCGGGGCGACCGTGGCCTTGAGCGCCACGAGGTCCTTGCCGGTGGCCAGGGGGCGCTGCTGGTCGTCCACCACCCGGAAGGTGGCCCGCAGGTGGTCGGGCACCTGGGCGGGCTGCCAGGCGTCCGGCGGGACGACGACGCCGGCGGCCCTGCGCAGCTCCCGCTCCAGCGCCGGCAGCAGGGCCTCCCCCGGATCGATCCGCGGCAGCACCTCGCGCACCCGGTCCGGGATCGGGACCAGCGCCCGGCGCACCTGCTTGGGCAGGGTGCGCAGCAGCGCCGTCACCAGTTCCTCGCGCAGGCCCGGGACGGTGAAGGCGAGCGATTCCCCCGAGGTCCGCTCGACGACCGTGTCCAGCACCCCGAGCGGGACGTCGACGGTCACCCCGTCCTCCGCCGCCCCAGGAGCGAAGGCGTAGGACAGCGGCAGGGTCAGGCCCTGGGTGAGGCTCACCTCGTCCGGGTAGTCCTCCACCCGCACCTGCCCCGCCGCCCGGGCGTTGGTGAGCATCTCGGGCGTGAAGGTGAGCAGGTCGGGCTGGTCGTGCCGGGCGCCCTTCCACCAGCGGTCGAAGTGCCGGGTGGAGACGACGTCGGCGGGGATCCGGGCGTCGTAGAGCTCGAACAACGTCTCGTCGTCGACGGCGATGTCCCGCCGCCGGGCCCGCTCCTCGAGTGCGGCCACCTGCTCGATGGCCCGCTGGTTGTCCGCCCAGAACCGGTGGTGCGTCGTCCACTCCCCCTGCACGAGCGCGTGCCGGATGAACAGCTCGCGGGAGATCTCCGGGTCGATCGATCCGTACTGCACCCGGCGGCCGACGACGATGGGCAGCCCGTAGAGGGTGACCCGCTCGGTGGCGACGACGGAGCCGCGCTTGGCGTCCCAGCGCGGCTCGGAGTACTGCCGCTTCACCAGGTGGTCGGCCAGCTTCTCGACCGTCTCGGGGTCGATGCGGGCGACCGTGCGGGCGAACAGCCGGCTGGTCTCGACGAGCTCGGCGGCCACCACCCAGCGCGGGGGCTTCTTCGCCAGCGGCGTCCCCGGCGCGATGACGAACGACGTGCCCCGCGTCCCCTGGTACTCCCGTGACGGCCGTCCCCGCGCGGGGACTTTCGGCGCCGAAAGTCCCCGCGGGGGCTCTTTCTGGAGGCCGACGTGGGAGAGGAGGCCGGCCAGGAGCGCGGTGTGGATGCCGCGCTCGTCGGGCTCGGGCGCCGGGTCGTTCAGGGTCATGCCCAGGCGCCGGACCGTGCCGCGCAGCTGGCCGTGCAGGTCCTGCCACTCGCGGATCCGCAGGTAGTGCAGGAACTCCCGCTTGACCGTCCGCCGGAACTGGTTGCCGCTGAGCGCGTCGGCCTGCTCGCCGAGGTAGCGCCAGAGGTTGAGCAGCGCGAGGAAGTCGGAGTTCTCGTCGGCGAACCGGCGGTGCATCTCGTCGGCGGCCTGCTGGTGCTCGGTCGGCCGCTCGCGGGGGTCCTGGATGGTCAGGCCGGCGGCGATGACGAGGACCTCCTCCAGCACGCCGCGGCGGTCGGCCTCGACCACCATCCGCGCCATGCGGGGGTCCAGCGGCAGCGCGGCCAGCGAGCGGCCGGTCGGTGTCAGCGCACCCTTCTCGTCGAGGGCGTGCAGCTCCTCGAGCAGGGCCAGGCCGTCGGCGACGGCGCGGCGGTCCGGCGGGTCGACGAACGGGAACTCCTCGACGTCGCCCAGGTCCAGCGCGGCCATCTGCAGCAGCACCGAGGCCAGGTTCGTGCGCAGGATCTCGGGGTCGGTGAACTCCGGCCGGCTCTCGAAGTCGGCCTCGGTGTACAGCCGGATCGCGATGCCGGGGCCCAGCCGCCCGCAGCGCCCCGACCGCTGGCGCGCCGAGGCCTGGCTGACCGGCTCGATCGGCAGCCGCTGCACCTTGGTGCGATGGCTGTACCGCGAGATGCGGGCGGTCCCCGGGTCGATCACGTACCGGATGCCGGGCACCGTCAGCGACGTCTCGGCGACGTTGGTGGCCAGCACGATCCGCCGCCCGGTGTGCGGCGAAAAGACCTTGTGCTGGTCGGCGGCCGAGAGTCGCGAGTAGAGCGGCACGACCTCGGTGTTCGGCAGGGCCCGCTCCGCCAGCGCGTCCTGGGTGTCCCGGATCTCCCGCTCGCCGGCGAGGAACACCAGGATGTCCCCGGGCCCTTCGGCGACCAGCTCGTCGACGGCGTCGAGGACCGCGCTGACCTGGTCGCGATCGGGATCGGCGTCCTCGTCGTCCGGGTCGACGACGGGCCGGTAGCGCACCTCCACCGGGTACGTCCGGCCGCTGACCTCCACCACCGGCGCGCCGGAGAAGTGGGCCGCCACCCGCTCGACGTCGATGGTCGCCGAGGTGATGACCAGCTTGAGGTCCGGCCGCCGCGGCAGGATCTGGGCCAGGTAGCCCAGCAGGAAGTCGATGTTGAGGCTCCGCTCGTGGGCCTCGTCGAGGATGATCGTGTCGTACTGGCGCAGCAGCCGGTCGCGCTGGATCTCGGCCAGCAGGACGCCGTCGGTCATGAGCTTGACCAGCGTGGAGTCGCTCACCTGGTCGTTGAAGCGCATCTTGTAGCCGACGGCCTCGCCCAGCGGTGTGCCGAGTTCCTCCGCGATCCTCTCGGCCACGCTGCGCGCGGCGATCCGGCGTGGCTGGGTGTGCCCGATCCGCCCGCGCACGCCCCGGCCGAGCTCGAGCGCGATCTTCGGCAGCTGCGTCGTCTTGCCCGAGCCGGTCTCGCCGGCCACGACGACGACCTGGGCGTCGCGCAGGGCCGCGGCGATGTCGTCGCGGCGCCCGCTCACCGGGAGGTCCTCGGGATAGGAGATCGCCGGCACGGCGGCTCGGCGGCGGGCGATCCGCTCCTCCGCGGCGACGACGTCGGCCACAACGCGCTCCCGCTGGCGCTCCCGCGCGGCGGGGTCCTGCGTCTTCCGCAGCCCGTCGAGCCGGCGCCGCAGCCGGTGCTCGTCCTCGAGCGTGAGGCCGGCGAGGCGCGCGCGGAGGTCGTCCTGGGGAGAACTCACCGGCTGCTCGCGTTCCTCTCGGCCTGGTCGGGGTACCGGCGGCTCCGCGCCGGCCGTCCCAGGATCCCACTGCCGGCCGCGAGCGACCGCGACGTCGCCGACATCACTGTCGGTGCGGGCCGACACCATGTGCTTGCACTTACCAACCGGTCGTACGCTTTCTCGATCCGGAGCAGCTGGCCCCCGCCGCCTCCGCGCCTTCCCCAGGAGATCTCCGATGAGCTCGACCAGCGCGCCCGGCCGTGCAGCCCGCCGCCGCGACGCCGCGGCACCCGATGCCGACGGCACGTTCACCCACCGGCAGATCGTCACGATCCTCGTCGGCCTGATGGTCGCGATGTTCCTGGCCGCGCTGGACCAGACCGTGGTGTCCACCGCGATCCGCACCATCGCCGACGACCTGCAGGGCTACGACCTGCAGGCCTGGGCGACGACGGCGTTCCTCATCACCTCGACGATCGCCACCCCGCTGTACGGGAAGCTCTCCGACATCTACGGCCGGCGGCCCTTCTACCTGTTCGCGATCGGCGTCTTCGTCGTCGGCTCGATCCTGTGCGGCATGGCCGACACGATGTACCAGCTCGCCGCCTTCCGCGCGGTGCAGGGCGTCGGCGCCGGCGGGCTGATGTCGCTGGCCCTGGCGATCATCGGTGACATCGTGCCGCCGCGGGAGCGCTCGCGGTACCAGGGCTACTTCATGGCCGTCTTCGGCTCCTCCAGCGTGCTCGGGCCGGTCGTCGGCGGCTTCTTCGCGGGCCAGGGCTCGATCCTCGGCATCGAGGGCTGGCGCTGGATCTTCTACATCAACGTGCCGCTGGGCGCGCTGGCCTTCGCCGCCGTCTGGCGGGTGCTGCACCTCCCTCACGAGCGCCGCGAGCACCGCATCGACTGGCCGGGCGCGGTGACCCTGGTCGCCTTCCTGGTCCCGCTGCTCGTCGTGGCCGAGCAGGGCCGTGTCTGGGGCTGGTCCTCCGGCCGGGCGGTGCTCTGCTACGCCATCGGGGCGGCGGGCTTCGTGCTGTTCGTCGCGGCCGAGCGGGCCTACCGGGACGACGCCCTGCTGCCCCTGCGGCTGTTCCGCAACCGGACCTTCACCGTCAGCGGCATCGGTTCGATCGTCATGGGCGCCGGCATGTTCGGCGGTCTGCTGCTGCTGCCGCAGTACCTGCAGATCGTGCACGGCTCCAGCGCCACCGTCGCCGGCCTGCAGATGATCCCGCTGGTCCTGGGCATCATGACCGGCGGCATCTTCTCGGGCATCGCGATCTCCCGGACCGGCCGGTACAAGCTGTTCCCGCTCGTCGGCGTCGCACTGATGGTCGTGGCGCTGCTCTCGCTGTCGGTCGTCGTCGAGGCCGACACGTCGGTGTGGGCGCTGGCGCCCTTCATGGTCATGCTCGGCCTGGGCCTGGGCTTCAACTTCCAGCCGGTCATCGTCGCCGTCCAGAACGCCGTCTCCCCGCGGGAGATGGGAGTGGCGACCTCGTCGGTGACCTTCTTCCGCCAGATGGGCGGCACCATCGGGACGGCGGCGTTCCTGTCGTTGCTGTTCACCCGCATGCCGCAGGAGATCGGGGACCGGATCGGCGAGGCCGCCGCAGGGAACCCCGAGGCCGCGGCGCAGGCGCAGCAGCTGGGCCGGGCCGGCCTGGACGAGATCACCTCCGACACGACCCGGATTCTCGACTTCCCGCTGCTGGTCGACCCGTTCCGCGAGGGCTTCACCGCCTCGATCGACCTGGTGTTCCTCATCGCGGCAGGGGTCGTCGCGATCGGGTTCTTCGTGTTCCTGTTCCTGCCGCAGCTACCCCTGAGCAACAAGTCGGGCATCCAGGCACGTCAGGACGACGCGGCGGGCCTGGGGCCCGGCGATCCGGAGGACGCCGGCGAGCAGGCGACCCAGGCCGCGGGTGCCGCCGCGCCGACGTCGGTCGCCCCGCCGGTGGGCCGCCCCGGCGACTCGCCCTCCTGAGCCCGGCCCGCCCTCCGCCCGGACCGGGGCCGCCGTCACGTCAGCGGTTCGTCGTCCCCCTGGGCATCGTCGACGGCGGAGCCGGCCTCCAGCGCCGCGGCGACGGCCTCGAACTCGACGAGGGCGGCGGTGAGGTCCTCGACGATCTCGCGGGCGATGACCTCGGGCGACGGCAGGTCGTCGAGGTCCTCGAGCGAGGAGTCGCGCAGCCACGTGATGTCGAGGTTCGCCTTGTCCCGTGCGATGAGCTCGTCGTAGGAGAACGAGCGAAACCGCTCGGCCTCCTTCCGCTCGGAGCGCGGCTGGCCAGGCTTGTACGCCGCCACGAAGTCATCGAGGTGGGCGCGGCGAAGCGGGTTCTGCTTGAGCGTGAAGTGCGAGTTGGTCCGCAGGTCGTAGACCCACAGGCGCTCGGTCCATGGCCGCTCACCAGCGGGCTTCTTGTCGAAGAAGAGCACGTTCGCCTTGACACCCTGTGCGTAGAAGATGCCGGTCGGCAGCCGAAGCATGGTGTGCAGGTCGAAGTCCTGGAGGAGGCGGCGGCGCAGCTTCTCTCCGGCCCCTCCTTCGAAGAGCACGTTGTCGGGCAGGACGACTGCGGCGCGGCCGTTGATGTCCATGATCGACGCGATGTGCTGCAGGAAGTTCAACTGCTTGTTGGACGTCGTGACGACGAAGTCCTGCCGCTCGATCTCCCGGTCCTCGCGTGCCTCACGTCCGTCGGCACCGACCATGGTGAGCGAGGACTTGCGCCCGAACGGCGGGTTGGAGAGCACGACGGACCACCGCCGCGCGGGCAGGTGGATCAGCGCGTCGCGCACGTCGATCGGGCTGTCGCCGGTGGGCCTGCCCATTCCGTGCAGGATCAGGTTCATCGCGGCCAGGCGGGCGGTTCCGTCGTGGATCTCCACACCGTGCGCGAACCGGTCCCGCAGGTGCTCCCGCTGGGTAGGGGTGAGTTGCTCGGCGTGCTCGGCGGCATGCCGGTGCGCTTCGAGCAGGAAGCCGCCGGTGCCGGACGCTGGGTCGATGACGGTGTCGTCGACGGTGGGCTGGACGCAGTCGACCATCGCGGCGATGAGTGGCCGTGGGGTGAAGTACTGGCCCGCGCCGGACTTGATGTCCTCGGCGCCCTTGGAGAGCAGCTCCTCGTAGGCGTCGCCCTTGACGTCGGTGCCCATCGCCGACCAGCTCTCGCGGTCGATGAGGTCGACGACGAGCCGCTTGAGCTTGGCGGGGTCCTGGATGCGGTTCTGCGCCTTCCGGAAGATCGTGCCGAGGACGCCGGGACGCCGGCCGAGCTCCTCGAGGATGTGGCGGTAGGTGATCTCGAGCTCGTCGCCGTCGGCGTCGAGCAGTCGTTGCCACGAGAGGTGCGAGGGCACGATCCGCTCGGGGTTGAGCGGCCGGTTCTCGCGCTCGTGAGCCATCTTGAGGAAGAGCAGGTAGGTGAGCTGCTCGGTGTACTCGATGGTGCCGACGCCGTCGTCGCGGAGCACGTTGCAGTACGACCACAGCTTGTCGACCAGCCGCCGGGTGTCCGTCACCGTCGCATCATCCCTCGTCCGTCCGCAACGCCGAGGGAGGCAGCCCTCGTGCAGATCCGTGCGAAGGCGTGCCGCGCCGGCGGCGCGGCCGCGAGGCCGCGCCGAGGCGCGTCGTGGGGTGGATCAGAGTCGGTGTGAATCAGAACGGTGGTGGATCACTCGCTGAGTCGTAGGGCGGTGGTTCAGGGTCGGGTTGTCGCAGGCCCGGCGGCCGGGTGGTACGGGTGATCCCGGACGGGCTGGTGACATGCAGGGTGCCGTCCTGGTCCATGCGGAAGGTCCAGCCGCGGGCGAAGGTCTTCAACCGATGGTGGGACCGGCACAGGCAGCAGAGGTTCGAGCAAGTCGTGCCGCCGCCCTGGCCGTGCGGTGCCACATGGTCCAGGTCGGACCAGCCGACCCGTTGCCCGCAGTTGGGGGTCCGGCACCGCCGGTCGCGGGTCTTGACGAACCGCTGCTGAGCGACGGTGGGCTCGTAGCCGTCGGTGGCCGGCGGCGGCTCAAGCACCGGGCACCCGCACCCGGTTTCGGTGTCTGAACCGTCATCCGGGTGGTCGGGACAGCCCCGCTTCGCCAGACGCGCCAGCTCGGCAGCGGTCACGGTGGCCAGCAGTCGCCCGTGGTCGTCGGTGAGCGCGAACGTCAGCGACCCGCCTTCCGGCGTGGTCAGACCCAGCGCGGCGACCCGGCGGAGCAGCCGCCGAAGGTGCGCGGCGGTGATCGCGAACCCGTTGACCTCCCCGCCCCCGGCCGAGGAGCCCTCCAGCCCCTCCAGCGCGGCGGTGACGGCCAGCTTCACCGTCACCCCCGACAGACCGGAATCGGCTGGCCGCAGAATGAGCATCGCGTGAATCGCGGTGCGGATCTGCCCGATCGGCCGCGGATCACCGTCGGCCTTGGCCATCTGCGCCAGTTGGTTGATCACGTCGACACAAGCCGCAGCGTCCTCGGCGGTCATGTCCGCGGCCAGGGTGGCCATGCCGTCCCCGGCGTCGTGCACCCGCACGTCAGCGGACTGCTTCGCCTCCTCGTGGCGCTGGTCGATCGCGGTGGCGTCCAGCTCGGCCAGCACCTCCAACGCCCGCCTGCGCAGCGCGGACGGCGACAGATCGACTGCTTCGGGCAGCACCACCGACTCCACTCCTCGGGCGAGGTCCGAGGAGACGTACTGCAGCGCGTCGGCCAGCACCCCCGCCCGGCGGTCGTCGATCTCCCCGCGCCGCAGCGCGGCGAACGTGGCCGGCAGGTTGTCCCGCCAGGTGTAGGCCCGCCGGGCCCGGAACGCCGCTGTGCCTCGGCCCAGGTTGATCGCATGCGCCAACTCGTCCGGGAAGAACTCACTCACCCCGGCGAACTCCGGGTCGGTCTTCCGCCAGGTGCGGCTGCGGGTACCCGGAGTGCCCGGCTGCGGATCATCGACGTCGGGCCGCAGCTCGGCCAGTCGCAGGATCAGCTCCGCCTCCCGGGCGGTCTCCCGCGCCCGGTGGCGCTGGATCCGCCCCAGCTCGGCTGCGACCTCCTCATCGTCCAACCACGACACGGGCAGCCGCGGATCCGGCTCCGGCTGGGTCCGCACCCAGTCGAACAGGAAGCCCTCCACCATGGAGGTGCCCGCCATCCGCTGCATGGACCGAACGTACGTTTGGGGTCTGACACTTTTCGGGCTGCTGACCTGGAGGTCTCTCCTCGATCACGTCCGTGGCATGTCTGTCGAACGTCGCACCTTTGAAGGGCGGCGCTTTCAAAGCGACTCGAAGAAGTCCTCATCGAGTTGGTGCAGGGTCACCGTGGTCTCGGCCTGGACGCCGACGCCGTGCCGCAGCATCAACTCCGCCAGACGGAGCCCGTCGATGAGCTCGATGCGCGCATTGACCCGCTCGGCCTCGGCTCGCGCTCCGGAGGAGAAGCTGCTGGTGGTGATGAACACGCCGCGGTCGCCCTGCGCACCCATGAGGGCCCCGACGAAGCCCTGGATCGCAGGACGCTGGACGGACTGGTCCGGCGCATACCGCTTTGCCTGCACGTAGATGCGGTCCAGACCCAACGGGTCCTGGCTGATGATCCCGTCGATACCGGCATCACCGCTGCGGCCGGAGTGGACGACGCCGCCAGACCGGCCGTAGCCCATCCGCTCCAGCAGCCGGACGACGAGCCGCTCGAACTCCGAGGGCGACAATGCGAGGGCCCGCTTCAGCAGCTCCCCTTCTACGGCCGCCCGGTTCTCGGTGACCGCCTGCGCCAGCAGGTCTTCGGGAGAAGCCGCCTCGGCATCGGGCTCCGCTTCCAGCGGCCGACCGCCGGATGTGTCCCGACGAGTGCTCCGCGACCTGAACTCGCGGTAGGACTCGAAGCCGTTGAGCACCTTCATGTCGACGCGGTCAGGGTGAGCTGCGAGGACTTCGCGTCCCACGTCCGTGATGGCCACAAGCCCACGAGCCGGCCGCGAGAGAAGCCCTGCCTGGAACAAGTGGGTGATCGACCAGCCGATCCGATTGACCACCTGGCGCTGCCGCCCACTCGGCAGCATGGCTTGCTGCTCCTCGACGGTCAGCTCGAAGCGATCGCTCAACGACTCCACCAGGTCGCGGGTCCGGCGGGTGGCTCCGTCGCTCAGTTCCTCCAGGAGAGGCCGCATCAGTGTCTGGAAGTCTGGGATCACGAAACCGAACCCGCCATCGCCAACTTCTCGACCTGGTCCGAGTCGCTGTCCCGCCGGGTCAGACGTCCCGCGAACGCAGCGGTCAAGAGCGCGCGGCGAAGAGCGGATGACCGGGTCTCCTGCGCCTGCACCGTGTCTGCCAGACGAGCGGCCGCGTCGAGCGTGGTCTGAATGGACTCGACCAGCTGAAGCTGGATCTCACGCGGGGGCAGCGGAACCGGCATCTGCCGAATCTTGCTCAAACTAATGGACGCCAGATTTACGCTCTGCTTGCCGTTCCGTTCAGCCCACTTGCCGCCGATTGTGTTGGCAACCCAGGAGAGCAGTCGAGGGTCGATCGCGTCGTCTCTGACGCGAGCCCGGAAAACGTGGTTCTGGTGGATGCAGTCCTCGATCTGGCCCTCCCAGACCCAGCCCCGCGCGAGCTTGTCGCGGTCACCGCCCTCGTTCATCAGGACGTCGCCCGGCTGGAGGCGGAGAGCATCCGCCTTCGCTTGCGAGACGCGAATACCCGTCACGGTGGACAGGTCGAGCCGCCCACGCTGCACGTTGGCAACCCGCAGGTAGGGCACCTCGACGAAGGTCGGGTCGGCTTGCCGCTTGGCATCTTTCGTCACGCCACCCACGACGTCGGCCAGTTCCCCGAGCCGCCGCCATGACCATCCGCGGGGAAGCTCGGCCAGGTGGCCATCCTGCGGTGTGTAGTCAGCGATGGGTTCGCCACCGAGCTCGGAGTCGGCGCCCGAGCGGCCCAGCAGCGCCTGGGCGATGCTCTGCTCGCCCAAAGTTGTCGCTCTGCGCCGGCATGCGGACAAGTAGTCGTTGGCCGCGTCAAGGCGGGACAGGTGATCTTCGAGGATGTCGACGATTCGTCGCTGCTCGTCAAGACTCGGCAGCGGGATCGGCGTCTGCCGAATCATCGCCAGCCCAAGGCGTGGTCGCCCCATGCCATGCCGATGACGATCAGCCCAGCGGCGCGCCTCCGGTCGCTGAAGCGCGTACAGGGCCCACCGGGGATCCACCTTCTCCGACAAGCGCACGCGGATACAGTCCGCCTTAACGATTGCACGACCAAGGGAAGCGGGCGCTAGGCAAGCCCGAGGCAGCGTTTCTCCCAACGAGGCCATCAACAGGTCGCCGGCCCGCACCTCATGCGTGCGTAGGGACTCGAAGTGCTCCTCGGAGATATGCGCCGGCGCATCTACGAAACGGCCGTCGCCGATGTTCTGAAGCCGGACGACCCTGGGGCCTGAGGCCGTGTAGTGCGCACGAGTCAGATTTGAGCCGAATGGACCGTCAGTAATGGACCGTGGCTCCGGTGCCGCGATCTCGTCGATCGTCGCCATCCGCCAGCCGTCGGGCAGGACCGTCACGCGGTGAGCTCCTGGTTGAGCTGCTCGATCAAGGCCGCTGCGCGGGGGCCGAGGTCGCGAACTGCGCCGTCGGCCCCTCCGCGCTCGGTGAACGGGGCCGCATCCAGATCATCTACGCCGATACCGGCGGATGCCGCGATCACCTCGACCATCTTGTCGAGCCACCACCTCTCCGCATCCGTGAACGTCCCTCCCGCCTGCTCCTGCTGGGCCAGCCAGCCGGCGTACCGCTCGCGCACGCGCTCGGCGTACGGCACCAGCTCGTCGTCCGTGCCGAGGGCGAAGCGCAGCAGCGACACCAGGTCCGTCACCGTATGCCGGTCGCTGTGCCGCACCTTGTCCGACACCACGACCTCGTACGCCTGCCACAGCAGATCCGGCGTCCAACTGCGTGGCGGGCGGGCGATCCGGTCGGCCAGCTCAGCGATGTCCGCGAAGGCCACCCGCCGGTCCTTCGCCTCCTGCACCAGCTGGATCGCCGTGATCTCGTCGCGGTGCTCGGCCAGATACTCCGACCACGACTCGACGATCGACCTCGCCCGGCTGGTGTCCACTACGCCGTGCGCGTCGATGAGCCGGTCGCGGCTCACCTCGTCGATCACGCGGTCGTGCGCCGTCCGCAGCTCCAAGATGCGCTCGCGCAGCTTCGGGTTTCCCGCGAGCGGCTCGACCGCCTTCTCCAGCAACTCCGCGACCGCCGCTGTCGGATCGGCGGCACCTTCCGCCGCCCGCGCCTGCGTGTCCGGATCCACGGCGTCGACCAGCACGCGCACGATTGCGCGGACCGACTCGCCGGCCACCCCGTCCAGCTCAGCCCGCTCGGCGGGCGTCAGCTGCAGCTCCAACGCGGCGAGCCGGGAGGCGAGCGTCGCCGTCTCGTCCTCCGTGAGCGTCAGCGCCGCCGCCTTGCCGAGCAGTTGCTTCAGCGACACCCCCTTCTCCCGGTTGAGCGGCGGGTCGACGAAGTCGTGCTCGGTCACGCCGACCGCGTCCACGATCACGAACCGGGTCTTTCCGTCCGCGTCGGGCGTGACGGCCGCGAAGTCGGCCGGTGCGATCGTCCGCGCTCCACGGCCCTTCATCTGCTCGAAGTACTGAGCGCTGCGCACGTCGCGCATGAAGAAGACGCACTCCAGCGGCTTCACGTCCGTACCTGTCGCGATCATGTCGACGGTGACGGCGATCCGCAGTGACGCCGACGTACGGAAGCGCTGAAGCTGCCCCTTCGGGTCCGACGCGTTGTAGGTGATCTTCGCGGCGAAGTCGTTGCCCTTGCCGAACACTTCGCGGACCGTCGTCACCACCTCTTCGGCGTGCGCGTCGTCCTTGCAGAAGATCAGCGTCTTCGGCACCACCGAACGCCCCGGGAAGATCTCGGTGAACAGGCGGTCGCGGAAGGTCTCCAGCACCAGCCGGATCTGCGACGTCGACGTCACGGCCCGGTCCAGCTGCTTGCCGGTGTACTCCAGCTCCTCGTCGAGCTCTTCCAGGCGCTGCACCCGCGTCCGCCGGTCGACTTTCGGCACCACCGTGCCCGCCTCGATACGAGATCCCTTCTGAGAAATCTCCGTCGAGATCCGGTACAGGTCGAAGTCGACGTTCACGCCGTCGGCGACGGACTGCGGATACGTGTACTCGCTGACCAGGTTCTGCCGGAAGAAGCCGAACGTCTGCTTGCCCGGGGTCGCCGTCAGCCCCACCACATGGGCGTCGAAGTACTCCAGGACACCGCGCCACAGCCCGTAGATCGAGCGATGCGCCTCGTCGACGATCACCAGGTCGAACGCTTCGGGCGGGAGCGCCGCGCTGTACCGGACGGTGACCGGTTCCGCCGGCGTCGCGTCGTCCAGAGTCGGGTCGTCGTCCTCCGGCACCGGTTTGCCTTCCAGCACCCGATAGACGCGCTGGATCGTGGAGATGGCGACGTGCGTGCTGGTCAGCATGCCGGCGCCGGTGAGCTTGTCGACGTTGTAGATCTCGGTGAACCGGCGGCCGTCGTCAGGGGTTCGGTAGTTGCCGAACTCGGCCAGCGTCTGGTCCGCGAGGTTGTTGCGGTCGACCAGGAACAGCACCCGGTGGAACCCGCCGTGCTTGAGCAGCCGGTAGGCCGTGGTGACGGCGGTGAAGGTCTTGCCGGCGCCGGTGGCCATCTGGACCAGCGACCGGTCGAAGCGCTGCTCCGCCAGTGATCGTTCGATCCCCGTGATCGCACGGATCTGCGCCGGTCGGAGTCCGGCGACGTCCAGCGGCGGCAGGCTGGCCACCTTGGCGCGCCAGGTCGGGCGCTCCGGGTCCGCCTGGGCGTCGCGCACGATGCGCGCCATCGTCGCGGGGGTCGGGAACGCGAAGATCCGTCGTGCCCGCGGCACGGGGTCGTAGCCGTTGGTCATGTGCGTCTCGCTGCCGCTGGCCTCGAACACGAACGGCAGGCGACCGTCGAGCGTCAGCGCCTTCAGCCGCGCTTCGGCGCGCAGCCCCTCGGCGTACATGGACGACTGCCACTCCACGCCCGACAACGGAGTGCCCACCGGTTTCGCCTCGATGACCCCCACGGCCTGCCGGTTCACGTAGAGCAGGTAATCCGCGCGACCGTGCCCCGGCGCCATGATCACTTCCCGGACAGCGACGCCCGTGTGGTGGATCAGGTCCCGGTCTTTCCCGTCCTGCACCGACCAGCCGGCGGCCTCGAGCTGGCCGTCGATGAGCACGCGCGCCCGCTGCTCGGCGGCGAGCCTGCTCTGCACCTGATCCATGGCCGCGCCAGCCTAGAACTCTGCGTACTCGTTTCACAGACTCCACCACGCACGGTCACCCGACGGACGCACGAGGCCGACAGCGGGTCGGCCTACCCTGGCGCTCGTGGCGTCCGTCGCTGATCCTGTCCCGCCGCGACCTGGAGTTCCTGCTCCACGAGTGGCTCGACGTCGAGTCGCTGACGAAGCGGCCGCGGTTCACCGAGCACTCCCGCGAGACGTTCGCCGCGGCACTCGAGCTGGCGGAGCAGGTGGCCACCGAGCACTTCGCCCCGCACAACCGCACGGCCGACGAGAACGAGCCGCGGATGGTGGACGGCCGGGTCGAGATGATCCCGGAGGTCGCCGCGGCTCTGCGGATCTTCGCCGGGGCCGGGCTGATGGCCGGTTCCTTCGACGAGGAGCACGGCGGCATGCAACTGCCCTACACCGTCGGCCAGGCCGTGCTCGCCTGGTTCCAGGCGGCCAACATCGGCACCTCGGCGTATCCGTTCCTCACCATGGCCAACGCGCGGCTGCTCATCGCCCACGGCAGCCGGCAGCAGGTGGACACCTTCGTCGCGCCGATGGTGGAGGGCCGCTGGTTCGGCACCATGGCCCTCTCCGAGCCGCAGGCGGGCTCCTCGCTCGCCGACATCACGACGAGGGCAGTGCCCCAGGACGACGGCAGCTACCGGCTGACCGGCAACAAGATGTGGATCTCCGGCGGCGACCACGAGCTGACCGAGAACATCGTCCACCTGGTGCTGGCCAAGGTGCCCGGCGGTCCGCCCGGCGTGAAGGGCATCTCGCTGTTCGTCGTCCCCAAGTTCCTCGTGGCCGACGACGGCTCCCTCGGCGAGCGCAACGACGTCGTCCTCGCCGGGCTCAACCACAAGATGGGCTACCGCGGGACGACGAACACCCTGCTCAACTTCGGCGAGGGGGTGCACACCCCGGGCGGGCGGGCCGGCGCGGTCGGCTACCTGGTCGGCGAGGAGAACCGCGGCCTCACCTACATGTTCCACATGATGAACGAGGCCCGGATCGGCGTCGGGATGGGCGCCACGGCGCTGGGCTACACCGGCTACCTGCACGCGCTCGAGTACGCCCGCACCCGCGCCCAGGGCCGCCCCGCGGCGGGCAAGGACCCGGCCTCGCCCATGGTGCCGATCATCGAGCACCCCGACGTCCGCCGGATGCTCCTGGCCGCCAAGTCCTACGCCGAGGGCGGGCTCGCCCTGGGCCTGTACTGCGCCCGACTGGTGGACGAGGAGCAGACGGCCGGGTCGGACGCCGACCGGCAGCGCGCACATCTGCTGCTCGACGTGCTCACGCCGATCGCCAAGGCGTGGCCGTCGCAGTGGGGCCCGGTCGCGAACGACCTGGCCATCCAGGTCCACGGCGGGTACGGCTACACCCGCGACTACCCGGTCGAGCAGTTCTACCGCGACAACCGGCTGAACCCGATCCACGAGGGCACGCAGGGCATCCAGTCCCTCGACCTGCTCGGCCGCAAGGTCGTGATGCAGGGCGGCGCGGGACTGGCGCTGCTGGTGGAGACGATCGCGGCGACCACCGCGCGGGCGGCCGGCACCGAGTGGGCCGGCTTCGCTGCCGACGTCGACGCCGCGGCCGCGCGGCTCGTGACGGTGACCGCCACCCTGTGGGGCACGGGCGATCCGGAGCTCGCGTTGGCCAACTCGCACGTCTACCTGGAGGCCGCCGGGCACGTCGTCGTCGCCTGGCTGTGGCTGGAGCAGGCGCTCGCGACGGGCGGGAGCACGGGGAGCTTCTACGACGGCAAGCGGGCGGCGGCGCGGTACTTCTGGCGCTGGGAGCTGCCGGCGACCGGCGCGCGGTTCGACCTGCTGGAGTCCCTGGACCGGACGGTGCTCGACGTGGACCCCGCCGTCCTCTGAGCCCGGGCACGACGACGCCCCGCCGTCCCTGGGGGACGACGGGGCGTCGGAGCGTCGCGGTTCAGGCTGCCCGGGGCGCACCCACCGGCTCGGGCGTCGCGTGCCGGGCACCAGAGGTGCGCTCGGCCCGCTCACGCTCGTAGCGGGCGGTGGACTGCGTACCCATCGCGATCACCAGCGCCGTCAGCACCAGGAACCCGATCAGGGTCACGGCCGGCCACATCACCATTCTTGTGTCTCCCCCAAGCGTCGGGTGCCGCCGCGGGGTCGGGGCGGCGGCACGTCGTCGAAGGGCTCTGTCCCCCGTCCGCACCGTTCTCAATCGTCACTTCGTGCACTTCCCCTGACAGTGTGTGACGGAGATCATGGACGGGTCGGTGCAGGAGCCCGCACGGGGTGCCCCTCCGGGCCGTGGTCTCATCGGGAGGTGACCGACCGCGCCGCTCCTCCCGCCCGGCGCGGCGCGGCCGGCTCCGTCCTGCTCGTGCTGGCCCTCTCGCTGGTCGTCACGACCCTCTCGCTGCTGCAGAGCCTGGTCGTGCCCATCCTCGATCGGATCTCCGAGCAGCTCGACGTCTCCCCCTCCGCGGCCGGCTGGGTGCTGACGGCCAACCTGCTCGCCGCGGCGGTGCTCACGCCGGTGCTCGGCCGGCTGGGCGACCTGAAGGGCGAGCGGCCGGTGATCCTCGGGATCCTGGTCGTCGTCGCGCTCGGAACGCTCCTGGCGATCGTCACCGAGTCGTTCCCGCTGCTGCTGGTGGCGCGGGTCCTGCAGGGCGCGTCGTACGGGTTGTTCCCGTTGTCGATCAGCGTGCTCCGCCGCGAACTGCCCGAACGCCGGCTCGGGATCGCCATGTCCGTCGTCAGCAGCACCCTGGGCGTCGGGGGCGTGGCCGGGCTGGTGGCGACCGGGCTGCTCGCCGGTGAGGACGCCGACTACCGCAGGCCGTTCTGGATCGGGCTGGCCATCACCGTCGTGGCGTTCGGGCTGTGCCTGCGCCTGCTCCCCCGCCGCGCGGCGACCGGTTCGGGCGGGGTGGACTGGGTGGGCGCCGCCGTCCTCGGCCTCGGCCTGAGCCTCCTGCTGCTGTTCGTGTCCCAGGGCAACACCTGGGGCTGGTCCTCGCCGGCGACCCTCGGCTGCCTGGCCGGATCGGTCGCGGTCCTGAGCGGGTGGATGGTGCAGCAGCGGCGGAGCACCCAGCCGCTGATCCGGCCCGCGATGCTCGCCGACCGGCGCACGATCATCCCCAACGTGGTCGGCCTGCTGGCCGGGGTGGCGATGTTCGCCTCCTTCCTCGCCGTCCTGCAGTACGTGCAGAGCCCGTCGGAGGTCACCGGCTACGGGTTCGGGGCGTCGGTGCTCGTTGCGACCGTCGTGTACCTGCTCCCCGGCGGGGTCGTCGGCATCATCCTGGCCCCCTTCGCCGGCTCCGTGGTCACCCGCTTCGGGGGGCTGCCGACCCTGCTCGTGGGGTGGACGGCCGGCCTGGCCGGGTTCGCCCTCCTGACCTGGCTGCGCAGCGAGCCGTGGGCGGTGATCGGCGCCGGGCTCCTGACCCAGGTGGCCGTCACCATCACCTACGCCGCGCTGCCCTCCCTCATCGTGCAGGCGGTGCACGAGGACGAGACGGGGGTGGCCAACGCTGTCAACTCCATCGCCCGCTCCGTCGGCCAGGCCCTCGGCAGCGCGCTGGCTGTGATGCTGCTGGCCGCCTACCTGGACCCCGACACCGGCCTGCCGCGGAACATCGCGTTCACGCTGGTCGGGCTCATCGGGGTGGGCGTCTCGGCGGCCGTCCTGGCCGTCGCGCTGATCGGGCTCCGGGGCGACCGGCGGGCCGCCCGGCTGCGGCGTCCGGACCCGCCGGTCGAGGTGGAAGAGGCCACTGCCGGTGCGGGCGAGTGGTCGCCGGTCTCCGGGGTCCGCTGAGCCCCGCCCCGCACGGGATCCGGTGTCCGTTTCGCAACGGCACGCCGGAGTCCGGCATGGAACGGGACCGTCCGGGGAACCGGGAGCACTGATCGAGGCCCCTCGCGCCTTCCCCGACCCGGAGGACTCCATGACCCGACCCACCGGCTCGTCCAGCCGAGCGAGCAGCTCCACCAGCGAGGCTCGCTTCCACGGCAACCACGCCTCGGACGACCCCGCGCCGGACGACGACAACGTCAGCGGCACCCGTTCCGACTACGCCCCCGTGGGCGCCGACACGAAGCCCACGACCGTCGGCACGCTCAAGCGCACGGTCAAGGAGTTCAGCGAGGACAACCTCACCGACTGGGCCGCGGCGCTCACCTACTACGGCATCCTGGCGCTGTTCCCCGCGCTCATCGCCCTGGCCTCCATCGTCGGCCTGTTCACCACCCCGCAGCAGCTCAGCGACGCCCTGACCGAGGTGGTCCCCGCCAGCGCCGCGGACACCCTCAACCCGGTCATCGAGCAGATCGCCGGGAACCAGAGCGCCGCCGGCCTGGGCCTGATCATCGGTCTCGCCGCCGCCATCTGGTCGGCGTCGGGGTACGTCGGCGCCTTCACCCGCGCGGCCAACGTCGTCTACGAGACGCCGGAGGGCCGCAAGGTCTGGAAGCTCAAGCCGCTGCAGCTGCTCATCACGCTGATCGGCGTCCTGTTCGCCGCCGTCATCGTGGCGCTGCTGGTGCTCAGCGGCCCGGTGGTCGACGCGATCGGCGAGGCGATCGGCGTCGGCGAGACCGGCCAGACGATCTGGGCCGTCGTCAAGTGGCCGGTCATCCTGGTCGTCCTGGCCCTGATGATCGCCGTCCTCTACTACTCGACGCCGAACGTGAAGCTGCGGGGCTTCAAGTGGGTCAGCCCCGGAGCCGGAGTGGCGATCCTCGTGGCGATCATCGCCTCGGCGGCCTTCGCGTTCTACGTGGCCAACTTCAGCAGCTACAACGCCACCTACGGTGCGCTGGCCGGCGTGGTGATCTTCCTGATCTGGTTCTGGCTGATCAACGTGTCGCTGCTGTTCGGCATCGAGCTGGATGCCGAGATGGAACGGACCAAGGAGCTGAAGGCAGGCGTGCCGCGGGCGGACAAGGAGATCCAGCTCGACGCCCGCGCCGAGCCCAAGGACAAGCAGACGACGTAAGGGCAGCACGAACGCCCGTTGAAGGCCCCCTCCCAGCCCGGGAGGGGGCCTTCAGCATGTTCTCGTCGGGTCAGCGGCTGGTCGGAGGCCCGTCGCCACTGCGGAACAGCGGGATCCGCTCGATGAGCCCGGCCACCCCGGCCAGGCCCTGGCTGAGCGCGCGGCCGGCCGGGGCGATCCGTTCCGGCGCGCGGCGGACTCCGGCGTCGACGAGGTCGCGGGTGCGGTCGACGAGCGACAGCGGCAGGCCCGAGAGCGCGTTGCCCGGCGGGCGCCGTGACACCGTCGGGTGCGGGCGGGTCGGCGAGATCCGCCGCATGAGCTCCCAGCGGCGACCCAGGGCGCGGAGCTCCTCGGGGCCGAGCACCACCTGCAGCCGCGGGAACAGGACGTCCTCCTCGTCGCGGACGTCCTCGCGCAGGACCTCGACCAGCCGCCGCAGCCGCGCGGAGCGCTCCGGGGAGTCCAGGCCGTCGCGCTCGAGAGCGGTGACGAGCTCGTTGACCTCCTGGTGCTCCTCCTCCACCTGCAGGGTCAGCGCGTCCCCGTCGGGGAGGACCCGCCGGATCACCGGCCAGAGAACCGTCTCCTCGGCGAAGGCATGACTGAAGACGAGCCGGTCGATGCGGCCCAGTACCTCCTCCTGCGCAGTGCCGGTGGTGCGCTCGAGCTCGTGCAGCAGGCGGTCGAGCTCGACGTGGTCGCGGCGCTGGCGGACCAGCACGCTGCCGGGGCCGCCGAGCTCGTCGTCGGTCTGGTCGGCGATGGATCTCACGGGGCACTCCTCTGCGGACGTCGGGTCGTCCGACGGTGCCCGTTCGGGTGGTCACGCACTCGTCACGTTGCCCGCAGCGCCGCACGGGTACGGGACGACGACCATCGACCTGCATCGGAGACACGACCCCCATGAGCGACGCCCCGCCGGTGACCTCGGACTTCTACGACCTCGAGGCACTCCTGTCCGACGACGAGCGGGCGATCCTGCACCGGGTGCGGGCCTTCATGGACGAGCGGGTCGAGCCGATCATCAACGAGTACTGGACCCGCGGGGAGTTCCCGCACGAGCTGGTCCCGGGCCTGGCCGAGCTCGGCATCGCCGGGAACCCGTACTCCGGCTACGGCTGCCCCGGCCGCTCGTCGCTGTTCGACGGGATGGTGGCCATGGAGCTCTCCCGCGGGGACGCCTCCATCTCCACGTTCATGGGCGTGCACGGCGGCCTGGCCATGGGCTCGATCTACCTCTGCGGCTCCGAGGAGCAGAAGCAGCGCTGGCTGCCGGCGATGGCCCGCATGGAGCTGCTCGGCGCCTTCGGCCTCACCGAGCCCGAGGCCGGGTCCGACATCGCCCGCGGCGCGCAGACCACCTGCCGCCGCGAGGGTGACACCTGGGTCCTCAACGGCGAGAAGAAGTGGATCGGCAACGCCAGCTTCGCCGACCTGATCATCATCTGGGCCAAGGACGAGGAGACCGACGACGTTCTCGGCTTCGTCGTCGAGAAGGGGACGCCGGGGTTCTCGACCGTCGACCTCGAGGACAAGATCGCGCTGCGCGTCGTGCAGAACGCGCTGATCACCCTCGAGGACGTGCGCGTGCCCGAGGAGAACCGGCTGCAGGAGGCGCGCAGCTTCCGGGACACCGCCAAGGTCCTGAAGATGACCCGGGCCGGGGTCGCGTGGTCCTCGGTCGGCTGCTCGCGCGGCGCGTACGAGCACGCGCTGCGCTACGCCACCGAGCGGGAGCAGTTCGGCCAGCCGATCGCGGAGTTCCAGCTGGTGCAGGACCTGCTGGTGCGGATGCTGGGCAACATCACCGCCTCGGCCGCCATGTGCGCGCGGCTCTCCCAGCTCCAGGACGCGGACACGATGACCGACGAGCAGGCGTCGCTGGCCAAGGCCTTCTGCACGATGCGCATGCGCGAGACGGTCGGGTACGCCCGCGAGCTGATGGGCGGCAACGGCATCCTGCTGGAGAACCACGTGGGCCGGTTCGCCGCCGACGCCGAGGCGATCTACTCCTACGAGGGCACCCGCGAGGTGAACACGCTGATCGTCGGTCGGGCGGTGACGGGCACCAGCGCGATCGTCTGACGACAGCCCCGGGAGCATCGCAGCGAGGAACGAGCGAGGAGCGGACCGGGGCGCGGAGTCGGACCGGAGCAATCGTCTGACGACAGCCCCGGGAGCATCGCAGCGAGGAACGAGCGTCGGTGGCCCCGCTGCAGGGTCCCACTGCGAGCGTGCGAGCGGTGGGGGGCAGCGGGGTCCTTCTACGGCGCGCGGAGTCGGACCGGAGCGATCGTCTGACCAGGGCCGTTCCGCGTCCCCTGCCGGACCGCCCCGGGTGTGTTTCAGTGGCTTGAGTCACACCTGAGCCCGAGGAGACATTCATGGCCACGACGGCACCCCAGCCCGACGTCCCCGAAGCTGCCGCCGAGGGCGCGCTCGGCCTGGACATGGTGCTGGTCGATGCCGCCAGAGGGCCGTTGCGCCGGCTGGTGCCACCGGCCGGGACCGCGCTGCGGTTCGGCGCCGCGCTCGCGCAGCAGCCGGGCACCGTGGCGCGGCGGACCGGTGAGCTGGCCCAGGAGCTGGCCCGGATCGCCGTTGGCCGCTCGGAGCTTGCGCCCGGGCGCAAGGACAAGCGGTTCGCCGACCCGGCGTGGTCGGGCAACCCCGTGCTGCGCCGGGCGATGCAGACCCACCTGGCCACCGCTCGCACCGCCTGGGAGCTGATCGAGGACGCCGACCTCGGCTGGCAGGACGACGAGCGGATCCGGTTCACCGCGACCAACCTGGTCGACGCCCTGGCGCCGTCCAACGTGCCGGTCCTCAACCCGCTCGGCTGGAAGGCGCTGATCGACACCGGCGGCGGGAACGTCGTGCAGGGGCTGCGGCGGATGGCGGCCGACCTGGCCGCGCCACCGCGGGTGCCGTCGATGGTCGAGCCGGACGCCTTCACCGTCGGGGAGGACCTCGCGGTGACGCCGGGCGTGGTGGTGTTCCGCACCGACGTGTTCGAGCTGATCCGCTACCGGCCCGCGACGGAGACCGTCCGCGAGGTGCCGCTGCTGATGATCCCGCCGACGATCAACAAGTACTACATCGCCGACCTCGCCCCGGGCCGCAGCATCGTGGAGCACTACCTCGCCGCGGGGCAGCAGGTCTTCATGATCTCCTGGCGCAACCCCGACGAGCGGCACGCGGAGTGGGGCCTGGACACCTACGGGCAGGCGCTGCTGGACGCGATGGACGCCGTCGAGAAGGCATCGGGCAGCAGCCGGGTGGCGCTCCAGGCCTTCTGCTCCGGCGGGATCATCACCGCGATGGTCCTGGCCCACCTGGCGGCCGAGGGCCGGCAGGACCGCGTCAGCGCGGCGAGCTTCGCCGTCACCGTCCTGGACTGGTCGCGGGCCGGCACCGTCTCGGCGCTGATGGACGAGGAGTCGGTGCGGGCCGCGACGGAGCGCTCCCGGAAGAAGGGCTACCTGGACGGCGCCCAGCTGGCCGAGGTGTTCGCCTGGCTGCGCCCGAACGACCTGATCTGGAACTACTGGGTCAACAACTACCTGCAGGGCAAGCCGCCCCCGAACTTCGACATCCTCTTCTGGAACGCCGACACGACGCGGATGAGCGCCGGGCTGCACCGCGACTTCATCGACGTGGCCCTGGGCAACGCGCTCACCGAGCCCGGCGAGGCGACGATGCTCGGCACGCCCGTGGACCTGTCCACGGTCACCGTCGACACCTACGTCACGGCGGGAATCGCCGACCACCTCTGCCCGTGGCAGGCCTGCTACCGCAGCACCCAGCTGCTCGGCGGCGAGAGCAGGTTCATCCTGTCGACCAGCGGCCACATCGCCTCGCTGGTGAACCCGCCCGGCAACCCGAAGTCCACGTTCCAGGTCGCCGACTCGACCCCGCCCGAGCCGGACGAGTGGCTGGCCGCCGCCCGCACCGAGAAGGGCTCCTGGTGGCCGGACTTCACCGCGTGGCTCGAGGAGCGGTGCGGCGAGCAGGTGCCGGCGCCCACCGACCTCGGTGGTGCGCTGGAGGTCCTGGGTGACGCCCCGGGCTCCTATGTCTTCGACAAGTAGCGGCGAGCGGATCCGGACGGTCACCGCCGGCGGGCGCACGCTGCGCACGTCGGTCCGCCCCGGGACGGACGACTCCGTCCCACCGCTGCTCCTGATGAACGGGATCGGCGCGAGCCTGGAGGTCCTCCAGCCCTTCGTGGACGCGCTCGACCGGCGGCGCACGGTCGTCCGGTTCGACGTCCCCGGGGTGGGCGGTTCCCCGCCGCCCGTCGTCCCGTACAACCTGGCCACGTTCGGTCCGGTCGTCACCGGGATGCTCGACCGGCTCGGGTTCCCCGGTCCCGTGGACGTCCTCGGGCTGTCCTGGGGCGGCGGCCTCGCCCAGCACTTCGCCGTGCAGCACCGCCGTCGCTGCCGCCGGCTGGTCCTCGCCGCGACCGGCACGGGCGCGCTGATGGTGCCGGCGCACCCCCGGGTGCTCGCCCGGATGCTCACCCCGCGCCGGCACCGCGACCCCGAGTACGCCCGGCGCATCGCCGGTGAGATCTACGGCGGGACCATGCGCAGCGAGCCCGAGCGGGCGGCAAGAGCGCTGCACGCCGAGACGCGGCTGGGCCCGCGGCGCGGCTACTACTACCAACTGGCCGCCAGCACCGGCTGGAGCAGCCTGCCGTTCCTGCGGCTGATCCGGCAGCCGACGCTGGTCGTGGCCGGCGACGACGACCCGATCGTGCCCGTGGTGAACGCGCGCCTCATGGCCCGCCTGCTGCCCGACGCCCGGTTGCACGTCTACCCGGGCGGGCACATCGCGCTGGTCACCGAGGCGCGACAGCTCGCCCCGGTCGTGGACGACTTCCTCGACGGCTGACGCGTCTGCCCGCCGGCTCAGTCGCCGGCGTCCCACCAGCCGGCCGCCGCCTCCGCGGGCGACCGCCCCTCCAGTTCGACCGCCCGGTTGAGCTCCACGAGGTCGGCGGTGGTCAACCGGGCGCTGGTCTCGTCCAGCGCGCGGCGGAGGTCCTCGCCCCACCGGTCCAGCACCGCGGCCCGCACCATCGGGACCACGTTCTCCCGGGGCTGCAGCCCCCGGTCGTCGGCCAGCAGCACCACCGGCGCCACGGCGAGCCGGGCGTCGGTGGTCTCGAGCATCCCGACGTGGATCTGCCCGGACAGCAGCGCCTCGAGCGTCGCCGCCCGCGTCGGCATGCTGATCACCTTGCCGAACGCCAGGCCGTAGACCTCCTCCAGTCCGCGCAGGCAGAACGGGCGGTCAGGGCACTCGGGCGGGCCGCCGAAGACGAGCTCGGGCGCCACCGGCGCCAGATCGGAGAGCGACCGCAGGCGGTGCTCGCGCGCGACGGCCTCGAGGACGACGAAGCCGTTCTGGTCCTCGGCCGCCGACGGCGTCAGGACGTCGACGCCGCGTCCGCCCATCGTGCGGGTGAGCACCGCGTGCATACCCTCGGGCGCGGCCGGCGGGCGGGCGAACTGCGGCCGGGCGAACGCCAGCGCCGTCCCCAGGTAGTCGACGACGACGTCCACCACGCCCTGCTGGAGCGCCGGCGACACGACCTCCCGGGTGCCGATGCCGTGCTGCACGGTGACGGGCAGCCCCTGACGGCGGGCGGCCTCGGCGTACACCTCGACCAGGATCTGGTTCTCCGGGAAGTCGTAGGACGCGAACCGGATGGTCTCCGGCCCGACGGGCGGCGCACCGGCCGGCTCCCCGCACGCGGCCAGCACGAGGAGCGCCACGGCGAGGGCCGCGCGCAGAACACCCACGGCAGCACCTCCCCGCCGGATGCGGACGCGCCACCGTAGAACGGGAACGGCACGAAAGGGGATGGTCCGCGCGCCGCTCGAAGGGCACCATTCCCCGACATGGCATCGGTGCCGCAGGCACTGCCCACCCCGGGCACGACGGGGCCGGCCGTACGACCCGGCCCGCCGGCCATCGCGCGCGTCCGCCGCCGCCGTCGCCCGTCGGGGGAACCCCCCGCGCTGCCGCGCCAGCTGCGCACGTCCGGCAAGTGGTGGCTGGCGCTCAGCGGGCTGGTGCTGGTCGCCTGGGCCGTCGTCGTCGCCACCGGCACGATCCGCTACTTCGACGTCGCAGACACCCGGGTCCTGCAGGCGTTCGCCGAGCTGCGCTCGCCGGTCGGCATCGACGTCGCCCGGGTGGCCGGGGCGCTGGCCACCGAGCGGGCGCTGCACGTCGTGTGGCTGGCCAACCTGGTGCTGCTCGTGGCCTTCCGGCGCTGGCGCCACCTGTTCGTCTGGTTCGGCGTCGTCCTCGTCGTCGTCAACGTGGCCGCCCTGATGGCGACGACGCTGCAGCGACCGCGTCCGTTCGAGGTCGAGCTCCTGGGATCCTGGTCCGGGTTCTCCATGCCGTCGCTGCCGATGACCGTGCTGGCGGCGTTCCTCGTGAGCACGGTCTACTCGCTGATCCCGCCCGGGTCGAAGCGCACGATCGGCAAGTGGGTGGTCTGCGGGCTGCTCGTCGTCACCGCGCTCTCGCGCCTGTACCTGGCGCAGGACCACCCCTCGGGGATCGTCGCGGGCGTGGTGCTCGGCGTGGCCGCGCCGCTGGCCGCGTTCCGGCTGCTCACCCCGAACTCCGTCTACCCCGTGCGCTACAGCCGTGGCCGGCCGGCGCACCTCGACGTCTCCGGCGAGCGCGGCGACGCGATCGTCCGCGCGCTGCAGGACCAGCTGGGCCTGCTCGCCACCGACGTCACGCCGTTCGGCCTGGCCGGCTCCGGCGGCTCCACGCCGCTGAAGATCACCGTGAAGGCCCATCCCTCCTCCGGTGACGAGGAGAGCTGCGTGTTCGGCAAGCTCTACGCGATCACGCACGTGCGTTCCGACCGCTGGTACAAGCTCGGCCGCACCCTGCTCTACGGCCGGCTCGAGGACGAGAAGCCGTTCCACAGCGTCCGCCGGCTGGTGCAGTACGAGGACTACATCCTGCGGCTGTTCTGGGAGGCCTCGCTGCCGGTGCCCCATCCGCTGGGCATCGTGGAGATCACCCCGGAGCGCGAGTACCTGCTGGTCACGGAGTTCATCGCCGGCGCGAAGGAGGCGGGCGACGCCGAGATCGACGACTCGATCATCGACCAGGGGCTGGCGGCGGTCCGGCGGATGTGGGACATCGGCATGGCTCACCGCGACATCAAGCCGGCCAACCTGCTGGTGCGCGACGGCGAGCTGTTCCTCATCGACTCGGCCTTCGCGGAGGTGCGGCCGAGCCCGTGGCGGCAGGCCGTCGACCTGGCCAACATGATGCTGGTGCTGGCACTGCGCACGGATGCGGCGCAGGTCTACGCGCGGGCACGACGGCAGTTCACCGACGAGGAGATCGCCGAGGCGTTCGCCGCCACCCGCGGGCTCACGATGCCGACCGAGCTGCGACGGATGCTGCGCCAGCAGGGCAGGGACCTGCACGCCGACTTCCTGCGGTTGCTGCCCTTCCAGCTGCCGCCGGTGCACATCCAGCGGTGGACCTGGCGGCGGTTCGGGCTGACCGCGGTCACCGTCGTCGTGGCCGGTGTCGCCGCCGTCGTCACCGTCGGTCTGCTCGGGTCACCGCTGTGAGGGGCCGGCCGGGACTCGCGGTCCTCCTCCTGCTGACGCTCACGGGCTGCGTGCGCCCCGTGGTGCTGGACTCGGAGGTGCTCGCCTGCCGCGAGGGCGACGAGGGCACCCCGGCCAACGGCGTCGTCCTGCTGGCCCAGTCGGTGCCCACGGCGAGCTGGGTGCCCTGCCTGGAGACCATCCCCCTGGGCTGGGACGTCTCCGGCCTCGAGGCGACCGACGAGAACGCACGGTTCTGGCTGGACTCCGACCGCGACGGGCGGCACGCGGTCGAGATCCGTCTCGACGAGCACTGCGACCTCACCGGCGCGACCAGGATCCCCAGCGACCGCGAGGCGATGGAGCGCTGGGAGCGCGTCACCCAGGTGACGCCCCAGTACGTGGGCACCCGCTCGTACGTGTTCGAGGGCGGGTGCATCAGCGTGCTGTTCCGCCTCTCCGGCGAGAACCGCGCCGAGCCGCTCGGCTTCGCCACCCAGGGCGTGGGCGCCGTCCCCAGGGACGCCGTCCGCGAGGCCGTCCACGAGCAGACCGAGGGCCGGCTGGAGCTCGACCCGTGACCGCCGTCGGACGCCCCGCGCGATCGCGCGGGCGCCGGTGGGCCGGCGCGGTGCTCTCCTGCGCCCTGGTGGCCGGCGTCTTCGTGTGGTTCCTCCCCCAGTTCACCAGCCTCGCCGACGTCTGGGCGTCGGTGCGCACGATGACCTGGGTCGAGCTGACCGTGCTGGCGCTGGCCGCGGCCTGGAACCTGGCCAGCTACCAGTTCGTCATGGTCTCGGCGACGCCCGGCCTGACCCTGCGGCAGGCCTTCGTCTCCACCGAGACGACGACGGCGGTCTCCAACACCGTGCTCGGCGGCGCCGCGATCGCACTGGGGCTCACCTACGCGATGAACTCGTCCTGGGGCTTCTCCCGTTCGCGCACCTCGGTGGCGCTGCTCATCTCGGGACTGTGGAACAACTTCGCGAAGCTCGGCCTGCCGGTGCTCGCCCTCGCGCTGCTGGCGCTGAGCGCGCCCCCGACCGCCGGGCGGCTCACGGCGGGCCTCGTCGGGCTCGCGGTGCTGGTCACCGCCATGGTCCTGCTGGGCACTCTGCTGCGCAGCCGGGAGGGCGCCGAGCGGATCGGCGCGGCGGCCGGCCGGATGGCGACGGCGTTGCGCCGTCCGTTCGGGCGCGGTCCGGTGAGCGGCTGGGAGCGGGCGACGACGAAGTTCCGCGACCGGACGGCGCTGCTGCTCCGGGCCCGCTGGCACTGGATCACCCTGGCCACGGTGGTCAGCCACCTGTCGCTGTTCCTCGTGCTCCTCCTGGCGTTGCGCTTCGTCGGGGTGGACGGCGACCAGGTGAGCGTGGTCGAGGCGCTGGCGGTGTTCGCGTTCGCCCGGCTGCTGACCGCCGTCCCCTTCACCCCCGGCGGCCTCGGGGTGATCGAGCTGGCGCTGATCACCGGCCTGGCCGCGGCGGGCGGGCCGCGGGCCCTCGTCGCCGCCGCCGTCCTGGTCTTCCGGGGGATGACCTACGTGCTGCCCATCCCGATCGGGCTCGGCACCTACGTGTTCTGGCGGCACAATCGGTCCTGGCGGCGCGAGCCCAACACCGCACCCCGCACCGCGCTCGTGCCCGAGACCGTGTGAGTGCCTGATGCTCGTGGACGCGCGGCGAGGTCTGGTGGTCAGCGGCTGCCTGCTGGCCGGCGCCGCCGCCGTGACCACCCTCGTGGTCCTGCCGGCGACCCGGCCCGCGGTGCAGGCGGTCGACGACGCCGTGTGGCGGTGGGCCGGCGAGGTCCAGAACGACCCGGCGACGGCGGTCGCCGAGGCGCTCTCGGTGCTGGGCAGCGCGCACGTCAACTGGCCGTTGCGCATCGCGGCGCTGCTGCTCATCGCCTGGCGACGGCACTGGCTGCGGCTGGCCGCCTTCGCTCTCGCCGTCGTCACCAGCGAGCTGTTCATCGGGCCCGTGAAGGCCGCCGTCGACCGGGCCCGCCCACCCGGCGCGCTGATCGAGACGACGGCGGCGTCGTTCCCGTCCGGGCACGCCATCGCCGGCACGGTCACCGCCGTCGGACTGGTGCTGGTGCTCGCCTCCCCGGGCCCGTCGCGCTGGCGCTGGGAGGTGCGCGCGGTGGTGTTCGGCGCCGTGATGGCGCTGTCCCGGGTCTACCTGCGCGCGCACTGGCTGTCGGACACCGTGGCGGGGGCGTTGCTCGGAGCGGGCCTCGCCCTGGGCTGGCCCGCCCTGCTCATCGCCGTGCGCGAGCGGGTCCAGCGGGTGCCGCCGCTCCCCTGACCCGCCCGCTCAGCCGCCCTGCCGGACGACGACGGCCGCGCCCCAGGCGGCCGGCTCGAAGCCGCGCGCGGCGAGCACCTCGGACAGGGCCCGGTTCATCGCCTGCTGGACGGCGGCGTCCGCGGCGGCGCCGTGCACCTGGTCGACGCTCATCCGGTCGTGCTGGCGCCAGGCGACGACCACGCCGTCGAGGTCGGGCGTCGGGGTCAGGCACGCGCCGCCGAGCGCGCCGTCGCCACCGGTGGCGTCGTGCAGGGGCAGCCCGGCCTCGCTGATCGCCGCGGTCACCTCGACCAGCAGCGTCGTCAGGGGGTCCTCCTCGGACAGCAGCGGGCTCCACTCGTCGGGCACCCGGTCGAGCTGCTCGGTGAGGTGCGCCAGCCACGCCCACTCCTGCGGCGACGGGCGGCGGCGGAGCGACCCGTCGGGCCGGCGGCTGCCGTAGACGGGGCGGACGGCCTCGCCGTCGGCGAGAGCGGCGGCCGACCAGCCGGCCTCGGCCCGATCCGGGAAGGGCCCGGCGACCACGTGCCCGGCGGAGTCCTCCTCGCTGCCGACGAGCCACCACCCCTCGACGCCCGTGCCGAGGACCATCTCGCTGCCAGGCAACCCACCCATTGCACTCACCGCTGCCCATCCATCCATGGAGAACCCGCCCCGGGGGAAGAGGAGCAGGCATCGCATCGCCGGCCGTGGCGGCGCGATGGGAGGAACGGTAGGTGCCGAGAGGGCCTGCGGACGCGCGCGTCGGCACGCCGGTGGTGCCGTGTGTCCGGATCGTTGCGCGGGCTTCCGCCCGGACCGGTGACCGGCCGTTCTGCGCGACCACATGTCGACAGGAACAGGCGTTCGCGAGCGTGCGGCAGGCCGCACCGCCGATGGTCACCCGGATCGCGACCTCCCGGTGGCGTGTCCGCTCAGACGGAGTCCGCGGGCTCCTCGTTGCGCAGCAGCGCTCCGGCCTCGAGGGCAGGCATCGGGCGGTAGAGCAGGTAGCCCTGCGCCTGGTCGCACGCCTGCGCCTTGAGCCGTGCCAGCTGCGCGGGCTCCTCGACGCCCTCGGCGACGACGGTCAGGCCGAAGGTGTGCGCGGCGCGGATCATCAGCGCGACGAGCTCGCGGTGCGCGGGCTCGGTGGACGCCACGAAGCTCCGATCGATCTTCAGCGTGTCGACGGGCATGTTCCGGAGCTGGCCGATCGAGGTGTACCCGGTCCCGAAGTCGTCGATGGCGATGCTGACGCCCATCTCGCGCAGCTCGGTCAGGTGGTCGTAGGCGACGGGGTCGTCGACGAGCACCGTCTCGGTGACCTCGAGGATGAGCAGCTCGGCAGGCAGCCCGGAGGCGGCCAGCGCGTCGGCCACGTCGGTGATCACGCGGTGGTCGGCCAGGTGCCGGCCGGAGATGTTCACCGCGATGGTCGGCTCCCGCAGGCCGGGGGCCGCGGGGCTCTCGGCGCGCCACTCGGCGAGCTGGCGGGTGGCCTCGTGGAGCACCCAGCGGTCGACGTCCCCGATGAGGCGGGAGCCCTCGGCGACCGGGATGAACTGGTCGGGCGGCACCATGCCGTGGCCGGGCCGGTCCCAGCGGATGAGTGCCTCGTAGCCGGTGACCCGGTCGCTGGCGACGTCGATGACGGGCTGGTAGGCCACGTGCATCTCGCCGTCGGCGAGGGCGTGCGCGATCGCGGCCTCGAACTCGGCGCGCTCGTCGAGCTGGCGGCGCAGCGTCTCGTCGAAGATCTCCGCCCGGCCCCGGCCGTGGGCCTTGGCGCGGTAGGCGGCGGTGTCGGCCTCGGCGAACAGCAGGTCGGCGTCGGTGCCGCCGTCCCGGCTGACCGCCACCCCGACGCTGGCGCCGATGCGGACGTGGCCGTGCTCGAGGGAGATCGGGGCGCTGATCGTCTCGATCAGGCGGTGGGCCAGCTCCAGCAGGTCCTGCTCGGAGTGCACCGGCTCCACGAGCACGACGAACTCGTCCCCGCCGAGCCGGCAGACGACGTCACCCGGGCGCACGGCCGCGCGCAGGCGCCGGGAGACCTCGCGCAGCACGTCGTCGCCCGCGGCGTGGCCGTGCCCGTCGTTGACGGCCTTGAAGCCGTCGAGGTCGACGAAGAGCAGGCCGGTCATCTCGCCGGAGCGCCGGCCGCGGTGCAGGGCCGACGTCACCAGCGTGACGGCCTGGGCGCGGTTGGGGAGTTCGGTGAGCGCGTCGTGCGTGGCCTGGTGGGCGAGGGCGAACTGCAGCTCCTCGCGCTGCCGGACCGAGTGCACGATCTCCTTGACCGAGGCGTGCACGACCTCGCCCAGCGGCCCGGGCAGCGGCTGGTCGAGCAGCGCGTTGTCCAGATCCCCGCGGGCCACGGCCTGGGCCTGGTCCTGGATCCGGCGCAATCCGGCGACGGCCGAGCCGAGCGCAGCCGAGACGGTGCGCACCTCACGGGGACCGGCAACTTCTACCTCGATCAGCGATCCTTCGCTGATCTGGGTCGCCTGGCCCGCCAGGAGACCGAGGGCCCGCGCGACCCGGCGGCCGAGGACGAGCGCACCGACGAGGGAGACGGCGAGCAGGCAGGCGCCGAGGGCGAGAACGGTGTGGAGGTCGGTGACCGCGCGCTGGCGGTCCTGCGCCACCATCGCCTGCGCCTCGTCGACGGCGGTGTCCACGAGCCCGGTGAGCAGGTCGCTGCGCTCCTGGCTCGTGACCAGCAGGGTGACCATCTGGTCGATGAGGACCTGCGTGTCGCCGGAACCGGCGGCACCGTCCGCGAGCAGCTGGTCGAGCTGCACGACGGCGTCGGAGGTGCGCACGTCCCCCCACGCGGCACGCAGCTGCGACTGCGAGAGCCCGCCCATCCGGTTCTGGGCCTGCATGTAGTCCAGCCAGGTGGTCTGCCAGGCGGTGTGCGAGCCGATGACGCTCCCGTCGTCGGACACGAACAGGGAGCCCATGTAGAGCGGCATCTGCCGGCTCGCGACGTGGGCGAGTTGTGCGATGGTCTGCACGTCGCGGATGGCGCCCAGCGTGGCGGCCGGTACGCCCTCGGAGGTGGCGACCGCCGCCGCCTCCTCCTGCGCGGTCATGAGATCGGTGGAGATGGCGAGGAAGCGCAGGTAGATGTCGTCGATGTCGAGCCCGTCACCGGCGCGGCCGCTACGCAGCTCCGCGAGGTCGGCGGCCGCGCGAGCGGCCGCCGCGCCACCGACGGAGTCCGCCGGGATCCGCGCGAGCGCGTCGTCGGTCCGCTGGCGGGCGCGCGTGGCCTCCTCGTCCGCAACCTGCCGCTGCATGTCGAGGAGCGTCTGCGGAATACCCAGAGCCGACGCCACGGTCGGGTCCTCGATGACCCGGAGGGACAGGATGGGGATGAGTTCCTGCTCCGCGCCGCTGCGCGCCTCGTCCAGCAACCCCAGGAGGCGGACCGAATCCTCGGCGTGCTCGGCGCTGACCGCCTCGTCGGCCCGGGCCTGCGCCACGGCGGCGGCGAGGACGACCACGCCGACCATCGGAAGCAGCACCAGGGCAGTCAGGTAGCGCCACAGCGGCGCACCGCGCCGTCGGCTGTGGTCGGTTCCCCGGAAGATTCGCACGATTCCGTATCGGCACAACCGGCGACGTCTTGAGAAGCGGTTCCACCCCCTCCGTGGGGGATGCGAGCCGCGAACGGACAGGTAACTCCCAGTCTCTGCGACGGGAACTGTCAGACCCGGCCGCGATCCTCGGACCACACCGCAGTCCCGAGGAGAGCCGTGAACGCCATGCCCGCCCGTCCCGTCCGCTCGGGCGCCGTCCGCCCGCCGTCGGCCGGCCCACGCCTGCCGGCACGGCTGCGCGGCCGCCGGCCGCTCTCCCTGCCCCCGGTCCCCGGGAGGCTCGCCGACCGTTCGTGACCGGGTGGCGTGCTCCCGGTCAGTCCGGGACCCGGGCGGTCGCACCCATACCCGCGTCCGCGACGACCGTGGTGACGTCGACGAAGCCGTGGCCGCGCAGGCCGGCGGCGACGGGGCCCAGGACGCGTTCGGCGCCGGCGGGGCTGGTCGCGCCGTAGAGGACGAGCAGCCGGCCGCCGGGCCGCAGCAGGCGGCGGAGCACCTCGAGCTCCGGCGTCGCGTCCCGCACCCAGAACAGGTTGACGTCGAGCGCCAGGGCCCGGTCGAAGGTCGCGGGCGGTTCGGCCAGGGCATCGAGCGCGCACTGGCAGACGGCCAGCCGGCCGGATGCCAGGTGCGGCTGGTTGCGCCGCAGCGTGCGCTCGATGGCGACGGCGGAACGGTCGACGGCCAGCAGCCGGCCGGTGGTGAGCCGGTCGCAGATGAGTGCGGCCGAGACTCCGGGCCCGCCACCGATCTCCAGGATCTCCTCGGTGGGGGCAGGGTCCAGCAGCTCGACAGCCCATCGCACCCGGTCCGGCACGACCGTTCTCATCCACCCGCCTCCGGTCTGGCGACGCGACGCGACGCTGTGCGCTGATGCGCCGTTCCTGCGGCTCGAACGGCGCATCGCTGACCCCGTACACCACCTGGTGCCGCTGTGGGCCCCGTGGGGATCGAACCCACAACCCGCGGATTAAAAGTCCGCTGCTCTGCCAGTTGAGCTAGAGGCCCTGGCGCGAGCGAGTCTCCCAGACGTGTCCGTGACCCTCGGTCTCACAGGACGTCGAGCGCCAGCAGCAGGACGAGGGTGAGCAGCGCGGAGAGGGCCAGCGAACCGAGGCAGCCCAGGCGATTGGAGAAGAGGAGGAACACTCCCGACCGTTGCCCCGCCCGGGTGTGGACCAACCGTGGGCGGTAGCGCTCCGTCGTGATGCGGGCCGCTCACACCACCCGTTCAGGGGATGCCGGACCGGGCGGTCGGTTACGTACCGTTATGACCGCTCCGCCCTGCCTCGCGCACGGGCGGCCCCGTGCCCCGGCCCGGCCGACCCGTTCCCCCCGGGCCGGCCGGGCCGGCTTCTCTCCCGGCTCAGCGGTGCCGGCTCGGCGGCCCCGGCTCAGCGGTGCCGGCTCGGCACGCGCGCCATCACGCGCCCGGCCTCCATGCGCACCTCGAGCTTCTCCTGCGGGTTGGCCGCCGGCCCACGCCGCGGCTCGCCGCTGTCGAGGTCGAAGGCGGACCCGTGCCACGGGCATACCAGGCATTCGGAGCCGCGCACCTCCTCCACCGACCCCTCCTGCAGGGGGCCCGACAGGTGCGAGCAGGCGCCGACGAAGACGTCGACCTTCGTCCCGCGCCGCACGACGGCGAGCGGGACGTCCGCCGCTCCACCCGCCCCCGTGCGCAGCGCCGGCCGACCCTCGGGGAGGTCGTCCAGCGGCCCCAGATCCAGCCAGTCCGAGCTCAGCGCGCGCACCGCGGTCGCCGCGTGCGAGGCGCCCGAGGACTGCGCGTAGGACATGTGCCCGCCGACGGCCGCCGAGCCGCCGGCGACTGCGAGGCCGCTGTAGGACAGCACCCGTCCGAGCGTGCCCCTGTCGTTCCTTCGAGCAGCCAGCGAACCGACGTAGAGGCCCAGCGCCACGGTGTTGGCGACGGCGTGCAGCGCGCCCAGCCGGCGCACCCCGGTCTCCTGCTCCGCCCAGTCGGCGGCCCCCGATGCCGCCGCGGGCAGCGCGGCGGCCACGCCTGCCCCGATCAGCACGGTGGCGGCCGGACGCAGCCGGGGGACGGCGTCCAGCAGGCCGGCGGACACCCAACTGCCCACCGGCACCTGCACCAGGACCGGGTGGAGGGGGTGGCCCAGCCAGGTCCCGTGGAGGAAGTCCTTCACCGCCGTCGGCTTCAGCGCTCCGAGCACGGCGCGGCGAGCCGGCTCGATCACCTTGTCGAACGTCTCGACGTTCGCGATCCGGTCCAGCATCCCCATGAGGCTCATGGCCGCCCCCTACCCGCCTGCTCCGGCGGCGACTCCCCCGGTCACGGCGAGGTCACGTACGAGTGGTTCCGCGGAGAAAGGCGCTGCCTCCCCAGCGCGGTAGGGGCATGCTGACCTGTGACAACGGGCTCCGCGAGGAGGAGTCTGGACCGAGTCGGCCCCGATGCCGCCCCCGAAGGAGCTCCGTGACCCGCCCGTCCCTGCTGCGACGCCGCCCTCCGGCGAGCGACGCCGCAGACGACCCGGTCACCGGGACGACTCCCCCGGCGCCGCTGGGCGAACGGCTGGCCACGCGGCTGCGGCAGGACGACGTGCTGGCCCAGTTCGCCCGGTTCGTCCTGGTCGGCGGCTCCACCACCGTCGTCTACGCCCTGCTGTTCGTGTCCCTCGAGAGCATGGGGTACCTGGGGGCGCACCTGATCGCCACGGCGGCCTCGACCGTGCTGGCCAACGAGATGCACCGTCGCCTGACCTTCCACGCCGAGGACCGCGTGGGCTGGTTCACCGCCCAGTGGGAGGCCGGGGGAGTCACCGTGATCGGTCTCGTCGCGACCAGCGTCACGCTCGGCTGGCTGGACACGACCGCCGCCGGGGAGCACGTGGAGCTGCAGATCACCTCCGTCGTCGTCGTGACGGCGATCATCGGCCTGCTCCGCTTCGTGGCGCTGCGCTGGATCTTCCGGGGTCCGGCCGTCCACGAGGCCTGAGTTCGCCACGACCCGCTCGCTCGACGCGTCGTTTCCTCTCCGCCGTCGCTAGCGTGAGCGAGGTGACCGAGCCGACGGAGCAGGTGCCCACCCCCTGGCTCCGCCGCGGCCGCGTCGCCGGCACCTGGGCGATGCGCGTCGGACTGGCCCTGATCGGCGCGCTGATCGCCGTCCTGCTCTTCGCCCGGATCTCCGCGCCGATCGGTCCGTTCGACGCCTCGCTCGCCATCCGCCCGGGCAGTGGGGGCGCGGAGGTCGCCGTCCCTCCCCTGGGTTCCCTGGCGGTCGACGCCTTCGACGGCCCCCTGCGGCTGGACATCCGGCTGGAGAGCGTCGACCAGGTCCGCGCCGAGGCGCTGGCCAACGATCCGGTGCGGCTGGCCGGCGTGGTCGACCGGGTGACCGAGGACCTGCAGGACGCCGTCGTGAAACTCGTCGTCATCACCGTGCTCGTGGCGCTGGCCGGTGCGGCCCTGGTGACGTGGGTGGTCCTGCGGCGGCGCCGCGAGCCGCTGATCGCCGCCGGCCTGACCGGCGCCCTGCTGCTGGGCGTGGCGGGGGTGGGCGTGGGCACCTGGCGGCCCGAAGCGCTCGCGACGCCGACCTACACCGGCCTGCTGGTGAACGCCAACAGCCTCATCGGCAGCGCGCAGGACATCGCCGCCCGCTTCGACGCCTACCGAGCGTCGCTGGAGGACCTCGTCGCCAACGTCGGTTCCCTCTACAGCACGCTCTCGGCGCTACCGCCTCCCGGCTCCGCCGACCAGACCGTGGCGCTGCTGCACGTCTCCGACCTGCACCTCAACCCCTCGGGATTCGACCTGGTGCGACAGGTCGCGACCCAGTTCCGGGTCGACGGGGTGCTCGACACCGGGGACATCACCGACTGGGGGAGCCCGCCGGAGAACCGGCTGATCGCCTCCGTCGGCACCCTGGGCGTGCCTTACGTGTACGTCCGGGGCAACCACGACTCCGCCGCCACCGCCGCCCTGATCGCCGCTCAGCCCAACGCCACCGTCCTCGACGACTCCGCGGTGGAGATCGCCGGCATCTCGGTCGTGGGCGCACGGGATCCCAGATTCACCCCGGACAAGTCGACCGGCGACGACGACGCCGGCCCCGAGGTCCTGGTCCGGTCGGGCGAGCGGCTGGCGGACGTCGTCGCGGACATGGACGAGACCCCGGACGTCGCCCTCGTCCACGATCCGAACCAGGCGCCACCGCTGGACGGCGAGGTGCCGCTGATCCTGGCCGGGCACACCCACGACCGCGCGGTGTCCGAGCTCGACGGCGGCACGCTGCTCATGGTCCAGGGATCGACCGGCGGCGCCGGGCTCCGGGCGCTGCAGGGCGAGTTCCCCGAGCCGCTGACCTGCACGGTCCTCTACTTCGCCGCGGACACCGGACGGCTACAGGCCTACGACGAGATCACCCTCGGCGGGCTCGGGGAGTCCGAGGTGACCATCGAGCGGATCGTCGTCCCGCCCGCGGAGGACGAGGAGGACGGGGAGGACGACGAGGACGGCGCGGCGGAGGAGGACGGCGCAGCGGAGGAGGAGGGCGAGGACGGCGCCACGGAGGACGACGACGAGGGCTCCTAGCGGCTCGGCGCTCCTGCCGCGGCGACCGGGCAGCCCTAGTCTCGGGGCATGTCCGCGACGACGACGTCCCGCGCCCGCCTGGCCGCCGGCCTGCTCGCCGGCGGGCTGGCGCTCAGCCCCCTGGTCGGCTGCTCCGTGGGCTCCGAGAACGTGCGCTGCTCGACCAGTTCCTGCACGGTGACGCTGACGGGCAACGGCGCCGAGGCCGAGATCCTGGGCACCACGCTCTCCTTCTCGGGCGTCGAGGACGGCCGCGCCTCGCTGAGCGTCGGCTCGGCCGACGTGTCCTGCACCGAGGGCGAGAGCGTGAGCGCCGGCCAGCTGGACCTGGAGTGCTCGAGCGTCACGGGGGACGCGGTGGAGCTCACCGCGTCACTGGGCTGAGGGCGGATCCGGGCGGTAGCCGAGAGGCGCCCCTCTGCAGAGGGGCCTCCGGCGCCATGTATTGTTTCGTCTGCCCCCGGCAGAACGAGCCCTCATCGTCTAGTGGTCCAGGACGCCGCCCTTTCAAGGCGGTAGCACGGGTTCGAACCCCGTTGGGGGCACATCACCACAGCAAGGCCCTGTAGCGCAGTTGGTTAGCGCGCCGCCCTGTCACGGCGGAGGTCGCGGGTTCGAGTCCCGTCAGGGTCGCCGCCCGGTGTTCTGCACCGGGAGGGGCAGGTAGCTCAGTCGGTACGAGCGCTCGCCTGAAAAGTGAGAGGTCGGCGGTTCGACCCCGCCCCTGCCCACCCTCTTCTCTTCCCCCGCGGCCGGATTCGGCAGCGGGTCTAGACCCAGCTGCGGTCCGCCGCCACCTGGGCGTACACCTCGGCGTGCACCCGCTGGACCGCGGCGCGCTGCTCCTCCCGCCAGGCACGGTCCGCCGGTCGCGGCATCGGCCGGGTGAGCGCCGCCGACACCGCCGCGGTGAGCGACACGGGATCGAGCCCGTCTCGCTCGTCGTTGCCGTAGGTCACCACCTCCGACCACTGGTCGGCGAAGAACCCGCAGCTCGGGGCCACGACGCGAGTGCCGACGTCCCGGCACACCTCCAGGTCGCGCGAGTGCGTCCCGCACCGCTCCGGCAGGACGGCGACGTGGAGCTGCTGCAGCTGGGCCGCCAGGTCCGGCCGCGTGTACTCCACCAGCTCCAGCTCCCCGCTCTCCGCCATCGCCCGGATGTCGGGGTGCGCGTCTCCGCCGGCCTCGACGAGCACCCGCAACCGGCCGCCGCCGGAGACCGCACCGGAGGCCGCCGCGCGGGCCACGGCCACGGGGTCGGGCACGGCCGAGGACGGGACGCCGAGCTGCACGCCCACCAGTCCGCGCTCTGCCCCGAGCTCGGGGTCGGGCACGGCGAGCGACGGGTGCGCCAGGACGATGGGCGTGCGCCCGTAGCGGTCGACGATCTCGTCGGCGGCCGAGGGCGTCAGGGTCAGCACGACCTCCGCCGTCGCGAGCACGGTGCGCAGGTGGCCGTCGTGGCGGCTCCGCGAGGACTGAGCCGGATCCCTCAGCTGGTGCACCGTCACGACCAGCGGCACGCCCAGTCGCCGCACCGTCTCGGTCCAGCTCTCCAGTTCGCGGAGGCCCAGGTGGCCGTAGCCGGAGTGCAGGTGCAGCACGTCGACCTGGTCGGCGTGCGCGGCCAGGTAGGCCTCGTCCAGCCACCGGCTGGGCTCCCCGGGCGCGCCCACGGGCACGGCCTCCTCCGGCAGCACGGCGTCGACGTACGGGTCGCTGAACGGGACGCTCGCCACGCGGAGCCGGCCGGGCCCGGCGACGGACACCTCGCCCGGTCGGTGAACAGGGTCCATCACTGGCAGGTTCGGCTCCTCGGGCGGTCGAGCAGCGCGCCGGAACGGCGCCCTCGTCGACGGGATCAGCCCCGGGCCACGGAGTTCGAGCGGGGACGGCCCCTGCCTACCCCGACCGCACCGCCGCCAACCTGGAACGACTCCATCGGGTGACCGGGGCGATCCAGCGCGTCAGCCGATGCCGATGACCGAGCCGGCCTGCGACCCGCTCCGGGCCCGCTGGGAGACCGCGTAGGCCGGTGCCCGGAAGCGCGCGAGCGGACCGTCGGGCACGAGTCCCGGCGGCGGCCGGCGTACCGCGTCGAACCTCAGGTCGGGGTCCAGCGGCTCGGCCGGCTCCCCGATCGTGAGCCGCCCGAACGGACGCCACGCCTCGCGTCCGCGCGCGGCAGCGAGCTCGAACACCAGGGGCCGCGTCCGTGCCGCCCCGGCGAGCGGGCCCGGATCGGAGGGGACGTCGTCGGTGAGCGGCAGGGCAGCCAGCCGCAGCGGTCCGGCGGCCGAGCTGTAGGCCATGATCGAGGAGTAGACCGTCGCGGCGTCGTTGCGCAGGACCGGCAGCAGGCGGGTGAGAGCGCCCCGACCGGTGGACGACAGCAGCAGGTCCACCGGCGCCGCGGAGTCCGCGCCCAGGCGGACGGCGATGCCCAGCAGGTCCGGGAGCGGCGCGGGCAGGCCGGCGCCGCGGGACAGGCGGACGACGACCGGCTCGCGCGCCGCCGCGTCGAGGAAGGGCACCCCCCACGTCCCGCCGTGCCGCTCCAGGACGGCGTCGAACACCGCGCCGCGCGGATGCATGGGCTTGCCGCTCCGCCAGCGGGCCAGCGCGCCGAGCGGCACCGCCACCAGGCGGCCCGCCTCCCGCGACAGATCGGCCACGTCGTGCTCCCCTCGTCGCGGCGTCCCCTACCCGGTCGCGGCCGGGCCGACGCGAGCGCGCCCCGATGCCTGTCGCCGAGCCGTCCGCGGCGCTACGGTGACGGTGCGGTCCGGCGTGGTCGTTGTGCAGCGTTGCGTCCTGAACGTGATGAACGCCGAGGTCAGCCATCGAGTTCTGCGCAGGTCGTGCGCCATCTTCGGCGGAATCTGCCCGCCGTGCCGTGCTGACACGGACCGGTCCGCACAACTACGTTCTGTGCATGCTCTCGACGCTCCTGGTCATCGGCGGTGTCCTCGTGGGGCTGCTCGTGCTGCTCACCATCATCGTGAGCCTCAGCGCCCGTCCCGCGACCATCGTCCGCGGTTCCGACACCGGTACCGGGCGGACCGAGACCTGGGTCAACCAGGTGGGCCGGCCGCACCCGGATGCCTGGTCGCCGCTGAGCACTCCGTCGACGAACGAGATGCCCGCCGTTCGCTGACCCCTGTACTCCGGGGTCCCGGCGGCTGCGGCTGCGCGCCGCCGGGACGCCGGCCGTTCCGGCCCCGCTGCAGGGTCCCGCCGCGAGCGTGCGAGTGGGGGCAGCGGGGTCCTTCTCCTACCGTTCGAAGTAGCGCCGCGGGTTGGTCACCAGCATCGTCTCGATCTGGTCCTCGGTGACCCCGTGCTCCCGCAGGTACGGCAGCACCTCCTGGTGGATGTGCGTGTAGCGCCACTGGGTCAGCAGCGCCATGACCCCGGGATCGATCCAGTCGATGTAGCACGACGCGTCCTGGGACAGGACCATCCGCTCGGCATAGCCGCGCCGGCACATCTCCACCACGACGTCGGCCCGCGCCTCGAACGTCGTCTCGAGGTTGATGCCGAACCGGTCCATGCCGAGGACGAAGCCGGCGTCGGCCAGCTCGGACAGGTGGTCGGCGTCGGTGGAGTCACCACTGTGCCCGAGGACGACGGCGCGCGGGTCGACGCCCTCCTCCCCGAACACCCGCTGCACGTCGAGTCCCGTGCGGTGGCCCGGGTGCGTGTGCACGGTGATGGGCACGCCGGTGCGGTGGTGGGCCCGGGCGACCGCGCGCATCACCCGCTCCACCCCCGCGGTCAGCCCCTGCGCGTCGATGGCGCACTTCAGGAACGCCGCCTTCACGCCGGTGCCGGCGATGCCGTCCTCGATGTCGCCCACGAACATGTCCACCATCGGGTCGGGCACCTCGGTGCCGAGCGCCGCGTTGAGCGCCGGACCGCGGTGGTGGAAGAAGAACGGCACGTCGTCGTAGGTGTAGCAACCGGTGGCGACCACGATGTTGAGGTCGACCTGCTCGGCGATCCGCTGGATCCGGGGGATGTAGCGGCCCAGGCCGATCACGGTCGGGTCGACGATCGTCCGCACGCCGACGGCCTCGAGCTCCTTCAGCTTTCCGACGGCGTCGGCGACCCGCTGGTCCTCGCTGCCCCACTCCTCCGGATAGTTCTGCTGGACGTCGGGATCCAGCACGAAGACGTGCTCGTGCATCAGCGTCTGGCCGAGCTCGGCGGTGTCGACGGGACCCTGCACGGTCTGGACCTGCGGCACTGTTCCTCCTGAGGGACGGCTGGGGCGGTGACCGCCCTCACACACCCGAGATGATGCCGCCCGTCCCGGCGCTCCCGTCAGCGGGTCCGGCTCAGTCCTCGGCCATGAGCTCGGCGGCCCGCTCGCCGAGCAGCACCGCGGTCGCCGCCGTCCCCCGGCTGGGCACCCGTGGCAGCACCGAGGTGTCGACGACGCGCAGCCCCTCGACGCCCCGGACGCGCAGGCGCTGGTCGACCACCGCGTCCGGATCGGCGTCCGGGCCCATCGGCGCGGTCCCGGAGAGGTGCACCGCCGTGGTGATCCGTGCGGCGATCCAGCCGTCGAGAGCCGCGTCGTCGTCCAGGACGGCATCCGGCAGCCCCGCCGACCGGCTCGCCAGTCCGGAGAAGGCGGCGGCGCCGAGCAGCGTGGCCGCCGTCCGCACGCCCTCGCGCAGTCCGCGCCGGTCGGTCTCCTCGTCGAGGTAGCGGTACTCGATCCGGGGCGGCCCTGCCGGATCGCCACCGTCCAGGCGCAGCCGGCCGCGGCTGTCCGGGTGCTGGAGCCCGACGCCGATCATCGGCTCCGCGTCGTCGTCGAAGGCTCGCAGCCAGGGCATGACCTCGACCTCGCGGAGAGGTCCGTGGCCGGCCACGGGGGCGTGCAGGAGGCCGTGCAGGGGCAGCGCAGACCCAGGCACCCCGGGCGCCGGGCGGTAGGGGACGTAGACCATCGGGTGGTCGGAGAACGCGGCGCCCACCCCGGGCAGGTCCGCGACCACGGCGACACCGGCCGCCGACAGCTCGCCGGCCGGCCCGACGCCCGACCGCAGCAGCAGGTGCGCCGAGCCGACCGCGCCGGCGCTGAGCACCACCTCGCCGGCCCGCACGGGGCCCTCGTCGGTGAGCACGCCCACGGCCCGGCCCCGCTCGACCAGGACGGCGCTGACGACCACTCCGCCCCGCACGGTGAGCAGCGGCGCCCCCTGCCGGGGCGCGAGGTAGGCCATCGCGGCATTGATCCGGACCCCGCCGTCGACGTTGAACGGGATCGGGCCGTAGCCGGGGGCGGTGTCGCCGTTCTTGTCCGGCTCGGCCGGGAAGCCGAGCTCGGCGCACGCCGCGGCGAAGGCGTCGGCCAGCGGGGAGGGGCTCGGCAGCCGCCGGACGGGCACCGGACCGTCGGACCCGTGCCCCGGGTCGGCGCCGAAGTCGGCGTCGGACTCCAGGCGGCGGAGGGCCGGGAGCACCTGCTCGTGCGACCACAGCGGGTTGCCGGCCGCCCAGCCGTCGAAGTCGGCCCGCCGTCCGCGCACGAAGACCGCGGCGTTGAGCGCGCTGGATCCGCCGGCGATGCGCCCGCGGGGGATGCGGACGGTGCGGCCGGGCAGCACCTCGGCCGGCAGGTCCCAGTTCGCCGGGTGCCCGCTCGCGGTGGCTGCGAGGCTGGCCGGGTCGAGCAGCTCCGGCGGCCAGTCCGCGGGGCTGGCCGGGACCGGCCCGGCCTCCAGCAGCAGGACGCGCCGGCCGGTGTCGGCCAGCCGGGCGGCCAGGGCGCACCCGGAGGTGCCGGCCCCCACGACGACGACGTCGACCGGCTCAGTCACCGTCGAGCCCGAGGACTCCGGGCAGGTCGAGCCGGCGCACCTTGCCGGTGGAGGTGCGCGGGAGGTCGGGGAGCCGGTGCAGCGCCTTGGGCCGCTTGGCCGCGCCGAGCCGCTCCCGCGCCCACTCGGTGAGGTCCCCGGGGTCGGCCCCGCCGACGTAGGCGCCCACCACCCGCTGCCCCCACTCGGGATCCGCGACGCCGAACACCGCGCTCTCCACGACGCCGGGGTGGGCGTCGAGCACCGCCTCCACCTCGGCGGGGTACACGTTCACGCCGCCGGAGATGACCAGGTCCTCGCGGCGGCCGTCGAGCCAGACGATGCCGTCGTCGTCCACCCGGCCGAGGTCGCCGACGGTCACGCGGTCCCCGCGCCAGGCGGCGGCGGTCTTCTCCGGTGCCCGCCAGTACTCGAAGCGCGCCCACGGGGGGACCGCGCACCACAGCTGCCCGCGCTCATCGGTCTCCAGGCGTCGTCCGGGACGGGCCCGCCCGACGCTGCCGGGATGCGCGAGCCAGTCCTCGGGCGAGCAGACGGTGAACTGGGCCTCCGTGGAGCCGTAGAACTCCCAGACGCTGCCCTCCGGGAGGGCCTCGAGCACCGCACGCTTCAGCGGCTCGGGGCACGGCGCCCCGGCGTGCACCAGCCGCCGGAAGGACGACCAGTCGACGGGGTGGGCGGAGGACGACACGGCGAGCAGCCGCTGCAGGTGGGTGGGCACGCAGAAGGTCGTGGTCGGCCGGAGTTCCGTGATCGCCTCCGCCGCCCGCGCCACGTCGAACGGGCCCGGCAGCAGCACCTCTCCCCCGGCGAGGAGGGTGTGGATCGCGAACCGCAGCGGCGCGCTGTGGTGCAGCGGTGAGAGCACGAGGTGTCGGTCCTGGGGCCTGAAGTCCCACAGCCCGATTTCCTCGGCCGCCAGGGCCCGGGCGTCGTCGTCGGTCAGCACGCCGGACCACACGCCCTTGCGCCGCCCCGTCGTCCCTGACGTGTAGTGCATCGGGCGGGCCAGGGGCACGTCGGCCAGGTCGGCCTCCGCCGACCCGGTCAGGAGCGTCTCCGGCCGGTCGGCCACGTCCAGCGCCGGATCGGCGTCCTCGGCCAGCGCCGCCCGTTCGGCGGCCGGGAGGCCGGGATCGAGGACGACGGGGACGACGCCGGTCCGCAGCGCACCGAGGACGACGGCGAGCAGCGCGGGCGAGGCCGCGGCGGAGACCAGCAGCCGGTCGCCCCGCCGCGCACCGGCGGCCGCCAGCGCCGCGGCCGCCCGGCGCTGGTCCCGCTCGCTGTCCGCGCTGCGCACCACGGGCACGGTCACGCCGGGCCCACCGTTCCGTCCGCGGCCTGCTCGACCTTCCCTTCGGCCCGCAGCTTGTCCAGCGTCGCCCGGGTCGACTGGGCCGCCGCGAACCACACCGCCCGCGGCACCTCCGCGTAGATGCCGGCCACCAGCTCGTCGACGGTCGTCGCGCCGGCCTGCAGCGCGGCCAGCACCTGGCCCTCGCGGTAGGCACGGTGGGCCAGGTAGTAGTCGAGGACCGCCTCGGGGTTCTCGGTGAGCTCGGGGCCGTGCCCGCAGTAGAGGGCGCTGGGGCCCAGGTCGCGCACCCGGCGCAGCGACTCGAGGTAGGCCACCACGTCGCCCTCGGGATGGGTGACCACCGAGGTCCCCCGGCCGAGCACGTGGTCGCCGACGAGGACGGCGCCGGACTCGACCCGGAAGGCCAGGTGGTCGTCGCAGTGCCCCGGCGTCGGGACGACGTCGACCGTGGTGCCGGCCAGTCGCAGCCGGTCGCCCCCGGAGAGGACGCGCCCGTCCGGTCCGGCGACGTCACCGCTGCCGGCCATCACCTGCGCGCCGAAGCGGGCCGACCAGGGCAGCGCCGCATCGGCGTGGTCCCCGTGGTGGTGGGTGACCAGCACCGCCGTGCACCGGGCGCCGCGCGCCACGAGGGCCGTCTCCACCGCCGCGAGGTGGGCCGGGTCGTCGGGGCCGGGGTCGACCAGCACCGCCTGGCCGCTGCCCGGCGCGCCGACCAGATAGGTGTTCGTGCCGTCGAGGGTCATGCCCGAGGGGTTGGGTGCCAGCACCCGGGTGACCAGCGGCTCCAGCTCCGCGGTGCGCGGCATGCCGCCGGGCGCGGGGAGCTGCCAGGTGGCGCGCGGATCGACGGGTGCGTTCACGTCCGGCACGCTAGCCGCGCCGGCGGGGGGATGCCCAGGCGCGTCCGGAGTACTGCGGCCCGCCACCGATCCCCGAGGTGGCGGACCGCAGTCGTCTCCATGCCGGCGTCAGCACCGGTTCCCGAGGTCGACGCCGCGTGCCCTGAGCCAGCCGACGGGATCGATCTGCCCGCCGTGCAGCACGCCGTTGGGGTGGGCCTCGAAGTGCAGGTGCGGTCCGGTGGAGTTCCCGCGGTTGCCGACCTCGGCGATCACCTCGCCGGCCCGCACCCGCTCCCCGGCGCGGACGAAGTACCGGTTCACGTGCCCGTAGACCGTCACGTAGCCGTCGTCGCCCAGGATGTAGACGGCGTACCCGAAGCCGCTCGCCGTCCCGGCGCGCTGCACGACACCGGAGTGCGCCGCGTAGACCGGTGTTCCGATGGGCGCCGCGATGTCCACGCCGCCGTGCAGCACTCCCCAGCGCATGCCGAAGCAGCTCGACACCCAGCCCGACGTCGGCCTCACGTAGGTGCCCCCCGAGGAGGACCCCCCACCGCCGGACGACCCACCGGAGGAACCTCCGGAGGAGCCGCCGGAGCTGCCGGAGGAGTTACGGGCCGCCGCCGCGGCGGCCGCGGCCTCGGCCGCGGCGCGCTCGGCCGCCGCCCGTTCCGCCGCCTCCTCTGCGGCCTTCTGCTGCTGCCACGCCTGGTGGGCGTCGCGCGCACCCTGCAGCTGGAGCAGCTGGATCTGCGCGGCCTGGAGCTGGGTCTCGTAGGTGGCCTTCTGTGCCTCGATCTCGGCGTAGGCCCCCTGCTGGACGGCCAGCTGGGCGTCGGCCCTCGCCTTCGCGGACGCCGCCGACTCCTCCGCCACCGCCATCTCGTCGCGCGCGGAGCGCGCGACGCTCTCGGCGTTGGCCTGGGCCACCCGCGCGACCTCCATCTCGGCCAGCACGTCGACCTTGTTCGCCCCGACGTAGTCCAGCATCGCGGCGCGCTGGATCAGGTCAGCGGGGCCCTCGGCGGACAGTAGCGCGGCCGACTGCGTCAGCGACCCACCGTTCATGTAGCTGTCGCGGGAGAAGAGAGCGATGCGGGACTGGGCGGCGGCGACTGCCTGGGCGGCCTGCTCGAGCTGCGCGGCGGCCTCGTCGGCCTTGCCCTGCGCGACCTGCAGGGCCTCCTCCGCGACGAGATAGGCCGTGCCGGCAGCCTCGGCCTGGACGCCGACCCGCTCGAGGTCGGCCTCGGCGGCGGCGACGAGGCCGGCGATGCGGCCGACCTCGGCCGACACGGCGGCCTGCTGGGCCTTGGCGGCGTCGAGCTGACCGTCGGTCGGGTTCGGCGGCGGCGGGGGGAGGGCGATGGCGGGCGTGGCCGTGGCCATCAGCGCCGTGCCGGCCATGACCGCGACCAGCACGGAGCGCAGGGGGCGGGTCCGCGCGCGGCGGACACCGGGGCGCGCGGTCGCCGGTCCGGAAGGACGGCGCTGGAACATGACTGGCTCCCGGGGAAGGGGAATGGGTCGCGATGCCCAGCGAGAGTCGCACCGTCACCCGTCGTCACAAAGGCAACACGCGCAACAGTTGACGCGCCGCAATCAGAACGGTAAGTCACCGCATCGGCACAGTCGGTATGTCGACACCGGGGACGACGTCACCGTTCCGCGGACGTGGGGGCGCTCTACTCTCGGCGCCGTGGACATCCTCGGCTCGGGCCACGAACAGGTCGTCTTCTGCAGCGATCCGGAGTCCGGACTCCGCGCGGTCATCGCCGTCCACTCCACGGCGCTGGGGCCGGCCCTGGGCGGGACCCGCTTCTACCCGTACCCCTCCGAGGAGGACGCCGTCGCCGACGCCCTGCGGCTGTCGACGGCGATGTCGTACAAGAACAGCCTCGCCGGCCTGGACCTCGGCGGCGGCAAGGCGGTGATCATCGGCGACCCGCGGACCGACAAGACCGAGGCGCTGCTGCGCGCCTACGGCCGGTTCGTGGAGGCCCTGGGCGGGCGGTACCTCACCGCCTGCGACGTCGGCACCTACAACGCCGACCTCGACGTCGTCGCCCGGGAGACCCGGTTCGCGCACGGCCGCTCCCTGGCCTACGGCGGCTGCGGCGACTCCTCCGTGCTGACCGCCTACGGCGTGTTCCAGGGCATGCGCGCCGCCGCCCGGCACTGCTGGGGCTCGTCCACGCTGGCCGGGCGCACCGTCGCGGTCGCCGGCGTCGGCAAGGTGGGCTCCGAGCTCGTCGACCTGCTGGTCGCCGACGGGGCCGACCTGGTGGTCACTGACGTCGACGACGCGGCGGTCGAGCGGGTGCGCGCCCGCCACCCGCAGGTGCGCGCGGTCGCCGACACCGCCGCGCTGGTCACCACGCCCCACGACGTGTACGCCCCCTGCGCCCTGGGCGGCGCGCTGGACGAGGCGACGGTGGCCGCACTTCCGGCCAGGATCGTCTGCGGCGGAGCCAACAACCAGCTCGCCGCTCCCGGGATCGCCGATCGGCTGACGTCCCGCGGCATCCTCTACGCCCCCGATTACCTGGTGAACGCAGGCGGCGTGATCCAGGTCGAGGACGAGCGGCACGGCTTCTCCTTCGAGCGCGCCCGGGCCCGGGCCTCGGGCATCTACGACGTCGCGCTGCGGGTCTTCGGGCTGGCCGACGCCGAGGGCATCTCCCCCGCGGCGGCCGCCGACCGGCTGGCCGAGGAGCGGATCCGCTCGGTGGGCCGGCTGGCCGCGATCCGCCTGCCCCGCTGAGGAAATCCCCGTCCGCGGCGGGCACGCCGCCCGCTCGGGGGAGGGACGTATGCCCCGTGCTGATCCGTGTCGTAAGGTTGCTCAAGACATAGTCACTCAGTCGGGGTCGCCACGCGGGCCGTTCCAGCCCGGGGGCTGGACCTCCGCACTCCGTAGCGAGGGGGTCGAGCCGATGGGGCGCGGCCGAGCGAAGGCCAAGCAGACACGCGTGGCCCGTGAGCTCAAGTACAGCTCACCCAACACCGACCTGTCTGCTCTGCAGAAGGAGCTCGCCGGGTCAACGCCGTCCTACTCCGCGCCTGCGCGCGCGACGGACGACGCTGATGACGACGACGACGAGTACAGCGACCGCTGGAGCGACGACGACGCGGACGACGACTGGGCAGCCAGCCGCTGATCCGCTGATCCGCAGCGTCTGATCGTCGGCACCGTGGCGCCTCGGCGTCACGGTGCCGACGCATGCCCGAGGGACTTTCGGCCCCGAAAGTCCGGGGACTTCCGGGGCCGGAAGTCCGCTCAGCGGTAGGTGTTCTCCAGGCGGGCGGTGGCGCCCTCGCCCTCGGCCGGGCGGATCTCGCCGGCCACCCACGAGGGGACACCAGCAGCGTTGAGCTGGGCGACGACGGCGTCGGCGACCTCGGGGGCCACGGCTGCGACCATGCCGACGCCGCAGTTGAAGGCCCGCTCGGACTCCTCGCGCGGCACGCCGTGCTCCTCCATCAGCCGCACCGCGGCGGGCAGCGCCCACGTGCTCCGGTCGAGCACCGCCTCGAGACCGGCCGGGACGACGCGGGCGGTGTTGCCGGCCAGTCCGCCGCCGGTGATGTGCGCGAACGCGTGCACCTGCTCGACCCCGTGCCGGTCGACCAGCGCCAGGCAGTCGAGGGCGTAGATCCGCGTCGGCTCGAGCAGCTCCTCGCCCAGGGGGCGGGAGAGGCCGGCCGGGGTGGCGTGCAGGTCCAGACCGGCGGCCGCCACGACGCGGCGCACCAGCGAGTACCCGTTGGAGTGGAAGCCGCTCGAGGGCATCGCGACGACGGCGTCCCCGGCCCGCACCCGTTCCGGCCCCAGGACGGCGTCGGCCTCGACCACCCCCACGGCGGTCGCGGCGAGGTCGTACTCGTCGGCGTCCATCAGATCGCCGTGCTCCGCGGTCTCCCCGCCGACCAGGGCCGCACCGGCCAGCGTGCAGCCCGCGGCGATGCCGGTCACGATCGCGGCGATCCGCTCGGGGACCACCTTTCCGCAGGCGACGTAGTCCTGGAGGAACAGCGGCTCGGCCCCGCAGGCGACGAGGTCGTCCACGACCATCGCGACCAGGTCGATGCCGACGGTGTCGTGCCGGTCGAGCTGGCGGGCCAGCGCGATCTTGGTGCCGACGCCGTCGGTGGAGGAGGCGAGCAGGGGCTTGCGGTACTTCTGGACGTCGAGGGCGAACAGTCCGGCGAACCCGCCGAGGCCACCGACCACCTCGGGCCGGTTGGTCTTCTCGACCGCGGCCTTCATCAGGGTGACCGCTCGCTCTCCGGCGTCGATGTCGACGCCGGAGGCGGCGTAGGTGAACTGCTGCTCGGTCACGGGCGCAGCAGGGCGTCCTCGGCGCCGCCGGGGACGGTGGCGCTGCCGGCCTGCTGACCGGTCCACCCGGTCAGCGCGCGGCTCCCGATGCCTTCGAGCACATGCTTGCCGAGCACCTCGGGCTGCTCCAGCGGTATCGGGTACTTCCCCGTGAAGCAGGCGGTGCACAGCCGGTTGGCCGGCTGCTCGGTCGCGGCGATCAGCCCCTGCTCGGAGACGTAGCCCAGCGAGTCGGCGTTGATCGACGCCCGCACGCCGTCGATGTCCAGCCCGTTGGCGATGAGCTCGGCCGGGCTGGCGAAGTCGATGCCGTAGAAGCACGGCCACTTCACCGGCGGGGAGGCGATGCGGACGTGCACCTCGACGGCGCCCGCCTCGCGCAGCATCCGCACCAGCGCCCGCTGGGTGTTGCCGCGGACGATGGAGTCGTCGACGACGACCAGCCGCTTGCCGCGGATGACGTCGCGCAGCGGGTTCAGCTTGAGCCGGATGCCCAGCTGGCGGATCGTCTGCGAGGGCTGGATGAACGTGCGCCCGACGTAGGAGTTCTTGACCAGGCCCAGGCCGTACGGGATGCCCGAGGCCTGGGCGTACCCGACCGCCGCCGGGGTGCCCGACTCGGGCACGGGGATGACCAGGTCGGCCTCGACCGGGTGCTCCTTGGCCAGCCGCCGGCCGATCTCCACACGGGCGGCGTGGACGCCGCGGCCGGAGATCGTGGTGTCGGGGCGGGCCAGGTACACGTACTCGAAGACGCAGCCCTTGGGCTGGGCCGGCGCGAAGTGCTGGCTGCGCAGCCCGTTCTCGTCGATGGCGATGAGCTCACCGGGCTCGACCTCGCGCACCACGGAGGCTCCGACGATGTCCAGCGCCGCGGTCTCGCTGGCCACCACCCAGCCACGCTCCAGCCGGCCGAGCACGAGCGGGCGGACGCCCTGCGGGTCACGCGCCGCGTAGAGCGTGTCCTCGTCCATGAACGTGAGGCTGAAGGCGCCGCGGAGCTGCGGCAGGATCTCCATCGCCGCGGTCTCGACCGGGACGTCGGGACGGGCGGCGATCAGCGCGGTGATCAGGTCCGAGTCGTTGGTCGCCACGAAGGCGCCCGGCACGCCGGCGTCGGCCGCCTTGACGGCGAGCTCGGCGGTGTTCACCAGGTTCCCGTTGTGGCACAGCGCCAGGCCGGCACCGGCCCCGGTCGTGCGGAAGGTGGGCTGGGCGTTCTCCCACGTCGAGGCACCGGTGGTCGAGTACCGGGTGTGGCCGACGGCGATGTGCCCGCGGAGGCTGCCCAGGGTCGCCTCGTCGAAGACCTGGCTGACCAGCCCGAGGTCCTTGTAGACCACGACGGAGGAGCCGTCGGAGACGGCGATCCCGGCCGCCTCCTGACCGCGGTGCTGGAGCGCGTACAGGCCGAAGTAGGTCAGCTTGGCGACCTCTTCCCCTGGCGCCCACACACCGAAGACGCCGCAGGCGTCCTGGGGTCCGGGGGACTGGGGGTCGAGGTCGTGCGTGAGCCGACCATCACCGCGAGGCACGTGGTCGAGCGTACCGGCGTGCGCGGCCCTGCCCAGCCCCGAGCGGGTGTCCCGCATCACCCCCCGGGGGCGTCGTCGCAGGTCGTCGGGCCGCCCAGCGGGAACCGGACGGCCGGGAAACGCGTTGTCGAACGGTCCCCACCGGCCACGGAGGTCCGCCTGTGCCCACGCCCACCGCACCCGCCCCCCCTCCTGCCACCGTCCCGCTGCCGCCCGCCCCGGCCCAGGCCGAGCGGCTCGTGGCCCTCGGCGTGCACGAGATCGCCGGGCTGACCTCCACCGAGCTCCGCGCCACCGCCGCGCTCCTCGCTCCGGGCGCCCTCCTGGTCGTCCACCCCGACCGTGCGCCGGCGTCCGCCCTGGCCCCGCTGCTCGAGCTCGAGGGCAGGCCCGGGTTCGTCGTCGCCGACATGACCGATGTCGACGCGTTCGCGCCGATCGAGTCGGTGCACCTGCCCGACGCCGCCGTCTACGCCGTGAGCGGGGTCGGGCGGGGTGACGAGATGCTGAACCGGAGCCCGGACGAGGCGCTCCCGGCCATCACCGGCGCGGGCCGGACGCCGCTCACCCTCCCCGAGGGGATCCACTGGCTGCTCCAGTGCCCGGACGTCCTCGAGCGCAACGTCTGCTTCATGACCATCGGCTCGCGGCTGCGCAAGCCGAACGGCCGCCTCGACTCCCGTACCCCGGCGCTGTGGATCAGCAACGGCACCGGCCGGGACGGCCGCGAGCGGCGGGGCGCGCCGAAGGTCGGCTGGTGCTGGGCCGGCAACCGGCACACCTGGCTCGGCTTCGCCTCCGGACAGCGGCGCGCCGCCGTCTGACGGATCCTGGACGGTGTCGGCCACGTTCTACCGAGGTCACGTCCTCACCACAGGAGGCGAGCGATGCCGAACGATCGGCCCGATCCGGGTGAGTTCTTCGAGATGGCGCAGCGCATGCTGCGCGAACTGCTCGGCGATGCGCGACGCGACGAACCAGGTGGCGGCGAGGATCCCTGGGCCGACGTGACGCGCCGGTTCCGCGAGTCCTTCGCCGGCGGGCGTCCGTCCCGGAGCGACCAGCGTTTCCACGAGCCGAGCCCCGAGGAACAGCGGGAGAACCTCACGTTCGCCCTGGCGACGCGCGCCGTCGAGGCCCTCGAGGACCTGGCGCTCAACGTCGCGGCGATCCGCCAGCGCCTCGAGCGCACGGAGCCGCCGTCCAGCACGGGGTCGGGCGGGCCTCCGGACTCGGAGGACGCGACCGGCGGGTTGACCTCGGTCAGCCGAGGTTGCGCAGCTCGGCGGCGATCGTCGTGTCGTCGCCGTGCCCGGTCCTCACCACCGTGTCGCCGTGCAGGCTGAACAGCTGTGACCGGATCGAGTCCAGGATCGTCGGGTGGTCGCTGAACGACCGGCCGGTGGCTCCGGGACCGCCGTGGAACAGCGTGTCGCCGGTGAACACGGTGTTCAGGTCGGGGGCGTGCAGGCAGGTGCTGCCCGGCGAGTGACCCGGCGTGTGCAGCGCGGTGAGCGTGGTGCGCGCCACGGTGAAGCGCGTCCCGGGGGCCAGGTCCTGGTCCGGCTCGGCGCCCGCATGCGTCATGTCCCAGAGCATCCGGTCCTGACCGCTGAACCAGATCGGCGCACCGGTCGCCTCCCGCAGCGCCGGGGCGGCGGTGATGTGGTCGTTGTGTCCGTGGGTCAGCACGATCGCGGTCACCCTGCGCCCGCCGATCGCCTCGACGATCGGGCCGGCGTCGTGCGGCGCGTCGATGACGAGCACCTCGTCGTCGTCCCCGACCAGCCAGACGTTGTTCTCGACGTCGAAGTCCTGCCCGTCGAGGGAGAAGACACCGGGGATGACGACCTTGTCGATGCGGGCGGTGCTCATCGCTCGCCTCCGGGCTCGTTCCGCTCCTCGGTCGCCGGCGCTCCCTGCGATGCTCGCTCGCCCGTCGCTCTCGCGGCCATCAGAGCACCACGACCGATCGCAGGACCTCGCCGCGGTGCATCTTGGCGAAGGCCTCCTCGACGTCGCCCAGGCCGATCGTCTCGCTGACGAAGTCGTCGAGCGGGAAGCGGCCCTGCAGGTACAGGTCGACCAGCATCGGGAAGTCGCGGCTGGGCAGGCAGTCGCCGTACCAGGAAGACGTGATCGCCCCGCCGCGGCCGAAGATCTCGATGGCCGGCAGGGTCACCTCCATGTCCGGCGTCGGGACGCCGACCATGACCACCCGCCCGGCGAGGTCACGGGCGTAGAACGCCTGCTCGAAGACCTTCGGGTGGCCGACGGCGTCGATCGCGACGTCCACCCCGAAGCCTCCGGTCAGCGCCTTGATCGCCTCGACGGCGTCGCCGTCCCTGGAGTTCACCGTGTGGGTGGCGCCGAACTTCCTCGCCCACTCCAGCTTCCGGTCGTCGATGTCGACGGCGATGATCGTCGACGCTCCGGCCAGCGTCGCCCCGGCGATCGCCGCGTCCCCGACACCGCCGCAGCCGAAGACGGCGACGCTCTCGCCGCGCCGCACGGCCCCGGTGTTGATGGCGGCCCCGACGCCCGCCATGACGCCGCAGCCGAGCAGGCCGGCGGCCGTCGGCGGGGCGGCAGGGTCGACCTTCGTGCACTGCCCGGAGTGCACGAGCGTCTTCTCCGCGAACGCGCCGATGCCCAGCGCGGGGGACAGCTCGGTGCCGTCGGCCAGCGTCATCTTCTGCGCCGCGTTGTGGGTGTTGAAGCAGTACTGCAACTGCCCCTTGAGGCAGGCCCGGCACGAGCCGCAGACCGCCCGCCAGTTGAGGACGACGTAGTCGCCGACCGCCACGTCGGTCACGCCTTCGCCGATCGCGGAGACGACGCCGGCCGCCTCGTGGCCGAGGAGGAACGGGTAGTCGTCGTTGATGCCGCCCTCGCGGTAGTGCAGGTCGGTGTGGCAGACCCCGCAGGCCTGCACGTCCACGACCGCCTCACCGGGCCCCGGATCGGGCACCAGGATCGTCTCGATCGCGACCGGCGCGCCCTTGCCGCGGGCGACGACGCCCTTCACCTCGTAGGCCATGCCCGGAGCCTAGGCGCGGTGCGCGCCCGTGGCCCGGGGAGCCGGGGCGTCCCGGACCGGTCACGCGGACGTCACGGTTGCCCGTTGGACCTGCGAGCCGCGGGCAGCCGTCGTACGTTCCCACCGGCTGTGGCGCACACCACCGCGCACAGCACGGGTCGCGTCCGACCGGTCGCGCCGAACCCCGTCCCCGGAGGTCCGTCCGTGGCCGTACCCGCCTTCCTGGCCCGCGAGCGCATCATCGCCCGGCCAGGCTTCAACCGGTGGCTCATCCCGCCGGCCGCCCTCGCCGTCCACCTGTGCATCGGCCAGGCCTACGCCACCAGCGTCTACAAGACCGCACTGGTCCAGCACTTCGACGCCAGCCTGACCGCGATCGGCATCATCTTCTCGATCGCGATCGTGATGCTCGGGCTCTCCGCCGCGGTCTTCGGCACGTGGGTGGACCGCAACGGGCCCCGCGCGGCGATGTTCACCTCCGCGGTCTTCTGGGTCAGCGGCTTCCTCGTCGGATCGCTGGGCATCTACACCGACCAGCTGTGGCTGCTGTACTTCGGCTACGGCGTCCTGGGCGGCATCGGTCTGGGCATCGGCTACATCTCGCCGGTCTCCACCCTGATCAAGTGGTTCCCCGACCGCCCGGGCCTGGCGACCGGCATGGCGATCATGGGCTTCGGCGGTGGCGCGCTCATCGCCTCGCCGCTGTCCCGCCAGCTGATGAACTTCTACGACCCCGACTACGACGGCACCGCGGGCACGGTGCCCGACGGCGAGTCGGTGGCCCTGCTCTTCCTCACCCTCGCCGCGCTCTACGCGGTGTTCATGATGTTCGGCGCGTTCATCGTGCGCGTCCCGGCCGAGGGCTGGAAGCCCGACGGGTTCGACCCGTCCACCGTGAAGCAGAAGGCGCTGGTCACCAGCGAGAGCGTCTCCGCGAACAACGCGATCCGGACGCCGCAGTTCTGGCTGCTGTGGATCGTGCTGTTCTGCAACGTGACCGCGGGCATCGGCATCCTCGAGCAGGCCGCGCCGATGATCCAGGACTTCTTCCGCGACGGCGCGACATCCGCGGTCGCCGCCACGACGGCCGCAGGCTTCGTCGGGCTGCTCTCGCTGTTCAACATGGGCGGCCGCTTCGCCTGGTCGACCACGTCGGACTACATCGGCCGCAAGCCGATCTACATGATCTACCTCGGCGTCGGCATCGTGCTCTACATCATCCTGGCGACGCTGGGCAGCAGCGCGACCTGGATCTTCGTCATCACCGCCGCGATCATCATCAGCTTCTACGGCGGCGGCTTCGCGACGATCCCGGCCTACCTGCGCGACCTCTTCGGCACCTTCCAGGTCGGCGCCATCCACGGCCGGCTGCTCACCGCGTGGTCGGCCGCCGGCATCGCCGGTCCGCTGATCATCAACGGCGTGCTCGACATGGCCGACGGCGAGCCCGGGGAACTGGTCGCCGGCGACTACCGGCCGGCCCTGTTCATCATGGTCGGCCTGCTCGCGGTGGGCTTCGTGGCCAACCTCCTGGTCAAGCCGGTCGCCGACAAGTGGCACGAGCCGACGTCGTCCCCGTCCGCCCCCGACAACGAAGAGAGCGCCGTCCGATGAGCAGTCCGGCCCCGACCGGGAACCAGCAGCCCACCCGCACCCCCGCGGCCCTCATCGCCGTCGCGTGGACCCTCGTGGGCGTGCCGCTCGCCTACGGCCTGTTCCAGACGGTGAAGACGGCGAGTTCGCTGTTCGGCGGCTGAGCGCCGAGCCCCGGGCTCAGCGCGGCCCGGGCCGCCCGGCCTGGCGGGCCTGGATCCGCGGGTCGGGCAGGGCGCCGGCGACGCCGTGCCCGATCAGCCCGTCGCGGTCGTACATCCACGTGGTGCCGAACGCGACGCCGCCGTCCCCGAGGTGCCCGGCGCTCTCCATCCCGATCCACTCGCCCCGGGGATCGCGGACCAGGTACATCGTCACGTCGGTGTTGATGAACGCCAGACCGTCGGGACCCGAGTTCGACAGCGGGTTGGTGAAGTCGGCCATCAGGGCGGCGCGGAGCAGCGGCGTGAGCGGCTCGCCGGCGACGAACTCCGCCGTCTCCCGCATCCACACCCGGCCCGGCTCGGCGCTGCCCCACGGGTTGATCCGCCGGATCTCCCACGACATCGGCCCACCGGCCGGGCCCTCGATCGCCTCGGGCGGTGGCACGTCCCAGGCAGTGGGTGCCCACGGTTCGGACTCCGGGTGCTCCGACCGGCGGAGCAGCACGGCCGAGCCCCGCAGCACCTCGACGTCGTCGGCCAGCACGCTCACGTCGACCGCGCGCAGCCGCCGACCGTCCCGGGTGCGCCGGGTCTCCACGCGCAGCGGCCGCATCGGCACGGCGCGGACCATGTCCACCGTCATCCGGGAGAGCTGGAACTCCGGGTCAGCGCAGTCCCGCTGGACACCCCACCCCACCAGTCCGCCCATGTGATGGCCGTTGACCATCTCGTCGGACCAGGGGCTGGCGGCCGTGGGCGACGGCACCAGCAGCTCCCCGTCGGGCGTGAACGACGCCTGCATGACACCTCCGTGCGGTGCGGCCGATCCGCACGGGGTCGAGCATGCCCGACGTCGGTTCAGGGGCGACTCAGGGGGCGCAGCGGGAGGAGCGCGCTCAGGTCGGCGCGGTTGCCGCTGGCGCTGACCGTCCCCTCGGAGACGGCGTCGGCCCAGCTCAGCAGGCCGCTCGCCATCCGCAGCCAGGTGGCCGCGTCGGTCTCCACCACGTTGGGCGGCGTGCCGCGCGTGTGCCGCGGCCCCTCCACGAACTGGACGGCGACGTGCGGGGGCACCCGCAGCTCCACCGACCGGCCGGGCACCTGCTGGGCCAGCCAGCGCGCGCTCGTCTTCACGGCAGCGCCGACGACCGGCCGCGGGGGCTGCTCCGCCTCGCCGGCGAGCCAGGCGCGCACCGGGTCGAGGGCGGCGCGCAGCTCGTCGGCGGGGATCGGGGCGGTGCCGGCCATCAGCTGGTCGGGACGGTGCCCGCCGGAACGGTGAGCGGGGTGCTGTGCTCCGGCCCGCCGAACAGGGCCGGCAGGGTGGCGCTCCAGGCCGCCCGCAGCTCGGCCAGCGGCAGGTCCAGCAGTCCGTCGAGCGCCAGGACGTCGCCGCCCGTCGTCCCCAGCTCGGTGACCGGCACACCGGCCCACCGAGCCGTCTTCTTCACAGCGCCGGGGTCGGCCGTGGTGACGACGACGCGGGCGGTGGACTCGCTGAACAGGGCGGTGAACGCGTCACCGTCGAGGCGGAGCCGGGCGCCGACGCCGTAGCGCAGCGCGGACTCGGTGAGCCCCTGCGCCAGCCCACCGTCGGCGAGGTCGTGCGCGGAACCGACCAGCCCCTCGCGCGCCAGCGCACCCAGCAGGTCGGCGAGCGCGCGCTCGGCGGCGAGGTCGATCGCCGGCGGGCGGCCGCCGAGGTGGCCGTGCACGACGCTCGCCCACGCCGAGCCGCCGAACTCCGGCTTCGTCTCGCCGAGCAGCAGGACCGTCTCCCCCGCCGTCCGCCAGCCGGCGGGCACGCGGCGGCGGACGTCGTCGTGCACGCCGAGCACACCGATGACCGGGGTCGGGTTGATCGCGACGTCGCCGGTCTGGTTGTAGAGGCTGACGTTGCCGCCGGTCACGGGCAGGCCGAGCTCACGGCAGCCGTCGGCCAGGCCGCGCACGGCCTCCGCGAACTGCCACATGACCTCGGGGTTCTCCGGGGAGCCGAAGTTCAGGCAGTTCGTGACCGCCAGCGGCTTCGCGCCGGTGGCGGCGACGTTGCGGTAGGCCTCGGCCAGGTTCAGCTTCGCCCCGGTGTAGGGGTCCAGGCGCGCGTACCGGGCGTTGCCGTCGAGGGAGAGCGCGATGCCGCGGTGGCTCTCCTCGTCGATGCGGACGACGCCGGCGTCCTCGGGCTGGGCGAGGACCGTGTTGCCGCGGACGTAGCGGTCGTACTGCTCGGTGACCCAGCTCTTGTCCGCACCGTCCGGGCTGCTGACGACGGCCAGCCAGTGCGCCTGGAGCTCCGCGCCGGTGGCGGGCCGCGGCAGGCGGGCCGGGTCGTCGGCCTGCAGGGCGTCGAGGTCGGCCGGCCGTGCCATCGGGCGCTCGTAGACCGGGCCCTCGTGGGCGACGGTCCGCGGCGGGACGTCGACGATGCGCTCGCCGTGCCAGTCGACGGTGAGCCGGTCGCCGTCGGTGACCTCACCGATGACGGCGGCGAGCACGTCCCACTTGTGGCAGACGGCGAGGAACGCCTCGACCTTGCCCGGCTCGACGATGGCGCACATGCGCTCCTGCGACTCGCTCATCAGGATCTCGGCGGGCGTCAGGGTGGAGTCGCGCAGCGGGACGGTGTCGAGGTCGACGTGCATGCCGCCGGTGCCGGCGCTGGCCAGCTCGCTCGTGGCACAGGAGAGGCCGGCGCCGCCGAGGTCCTGGATGCCGGTCACGAGGTTCTGGGCGAAGAGCTCGAGACAGGCCTCGATGAGCAGCTTCTCGGTGAACGGGTCGCCGACCTGCACGGCCGGGCGCTTGGCCGGCCCCCGTTGCCCGTCCGCGGAGTCATCGAAGGTCTCCGACGCGAGGACCGAGACGCCGCCGATGCCGTCGCCGCCGGTCCGGGCGCCGAACAGGATGACCTTGTTGCCGACGCCCTCGGCCTTGGCCAAGTGCACGTCCTCGTGCTTCATGACGCCGACGCACAGGGCGTTGACCAGCGGGTTGCCGGTGTAGCACTCGTCGAAGAGCAGCTCGCCGCCGATGTTGGGCAGGCCCAGGCAGTTGCCGTAGCCGCCGACGCCGGCGACGACCCCGGGAAGCACGCGGGCGGTGTCGGGCGCGTCGGCGCGACCGAAGCGCAGCGAGTCCATGACCGCGATCGGGCGGGCGCCCATGGTGAGGATGTCGCGGACGATGCCGCCCACGCCGGTGGCCGCGCCCTGATAGGGCTCGACGTAGCTCGGGTGGTTGTGCGACTCGACCTTGAAGGTGACCGCGAGCCCGTCGCCGACGTCGACGACGCCGGCGTTCTCGCCGATCCCGACCAGCAGGGCGTCGCTCTGCGGCAGGTCGCCGAACTGCCGCAGGTGCACCTTCGAGCTCTTGTAGGAGCAGTGCTCGCTCCACATGACCGAGTACATGGCCAGCTCGGCGGTGGTGGGGCGGCGGCCCAGGATGTCCTTGATGCGGGCGTACTCGTCGGCCTTGAGACCGAGCTCGGCCCAGGGCTGCTCGTCGTCGGGGTGCTGGGCGGCCTGCTCGACCGTGTCCATGCGGGTCACGCGTTCACGACCGCCTTCAGGACGCTGGTGAAGAACCCGAGCCCGTCGGTGCTCGGCCCGGTGAGGTCCTCGACGGCGTGCTCGGGGTGCGGCATGAGGCCGACGACCCGGCCGTTCTCGCTGGCCACGCCGGCGATGTCGCGGGAGCTGCCGTTCGGGTTGCCGTCGACGTAGCGGAAGACGACGCGACCGTCGCCCTCGAGCCGGTCGAGGTCGCGGTCGGCGGCGACGTAGCGGCCCTCGCCGTTCTTGACCGGGATGAGGATGCGCTGGCCCTGCTCGTAATCGCCGGTCCAGGCGGTGTCAGCCCGCTCGACACGGAGCCACTGGTCACGGTTGCGGAAGTGCAGGTGGCCGTTGCGGGTCAGGGCGCCGGGCAGCAGACCCGCCTCGCAGAGCACCTGGAAGCCGTTGCAGATGCCCAGGACCGGCAGGCCGCCCTTCGCCGCGTCGACGACGTCCTGCATCAGCGGCGACCGGGCGGCGATGGCGCCGGCGCGCAGGTAGTCACCGTAGGAGAAGCCACCGGGGAGGACGACGGCGTCGACGTCCTTCAGGTCGTGGTCGGCGTGCCAGAGGACGACGGGCTCGCCGCCGGCGAGCCGCACCGCGCGGGTGGCGTCGACGTCGTCCAGGGAGCCCGGGAAGGTGATGACACCGATGCGCACGGTTCTCTCAGTCCTTGGGGAGATGCAGTTCGACGTCCTCGATGACCGGGTTGGCCAGCAGCGTCTCGGCGATCTGCTTCAGCTCGGCCTCGTCGGGCGTCCCGTCGACCTCGAGCACGAAGTGCTTGCCCTGGCGGACGCTCCGGACGGAGTCGTGGCCGAGCCGGCCGAGGGCGCCGAGGACCGCCTGCCCCTGGGGGTCGGAGATCTCCGGCTTCAGGACGACGTCGACGACCACTCGGGACACGCGGACGAGGGTACCCGGAAGATTTTTCTTCCTTCCGGCCGCCGAGCTGTGCACACTGAGCCGCCTCCTCCCCGACGGGGGCCCTGACCTGGTGAAAGACCGGTCAGGAGCACACCCCGCCGAGGAGTCGATGTGCGTGCGCTCACGGTGGCCGCGGCCGCCGCCCTGGTCCTCCTGCCTGCCGTCCCCGCCTGGGCGGCGCCCAACCAGGCACCGGTCGCCGTGGACGACGTCGCGGACGTGGACAGCATCGGGATCGACCGCGTGATCCCGGCACTGGCCAACGACACGGATCCGGACGGGGATCCGCTCACGTACACGGCCGTCGGTCCAGCCGCCAAGGGCGTCGCCTCCATCGACGCGGGCCGGCTGCTCTACCGCCCGTTCATGTTCGGGACCGGGACCGACTCGTTCACGTACACCGTCTCGGACGGCCAGGGGAACACTGCGACGGCCACCGTGACGGTCACCCTCTGGGCGCGGCTCCCGGCTCCCACGGGCCTCACCATCAGTTCCGCGGATGCGGCCAGCGCCACGCTGGTCTGGCCGGCCGCCCCAGGCGCCGTGCAGTACCGGATCTACCGGAACACCTGGCTCGTCCACACGACCTCGAGCACGACCTGGACGGACACCGGCATCCCCGCCGGCGCCAACTACGACTACCGGATCGCCAGTGTCGACGGAGGTGGGTTCGGCGGGCTCCAGTCGGGTGCCGTCTACCGGGGACAGCAGGCGCGCACCCCCACGGACCTGGCCGTGAGCGTGACCACCGATCCGACGGCGTTGACCCTCACCTGGGCCAACGGGGATCTCGGCCCCTGGAACGTGTACCGGGACGGCGCTCTCGTGGCGACCCCCTCCACGCGGACCTTCACCGACACAGGCCTGGTCACCGGCCGGGCGTACAGCTACCAGGTCCAGACGGCCGGCTACACCTCGCCCACCGCCGTCAACCCACCGAGCGCACTGTCCTCTGCGGTGCGGGGCACCCCGGCCCTCTCCGCCATCGCCCAGCTGGTCGAGCATCGCGACCTCATCAGCTCGCTGGGGCCGGTCACGGTGCCGGAGCGGGCGATCCCGGGCGGACGCCAGCAGGACCACCAGAACGGTCTGGTCCTCCAGCAGGACGGCGAGGATCCGTTCGTCGTCGGCCACGGCGGCTTCCCCGCGGCCTACGCCAAGGTGGGCGGAGCCACGGGCCAACTCGGCTTCCCGATCGCGGACGTGGAGTGCACCGACGTGCGGGCCCAGGGCTGCATCCAGTTCTTCGAAGGCGGCAGCATCGTCCACTCGCGGGCTCACTGGTCGACCCCGGTCGTCCTGCAGGTCATCGAGGACGGCTGGGCGGCCACCGGGTGGGAGGACGGTCCGCTGGGGTGGCCGATCTTCAACCAGCGAGCAACGGCTCGCGGCGTGATCCAGCCGTTCGAGGGTGGCTACGTCCTGTGGACCCCGACCACCGGGTCTCACGGCGTGAGTCAGTCGAGCGGGTTCCTGGACGCCTGGGACTGGGACCTCGTCTACGAGACCGGTCGGCTGGGCTACCCCACCAGCGACATGGCCTGCGGCCTGCGCGCCGCGGGGTGTTTCCAGCAGTTCGAGGGCGGTGCCATCTACTCGTCCCTGAACAGCGGCGTCCACGCGATGTACACCCCGTATCTCGACACCTGGACACAGCACGGATGGGAGAACGGCCGGCTCGGCTATCCGACCGCCGGTGAGGTCTGCGGGTTGATCGGCGGTGGCTGCTTCCAGAAGTTCGAGGGCGGCGCCATCTACGGAAGCCCGGTGGCTGGGAGACACGTGGTCGCCGGACCCGTCTACACCGCCTGGAGCCGCACCGGCTCGGAGAAGGGCCGGCTCGGCTACCCGACGTCCGGAGAGACCTGCGGTCTTCCGGGTGGGGGCTGCTCGCAGTCCTTCCAGGGCGGGGCCCTCTACTGGACCGCTGCCACCGGCGCCCAGGTCTCGGTCGGGGCCATCCGCGACACCTACCTGCGCGCCGGCGGGGTCGCCGGGCGGCTCGGCTACCCCACCACCGGCGAGCACTGCGGGCTGGCCCGCGCCGGCTGCCTCCAGTTGTTCCAGGGCGGCGCCATCTACTTCTCCCCCGCTACCGGAGCCCACGTCGTCCTCGGCGCCATCCGGGGCACCTGGAACAACGCGTGGTCGCAGGACGGCCGACTGGGTTACCCCACCACCAGCGAGATCTGCGGGCTGCGCCGCGGCGGTTGCTTCCAGGAGTTCCAGGGCGGCGCCATCTACTTCTCCCCCGCCTCCGGAGCCCACGTCGTCCTCGGCGCCATCCGCGACACCTGGGCGCGGCAGGGCTGGGAGACCGGCCGGCTGGGCTACCCCACCAGCAGCGAGTTCTGCGGGCTGCGCGGCGGCGGCTGCTTCCAGGAGTTCCAGGGCGGCGCCATCTACTTCTCACCGGCATCCGGAGCTCACGTGGTCCTCGGTGGCATCCGGGACACCTGGGCCCGGCAGGGCTGGGAGACCGGTCGGCTGGGATACCCCGTCTCCGGTGAGAGCTTCTCGGGCGGCGCCTACCGGCAGACGTTCCAGGGCGGCACCATCACGCTCGACGGCCGGGGACCGCGGATCACCTACCGCTGACCGTGCGCCGTCCGCTCACCCGCTCCAGGTGTAGGTGCAGCCGCCCGTCGTCGTCCGGCCCGTCGGGTCGGTGAGCACGGCACTGACCTCGTAGGTGCCGGGCTCGACGTAGGTGTGCGAGAAGATCGCCCCGAGGCGGTCGCTGGTGTCGGTGTACACGTCGCCGTCCCCGTAGTCGATGGTGATTTCGTACGGCGTCGGCGCGCTGATCTGGTGCCCGAACCTCGGTGAGGCGCCGGCGCCGCTGGGGCAGGTGACGGTCATCGCGAGCGCGGCGGCCGCGGGTTCCGCCGCCGGTGGAGCCGATGCAGTGGGGGCGACGGCGGGAGGACCGGCGACCGGAGGACCGACCGGGGGCGGGGTCGTCGGGGTCACCGCCTGCACCTCGGGCGAGACGGAGGAGCCCGCTGTCGACGCGGACGGCGTCGGATCGCCCGCCTGCCCGGCGATGATGCTCCCGACGAGGACGCCCGCGAGCGCCAGTGCTCCGATGACCACTCCGATCTTCTGGTTGCGCTTCCGGCGTGCGGCGCGGGAGGACCGGTTCAGCGGAGCGAGAGGTCTCCGCTCCCGTGCGGCGGACGAACCCAGGCCCTTCAGCGTCTCCGGTTCACGGCCGCCCGCGGGCGCGGCTGCGGGCCGCGTGGACCGGCTCGGGGGCGACCCCTTCGTCGACGCCGGCTTCTTCCGGTTCGCGGGCTGCGACGCGCGCGACCGCGACTTCCGGTTCGGTTGCTTCCGTCCCCGTCCGCCCATCTGGCTGCTCCTCGACCGAGCGTGTGCCCCGCCTTGCCACGGATCGGCGCAGTGTGCACCCCAGGACATTCAGGGGAAACCCCTCCGGGCGCGCTCAGTCGAACGAGGTGCCGGTGAGCTTCTCGTAGGCGGTGACGTAGCGCTCGCGGGTGGCCGCGACGACGTCCTCGGGAAGTTCCGGTGGCGGTGAGACGCGGTCCCAGCCGGACGACGTCAGCCAGTCGCGGACGAACTGCTTGTCGAACGAGGGCTGCACGTCCCCGGGCGACCAGGTGACCGCCGGCCAGAAACGGGACGAGTCGGGGGTGAGCACCTCGTCGCCGAGCACCAGCGAGTCGCCGGACAGGCCGAACTCGAACTTGGTGTCGGCCAGGATGATCCCGGCGTCGAAAGCGATCTCCGCCGCCCGCGAGTACAGGGCGAGGGTGAGTTCGCGCAGCTCGGCCGCCCGCGACTCCCCGACCGCGGTGACGACGGCGCTGAAGTCGATCGCCTCGTCGTGCTCGCCCACCTCCGCCTTGGTCGACGGCGTGAAGACCGGCTCGGGCAGCCGCGAACCCTCGACCAGTCCGGCAGGGAGCGGCACATCGCGGATCGATCCGGTGCGCTGGTACTCGACGGTGCCCGAACCCGAGAGGTAGCCGCGGGCCACGCACTCGACCGGCAGCATCTCCAGCCGGCGCACCAGCATCGCGCGGCCCTCGACCTCGGCCGGCACTCCGTGCTCCGCCAGACCCGGGCCGCTCGACACCAGGTGGTGGGTCGCCCCGAACGACGCCAGCACGGGAGCGAGCTGGTCGAACCACCACACCGAGAGCTGGGTGAGCACCCTGCCCTTGTCGGGGATCGGCGTGGGCAGCACCCAGTCGTAGGCGGAGATGCGGTCGGAGGCGACCAGCAGCAGCCGGTCCTGGCCGGCGTCGTAGATCTCCCGCACCTTGCCGCGGGCGACCAGCGGCAGCTCCACGGCCGGGTCGGAGCTCACGAGAGCGCAGCCAGCCGGTCGAACAGCGGCCCGAGATTGGTCACGTAGCGCTCGGGCCGGCAGATCTCGTCGAGCCGTGCCTCGTCCAGCGTGACCCCGGACGACGACGCCTTGGCCCGCAGCGTCTCGCGGAACGGCGTTCCGCTGTTCCACGTCTCCATCGCGGCCGTCTGGACCAGCGCGTAGGAGTCCTCTCGGGAGAGTCCGCCCTCGACCAGCTCCAGCAGCACCGACGACGTGTAGATGAGGCCGCCGGTCGACTCGAGGTTGGCCCGCATCCGGTCGGCGTCGACGACGAGGTTCTCGACGAGGCCCGTGGTCAGGTGCAGCAGGTAGTCGGTGGTGATCGCGGCGTCGGGGAGGAAGACCCGCTCGGTGGAGGAGTGCGAGATGTCCCGCTCGTGCCACAGCGGGATGCCCTCCATCACCGGCACGATCGCGGCCCGCACCACCCGAGCCAGGCCGGCGATGCGCTCCGAGCGGATCGGGTTCTTCTTGTGCGGCATCGCGCTCGAGCCCTTCTGGCCCGACCCGAACGCCTCCGACAGCTCCCGCACCTCGGTGCGCTGACCGTGCCGGACCTCCAGGGCGATCGCCTCGCAGACCGTAGCGATCACCGCCAGCGCCGACACCCACTCGGAGATGGAGTCGCGCAGCACCACCTGGGTGGAGGCGTCGGCCGGCTTCAGCCCCAGGGCCTCGGCCACGGCGACCTCGACCGAGGGGTCGATCAGCGAGTAGGTGCCGACGGCGCCGGAGATCGCGACGACGCCGACCCGCTCGCGCGCCGCCCGCAGCCGGTCGCGGGACCGGGCGGCGGCGAAGGCGAGGTCCGCGACCCGGTGTCCCCAGACGACGGGTTCGGCGTGCACGCCGTGGGTGCGGCCCACCCGGATCGTCGACCGGTGCGCCAGCCCGTGGTCGCGGAGCGCGGCCACGAGCCGGTCGGCCTTGGCCAGCAGCACGTCCGTCGCGTCGGTGAGCTGCACGGCCAGTGCCGTGTCGAGCAGGTCGGACGACGTCATCCCGTGGTGCACGTAGGCGGCGGCCGAGCGCGGCTCGGTGTTGTCCGCCCAGGCGGTGAGGAAGGCGATGACGTCGTGCTGCGTCGTCTCCTCGATCTCGGCGACCCGCTCCGGCGTCGGCGGGGGCGCGTTGCGCACCGGCTCGACGACGTCGGCCGGGACCCGCCCGGCAGCGGCGTGCGCCTCGAGCACCAGCGTCTCGACGCGGCACCACAGCTCGTACTTGTGCTGGTCGCTCCAGACCCGACCCATCTCGGGGAGCGTGTAGCGCTCGATCATCCGGCCCACCTCGTCGCCATCAGCACGGGCACAGTCTCCCGCAGGCCGGTCAGGGCAGCGCGATCCGCCCCTCGACGGCGCCCAGCGCGATGTCGGTCCGCCAGTGCGCGCCGGCCAGCCGGACACCGGCGACCCGCTCGTAGGCGGCCTGCCGCGCGGCGGCGAGGTCGTCCCCGACGGCCGTCACCGCCAGCACCCGCCCGCCGGCCGAGACCACCGAGCCGTCGTCGGCGAGGGCGGTCCCCGCGTGCAGCACGCCCTCGCCGTCGGCGCCGGTCACCGGGTCGCCGGTGCGTGGCGCCTCGGGGTACCCGGCAGCCGCGACGACCACGGTGACGGCGGAGCCGGCCCGCCACTCCAGCGGTGGGTGGGCGGCCAGCGTGCCGGTCGCCGACGCGTACAGCAGCCCGGCCAGCGGCGTCGCCAGCAGCGGCAGCACCACCTGCGTCTCGGGGTCGCCGAAGCGGGCGTTGAACTCCACCACCCGGACGCCGCGCGAGGTCAGGGCCAGCCCGGCGTACAGGAGGCCGCTGAACGGCTCGCCGCGACGGGCCATCTCGTCGACCGTCGGCTGCAGCACGGTGGCCAGCACCTCGTCGACCAGGCCGGCCGGGGCCCAGGGCAGCGGCGCGTAGGCACCCATGCCGCCGGTGTTCGGGCCGCCGTCGCCGTCGTCCCGTCGCTTGAAGTCCTGCGCCGGCACCAGCGGGCGTACGGTCGTGCCATCGGTCACTGCGAACAGCGAGACCTCCGGGCCGTCCAGGTACTCCTCGACGAGCACCGCTCCTCCCGCGTCCAGCACCGCCTGCCCGTGGGCGACGGCGGCGGCGCGGTCGGAGGTGACCAGCACGCCCTTGCCGGCAGCCAGGCCGTCGTCCTTGACGACGTAGGGCGCTCCGCCGGTGAGCGCGGCGACCTCGTCGAGCGCGGTCTCGAGCTCCGCCGGGCCGCCGACCGGCCAGGCCTGCGCGGTGGGCACCCCGGCGGCGGTCATGACGTGCTTGGCGAAGGACTTGCTGCCCTCGAGCTGCGCGGCCTGCGCCGACGGGCCGAAGCAGGCGATGCCCGCGTCCCGGACGGCGTCGGCCGCGCCCGCCACGAGAGGCACTTCCGGCCCGACGACGACGAGGTCCGCCTGCCAGGTGCGCGCGAGCGCCGCGACGGCGTCGGGGTCGGGGTCGCGGACGTCGAGCGCGAAGGGCTCGGCCAGCTGCCTCGTGCCCGCGTTGCCGGGCGCGCACGCCAGGGCCTCGACGGCAGGGTCGGACGTCAGAGCCACGCACAGGGCGTGCTCCCGGGCACCGGAGCCGATCACGAGCACGCGCACGGGGCGCGAATCTACCGGCGGGGCGACCGGGACGGGTGGGACGACCGTGATCCGGCGCGGCAGCGCCGCAACCAGATCGCAAACCTGTGAAATGAGTCACCGCGGGCATGCGCCGACCCAGGTCAACGCTGTGTCCGTCGAATTGTGCGCAACACGTTCACTTCAGTTCTCCCGGAAGCCACCCGATTAAGGTGTTGTGGGATCCATGCGCGCGACCGAGTCGCTGGCGATGCCGCCCGTGACCCGCCTTCCCCGGCCTGCCGTCATCGGGCACCGTGGTGCCCCCGCCTACCGCCCCGAGCACACGGCCGCCAGCTTCGAGCTGGCGATCGACCAGGGCGCCGATCTCATCGAGCCCGACGTCGTGGTCACCCGCGACGGCGTCCTCGTCGTCCGGCACGAGAGCGACCTCTCGCTGTCCACCGACGTGGCCGAGCACGCCGAGTTCGCCGACCGCCGCAGCACGCGGGTGGTCAAGGGCGAGCCGGTCACCAGCTGGTTCACCGAGGACTTCACCCTCGCCGAGCTGCGCACGCTGCGCGCCGTCGAGCGGATGCCCGCCCTGCGTCCGCTCAACACCGCCTACGACGGCCGGTTCGGCATCCTCACCCTCGCCGAGGTCATCGAGCTGGCCCGCCGCCGCTCCACCCCCGGTCACCGCGTCCAGGTCCTCGTCGAGCTGAAGAACGTCGTGTGGCCCGACGGCGACGGCCCGACCCTGGCGGCCCTGGCCGCCGACGAACTGCGCCGGCTCGGGGTGGCCCACGCGGCCGGCCCGGTGGTGGTGCAGTCGTTCGACACCGCGCTCCTGCGGGAGCTGCGCGAGCGGCTCGGCGACCACGGGCCGCGGCTCGTCCAGCTCGTCAGCGACCAGCCCGTCGGCGACCGGATGGTCACCCGGGCCGGGCTCCGCGAGATCTCGACCTACGCCCAGGGCATCGGACCCAGCCGCAAGCGGATCCTGGAGTCCGCCGGGTCCCGCAACGGCCGGCGCTGCCCTCTGGTGGTCGAGGCCCACCGCGCCGCGCTGTCGGTGTTCTGCTGGACCCTCCGCGCGGAGAACGCGTTCCTGCCCGAGCACCTGCGCAGCGGCGACGAGCCGGGCGAGCACGGGGACTCGGTCGCCCAGGCCCAGGAGCTGCTCGACCTGGGGCTGGACGGTCTGATCACCGACAACCCCGACCACGCGGTCGCCGCCCTGCGGAGCCGCACGCCCCAGTCCGTCGGGGCCTGATACGGGAGCGAGAGCTCAGCGCACCTTCCGGGGCTGCTCCCTGAGCGCCCGGGAGAACGACCGCAACCGGGCGCGTTCCTCCGCCCGCGCGCGGGCGTCCACGCGGAGCAGCTGGCGGTGCGCCTCGGCCTGCAGCTTGCGCCAGGCGGTGAAGCGGGCCGGGTCCAGCCCTCCGTCGTCGATCGCGGCCGCCACCGCGCAGCCCGGCTCACCGCGGTGCCCGCAGTCCCGGAACCGGCAGTCGGCGGCCAGCTCCGCCACGTCGCCGTAGGCCGTCTGCACACCCTCGACGTCGTCGTAGAGCGCCAGTTCCCGCATGCCGGGGGTGTCGATCAGCAGCCCGCCGCCGGGGAGGACGTGCAGTTCGCGGGCCGTGGTCGTGTGCCGCCCGCGCCCGTCCCCACGGATCTCCCGGGTGTCGGCGATCGCACCCCCGGCCAGGGCGTTGAGCAGGCTGGACTTCCCCACCCCGGACGGCCCGACCATGGCCGCCGTGCGTCCCGGCCCGACCAGCGCCCGCAACGCCTCCAGGTGCTCGCCGGTACGTGCGCTGACCGGTAGCACCTCGACGCCGAGGGCGTCCTCGCGCACCGCCCGGACCGCCGCGGCGACGTCGTCGCAGAGGTCGGCCTTGGTGAGGACGACGACCGGGGTCGCCCCGCTGCCCCAGGCGACGGCCAGGTACCTCTCGACGCGGCGCAGCCGCGGGTCGGCGGTCAGCGCGTCCACGACGAGCACGAGGTCGAGGTTGGCCGCCACCACCTGAGCCGCCGAGGCCCGCCCGGCGCCCGTGCGGACGAAGGCCGCGGTCCGGGGCAGGACGGCGACGGCCAACTCCCCGCGCAACGCGACCCAGTCCCCGACGGCGGGACCGGTGGGCTCGTCCGCGTACAGGGCCTGCCCGGGGACGACGCGCCGCTCGCCCGCGCCGTCCAGGACGGTCAGCCGGCCGCGGTCCACCCGCGTGACCCGGGCAGGCGCGCACCCGGCCGGCAGCGCCGCGGCACGCTCGGGCGCCCAGCCCAGTGCGAGGAGTTCCACACGGGGATGGTGGCGCGCGACGGCCCCGCCGTCGCCCGAATAATCAGCCGATCAAGTCGTGGATGACGACGTTCTCGTCGCGGCCCGGGCCCACGCCGATCACGCTGATCCGGGCACCGGCGAGCTCCTCCAGGCGCCGCACGTAGGCCTGCGCGTTCGCCGGCAGCTCGTCGAAGGTGCGGCAGTGCCGGATGTCCTCGAACCAGCCGGGCATCTCCTCGTACACCGGCGTGGCGTGGTGGAAGTCCGTCTGGGTCATCGGCATCTCGTGGTGCCGGACGCCGTCGATGTCGTAGGCGACGCAGATCGGCACGGTCTCCAGCCCGGACAGCACGTCGAGCTTGGTGAGGAAGTAGTCCGTGATCCCGTTGACCCGGCTGGCGTACCGCGCGATGACGGCGTCGAACCAGCCGCAGCGGCGGTCGCGGCCGGTGGTCACGCCCACCTCGCCGCCCTGCTTGCGCAGGTACTCGCCCCACTGGTCGTGCAACTCGGTGGGGAACGGGCCGGAGCCGACGCGCGTCGTGTACGCCTTGAGGATCCCGACCACCCGCTCGATGCGGGTGGGCCCGATGCCGCCGCCGACGGCGGCGCCGCCCGCGGTCGGGTTCGACGACGTCACGAACGGATAGGTGCCGTGGTCGACGTCGAGCAGGGTGCCCTGCGACCCCTCCAGGAGCACCCACTCGCCGGCGTCGAGCGCCTTGCCGAGCAGCAGCCGGGTGTCGGCGATCCGGTGCTTCAACACGTCGGCGTACGCCGCGTACTCGGAGACCACCTCGTCGACGTCGATCGCCTTGCGGTTGTAGACCTTGACCAGGATCTGGTTCTTCTCCTGGAGCGTGCCCTCGAGCTTCTGCCGGAGGATCGAGAGGTCCAGCAGGTCCTGCACGCGGATGCCGGTACGGGCGACCTTGTCGCCGTAGGCCGGGCCGATACCGCGGCCCGTGGTGCCGATCTTGCGCTTGCCCAGGAACCGCTCGGTGACCTTGTCCAGGGCACGGTGGTGCGGCATGATCAGGTGCGCGTCCGAGGAGATGGTCAGGCGCGAGGTGTCCACGCCCCGCTCCTCCAGGCCCGCGAGCTCCCGGATCAGCACCTCCGGGTCGATGACCACGCCGTTGCCGATGACCGGCGTGCACCCGGGCGTGAGGATGCCGGACGGGATCAGGTGGAGGGCGTACTTCTCGCCGTCCGGGGTGATCACCGTGTGGCCGGCGTTGTTGCCGCCCTGGTAGCGGACGACGTAGGGGACGCGGCCACCGAGCAGGTCGGTGGCCTTGCCCTTGCCCTCGTCGCCCCACTGGGCGCCGATCAGCACGACTGCCGGCATCGGAGGTGGTTCTCCCTGGTCTCGTCGGGGTGGCGGGGTGGGTCGGTCGCTCGGTGGCGGGGTGGGTCGGTCGCTCGGTGGCGGGGTGGGTCGGTCGCTCGGCGCGGAGGGTCGCTCCTCGCCACCCGTGGATCGGCGTGGTCCGGATGGCAGGGTATCCGCATGGGTTCGGTCGAGCTGGATCTGCGGCGGCTGGCGGCCGGTGAGGCACCTCGCGCGGCCGCCGTCGCGGGGGCCGCGGACGCGTCGTCGGTGCTCGTCCGCGGACCGGTCGCGGGGCTGTCGGCGGTGCTCGCGGTGCTGCTCAAGGCCGGGCGCACCGCGGAGGTGCCCGTGTCGTGGGAGCCGGGCGGCGACAAGGACTCCACCGGCCTGGCCCGCGACCTCGGCATCGGCTCCGGCGCTCCGCGGGAGCTGACGCTGGTCCGCGACGACCACGGCGGCGTGCTGCTGCACCACGGCCGCATCGAGGCCGACGGTGACGGGCGCCGCTCGCTGAGCCGCCGGCTGGGCCTGCAGGCGCACCACGACGACATCCGGGTGGCCGACGGCGAGATCACCCGGATCGACGTCCGCCCCGACTGGACGGCGGTCGACACCATCGGCGTCACGGTGATGACCCTGCCGCTGCGCCCCACCCGCCGGACCAGCGGGCGGGCGCTGCAGGTGGCGTGCGACCCCGCCCGCGTGCTCCGGGACGGCGTCCGGTTCACCCGGCCCGTGCACCGCTGGACCTGGTACGCCGACGACCGGGTCCGCTGGCTGCTGCACCCCTGAACGGCACCTCCCGGGGGTCGTGGACACTGTGGGTCACGCTCGTCGAGGAGGTCCCGCTGCCGTCGTCCCCGCGTACCGCCGGACCGCGCCCGTGATGGTCGAGCTGCCCGGGCACGGGATCTCCCGTGTCGCGACGCCGCGGACCACGTGGGGCCGCTGGGTGCTGGCCCGGCCGAGCCTGCCCGCGCTGATCGGCCTGGTCCTCGTCGTGGCGTTCTTCGGCGCGCAGGCGCCGGAGCTGCTGGGCACCGCCGGGCTCGCCGACGTCCTCGACGTGGCGGCCACGCTCGGCATCGGTGCGGTGGCCGTCGCGCTGCTGCTCGTCGCAGGCCAGTTCGACCTGTCCGTGGGCATGCTGGCGCTCGCCTCGTCGGCCCTGACCGCCCTGCTGATCCACCACGCCGGGTGGGGCATCTGGCCGGCCCTCGCCGCCTCGTTCGGCGGCGCCCTGCTGATCGGTCTGGTCAACGGGGTGCTGGTCGTCAACACCGGGCTGCCCAGCTTCCTGGTCACCCTGGCGTCCTTCCTGGTCCTGCAGGGGACGACGCTCGCCGGGATGCAGTCCATCGGCGGATCGACGCGGATCGAGGGGCTCGACGACGCCCCGGGCTGGGCCTCGGCCGCCACGCTGTTCGGTTCGACGACGCAGCTGGGTGACGGCCGGTTCCGCGTCTCGCTGCTGTGGTGGCTGGGCGTCACCGTCGTGGCGACGTGGGCGCTCTGGCGGACGAAGTTCGGCAACGCCGTGTTCGCCAGCGGCGGCGCGCGCACGGCGGCCCGCGAGCTGGGCGTCCCGGTGCGCCGCACCACCGTGTCGCTGTTCTGCCTCAGCGCCATCGCCGGGTGGCTCATCGGCACGCTGGGGCTGGTCCGGTTCGCCGGGGTCGAGGTGAGCAACTCGGGGCTGTCGACCGGCATCGACTACATCGTCATCGCCGTGCTCGGCGGCTGCCTGCTCGCCGGGGGCTACGGCTCGGCGTTCGGCGCGGCGATCGGGGCGCTGCTGTACGCCGTCGCCCACGAGGGCATCGAGCTGGTCGGCTGGGACGCGCCCTGGTTCCGGGCGTTCCTCGGCGTCCTGCTCCTCGTCGCCCTGCTCGCCAACGGCGTGGTGGGGCACCGGCTGAAGGGGGTGCCCCGCTCGTGACGACGGATCTGCCGGCAGCCCCTCCGCCGGGCCTCGAGCTGCGCGGGGTGACGGTGCGCCACGGCAGCGTGCCGGCGCTCTCCCGGGTGAGCGCGCTGTTCGCCGCCGGCGAAATCGGCTGCGTGCTGGGGGAGAACGGTTCGGGGAAGTCGACGCTGGTGGCCCTCCTGTCGGGACTGCTCCGGCACGACGAGGGCGAGCTCCTCGTCGGCGGCACCCCCATGCGCTTCCGCTCCCCCCGGCAGGCGCGGGCCGCGGGCATCGCCACGGTCTGGGAGGACCTCGCGGTCGCGCCGCTGCTCTCCGTCTGGCGCAACTTCTTCCTCGGCGCCGAGCCGACCGTGGGCAGGTGGCCGCTGCGCCGGCTGGACCTCGACACCGCGCGCGAGACCACGGCCCGCGCGATGGCGCGGGTCGGCGTGCCCGGCCTGGATCCCGACCAGCCCGCCAGCCAGCTGCAGGCCGGTGAACGGCAGAGCCTCGCGGTGGCCCGCGCGCTGCACTTCGGCGCCCGCGCGCTGATCATCGACGAACCGACGACGGCGGTGACCGTGGCCCGGCAGACCCTGTTCGGGCAGGCCATCCTCGCCGCCCGCGCCCAGGGGCTGGTCGTCGTCGTCGTGACGAACAACCCGCGCTACGCCCACCTCATCGGCGACCGCTTCCTGCTGCTGGCCGGCGGCCAGGTGGCCGGCAGCCTCACGCGGGAGGACGTCGACGCCGACTCCCTCACCGCGCTGATGGCCGGCGGCGACCAGCTGGGCATCCTCACCGACGCGCTGACCGCCCTGCACCCCGAGCTCGGCGAGCGCTGAGGCGACGCACGTGAGCGGCCCTCCCGAGGATCGGGGAGGGCCGCTCACGTGTGGTGTCGGTGTCGTCCGGGCCGTAGGGCCGGATCGACCGGCGACGCCCCGGGGCCCTGGAGATCAGGGTCCGGGGCTCGCTCAGTTGAAGATGCTCACCCCACCGGGACCGACGAGCAGTCCGACGATGATCAGCACGATGCCCCACAGCAACTGACCGCGGACGATCGAGACGATCCCGGCGATCACCAGGATCGCGGCGAGGATCAGCAGCAACGTCGTCATGCGCTGGCTCCGTTCGTGCGGGCGCCTGGACGGCGCCGTGCACTCACAGTGATGACTATCACGATCAACTCGGAAACCCACGCTGTGGAAACCCGAGGTCAGCGGCCTGCAGGTCTCTCCGGGTAGCCGTTACCGAGGGTCACACTCAGGGAGCGAGGGTGGGGTCGCAGTCGCGGAGCAGCTGGGTGCAGCGCTCGTGCTCGTCGTGCTCGCCGATGGCCTCGGCGGCCTTCGCCAGCACCGTGACGCAGCGCAGGAAGCCACGGTTGGGCTCGTGCGACCACGGCACCGGCCCGAAGCCCTTCCAGCCGTTGCGGCGCAGCGCGTCCAGCCCGCGGTGGTAGCCGGTGCGGGCGTAGGCGTAGGCCTCGATGGTGTCGGAGAGCTGCCGCTCCGACCGGTTCAGCGCCTCCTCGGCCAGCTCGGCCCACAGAGCGCTGACGGTCGGGTGGTGGGCGACGACCTCGGCGGGCGTCGCCCCCTGAGCCAGTTCGGCGTCGGCCTCCGGAGTGGCCGGCAGCAAGGTCGCCGGCGGCTCGCCCAGCAGGTTGCCGTGGGAGTGGCTCATCAGGCGGCCTGCGACTGACCGGCCGAGAGCAGGTGCTCGCAGGCCTCGACGATGCGGGCGGCCATGCCGGCCTCGGCGGCCTTGAGGTAGCTGCGCGGGTCGTAGGCCTTCTTGTTGCCGACCTCGCCGTCGATCTTCAGCACGCCGTCGTAGTTGGTGAACATGTGGGCGGCGACCGGCCGGGTGAAGGCGTACTGGGTGTCGGTGTCGACGTTCATCTTGATGACGCCGTAGGAGATCGCCTCACGGATCTCGGACTCCGAGGAGCCCGACCCACCGTGGAAGACCAGGTTGAACGGCTTGGCGCCCTCGCCCAGACCGAACTCCTTCGCCACGACGTCCTGACCCTGCTTGAGGATCTCCGGGCGCAGCTTCACGTTGCCCGGCTTGTAGACGCCGTGCACGTTGCCGAAGGTCGCCGCCAGCAGGTAGACGCCGCGCTCGCCGAGGCCGAGCTTCTGCGCGGTGCGCAGGAAGTCGCCGTCGGCGGTGTAGAGCTTCTCGTTGATCTCGGCGACGACGCCGTCCTCCTCGCCGCCGACGATGCCGATCTCCAGCTCGAGCACGAGCTTGGCCGCCGCGGACTTCTCCATGAGCTCCTCGGCGATGTCGAGGTTCTCGCCGAGCTCGATGGCCGAGCCGTCCCACATGTGCGACTGGAAGAGCGGCTCCTGGCCGGCGTCCACCCGGTCCTGCGACAGCGCGATCAGCGGGCGGACGTAGCCGTCGAGCTTGTCCTTGGGGCAGTGGTCGGTGTGCAGCGCGACGTTCACCGGGTACTTCTCGGCGACGACGTGGGCGAACTCGGCCAGCGCCACCGCGCCGGTGACCATGTCCTTCACCTTGGTGCCCGAGCCGAACTCGGCGCCGCCGGTGGAGAACTGGATGATGCCGTCGCTGCCGGCGTCGGCGAAGCCGCGGAGAGCCGCGTTGATCGTCTCCGACGAGGTGCAGTTGATCGCCGGATAGGCGAACCCGCCCTCCTTGGCCCGACTGATCATGTCGGCGTAGACCTCGGGGGTCGCGATGGGCATGCTCTGCACTCCTCCGGAGAAGCGGGTGTACGGCGCTGTACGTCGGTGATCAGTATCCCGCCGGCGCGCTCACGCCGGTGCGCCGGGGCTGACCCCGTGACCCCACGGTGGTGGGGAGGACGACCGGACGGGTGACGTCGACCTGCGGTCAGCCGGTCTCGATGCGGCTGGAGACGCGGGCGGCCACCGCGACGGGGTCGTAGGTCGGCGAGAACGGCGGGGCGTAGGAGAGGTCGGAGCCGGCCAGCTCCTCCGCCGTCATCCCCGCCCAGATGGCGGTGGCCAGGACGTCGATCCGCTTCGCGCTGCCCGGTCCGCCGACGAGCTGCGCCCCGATGAGCAGCCCCGAACCGCGCTCGGTGATCAGCTTGACCGCGATCGCCTCGGCACCGGGGTAGTAGCCGGCCCGGGTGGTCGCCTCGATCGTCTCGCTGCGGTGGTCGAAGCCGGCCTCCTCGGCCTGCGTGGTGCACAGCCCGGTGCGCGCGATCTCGAGGTCGCCGACCTTGGTGGCCGCCGTCCCCAGGACACCGGCGAAGCGGGCCGGCCGCCGGCCGATGACCGAGCCGGCCACCCGGCCCTGCTTGTTGGCGTGCGTGCCGAGGGCCACGTGGGCGGCCTCGCCGGTGATCCGGTGGAAGGTCTGCGCGCAGTCGCCCGCGGCGAAGACCTCCGGGTGGGAGCGGCTGCGCTGGGTGTGCGCGACGTCGATCCCCCCGGTGACGCCGATCTGCAGTCCTGCCTCGCGGGCGAGCTCCGTCTCCGGTCCCATCCCCAGACCCAGCACGACGAGATCGGCGTCGTAGCTGCCTGCGTCGGTGCGGACCGCGCGCACCACGCCGTCGGCGCCGGTCTCGATCTCGCGCACCGGCTGCTCGGGCTGCACATCGATGCCGATGTCGCCCATGGCCTTGCAGACCCGCTCGGCCATGTCCCGGTCCAGCTGCGCCATGGGGAGCGGGTCGGCGAGGACGACGGTGACCGACAGCCCGCGGGCCTGCAGCACCTCGGCCATCTCCAGGCCGATGTACCCACCGCCCAGGACGACGGCCCGCCGCGCCCCGGCAGCGATCGCGGCCCGGATGTCGGCGCCGTCGGCCAGCCGGTGGACCCCGAAGACGCCCTCGGCGTCCAGGCCGGGCACCCGTGGGCGGAACGGGCGACCGCCGGTGGCGACCATCAGGTCGTCGTACCCGAACCGCCGCCCGTCCGAGGCGCGCACCTCTCCCGCCGACAGGTCGATCTCCTCCGCGCGGACGTGCGTGTGCACCGTGATGTCGTCGGCCTCGAACTGCGCCGGCGTACGGGCGAGCAGCGCGTCGCGGTCCGGGACCTGCCCGCCGATCCAGTACGGGATCCCGCAGGCGGAGTAGGAGATCTCCGGGCCCTGCTCGAGGACCACGATCTCCAGGTCCTCCGCGGGCCGCAGCCGCCGGGCCTGCGCCGCGGCCGACAACCCGGCGGCGTCCCCGCCGATGACGACCAGCCGATCGGTGCTCACGGCCACAGCGTGTCACCAGGTACCGGCGCTGGCACGCGGCGGCAGGGATCCGGCACTGTGAGCGGGTGCTCGTCGTGATCTCCGGTCTGCCCGGCACGGGCAAGACCACGGTCGCGGCCGCGCTCGCCGAGCGACGGGCGGCGGCCCACGTCTCGGTCGACCCGATCGAGGACGGGCTGCTGGACGCCGGGCACCCGCGGACGTGGGAGACCGGTGTGGCGGCGTACGAGGCGGCCCGCCGGGAGGCCGAACAGCACCTTGCCCTCGGTTCCTCCGTCGTGGTGGACGCGGTGAACGACAGCGAGCCCGCCCGGGAGACGTGGCGCGTGGCGGCGGCCAACACCGGCGCGGAGCTCGCCTTCGTGCTGCTGGTGCTCGACGACGCCGGCGAGCACCGCCGGCGGCTGGAGGGCCGGGAGCGCGACCTGGCGCACGTCCCCGAACCGTCCTGGGACGACGTCCTCGTTCGGGCGGCGAGCTACGCGCCGTGGCCCGAGGGGTCGTGTCTGCGCATTCGTGCGGACGGCGCCGTGGACGAGGTGCTGCACGACGTCCTGACGGGGCTCCCCGGCCTCTAGGGTCACCGCATGTCCGACGGTGGAGCCCCGGCCGGCGTCTTCGGCGGGCGCGCCGGCGACTGGGCGTCGTGGCAGTCCTCGCCGTGGGGCCGGCTGCGCTACGACGTCGTCCGGGAGACGACGGCCCGGGCGGTGGCCGACCTGCCCGCGCCCCTGCGGGTGCTCGACGTCGGGGGTGGCGACGGCACGGACAGCCTGCCGCTCGCGGCGCAGGGGCACGAGGTGACGGTGCTCGACTTCGCGCCCGAACTCCTCGCGCGGGCTCGGGAGACCGCGGCCGCCCGCGGGACCGCCGTGCGGGTGGTCCACGCCGACCTCGACGACCTGGTCCCGGGCGAGGGCCCCGGCGAGCTGGGGAGCTTCGACGTCGTCCTGTGCCACAACGTGCTGCACTACCGCGCCGACGTGCCGGCCACCGTGCGCCTGCTGGCGGGGCTGGCCCGGCCGGGCGGCGTGCTGTCGGTGATGGCACCCAACCCGGCGATGGACGTGCTCGCAGCCGCGGTGCGACGGCTCGATCCGGGCCGGGCCCGCGCCGTCCTCGACTCCCCCACCGTGCACGGCGAGACCTTCGACCACGAGATGCGCCGCCTGGAGGCGGCCGAGGTCGAGCAGGCGCTGGCGGGGGCCGGGTGCACCGTCGAGCGCCGGTTCGGCATCCGCTGCCTGATGGACCTCATCGCCGACGACGAACGCAAGGCCGAGCCGGAGTTCTACGAGCAGCTGCTGGAGCTGGAACTGCTCCTGTGCGAGCGGGAGCCGTACTGGCGCACCGCGCGCTTCTGGCAGCTGACCGCCCGCGCCGGCGGGTAGAGGCACGATGCCCGCACGACGGCTGACGGCGATGGCCCCGTGGCATCCCGACTGCTACCAGCGCGCGACCGCCTTCGTCACGGATCCGGCCGGGCGGCTGCTCGTGTTCGACCACGTCGACCAGGAGGCCGGAACGCAGGTCCCGGGAGGCGGCATCCACGTCGGCGAGTCCCCCGAGGACGCAGTCCTGCGCGAGGTCGCGGAGGAGTCCGGGCTCGTCGACACCGTCGTCGTCCGGAAGCTCGGGGAGGCCTGGAACAGGTCGGAGCCGGGGAACGTGCCGCCCGGCCTGGAGGAGCACGTCGTCCACGCCTTCCACCTCCGGCTGGACGACCCTCCTCGGCAGGAACGGTGGGAGTGGGAGGAGCGCTCCGGCGGCGACGTCGTCCAGCACCGCTTCGCCTTCCGCTGGATCTCTCTCGAGGCAGCCGCCGGAGCGCTCTGGCCGGCTCAGGCGATGTGGCTGCACGGGCTCCGGCTCAGCTGCCGGTCAGCTCCCTGACCGCCGCCAGGTCCCGCACGGACGCACGGCGGAACACCTTGCCCGGGTTGAGCAGACCGTCCGGGTCGAGCGCGTCCTTGATCGCGCGGTGCACGTCGAGGGCGACCGGTCCGATCTCGCGCTCCAGCCAGTCGACCTTGATGGAGCCGACCCCGTGCTCCCCGGTGATCGTGCCGCCCATGCCGAGGCCGAGTTCCAGGATGTCGTCGAACGCGGCGTAGGCCCGGTCCCGCTCGTCGGCGTCGGCGCCGTCGAAGGAGATGCAGGGGTGCATGTTGCCGTCGCCGGCGTGCCCCGTGACACCGATGATCACCGTTCGCTCGCTGGCGATGGCGTCGCAGCCGTCGAGGAACTCGGCGATCCGCGAGCGCGGCACGGCGACGTCGTCGACCAGCATGCCGCTGCGCATCGCGGCCAGCGCCGGTAGCGCCATGCGCCGTGCCTGGAGAAGCAGGTCGCCCTCGGCGGGATCGTCGGTGCTGTGCACGAAGTCCGCTCCCGCCTCGCGGCAGATCTGCGCCAGCGCCTCGATCTCGGCCGCGGCGGCCTCTCCCCCGGCGTCGGACTGCGCGACCAGCAGCGAATGCGCCCCGCGGTCGAGCTCGGCCCTGAGCAGGTCGTCGACCGCGCAGATGCAGGTGTTGTCCATGACCTCGAGCAGGCTGGGCACCAGGCCGCTGGTGACGACGCGCTCCACCACCTGGCCGGTCTGCGCCGTCGTCGCGAAGGAGGCGGCGAGGGTGACGGGGCGGTGCGGGGCCGGGCGCAGCGCGAGCGTCGCCTCGGTGATGACGCCGAGCGTCCCCTCCGAGCCCACGAAGAGCCGGGGCAGGTCGTAGCCGGCGACGCCCTTGACGGTGCGCCGTCCGGTGCGCAGCACCCGCCCGTCGGCGAGCACGACCTCCAGGCCCATCACGTAGTCGGTGGTGACGCCGTACTTCACGCAGCAGAGGCCACCGGAGTTGGTGGAGAGGTTGCCGCCGATGGTGCACCAGTCGTAGCTGGAGGGGTCCGGCGGATAGAACAGCCCGTGGCCGGCGACGGCGTCGCGTAGCGTCTTGTTGACCACGCCGGGCTGGACGACGGCGAGCCGGTCGGCGGGCGAGACCACGAGCACGGCGTCCATCCGGGTCATGACCAGCGTGATCGCGCCGTCGACGGCGTTGCTGGCCCCGGCCAGCCCGGACCCCGCGCCGCGCGGCACGACCGGGACGCGGTGGCGCGTCGCGATGCGCATGACCGCGACGACGTCGTCGGTGCTCCGGGGGAGGACGACGGCGGCCGGTGTGCCGGCGGGGGCCATCATCGCGGCGTCGCGGGCGTACCCGGCGGTGACGTCGGGATCGGTGAGGACGCTGTCGGCGCCCAGTGCGTCCTGCAGCTCGGTCAGCCAGGAAGTGGTCACCGTCACACCGTACGACGCCGTCCCGGCGATGATCAGGGAACCTGATCGTGCAGCGTCCTCCCTCAGGTCCCACGGTGAGGGAGGACGCTCGACGATCAGGTCAGCTGATCGTCGCCGGCACCGTCAGGAGAGGCCGAGGTCGGCCGCGGTGAAGGCGGCGCGGTACTCGAAGCCGGCCGCCTCGACGGCCTCGCGCCCTCCTCGGTCGACGATCACGGCGACGGCGATGACCTCGGCGCCGGCCTCCTGCAGCGCCTCCGCCGCGGTGAGTGGACTGCCGCCGGTCGTCGAGGTGTCGTCGACCACCAGGACGGCGCGGCCCGCGACATCAGGTCCCTCGATCCGCCGCTGCAGGCCGTGGGCCTTGCCCGTCTTGCGCACCACGCAGGCGTCCAGGAAGCCCTCACCCGCTGCGGCGGCGTGCAGCATCGCCGTCGCCACCGGGTCGGCGCCCAGGGTGAGCCCGCCGACGACGTCGTAGCGCAGGTCGCCGGTGAGCTGACGCATCACGCGGCCCACCAGCGGCGCGCCCTCGTGGTGCAGCGTGAGGCGGCGCATGTCGATGTACCAGTCGGCCTCACGGCCGGAGGAGAGCGTCACCTTCCCGTGCACCACCGCGAGGTCGACGATGAGTTCGAGCAGCCGGTCGCGGTCGGGCTGGGCAGCGGGAGCCGTCATGGCATCGACCCTAGGCCAGCGTTCCTCGGTCGGATCTCGCCGTCCGTGCCCGGCGCGGCAGTGACGCCGTTCGTTCCCGTCCCCGGCCCCGGGCCCGGTCGGGATGCACGGGCGATCATCATCCGGGGTGCGACCGGGCGACGGCGGCGGTCTGCCAGGCTGAGGCCGTGTCGACGCCCACTCCCCCCACCCCTGCCGATGACGCCACCCCGGTCATGCCGACCTCGGTCCGCGTGGCCATCGTCGTCATGGGGGTGCTGGCCGCCCTGCTGCTGCTGAACGGCGGGCTCCTGTGGGCCGGCTTCGACGCCGCGGTCGACCGCATCGTCGAGGACGTCGAGGACGTGACCCGCGACGAGGCGGAGAACTTCGTGATGCTGTCGCTGGTCCCCTACCTCGTGCTGGGCGTCGTCCTCGCGCTCGCGGCGCTGTTCCTGCCGCGGCGGCAGCCGTGGGCCCGCTGGATCGGGGTCGCGGCCACCGCGCTGCTGACCCTGCTGACCCTGTTCAGCGTGCTGGCCGCCGGCGGGGTCACCGTCGCCGGCCTGCTCCTGCTGGTCCTGTCGATCGCCGGCCTCACCAGCCTGATGGCGAGGACGACGCGCCAGTGGGTGCCGTCGCTGCGCAGCGACGGCTGACCGGAGCGGTCAGCGCTGCTGACCGGTGTCGCGCAGCCAGCGCATGTAGCGGTACCACTCGTTGCTCGGCTGGAGCGCCAGCAGCACGACCCCGGCCAGGGTCAGCAGCCAGCTGAACAGGTTGAGGCCGTCGACGTAGCCGACGCCGGTCCCGCCGCCGCCCATGCCGGCGAACCCGCTCAGGATGGACAGCCCGCCCAGGACCCAGAGGACCACGCGCGCCCAGTTGCGCCCGCGCCAGGCGAACCACAGGAAGACCAGGAAGACGGCCGTGAAGAGCAGCCCGGCCACGAGCGCGAACTGGACGACCAGCTCGGCGACCTCCTCCGCCGTCTCCCGCTCGCTGCCGCTGAGCCCCGCGCCGGCCTGCCGGATCGCCTCGGAACTGATCTCGTCCCAGTTGGCGTACATGACGACGGAGGCGACGAGGCCGAGCACCACGGTGGCGACGAACGCCCCGATGCCGGCCCGCACCGTCACGGGTGGCTCCACCGAGCCGGCGGGCGGCGGCCCGTACCCGGGCGGCGGGGTCGGCGCCGGACCGTAGGGGTACGGCTGCCCGGGAGGCGGCGGGCCCCACCCCTGCGGCGGAGGCGGCGCGTTCCAGCCCTGCGGCGGAGGCGGCGCGCTCCAGCCCTGGGGCGGAGGCGGCGCGTTCCAGCCCTCCGGGCCGCCGGAGCCGCCGGAGCCGCCCTGCCCTCCGGTCCCGCCCTGGCCGCTGCTTCCCGGCTCGCCGTGCTGGCCGCTCTGTCCTGCTGTCATCCCCGCGCCTCCCGGTAACCGGTTCACGACGATCATGGACGATGCCGTCCGCGCGGACCACCGGCCCCGCCGCAGCCTGCCGCCGAAGACTCAGCCGCGTACGACGCTCAGACCGCTGTCACCGTCGGCGACGTCGGCCGGCCAGTCGACCACCACCTCGTCGCCGTCCCGGATCTCGCCGGAGAGCAGCGCCTTGGCCAGCTGATCGCCGATGGCCGACTGCACCAGCCGCCGCAGGGGACGGGCGCCGTAGACCGGGTCGAAGCCGTTGAGCGCAAGCCACTCGCGCGCCGCGTCGGTGACCCGCAGCGAGAGCCGCCGGGCCGCCAGACGCCGGGCGAGGACACCGACCTGGATGTCGACGATGCCGGTCAGCTCCTCGCTGCCCAGCGCCCGGAAGATCACGACCTCGTCCAGCCGGTTGAGGAACTCCGGCTTGAAGTGCGAGCGCACGACCTCCTGCACCGCGTCGCGGCGGCGCTCCTCGGGCACCGACTGGTCGGCGATGATCTGCGACCCCAGGTTCGAGGTGAGGATCAGCAGGGTGTTGCGGAAGTCGACCGTGCGGCCCTGCCCGTCGGTCAGCCGCCCGTCGTCGAGCACCTGGAGCAGGACGTCGAAGACGTCGGGGTGCGCCTTCTCGACCTCGTCGAGAAGGACGACGGTGTACGGACGGCGCCGCACCGCCTCGGTGAGCTGGCCGCCGGCCTCGTAGCCGACGTAGCCGGGCGGCGCCCCGACCAAGCGCGCCACCGAGTGCTTCTCGGAGTACTCGCTCATGTCGATGCGGACCATCGCCCGCTCGTCGTCGAACAGGAACTCCGCCAGCGCCTTGGCCAGCTCGGTCTTGCCGACGCCGGTCGGGCCGAGGAAGAGGAAGGAACCGGTGGGCCGGTCCGGGTCGGCGACGCCGGATCGGGCCCGCCGGACGGCGTCCGAGACGGCGCGCACGGCATCCGGCTGCCCGACGACCCGCGCGGCGAGCCCGTCCTCCATGCGCAGCAGCTTCTGGGTCTCGCCCTCGAGCAGCCGGCCGGCGGGGATGCCGGTCCAGGCCTGGACGACCTCGGCGATGTCGTCGGCGCCGACCTCCTCCTTGAGCATGGACTCGCCGGTCTCGACCGATGCCTCGGCCTCGAGGAGGGACTTCTCCAGCTGGGGCAGCTGCCCGTAGCGCAGCTCCGCGACGCGGGCGAGCTCGCCGTCCCGCTCCGCGCGCTCGGCCTCCAGCCGCAGCCGCTCCAGCTCCTCCTTGATGGCCTGGATGCGGCCGATCGCGCTCTTGTCCTGCTGCCAGCGCGCGGTCAGCTCGGCCAGCTCCTGGCGCTTGTCGGCCAGGTCGGACCGGAGAGCCGCCAGCCGTTCGATGGACGACGGGTCGTCCTCCTTGGCCAGCGCCATCTCCTCGATCTCCAGCCGGCGCACGGCGCGCTCCACCTCGTCGACCTCGACGGGGCGGCTGTCGATCTCCATGCGCAGCCGACTGGCGGCCTCGTCGACCAGGTCGATCGCCTTGTCCGGCAGGAACCGGGCGGTGACGTAGCGGTCGGAGAGGGTCGCCGCGGCGACGATCGCGGTGTCGGTGATGCGGACACCGTGGTGCACCTCGTAGCGCTCCTTGAGCCCGCGGAGGATGCCGATGGTGTCCTCGACGCTCGGCTCACCCACGTAGACCTGCTGGAAGCGGCGCTCGAGCGCGGGGTCCTTCTCGATGTGCTCGCGGTACTCGTCGAGCGTCGTGGCGCCGACCATGCGCAGCTCACCGCGGGCGAGCATCGGCTTGATCATGTTGCCGGCGTCCATGGCCGACTCGCCGGTCGCGCCGGCGCCGACGATCGTGTGCAGCTCGTCGATGAAGGTGACGATCTGCCCCTCGGCGTCGGTGATCTCCTGCAGGACGGCCTTGAGCCGCTCCTCGAACTCACCGCGGTACTTGGCACCGGCCACCATCGAGCCCAGGTCCAGCGCCATGAGCCGCTTGCCCTTGAGGCTCTCCGGGACGTCGCCGGCGACGATGCGCTGCGCCAGGCCCTCGACGATGGCGGTCTTGCCGACGCCGGGCTCGCCGATGAGCACCGGGTTGTTCTTGGTGCGCCGGGAGAGCACCTGGACGACGCGGCGGATCTCGGTGTCCCGTCCGATGACCGGGTCGATCTTGCCCTCGCGCGCCCGCGCGGTGAGGTCGACCGCGTACTTCTCCAGAGCCTGGAAGGTGCCCTCCGGATCGGGGGTGGTCACCTTGCGGGAACCGCGCACGGTCCGGAACGCCGCGAGCAGCGCGTCCCGGGTGGCACCGGCGCTGGTGAGCACCGTGCCCGCCTCGCCGCTCGAGCCGGCGAGCCCCACGAGCAGGTGCTCGGTGGAGATGTACTCGTCGCCGAGCGCACTCGCCTGCTCCCCGGCGTCGTTCATGACGCGGAGGAACTCGCGCGACGGCGAGGGCGCGGGCACGGTGGCGCCGCTGACGCTGGGCAGCCGGCGCACGGCCGCCTCGGACTTGGCCTTGACGTCGGCCGCGTCGGCGCCGGCCGCCTTCAGCAGCGGCCCGGCGATGCCGTCGTCCTGCTCGAGCAGCGCAGCCAGCAGGTGCAGCGGCTCCAGGGCCGCCTGGCCGCGGGCGACGGCGAGCCGCTGGGCGGCGGCGATGGCCTCCTGCGAACGGGTGGTGAGCTTGCTCTCCATGGTCGCGGCGTCCGTCCTCTCTCTGTCGTGCGCGGGGTCGTCGACCTCACGGGATCGATCTGTGCAACGACCGGCGAGTTGAGTCTGTTCCACTCAACCTCGCTGAGTCCGCTCGCCGCACCGTCGACCTCCCCGTACGGAGGACGACGAGGCGCCGACGTTCGCGACCCCTGACGTTCGCCTCCGCGCGCCCTAGACTCGCCCGCATGACCGCACTGCCGACGCCGAGCGTGGCGCTCGACGACCAGCTGTGCTTCGCGCTCTACGCCGCCTCACGCGCCGTGACGGCCCGGTACCGACCCATGCTCGAGGCGATCGGCCTGACCTATCCGCAGTACCTCGTCATGATGCTGCTGTGGGAGGAGGACCACCAGACGGTCGGTCAGCTGGGGTCCCGCCTCGCCCTGGACAGCGGCACGCTCTCGCCCCTGCTCAAGCGGCTCACCGCGGCCGGCCTGGTCACCCGCCACCGCCGCCTCGAGGACGAGCGCTCGGTCGCGATCGCCCTCACCGACGACGGCCGCGCCCTGCAGGAGAAGGCCTACGGCATCTCGCAGGAGATGATCGACGCCATCGGGTTCGACACCGGCGAGTTCACCGAGCTCAAGAGCCGTCTCCAGTCGCTGATCGAGCGGGTGAACCGCGGCGAGGCCGTCTGCTGACGACGGTTGCCCGCACCCGGGCGGGGTAGGTCGGCACTCGGCCCATCCCCGCGGAGCGGTGAACCCCACCGCCCCGCCGTCGGCGAGGAGAACCGATGCCCACCCGCACCGCGCGCACCGCTTGGAACGGCACCCTCCAGGAGGGCTCCGGCCAGGTCGAGCTGTCCAGCTCCAAGATCGGCACCTACGAGGTCTCGTTCCCGAAGCGAGCCGCCGACGAGGCCGGCGGGACGACCAGCCCGGAGGAGCTCATCGCGGCGGCGCACTCCTCCTGCTTCGCGATGGCGCTGTCCAGCGAGATCGGCAAGGCGGGCGGCACGCCCACCGCCCTGGAGATCACCGCCGAGGTGACCCTCGGCCAGAAGGACGGCGGCCCCCACATCACGAAGATCGCCCTCACCGTCCGCGGCGAGGTCGAGGGGCTGGACGCCGCGGGCTTCGACAAGGCGGCTCAGGCGGCGAAGGCGGGCTGCCCGGTGAGCAAGGCGCTGGCCGGGGTCGACGAGATCACCCTCGACGCCGCGCTGGAGAGCTGACCTCCCGCGGTCGGCGGGACACGGGGCCCGACGTCGAGGTCAGCAGCCGAAGCCCTCGAAGGACTGGTCGGCCGGCCGCACGGTGAAGAAGTCCTGACCGCCGTAGCTGGTGTACATGTTCGCGATGTACGGCCCGCCCGAGCCCGTGTAGTTGTTGATGCGCTGCCGGTGGCCGTCGGAGTACACCACCGTGAACTGCATCCGGTAGGTGTCGACCCCGTCGAAGGAACAGGACTTGTCGGTCAGGTCGACCCAGAAGTCGACCGGGCCGGCGGGAGCGGGCGCGGGCGGAGGCGCCTGACCGGTCGAGGGGCGGGGCGCCGCCTGCGTCTTCGCGGGCCCACCGGCAACGGCGGTCCTCGGCTCCGCGTCCCGCGCCGTCTGCTCCTCGGCGATCCGGGCCGCCTCCGCCTCGGCAGCGATCCGGGCGGCCTCGGCCTCGGCGGCGATCCGCGCCGCCTCGGCTTCTGCCGCGACCCGGGCGGCCGCCTCGGCCTCCTGTTCGGCGGCCAGGCCGTTGACGGGCTCGTGGCCGGTCCGGGGCGCGGCGGACGCGGACGGGACCGGCTCCTGCGCCGCGGCGGAGGAGCCCTGGCACCCGGTCGCGAGCGCGAGCAGGGCGAGCGCCGGGAGGACGAGGACCGAGGGCCGGGCGGAGGTGCTCACACCCGCCCGTCGGCGTCTCCCGCCACGTACTTGATCATGAAAGCCGGTTCCGTTCCGGATCTCACCCCGCCGGGCGAGCCCAGGCGTCAGCCCGCCGCGTCGGCCGACTCCCGCTTGAGCCGCTCCTCACCGCTCTCGGTGCTGAGCGCGATCTCCCGGATCAGGAAGATCGCGAGCACGGCCACCACGGCCACGACCGCCGAGATCAGGAAGATCCGCCCGGTCGCGTCCCCGTAGGCCACGCGGATCAGCTCCTGGATCGCCGGTGGTGCATCGGCGAGGTCGGCCAGGCCGATGTCGTCCGAGCCGGCCTGCGCCGCACCGGGGGTACCGGCGAGGTCGGCCCTGATCAGCTCTCCCACGCGGGTGGAGAGCACCGCTCCCAGCACCGAGACACCCACCGTGCCGCCCAGGCTCCGGAAGAACGTCACGGCCGAGCTCGCCGACCCCAGGTCCCGGGCGGCCACCGTGTTCTGCACCGCGAGCACCAGGTTCTGCATCGTGGCGCCGATACCGATGCCCAGCAGGAACAGGAAGCAGCAGAGCAGCACGATGTCGGTCTCGTGGTCGACCATCGAGAGCAGCGCGAACGCCAGGAGGGTCAGCAGCGACCCAGCCGTGAGGAAGCGCTTCCACCGGCCGTGGCGGGTGATCAGGTAGCCGGAGCCGGTCGAGGAGATGAGCAGCCCGCCGACCATCGGCACGGTGAGCAGCCCCGCCGCCGTCGGCGAGTAGCCGCGGGAGATCTGCAGGTACTGGCCCAGGAAGACCGTCGAGCCGAACATGGCGACGCCGATCGCGATGCTCGCGGCGATCGCCAGCGTCGTGGTGCGGTCGCGGAACAGGCGGAGGGGGACGATCGGCTCCTTGGCCCTGGTCTCGGTGACGAGGAAGGCCGCGATCGCGAGAACGCCGCCACCGACGAACAGCGCCGTCTCGGTGGAGGCCCAGGCGAAGCTGCCCCCGGCCAGGGTGACCCAGATGAGGAGCGCGGAGACCCCGGCGGTCAGGAAGGCAGCGCCGAGGTAGTCGATGTGCACCTTCCGCTTGGTCACCGGCAGGTGCAGCGTGCGCTGCAGGAGCACGAGGGCGATCAGGGCGAACGGGACACCGACGTAGAAGCACCAGCGCCAGCCCAGCCAGCTCGTGTCGACCATCACGCCGCCGATGAGCGGTCCGCCGACCGTGGCCACCGCGAACGTGCTGCCCATCCAGCCGGCGTACCGACCGCGCTCCCGCGGGCTGATCATCGCGGCCATCGCGATCTGCACCAGCGCCTGCAGGCCACCCAGGCCCAGGCCCTGCAGGACGCGCCAGGCGATCAGCGTCTCCACCGACTGGGCGAGGCCGGCGAGCATCGAACCGATGATGAAGATGACGATGGCGAGCTGCAGCAACAGCTTCTTGCTGAACAGGTCCGAGAGCTTGCCCCAGATGGGCGTCGAGGCGGTCGAGGCGAGCAGGGTGGCCGTGACCACCCAGGTGTAGTGCCCCTGCGAGCCCCGCAGCTCGGTGATGATCGTGGGCAGGGCGTTGGAGACGACGGTCGAGGACAGGAACGCCACGAACATCGCCAGCAGCATCCCGGACAGCGCGGACAGGATCTGCCGGTGCGTCATCTGCCCCTGTTGCTCGGCGGGCGCCTGGGGAGCCGGCCGATCGACGGTGCTGGTCATGGTTCTCCTGGACTGGCGGGCGAGCGCGTGCGGGCGGGAAGAACGCGGGTCCGGGTCATCCGGAGCCCGCCGGGGACCGCTCCCCAGCCGCGGCCGGCAGGGGCATCGCGCGGAAGTCGGCCGCCAGGCGGTCGATCAGGTCGGTGAGCCGGCGGGCGTCGTCCTCGTCCCAGCCGGACAGGACCTCGAGCGCCCAGTCGGCCCGGACGGCGCGCGTCCCGGCGAGGGCGTCGGCGCCCAGCGCGGTGAGGTGGAACAGGGTGGCCCGCCCGTCGCACGGATCCGGTCGGCGCTGCACGTAGCCGGACCGCTCCAGGGCGGCGAGCTGCCGGCTGGCCACGGAGACGTCGATCCCGGCGCGCGCGGCGAGGACGCTGCACCGCTGGTCGCCGTCCTCCTCGAGGGGCAGGAGGAGCGGCCAGCCGAAGGACGGCAGCTCGCCGTAGAGCTGGGCGGCGGCCCGCATGCTGACGTGGCGTCCGGTCCGGACGAGCTGGGCGATGCTGGCCGTCAGCCGGTCCCGGGTCTCGGGGCTGATGGGCACGGGAGTTCCTGACGTCGAGATGTGTGCAGAAAGCAACCATAAGTCGGTTGGTTGCGGTCTGCAACGTTCGACACGTCACGTGCCCTGCGGGAAGGACAGCTAGAGAGCCCGCCCGCCGTCGGTCCCGCTCTCGTCGGTCAGGTCGCCGGCCTCCCGCGCCCGGGCCTCGCCGATCCGGTTCAGCCGGTGCAGCAGGTCGGCCAGGGTGGCGACGTCGTCCGCCGGCCAGTCCCCCAGGTCGGCTTCCCAGCGCTCGCGGCGCGCGTTCCGGATCAGCGCCAGGCGGGCCGAGCCCTCGGCCGAGGGGGTGAGCACCTGCGCCCGCCCGTCGTCGGGATCCGCGCTCCGGTCGACCAGCCCCAGGGCGACCAGACTGGCCACCTGCCGGCTCACCGTGCTCTTGTCCAGGCCCAGCCGGACGACGAGGTCGCTGGCCCGGAGGGGGCCGGCGTCCTGGAGCAGGGCCAGCAGGCCGTATGCCGCGCCGTCCAGATCCGGGTGCAGCTGCTCGGCGAGCCGGGCGGACAGCGCGCGCGAGCGGCGCAGCAGCAGGCCGATCTCCCGCTCGAGAGCCACGAAGGCCTCGTGCGGGTCGACCCCGCTCACCTGCCGCTCCGCGGCCGCCACACGACCAGCGCCGAGCTCGGCCGCCGCTGCGGCACCAGGTCGGCGCGATAGCCGGCCGGCACGGCCGCCTCGGCGGCCATCCGGCGGCGTTCGCTGTGCTCCAGCTCGTCGAGCAGTTCGTGCACCCGCGCCTGCAGGGCCTCGACCTGCGACTCGAGCTCGATGATCCGCTTGATGCCGGCCAGGTTGACGCCGTCCTCCTGCGACAGCCGCTGCACCTCGCGGAGCAGAGCGACGTCACGGGGGCTGTAGCGGCGACCACCACCGGAGGTCCGGCCGGGGCTCACCAGCCCCAGCCGGTCGTACTGGCGCAGGGTCTGGGCGTGCATGCCGGCGAGCTCGGCGGCCACGGAGATGACGAAGACGGGCGCGTCCTCGGCCACCGAGCGGGCCGCGCCCCGCGCCGGGTCGGCCGGGCTGGTCATCGGTCACCTCCCGACTGGAGCGCCGCGGTGATCTGCGGACGCGGGTCCTCGTCCATCTCCTCTGCCAGGGCCTCGATGACCTTGCGCTGGGCCGGCGTGAGACGGACCGGTACGGCCACCTCGAGGGTCACCAGCAGGTCGCCGGAGCGCCCCTTGCCGGGGACGCCGCGGCCGCGGACCCGCAGCGTCCGCCCGCTCGCCGTGCCGGCCGGCACCTTGAGGGACACGGTGCCGTCCAGCGTCGGGACGGTGAGGGTCGTGCCCAGCGCCGCCTCGGCGAAGGTGACCGGCACGGTGAGCGTCAGGTCGTCGTCCTTGCGGCTGAACAGCGGGTGCTCGGCGACGTGGACGACGACGAAGAGGTCACCGGCCGGACCACCGCGGCGGCCGGGCGCGCCCTTGCCGGCCAGCCGGATGCGCTGGCCGTCCTTGACGCCGGAGGGCATGCGCACGGTGATGGTGCGGGTCTGGCTGGTGATGCCGCTGCCGGTGCAGGTCGGGCAGGGATCGTCGACGACGGAGCCGCTGCCCCGGCAGTTGCGGCACGGCTCGGAGAACGCGAACGCGCCCTGGCTGCGGCTCGTGACGCCGGCTCCCTGGCACACCGGGCAGGTGTGCGGGCTCGTACCCGGCTTCGCGCCGGAACCCGCGCACGTCGGACAGCTTCCGGGGCTCTGCATGCGCAGCGGCACCGTGACACCGAGGACGGCCTCCTCGAAGGAGAGCGTCGCCTCGGTCTCGACGTCCTGGCCACGCGCGGGGCCCGACGCCGCCTGGCTGCGTGCCCGCGCGCCGCCCGCGCCCCCGAAGATGCCGCCGAGGATGTCGCCCAGGCCGCCGGCACCGCGGGGGCCGGCACCGGTCCCGGCCCCCGCGGCACCGCCGAAGAGGTCGCCGAAGTCGAACGCCTGCCCGCCCCCGGGGAACCCGCCCCCGCCGGGGAAGCCGGCACGGGCACCGGCACCGCCGGCACCGAACAGCCGCCGCGCCTCGTCGTACTCGCCCCGCCGCTTCGGGTCGGACAGCACGTCGTAGGCCTCGGAGACGTCCTTGAACCGCGCCTCCGCCTGGCTGTTCCCCGGGTTCTTGTCCGGGTGCAGCTCCTGCGCCAGCTTCCGGTAGGCCTTCTTGATGGCCGCGGCGTCGGCGTCCTGAGGCACGCCCAACGCGGCGTAGTAGTCCTTCTCGATGAAGTCCCGGGTGCTCATCGGGCGCCCCCTCTCTGGCGGATCAGTCGGACGCCGGAGCGCCCGGCTCGTCGGACACCGGACCGGCCTGGGCCGGCGCCGGGTTCTCGGGCTCGGTCACCGCGACCATCGCCGTCCGCAGCACCCGGTCGCCGCGGCGGAAACCCTGCCGCAGGACCGTGGTCGCGGTCGGCACCGCCACGTCGGCCGACGTGTCGTGCATGACGGCCTCGTGCAGCGCCGGGTCGAACTCGTCCCCGGCCTTGCCGAAGGCCTCCACGCCCAGACCGTCCAGCAGGCCGAGGAGCCGGTCGGCCACCAGCTTGAACCCGCCGGTGAGCTCGTCGTGGTCCCGGGCGCGCTCGATGTCGTCGACGATCGGGAACAGCTGGACGGCGAACCGCTCCGCCGCCTGGTCGACCATCAGCGACCGGTCGCGATCCACGCGGCGCCGGTAGTTGGCGTACTCGGCGGTGACCCGCTGCAGGTCCTCGGTCCGCTCGGCCAGCTGCTGGGCGAGGTCTCCCCCGCCACCACCTCCGGCCGGCTGCTCCTGGGGCTGCGGCTGCTCATCCACGGGCGTCTCGTGCTCGCTCATCTGCTCCCCTGCGACGGTCGGGCCCGGCGGGGCGCCGGCCGGCTGCTCGCCGGCCGGCGCCCGCACCTCACCACTGATCGGGTCGATCCGCCGCTTGTCGCGGATGACGACCCGCGGCTGCTCTTCCCTGTCGGTCATCGGCGGTCAGCACCCTCGTCCGGGCCCTCGTCGACGATCTCGGCGTCGACGACGTCGTCGTCACCGGACGGAGCGGCACCGGCCGCGTCCCCCGCCTCGGCGCCCGGGGCGCCTTCGGCACCGGCCTCGGCCTGCTGCGCGTAGAGCGCGCCGCCGACCTCCTGCGAGACCCGGGCGACCTTCTCCTGGGCGGTCTTGATCGCGGTGATGTCCGAACCGCCGAGGGCGGAGCGCAGCTCGGTCAGCGCCTCGCCGAGCTCGTCCTTCTTGTCGGCCGGGATCTTGTCGCCGTTCTCCGCGAGGAACTTCTCGGTCTGGTACTGCAGCGACTCGGCCAGGTTGCGGGTCTCGGCCTCCTCGCGGCGCTTCTTGTCCTCCTCGGCGTGCGCCTCGGCGTCCTTCATCATCCGCTCGATGTCGTCCTTCGGGAGCGCCGAGCCGCCGGTGATCGTCATCGACTGCTCCTTGCCCGTGCCGAGGTCCTTGGCGTGGACGTGGACGATGCCGTTGGCGTCGATGTCGAACGCGACCTCGATCTGCGGGACACCACGCGGCGCCGGGGGCAGACCGGTCAGCTCGAACATGCCGAGCTTCTTGTTGTAGGCCGCCATCTCGCGCTCGCCCTGGAAGACCTGGATCTGCACGGACGGCTGGTTGTCGTCGGCCGTCGTGAAGATCTCGGAGCGCTTGGTCGGGATCGTGGTGTTCCGCTCGATGAGCTTGGTCATGATGCCGCCCTTGGTCTCGATGCCCAGGGACAGCGGGGTGACGTCGAGGAGCAGGACGTCCTTGACCTCGCCGCGGAGGACCCCGGCCTGCAGCGCGGCACCGATGGCCACGACCTCGTCCGGGTTGACGCCCTTGTTGGGCTCCTTGCCGCCGGTCAGCTCCTTCACGAGCTCGGTGACGGCCGGCATGCGGGTCGAGCCACCCACGAGGACGACGTGGTCGATCTGGCCCACGGAGATGCCCGCGTCGCGCACGGCCTGGTTGAAGGGTGCGCGGCAACGGTCGAGCAGGTCCTGGGTCATCCGCTGGAACTCGGCACGGGTGATCGTGACGTCCAGGTGCAGCGGGCCCTCGGCCCCGGCGGTGATGTAGGGCAGGTTGATGTTGGTCGACTGGGCGCCCGACAGCTCGATCTTGGCCTTCTCGGCGGCCTCGCGGAGGCGCTGCATGGCCAGCTTGTCCTTGGACAGGTCGATGCCGTTGGAGGCGTTGAAGGTCTTGACCAGGTGGTCCATGACCTTCTGGTCCCAGTCGTCACCACCGAGGTGGTTGTCACCGGCAGTGGCCTTCACCTCGATGACGCCGTCCCCGATCTCGAGCAGGGAGACGTCGAAGGTGCCGCCACCGAGGTCGAAGACGAGGATCGTCTGCTCGGTCTCGCCCTTGTCGAGGCCGTAGGCCAGGGCGGCCGCGGTGGGCTCGTTGACGATGCGCAGGACGTTGAGGCCCGCGATCTCACCGGCCTCCTTGGTGGCCTGGCGCTGGGCGTCCTCGAAGTAGGCCGGGACGGTGATGACGGCGTCGGTCACCGGCTCGCCCAGGTAGGTCTCGGCGTCCCGCTTGAGCTTCTGCAGCGTGCGGGCGCTGATCTCCTGCGCGGTGTACTTCTTGCCGTCGATCTCGTCGGTCGACCAGCTGGTGCCCATGTGCCGCTTGACGCTGCGGATGGTGCGGTCGACGTTGGTGACCGCCTGGTTCTTGGCCGACTGGCCGACGAGGACCTCGCCGTTCTTGGCGAAGGCGACGACCGACGGGGTGGTGCGCGAGCCCTCGGAGTTGGCGATGACCGTCGGCTCACCGCCCTCGAGGACGGTGACGACGGAGTTGGTGGTGCCGAGGTCGATACCGACCGCTCGAGCCATGGGGATGGCCTCTCTTCCGTGTACGGGGTGGTGCTGGTCCGTGTGAGGAGCCGAGCCGGAACCATCTTGCGCGAAGTCCGCTCAACTTTCCTGCCCACCCTAACGGCAGGGCGCCACCTCCTGTTCCCGGGGCCGGTCGCTGGGCGCTCCCTCCCCCGCACCGCACGGCGTCGACCTCGCGGTGTGGCCGGGACCCTCGCGGTCGACGCCGCGGTCGGCAGCCACATCGCGCGGATGAGTCGGCGTCGCGCGGTCGAGGTCTCACGGTTGTCCACAGCCCCGCCCCGCGACCACGCCCGAACGCCCGACACTTCCGCCCGTGCATCCACTCCTGCGCGCTGCGGCTGATCGGCAGCTGTGCCTCTTCACCGCTCGCGACGCACGCCGTGCCGGGTACGAGCACGGCGAGATCCGCCACCTGTGCAGCTCGGGAACGTGGGTGCGCCTGCGCCGCGGTGTGTACGGGGTCGCCGAGGAGGTCACCGCCGCCCAGGCAGCGGGACGGCGGCACGCGCTGGACTGCGTCGCCGTCCTGCTCGACCTGGACCGCCCGGGAGCCGCCGTCAGCCATTCGTCGGCGCTCCGGCTGCTCGGCCTGCCGGTCCGCCGCGCTCTGCTCCCCGACCTCGTGCGGCTCACGGCCCCGGACCTGTGGCGCCGCGGCAAGGGCTTCGTGGTCAACCAGGCGCCGCTGCCCCCGGAGGACGTGACGACCCGCGGGCCGGTGCGGCTCACGACGCCGGCCCGCACCCTGGTCGACTGCGCGCGGGAATGGCCCCTGGAGGACGCCGTCGTCGCGATGGACGCCGGGCTGCTTAAAGGCGCCGTCTCCCCTGCCGGACTCGCCGCCGCCGTGACGGCCGCGCGGTCGTGGCCGGGGGCGCCGCGCGCGGCACGGGCCGCCGGGCTCGCCGACGGTCGGGCGGAGTCGCCGCTGGAGACGCGGGGGCGGCTGCGGATCCTCGGCGCCGGGTTCCCCGCACCGGAGCTCCAGGTGGAGATCCGCGTCGCGGGGCGGCTCGTCGGAGTCGCCGATGCGTGGTTCGAGGAGGCTGCAGTGGCGGTGGAGTTCGACGGGCAGGTCAAGTACACCGACCCGTGGCGGGGCCGCACACCGGAGCGCGTGCTGTGGGAGGAGAAGCGGCGCGAGGACCAGATGCGGGGGGTGGACATCCGCGTCGTGCGGATCGTCGACGAGGACCTCGACGCGAACTGGGGCGCCACCGAGGACCGCCTGCGCTCGCTGCTCGCGGTCCCCGGGCCGGCGGTGCGGCAGTTCACGACGGCGGCCCGGTCGAGAGGCGTCGTCCGCGCCGGATGACCTCACCCTCGCGCTGTGGCAGCCGACCGCGCGGTCGACCGCGAGGGTCGCTGCCACACCGCACGGACGACGAGCCGCGACGACGGTGCGGGGGTGGTGCCGACGCGAAGCCTCCGGCTCCGGTGCGACCGGATCGTGATCGCTACGCCCGAGTAGCCTTCGGGCGCGCCAGCTATCGTGCGATCCGTGCGGGCACGCCGTGCCCGCATGCGTTCCGCGCGCCGGTCCCCGACCGGTGTCGACGACGGCGCGTGCACCTATCCAGAGCTTCGCCGTCGCCGTACGGCGCACGGGAGTCAACCGACGCCGGCAGGCGTGCGGGGGAGGAAAACATGACGGGCACGCTGCAGATCGTCCTCGGGACGATCAGCGTCCTCTTCCTGATCGTGGCCTCGGTGATGGCCTACCGCGCGGTGCGCGCCATGGTGCGGATCATCCGCACCGGCCAGCCCGACGGCACCCGATGGGGGCCGGTCAAGACCCGCCTGAAGACGACGCTGGTCGAGTCGCTGGGCCATACCCGGATGCTCAAGTGGTCGAGCATCGGCGTGGCCCACTGGTTCGTCTTCGTCGGCTTCTACGGCCTGTTCCTCACCCTGGTCGAGGCCTTCGGCGAGGTCTGGGACCCGGCCTTCAAGCTGCCGCTCATCGGCGAGTGGGCGGTGTGGAACCTCTTCGCCGACATCATCGGCACCGGCACGATCCTCGGGATCATCTACCTGATCATCCGGCGCCAGCGCGACCACCCGCGTCGGCAGGGGCGCAAGAGCCGCTTCGCCGGTTCGAACGAGGGCCGCGGCTACTTCGTCGAGGCCATCGTCCTCGGCGTCGGAACCTGCATCCTGCTGATCCGCGCGCTCAAGGTCTCCTCCGACCTCACCGAGGCGCCGGCCTGGTCGCACCCGGTCTCCAGCGCCCTCGGCCAGATCCTGCCGGACAGCCCCGACCTGCTGACGGTCGTCGCGTTCGTCAAGATCGTGATCAGCCTGACCTGGCTGGTCGTCATCAGCCGCGTCCTCAACATGGGTGTCGCCTGGCACCGGTTCAGCGCGTTCCTCAACATCTACGCGAAGCGCAACGCCGACGGCGCCCCCGCGCTCGGCCCGCTGCTGCCCATGACCAGCGGTGGCAAGCCGATCGACTTCGAGGACCCGGGCGAGGACGACATCTTCGGCCGCGGGAAGATCGAGGACTTCACGTGGAAGGGGATGCTGGACTTCACCACCTGCACGGAGTGCGGTCGGTGCCAGAGCCAGTGCCCGGCGTGGAACACGGGCAAGCCGCTCAGCCCGAAGATGGTGATCATGGACCTCCGCGATCACCTCTACGCGAAGGCTCCCTACCTCCTCGGTGAGAAGACGGCCTCGGAGACGGCCCCGGACTACGACGTCCTCAAGCCGAGCGACGAGCAGGTCTGGGCCAGCGGCTACGCCCGCATCGAGGGCACCAACGACGCGCAGGCCCACCGCCCGCTCGTCGGCACCCTCGAGGAGGGCGGGGTCATCGACCCCGACGTCCTGTGGTCCTGCACGAACTGCGGTGCCTGCGTCGAGCAGTGCCCGGTGGACATCGAGCACATCGACCACATCGAGGACATGCGCCGCTACCAGGTGCTCATCGAGAGCAACTTCCCCTCGGAGGCCGGCGTGATGCTGACCAACCTGGAGAAGCGCGGCAACCCGTGGGGCATGGGCGGCAACGTCCGCGAGGACTGGATCAAGGAGCTCGACTTCGAGGTCCGCATGGCCGACGGCCCGCTTCCCCACGAGGTCGAGTACCTGTTCTGGGTCGGCTGCGCCGGCGCCGTCGACGACCGGGCCAAGAAGGTCACCAAGGCCGTCGCGGAGCTCCTGCACACCGCGGGCGTCGAGTTCGCCGTCCTCGGCAACGGGGAGACCTGCTCCGGCGACCCGGCCCGTCGCCTCGGCAACGAGTTCGTGTTCCAGCAGCTGGCCATGGAGAACGTCGAGACCCTCAACGGCGTCTTCGAGGGCCGCGTCCCCGGCACCCGCAAGATCGTGGCCACCTGCCCGCACTGCTTCAACTCGCTGGGCAAGGAGTACCCGCAGGTCGGTGGCGAGTACGAGGTCATCCACCACACGCAGCTGCTCGGCCAGCTGATCGAGGAGGGCCGGCTCGTCCCGGTCACCCCGATCGACCGCAAGGTGACCTACCACGACCCGTGCTTCCTGGGCCGGCACAACAAGGTCTACACGCCCCCGCGCGAGATCCTCGACTCCGTCCAGGGCCTCTCCACGCAGGAGATGCACCGCTGCAAGGACCGCGGCTTCTGCTGCGGCGCCGGCGGCGCCCGCATGTGGATGGAGGAGAAGATCGGCAAGCGGATCAACATGGAGCGCACCGAGGAGGCGCTCGAGCTGGATCCCGACGTCATCTCCACCGCGTGCCCGTTCTGCATCACCATGCTCTCCGACGCCCTCACGTCGAAGAAGCAGAACGGCGAGGCCGGCGAGCACGTCGAGGTCCTCGACGTCAGCCAGATCCTGCTGCGCTCGATGCAGCCGGTCGCTGCCGGCGTCCAGGGCGCGGCCTCCGGTGCCGACGTCGGCACCAAGGGCGACGACGTCGTCGGCCTGGACTCCGCCGCGACGGAGCACGACCCGCAGTAGAAGGACCTCGCTCCATCACGTCGCAAGGCGGCGCCCGTTCCCCGGCCGGGGACGGGCGCCGCCGCCGTTCGGGGGTGAGGGACCATTCCCAGGTGACCCGCACCGTCCCGGCGCCCGCCCCCTCCGCACGCTCGACCCGGCGCCCCCTGGTGCTCATCGCCGTCGCGATCGTCCTCACGGCCCTGAACCTGCGGACGGCGATCACGAGCGTCGGACCGGTGCTGGAGGAGATCGAGCAGGGTCTGGGCATCTCCAGCGGCCTGGCCGGGGTCATCACCACCGTCCCGGTGCTCTGCTTCGCCCTCATCGGGTTCACCGCCCCGGCGCTGTCGGCCCGCTACCGGGACGCGCACGTGCTCGCCGGCGCACTGATCGCGATGGCCGCCGGCCTGGCCCTGCGCAGCGCGGCCGGCGGCTTCGCGCTGTTCCTGGTCGGGACGGCGCTGGCCATGGTCGGCGGAGCCCTGGGCAACGTGCTGCTCCCCAGCCTGGTGAAGCGGTACTTCCCGACCCGGACCGGCGTGCTCGTGGGCGCCTACAGCACCACCATGGGCCTGGGCGCCACGCTGGGCGCCGTCGGTTCGCAGCCCGTGGCCGATGCGACCGGGGGGTGGCGCTGGGCGCTCGTCGTCTGGGCGATCCCGGCGATCCTGGCCGCGGCCGCCTGGCTGGCCGTACCCGCCTCCCCCGGCGTCTCGCGGCAGAGCCACACCGCCGTCCGGATGCGGCCGCTGGTGCACAGCCCGACGGCGGTGGCGCTCGCGGTCTTCTTCGGCGTGCAGGCGCTGCAGGCCTACGTCGTCATCGGCTGGTCACCCCAGTACCTGCGCGACTCGGGCCTGACGGCGGCGACGGCGGGGCTCCTGCTGGGCCTGAACGCGCTCGTGGGCCTGCCGCTGAGCGCGGTGATCCCCTCCCTCACGGTGCGGCCCCGGCTGCAGCGCCCGTTGCTGGCCGTCTTCGTCTCCAGCTACGTGGTCGGATGGTGCGGCCTGTGGCAGGCACCGACCACCGCGCCGTGGCTGTGGATGACGCTGATCGCCGTCGGCATGGGCACCTTCTCGATGGTGCTCACGCTGATCGGCCTGCGGGCCCGCACCCCGGAGACGGTCGCTGCCCTGTCGACCGTGACCCAGTCGTGGGGGTACGTGATCGCCGGCGCCGGTCCGCTGCTGGTCGGCGTGCTGCGCGGGATCACCGGCGGCTACACGGGCATGTTCGTGATCGTGCTGGCCGCCGTCGGCGTGCTGGCCGTGGTCGGGTGGATCTCGACGCGGCAGGTCTACGTCGACGACGAGGTGGACCGGTCCGTCCCGGGCTGGTCACCCGGTCCCCGCACCGACGGCGGCGTGGAGACCACCGAGGTGGAGACCGCCGGAGCCGAGCCGCCCGTCGTCAGGACGGACGCCGCGTCTCCGCGCGGGTGAAGTTGCGGAAGGACCGCGACGGCGTGGGCCCGCGCTGGTCCTGGTACCGGGAGCCGTAGACCGCCGAGCCGTACGGGTGCTCGGACGCACTGGTGAGCCGGAACATGCACAGCTGGCCGATCTTCATGCCCGGCCAGAGCGTGATCGGCAGATTGGCCACGTTCGACAGCTCCAGCGTGATGTGGCCGGAGAAGCCCGGGTCGACGAAGCCCGCCGTCGAGTGGGTGAGCAGGCCCAGCCGGCCCAGCGAGGACTTGCCCTCCAGGCGCGCGGCGAGGTCGTCGGGGAGGCTGATCACCTCGAGCGTGGAACCCAGCACGAACTCCCCCGGGTGCAGCACGAACGGATCCTCGCCCTCGGGCTCGACCAGCGTCGTCAGGTCGTCCTGCTGCTCGGCCGGGTCGATGTGGGTGTACCGCGAGTTGTTGAAGACGCGGAAGAAGCGGTCGAGCCGCACGTCGATGCTCGAGGGCTGCACCAGACCCGGGTCGTAGGGCTCGATGCCGAGGCGTCCTTCGGCGATCGAGGCCTTGATGTCGCGGTCGCTCAGCAGCATGGCGCGGAGTCTAGGGAACCCGGCGCAGGCACCCGCGCGGGTGAACCCGGGCCCTGGGGCTCAAGCAACAGGCGCCACACGCCGTTGCGAGCCCGACGACGCCTGTCGGCGGTCCACGGACGGACCGCCGGACGCACCGGACGGCCCGGGGCAGCGGTGTCCGGAGGACGTCACGGATGAAGAGCAAGCGCATGCAGGCGCTCGTGCTGGTGGCCGCGCTCGCGGTCGGCTACGGCGGCGCCGCCGTCTACACGGCCCTGGCTGCTCCCCCGCTGCCCCTCGACGAGATCACCGACTGGGGCGACGGCGACGGACTCACCCGCTACGTCGTCACCGCGTCCTCGGGCTCCGCCGCCGACGTCCTCTCCGGGCTCGAGTCCGTGGCCGGCGTCGCGCACGCCCAGGACCTGGGCGACGGGCGCGCGCTCGTGGCGACCGACGGGCTCGTACCGCAGGACCTCTCCGGCGTGCCCGGCGTCGCGGGCGTGGAGCTCGACGTGATGGTGCCGGTCGCCGCTGTGCCGAGCGACCCCTACGTCGCGCAGTACGGCTGGCACCTGGACAACACCGGCAGCAACGCCTTCAACCAGACGGCCGTCCCGGACAAGGACACCGACGCGCCCGACAGCTGGCCCCTCACCACGGGCGAGGGCATGGTCGTCGCCGTCATCGACTCGGGCTACGACTCCGACCACCCGGACATGGCCGGCGCGCTGTGGAACAACCCGGCGCAGCCGTGCGGCAGCACCGACGCCGACGGCAACGGCCTGCGCGGCGACTGCCACGGGTGGAACTGGTACACGAACAGCGCCGACATCGACAACGGGAGCGACGGCGAGCACGGCACGTCGGTCTCCGGCACCGTCGGCGCCCGTGCGAACAACGGCCACGGCCTGGCCGGCATCGCCCCCGACGTGACGATCATGCCGCTGGTCATCGGCGGTGGCCGGACCGTCAGCGTGACCGCCGGTGCCGCCGCGATCCGCTACGCCGTCGACCACGGCGCCGACGTCATCAACGCCTCGTGGGGCGGCTCCTTCACCGGCCCCGCGCTGGACGACCTCAGGGCGGCCGTCGCCTACGCCGCTGCCCACGACGTCCTGTTCGTGGCGGCCGCGGGCAACGACGGCCTCAACCGCGACAGCGCGCCGATGTACCCGGCGAGCCTGGACAACTGGAACGTCATCTCGGTGGGCGCCTCGACGGCTGCCGACACGGTGAGCGACTTCTCCGCCTACGGCGCCGCCTCCGTCGACCTGTTCGCGCCAGGGACGGGCATCGTCTCGATCGCCAACAACGGCGGCTACGGGGCCTCCAACGGGACCTCGCTGGCCGCGCCGATGGTCGCGGCCGCCCTGGCGCTGTACAAGTCCGTACTGCCGTCGGCCACCGCGGCCGAGCTCAAGGCGGCGCTGTTCGCCGATGTCGACCCGGTGCCCGCGTTCGCGGGCAGGTCGGTCACCGGCGGGCGCCTGACCCTCGGGAAGCTCACCGGCACCCCGGCCGAGTCGGTCCGCTACGCCTTCACCGCCATGACCTCGCCCGCGGGCACGGTCCGGCCGGCCATCGGTGTCACCGGTGCCACCGGCAGCGGCGACTACGAGGTCGCGATCGGCCTCGGCATGGAGGACGCCGGCGAGATCTGGGCGCTGTCCCAGAAGACCGTGACGCTGGACGGCGTCTCGGTGGCCACGGACGACGAGGGCGACGCCCGCTTCGACCTCGGCAACCTGCCGGCGCTCGACGGCGCCGGGCTGGCCCCGACCGTGGAACTGGCCGACGGCCGCTACGTGCTCACCGTGCAGCTCTACCGCGACGGCGTCCCCGTGGGCCGAACCCACGCGGCCCCGCTCCTGGTGGGCACCTCCGTGCCGGTCGATCCCGCACCGGGCGGTTCCGGCGGCGGCAGCACCCCGGGCGGCGGGACGACGCCGGGCGGTTCCGGCGGCGGCACGACCCCGGACGGGTCCGGTGGCGGCACGAACCCGGGCGGCAGCGGTCCCGTCGTGAACCCCGGCCCGAGCACCCCGACCATGCCCGGCGGCGGCAGCACCCCGGGCGGGACCACGCCCGGGGGCAGCGGCCCCGGCTCCACGCCGGGCGCCACCGACCCGGACGACGGGAGCACGCCCGCCGACACGCCTCCGGGCGGCAGCACGCCCGACGGCTCCACGCCCGACGGCACGACTCCCGACGGTGGGACTCCCGACGGTGGGACGACGCCCGGCTCGGGCGGCACCCCCGGCGGCGGCAGCACGCCCGGCTCCGGCGGCACCCCCGGCGGTGGCACGACGCCCGACGGGAACACGACGCCGAGCACTCCGGCCGCACCCGGCGACGACACCACCACCTACCCGTCGGTGGGCGCCTTCCGCATCACCTCGCTCGGCCCGAACACCGTCGACACAGCCGGCGGGGCGCGGGTGACCATCACCGGCGCCGCGCTCCCCGCCGGGGCGAGGGTCCTGGTGGGCAGCGCGTCCGGTGCCACGGTCATCCGGGCGACGACGACCCGTGTGACCTTCCGGGCACCGGCACGGGTGGCCGGCACCTACGACGTCACCGTGTTCGCCCCGGACGGCCGCTCGACCGTCCTGAGCAACGCCCTGACGTACGTCGACGGTCTCGGCACGACCCCGGACGGCAGCACGCCCGACGACCCGGGCACGGACGGCTCGACGCCGGACGGCACGAGCCCCGGCGGCAGCACTCCCGGTGGCTCCACGCCGGGCGGCTCCACCCCCGGCGGCTCCACCCCGGGCGGCTCCACCCCGGGCAGCTCCGGCGCAGCACCGGCCGAGCCGGTCGTGCGCACGGGCCCGTCGGGCGAGCGGCTGGTGCGGTCGGCGCGGTTCTCCGCGCTGGGCTCGATCTGGTCGATGAACTGCTCGTCGTCCTGCACCGGTGTGGCGATCTGAGGTCACCGTCCGGTCCTGACCTCCGACTGCCGATGACCTCCTCGCAGATCCAGCAGGGGAGGAACGTGCTCGACACCAGGCCGGCGCCCGCGGTCCGCGGCGCACAGCGCTCGATCCGGCCGACGGGCGTGGAACGCACGTTCGACGGGGACGAGCTGATCGTGTCCAAGACCGATCTCCGCGGCGTGATCACCTACGCCAACGACGTGTTCCTGCGCGTCAGCGGTTACGCCATGGCCGACATCCTGGGCCAGCCGCACAACCTCATCCGGCACCCGGAGATGCCGCGCGCGGTCTTCCAGCTGCTGTGGGAGACCCTGGGCGAGCGGCGCGAGCTGTTCGCCTACATCAACAACCTCGCCGTGGACGGCAGCCACTACTGGGTCCTCGCCCACGTGACGCCGTCCTTCGGCCCCGCCGGCGCGGTCGTCGGCTACCACTCCAGCCGCCGCAAGCCCTCACCGCGCGCCGTCGAGCGGGTCCGCCCGCTCTACGACCGGCTGCTCGCCGAGGAACGCCGGCACCCCACCGCCCGGGCCGCGGTCGCCGCGTCCTCCTCGCTGCTGGCCGAGGCGCTCGCCGAGCACGGCGGGTCCTACGACGAGTTCGTCTGGTCGATCATCAACGCCGAGGAGCACTGAGGTGGCCGTCCGCAGAGCCCGTACCGCGGAACGCGGCGCCGCCGAGGAGCTGGAGGTCTACCGCGCGTTCGTCCGCCAGCTCACCGAGACCTGCGAGGCGGCGGCACGAGGGGACCTCGAGGCCCGCAGCCGGCCGGCCCCGCAGGTCGAGGAGATCCCCGAGCTCCGCGCCCTGCACCACGCGGTGAACCGGGTGCTCGACGTCTCCGACGCGTTCGTCCGGGAGTCCTCGGCGTCGCTCGCCTCCGCGGCCGAGGGCCGCTTCTCCCGCAGGCTGCTGGAGGGCGGCCTGCTGGGCGCCTTCCGCAGGAGCGCGAGCGACATCAACAGCGCGCGGGACGCCATGGAGGAGACGGCCGGCCGGGTCACCGAGGCCCAGACCTCGCGGCTGCGGCTGGCCGACGACTTCGAGTCCGTCGTCCTGGCGATGTCCGAGCAGGTGGCGACGGCGGCCACCGAGATGAGCGCGTCCGCCGCGGGGCTCACCACCGCCGCCGGGGCCGCGACCACGGAGGTCGGCACCGCGCGGGAGACCATCGCCTCGCTCACCCAGTCCTCCGGCGAGATCAAGGAGATCATCGCCATGATCGACGCCATCGCCGCCCAGACCCGGCTGCTGGCGCTCAACGCGACCATCGAGGCCGCCCGCGCCGGCGAGGCGGGGAAGGGCTTCGCCGTCGTCGCCTCGGAGGTCAAGGACCTCGCCGACCAGACCGGCCGGGCGACCGAGCGGGTCACCGCCCAGGTCGAGGAGATCCGCTCGGCGTCGGAGGCGGTCGCGGCAGGGATGAGCACCGTCGGGACGACCGTCGGCGAGATGAACGGCCTGGTCGACGGGATCGCGACAGCGGTGGACGGCTCCTCGGGCGTGGACGGGACCGCGCCGATGGGCCTGTCCCAGATGGCCGAGCGGCTGCGGACCGAGGCGATCGCCTTCCTGCAGGAGATGCGGCGCTGACGACGCGGCGGGCCCGCGGCGGCTCATCCGCGTCTCACCGTGGAGCCATCCGGGCCCTCTAGCGTGGCCGGGTGCCCGTTCCCGTGATCGCGCCGCCGGCGCCCCCGGAGCTCCGCCGGGCCTGGCCGCCGGCCCTCCGCCTGCTGCTGGGCGAGGACGCGGTGGACCTGTGGGACGCCGCCCTCTCCCCCGCCGGTGGGCGGCTGACCCGGTTGCGGCCGACCGGCACCAGCGTGCAGCCGGGCGGCGCCGCGACCGTGCAGTACGCAGCCGAGGTCGCCTGGACCGACGGACGGCGGTCCCGCGAGTCGCTCGCGGCCACCACCGGCGCGCGGATCCCCGAGGGCGCGACCGTGCTGGAAGGCGGCAGTGACGGGGAGGTCGTCCGGGTGGGGCTCTGGCGCTGGCCGCTGGACCCGGCCCTGCCGGCGCTGGCGTGGGCGAGCCGGGCCGGGGCCACTACGGACCGGTTGGGCGCTCTGGGTCTCGCCGACGGCCCGCTGCGCCTGCGGCTGCGCGCCTACCGGCCGGGGCGACGAGCGGTGATCGAGGCGACGTCGCCCACGGTGTCGACCTTTCTCAAGGTGGTCCGGCCGGTCGCCGTCGGGCGCCTGGTCGAGCGGCACGCCGTCCTGGACGGGGCGGTTCCCGTGCCGCCGGTGCTGGCCTCCACCGACGACGGCGTGGTCGTCCTGCCGGGCCTGGCGGGGACGCCCATGCGCGACCTCGTCGCGGGCGATGGCGCGGGCCTGCCCGACGCGGCCACGATCGACGCCCTGCTCGACGCGCTGCCCGAGGCGGCGGCGCTCGTGGTCCCCGCCGGCCGCAGTCGACCCGGGGACGCCCGCGGACGCGTCCGCGCCCACGCCGCCGTCCTCGGGCTGGTGGCGCCGGAGCTGCGGCCCCGGCTCGACCGCCTGGTGGCCGTCCTCGAGGACGCGGACCCGGGCGAGCACGAGGAGGTACCCGTGCACGGGGACTTCTACGAGTCGCAGCTGCTCGTCGACGGGGGACGGGTGGTCGGGCTGCTCGACGTCGACACCGTCGGCCGCGGGCACCGCATCGACGACTGGGCGACCCTGCTCGGGCACCTCGTGCTGCTCGAGACGATCCTGCCCGCGCCGGCCACCGCCGTCCGGTACCGCGCCGAGCTGCAGGAGGCGGCCCTGCGGCGCTGGCCGGCCGCGCAGCTACGGCCGCGGATCGCCGCCGTCCTGCTCGGGCTGGCCACCGGGCCGTTCCGGGTGCTGCAGGGGGACTGGGCCGCGCGCACGGCCGCCCGGATCGCGGCGGCCGAGGAGTGGGCGGCTCCCGGACGAGGATGAGAGACCCCTCATCCGGCTCTCCCCGATCCCTCACCTCCGGTGGCGAACCTGGAGTCGTCCGAGAGAGAACCACCGCCTGAGGAGACCGAGATGACCACCCGCCCCGCCACCTGGAAGATCGTGACCTTCGGCGCCGCGCTGACCGGCCTGGGCGCCGCCGGCGTCGGCATCGCCGCGGCCGAGGACGACCGCGACGGGTCGCTGCCGGCCGGCGTCTCGGTGTCGGCCGCGCCGGCCGACGCCCCCGCCGACGCACCCGCGGACGTGCCGGTCGACGCCTCGCCGGAGAGCGCCGACTCGCCCAACGAGAGCGCCACCGACAGCACCGACGACGCCTCGCCCGACACGGACAGCCCGGACGACGCGAGCCCCGACGACGTGGAGAGCGCGCAGTCGGCCCAGTCCGCCGACTCCCCCGACAACTGACCGCTCACGCACCCCCTCCCGGGGTGCTCCTCGCTCCTCCGGGTCCCGCAGGACTCCGGGAGGGCGAGAGAGAACCCCGGGAGCCCGGCGGCGGCGGCGGTGGCGGCTCAGTCCTCCACGAGGCGGTAGCCCATCCCCCGCACGGTCTCGATGCGGTCGACGCCGATCTTCTTGCGCAGGTACCGCACGTAGACGTCGACCACGTTGGAGCCCGGGTCGAAGTCGTAGCCCCACACGTGGCTGAGCAGCTGCTCGCGGGCGAGCACCTGCCCCGGGTGGCGGAGGAACGTCTCGGCCAGCGCGAACTCCCGCGCGGAGAGGTCCACGGTCGTCTCCCCCACCCGCGCCCGCCGGGTGCGCAGGTCCAGCGACAGGTCGCCCGCGGTGAGCACGGTGAGCTCGGCCGTGCGGTCGGTCGCCAGCCGCAGCCGCACCCGGGCCAGCAGCTCCTCGAACCGGAAGGGCTTGGGCATGTAGTCGTCCGCGCCGCCCTCGAGCCCGGCCACGGTGTCCTGCACGCTGTCCCGCGCGGTCAGGATGATCACCGGGATGGGCACGCGGCGGGCCCGCAGCCGGCGCAGCACCTCGAAGCCGTCGATGACCGGCAGCCCGATGTCCAGCACGAGCAGGTCGAACTCGCCGCCGGCCGCCTGGGCCAGCGCGGTGCCGCCGTCGGTCGCGACGGCGGTCGTGAAGCCGTTGGCGCGCAGGCCCTTCTCGATGAACGAGGCGATGCGCGGCTCGTCCTCGGCGATCAGCACGCGGCTCATGCGTCCTCCTCGGTGTCCTGGACGTCGGCCGGCAGCACGAGGGTGAACGTGGCGCCGGCACCGGGGCGGCTGTCCAGCAGCACACGGCCCCCGTGCGCCGCCGCGATCGCCTGGACGATGGACAACCCGAGACCGGAGCCGTCGGACCTCCGGACGCCCGCTGCGCCACGGGCGAACCGCTCGAACACGCGGGCGCGGTCCTCCTCGGCGATCCCCGGCCCCGAGTCGGCGACCCAGATCCGCAGCTCTCCCCCGGAGATCTGGCTGCCGAGCGCGATCCGGTCGCCCGGGGCGGTGTAGCGCGCGGCGTTGTCGGCCAGCGCCACCAGGGCCTGCGTGACCCGCTGCGGATCCAGCCGGACGTCGGCCCGTGCCGCCGTCTCCAGCACCCACTCGCGCTCGGCGAGCCGGCGCACCTTGCCGAACACGTCGCCCGTCAGCGCCGCGACGTCGACCGGTTGCGGCCGGACGAACTCCGTCTGCTCGGCCCGGGCCAGGAGCAGCAGGTCGGACACCAGCCGGTTCATGCGCTCCAGCTCGTCGTCGACCAGCGCGACCGTCTCGCGGACGTCCTCGGTGTCGTCGGGGTCCAGGACGTCGAGGTGGCCGCGCACGATGGTGATCGGCGTCCGGAGCTCGTGGCCGGCGTCGTCGAGGAAGCGGCGCTGGGCCGCCACCCCGCGCTCCACCCGGTCCAGCATGGCGTTCACCGTCACGGCGAGCTCGGTGAGCTCGTCGCCGGGACGGCCCTCGAGCGGGATCCGGCCAGTGAGATCGGTCTCCGTGATGCCCTGGGCGGTCGCCACCACGCCGCGCACCGGCTGCAGCACCCGGCCGGCCACCACCCAGGCGCCGGCCGCGGCGAGCAGCATGGTGCCCGCGCCCACGGCGAGCATCAGGCGCGCCGTCTCGTCGGCGGTCTCGCGCTCCTGGTCGGCGAAGTAGGCGACGACGGCGACCCCCCGCGACGGGTCGCCCTCCAGCACCACGGGGACGGCGAGGTAGCGCACTTCCCCGGCGGCGCTGTCGTACGTGCCCGCCTCGGTCTCCGTGACGGAGCCGACCAGGTCGGTGAAGGCCGCGTCCTCGCTCAGCAGCACCGGCGCCTCGATCCGGCTCTGGAAGCGGTACTGCCCGTCGACGTAGCCGAGGAACTTCTCGTTCGGGCGGGCCAGGTTGTAGGTGATCACCGTCTGCAGGACGTCGTCGACCGAGGCGAACGGCCGGCCGGTGGCGGGGTCGACGGCGGACGAGGCGATCTGGGTGAACTCCTCCACCTCGGCCCGCAGCGCCGTGTCCATGCGCTCGTCGACGCTGCGCACGAGCAGCCGCCAGGTCACGAAGGTGACCAGGGCGAGGGCCAGGAGGACCAGCAGCAGGACCCAGCCGATGATCCGGGTGCGCGCGGCGCGTGGGGCCCACCGCCGCGGGCCCGGGCGATCAGTCGTCATCGTCGTCCGGGTCGTCGTCATCGTCGTCGTCGTCCGGCAGCGGCGGCGGCGGGACGACGTCGGTCGGTGCGGGGCCCGTGGTCGGCTCAGGAGCTGGTGCACCCGGCGCCGAGGGGAACGGTGAGCGCTCGGGAACCGTGATGGGGGCGGGCACGGCGGTGCCGGCCGGGTCCACGGGTCGCAGCAGCAGCCACGCGCCGGCCAGGACGGCCAGCAGCACGACGACGGAGGCGGCGACGAGGGCCGCGCGGGAACGCACCCGCCCACCCTGCACCGCGGCGGTGACCTGCGGGTGAGAAGTCGATGAGAGAGCTCTCATCCGCCCGCCCGGTCACGGGTGCTCGCCGGTCGAGCGACATCGCCACGGGGAGGCCCGTGTACGATTCCTGGGACTGCTCGCCGAGCCCGCGTCCGATGGACGTTTGCGCAGGTCAGAGTGGTAATGCGGGTGTAGTTCAATGGTAGAACATCAGCTTCCCAAGCTGACAGTGCGGGTTCGATTCCCGTCACCCGCTCCACGCGGAGCTCACGAGCCCGCCGGCACCTGCTCGTCGTGGATCGTCCCCACCCGGGCCAGCATCTCCGTCATCCGCTCGGCCGGCATCGGCCGTCCGTAGTGGTAGCCCTGGGCGACGTCGCAGCCCAGCTCCCGCAGGGCCGCCACGTGCTCCGCGCTCTCGACGCCTTCCGCGACGACGGTCAGGCCCAGGTTGTGGCCCAGGTCGATCGCGGTGCGGACCAGGACGAGGTCCTGCGTCGTGGTGGTCATGCCCAGGACGAACGAGCGGTCGACCTTGAGCTCGTCGACCGGCAGCCGCCGGAGGTAGGCCATCGAGCTGTAGCCGGTGCCGAAGTCGTCGAGCGACAGGTGCACACCGAGGTCGTGCAGCCGCTGCAGCACGTCCATGCACCGGGCGGCGTCGCCCATGACGGCGCTCTCGGTGACCTCGAGCCGCAGCAGCTCGGCCGGCACCCCGTGCTGGGTCAGCAGCCGCTGCACCAGGTCGGGCAGGCCGGCGTCGAGCAGGCAGCGCGTGGAGAGGTTCACCGCCACCGGGACGGCGGTCCCGGCGTCGATCCAGCGGCGCTGCTGGGCCAGCGCGAGATCGAGCACCCGCTCGGTCACGCGGAGGATGATGCCGGTGCCCTCGGCGACCAGGATGAACTCGCCGGGCGGGATGAGGCCCTGGGTCGGGTGCTGCCAGCGCAGCAGCGCCTCGAGCCCTTCGATCTGCTCGCCGTCCAGGGTGATCTTGGGCTGGTAGTGCAGGAACAGCTCGTCGTCGCTGTCGAGCGCGCGGCGGAGATCTCCGAGCACGGACAGCCGCACCGGGGTGCTGGCGTGCACCTCGGGCTGGAAGACGACCGCGCCGGCCTTGAGCTCCTTCGCCGCGTACATGGCGATGTCGGCGTTGCGCAGCAGTTCCTCGCTGTCGGTGCCGTGCCAGGGGGACAGCACGATGCCGATGCTCGCCTCCACGTCGAGGACCACGCCGTCGACGTCGAAGGGCTGGTGGAGCGCCTGGCGCAGCCGCTCGGCCACGGCCTCGGCCTCGGTGACGCCGTCCACGGACGGCAGCAGGACGACGAACTCGTCGCCACCGAGGCGGCCGACGGCGTCCATGTCGCGCAGCACCGAGCGGAGCCGCGGCCCCACCTGCAGCAGCAGCTTGTCACCGTAGGAGTGGCCGAGGCTGTCGTTGATCTCCTTGAAGCGGTCCAGGTCGATGAGCAGGAGGGCGACCTCGCCGTCGGACCTGGTGGCCGCGGCGAGGCTCTGCTGGAGGCGGTCCTCCATCAGCACGCGGTTGGGCAGCCCGGTCAGGGCGTCGTGCGTGGCCTGGTGGCGGTCACGGTCGGCGGAGTCCTGCAGCTCCCGGGCCTGCCGGCGCATCCGCTTCGAGGCGGAGGCGATCAGCCGGAACACGATCACGTAGAACCCGAGCAGGCTGATCACCAGCGTGGTCGTCATGGTGCGGACGTCGTCGCGCACCGCCGCCGCCACCGGCGCGTACGGCAGGTAGAGCTCGATGGCACCGTCCGGCTGGTCGACGCCGTCGTACTGGAGGGGCACGTAGACCTCGAGCAGCTGACGTTCGCCGTTCTCGCTCTCGGCGCTGTCGTCGGCGGAGCTCGCGAAGCCCGAGACGACGTAGCCGGCGAGGGCGGAGCCGAGCTCACCGGACGACGAGGTCTCACCGACCAGTTCGGGGCGCTCGGAGTGGTACAGGATGGTCCGGTCGGCGCCGAAGACCTTCAGCTCGATCGGGTCGAAGGCGGCCAGGGCCGTGCCCTTCTTGCCGAACTCCTCGGAGGCGTCCTCGACGGCGTCCTCCACGTCGGCCAGGCGCGCGGCGTCGAACCCGCCGACGAGGTCCTCCCGGGTGAACTGCGGCTGGAGGCCGAGACGCACCGCCATCAGGGCGGCGTCCTCAGCCTGCTGGCGCGCCCGGTCCTCGATGAGGCCACCGAGCACCGAGGAGAGGACGACGCCGACCGCGACCGTCAGCAGCAGGCTGAGGCACGCGAACCGGGTCAGCAGGCTGGTCGCCCGCAACCGACGGAGGAACTCCATGAGTCCCCCATCGGAGCGATCCGCTGCCTGCTTGAGTCCCGGCGTTCGCACCCCCCCTTCCTGGTGAGGAGGGCCCGCGACGGCGTTTTCCACCGGATGAGGCCCTTCGCCCCTGTGGACAACCGGTTCCTCCTTGCCACGATGACCTCATGAGCTCCGCCGCCCGGTCCGCGAACGCCGAACCGCACGCTCCCGTGCGGTCGGTGGAGAGCCGCCACGCCGGGGGCGGGGGCGAGGCCGCCCCACTGGTGCTGATGGGGGCCCGTCGCCGGGCCCCGTGGCTGCTGGTCGAGGTGGACGGCTCGTCCGAGGCGCACCTCGCGCTCGTCTGGGCGCTGCGCGAGGCGGCGCGACGGGAGGCGACCGTCGTCGCCGTGGGCGTGCTGCCCGGCTCCGACGGCGATCTGCTGGACGGGCCCACCCGGCTACCGGTGGCCGAGATCGATGCCCTCCGGGACCGCCTGGACGCCGCGCTGTGCCGGGCGGTCGCCGAGACCGGTGTGCGCGGCCGGTCCCGGTCCGCCGTGCTGGAGCGGCCGGTGTTCGACGCGCTGACCGCCGCCGTGCGCGGTGCCGACCTCGTCGTGGTGGGCGCCGAGGGCAAGCGACTGCTCCGCCCGGCGCTCCCCCGTCCCCGTCTGCGCCACGTCGCACGTGGCGCCTGACCGGCGGCCCGAGGACCCGCAGCACCGCCTCCCCGCCGGCGGCGGGGCCACTCGACGTCGGGCCGTGACCCCGCCCGACCGAGCGGTGAGCCGGTGACCGGTGCATCCGGCGGCACGCCCGAACTGGCCGCGGTCGTCCGGGCCGCCGCGTCTGGCAGCCAGCTCGAGGCGACGCTGCGCGAGATCCTCAGCGCAGCGGTCCGCCACGTGGGCGCCACGTACGGCGCGCTCGGGGTCCTCAGCTGCGACGGTCGCCGGCTGGACCGGTTCGTCGTCGAGGGCATCTCCGAGGAGATCCAGCAGCGGATCGGCAGGCTGCCCACCGGGCAGGGCGTGCTCGGCCTCCTGGTGGCCGAACCCGTCGCGCTGCGGCTCGACGACCTGACCCGGCACCCGTCGTTCGGCGGCTTCCCCGAGGGGCATCCGCCCATGCGCTCGTTCCTGGGGGTGCCCGTCCGCGTCGGCGAGGAGGTGTTCGGGCACCTGTACCTGACCGAGAAGCTCACCGGGGGCGGCTTCACCACGGCCGACGTCGAGGTGGCGCAGGCGCTCGCCGGGGTGGCCGGCCTCGCCATCGACAACGCCCGGCTGCTCGAGCGCGCCGAACGGCGCCGGGCCTGGTCCCAGGTGGGCACCGACGTCTCGACCGCCCTGCTCTCCGGCGACGACCCCGACCAGGTGCTCCGCAGCGCGGCGGACAGGGTGGCCGCCCTCTGCGGTGCGGAGGCCGCGGGCGTGCTGGTTCCGGTGCCCGGGGACGACGACGCGCTCCGGGTCGTGGCGGCCGTGGGGCCGAGCGGCCCGGAGGCCGAGGGAGTGCGTATCCCGCTCGTCGGCGGGTTGCTGCACGAGGCCCAGCGCTCCGGCGTCCCTCAGCTGCTCGCGGACTTCGCGCTGCACCTGCCCGACGGCTATCCACCCGGCTTCCTGGGCGAGGTCTCCGTCGACTACGGCCCCGCCCTGCTGATCCCGGTCGGCGGCCAACCCGCGCGCAGCACGCTGGCCGTGGTGCGGCGCCGCGACGGCGGCCCGTTCGAGCCGGAACTGCTCGACCTCGCCTCGGCGTTCGCCGCCCAGACGACGGTGGCCCTGGAGCTGGTGCGCAGCCAGCAGCGGGAGCGGCGGCTGCAGGTGCAGGCCGACCGCGACCGCATCGCCCGTGACCTGCACGACCACGTCGTGCAACGCATCTTCGCCACCGCGCTCGCGCTGGACCGCATCGGCCGGTCCCTGGAGGCGGAGTCCCCCGAGGTCGCCGCCCGGCTCGCGGAGCGCGTCGACGAGCTGGACGGCACGATCGCCCGCATCCGCACCTCCATCTTCGAGCTGCAGCACCAGGACGCCTCCCCGGGCGGTGTCCGCCACCGGCTGGCCGAGGTGGTGCGCTCCGTCGTCGACGGCCACGGGGTTCGCCCCGACCTGCGCGTGCCGGGGGAGGTCGAGGACCTGCCGGTGGAACTGGTGCCCGACGTCGTGGCCGCGGTGCGGGAACTGGTGACCAACGTGGTGCGGCACGCGGACGCCGCCCGGCTGACCGTCACCGTCACCGTCACCGACGGGGTCCGCGTGCGGGTCACCGACGACGGCCGCGGTCTGCCGTCGATCACGGTGCGCAGTGGACTGGCCAACCTCGCCGACCGGGCCGAGCGGCACGGCGGGAGGCTGACCGCGCACGGCGGACCGTCCGGGACCGACGTCGAGTGGGCCGTTCCGCTGCCCGGCTGACGAGCTCAGCCGTCCGGGTGGTCGCGCATCTGGGTCGCCAGGATCGCCGCCTGCGTCCGCCGCTCCAGGCCGAGCTTGGCCAGCAGATGGCTGGTGTAGTTCTTCACGGTCTTCTCGGCCAGGCCCATCCGCGCGCCGATCTGCCGGTTGGTCAGGCCCTCACCGATGAGCTGGAGGACGGCCCGCTCCTGGTCGGTGAGCCGTTCCAGCCGGTCGCTGCCCGGAGGTCCCGCGGGCCGGACCGGCGGTTCGACGGAGGGGATGTCCTCCAGCAGGGTGCCGCCCGCCGCGACCGTGTGGACGGCGGAGACCAGCGCGGGGCCGCGCACCCGCTTGAGCAGGAATCCCGTCGCGCCGGCCCGCACCGCCGCATCGCGGGCCTCGGCCTCGGAGTAGCTGGTCAGCACCAGGCAGGGCAGGCCCGGCAGGATTTCCCGCAGGGCACGGCACAGCTGCGCGCCGTCGCCGTCGGGCAGGCGCATGTCGAGGACGACGACGTCGGGGCGCACGGCCGGCACCCGGGCCAGGGCCTCGGCCATCGTCCCGGCCTCGCCGGCCACCACGAGCCGGGGGTCGTCCTCCAGCACGTCCGCGACTCCGCGGCGGACCACCTCGTGGTCGTCGACGAGGAAGACCCGGACCTGCGCGCCCTCGTCCGTCACCCCGCCACCTCCGCAGCTCCGTGACCTGGATCACAAAGCGTAAGGGGCTCAGGCCGGGAGCAACAACGCGGCGTACAGGGTGAGCCCCGGACCGAAGGCCATGGCCACCACCGGACCGTCGACGTCGGCCATCTCCTCGAGCACGAGCAGCACCGTTGCCGACGAGCAGTTGCCGTGCTCCGCCAGGACCCGGCGGGAGGCCGCCACCTGCTCCTCGGCCAGCCCGAGTTCGTCCCGGACGACGTCGATGATGCGCGGGCCCCCGGGGTGCACGGCCCAGCCGGCGACGTCCTCGGTGCGCAGGCCGGCGCCGGCGAGGAGCTCGTCGACGACGTCGCCCACGTGCCGGGACAGCACGTCGGGCACCCGGGGCGACAGCCCCATCCGGAAGCCGAGGTCGGTGACGTCCCAGGTCATGTGGTCGGCGGTGGAGGGGTCGGTGCGGGCGACCACGCCGGCCAGCCGCCGGCCGCGGCCCGCGCCGGGCTCGAGGACGACAGCGGCAGCCGCGTCGGAGAACAGGGCGTGCGCCACGACCTGCTCGAGGTCCCGCTGGGCCGGCTGCACGTGCAGGCTGGTCAGCTCGCAGCACAGCAGCACCGCGGGCCGGGACCGCGCGGTGACGAAGTCGCCCACGGCCGCCAGCCCCGGGATCGCGGCGTAACAGCCCATGTGGCCCACCAGCAGCCGCTGCAGCCCCGGCGGCATGCCGAGGTCGCTGGCCAGCCGGATGTCCAGCCCCGGGGTCGCGTACCCGGTGCAGGTGGCGACGGCGAACAGCCCGACGTCGCCGGGCGCGAGCCCGGCGGCGTCCAGCGCGCCGGCCACGGCCTGCTTGCCCAGCGGCAGCGCCTCCTGCACGTAGCGCTGCATGCGCGCGCCGGTGCCCCAGTTGCTCAGGTCCTCGTCCATCGGGTTGGCCACGGCGTGCCGCCGGCGCACCCCGGCGCCCATGAAGATGCGCTCGGCGGCCCGGACCCCCTCGTAGTGGCGGGCGAAGAACCCGTCCCAGGCGGCCTGCTGGTCCAGCGTGGTCGGGAAGGCGGCACCGGCACCCGTGACGACGGCCGTGCTCACGCGCGCCACTCCTCGGCGGACCTGCTCGGGATCATGCTCCGACGGTACGTGCGCCGGGGCCCGGATGCCCGCTCAGCGCTTGCGCCCGTATCCCGCGAAGACGACGGCTGTGGACCGGATCGGCTTCATGCGCACCGTGCGCCGGCGCCCCAGTCGCCAGGCGACCGCGTCCCGCACCGACGGTCGCAGGCCGACCAGGCGCAGGTCGAGCCCGAGCCGGTCCGCGGCGTCCAGCAGGCGGGCGCGATCGACGAACAGCGCCGGGTCGTGGATGCCCGGCGGCGGCCCCCCCGGGAGCTTCTCGGCGACGGTCACCATGAGCAGCCGGCCGATGCGGGTGGCGGCCAGTGCGTCGATGACCAGACTGCCTCCGGGCCGCAGGAGGCGGGCGCACTCGGCGAGCACGCCGACGTCGTCCTCGACGTGCTCGAGGATCTCCCCCGCGACGACCACGTCGGCGCAGCCGTCGGCGAGCGGCACGGCCAGCACGGAGGCGCGCACCGGCAGGACGCCGTGCTCGCGGGCGACCTGCAGCCCGGACTCGCCCAGGTCGACGCCGACGTGCCGGTATCCCAGGCGGGCCGCGTGCGGGGCCATCAGCCCGCCGCCGCAGGCCAGGTCGACGAGCACCGCCCCGGGCGCGCCCGCCGGCGGGATGTGCTCGGCGCGCGATGCGGCCAGCCAGTGCAGGGCGGCGAACCCGCCGGAGGCCTCCCACCACTCCCCGGCCAGCTCGTCGTACTGCGCGGGGTCGTTGCGGGGGAGGTTCGTCACGCGACGGGTCAGCCCTTCTTCAGCGGATCGTGGCCCCAGTTCATCAGGGAGTAGCGCCACTTCGACGTCTCGACGTCCTCCTTCGCCGGTTCCTGGGCCAGATGCCGCTGCACGTAGCCGTGCACCTTCCGCATGTGCGCGAGGTCGTCGTCGGTGAGGTCGTCCTTCTTCGTGCGCAGCAGTTCCACGATGCGGCGGCCGGACGCGTGCCCGGTGGACTCGCCGTCGCCGTCCTTCTGACCGACCGCCCGCGACTCGTCGCTGTCGAGCCACTCCTCCAGTTCGCGGGGCGTCATGTTGACCGCGTCGCCGAACTCGCGCCGGACGGTGTCGGGATCCTCGCCTGCCATCGGATGCCTCCGCTCGCGTCGTCCCCCGCTCCCTACCGCGCTCCGGACCTGGGGAAACCGGTCTGGTACTCCTGGACCTCCCCACTCCGCGGAGGTCCAGCGTGTCCGTCACCGTCGTCGGCAGCGTCAACGAGGACGTGCTCGTCGCGGTCGGCCGTCTCCCGGCGCGCGGCGAGACGGTGATCGGCACGTCCACGACGCAGGCACCCGGCGGCAAGGGCGCGAACCAGGCCGCGGCGGCCGGCCTGCTCGGCCCCGGCGTGCACATGCTCGGGCGGGTGGGCGAGGACGCCGCGGGCGATCGGCAACTGGCCGCGCTCGCCGGGTCCCGGGTGAACGTGAGCCGCGTGCACCGCACGCCCGGGCTGCCCACGGGCACGGCCACCATCGCGGTCGAGGAGGGCAGCGGCGAGAACCTCATCGTGGTGGTCCCCGGCGCCAACGACGCCCTGACCTCGACCGACGTCGATGTCGAGCCGGTGCACCGCGCTGACGTGCTGCTGCTGCAACTGGAGGTGCCGATGGACACCGTCCACGCGGCCGCCGCGGCGGCCGGCGGGACCGTCGTCCTCACCCCCGCACCTCCGCAGCCCCTGTCGGAGGAGCTGCTCGGCCTGGTCGACGTACTCGTGCCCAACGAGCACGAGCTGGTACAGCTCACCGGGACACCCGCCGCGGACCGGTCGCCGACCGAGCTGGTCGCCCTCGCGAAGACCCTCCCCGGACCCGTGATCGTGGTGACCCTCGGTGCCCGCGGTGCCCTGCTGGTGCGCCGCGACGGCTCCCCCCACCTGCTGCAGGCCCCTCCCTCCGTCGACGTCGTCGACACAACCGGCGCCGGCGACTGCTTCTCCGGCGCGCTCGCGCAGGCGCTGGCCCGCGGCGAGGAACTCCCCGGAGCGGTCCGGTACGCGGTCGCCGCGGCCGCGCTCTCGACCACCGGCCCCGGCGCCCGCGGCGCCCTGCCCGACGACGACACCGTCCGGGCGCTGCTGGACCGGACACCGGAGGCGACCGAGGTGGCCTGACGGTTGCCCGCCCGGGCCCACGGGCACAGGGCCGACGACACCGGCCACCGAGGAGGACCGCCATGACCGAGTCCGAGCGCGCTCCCGACGTCGACCAGCCCGAGGGCGGCACTCCCCCGCGCGAGGCCGACGGCACCGGGACGACGCCGCACACCGAGGAGCCGGCCGAGGGCGAGGAGCTCGACGGGGGCGCCGACACCCCCGACGTCTGACCGGCCCGGGGACCGGACGACGGGCGAGCCATACTCGTCAGCACGACCATGGCTCTCGTTGGAGGATGCGTGCCGCACGCCCCCCTCCGCACGCTGCTCGCGACCCTCGCGGTCCTCGCCCTCGCCGGCTGTTCCGACGAGGGCACCCCGGACAGCGGTGCGGCAGTGTCCTCCGGCGACCCGGCGGCGTGTCCCGGCGAGGTCGTCGAGGTCACCGTCTCCGTCGGGCAGTGGAGCGACGTCGCGCGCCGGCTGGGTGGTGCCTGTGCCACGGTGACGACGGTCGCCGCGGCCTCCCCGCGCGACGCCGAGCCGGTCGCCGCCGACCTCGCCGCCATGGCCGGCGCCGACCTCGTGCTCCTCAACGGGGCGGGCTACGACGAGTGGGCCACCGAGGCGGCCGGGAGCGGTCCGGTGGTGGTGAGCGCCGAGGAGGTCGGGGGGGCGGCGCGCCGGGCGCCCGACGTCGACCCCCACCTCTGGTACGACCCCGCGGTCGTGCCCGAGGTGGCGGAGGCGCTCGCGCGCGAGCTGGCCGAGATCTCGCCCGACGCGGCGCCGTACTTCGAGGCCCAGCACACCACCTGGACCGCGGAGCTCGGGCCCTACCTGGCGGCTGTCGCCGGCCTGCGCGCCGAGGCGGAGGGACGCAGCTACGCGGCCACGGACCCGGTGTTCGACCGCATGGCCGCGGCCGTCGGCCTGACCGACGTCACGCCGCGGGACTACCGTCGCGGCGCCCGCGACGATCCCTCCCCCGCCGCGGTCGAGGCTCTCGAGGCAGCTCTGCGCGAGGGCAGGGTGGACGTCCTGATCCGGAACGGCCAGGCCGACGACGACGACGTCCACGAGCGGGTGCGCCAGGTGGCCGAGGACGCCGGCGTGCCCGTCGTCGACGTCCTCGGGTTCCCGGACGAGGACGAGTCGTTCGTCGAGTGGCAGGTGGACCAGCTCGCCGACCTGGCCGCGGCGCTCGGGGCGTCCTCCTGACCGGTCGGTGGCCGTGCTCCCGCCGGCGAAGGTGACCGATCTCTCCTCCCCCGGAGCGGGGGATCACACCTCCGGCGGTGTTTCCTGCGCATCGCGGAGGGCAGGCTGAGCCCATGGACGACGAGCAGCGCGAACCCCGCACGACCCACTCCTCGCCGGAGGCGTCCGCGGACGAGTCGCGGGACACCGCCTCGACGGCCGCGACCGTCGCGCGGATGCTGGCCAACCCGCGTCGCGTGCGCCGCTCCTGACGCCAGGATCCCTCCTCGGCGCCGGCCGCGCGTCACCGTCCGTGGTCACTCCAGCCCCAGGAATCCCCGGCGCCCCGGCGATCTCGTAGCCCTCTCGTCACTCAGAGCGATCTCCGTCGGCGTGCCGCGAACTGATCCGTCACGGCCTCGGGCACCATCGCCCACGTGACCGCCGCCATGCCTCTCGCCGCTGCCGACGACCTGTCGATCCCGGTCCGCCGCAGCCGCACCGAGCGCCAGACGATCGTCCTCGACACCGCTGACCGACTGTTCTCCAGCCGCAGCTCGCGCAGCGTGGGGATGGACGAGCTGGTCCGGGAGACCGGGCTGGGCAAGATGACGGTCTACCGGCTCTTCAAGAGCAAGGACGACCTCGTCGGCGCCTACCTGGCCCGCAAGGCCGCCACCGTGCTGGCCTTCATCGACGCCGAGCTGGCGCGTCTGGACGGCGACCCGCGCGCCGCCCTGCTCTCCGTGGTGGACGCCGTCGAGCGCGACGTGACCCGCATCGGCTTCCGCGGCTGCCCGTTCAACAACGTGAGCAGCGAGTACGACGACCCGCAGCACCCGGCCCGGAGCGCGGCCGCCGACTACAAGTTCGAGCTGTACAGCCGCCTGGAGCGGCTGGCCGACGAGATCGTTCCCGGCGGCGGCGAGGACCTCGCGGCGCAGCTGCACCTGATCATCGACGGCATGTACCTGTCGGGCGGCCTGCTCGGCCCCGAAGGTCCCGCCGCGCACGGTCGGCAGCTGGCCGAGAAGCTCATCGACGCGGCGGTCGCCCGCGCCTGACCCCGCCTCTCCGGCGTTTAGTGCACGTACCGCCGGATCACGATGGGCGGGTGACGACCGACCGCACCCGCCCGGATCTCGACGACACCACCGTCGAGGCACTGGGCAAGCTCTCCGAGGCCCTCGAGACCGTCGACCAGGCACGGGGCTTCCTGTACGCCTTCCACCAGCTGACCGGGAAGGCCGACCGCATCCTGCAGGAGTCCGTCGAGCTGTTCGAGCAGGCCGGCGCGACCGAGCTCGCCGGGGACCTCGACCGCGACCTGGTGGGCCGCAACGTGATCGCCGACCGGTGGACCTTCCAGATCGTCGAGGACTTCGACGCCGGTTACTGGGGTGCCTTCCGCGCCTTCGACGAGCGCGCCCGCGCCGAGCTCTCCGGCGGTGATCGCCACGTCTTCGAGGCACGCATGAAGCAGCGCGAGCGCACCGTCGGCCACCCCCGCCACGAGGCCGGTCCCGCCCTCTCCGACCAGGGCTGATCCGGTTTCCCGGACCGGCGGAACGGGCACAACCGGGCGGTGACCATGCCCGACGAGAACAACGCAGGATCCGACCGCGAGGCCCAGCCCCTGGGGGCCGAGAAGGCGCCCGGAGAGGACCGGGACTCGCTGGGAGACGTCAAGGGCTCGACCGACGGCATCGCCGGACCGGCCTACCCGCCCGCCGACACCGAACCGGACGCACGATGACCGCCCCCGATCCCCGCACGAGCGGGGGGCCCTCCGACCCGCTGAGCGTCGGGCTGGACCGCCCGGCGGCGACCGGATCGCAAGAACCGACAGGGCCCGCCGCACCGGCGGACGCCGGCCGCTCGCGGCACACGGGCCGCACCATCGGCCGATCCCTGGCCCTCGGGCTGCTGATCTTCGTGACGGTCGTGCTGGTGCTGTTCGTCGTCTTCAACGGCGAGACCGTGCCGATCAGCCTGGTCTTCACCGACGTCGAGGCGCCCCTGGTCGTCGCGCTGCTGATCGCGGCCGTCCTCGGCGCACTGGTCGGCTGGCTGCTGAACCTCGTGCTCCGCACCCGCCGCCGGCACCGCTCCTGACCCCGGCACCGGCAGGGACACACCCCTCGGGGGCGTGTCCCTGCCGGCCGTGCTTGCTCGGCTCTACCCGCCGGTAATATCGTTTGTTACTGGCGAGTAGCACACGCCGGATGTAGAGACTTGCCGCCCACCGGCACGGAGCACGGGAGCACAGCGCACATGACGCACTACACCGCGAACCTGCGGGACCTCGAGTTCAACCTCTTCGAGTTCCTGGACACCAAGGACCGTTTCGGCACCGGGCCGTTCGAGCAGATGGATGCCGAGACCGCGCGGGGTGTGCTCACCGAGATCCGCAAGCTCTCCGAGGGCCCGATCGCCGCGTCGTTCACCGACGCCGACCGGAACCCGCCGGTGTTCGACCCGGCCACGAACTCGGTGACGCTCCCCGAGTCGTTCAAGAAGTCCGTCGCGGCGCTCAACGCCGGTGAGTGGTTCCGGCTGGACCTCTCCGAGGAGCTCGGGGGCTTCGGCGCACCCGCCGTCCTGACCTGGGGCGCCTTCGAGATGGTGCTCGGCGCCAACCCCGCCGTCTTCATGTACGGCTCCGGCCCCTCCTTCGCGCAGACGCTGTACGACCTCGGCACCGAGGACCAGAAGAAGCTCGCCCGCCTGATGATCGACAAGGGCTGGGGCGCCACGATGGTGCTCACCGAGCCCGATGCCGGCTCGGACGTGGGCGCCGGCCGCACCAAGGCCGTGCAGCAGCCCGACGGCTCCTGGCACATCGAGGGCGTGAAGCGGTTCATCACCTCGGCCGAGCACGACCTCAGCGACAACATCATCCACCTGGTCCTGGCCCGCCCCGAGGGCGCGAAGCCCGGCACCAAGGGCCTGTCGTTGTTCGTCGTCCCCAAGTTCCACGTCGACGTCGAGACCGGCGAGCTCGGCGAGCGCAACGGCGCCTACGTCACCAACGTCGAGAAGAAGATGGGCCTCAAGGTCTCCACGACCTGCGAGGTCACCTTCGGCGACGGCCCGGTTCCGGCCAAGGGCTGGCTGGTCGGCGAGGTGCACGACGGCATCGCCCAGATGTTCAAGATCATCGAGTACGCCCGGATGTTCGTCGGCACCAAGGCGATCGCCACCCTGTCCGCCGGCTACCAGGTGGCGCTGGACTACGCGAAGAACCGCATCCAGGGCGCGGACCTCACCGCGACGACGAAGGACGCCCCGCGGGTGCCCATCACCCACCACCCGGACGTCCGCCGCTCGCTGATGCTGCAGAAGTCCTACGCCGAGGGCATGCGCGCGCTCTACCTGTACGCGGCCAGCTTCCGCGACCAGGTGACCGACGCCGAGGCGGCCGGAACGGCCGACAGCGAGCAGGCGATGCTCGCCGCGCGCATCAACGACCTGCTGCTGCCGATCGTGAAGGGGTTCGGCTCCGAGCGCGCCACCCAGCTGCTCACCGCAGAGTCGCTGCAGACCCTGGGCGGCTCGGGCTTCCTGCAGGACTACCCGATCGAGCAGTACATCCGTGACTCGAAGATCGACACCCTCTACGAGGGCACGACAGCGATCCAGGGCCAGGACTTCTTCTTCCGGAAGATCGTCAAGGACGGCGGGGTCGCCCTGACCTGGCTGGCCGGCCAGATCCAGGCCACGATCGACAACGAGGCGGGCAACGGCCGGCTCAAGGAGGAGCGCGCCGCGCTCGCCGCCGCGCTGAACGAGGTCCAGGGCATGCTCACCGCGATGTTCGGTCACCTCAACGAGGCCCAGCAGGACATGAAGGCGCTCTACAAGGTCGGCCAGAACAGCAGCCGCCTGCTGCTCTCGGTCGGCGACCTGGTGACCGCCTGGCTGCTCGTGCGTCAGTCGGAGGTCGCCCTGGCCGCGCTGGCCGGCGACGTCAGCGAGAAGGACCGGTTCTTCTACGAGGGCAAGCTCGCTGCCACGCGCTTCTTCACCAGCCAGGTGCTGCCCCGCCTCGCTTCGGAGCGGATCATCGTCGAGAACACCGACAACGCGCTGATGGAGGTCGACGAGGCCGCGTTCTGACCTCGTCACCGTCGCGTGCGGCCGCCGTCCCTCGGGGACGGCGGCCGTCGCCGTTTCCGGGCCCGGTCAGCGGGCATGGGCCCGGGGACGACGGCGCGGCGCCACCCGGGCATCCGCGCGGCTGAGCGAGGAGACAGATGACCGAGCCCGACGACACCGGCTACCACGAGTCCCCCGACACCGGCGACGGCCCGGTGGGCGACGACCAGACCGGCGACGCCCCCGAGGGCTCGGCCACCCTCACCACGGACGAGGACGCCCAGGGCGACGACGGCGTCGTCCGCCCCGGGAACTCCCCGGACTGAAGGCAGGCCTCACTAGGCTGAGGTCGTGCCGCTCCTCACCACCCTGCCCGCGGCGGAGTGGCAGGAACGGGCCGCGGCCCATCCCGCAGCCTTCGTGGCCGGCCGGGGCCCCACCGTGGGCTCCCTCCGCGGGTTGCTGACCGCCACGGCGGACCGACCGGCCCCCACCGGCTGCTTCGGCATGCACGAACGGGCCATGGTCTACCGCGCCGACGAGCGCAGACACGCGCTGCGGCCGGGCCGGGCCGGCACCGACGCCGTCGTCGAGGGGCACCCGATCCGGTGCAGCCACTACGACGCCTTCAGGTCCTCCACCCCGGAGACCGTCGGCCGTGACCGGCTGGGGCCGACCCGCGAGACCCAGGTGGCACTGGAGAAGCCCGGCTGCCTGCACGCCACGATGGACCTCTGCATGGACTCAGCATGCATCTAGCGGAGGTGCGACTGCTTCCGCCGATCTGGACGGAGCTGTCGGCCCGGCACGCGAACCGGGCTGACGGCCTGACAGCGGCGCACCGTGCCCGCACTGCCCGTGGCGAGAAGCACGCCGTCGAGGACTTCCTCTTCTCGTACTACAACACCCGTCCGTCACTGCTGCGTCGATGGCATCCCGGCCCTGGCGTCGTCCTGGCCCCGACGAACGACGGGCCAGCGCCTCACGCGGCGTGGCGGTGGTATCGGACCGAGCCCGACGGAGACGTGTCGCTCGACGTGCCCGCCTTCCTGGCGGACCGGGGAGACACCGTCCGGTTCATCCATCGCCTGCTCACCGCCACGGCAGCACGACCGGCGTTCACGGGGTGCTTCGGCCTGCACGAGTGGGCCATGGCTTACCGCCAGGACGAACACCGCCACCCCCTCCCCCTGCGCCTGGGGCAGACCGGGACGGACGCCGTCGTCGAGCGGCATCAGATCCGGTGCACGCATTTCGATGCATTCAGGTTCTTCACGCCGTCCGCCGCGCCCCTCAACCGCTTGCAGCCGACCCGGGAGTCCCAGCCCGACATGGAGCAACCCGGTTGCCTGCACGCTTCGATGGACTGCCACAAGTGGTCCATGAAGCTCGGGCCGGGTGTTCCAGGAGCCCTCGCCTTGGACTGCTTCGAGCTGGCTCGGGAGGTCCGGACGCTGGACATGCAAGCGTCCCCGTACGACCTCTCCCCGTACGGCCTGGCGCCCGTTCGGATCGAGACACCGGACGGCAAGGCCGCCTACGTGGAACGTCAGCGTGCACTGACACATCGAGCCGCCGAACTACGCGGCAGGCTCATCGAAGCCTGCTCCGTTCTCCTACGCAGCGTTGCTGGCCCGGTCCGGCATCGAGTCAGGCAGCACTCGCCCTGAAGGCGGCTCATGGGACACCACGGAAAGACGTCGCGATGATGATCGGCGTGGCTCGCAGATGGCACCCTCCTGACGACGACTTCGCTCCGATCAACATGTCGTGGCTGGCGGTCGACGAGTGGCTGGAGGGCCTGCCCTTCGACACGACGGCCCTGGCTCGGGACATCGCCTGGTCGCCAGTCTTCACCGAGCAGAGCTTCCGTCCGGGCCGCGCCGGGTTGGACCGGGAGTGGCGCTGGGGCGGTTGGCCCTCCTGGCTGGGCGGGCCCGCGCTGCTACCCCTGGCCGAGTGGCCGCGCCGACCGGACGGCACGCCGTTGGCCCACGTCGCCTCCATTTCTCTGCACGAAGCCTGGGCCGCCTCCGAGGAAGAGGGCAAGGCGGCCTGGCCGGACCATCGCGAGGGACTGCCCGCCGAGGGCTACCTCGAGGTGTTCCACGACCTGATCGACACCTACGGCTGGGAAGCGACCGACCAGGACACCGGTGGCTGGCTGGTGCGGTGGGTGCCCGAGCCGCAGCGGCCGGGTCTCGCCGAACCGCCCGCAGACCTCGACACGCCGACCGACGCCTGCCAGGCGGGAATGCTGCTCCCCGGCTGGAGCAGCCGACCGCCGGGGGACTTCCTGTCCGACCGGGGGCAGAACGCGGCTGCGGAGCACGTCACCGAGGAGCGTCAGCGTGCCTGGGCCTACCAGCGGACCCAGGCACGCGACACGCGGCCCACCACGGTGACCCACGTCTACGGGCACAGCCAGAACTCGACCGCGCCGGCCCTGCGAATCCTGAGCGACGTGCTGCCCGTCGAGGACGGCGACTCCCACCGGCTCGTGCTGGACATCGAGTCCTGGACCCACCTGAGCGGCTGGTTCGGAGACGCCGCCGCGCTAGAGGTGTGGATGCGCGACAGCGACCTGGTCTCGCGCCGCTTCGACAGGGCCT
>NZ_HG931174.1:831898-896287 GCF_000582785.1 Candidatus Blastococcus massiliensis AP3
AGGGCCTGGTGCATCACCCGCACGGACTGATCGCGGGGTGTCCCTGAGTGGGCCGCTCCGGGACGCATCCTGCCTGGAGTGGGAACCGGCGCTTTCTGGGCCCCACGTGCACTCGCCGGTAGGAAACCCTCTGCGCCTGGGCCCGCTCGGCCCGGCCGTGCCGGGCGCCCCCGGCCTGACCGTCGACAGCCCCGGACGGGGGCCGAGCCGATGCCGCGGGACCAGGGCTGGACGTGGCGCTCCCAGCAGGGTCTCCCGCCCCGCGTCCCTGGGCCCGGCACGAGGCGGTCACCCCCGCGTCGTACCGTCGGCCCGTGACCTCCCTCCACGACCAGCGCTGGCTGCGGCTCGACGGCACCGCCAACACGCGTGACCTGGGCGGACTGCCCACGACCGACGGCGGCCGCACGCTGTCCGGCCGGGTGCTGCGCAGCGACAACCTGCAGGGCCTCAGCGACGCCGACGTCGGCCGGCTGGTCGACGGGATCGGCCTGCGCGAGGTCATCGACCTGCGCACGTCCGCCGAGGTGCTGCTCGAGGGCCGCGGGCCGCTGCGGTCACGGCCGGAGGTGACCCACCGGCACTTCACCCTGCTGCCCGAGCGCGGCGAGTACACCGACGTGTTCGCCGTCGAGGAGGACGAGGTGCCCGACCTCCCGGCCGGCTGGCTGGAGTCGGTGCTGCCGCGTCAGTTCGCCGAGCACGACGAGAGCGAACCGCCGCCGGTGCGCAGCTACATCGGCTACCTCACGCACCGGCCGGAGGCCGTCGTCGCGGCGATGCGCGCCCTGGCCGCGCCGGTCGAGGGCGCATCGGTGGTGCACTGCGCGGCCGGCAAGGACCGCACCGGCGTGGTGGTCGCGCTGACCCTCGCCGTGGCCGGTGTGCCGCACGAGGAGATCGCGATCGACTACGGCCTCAGCGGCGACGTCATCGACGCGATCGTCGCTCGACTGGCCGCCACCAGCACGTACGGCGGGGACATGGCCGGGCGCGACCCGGCGACCCACACCCCGCGCCGGGAGACGATGGACCGGGTGCTCGCCCTGCTGGACGAGCGGTACGGCGGTCCGATCGGGTGGCTGACCGAGCACGGGTTCGGGCGGGACGAGCAGGCTGCGCTCCGCGCCCGACTGCGCGACTAGGTCGACGCCTGCTGCTTGTGCCGGTACATGGCGGCGTCGGCTTCCCGGAGCAGGTCCTCCGCGCCGGCGCCGGGCCGGTGCACGGCGATCCCGACGCTCGTGCCGACCGCGATCGCGCGGCCGTCGAGCCGGAACGGCTCGTCGAAGCAGTGCAGGACGCGGTCGGCCAGGCTGCGCGCGGCGTCGGCGTCGTCGAGGCCCGGGAGGATGATCGCGAACTCGTCGCCGCTGAGCCGGCCGACGGTGTCGCCCGGGCGGATCGCGGCGCGCAGCCGGGCGGAGACCTGGCGGAGCAACTCGTCGCCGGCCGCGTGGCCCATCGTGTCGTTGACCTGCTTGAACCGGTCGAGGTCGCAGAAGAGCACGGAGACGAGCGTGCCGGGATCGGCTGCCGCGAGCTCCTCGACCAGCCGGTCGAGGAACAGCACCCGGTTCGGCAGCCCGGTCAGGGCGTCGTGGGTGGCCTGGTGCCGCACGGTCTCGAGCAGCCGGGCCCGCTGGAGCGCCGAGGTCGCCTGGTCCCCGACCCCGCGGAGCCGGTCGAGCACGTCGCCGGTCAGCTCGTCGTGCGTCTCGCCGGTCCCCCAGCTCGCCGTGGCGACCCCGAGGAACACGTCACCGGCCACCAGCGGCAGGACGACCACGTCGGAGACGCCCATCAGCGCCAGCAGGTCGCGGAGCACCGGGCTGCTGGAGGCGCTCTCGAGCACAAGCGGTTCCCGGGCGCTGAGCATCTCCATCAGTTCGGGCGTGTCCTCCGGGCGCAGTGCCGCCTCGGCGAAGACCGCCTCGAGGCCCGGATCGGGATTCACCGACGCGTGCGCCCTCAGCTGTCCCTCGGCCGGGTCCCAGAGCATGACCGAGGCACTGCTGCACCCGACGACGACGGGGAGCGCGTCGACGACGACGGTGCAGATCGCGTCCACGTCGGGGGCCGCCGCCAGCTGGTGCGCCAGAGACAGCAGCGCGCCGGCCCGGCTGGCCTCCAGCCGGACCTCCTCGAGGGCGATGATCAGGTCGAGCGCCGCGGCGGCGTGCCCGGCGTAGGCCGCCAGCATCGCCGCCTCGTCGCCCATGGGCTCGTCACCCGGCCGGTAGAGCGCCGCCAGCCGGCCGTGTGCGCGGCGGGCCGAGGCAACGGGGACAACCACCGCGCCGGCACCGAGGTCCTCCCCGGCCAGCAACGTGGTGACCAGCCCGGGGACGACGTCCTCGGGCAGCCCCGCGCTGTGGACGAGGGCCGGGCCGCCCCACGGCGCCTCCACGGCCAGCAGGTAGGAGGGAGCCAGGACGGCCTGCGCCGCGCGGGTGACGATGCGGCGCAGCATGGTGTCGAGGTCGTCGCTGGCCACCAGGTCGGTCGCTGCGGACTGCAGGATCTGCAGCTGCCCGCGGAGCGCGTGCAGCTCCGGGTCCACCGTCGGCGTGCCCCGCCGTCGCCACGGCAGGCGTGACCGGCGGGCCCACGCCACCTGGTAGACGCAGGCGTCGAACCCGTCGGACTGGCACTCCTCGTGGACGATGTCGGCCGGCGGGAGCGAGAAGATCACCGGCACCGTGCTGAGCAGACCCTGCGTGTAGCGGCAGTCCAGCCGGGAGTGCGGATAGCCGTCGTGCAGCCGGTATCGGATCGTGGCGGACGTCCCGCCGGCCTCGAGGACCTCCATGGTGGAGGTGGTGCTGAACTTCTGGACCGCGCGCGGGAGCTTGCCGAAGACCTGGCGCGGCGAGCCCATGGTGCGCAGGAGGATGACCAGGGAGTGCGCCAGCCCCGTCTGCAGCGCCGCGGCACCGACCTTGAACATGGCGTCGGGATCGCCGAGGACCGCGGTGGCGGCTGCGAAGAGCCGGATGCGCGTGTCGTAGCTCCACCAGCGGGACTGGTCGTCGAGCTCGGCGGCCGACGCCGGCACGTCCGCCTGCCGTATCAGGTCCGCGACGGCGCTCTCACCGGCGGTGGAGCGGACGTAGCGCAGCACCCCACCGGTCGTCGCGCCGGAGGTCTCACGGGCCTCCGCCACTGCGCCTGTGTCGCTCACATGTTCCAGATCGGCCGACTCGGCCGTCGACCTGAGAGGGCCACCCCTTTCGGGGGGCGAGGACCGCGACGGCCGCGCGCACGGGCGACGTCGTCAGCCGAGCGGTCGGGCGGCCCGGCGGTCCTGCTTGTGGCGGTACATGGCGGCGTCGGCCTTCTTGAGCAGTTCCTCCGCGGTGGTGCCGGACTCGTGCACCGCGACGCCCACGCTCGTGCCGACCGCCACCTCCCGGCCCTCGAGCCGGAACGGCTCGGCGAAGCACTCCTCGACCCGGGCCGCGAGGCCGTGTGCGTCGGCGGCGTCGGTCAGGCCGGGCAGGATGACGGCGAACTCGTCGCCGCTGAGGCGGCCGACGGTGTCACAGGGCCGGATAGCGGCGCGGAGCCGCGCGGCGACCTGGCGCAGCAGTTCGTCGCCCGCGGCATGCCCGAGGGCGTCGTTGACCTGCTTGAACCCGTCGAGGTCGCAGAACAGGACCGACACGGGTGCGCCGGACTCCGATTCCTCGAGCGCGCTGAGCAGACGCTCCAGGAACAGCACGCGGTTGGGCAGCCCGGTCAGGGCGTCGTGGGTGGCCTGGTGCCGGACCGTCTCCAGCAGGCGGGCCCGCTGCAGCGCCGACGTCGCCTGGTCGCCGACACCGCGGAGCCGGCCGAGCACGTCCCCGCCCAGCTCCTCGGCGGCCTCCCCCGACTCCCAGCTGGCCGTGGCGACACCGAGGAAGGTGGTGCCGGCCACCAGGGGGACGACGACGACGTCGGTCACGTCGATCTGGTCGAGCATGGCGCGCAACCCCGGGCTGCTGGTCGCGTGCTTGATGATGCGCGGCTCGCGCGTGGTGAGCATGTCGACCAGCTCGGGGGTGTTCTCCGGGCGCAGGGGCGTCTTGCGGAAGACGTGCCGCTCGGGCCGGTGGACGTTGATGGAGCCCTGCGCACGCAGCGTCCCCTGGGCGGGGTCCCAGAGCATGACCGCGGCACTGCTGCACCCGACCACCCGCGGGAGGGCCTCGGCGACGACGGCGCAGATGCCGTCGGCCTCGGTGGTGGCGGCGAGCTCGTGCGCCAGCGACAGCAGCGCACCGGCCCGGCTCGCCTCGAGCCGGGCGTCCTCCAGGGCGATCAGCAGGTCGAGGGCCGCGGCCGCGTGCCCCGCGTAGGCGGCCAGCATCGCGTGCTCGTCCTCCGTCGGGTCCTCCGAGGAGGGGAAGAGGGCCGCCAGCCGTCCGTGCCACCGGCGCGCCGACGCCACGTCGACGACGACGGCCCCGGGGCCGATGCCCTGTCCGGACAGGAGCCGGGAGGCGAGGTCCTGCACCTGGGACTCGGGGATGCCGGCGCTGTGCACCAGCGGCGGGCCACCGTCGGGGGCCTCGACGGCGAGGAGGTGGCCGGGCGCCAGGACCGCCTCGCCGGCGCGCGCGACGATCCGGCGCAGCACGGTGTCGAGGTCGTCGCTGCCCACCAGATCGGTGGCCGTGGACTGCAGGGTGCGGAGCTGCCCGCGCAGCGCGCTGAGCTCGGGGTCGATCGCGCCGTCCCCGCGGCGGCCGCGTCTCAGGCGGCGCCGTCGCTCCCAGGTCACCCGGTAGACGCAGGCGCGGCCGTGCCCGACGAGGCACTCGGCGGAGGCGATGGAACCGGGCGCCAGGCCGAAGATCTCGGGGATGGTGGTCACCAGCCCCTGGGTGTAGTCGCAGTCCAGCGGCGAGTGGGGGTACCCCTCGGCCAGGTGGATCGCGACGGACGCCGACGTAGCCGTCGACTCCAGGAGCTCCATGGACTGGACCGTGGTGAACTTCGCCGCGGTGCGGGGGAGCCGGCGGAAGACCTGGCGGGGCGTGCCCAGGGCGCGCAGGACCAGGACCAGCGAGTACGCGACCTTGTTGCGCAGCGCCGCCGCACCCACGTCGAACATCACCCGCGGGTCGTCGAACACCTCGGTCGCCGCCTGGAACAGGCGCACCCGGGTCTCGTGGCTGAACCAGCGGGACTGGTCGGCCAGCTCGTCGGCGGTCGCAGCCACACCCGCCCGCTCGATCAGCCGGGCCACGGCCTCGGGACCACCCCGGTCGCGGACGTAGGTCAGCAGCCCAGCGGTCGTGACACCGGACGTCTCGCGCGGCTCGGCCGCGCCACCGTCCGGGTTCCCGTGCTGGTCTGCCTCCACATTCCGCAGATCGGCAGCCAGGGCCGAATCATTAGCCGGGACGACCCCGACGGGTGAGGACATCGGAGGGGGCAACGCCCCCGCCGGTCAGCGCAGCATGTACGAGTTGTGGCTGGCCAGGGTCAGGAGCTCGTCCCGCATGGCCGGGCTGCTGCTGCGCGCCAGGGCCTGGTCGATCGCCCGCCGGGTTCGCGCGGCCTGGCGCCGCTGCCGCCAGCTGGACGTCACGCTGTTCATGGGTCATGCCTCTTTCCTCGGAATGATGGACCTACATCCGTAGCAATGCAGGTGGTATCGACAGTATTCCGAGGATCATTAGGCGGAGGACCAGACAGGCCGAGCTTTCCTCATCCCAGCGGGTGAGTCGCGTCACCAGGGCCGGACGCGACGGCGCCCGCCGTCCCGGAACCGGGAGGGCGGGCGCCGTGGAGCCGCGATCGCTCGCGTCAGCTGGGACGCTCGACGTCCCCGCGCCACGCACCGGTCTCGGTGCCGCGGCTTTCGATGAACTCCTTGAACTTCTTCGCGTCGGCCTTGATCTGGCGGTCGTCGAAGCCCAGGGCGGCGCCGGCCTTCTCGACCAGACCCTCGGGCTCCCAGTCGATCTGGATCATGACGCGCGTCTTGGCGTCGTCGAGGCGGTGGAAGGTCACGACCCCGGCGTGCTTGGCCTCGCCGCCGGTGCTGGTCCAGGCGACCCGCTCCTCGGGGTGCTGCTCGGTGATCTCGGCGTCGAACTCACGCTTCACGCCGTCGACGTTGGTCACCCAGTGGGTGTGCGTGTCGTCGATCTGCGTGATGCTCTCGACCCCGCCCATGAACTGGGGGAAGGACTCGAACTGGGTCCACTGGTCGTAGGCGACGCGGATCGGCACGTCGACGTCGACGGATTCCTGCACGCTTGCCACGTGTCTCAGCTCCTCGTGATCGCTTGATCGGTCGTGTGCGACCTACCCCGCGGATCCGGCTGCGACACCTGAACTGCGCTGGTCAGGGCCGCGCAGTCGGCCGGTCGTCGCGGCGCTGCAGGGCCACGGCGCGGACCTGCAGCACGCACACGGAGAACACGACGACCAGGGCCATCAGCCGCACGAAACCCAGTCCGATGTTCGCGCCGCCGTCCCCGCCGAGTGCCACCACGTCGGCCAGCACGATCACCACCATGGCGGCCACCACCGCGAATCCGGACCGGCGGTCCGCGCCCTTCGTCCTCGCCGGATCACCGGCCATGGCGAGCAGCAGCATCCCCCCGGTGATCCCGGCCAGGTAGCCGAGCGCCTGGACGACCCATCCGGCGACGCTCTCCTCGCTCGCCGGAAGCCGGCCGTCGAGCACCGTCGCGAGGACCGTGGCGACGGCGAACAGGGTCAGGGCGGCGAGGGCGGAGGTGCGTCGGTCCATGGCGGACATCCTGCTGCCCGGGCCGCCGGTCAGAACGCCAGCGCCGAGCCGGGGTCACCCAGAAGTGCCCCGACGTCGGCCAGGAACCTCGAGCCGAGCTCCCCGTCGACGATCCGGTGGTCGAAGGACAGCGCCAGCGTGGTGACCTGCCGCGGCCGGACCTTCCCCTTGTGCACCCACGGCATCTCCCGGACCGCTCCGAAGGCGAGGATGGCCGCCTCCCCCGGGTTGAGGATCGGGGTCCCGGAGTCGACGCCGAAGACGCCCACGTTGGTGAGGGTGATCGTGCCGCCGGTCATGTCCGCGGGCGGCGTGCGCCCCGCCCGGGCGGTCTCGGTGAGGTCGCCCAGCGCAGTGGCGAGCTCGGGCAGGGAGAGCCGGCCGGCGTCCTTGATGTTCGGGACGACGAGGCCGCGGGGCGTGGCCGCAGCGATGCCCAGGTTCACCTGACCGTGCACCACGATCTCCTGCGCCGCCTCGTCCCAGCTGCTGTTCACCATCGGGTGCCGCGTGGCCGCCAGCAGCACCGCCTTGGCGACGAACAGCAGGGGACTGACCTTGAGCTCGGTGAACTCCGGCCGCTCGGCCAGGCGGCGGCGCAGCTTCATCATCCGGGTCACGTCGACGGTGAGGAACTCGGTGACGTGCGGTGCGGTGAAGGCGCTGGCCACCATGGCCGCGGCGGTGTGCTTGCGCACGCCCTTGATCGGGATCCGCTGCTCCCCCGCGGTGCCGGCTGGTTCATGGCCAGCGGGAACGGGGGTGGCCGTGCGGAACGCGTCGACGTCGGCCCGCGTGATCACCCCGCCCGGGCCGGTCCCGAGAACCTCGGCGAGGTCGACGCCGCAGTCCTTGGCGTACTTGCGCACCGGCGGCTTGGCCAGCGGGCGCGGGCCCCGTCGGCCGGGCGCGACCGGTTCCGAGGGCGCGGCAGCCTCCTGGAGGGCACGCGCCTCCGCCTGCCGGCCCAGCTCCAGGCCGCCGTGGCGCACCGGCTTGGTGCGTGCGTCCGGGGCGGTGGGCAGGAGGGGGACGCCGTCGGTCTCCGGAGCGGGCGCCGCGGCGGGCAGAGCGCCGGCTCGCCGGGGACGGCGGCGGGCCTCCGTGCTGCGCGGCCCGTAGCCGACCAGCACGGCGGTACGTCCACCCGGCGCCGCCTCCTCGGCCGCGGCGGGGTCGGAGGGGGCGTCGGACGGGGCGGACGACCCGCCGACGTCGATGGTGATGATCGGCGTCCCCACCTCGACCATGTCCCCGGCGGCGTGCAGCAGTTCGGTGACCGTGCCGGCGTAGGGGGACGGCAGCTCGACCGCCGCCTTCGCCGTCTCGATCTCGCACAACGGCTGGTTGACGGTGACCGTGTCGCCGACGGCGACCAGCCACTGCAGGATCTCGCCCTCGGTCAGGCCCTCACCGACGTCGGGGAGCCGGAACTGCCGCAGCGACGTGCTCGTGGACGTCATCTCAGAACTCCATCGTGCGGTCGACGGCGTCCAGCACCCGGTCGAGGTCGGGGAGGTATTCCTCCTCGAGCTTCGCCGGCGGGTACGGCAGGTCGTAACCGCCGACCCGCAGCACCGGCGCCTCCAGCGAGTGGAAGCACGTCTCGGTGACGCGGGCGGCGATCTCCGCGCCGAGGCCCAGCGTGATCGGCGCCTCGTGGACGACGACGCAGCGACCGGTGCGCCGGACCGAGGCGTAGACCGGGTCGAGATCCAGCGGCGAGACGCTGCGCAGGTCGACGACCTCGAGCGAGCGGCCCTCCCCCTCGGCCGCCTCGGCCGCCTGCAGCGCCGTCTTCACCATGGGGCCGTAGGCGAGCACGGTGACGTCGTCGCCGGCGCGCACGACCCGGGAACCGAACAGCGGTTCGGGCGTGGCGTCCGGGTCGACCTCCGCCTTGTCCCAGTACCGGCGCTTGGGCTCGAGGAACACGACCGGGTCGGGGGAGGCGATGGCCTGCTGGATGCCCCAGTAGGCGTCGACGGGGTTGCTCACCGCGACGACCTTGAGCCCCGGCGTGTGGGCGAAGTACGCCTCCGGGCTCTCGCTGTGGTGCTCCACGGCTCCGATCCCGCCGCCGAAGGGGATGCGGACGACGATCGGCATGGTCAGCGTGCCCTTCGACCGGGCGTGGATCTTGGCGACCTGCGTGACGATCTGGTTGTAGGCGGGGAAGACGAACCCGTCGAACTGGATCTCGCAGACCGGCCGGTAGCCGCGCATGGCCAGGCCGACGGCGGTGCCGAGGATGCCGGCCTCGGCCAGCGGGGTGTCGACGACGCGGTCCTCCCCGAAGTCCTTCTGCAGCCCGTCGGTGATCCGGAAGACGCCGCCGAGGCGGCCGATGTCCTCGCCCATGAGCACGACCTTGGGGTCGTCCTCCATCGCGCGGCGCAGGCCGAGGTTGAGCGCCTTGCCGATCGTGAGCGTCTCGGTCACTGCGCCGCACCACCCTCGAAGCCGGCGCTGTAGGCCTCGAACTCGGCCTTCTGCGCGGCCAGGTGCGGGGTCTGCTCGGCGTAGACGACGTCGAACATGTCGCTGGGCCGCGGATCGGGCATCTCCACCGTGCCGCGGCGGATGCGCGCGGCCAGGTCGTCCGCCTCGGCCTCGACCGCGTCGAAGAAGTCGCCGCCGGCCAGGCCGCCGCGGGACAGGTAGGACCTGAGCCGGGCGATCGGGTCGCGCAGCTTCCACTCCTCCACCTCGCCGGACATCCGGTAGCGGCTGGGGTCGTCGGAGGTGGTGTGCGCCCCCATCCGGTAGGTGAAGGCCTCGATGAAGCTGGGGCCCTGACCCTCGCGGGCGGCGGCCAGGGCGGCCCGGGTCACGGCGAGCACGGCGAGCACGTCGTTGCCGTCCACCCGGATACCGGGGAAGCCGAAGCCGGACGCCCGCTGGTACAGCGGCACCTTCGACTGCCGCTCCAGCGGTGCGCTGATCGCGTACTGGTTGTTCTGGCAGAAGAAGACGACGGGGGCGGCGAAGCTGGCCGCGAACACCATCGCCTCGTTCACCTCGCCCTGGCTGGTCGCGCCGTCGCCGAGGAAGGCGAGAACGGCGCTCTCCGCGCCGTCGCGCTGGACGCCCATCGCGTAGCCGGTCGCGTGCAGGCACTGGGCGCCGATGACGATCGTGTACAGGTTGAAGCCGCGCTCGAGCGGGTTCCAGCCCCCGTTGTCGACGCCGCGGTACAGGCTCATGACGTGCAGGGGGTCCACGCCGCGGGTCCAGGCGACACCGTGCTCGCGGTAGGTGGGGAAGGCCATGTCGTCGTCGGCCATCGCGCGGCCGGCGCCGACCTGGGCGGCCTCCTGGCCCAGCAGCGAGGCCCACAGGCCCAGTTCGCCCTGCCGCTGCAGCGCGGTGGCCTCGGCGTCCCAGCGGCGGACCAGCGCCATGTCGCGGTAGAGGGCGCGCAGCTCGTCGTCGCCGATGTCCAAGGCGTAGTCGGGGTGCTCGACCCGCTCGCCCTCGGGCGTGAGCAGCTGCACCAGCTCCGGCTGGGACGGCAGCTGCGGTGGGGAGCTCCGCCCGCCGGAACTCCGGTAATCGGACCGGCTCTGGACCAGGGACTCGTCGCGCAACGCCGTCACAGCTCGCTCCTCGCCGTCTGCCGCTGCGGCCGGGGTCACCGGCACCTCGCGGAGGTGGACGTGTGTGGCACCGGGGTGTGGTGCCGCTCACACATCCTGACATGCCGCCCCCGGGGTCGGACAAGATCACCACGCCGATGCACCGCCGCGGCTCGCTCATCGGGAGGAGTCCGGGTGCTGGCGCCGGCGACCCCTCAGGAGGAGGCTCCCGGAATGCGACGCACCGGGGTCCTCGTGCTGCTCGGCGCCCTGCTGGGGGCGCTCTTCGTCGTTGCGGCCGCCCCCGCGCAGGCGTGCAGCTGCGCCGAGGCGACGGCGGCGCAGTACCTCGAGTCGGCCGACGCCGTCTTCACCGGGCGGCTGGTCTCCCGCGAGGCCCCGGAGGAACGGATCACCAGCGCCGATCCGGCGCTGCACGTGTTCGCCGTGGACACCGTCCACAAGGGTTCCGTGACCGAGCGGCAGGAGATCCTGTCGCCGATGTCCGGCGCGTCGTGCGGCCTGGAGATCACGGACGACGGGCCGGTCGCCGTCTTCGCGAGCCGAACGCCCGACCCCTACATCAACGGTGAGGCGTCGGCTGCGGACGACCAGTACTTCGCCTATCTCTGCGACGGGACGGGGCCGCTCACCCCGGAACTCGAGGCGGAACTGGCGGCGCTGGGGCCGGCGAGCGCTCCGGCGCCGGCGCCCGCTCCGCCCGAGCCGCGAGCGGCCGCGACTCCGACGGACGACGGCCCGGACGACGACGGCCCGCTCGCCGCGATCCTCGTCGCTGCCGCTGCCGCCCTGCTGGGGGCCGGGGCACTGCTGGTGCTGCGTCGTCGCAGGGGCTAGCGCCTGCGGATCCGGACCGGCCCGCGCGCCGTCGCGACGTCGACGACCTCCCCGCCCTGCGTGACCTCGACCATGCCCGCGGCCGCCAGCCGGCCGGCGGCGTCGCGGGCGGCCGGCATGAGCGGGCGCCAGTTCTCGGGATCCACGGCGCGCGCCGCCTCCGAGGGGCAGATCGTGGCGCCTGCCTTCCGCTGGTCGAGCAGCCCGGCGATCGCCTCCTCGAGCGTGCGGTCGATGTCCACGCAGTCCACCCTGCGCGTGCGGCGGCCCGCTCGCCACGAGGACCGCTGACCGGGCGCGTCGCCGCCGGGTGACCGGGTACGGACGTCGCCATGGCGAAGCGGACGGCGATCGGGACGATCGGCAAGGGCAGGCGCGGGATCAGCAGCGCCGGCTGGGCGCTGCGCGGCGCAGCGGCAGGGGCGGCGGCCAGCACCGCCCTCAACGCCGTCACCTACCTGGACATGGCGGTGCGCGGCCGCGGCAGCAGCTCGACGCCGGAACGGACGGTGGAGAAGCTGGCGGAGAAGGCGCACGTGCCGATCCCGGGCGACGGCGACACCCGCGAGAACCGCGTGCAGGGGCTCGGACCGCTCACCGGGCTGGTGGCGGGCGTCGGCGTCGGCGTCGTCGTCGGGCTCGTGCGGGCGGCCGGCTACCGGTCGCGACCCACGGTGGGAACGCTGCTGACGACAGCGGGCATCCTCGTCGCCGCGAACGGCCCGATGACGGCGCTGGGCATCACCGATCCGCGCACCTGGTCCCGGACGGACTGGATCAGCGACCTGGTTCCGCACCTGGTCTACGGCGCCGTGCTCAAGAAGACGATGGACGCCTTCGACCCACCGTGAGCATGATCGTCCCGTGGCGACGATCACCAGCGAGGCCCAGCTGCGGGAACTGCTCGGCGAACCGGTCCCGGCGGCCCTCGCCAAGGAACGGACGGCGCTGCACGAGCTCGACCGGGCCTGGCTGGCCGCCTCGCCGTTCTGCCTCGTCGCGACCAGCGCCGGCGACGGCTCCTGCGACGTCTCCCCCAAGGGCGATCCGCCCGGCTTCACCCTCGTCCTCGACGACCGGACGATCGCGATCCCCGAGCGGGCCGGCAACCGGCGGGCCGACGGGTACCGCAACATCCTCGCCAACCCGCACGTCGGGCTGATCCACCTCCTGCCGGGACGCACGGACACGCTGCGGATCAACGGCCGGGCCCGGCTGGTCACCGACCCCGACCTGCTCGACCGCATGGTGGTCAAGGGACACCGCCCCGTGCTCGCCGTCGTCGTCGAGATCGACCAGGTGTTCCACCACTGCGGCAAGGCGTTCCTCCGGTCCCAGCTCTGGGATCCGGAGAGCTGGGACACCGAGGCCGTCCCGACGCGGGCCCGGATCGCGCACGCCATGGAGCGCCGGGACGAGCCGCTCGAGGAACTCGAGCGCTACTACTCCCCCGCCACCTACTCGGCCGGCCTCTACCCGAGCGCCTGACCCGACGACTCAGCGCCAGCCGGCCTCGTCCACGCCGCCGGGCACGGGTGCCTGCGGGTCGTACGGCGTCCGTGTGAAGACGAACGTGCCCAGGTCGAGGTGGTCGGCGGCGATGCGCAGGGTCTCGCCCGCGTAGTAGCCGTCCAGCCCCACCCAGCGGCCGTCGTCGGCCCGGGCGAACCGGCTCGCCCTCCCGGCGCGGCCGGGCAGCGGCCCCAGGTGCAGCATCCCGCCGGGCACGGCGCGCAGGACGCACGGCACCGGCCCCCAGAACCACACGCCGAGCACCGCCAGCGGCACCGGCGCGGGCGCGGATTCCCAGGGCTCGACGATCCGGGGCTCCGCGGTCCGCAGGTCCGCCAGCAGCCCGAAGACCACCGGCTCCACGCCCGCCGTCGCGTTGGCCAGGGAGACGGCGCCGGTCTGCTCGTCGCGGTCGACGAAGACGCCGGCGAGGAAGCCCGGCATCGAGCCGCCGTGCCCGACCAGCGTCCGGCCGTCGATCCGCAACACCTGCACGCCCAGCCCGTACGCGGCCCAGCCGGGCACCGAGGAGTCCACGCCGGCGGGCACCGTCATCTCCTCGAGGGTCGCCTCGTCGAGGACGTCGGCGGTGTCCCCGAGCAGGAAGGCCGCGAACCGGCCGAGGTCGGGAAGCGTCGCCCAGAGCTGGCCGGCGGCCGCCATGGCGCCCGCGTGGTGCTCCGGCTCGCGGAGGACGACGTCGGCCCACGGGTGGACCGCGAGGCCCTCCGCCGCCGGCGCGACCGGGCGCGGGGTGGTCCGGTCCATGCCCAGCGGCGCGAGCACCTCGGCGCGGACGACGTCGTCCCACGAGCCGCCGCGCAGCCGGGCGACGAGCTCGCCGAGCAGGCCGAAGCCGAGGTTGGAGTAGTGGAACCGCCGGGCGGCCCCGAGGACGACGTCGCCGGCGTCCAGGCCGAGGTCGTCGAGCGCCCCACCGGCCGTGCGCTCCCACCACCCGCCCGGACTCTCGGCCGAGGCGCCGGAGAGGTGCGAGAGCAGCTGCCCGATCGTGCGGTCCCCCAGGGGCGTGCCGGGCAGGTGCCGCTCGAGGGGGTCGTCCAACGACAGCCGGCCCTCGTCGCGCAGCCGCATCACCACGACGGCGGTCACCGTCTTGCTGATCGAGCCCAGCCGGTACTGGACGTCGGTGTGCGGCTCGGCCACCGCGCCGCGGCCTGCCGACCACGCCAGCTCCCCGTCGCGCACGACACCCGCGACGAGGCTGGGAGCACGACCGTCGCGCTGCGCGCGGGCGACGCGCGCCAGCATCGTGCGGGCGGTGCCGGGGAGGACGGGCTCGGGCATGACGGCGACCGTAACCCTCGCCCCGCAGGTCAGGCGGTGGGGACGGCGTCCGCAGCGGGGAGGCGGCCGGTGCGGGTGGCCCAGCGCTCGAACCAGACGGTGACCAGCGGCGGCACCGAGGCGGCCAGCGCCAGCACCGTCGTGGCCGGCGTCCAGCGGAGCACCCGGGAGGCGAGCAGCGCGACGACCACGTAGGCCACGAAGATCCCGCCGTGGATGGGCCCGAAGATCTTCACCCCGATCTCGGAGGTCTCGGGCACGTACTTGACGAACATCCCGATGAGCAGACCGAGCCAGGAGAACGCCTCGGCCACGGCGACGATGCGGAAGGCGGTGGCGGCGGTACGGGGAGTCACGCGCACGATCCTCCCCGACCGCTCCGTCGGGCCGGGCCCACCCCCGAGGTGAGGTTGCCTACGTTGAGCGCGTGCGGGGACCGGCGCGGCGCGAGTTCTGCCTCGTGCTGCTACGCCGGATGGCCGACATCCGGCCCGACTTCGTCTCCGATGCGCTGCCCCGGCTGGGGGCCACGCGCGCCGAGGCCCACGCCGCGCACACCCGCTGGCAGCAGAAGGACCCCGTCCCTCTCACACCTCGCAAGCTCGGCGCGAGCCTCCGGACGGGGCCACGGGACGCCTGCGGATAAGAGGAAGGGCGCTTCGGCGACCTGGACGTGCAGGTCCGGCGCTGGCCGCTGCCGCTCTGGCCGCACCTCTACTGGGAGGTGCTCACCGGGCCCGGCGGATCGGTGCTGAACGAGCACCTGGTGCGGATGCCCGGCTCGCCCGTGCCACCGGCCTCCGCGGACGGGCTGCTGGTCTGGGAGCACGTGCTGGACGACGTCATCGGCCTGCCCGGTGCGGAGAGCGTGGGCACCGGCGTCGTGACCAGATGGGAGGTGCGGCTCCCCGGCGGCGTGCGGACGACGTTCGTCTGGGGCCTGCTCCAGCGGGTCAGCGGCCCCGAGTGAGGCCCGGTGGGATCAGGCGGAGATGCGGCGGGCGCCGGCGTAGCCGCCCACGGCGTCGACGGGCGCGGTCTTGACGACGTCGCCCGACGTCGGGGCGTGGACCATCTGTCCCCCGCCGATGTAGATGCCCACGTGGCTGACCGGGCTGTAGAAGAACACCAGGTCGCCGGGCTGGAGGTCGGCGCGGGCGACCGACTGGCCCATCCGCGACTGCAGCCGGCTCGAGTGCGGCAGGCTGATCCCCGCCGCGCGGAAGGCGTACTGCGTGAGACCCGAGCAGTCGAACGACCTGGGGCCGCCGGCGGCCCAGACGTAGGGCTTGCCGCGCTGGGCCATGGCCGTGTCGACGGCGATCTGCGCGGCCCCGCTGTTCGCCACCACCGGGGCGGACGCCTCGGCCAGCGGCTCGGTGCGCTCGGCGCGGCTGGCCCGCGGGGAGTGCGCTTCGGCGGCAGCCGCTGCGACCGCCTGCCGCTCCTGGGTGCTCAGCCGGTCGTGGATGGCCTGGAACTCGGCGATCTGCCGCTGGAGCTCGGCCTGCTTGGCGGCGACGGCGTCGTACTGACGCTGCGCCTCGGCGACCGAGGCCTGGACCTGCGCCTGGGCCTCGACGGCGGCGGCGTTGGCGCCGGCGGCACGGCCGAGCAGCTCGTTCTGGTGTCCCGCGACGTGCTGCAGCGTCGACATGCGGGTCACGAACTCGTCGGCCGAGCCGCTGATCATCAGCGCCTCGAACGAGGTGAGCCCCGTGCCGGTGTAGGCGGTGCGCGCGACACCGCGGACGCTCTCCTGCGCGGCGGCGAGGGCGGCGGTGGCCCGGTCGAGCTCGGCCTGGGCGGCCTCGGCGGCGGCCTGCTGGCCCCGGAGCGTCTCGCGCGCCTCGTTGAACTCCTCGGACAGCGCCTCGAGGTCGTGGCCTCGGGCGGCCACGAGCTCCGCCGCCTCGGCCGAGGTCGACGGGTCGCCGGGGGCGGCCGCCGCGGGGACGGTCGCGAGGAGGATGCCGAGGGCTCCGACGACGGCCACGACGGCCCGTCGGGCGGTGCGGCGAGCGGGGTGCAGAGCCATGTGCCGCGGCTCTCCGATCTGTGTGCGATCCCGGCCGGGCTGTCACCCTGGCGGTGACGGAGCGCCCCGGCGGGCACACAGACGGTAAGTCTCGTTATCGAGCCGTGACAACAGGTAATAACAAGATTGTTGTTTGCCGATACGCGCGCGCGGGCACCAACGCCCGTTGACCCAGGTCAGCGTGACGGACCCGTCCGCGTCCGCTCCGCGGCCTTCGTCCCAGGGGCCTCAGAGTTCACGGGCGCGGCGCCGTTTCGACAGGCCACCCTCCGCGCACTACGGAGGCATGGACCTCCGCCGCCCCCTCCTCCTGCTGGCCGTCGCCGGGTCGCTGGTCGCCTGCGGCGACAACACCGACCTGCAGCGCGGTGAGACCAACTGCGACGCCCAGGGCGAGGAGGCGAGCAACTCGCAGGACGCGAGTTGCGAGGAGACCGGCAGCAACGACGCCGGGTGAGCCGGCGCGCCTCCCTGTCGCCCGGCTCCGCCCGCCAGTGGGCCCGCGCCCTCGTCGGAGGTGTGCGCCACCGGCTGCGGGGCCGCGACCTCGCGCTCATCGCCGCGGGGCTCACCTTCTACGCCGGTATCGCTGTGGTGCCGCTGCTGGTCCTGGCCTTCTCCCTCACCGCTCGCCTGACCTCGCCCGAGCGCGTGAGCGACCTCGGCGAGCGGCTTTCCGACCTCCTGCCGCCCGAGCTCGGTGCTCCCGACGCGGTCGCCCGGCTGGTGGACGCCGGCGTCGACCTGAACCCGCTGCAGGGCCTGCTCGCCCTCCTGCCCATGTCGCTGTACGGCGAGGGCCTGCGCCGGGCCCTGCTGCGCTTCAGCCACCGCGAGGAGGGGATGACCGCGTGGCGCGGCCGGCTGGCCGCCCTGCCGCTACTGCTCCTCGCGCCCTTCCTGCTCTACCCGCTGCTGCTGGCCGGCGCCGCCATGGCCGGTCTCGCCGACAGCGGGGGCGCCTGGGCGACGGTCGGCCGGGTCGCCGTCGGTTTCTACGCGGTCCTGGCCGCCCTCACGCTCCCGCTGGCCTGGGGGTTCCGGGTCGTGGGCGGCGGAAGGGTGCGGTGGCCGGCGCTGGTGTGCGGCGCGCTGTTCACCGCGGCGTGCCTGTCCGGCTTCCTGCAGGGCTTCGTGCTCTTCCTGTCCCTGCCGCTGGACCTCGGCGCCCCCTTCGGCGGGCTGACCGTGGTCGGCGGCGTCGTCGCGCTCGGCCTCTGGCTGTGGCTGCTGCACCTCGTCCTGCTCGCCTGCTGGCTGCTCACCGGCTCGCTGGACGAGCTGCTGGAGCGCCGGCGAGCGGCGCCGGCAGGTCACCCCGGTGCAGGACGACCAGCGTGCTCACCGCCCGGGTGAGGACGACGTAGAGCCGGTGCAACCCGCGCGGCTCGGCCGCCACGATCGCCGCGGGGTCGACCACCACCACCGCGTCGAACTCCAGCCCCTTGGCCAGCGTCGCGGGCACCACGGCCAGGCGGGCCGGGGGTTCGCCGTCGTCGGCCAGCGGGACGGCAGGCAGCCCCGCGTCCGACATCATCGCGACGACGTCGGCGACGGCGTCGTCGGCACAGACCACCCCGATCGACCCCGGCACCGCGGACAGTTCTTCGACGACGTCGGCCAGGGGCCCGGCGAGCTCGGTCACCGGACGCACGCGGAGCGACCCCGGCTCCCCGCGGACGGCGGTCGCGGCCGGCAACCCCGGGGCGATGAGCGGCAGCAGCCGGTTGGCGTAGTCGAGCACCTCGGCCGGCACCCGGTAACCGCGGGTGAGCGGGCGGACCACGGTGCCGGGACGGCCGAGCCCGGCCAGGGTCTGCCCCCAGTCGGCCGCCGACCAGGGGCTGGTCGCCTGGGCGAGGTCCCCGAGCACGGTGAGCGACCCCGCGGCGAGCCGGCGGGCCACGGCGCGGCACTGCATCGGCGAGAGGTCCTGCGCCTCGTCCACGACGACGTGCCCGTAGCCGGGCGTCCGCTCGAGCAGCCCCGCCACCTCGTCCACGAGGACGGCGTCGGCCTCGGTCCAGGGCGCCGAGCGGATCGACCGCGGGGCCTTCTCCCACCGCAGCAGCGCCTGCTCGGCGTCGTCGAGCAGGGCGCGCGCCGCGCGGGCCAGCAGGGCGGGGTCGCTGTACAGCGCGGCCAGGACGCCGGCGGCGTCCTGCGCGGGCCAGACCAGGTCGCAGAACGCGCGCACCTCGGGACTCCGCGCGGCCCGGCGGGTCTCCGCGTCGGTCGGACTGCCGCCGGCCGCCTCCTTCTGGCGGCGGGCGTCCTCGGCCAGCATGAGGGCCAGCCGCTCCCGGCCGGCGGCATAGTGCAGCGACTGCTGGTCGTCGTCCGCCCGGGCCCGGCGGCGCAGGTCGTCGACGTAGCGCTTGAGCCGCTCGACGGGCACCCGGTAGCGGCGTCCCGTCAAGGGCACCAGCACGTCGTCGGCCGGCTTGCGGATCTCGCCCCACAGCGCGCGGCGCAGCACCTCGGCCATCCGGCCGTCACCCTTGAGGACCGCGGCCCCGGGGGCGTCGACCGCGCGCACCGGCACCCGGCCGGTCAGGTCGGCGACGGTCGACTGCGCGACGTCCACCTCGCCCAGGGTGGGCAGCACCTGCTCGATGTAGCGCAGGAAGGCGCGGTTGGGCCCGACCACGAGGACGCCGGTGCGGGACAGCTGCCCCCCGTGCGTGTAGAGCAGGTAGGCGGCCCGGTGCAGGCCGACGGCGGTCTTGCCGGTACCCGGGGCACCCTGCACGCAGATCGACTCGGCCAGTGGAGCCCGCACGATGTCGTCCTGGTCGGGCTGGATGGTCGCCACGATGTCGCGCATGGGCCCGCTGCGCGGTCGCTCGATCTCCGCGCGGAGGAACTCCCCCGGTCCGTCGTCCCCCGCCTCGAGGAGCTCGTCCTCGTAGCCGGTGAGCTCGCCGCCGGCGAACCCGAACCGGCGACGGCGGGCCACGCCCTGGGGATCCGCGGCGGTGGCCTGGTAGAACGGCCGGCTCATCGGGGCGCGCCAGTCGATGACCACCGGATCGCCGGCGTCGTCGCGGACGTGCCGGCGGCCGATGTGGAAGGTCTCCGGGGCAGGGCCTGCGGCGTCGGTGCGGCCGAAGAACGGGGGGACGCCGGGGTCGGCGGCCAGCGCGAGCAGCCGTTCGGCCCGGGCGGCGCCGAGGCGCTCGGAGGCCCAGGCGTCGACACCGGCGTCGGTCACCGCTTCGGTGGCGTCCCGCATCCGGGTCAGGCACTCGGCAGCGCGGTGGAGGTGGGCCCGCTCGGCGGCGAGCACGGGGTCGGGGCGGATGTCGTCGGGGGCAACGGTCTCGGGGCGAGCAGCGGGAGACACGGTCGGAGGACGTTACGCCGCGACCCGACGCCGGTCGAGCGCATTCCGTCGTGCAGGTCACACCCCCGTGCACCGGGCCGCGGCCGCGGCCGCCAGGGTGGGGGCATGACCGACACGATCCCCGACTCGATGCTGGCCGGCCGCCTCGACGTGCGCACCCGTGAGTTCACGGTGAAGGAGGTGGCGGTTCCCCGCCCCGGTCCCGGCGAGGTGCTGATCCGGGTGGGCGCCGCGGGCATCTGCCTCTCCGACGTGCACCTCATCGAGGGCTCGCTCTCGCCACTGTTCCTGGAGGGTCCCGAGGTCACGCTGGGCCACGAGGTCGCGGGCACGGTCGCGTCGCTCGGTGCCGGCGTCGAGGGCTGGGCGGAGGGCGCTCGCGTGCTGCTGCAGGCCGGCGAGCAGCGCAACGGCTGGGTGTACACCCGCGGGGTCGACTACGACGGTGGCTGGGCGGAGTACGCGCTGGCCACGGCGACGACGCTCGTCGCCGTCCCCGACGACCTGCCGCTGGAGCAGGCGTGCATCGTGCCCGACGCGGTCTCGACGCCCTGGGCCTCGATCGTGGAGACGGCGGGTGTGCGGGCCGGCCAGTCGGTGGGGGTGTGGGGCATCGGCGGGCTCGGCGCGCACGCGGTGCAGCTGCTCCGGCTGGCCGGCGCGGCGCCGATCGTCGCCGTCGACCCGGTGCCGGCCGCGCGGCAGCGCGCCCTGGACTTCGGCGCCGACCTGGCCCTCGACCCGGCCGACGACGTCGCCGCTGCGGTCCGCGAGCTCACCGGCGGACCGGGTCTGGCGTACGCGTTCGACTTCGCCGGTGTGGCCGCCGTCCGCGAGCAGGCGGTGGCGACGCTGGAGCGCAACGGCTCACTGGTGCTCGTCGGGCTCACCGACCATCCGCTGAGCATCGAGAAGGGGACGCAGTTCAGCTACTTCGGGCAGCGGATCCTGGGGCACTACGGCTCCGGGCCGGGTCACGTGGATCAGCTGGTCTCACTCATCCGGCACCACCGGCTCGACCTGTCCGCGTCCATCTCCGGGACGCTCCCGCTCGCCGACGCCGCCGACGGCGTGGCGCGCCTGGCGAACAAGGACGGCAACCCGATCCGCCTCGTCCTGACGCCATAACACCGTCGTCCTCCGGACGACACCGCGGCCACGTGCCATGACCGGTTTCATGGAGCGCGTCGGTCACGCCTGCGCGGGAGCCTCCGGCCCCCACTCGGCGCGCAAAGAAACAGCGGTACATACGACAGCGACGCGAGAGCCGCCTCTCGGCAGTTCTCGCGTCGTCGTCGCGGCCCTCGCTCGGCGAGGACGGAATGGCTCAGCTGTGGGCGCGGAGAATCCGGCCCAGCTTGGCGATGAAGCGCACGCCGTCGCCCTGGTACGACCCCATGGGGGCGCGGTCGGCCTGGAAGTAGGACGGGTCCGCGAAGAGGATCGGCGCGAAACTCATCGGGATGTTGCCGAGCGTGCTGGGCCTGTGAGCGGTCTGCGGTCCCATGACTCTCTCCTGACAGATGTCGGTGGTCGTGATTCGCATCGGCCACGCTTGGTCGTTCCTTTAGTAGTTAACGCCCGCTGTAGCGCACGGATCCCGCGCGCAGCTGAGATCTCGCTCACTAAATACGTTGAAAGTGGCCCAGAACACGCATTTTCCGTGTCCGCCGACACACCGCGCCATTCCACAGCGCCATTCCGGACCATTCCGGCCGCAATTCAGGGGCGGTCGGAGGGCTCCACGATCGTCACCTCGACGGCGCGGAACCGACCGGGGGTCTCGAGCAGCACCGCCTTGGTGGGCTCGCCCACGTCGAGGTGCGGCTCCCGGCGCAGGACGGCCAGCGGAGCGAGCCGCCGGTCGGCGAGCACCTCCTCGACCAACCCCCTGTCGCCACCGGTGAACAGCGCCACCACGTCGGCGACGTGCGGGAGCAGCACACGCGCGGCGGTGTCGGCGGCCGAGGCGACGACGGCGTCGGTCTGGTGGCCGCGCCGCCGGGCGAACCGCTGCTGCGACCACCCGCCGGCCGCCGTCCGGCCCTGCACCTGCCGGGCGTCGACCTTGGACACGACCAGCCGCTCGCCGTCGAACACTCCGACAGCCCACCGGCCACGGCGGACCAGCAGCACCGCGGCCGTGCGGTCGACGCGAGCGGCCGCGGTGAAGCTGCCGAGCACCGGTTGCTCCGGCGTCCAGCCGAAGGGGGCGCGCAGGGCGACGGTGGTGCTGTCCGCGCAGGTGAGCCGCACCGTCCCGTCGGTGTCCGGCGAGACGTCGGTGAAGGCCCCGTGCCGCGCGGCGACCCCGTCGAGCCACGCGCCCAGCCGTGCGGGCGCGACGCCCAGCCGGCGCCCGCCGCCGGCGGCGGGCCGTGGCCGGGTCATCGGCAGCGGAGGGACAGCAGCCGGTCCAGCACGTCTCCGGTGCGCAGGCCGTCGTGCTCGTACTCGTTGGTCACCCAGGTGCGCACGTTGCCGACGGCGTCCGCTGTCTCCAGCGAGAGCCCGGCGTCGACGTACATGTCGTCGACGTAGACCGCCGCGTCGACCGGCACGTCGTTGGCCGCCAGCCGGGCCGGGTCGTACAGCGGTGTGAACTCCTCGATCTCGGCCAGCGCGTGCGCCGCCGGTCCGAACGGCCGCAGCGAGGCGATCTCGTCGAACATCCAGGGGTGGATCATCTCGCCGGTGAACAGCAGCGGCCGCCGGTCGCCGTCGAACTCCGGGCCGCGCTCGGCCTCGGCCGCCCATCCGGTCCGGCCCGCTCCGGACGCGTAGATGCTCTCGTGCAGGGCGGCGTAGAGCGGGTTGTCCCAGTAGGACGTCCGCCGGGCGACCTGGTCGAGGAAGGTGTCGGACAGGCCGTCTCCTTCCAGCGCCTCCTCGAACAGCCAGTGCAGCTCCTCGGCGCCGGCCTGGGTGCCGAGGACGTGCCCGAGGGTCTGCAGCCTTCGCACGCCGAGCCGGTCGCCGTCGGGCAGCGTCGCCGGCTCGGCGGCGAGCCGGTCGGCCACCGCGCCGACGCGGGCGACGTCGCCCGGATAGCGCTCGTAGAACCGGCCGACCTTCGCCGCCACCCGCGGATACGTGCGCCGGTAGAGCTCGCGGGCGTCCGGCCGGAGCGAGGGCAGACCGCCGGTGATCAGGCAGCGCTCCAGGGCGTCCGGTGCGCGGGAGAGGTAGGTGAGGGTCAGGAATCCCCCGTAGCTCTGGCCCAGAGTGGTCCAGCGGCGGCCGCCGTACAGGGTGGTCCGCACGTGCTCGGCGTCGGCGACGATCGAGTCGGCCCGGAAGGCGAGCAGGAACGCGGCGGCGGCCCGAGGGTCCTCGAAGCGCCGCATGGTCGCGCCGGTGACCCGGGAACTGCGGCCGGTGCCGCGCTGGTCGAGGAGCACCACGCGGAAGTCCTGCAGCGCGCGCGGGATCCAGCTGCCGCGGGTGGGCCGGGGCGACTTCCCACCGGGGCCGCCCTGCAGGAAGAGCAGCAGCGGCAGGTCGGCGTCGCGCTGGTCGGGGTGCACCAGCTCGCGGACGAAGACGGTGATCGTCTCGTCGTCGGCCCCGGTCCGGTGCAGGGGAACGGTCACCGACCGGTCCCGGACCACGGCGCCCGGGAGCTCGTACCGCTCGTCCATCAGCGCACGAGCGCCGCTGCCGAGGCGTGCTCGGCCGGCACGTGCAGCACCCGCTGGCCCAGCGCCACGACGACGGCGGCGAGCGCGGCGGCGAGGGTGGCCACGGCGAGGGCGGCGTTCGCTCCGGAGACGTCCACGATCTTGCCCGAGAAGGCTGCGCCGACGGCGACCCCCAGCGCGAGCGCCGTGCCGATCCAGGTGAACGCCTCGGTGACGGCCGCCCGCGGCACGAGCAGCTCGGCGAGGGTGAAGACGCTGATCAGCGCCGGCGACACCGCGACGCCGGCGAGCACCACGAACGGCACCATCAGCCAGACCTCGCCGACCAGGAGCAGCGGGGCGCTGAGCAGGGTCAGCAGAACGAGGACCCCGGCCAGCCGGTGGCGCAGCGGCAACCGCCAGTTCACGACGCCCCAGCCGATGCCGCTGATCATCGAGCCGACGGCCAGGCCGGCGATGAGCACGCCCGACATCGGCCGCTCCCCCACCTCCTCCGCGAAGGCAACGAGCGAGATCTGCAGGGTGCCGAGGACCGTGCCGATGGCGGCGGCCACGACGAAGAGCACCTTCAGCCCGTCGGACCGCATGGCCGAGGTGGTGACGCGGTGCTCGTCCGCGGTCGGTTCCGGCTCGGTGCGGCGCTGCGCTGCGAACAGCAGGCTGCCGACCGTGGCCAGCACGAAGGCGGTGACCAGGCCGGAGGTCGCATGACCGGTGGTGGACAGGATGGTGACCAGTACGGGCCCGAGCACGAAGACCATCTCGTCGACGACGGACTCCATCGCCAGCGCCGTCGGCAGTCGGTGACTGCCCCGGAGCAGGTGGGTCCAGCGGACGCGGATCATCGAGGAGACCGGCGGGAGGCAGGCCCCGGCCAGCCCGGCGGTGACGAAGACGAGGAGCAGCGACCAGTCCTGGCGGACGGCGAACAGGAATCCGGTTCCGGAGACGACGAAGACGCCGAGGACGGGCAGCAGGACCCGGCGCTGGCCGTGTGCGTCGGACAGCCGGCCGATGAACGGGCCGGCCACCGCCGTCGTCACCGCTCCGACCGCCGCCACGGCACCGCCGAGACCGTAGGAGCCCGTCTCGGAGGCCACGAGCAGCACGCACCCCAGCCCGACCATGGACAGGGGCAACCGGCCGATGAACGCCGCGAGCACCATGGGCAGGGCGTGCGGCGTGCGCAGCACCTGCAGGTAGGGATTCGCCACGTGGGGAAGAGCCTCCGTCGAACGGGTTGCGGCGCTTCCCACGCTAACCGACCCCCGTCGGGGTCACCGGGCGAACGGCTGAGCCGAGGGCGGCTCCTCGTCCGGGTGTTCCGGCCCTCAGCGGGCGTAGGCGGGGCCCACCTCGGCGAGGAAGGTGTCCCAGTTCCCGGGGACCGGGGAACCGGCGACCTCGCTGCCGAACTTGTCCAGGTACCAGTGCCAGCCCATCGCGAAGTCGGTGACGTCGGCCTCGGCGCCGAAGACCTGCACGAACCGCAGCACGGTGCGGCCGTCCTCGGTGGCGAGGTCGAGGTCCACCCGCCAGGCGTCGGTGTCCTCCTGCACCCACTGGACGACCAGCCGCCGCGGCGGCTCGCACGCGACGATGGTCATCTGCTCCCCCGCGGGCTCCTCCTCGTGGGTCATCGTGAACGTGCCGGTGGCGCCCACGGCGCGCTCCCCCTCGTAGGTGCCGATCCACCGGGCGAGCCGGTCGGGCTCGGTCAGCGCGGCCCACACGTCCTCGATCGGGTCGGGCCAGGACCGACGGAACTCCAGGCGCTGCCGGCCGTCATCCAGCCGCGTGACGACGCCCCGCCGGCTCTCCAGGTGCTCGGTCATGCCGTTCCTCCGCTTCCTCGGGCCCGCCGGCCGCGGGCGATCTCGGTGTCCAGTGCGTCCAGCCGCTGGGCCCACAGGTCGCGGTAGGGCTCCAGCCAGTCGTCGATCTCCCGCAGCGGTCGCGGGTCCAGCGCGTACAGCCGGTGCCGGCCCTCGGTGCGCGACCGGACCAGGCCGGCCTCGCGCAGGACCCGCAGGTGCCGGCTGACCGCCGGGCGGCTCACGGGGAACCGGTCGGCGAGCTCACCGGCCGACACCTCGCCGTGCGCCAGGAGCGCGACGAGCTCGCGGCGTACGGGGTCGGCCAGGGCGGCCATCGCGTCCACGCCCGATGTGTAACACACGAGTTACGCATTCGCCCAGAGGTTTCCGCTCCTGGAGCGCCGGGGCACGTGATCGGCATGACGGTCACCGATCCCGACGTCCCCGATCCGCTCAACGACCCGCGCACGCTGCAGGCGGATCCCGGCGCGGTCGGGCAGGGCGCGGACCTCGCCTCGACGGCCGACGACCCCTCGGCCACCGGCGAGGACGAGCTGGGAAACGGGGAGCTGGGCGAGGAGACCGACGCCGATCCGTTGTGACGGATCGGTCCTCCCCGGGTACTGAGCGGCGGTCCGTACGACTACCGAGGAGGAACGATGGCCACCGGTGAGACCGGCTTCGAGGACGTCTTCTTCGACCTCGTCTCCGTCCAGTACCACTCGCTCAAGGCCGGGCACGACTACGGCCAGTACGTCCGGGATGCCGAGAACGCCGGCCTGGACGACATCGCGGCGTTCTTCCGCGAGGTGATGGAGCAGGACTCCGCCCGCGCGAAGCGCTGCCACGAGTTCCTGGGCCGGCTGCAGGGCACCGACCAGGGCGGTCCGGCGACGAAGTGACGTCGGGAGCACGATGAGCGGGTGATCACGACCCCGCTGACCCGCTGGTTCGACCTCACGACTCCGGTCGTCGGTGCGCCGATGGCCGGCGTCGCCGGCGGTGCGCTGGCCCGCGCGGTCTCGCAGGGCGGCGGGCTCGGGATGATCGGCGTCAGCGGCCGGCACGGCGCCGGGTTCGTGACCGAGCAGTGCGCGCTGGCGGCCGAGGGCGAACTGCCCTTCGGCGTCGGACTGATGATCTGGACGCTGGCCGACCGGCCGGAGCTGTTCGACGCCACCGTCGCGGCGCGGCCCAGCCTGGTGTCGATGTCGTTCGGCGACCCGGCGCCCTACGTCGGGCCGCTGCACGACGCCGGGATCGCCGTCGCGGCGCAGGTGAACACCGCCGCGGACGCCCGGCGGGCGATCGACGCGGGTGTCGACGTGCTCGTCGCCCAGGGCACGGAGGCCGGCGGGCACACCGGTCAGCGGGCGCTGCTGCCGCTGCTGCAGGAGGTCCTGCCCCTCACCGACCGGCCGGTGATCGCCGCCGGCGGGATCGCGACCGGCCGCGCCATGGCGGGAGCACTCGTCGCCGGCGCGGCCGGCATCTGGGTCGGCACCGCGCTGCTGGCCTGCGCGGAGGGGCTCAACGGTGCGGCCGCCCGACAGCGGATCCTGGCGGCGTCGGGCGACGAGACCGTGCTGACCCGCGCCTTCGACGTGGCGGAGGGCATCGCCTGGCCGGAGCGCTGGCCCGGGCGGGCGCTGGTCAACGACTTCTCCCGCGCCTGGCACGGCCGGGAGGACGAGCTCGTGGACGACGCCGCCGCGCGGCAGCTCGTCGTCGACGGCCGGCGCAGCGGGGATCCCGCCCACGCGCCGCTCTACGCCGGAGAAGCGGTCGGCCTGGTGACGACGGAGCGCTCGGCGACCGACGTCGTCAGGGAGCTGACCGCCGACGCCGAGGAGGCGCTGCGGTCGGTTCCCCGCCTGCTCGCGTGATCATTGCGCAGTTGTCCACCTGTCCGGACCTCGCGAGAGGTGGATAAGTGCGCAATCGGCGGGTCTAGTGCGGGACCTCGCAGCTGTCGTCCGTGCAGCCCTCGGCGGCCGGGACGGTGATGAGCGGTTTCGCGTCGGCCCAGGCGCGCTCGAGGAGCTGCAGCAGCTGCTCGGCGGGCTGAGCGCCGGCGGCGCCGTACTTGCGGTCGACGACGAAGAAGGGGACGCCCCGCGCGCCGAGCTCGATGGCGGTCGCGCTGTCCTCGCTGACGGCCCAGCGGAAGCGCCGGTCGGTGAGGGCCTCGCGCACCTCGGCCTCGTCCAGCCCCACCTCGACCGCCAGGGGCACGAGCGACTCGACGTCGAAGACGGAGCGCTGCTCCTCGAAGTAGGCGTGCAGGAGGCGCTCCTTGAGCTCGTTGCGCTTGCCGTGCTCGGCGGCCAGGTGCAGCAGCTCGTGGGCCAGCAGGGTGTTGCCGCTGACGCCGTCGGCCAGGTGGTACTCCAGCCCCTCGTCGGCGGCGACCTGCTCGAGGCCGCGCATGTTCTCGCGCATCTGCTCCACCTCGACGCCGTACTTGGCGGCCAGCGCCGGGAGGGTCGGGTGCGTCTCGCCCTCGGGGACGGTCGGGTCGAGCTGGAACGAGCGCCAGACGACCTCGACCTGGTCGCGGTGGGGGAACCGCTCCAGGGCGGTCTCCAGCCGGCGCTTGCCGACGTAGCACCACGGGCAGACGACGTCGGACCAGACCTCTACGCGCATGCCCGGCCCAACGTCGTCGTCCGTTCCGAGCATTCCGCGAAGCGGTGTCGCGGCTCCTGGCCGCGGTGCGATCCGGAGGATCGCAGTGTCAGCGGACGCCGACGAGGTCGACGACGAAGACCAGGGTGGCGCCGGGCTTGATGACGCCGCCGGCGCCGCGCTCGCCGTAGGCCTTGTGCGGCGGGATGGTCAGCCGACGGCGACCACCGACCTTCATGCCGGTCATGCCCTCGTCCCAGCCCTGGATGACCATGCCCACACCCAGGCGGAACTCCAGGGGGTCGCCACGGTCCCAGGAGGCGTCGAACTGCTCGCCGCCGTCGTGGGTCACGCCGACGTAGTGGGCGCTGATCAGGTCGCCGGCCTTCGCCTCGGGGCCGTCGCCGACGACGATGTCCTCGATCACGAGGTCGTCGGGGGCCGGTCCGGTGGGCGGCTCGACGTCCGGACGGGTCAGCTCGGCCACGGTGCTCCCTCCTGCGCCGAGGCTCTCCCGGCACCGGACCCATCCAAGCAGCGGAGCGGGGAGCCCGCCCGGGTGGCCGCCGCACTGCCGCCGATGGGCGCGGCGCCGCCGGAGGTTCCGGAATGTCGGTGGCCGTCGCTACCTTCCGGCCATGATCGACCACCTGGGTCTGCAGACGGCCGACAGCGAGGCTGCGGCCGGCTTCTACGTACGGGTCTTCGCCGCCTGCGGCGTCCGCGAGTTCATGCGCCACGACACCCCGCACGGGCCGGTGATCGGCCTGGCCGGGCCGGACGGGCAGCCGCAGCTGTGGGTCAGCCCGAGGGAGGACACCGGCCACCGCCCGGTCCACCTGGCGCTGGCGGCGCCCTCGCGCGAGGCTGTCGACGACGTGTTCGCCGCCGCCCGGGCGGCGGGCGCGGAGATCCTGCACGAGCCGCGGGTCTGGCCCGAGTACCACCCCGGGTACTACGGGGCGTTCTTCCGGGATCCCGACGGCAACAACGTCGAGGCGGTGCACCACTCGCCGCCGTCCTGAGCTGGGGAGCCGCCGTGCCGGACGGGACCGCACCGTGGTGGACCAGCGCCGTGGTCTACCAGATCTATCCCCGCTCCTTCCAGGACTCCGACGGCGACGGCGTCGGTGACCTCGGCGGGATCCTGCAGCGCCTGGACCACCTGACCGATCTCGGCGTCGACGTCCTCTGGCTGTCGCCGGTCTACCCGTCCCCTCAGGCGGACAACGGCTACGACATCAGCGACTACCAGGACATCGATCCGCTCTTCGGCTCGCTGGCCCAGCTCGACGAGCTGATCGAGGCCCTGCACGCGCGCGGGATGAAGCTGGTCATGGACCTCGTGGTGAACCACACCAGCGACGCGCACCCGTGGTTCCTCGAATCACGATCCTCGGCCGACAGCCCGAAGCGCGACTGGTACTGGTGGCGGCCGCCCAGAGGAGGGATGGCCGCGGGTGACCCCGGCGCGGAGCCGACGAACTGGCAGTCGTTCTTCAGCGGGCCGACCTGGGAGCTCGACGAGGCCAGCGGCGAGTACTACCTGCACCTGTTCGACCGCCGGCAGCCCGATCTGAACTGGGAGAACCCGCAGGTCAGACAGGCGATCTACGAGATGATGCGGTGGTGGCTGGACCGCGGCGTCGACGGCTTCCGCATGGACGTCATCAACATGATCAGCAAGGACGTCGCCGAGGACGGCCACCTGCACGACGGGCCGCCGCTGCCCGGTTCGTCGCTCGGCAGCGGCTACGCGTCCTTCATCTGCGGGCCGCGGATCCACGAGTTCCTCCAGGAGATGCACCGCGAGGTGTTCGCGGGGCGCCCGGAGGCCCTGCTGACGGTCGGCGAGATGCCGGGCGTCACCGTGGAGCAGGCACGGCTGTTCACGGACCCGGCCCGCGGCGAGGTGGACATGGTGTTCCAGTTCGAGCACGTCGGCCTGGACCACGGCACGTCGAAGTGGGACCTCAACCCGCTGCGGATGCGCGACCTGAAGGCCTCCTTCGGGCGCTGGCAGGCCGGCCTGGCCGAGGTGGGGTGGAACTCCCTCTACTGGGACAACCACGACCAGCCGCGGGCGGTGTCCCGCTTCGGCGACGACTCACCGCGGTACCGCCGCGACTCCGCCACCTGCCTGGCCACCCTGCTGCACCTGCACCGCGGGACGCCGTACGTCTACCAGGGACAGGAACTCGGCATGGCGAACTACCCGTTCGCCTCCCTCGACGACTTCCGGGACGTCGAATCGCTCAACCACCACGTGCAGGCCGTCTCCGCGGGCCAGGACCCGGCCGCCGTCCTGGACGCGATGCGGACGATGAGCCGCGACAACGCCCGCACCCCCGTGCAGTGGGACGCCTCCCCGCACGCCGGGTTCACCAGCGGGGAGCCGTGGCTGGCGGTCAACCCCGACCACGTCGAGTGGAACGCGGAGGCCCAGCGGGAGGATCCGACCTCGGTCCTCGCCCACTACCGCCGGCTGATCGCGCTGCGGCACCAGCTGCCGGTGGTGGCGCTCGGCGACTTCACCATGCTGCTGCCCGAGCACGACGACGTGTACGCGTTCACCCGCTCCCTGGACGGCGAGACGCTGCTGGTCGTCTGCAACGTCTCCCGCAGGGCGCACGACCTGACCTCCCTGCTGCCGCAGGCGGCCGGCGCCGAGCTGGTGCTGGGCAACCTGGCCGACGGTGACCCCGGCGAGCTGCGCCCGTGGGAGGCCCGGGTCCTGCGGCTGTGACCACGGTCCGCTGACCTAGGGTCCCGGCGTGAGTCGCACGCTGGAGGCCGTCTTCCCGGCCCGCATGGGGACGCCGTTCCGCTGGCTGGTCGGCTCGTCCTGGATGAGCAATCTGGGCGACGGCATCCTCGTGGCCGCCGGCCCCCTGCTGGTGGCCTCGCAGACCTCCGACCCCCTGCTCGTCGCGCTCGCCGCCCTCCTCCAGCGACTGCCCTGGCTGCTGTTCGGGCTCTACGCGGGCGTGCTGGCCGACCGGCTCGACCGCCGCCTCGTGGTGATCGTCGCGGACCTCATCCGCGCCGCGATCCTCGTCGGGCTCACGCTGACCCTGGTCACCGGCGTCGTCAACGTCGGCGTCGTCCTGACCGCGATGTTCCTGCTCGGCGTCGCCGAGGTCTTCGCCGACGTCACGACCGGAACCCTCCTGCCGATGGTCGTCGGCAAGGCCGACCTCGGCATCGGCAACGCGCGCGTGATGGCCGGCTTCCTGACGATGAACAACCTCGCCGGGCCCGCCATCGGCGCCTTCCTCTTCGCGGCGGGCACCGCCTGGCCGTTCGCCGTCCAGGCACTGTGCCTGGCGCTGGCGGTGGTCCTGCTCTCCCGGATGGCCGTGCCCGCCCGGCCGCGGCCGGAGACGCCCAGCCACCTGCGCCGCGACGTCGCGGAGGGCTGGCGCTGGACCTGGGGGAATGCCGCCGTCCGGACGCTCACCCTGACGATCGTCACGTTCAACGTCACCTGGGGCGCCGCGTGGTCGGTGCTGGTCCTCTACGCCACCGACACCCTCGGCATGGGGCCTGTCGGCTTCGGCCTGCTCACCACGGTCAGCGCCCTGGGCGGGGTCCTCGGCACGTTCGGCTACGACTGGCTGGAGCGGCACGCCAGCCTGGGCAACATCATGCGCGTCGGCCTCATCATCGAGACCCTCACCCACCTGGGGTTCGCGCTCACCACCACGCCCTGGGTGGCGATGGTGATCATGTTCGTCTTCGGCGTCCATGCCTTCGTGTGGGGGACGACGTCGCGCACCGTGCGCATGCGGGCCGTGCCGATGGAGCTGCAGGGCCGGGTGGGGAGCCTCTACATGGTCGGCGTCTTCGGCGGGATCGTGGCCGGCCAGGCGCTCGGCGGGGTGATCGCGAAGATCTGGGGCATCACCGGGCCGTTCTGGTTCGCCTTCGTCGGCTCCGCGCTCATCCTGGCGCTCATCTGGCGGCAGCTCGTGCACATCGAGCACGCCGACGACGAGGCCCGCGCCGAGGTGTGACGCGCGGGAACCGCTGTACGGGCGGCCTCCGCGACGCCAGCATGACGGCACTGACAGCGACCTCGGGAGGTGCCCGTGTCGGACGACGTGCAGCCGCCACCACTGACGGTGGTGCGCCCTGGCGAGGGGAGGCTGGCCGACCTCGGGGACGGCGTCGGCGTGGCGTTCAAGCTCTGGGGCCACGACACCGGCGGCTCGATCTCGGTCGTCGAGCACCCGTTCGAGGTGGGGGCGTACGTCTCCGCGCACCTGCACACCCGGGAGGACGAGTACTCGATCGTCCTCGAGGGGGAGATCGGCTTCCGGTCCGGCGACCGGGAGGCCGTCCTGGGCCCCGGCGGCTACATCACCAAGCCGCGCGGCGAGATGCACGCCATGTGGAACGCCGGCCCGACCCCCGCCCGGATGATCGAGATCATCAGCCCGGCCGGCTTCGAGGGCTTCTTCCGCGACATCGCCGACCTGGCCGAGGCCGGCACGACCGACCCGGCCGCGTTCGTGGCGGTGGCCGCGACCTACGGCCTCGAGTTCGGCGAACCGGACTGGCAGGCGGACGTCATACAGCGCTACGGGCTCACGACCCCCGAATGGTGACCGTGACCCCCGGCGATTGCGCGGATTCCGACGCCTCGAGGCCGGTCGAGACGTGGGTTTCCGCGCAACGGAGGCGCCAGGGCCTCAGCCGAGCGGGGACCGCGGCAGCAGGCGGTCGCTGATGATCCGCTTCTGGATCTCGCTGGTGCCCTCGAAGATCGTGGTGAGCCGGGCGTCCCGCCAGTGCCGCTCCACCTGCCGCTCGGTCGTGTAGCCGTTGCCGCCGTGCAGCTGCATCGCTTGGTTGGTCACCCGCACCGACATCTCGGTGGCCTCGAGCTTCACCATCGAGGCCTCCTTGGCCACGGGCATGCCCAGGTCGATGAGGTGCGCCACCTGCCGGTAGAAGGCGCGGGCCTGCTCGATCTGCGCGGCCATCTCGGCGACGGCGAAGCGCAGCGCCTGGAAGTCGCCGATCGGGTGACCGAACTGCTCGCGCTCCTGCAGGTAGAGGATCGAGTCCTCCAGCGCGGCACGGGCCAGCCCGACGGCGCGGGCGGCGGTGTGCACGCGGGCGGTGTTGAGGAACTTCTGCGCCTCCGCGAACCCGGCCTGCTTGGCGGCCTCGCCCTCCTCGCCGCTGTCCTCCCGCGCCGCCTTGGCCTCGTCGATGATGTTGTCCGCCGGGATCCGCACGCCGTCGAACGTGAGGTCCCAGGTCAGGAAGCCGTGGTAGCCGATCTTGTCGATCGGATGCCCGGTGAGCCCCTCGGGGAACTCGCCGCGCTCCTTCTCCAGCAGCAGGTTGATCAGCCCGGCCGAGCGCGACTCCCCCTCCTCCGGCTCGCGCTCGCGCACCAGCACCTGGATGAAGTCGGCCGCCTCGGCGTTGCCGCACCAGCGCTTGTGCCCGGTCACGACCCACTCGTCGCCCTCCAGGACGGCGCGGGTGGAGACGCCGGCCAGGTCCGAGCCAGCGTCCGGCTCGGAGAGCGCGATCGCGCCGATCCACTCGCCGCGGGCGCTGCGCCGCTGCAGCTCCTCGCGGCGGTCGGCGTCGGGCACCGCCGTCCCCAGGCCCTGGGAGCGGGCCAGGATGCTGGCCGTCGACATCCACGCGCGGGCCAGCTCCTCGCTGACCATGCAGTACTCGAAGACGCCGAGCCCCAGCCCGCCCTGCTCGGCGGGCACGGTGATGCCGAAGTAGCCGAGCTCGGCCAGCCGGGACAGCAGCGACGCCGGGATGAGGCCCTTCTGCGGGTCGAGCTCGTCGGCGACCGGCAGCACCTCGTCCATCGCGAACCGGCGCGCCTGCAGCTGGAGCTCCTCCCGCTCGGGCGTGTGCCACGGGGGCAGCAGGACCGGCGGCGGGGGCAGCAGGGTCTCGGTCTCTTCGGTGCTGGCGCTCGACGTCATCGTCGGTCGGCCCTCCTCGACGGCGGGATGATCACGTACACCTTGGCGGGTGCACCGTGCCCCCGCATGCCGCCGTCATCCGCGCAGGTGACCAGCCTCACCGGCGGCCCGACGGACTTTCGGCGCCGAAAGTCCCGGGTTCCGGTGCCGCAGGTTCGCTCAGGGGGTGCGCCGCTGCCGGGCCAGGGCGATGTAGTGCTCGATCAGCGCGGCATCGTCCACCGTGCCGCGGTTGACCGCCTTCTCGGGGTCCACGCCCTGGAAGAGCCGCTTGAGCGGCACCTCCAGGCGCTTGCCCGTGCGCGTGTGCGGCACGCCCGGCACGGCGATGATCTCGTCCGGCACGTGCCGCGGCGAGGCCTGCTCCCGGATCGCCGCCCGCAGGCGGCCGACGAGCTCCTCGGTGAGCTCCTCCCCCGGCGGGAGCTGCACGAACAGCGGCATCCAGTAGCCGCCGTCGGGCTGCTCCACCCCGAGGACGACGCAGTCGAGCACCTCGGGCACGGACTCCACCGCCGCGTAGATGTCCGCGGTCCCCATCCGCACGCCGCCGCGGTTGAGCGTGGAGTCCGAGCGGCCGGTGATCACGCAGGTCCCGCGCGGGGTGATCTCCAGCCAGTCGCCGTGCCGCCAGACGCCCGGCCAGGGCTCGAAGTAGGCGGCGCGGTACCGCTCACCGGACGGGTCGTTCCAGAAGTACAGCGGCATCGAGGGCATCGGCTCGGTGATCACCAGCTCGCCGAGCTCCCCGGTCACCGCCTCGCCGGCCTCGTTCCACGCCGCGGCGGCCACGCCGAGCATCGGGCGCTGCAGTTCCCCCGCCGTCACCGGCAGCAGCGGCGAGCTGCCGATGAAGCCTGTCGCGACGTCCGTACCGCCCGACAGCGAGCCCAGCAGCACGTCGGACGACACCGCGTCGTACACCCAGCGGAACGCCGCCGCCGGCAGCGGGGAGCCGGTCGAGCCGACCCCGCGCAGCGCCGACAGGTCGTGCGTCGCCCCCGGCCGGAGCCCGGCCCGCTCGCAGGCGGTCAGGTACCCGGCGCTGGTGCCCAGGTAGGTCATCCCGGTCCGCGCGGCCAGGGCGAACTGCGCGTCCTTGGTCGGATAGGCGGGCGCGCCGTCGTGCACGACCAGCGTGCAGCCGGCCAGCAGCGTCGACGTCGCGATGTTCCACATGATCCAGGCGGTCGAGGCGTACCAGAAGAACCGGTCGCCGGGCCCGACGTCCATGTGCAGCTCGGCGGACTTCCGTCCCTCGAGGACCACCCCGCCGTGGCCGTGCACCATGCCCTTCGGCAGCCCGGTCGTGCCCGAGGAGTAGACGATCCACAGCGGATGGTCGAAGGCGGTCGGCTCGTAGACCGGCTCCTGCGCGTCGGCCACCGCGTCCGCCCAGGCCAGCGCTCCGCCGGGCAGTTCGTCGGACAGCCGGGGGACGACGACCGTCGTCCGCACGCTGGGCAGCGCCGCGCGCAGCTCGGCGAGGATGTCGCGCCGGTCGAACTCCCGGCCGTTGAACCTGTAGCCGTCGACGGCGACCAGGACCGTCGGCTCGATCTGCGCGAAGCGGTCCAGCACCGCGCGGGTGCCGAAGTCCGGTGCGCACGCCGACCACACCGCGCCGACGGCGGCCGCGCCCAGGAAGGCGACCACCGCCTCGGGCACGTTGGGCAGGTAGCCGGCCACCCGGTCGCCCGAGCCCACGCCCAGCCGGCGGAGGGTGGCGGCGAAGGCGCCCACCCGGCCGCGCAGCTCCGCCCAGGAGATCTCGACCGGCTCGGCGTCCTCGGCCGTGGCGATGATCGCCGGGTGGTCGGGCGTGCTCTGCCGGAAGACCTGCTCGGCGAAGTTCACCGTCGTCCCCGGGAACCAGAGGGCACCCGGCATCTCCCGGCGGGTCAGCACCCGGTCGTCCGGGACACCCGGGAGCACGCCGGTCCATTCGGCCAGGTCGCCCCAGAACTGGTCCAGGTGCTCGACCGACCACCGCCACAGGGCGTCGTAGTCGACCGGGTCGCCGAACGAGAGCCCGCGCCGCCGGCCGACCCACGCGCCGAAGGCCGCGATCCGCGTGCCACGGACGCTCTCGGGAGTCGGCTGCCACAGGACGTCGCTCACGCCCGCACCCTGCCATCCTGACCATCGCGTGCCCACCGGAGACAGGAGTTCCCGTGCCCCAGGACGAACGGAACGTGCTGGGCGGACCGCTGCAGCCGTGCGGCACCGAACCGCTCACCGGCTTCTACCGCGACGGCTGCTGCAGCACCGGCCCCGAGGACCTGGGCTCGCACACCGTCTGCGCCGTCGTCTCGGCCGAGTTCCTCGTGATGCAGCGGGAGCTCGGCAACGACCTGTCCACGCCCCGTCCCGAGTACGGCTTTCCGGGGCTGCGTCCGGGTGACCGCTGGTGCGTGGTCGCCGTCCGCTGGCTGCAGGCCTACCAGGCCGGGGCCGCCGCGGGCGTCGTGCTGGCCGCCACGAACGAGCGCGCGCTGGAGATCGTGCCGATGGAGGCGCTCCGCCAGCACGCCGTGGACGTCCCCGACGACATCAGCGCGCTGGAATGAGCACGGCGGAATGAACACCTCGCCGGCGGCGCTGCCGCGGTCATGAGCGACCTCCTCGACGTGCCGGTGACCACCCTCCAGGGCCGAGCGACGACGCTGCGGGAGCTGGCCGGCGGCGGGCCGGCGCTCGTCGTCAACGTGGCCAGCAAGTGCGGCCTCACGCCGCAGTACAGCCAGCTCGAGACGCTGCACGAGGAGTTCTCGCCCCGGGGCTTCACGGTCGTCGGCGTGCCCTGCAACCAGTTCATGGGCCAGGAGCCGGGCTCTGCCGAGGAGATCGCGGAGTTCTGCTCGGCCACCTACGGCGTCACCTTTCCGATGACCGAGAAGGTCGAGGTCAACGGCGAGGGCGCGCACCCGCTCTTCCAGCAGCTCACCACCGCTCCCGACGCCGCCGGCGAGGCCGGCGACGTGCAGTGGAACTTCGAGAAGTTCCTGGTCGATCGGGACGGCTCGGTCGTGGCCCGGTTCCGCCCGATGATCCAGCCGGACGCCCCCGAGGTGCGGACCGCGATCGAGGCGGTCCTGCCCGGTTGACCGGGCTACGGTCGAGCGCATGGCTGACCTCCGCTTCTGGTTCGACCCGGTCTGCCCCTTCGCCTGGATGACCAGCAAGTGGGTCCGCCAGGTGAGCGCCCAGCGGCAGTACGACGTCGAGTGGCGGTTCATCTCGCTGCGGCTGCTCAACGCGCACGTCGACTACGCGAGCCACTTCCCGCCCGAGTACGAGGCTGGGCACACCGCCGGGCTCCGCCTGCTGCGCGTCGCCGCGCGGGCCCGCGCCGACCACGGTCCCGAGGCGGTCGACCGGCTGTACGCCACGCTGGGCGCGCACGTGTTCGAGGTCCCGGCCACCCGCGGGGACGCCGCGCGCCGCGGCACCCGCGAGTTCGTCGAGCCGGTGCTGGCCGAGGCGGGGCTCCCCGCGGAGCTCGCGGCCGCTCTGGAGGACACGGCCTGGGACGAGCAGATCCAGGCCGAGACCGACGAGGCCCTCGCGCTGACCGGGAAGGACGTCGGCACGCCGATCCTGCACTTCCGGCCACCGGAGGGCGTGGCGTTCTTCGGCCCCGTGATCAGCCGCCTGCCCGACGACGCGGACGCCGTCGCGCTGTGGGACCACGTCGTGGGCCTCGCCTCGTTCCCCGGCTTCGCGGAGCTCAAGCGCAGCCTCCGGGAGCGGCCCCAGCTGCCCGCCTTCGGGGTGCGGACCGACGAGGCGGGGCAGCAGGAGGACTGGCACGGCGGCAGCCGTCGGCAGAAGCGCTAGACCGGCCGTTCCACCCAGGCAGGGGAACCGCCGGGATCGCGTGATCCCGGCGGTTCCGTCGGCTCAGCGGGGCGTGTCGTCCGGCGCGGGCACCGGGGACCCGACGTCGGACGCCGTCCTCGTACCGTCCGACGACCGCTCCACGGCGGCCTGGACCGGCGAGGGACCCGGTCCGGTCGCGCCGTTGGAACTCGGCTGCACGGCCAGGGAGAAGTCGTCCCCGTGCTTGGTGATGCCCTCGACGACCGCCTGCTGCACCGCCTCGACCGCCGCGGTCCGGCGGAGCACGATCGGGTCCCGGCGCACGTCCTTGGTGAGGGACACCGCCAAGCCGGCGATCACCAGCGCGAACGGCAGCGCCCCGATGATCGTCAGGTTGCGCAGTCCCTGGAGTCCGACGTCGCCGCCGGACAGCAGCATCACCGCCGCGACGGCACCGGTGACCACGCCCCAGAAGATGACGATCTTCGGCGTGGGCTCCCGCCTGCCGTGCTCCGACAGCGAGGCCATGACGATCGAGGCGGAGTCCGCGCCGGTCACGAAGAAGATGGCCACGAGCAGCATCACGATGACCGTCATGACGCCGGTCCACGGCAGCGTCTCGAGCAGGCCGAACAGCTGGGCCTCCTCGCTCCCCTCGCCGGCGAGGTCGACCCCGTCCTGCTGCGCGGAGATGGCCGAGCCGCCGAAGACGCAGAACCAGAACAGCGTGACCACGCTCGGCACGAGCAGCACGCCCGCCACGAACTCGCGGATCGTGCGGCCCCGGCTGATCCGGGCGATGAAGACACCGACGAACGGCGTCCACGAGATCCACCAGGCCCAGTAGAAGACGGTCCAGCCGGACAGCCACTCCGCCATCGCCTCCCCGCCGGCGGCCTCGGTGCGGGCGGCCATGTCGGCCAGGTCGCCGAAGTACGACCCGAGCGCAGTGGGCACCAGGTCGAGGATCAGCACGGTGGGGCCGACGACGAAGACGAACAGCGCCAGGGTGAAGGCCAGGACGACGTTGATGTTGGACAGCCACTGGATCCCGCGGGCGATGCCGGAGAAGGCCGAGGCCACGAACGCCGCCGTCAGCACGGCCAGCACGGCGACGATGACCGCGTTGCCGGCCTCGCCGACCCACCCGATGATCTCCAGCCCGCTGCCGATCTGCAGCGCCCCGAGACCCAGGGAGGCCGCGGTGCCGAAGAGCGTGGCGAAGATGGCCAGGACGTCGATCAGCTTGCCCGCCGGCCCCTCGGTGGCCGCGCGACCGAACAGCGGGGTGAAGGCCGCCGACAGCAGCTGCGAGCGTCCCCGCCGGTAGGTGCCGTACGCGACCGCGAGGCCCACCAGGGCGTAGATGGCCCACGGGTGGAGCGTCCAGTGGAAGAGCGTCGTCGCCATCGCGGTGGTGACGGCCTCGTTGGTCTCCCCGCCCACGGTGCCGGGCGGCGGGGACACGAAGTGCGTGAGCGGCTCGGCGACGCCGAAGAACATCAGGCCGATGCCCATGCCGGCGCTGAACATCATCGCGACCCAGCTGATCGTGCGGAACTCCGGCGCCTCCCCGTCGCGCCCCAACGGGATGCGCCCGTACGGACTGGCCGCCAGCCACAGGACGAAGAGGACGACGCCCGTCGCCAGCAGGACGAAGAACCAGCCGAGGTTGCTCTCGATCCAGCCCAGCGCGGAGCCGCTCGCGCTCCCCAGGTTCTCGGGTGCGCTGAACCCCCAGGCGACGAAGCCGAGAGCGAGCACCGCCGAGATGCCGAAGATGGTCTTGTCCAGGCCGCGGTCGTGCTCGGCCGCCGCGACCGGCGGCTCGGCCAGGGCAGGGTGCGTCCGGCGTCGGCGGCGGGGAGGGGCGGGTTGATCGGCTCTGGTCACTGTGGTGTGGCGCCCGTGCGGGCGCTGCTCCGTTCCTGTCGACGGGGATGAGCGGTCGCCCCCGGCCTGCGGGGGACACGAAACCTCGACCGGACGCACTCACCACTTCCGGGGCGACCCAAACGCGAATTGCCCGATCGGGCCCCGGCGATCTCGTGCCGGGGCCACCGACCAGACTGACGTCATGGAGCTGCCCGGCGCCCTCTACGTGCCCACCGCCGAGGGGTTCACGGCCACCGCCCTGACCATCGGCCCGTGGGATCCCGGCCTGCAGCACGCCGGCCCGCCGGCCGCACTGCTGGCCCGGGAGGCGGAGCGGGCCGGCGGGATCGACGGTGGCCAGACGGTGCGGCTGAACTACGACATCCTCGGTCCGGTGCCCGTCGGACCGGTGCGGATCCGCAGCAGGATCGTCCGGCCCGGCCGCCGCGTGGAGCTCGTCGAGGCGGTGCTGGACGCCGGCGACGACCGCCCGCTGATGCGGCTGTCGGCCTGGCGCATGCGCACCCGCACCGAGGGCCTCCCGGCTCCCGTCGAGGGCGCGGCCCCGGAGGCGGCGCACCCGGCCCCGGCCGGCGTGGAGGCCAGCCGGCCAGGAGAGGCGTCCTTCTTCCGCTCCGAGATCGCGTACCACAAGGCGCTGGAGTGGCGGTTCGCCTCCGGCGACTTCGACGCCCGGGGGCCGGCCGCCGCCTGGACCCGCCCGCAGTGCACCCTGGTCGAGGGCGAGCCCATCACGCCGCTGCAGCACCTGCTGGTCATGACCGACGCCGCCAGCGGCATCTCGGCGGTGCTCGACGGGAGGTCCGCCACGTTCGCCAACGTCGACCTGAGTGTGGCGTTGCACCGGCCACCGCGGGGAGAGTGGCTGGGCATGGACGCGATCACCGTGCTCGGCGACTCCGGCGCCGCGCAGTGCTCCGCCGTCCTCTTCGACGAGGACGGCGCGATCGGCCGCTCCACCCAGTCGCTGTTCGTGGAGCCGCGATGAGGATCCCGGTCGGCCACCGGTCGACGGGCGCAGCAAGGTGGACGACGACATCGACGAGGAGGAATCGGCCGTGGGCGATGCGCTGAGGGACGTCCTGGACTGGCTGTCCGGGCGGGGACTCGAGGTGGTCCTGATCATCCTCGGCTCGGTGCTGCTCGCCCGGCTCGTGACGTGGGCCGGGAGCCGGATCACCAGCCGGATCGACGACCGGTACACCGGCGGGGACGCGCTGGTCCGCTCCGAGGCGGCCAAGCACCGGCACTCCCTCACCCAGGTGCTCACCTGGGCCGCCGTCGTCCTCATCTACTCCGTCGCCGTGTTCTTCGTGCTCGAGCGGCTCGGCGTGCCGATCTCCGGGCTGGTCGCGCCGACCGCGGCCCTGGGCGTCGGGCTCGGCTTCGGCGCGCAGCGGGTCGTCGGCGACGTCCTGGCCGGGTTCTTCATCATCACCGAACGTCAGTACGGCTTCGGCGACGTCGTCGCGATCCAGGTCGTGGGCGGGATGGAGCCCGCGACCGGCACCGTCGAGGACGTCACGTTGCGGATCACCCGGGTGCGCTCGGCGGACGGCGAGGTCGTCACCGTGCCCAACGGGCAGATCGTCAAGGTCACCAACCTGTCCCGCGACTGGGCCCGGGCCGTCGTCGACGTCCCCGTCCCGACGGGCGTCGACGTCAACCGGGTGAACGAGGTCCTGCGCTCCGTCGGCCGGGATGCCTTCCGGGACCCCGCTCTGCGACCGCTGCTGCTCGACGCGCCCAGCGTGATGGGCGTGGAGAGCCTCGACCTGGAGCAGGTGAACGTCCGGATGGTGGCGCGCACGCTGCCGGGCAAGCAGTTCGACGTCGGCCGCGACCTGCGCGCCCGCGTCGTCGAGGCGTTCCGTGATCAGGGCATGAAGGTGACGCCCCCGACGCCGGACGACGAGCCGGCGGGCCGGCCCGAGCGGGAGAGGGAGGACGCGTGACCACGCCGCAGCACGAGCCCACGACGGGCGACGCGGTCGCCGACCCCACGGTCAGCACCGCCCCGACCAGCGCCACCGAGGCGCCGCCGCCCGCCTCCCGGTGGTGGACGTGGGACAACCTCCCCGACCACCTCGGCCGGGCGCGGACCTCGACGGTCTTCCTGTCGGTGCTCTTCCTCGCCGTCTTCACGCTGTACCTCAACGTCCGGCCCGACCCGGATCCGGTCGGCACACGGCCGTCCGGGGGGAACACCGACGTGGAGGCCCCGGTGGAGCCCTCGGAGCCGTCGGAACCCGCCGCGCCCGAGACCACCTCGGGGCCGGAACCGACCGAGGACCCCGACGAGGAGACCGGGACGCCCACGACGAGCCGGCCGCCCGGCCCGACGAGCCCCGACTCCGACACGTCGGAGCCCGACGAGCCGACGGAGACCTCGGAGCCGACGGGCGGGACGACCGGGCCGGGCGGCTCCGCGCCGTCGTCGCCTCCCGCACCGTGACCGAAGTGGTACGGACCTCCCGGCCCGCTACGACACGCCGCAAGGCAAGATCGAGTGTCTGCCCGTCCCGAAGGAAGGCCCGCCCGTGTCCGCTCGTTCCCTGACCCGCCGCCGCGCGACGCTCGTCGCAGCCGCCACCAGCGCCGCGCTGATCCTCACCGGCTGCGGTGACGATTCCGACTCCGGCTCCTCCGGTGGTGGTGGCGGGGACGCCGCCGGCTCCGAGCTGCCCGAGGTCGAGGTCGACGAGGAGCTGGCCGCGCTCGTGCCCGCCGAGATCGCCGAGGACGGCGTCATCAGCGTCGGCAGCGACACCACCTACGCGCCCAGCGAGTTCCTCGACGAGGACGGCGAGACGATCATCGGCTTCGACGTCGACCTGTTCACCCTCGTCGCCCAGAAGCTGGGCCTGGAGGCGGAGTTCGAGTCCGCCCCGTTCGACAGCATCATCGCGGGCGTCGGCTCCGGCCGGTACGAGGCCGGCGTCTCCTCCTTCACGATCAACCCGGACCGGCTGGCCGAGGCGACGATGGTCAGCTACTTCAACGCCGGCACCCAGTGGGCCACCCGCGAGGGCAACCCCGACGACGTCGACCCCGACAACGCCTGCGGCCTGTCCGTCGCCGTCCAGACCGGAACCATCCAGGTGGACGACGTGACCGCCCGCTCGGAGGCCTGCGAGGCCGCCGGCGACGACGAGATCGACATCCAGCAGTTCGAGTCGCAGGCCGACGCCACCGCCGCGGTCGCCTCCGGCCGGGTCGACGCGGTGCTCGCCGACTCGCCGGTCATGGCCTACGCCGTGCAGCAGACCGACGGCCAGCTGGAGCTGCTCGGCGACATCTACGACTCCGCCCCCTACGGCTACGTCGTCCCGAAGGAGCAGACGCAGTTCGCGGAAGCGCTGCAGCGCGCGCTGCAGGCGCTCATCGACGAGGGCGCCTACGACGAGGTCCTGAGCAACTGGGGCGTCGAGGACGGCGCCATCGACGACCCGTCCGTGAACCCGGCCTCCTGACCTGCCGGTCGGCATGACCTCCGAGACACCGGCGCGACCGGCACCGCCCGATCCGATCGAGGCGGTGCCGGTCCGCCACCCCGGCCGCTGGATCGCCGCGGCCGTCATCGCCGTCCTGGCGGCGATGTTCGTCCACATGCTGGTCACCAACCCGGTGTTCCGGTGGGACTTCATGGTCGACAACATGTTCAGCGACCCGGTGCTGCGCGGGGCGCGGACGACCCTGATCATGACCGTGCTTGCCATGGTCCTGGGCGTGCTGCTCGGCATCGTCGTGGCGATCATGCGGCTCTCGCCCAACCCGATCGTCTCGTCCGCGGCGTGGGCCTACATCTGGTTCTTCCGCGCGATCCCCCGGATCGTGCTGCTGTTCTTCGTCGCCAACCTGGGCGCTCTCTACTCCCGGTACGAGTTCGGCGTCCCGTTCGACCAGCAGCTCATGGACCTGTTCGGGTTCCAGGGCGACTGGCGGTTCTTCGGCTTCGACGGCAACGACATCTTCGTCGGCTTCATGGCCGGCCTGATCGGACTGTTCCTCTCCGAGGCCGCCTACATGGCCGAGATCGTCCGCGCCGGCATCCAGTCGGTCGACCCGGGTCAGGCCGAGGCCGCCGCCGCGCTGGGCATGAGCCGGGCGCGGACCATGCGCCGGATCGTGCTGCCGCAGGCGATGCGGGTCATCATCCCGCCGACGGGCAACGAGACGATCGCCATGCTGAAGGACACCGCGCTGCTCATCGCCATCCCGGTGTCCAACGAGCTGAACTTCCAGCTGCGCGCCATCGGCAGCCGCACGTTCCAGGTGATCCCGATGGCCGTGGCCGCCATCCTCTGGTACCTGGCGCTGGCCAGCGTGCTCATGGTCGGCCAGTACTTCCTGGAACGGCGGTTCAGCCGCGGGTTCGGCGGCCGGGAGACCCGGGCGCAGCGGGCCGCGCGCCGCGCCGCCGAGGTGGGGAGCAGCAAGTGACCGGCACGTCCGCGGCGCCCATGGTGAAGGCCGAGGCGGTGCACAAGTCCTTCGGCCACGTCGAGGTGCTCAAGGGCATCGACCTCGAGGTCGCACCGCGCGAGGTCATGTGCATCGTCGGGCCGTCGGGGTCGGGCAAGTCCACGTTCCTGCGGTGCATCAACCACCTGGAGCAGATCACCGCCGGGCGGCTGTGGGTGGACGGCCACCTGGTCGGCTACCGCGAGAAGGGCGGCAAGCTGCACGAGCTGCGCGACCGCGAGGTGGCCGCCCAGCGCCGCGACATCGGCATGGTGTTCCAGCGGTTCAACCTCTTCCCGCACATGACGGCGCTGGAGAACGTCGCCGAGGCGCCGGTCCAGGTCAAGCGGGTGGGCAAGGCCGACGCCCGCGCACGGGCCGCGGAGCTGCTGGACCGGGTGGGTCTGGGCGACCGGGTGCACACCTACCCGAACCAGCTCTCCGGCGGCCAGCAGCAGCGGGTGGCGATCGCCCGCGCGCTGGCCATGGAGCCCAAGCTGATGCTCTTCGACGAGCCGACCTCGGCGCTCGACCCCGAACTGGTCGGCGAGGTGCTCGACGTGATGCGCGGGCTGGCCGCCGACGGCATGACGATGATCGTCGTCACCCACGAGATGGGCTTCGCCCGCGAGGTCGGCGACACCCTGGTCTTCATGGACGACGGCGTCGTCGTCGAGGCCGGCGACCCCCGCCAGGTGCTCACCGACCCCCAGCACGAGCGCACGCAGGCGTTCCTCTCCAAGGTCCTCTGAGCGGGTTCCCCCCGTCCCCCGTCGACGATCAGCTGACCTGATCGTGCAGCGTCCTCCCTCAGCGCCCACCACGAGGGAGGACGCTCGATGATCAGGTCAGCTGATCATCGCCGCCACCGTGGGACCCGTGTTTCACGTGTGACATCGCGCGTGCCTAAGATCGACACGGCTCACGAGAGGCAGTGCGAAGCACCTGGCTGACTGCCCGGCAACCTCTACTCCGTCTGAGGTGCTCCAGGGGAAGAGCCGGCTGTCGCGGCGTCCGCCACGGTGGCAAGGACGGAGCTCCCGTGCGCCGCGGGATCTCCTGACCGAGAGGAGACGGCGCACATGAGCGACCCGCAGAACTGGAGCTTCGAGACCCGGCAGATCCACGCCGGAGCCAGCCCCGACCCGACCACCGGGGCGCGCGCCCTGCCGATCTACGCGACCACCAGCTACCAGTTCCGCGACAGCCAGCACGCCGCGGACCTCTTCGCGCTGGCCGAGATGGGCAACATCTACACCCGCATCATGAACCCGACGCAGGACGCGCTCGAGCAGCGCGTCGCCTCGCTGGAGGGCGGGGTCGCCGCGCTCGCGGTCGCCTCCGGCCAGGCCGCGGAGACCCTCGCCATCCTCAACCTCGCCGAGGCCGGCGACCACGTCGTCGCCTCCGCCTCGCTGTACGGCGGCACCTACAACCTGCTGCACCACTCGCTGCCCAAGCTCGGCATCACCGTCTCCTTCGTCGAGAACCCCGACGACCCCGAGGCCTGGCAGGCGCTGGTGCAGGAGAACACCCGCGCCTTCTACGCCGAGACGATCGGCAACCCGAAGGGCGACGTCCTCGACATCGAGGCCGTCGCGGGCGTCGCGCACCGCAACGGCGTGCCGCTGATCGTGGACAACACCGTCGCCACCCCGTACCTGATCCGCCCGTTCGAGTTCGGCGCCGACATCGTCGTGCACTCGGCCACCAAGTACCTGGGCGGCCACGGCACCGCGATCGCCGGTCTGATCGTCGACGGCGGCACGTTCGACTGGCGCGGCGGCAAGCACCCGATGTTCACCACGGCCGACCCCACGTACCACGGCGTCGTCTACGCCGACCTCGGCGCGCCCGCCTACGCGCTCAAGGCGCGGGTGCAGCTGCTCCGCGACCTCGGCCCCGCCATCAGCCCGTTCAACGCCTTCCTCGTCGTCCAGGGCATCGAGACGCTCTCGCTGCGCATGGAGCGGCACGTGGCCAACGCCCAGCGGGTGGCCGAGTACCTCGAGGCGCACGACGCCGTCGACCGGGTCAACTACGCCGGCCTGCCCACCAACCAGTGGCACGCCGCGCAGCAGAAGTACGCCCCCAAGGGCGCCGGCGCCGTCCTCACCTTCGAGCTGCACGGCGGCAAGGAGGCCGGCCAGAAGTTCGTCGAGGCGCTCGAGCTGCACAGCCACGTGGCCAACATCGGCGACGTCCGCTCGCTGGTCATCCACCCGGCGTCCACGACGCACTCGCAGCTGACCCCCGAGGAGCAGCTCACCACCGGCGTCACGCCGGGCCTGGTGCGGCTGGCCGTGGGCCTGGAGGGCATCGAGGACATCATCGCCGACCTCGAGGCCGGTTTCCGGGCCGCCAAGTCGGCCTGAGCATGGGCGGGTGGGTCGAGGGGGATCCGGTCGGCGACCGGCTCTTCCTCGACCTGCCCGCGTTCGCCCCCGAGCGGGGCGGAGAGCTGCCGTCGGTGCGGGTGGCCTACGAGACCTGGGGGACGCTCGCTCCCGACGGCGGCAACGCGGTGCTGGTCGAGCACGCGCTCACCGGCGACAGCCACGTGGTCGGCGCCACCGGCCCGGGGCATCCGACCGCGGGCTGGTGGGAGGGCATCGTCGGGCCGGGCCGCCCGCTGGACACCGACCGGTGGTTCGTCGTCTGCGCCAACGTGCTCGGCGGCTGCCAGGGGACGACGGGGCCGTCCTCGACGGCCCCCGACGGCGCACGGTGGGGCTCGCGTTTCCCCGAGGTGACCGTCGGCGACCAGGTCCGGGTCGAGGTGGCCCTGGCCGACGCGCTCGGCATCGGCCGGTGGGCGTGCGTGGTGGGCGGCTCGATGGGCGGCATGCGGGCGCTCGAGTGGGCGGTGGCGCTGCCCGAGCGGGTGGGGTCGCTGTTCTTCCTGGCGTCGGGCGCCTCCGCCAGCGCCGACCAGATCGGCACGCAAACCACCCAGCAGGCGGCCATCCGCGCCGACGCCCGCTGGGCGGGCGGCGACTACCCGGCCGACGCTCCCCCGGTCGACGGGCTGGGCGTCGCCCGGCGGATCGCCCACCTCACCTACCGCAGCGCCCTGGAGCTCGACGCCAGGTTCGGTTCCCGGGTCCAGGAGGACGGCCGCTTCGCCGTCGCCTCCTACCTCGACCACCACGCCACCAAGCTGGCCGCACGGTTCGACGCCGGCAGCTACGTGGTGCTCACGGAGGCGATGAACTCCTGGGACGTCGGCCGTGGTCGGGGAGGGGTCGAGGCGGCGCTGGCCCGCGTCACCGCCCGCACCGTCGTCGCCGGCATCGACAGCGACCGGCTCTACCCGCCGGCGCTGCAGCAGCGCGTCGCCGACGCCCTCGACGTCCCCCTGCAGCTCATCCGGTCCCCGTACGGGCACGACGGGTTCCTCGTCGAGGTCGACGAGGTCGGCGGCCTGCTGGCCGGGCTCCTCGCCGGCTGACGGCGGTCACCTACCGTCCGGCCGGCTCCAGGAACTCGAGCCGGTTGCCGAAGGGGTCGGCCGCGTAGAACCGGTCGTGACCCGGGAAGTCGTCGTCCCAGGTCACCGGATGTCCGGCCGCCTCCAGTGCCTCCGCCACACCGCGCAGGCCGCTCACCAGCAACCCGGGGTGGGCCTTCCTCGCCGGGGCGAACGGCTCCTCGACCCCGAGGTGGACCTCCAGGCCGCCGCCCCGGAACCAGCACCCACCGCGGGCGGCGAGCACGGGCGGCTTCTCCAGCTCCCGCATGCCGAGCACGTCCCGCCAGAACGCCCGGCACTGCTCCTCGCCGCCCGCGGGGATGGCCAGCTGCACGTGGTGGAGCGGCAGCAGTTCGAAGGCGCCCGTCGACGGGTGGGTCACGGGCTCAGCGGTCCAGCCGGCGCACCCGCCGGGCCGAGGCCAGCCGCTCGCTGTAGGCCTTGGCGTTGCACTGGATGTGCAGCTGGTCGTCGTCGGTCGCCTCGCGCATGACCTTCGCCGGGACGCCGGCGATGAGCGAGCGCGGCGGGAAGACCTTGCCCTGGGTGACGACGGCGCCCGCGGCCACGATCGAGCCCGAGCCGATGTGCGCGCCGTTCATGACGACGCTGCCCATGCCGACGAGCACGTCGTCGTCGATGCGCGCACCGTGCAGCACCACCCGGTGGCCCACCGACACCCGCGCCCCCACCACCAGCGGGAAGCCCGGGTCGGAGTGCAGCGTGCAGCCGTCCTGGATGTTGGTGTCGGCGCCGATCTCGATGACCTCGGCGTCCGCCCGCGCGACGGCGCCGTACCAGATGCTCGAGCGCGGCCCCATCGTCACCGCTCCCACCACGACCGCCGTGGGCGCGACGAACGCCTCGTCGTCGATGGCCGGAGTGCCGAAGTCCAGGGCGCCGATGAAGTTGTCCACCCGGCGAACCTAGATCAGGCCGTGGGCGTGCACCGCCTCGGCGACCTGGAGGAACCCGGCCACGTTGGCGCCGAGCACGAGATCACCCGGCGACCCGTACTCCTCGGCCGTCTCGTGGCAGCGCGCGTGGATGCCGCGCATGATCTCCTCGAGCTTGGCCTCGCTCTGCTCGAAGCTCCACCGGTCGCGGGACGCGTTCTGCTGCATCTCCAGCGCGGAGGTGGCCACGCCGCCGGCGTTGGCGGCCTTGCCCGGCGCGAACCCGATGCCCGAGGCCCGGAAGAGCGAGACCGCGTCGGGGGTGGCGGGCATGTTCGCCCCCTCGACGACGTACTGGCAGCCGTTGCGGGCCAGCGTGCGCGCGTCCCGGCCGTCCAGCTCGTTCTGCGTGGCGCTGGGCATCGCGACCTCGCAGGGGACGTCCCAGATGGACCCCTGCGAGATGTAGTGGGCGCTGGCGACCCGGTCGGCGTACTCGCTGATCCGGCCGCGCTCGGTCTCCTTGACCTGCTTCAGGATCTCGAGGTCGATGCCCTTCTCGTCGACGACGTAGCCACTGGAGTCCGAGCACGCGACGACGACGCCGCCGAGCTCGTGCACCTTCTCGATGCCGTAGACGGCGACGTTGCCCGAGCCGCTGATGACCACCCGGCGCCCCTCGAAGGACTCGCCCCGGGCGTGCATCATCGCGTCGGCGAAGAAGGCGGCGCCGTACCCGGTGGCCTCCCGGCGGACCAGCGCACCGCCCCAGCCCAGCCCCTTGCCGGTGATGACGCCGGACTCGTACCGGTTGGTGATCCGCTTGTACTGGCCGAACAGGTAGCCGATCTCGCGTGCGCCGACCCCGATGTCACCGGCCGGGACGTCGGTGTACTCGCCCAGGTGCCGGTACAGCTCGGTCATGAACGACTGGCAGAACCGCATGACCTCGGCGTCGGAGCGGTTCTTGGGGTCGAAGTCCGAGCCGCCCTTGCCGCCGCCGATGGGCATGCCGGTCAGGGCGTTCTTGAAGATCTGCTCGAAGCCGAGGAACTTGACGATGCCGAGGTTGACCGAGGGGTGGAAGCGCAGGCCGCCCTTGTAGGGGCCGAGAGCGGAGTTGAACTCGACGCGGAAGCCCCGGTTGATCTGGACCTGGCCGTGGTCGTCCTGCCACGGCACGCGGAAGATGATCTGCCGCTCGGGCTCGCAGATCCGCTCGATCGTCTTCATCTCGGCGTACTCGCTGTGCCGGCCGAGGACGACGGCCAGCGACTCGAGCACCTCGCGCACGGCCTGGTGGAACTCGGCCTCACCGGGGTTGCGCCGAAGCACCTCGGCGTAGATCTCCTGCACCTTGGCAGGCACGTCCACGTGCACGCGATCCTCCGTACTGCTGTTCCGATGACGAGGGATCAAGGTACGCGCGCCGCTGCGGCGGTCAGGGGGCCACCTCCGCCAGGGCCCGCGGGACCTCCCCCGGCAGCTCGCGGGCGAGGAAGCCCAGCCGGCCCACGGACGAGGCCAGCCGCTCGCCCGCCCGGCCGTGCAGCCAGGCCGCCCACACCGCCGCCTGGGCCGGCTCGGCCCCCCGGGCGAGCAGGCCGCCGGTGATGCCGGCGCGCACGTCCCCGGAGCCGGAGACACCCAGGCCGGCGTTCCCGCTGTCGTCGCGCCAGATCCGGCCGTCGGGCGTGGCGATCCACGAGGTCGCCCCGCCCAGGCCGACCACCCCCTTGGTCCGGGCGGCGAGGTCGGCCGCGGATCCCGCCGGGTCCTCGTCGACCTCGTCCTCCTCGACGTGCAGGGAGTGGGCGGCCTCGGTCGGGTTGGGCGTGAGCACGACCCGCCCCTCGAGGTGGTGCACGCAACCCTCGTCGGCGGTGACCGCCGCGAGGCCGAGCGCGTCCAGGGCGAGCGGACCGCGCAGGTGCGGCAGCAGCCGCTCGCCGAACGCCTGGGTCGCCTCCTTGTCCGCCATGCCCGGGCCGATCAGCACGGCGTCCGCGGCCTCGGCGAGCTCGCGCACGACCTCGGCGGCCTCCGGGGCGATCGCGCCCCCGTCGGTCTCGGGGAGCGCCCGGACCAGGGCCTCGGGCAGCGCGGTGGCGACGTGCGGCGCCATCGCTGCGATCGTGGCCACCTGGAGCTTGCCCGCGCCGGCCCGCATCGCCGCCTCGGCGGCCAGCAGGACCGCGCCGAGGGTCTCGGTGCTGCCGCCGATCACCAGGATCGAACCGCGGGCGTTCTTGCCCCCGGCCGGCTCGGGCAGCGGCCACCCCCTCAGCACCTCGGGGGTGACGGTGGTCGGGTCAGGCCTGTTCGACGGCATCGGGCTCCTCGGTGACGTGCTCGTGCTCGGCGACCAGGTGGTCCACCTCGTTGAAGGCGACGAGCCGGAAGCTCCCCGAGTCCTCCCGCTCGTACCGGGTCAGCGAGGCGTTGGCCACCTGCTCCTCCCGGTCGACGACGAGCAGTTCCTGCTCGGTCAGCTCCTCCAGCACGTAGCGGAACACCATGATCACCGCCTGGTGCGCGAAGACCACGAGCCGCTCGCAGTCGTGCCGCAGGCCCTCGGTGGCCAGCAGGCTGCGGATGCGCAGGGCGACGTCGGCCCAGCTCTCGCCGCCGGGCGGCCGGTAGTAGAACTTGCCCAGCAGGTCGCGGCGCGCGGCCTCGTCGGGGAACTGCTCGCGGATGCCGGCGCCGGTCATCCGGTCGAAGGCACCGAAGTCACGCTCCCGCAGCCGCTCGTCGGTGCGCACCCGGATGCCCAGGTCCGCCGTCGCCAGGCGGGCGGTGGTCAGCGCGCGCTCGAACGGGGAGCTGAGCACCGCCGTCGGCCGCTGGTCCTCCGGCAGCGCGGCCAACCAGGCGCCCAGCGCCTCGGCCTGGGCGCGGCCGGTGTCGGACAGGGGGACGTCGGGGTCGCGCACGTCGAGGTCCAGGCGACCCGCGCCGGCCTCCTGGGCCTGTGCGTCAGCGACGTTCCCCACGCTCTCGCCGTGCCGCACGAGCCACAGCACCGACGGACCCGGTTCCTGGCCGGCCACCCGTCACCTCCCGTCCTCGCGCCGCGCCCTGCGGGCATCCGCTGGCCGGTAGCCGCGCGCGAGGCCCCCGAAACCGTCACCACCCCGAGGCAGGATGGCGCCGTGACGCTGCCGACGGACCTCCCGGTTCTCCCCTTCGCCGACCAGACCGCCCTCGAGGCCTGGCTCGAGGAGCACCACGAGACCGCCCCCGGGCTGTACGTCAAGATCGCCAAGAAGGGCACCGGAATCCCCTCGATCGCCTGGGCCGGCATGGTCGAGGTGCTGCTCTGCTTCGGGTGGATCGACGGCCGGGCCAATCGGATCGACGACACCTGGTACGTGCAGCGGATCACGCCGCGGCGGCCGAAGAGCGTCTGGTCGGCCAAGAACGTGACCACGGTGGAGCGGCTGACCGCCGAGGAGCGGATGCGTCCGGCCGGGCTCGCGGCGGTCGAGGCGGCGAAGGCCGACGGCCGCTGGGAGCGCGCCTACGCCGGGCCGGCCACGATCACCGTGCCCGACGACCTCGCCGCCGCGCTGGACGCGGTCCCCGCCGCGCGGGCGGCGTTCGACGGACTGGACGGGCAGAACCGGTACGCCGTCCTCTGGCGGGTGCAGACGGCGAACACCGACAAGACCCGGGCGAAGCGCATCTCCGCGCTCGTCGAGATGCTCGCCTCCGGCGACACCCTGCACTGAGGGGGCTCACCCGGGGTGGCGGCTGGGCCGCTCGCGCCAGAACGTGGCGTCCCGCCGTCGCCACCAGAGCATGAGGACCACTCCGGCCGCCATGACGCCGACGCCGATCACCAGGGGCGGGCCCACGCCGAACCACGCCTGGCCGGTGTAGGAGTTCTCCGCGTCGGCGAGGTCGCGCACCGAGAGCACGAGCAGCCAGGCGAGCATCCCGGCGCCGACCAGCGGGCCGACCCCGAGCAGGAGCAGGTCCCGCACGCTGCGCAGCAGCCGCCGGCGGAAGTACACGGCGCAGGCCAGGCCCGTGAGGGCGTAGTACAGCGCGATCAGCAGCGAGAGCCCGGTGATCGAGTCGAAGAGCGCGTTCTCGCTGACCAGGCCCACCCCGAGGTACCAGGCCACCCCCACGCCGGCGACCCACCAGGTGGAGACGTCGGGGGTGCGCCGCGTGGGCGAGATCGAGGCGAAGCGGCGGGGGAGGGCGGCCCGGCGGGCCATGGACAGGCCGGTGCGCGATGCCGGGATGATCGTCGTCTGGGTGGAGGCGATGGCCGAGGTGGCGACGGCGAGCAGCACCACCCAGTCCCAGCCGCCGAGCGCTTGCGTCGACAGCAGCGCGAACACCGCCTCCTCCTCGTCGGCGTTCGCGGCCAGCCAGCCGGTGCCGGCGAAGGCGAGCACGGCCGTCGCCACGCCCAGGTAGGTGACGAGCAGGACGACGGTCGACCAGACGCCGGCCCGGCCCGGCGCCCGCAGCCGGTCGCGGGTCTCCTCGGTGAGGTTGACCGCGGACTCTCAGCCCCAGTAGGCGAAGACGCCCAGGAGCAGCCCGCTGGTCAGCGACGCACCCCCGGAACCGAAGGGGTCCAGCCAGCTCCATGCAGGGTCCAGCCCGCCGAAGGGGCTGTCCCCGCCGAGGCCCCTGACCAGGGCGACGACCGCGAACACCAGCAGGGCGAGGGTCTGGGCGACGATCAGGCCGTTCTGCAGCCGGGAGGAGAGCTCGGTGCCCCGCACGCAGATGGCGGCCATGAGCACCACGAGCAGCACGGACAGGCCCATGACGACCGGCGTCGACTCCGTCCAGCCGTCGAGGCCGGCGGCCAGCAGGGTGAACCGGACACCCACCTCGGCCAGCGACCCGAGCACCAGGACGCCGGTCATCGCGATCGCCCAGCCGGCGATCCAGCCCGTCCAGGGACCCATCGCCCGCGTCACCCAGGAGAACGTCGTCCCGCAGTCGGGGTCGACGCGGTTGAGGGCCGCGAACGCCCCTGCGATGAGCAGCATCGGCAGAAAGGAGGCCAGCAGGACACCGGGGGCGTGCACGCCCACGAGGGCCACGACGGGTCCGAGGACGGCGGCCAGCGAGTAGGCCGGCGAGGTGGCCGCGAGGCCGATGACCAGGGTGTCGAGGAAGCCGACGGCGTCAGGCCGCAGGGTCGCCGGCGCCCCGGGGGCGCTCGCGGGAGCCGTCACCCCGCGATTGTCCTCAGCCGGTGAGGCGGACGCCGAACCGGTAGCCGTTCTGGTCGACGCTCGTCACGGCGACCGGCTTCCCGTAGGTGCGCGCGTGCACGATCATCCCGTTGCCGATGTAGAGGGCCACGTGGCTGATCGGCGTGTAGTAGAAGACCAGGTCGCCGGGCTGCAGCTCGTCACGGGAGACCTGCCGGCCGAGCTGGGACTGCGCGCGGCTCGAGTGCGGCAGCGAGACCCCGGCAGCGCGGTAGGCGAACGACGTGAGCCCCGAGCAGTCGAACGCGTCCGGGCCGGTGCCGCCACCGGCGTACCGGTCGCCCACCTGGGCCAGCGCGGTCGCGATCGCAACGGCGGCGGCCGAGCCCGGCGCGACCGGCAGCTCGGCGACCGCCGGGGCGTCGAGTGAACGGCCGGCGACGGCGGTGGTCACGCGTGCCTGCTCGGTGGCGGAGAGCCGGGCGAAATCGGCCTGGTAGGCGGCGGCCCGCTTCTGCACGTCCGCCTTCTGCTCCTGCAGCTGCCGGAGCCCGGCCTCGGCCGTGGCCGTGGCCTCGTCGGCGGCGGCCTGCGCCTGCTGTGCCGCGGTCTTGGCCGCGGCCGCCTGCGAGACGACGGCGTTGGTGTGCGCGGCGATCATGTCCAGCGTCGTCATCTGCTGGACGAGTTCGTCGGCGGAGTCGCTGGTGAGCATCGCGGCGACCCGCGACTGCGTCTTGCCCGTGTAGCCGCTCTTCGCGATGGCGCGCAGCTGCGGTTCGAACACGGCCAGGGCGGCCTGCGCGGCGGCGGCCTGCTCCGCCGCGACGCGCGCCGCCTCCTGCTGGTCCTGGACGGCGATCTCGGCCTCGTGGACCTGCTCGTCGACGACGGTCAGCTCCTGCGCCGCTTCCTGCACGAGGCGGGAGGCCTCGGCGGCGGTGGTCGGGGCGGCGCCGGCCGGCGAGGGTGCGAGCACTCCCGCGGCCGTGGCGACGAGCGCGGCGGCCATCGCGAGGAAGGCGCGGGAGCGGCGACGCGGGGTCGTGCGTGCGGACTGCACGGTCGGCCTCCGATCAGCTGCGCCGGTGCCGGGGAAGGGCACTGTTCTTTGCGCGTCGGTACGCACCGTAGGGACGATGTGTCGACCCGTTACGAACGGCGCGCGGTTGCGGACCGCTGCTCCCACCTCGTCCGCCCCATGCGACCCAGCCATCACGTGGCTCACACGGGCGCCACGCGTCGGGGGTATACGGCCCCGGATGCACCGAAGCCCCGCCGCGATGGTGCGTGCGGCGGGGCTGGGCGGGCGGGTGGTGCCACCCGGAAGGACTCGTTCAGCCGGCGAGCGGCTCCTGCACCTGCAGGCCGGCGATGGTCTGGAAGTCGCGGAGGATCGAAGAGAGCTCCTCGGCCGTCCACGCCTCGCAGCAGTCGCAGCCACCCTCGGCGTGGCTGACCAGCCCGAGGCGGCCCCCGGCCTGGTCCTCGTCGATGGCGAGATTGCCCGCCGACGGGTGGCGGTGGCAGGCGCAGGCTGCGGCGCAGAGGCCCAGGCCCCAGCCGGAGATGACGACCGTGTGGCCGTCGTCCCGGACCTTGCCGATCTGGAAGACGGACGGCTTGTGACTCCTGCTCACGGAGTCCTCCCCTCGACAGCCCGTTCCGGAGAGCCGGGCCCGTGTGCGTGTACGTAATAGGAGCTACTGAAGGTTTCGGCAGGATCGGACCTGGGGTAAAGCCTTCGGCCACACCAATTTCGACACCCACGGTAGCCCCGCCCGCACGGGCCGTCGCCGTCACAACTCCCCATCCCTCGCGGGGAGGGTTGTCGGAACTCCACCGGTCGGAACCGTTCCGGTGACTGGTGGGGCGCGCGTGCCGGCCGTGGCGGAGCGCCCTAGCTGGCGGGCGAGACCGAGCTCATGTTGAAGTCCGGCACCCGGAGCATCGGCATGGCCGCACGGGTGAACCAGTCGTTCCACTCCCGCGGCAGGGTGCGCTCGGTGCGGCTGGCCTGCACCGTCCGGGCGAGGAGGTCGACCGGCGACTCGTTGAACCGGAAGTTGTTCACCGCGCCGGTCACCTCACCGCCCTCGACGAGGAACACGCCGTCCCGGGTGAGCCCGGTCAGCAGCAGCGTCTGCGGGTCGACCTCGCGGATGTACCAGAGCGTCGTCAGCAGCAGGCCGCGCTCCGTGGCCGCCACCATCTCGTCGGGTGCGACCGTCGCCGAGCGGTCCTCGAGGATCAGGTTGTCGACGGCGACGGTCGCCGGCGCGGTCTGCTTCAGCGCCCAGGCGCGCGGGCGGACCAGGTTGGTGAGGACGCCGTCGGTGATCCAGTCGATCGGCGGCGCGGCCAGCCCGTTGTCGAAGACCGAGGCCGCGCCCGACGAGGCGGGCACCACCTGGAACGGCGCGGCCTCCAGTCCTGGATGGGCCGGGTCGCTGCGCAGGGTGAGCGGGAGCTCGGCCAGCCGGTCGCCGATGCGGTTGCCGCCACCGGTGCGGGCGAAGACGTTCCGGCCCTCGTCGGCGTCCCGGGCCTCCATGGTCCAGTACAGGTAGATCATGAGGTCGCTGACGGCGGACGGCGGGAGCAGCGTCTCGTAGCGGCCGGCCGGCAGGTCGATGCGCCGTCGCGACCAGCCCATCTTCCGCTCGACATCGGCCGCGAGCGCGGCGACGGAGACGTCGCGGAAGTCGCGGGTACTGGTGCCCGACCACACCGACCGCGCGAAGTCGGTGCTCTTGCCGTTGAGCTCCACCCGCCCCGTGGGCTGGTCGGTGCGCAGCCGCAGCCCGGTCGAGCTGCCCAGATAGGTGGTTCTCATGACGTGCTCGGCGAAGCCGAAGAGCAGCTCCTCCCGGTCGCGGGCCTCGCCGAAGGCCTGGCCCAGCGCCGGCGCGAACTCCTCGAACACCGCGATCGAGGTCTCCGCGGGGTCGGCCGACCAGTCGCCGTTGCCCGGCGGCTCCTCCGCGACCAGCGGCACGGCGTCCTCGGCGGGGCCGGCGTCCCGGGCCGCCCGCTCGCTGGCGGTCACCAGCTCCGCGATGTCCGGCGTCCCCGTGCGGGACACGGAGGCCGAGGCCATCCCGGCGCCGCCGTCGACGAAGGAGACGACGACGACCGAGCGCGAGCGCATCGCCCCGTTGGTGGTGAGGCTGTTGCCCGCCCACCGCAGGTTCGCCTCGGAGTGCTCGGTGACGTAGGTGATCTGGAAGTCCGCAGTCGAGGCGGCCAGCGCCTGCTCGACGAGCTCCTGCGCGGAGCGGTGCAGGCTCATCGGCCGGCCTCCTGGACGGTGTTGAGCACCGACACCTGGTCGAAGCGCGCGGTGGGGCAGCCGTGGCTCACCGGCGCCACCTGCCCCGGCTGGGCCTTGCCGCAGTTGAAGGCGCCGCCGAGCACGTAGGTCTGCGGCCCGCCGACGACCGACATGGACCCCCAGAAGTCCGTCGTCGTCGCCTGGTAGGCGACGTCGCGCAGCTGGCCGGCGAGCCTGCCGCCCTCGATCTTGTAGAACCGCTGGCCGGTGAACTGGAAGTTGTAGCGCTGCATGTCGATCGACCAGCTCTTGTCCCCGACGACGTAGATGCCGCGGTCGACGCCGGCGATGATCTCCTCGGCCGAGGGCCCGTCGGGGGCCGGCCGCAGCGAGACGTTGGCCATCCGCTGCACCGGCACGTGCCCCGGGGAGTCGGCGAACGCGCAGCCGTTGGAGCGCGGCATCCCGCGCAGCCGGGCCATGTTCCGGTCCACCTGGTAGCCCACGAGGACGCCGTCCTTCACGATGTCCCACTCCTGGCCCGCGACGCCCTCGTCGTCCCAGCCGATGGTGGACAGCCCGTGCGCGGCGGTGCGGTCGCCGGTGACGTGCATCAGCGGCGAGCCGTACTGCAGCGAGCCGAGCAGGTCGGGCGTCGCGAACGAGGTGCCGGCGTACGCCGCCTCGTAGCCGAGCGCCCGGTCCAGCTCGGTGGCGTGGCCGATGGACTCGTGGATGGTCAGGAACAGGTTCGACGGGTCGATGACCAGGTCGTAGCGGCCGGGATCGACCGACGGCGCCTTGGTCTTCTCGCGCAGCAGTTCGGGGATCTCGGCGAGTTCGGCGCGCCAGTCCCAGCCGGTGCCCGTGAGGTACTCCCAGCCGCGGCCCACCGGCGGCGCCAGGGTGCGCATGCTCTCGAACTGGCCGGTGGCGCGGTCGACGGTGAGCGCCGTGAACTCGGGATGGATGCGGACCCGCTGCTGGCGGGTGCGGGTGCCGGCGGTGTCGGCGTAGTACTTCTGCTCCTTCACGTGCATGCAGCTGCTCTGCACGTGCTCGACCCCGTCGGCCGCGAGCAGCCGCTCCGAGAGCTCGGTGAGCAGGCCGGTCTTCTCCGGGTCGGGGATCTCGAACGGGTCGATGTCGTAGTCCGAGACCCACGTGGCGTCCGGGTACACCGGCTCGGGCGCCAGCTCCACGCGGTCGCTGTTGATGGCCGCGGACACCTTCGCCACGGCGATCGCCTCCTCGGCCAGCCGCACGGCCTCCGCGGCGGTGAGGACGACGCCGGCGGCGAAGCCCCAGGTGCCCTCGTGCACGACCCGCACGGAGAGGCCCAGGTCCTCGCCGTCGGTCACCGCCTCGGGGCGGGCGTCACGCAGGCTGATCGTCTGGGTGCGGATCCGCTCGACCCGGATGTCGGCGTGCTCGCAGCCCAGGTCCACCGCGCGGGTGAGCGCGGCGTCGGTGAGCGCGGACAGGGGCAGGGCGAGGAAGGACTCGTCGACGGCGCGTGCTGGCACGCGGCCTGTCTACCAGCCCCCGACGCCCACGAGATCTGCACAGTCGCACCCATCAGCGCCCTGATGGGGGCGAGTGTGCAGATCTGGTCGCGGGTAGGCGACCGGCATGGCCGGACCTGCGGACGACGTGACGATGACCTTCGGCGGCACCGCGACGATGCTGCTGCGGATCGGCGGGTTCACGCTGCTGACCGATCCCAACTTCCTGCACCGCGGCGACCGCGCCCACCTGGGCTACGGCCTGCGGGCCAAGCGCCTGACCGAGCCGGCGCTGCAGCCGACCCAGCTGCCGGCGCTCGACGGGATCCTGCTGTCGCACATGCACGGCGACCACTGGGACCGCATCGCGACGAGGTCGCTGCCCAAGGGGACGCCGGTGGTCACGACCTCGGAGGCCGCGACGTGCCTCGCCAGACGCGGCTTCTCCGGCACCGCGGACCTGCAGCCCTGGCAGACCCACGAGTTCACCCGGGGGACCGACACCCTGCGGATCACCGCGGTGCCCGGCGTGCACGGCCCCGGGCCGCTGGCGAAGCTGCTGCCCTCGGTCATGGGCAGCGTGGTCGAGCTCATCCGGGACGGCGGCGCGGTCTCCTGGCGCGGGTACATCAGCGGCGACACCCTCTACCGGCCGTTCCTCGGCGAGGTCCTGGAGCGCTGCGGTCCGCTCGACGTGCTCATCCCGCACCTGGGCGGGACGAAGGCGCTCGGTCTCACCGTGACCATGGACGCCCGGCAGGGCGCCGACCTCGTCGAGCTCCTGAAGCCGCCGGTCACCGTGCCGGTGCACTACGACGACTACGACCGCTTCAGGAGCCCGCTCGGTGACTTCGTCGCCGAGGTCGGCCGCCGGGAACTGCCGGGCAGCGTCCGCACCGTGCAGCGCGGCGAGACGATCAGCCTCCGCGCCTGATGGACGAGATCTGCACAGTCGCCCCCATCAGCGCCCTGGTGAGGGCCGATGTGCAGATCTCGTCGTCCGACTCAGCGGGCGAGGAGCTCGTCGAGCTTGGCGTAGCCCTCGGTGACGCCGACCTCCATGCCGCTGGCGACGAAGCCGTCGCGGCCCTCGAACGAGTCGACCAGCGAGGTCGAGGTGAGGCGGGTGCGCCCGTTCCCGAGGTCCTCGAGGACGAGCTTCTCCAGAGCGACGTCGTCGGGCATGCCCTCGAAGGCGAACGTCTGCACGATCAGCTCGTTCTCGCGCACCTCGTGGAAGACGCCGTTGAAGCCGTAGTCCTCGCCGTCCTGCGACATCACGTAGCGGTAGGAGCCGCCGGTCCGGCAGTCGTGCCGATCGATCCGGATCTCCATGCCCTTGGGGCCGGTCCACTGCGCGAAGAGCTCCGGGTCGACGTGCGCCCGGAAGACGTCGGCGGGCGGTGCGTCGAACTCGCGGGTGATCCGGACGAGCGGGACGTCGGGGTCGACGACGATCTGGGTCTCGCGGTGCGTGGTGCTGGTCATGGCTGTCCTTCCAGGGACGGGGGGTCGGCATCCGGCATCGATCGCAGGACGTCGTCGAGACGGCGGTAGCGCTCCTCGGCCTGGCGCCGGTAGCGCTCGATCCACGTGGTCATCAGGTCGAACACCTCGGCCTCGAGGTGCACCGGGCGGCGCTGGGCCTCCCGGCTGCGGCTCACCAGGCCGGCGTCCTCGAGCACCTTGAGGTGCTTGGAGACGGCCTGGACGGTCACGTCGTAGGGCGCGGCGAGCTCGTTGACCGTGGCGTCGCCGACCGCGAGCCGCGCCACGATGTCCCGCCGGGTGGGGTCGGCCAGCGCCGAGAACACCCGGGAGAGCGGATCCGCCACCAGGTTCCTCCTCTTCCTCAACCTTTCGGTTGAAGAGGACGCTAGCGCCGCGCGGCCGACGTGGTCAACCGTTTGGTTGAGAAAGCTGATCGGCGCCCGGCGGCCGCCAGCCGAGGACGCCGTCCAGCTGCCGGGCGGCCAGACCACCGATCCCGCCACCGACGACGACGGCCGCCGGCGCCGGGCCGCGGGTCACCCCGCCGCCAGCCGGGCCGCTCGCTCGGCGACGTCGCGTCGCGAGGCGTCGGCGTCCACCCGCGTCGAGACGCCGTCACGGACCACGGGCTCCCCGCCGACCCAGACGTCGCGCACGTGCCGGCCGTCGGCCGACCAGACCAGGTGGGCCAGCAGGTCGGCCGGGTCGCCGACCGGCTCGAAGACCAGGTCGCGGGTGTCGACGTGCACGAGGTCGGCCCGGCGTCCGGCCTCCAGCACGCCCAGGTCGGGACGACCCACGGCATCGGCCGCCGCGCCGGTGGCCAGCCAGAACGCCTCGGCCGCGGAGAGCGCGGTGGCCGCCCCCTCGCGCAGCCGCGCCATGGCTGCGGCCAGGCGCAGGTCGGCCAGCAGGTCGAGGGAGTCGTTCGACGCCGGGCCGTCGGTACCGAGCCCGAGACGGATCCCGCGGTCCAGCATGTCGCGCACGCGGGCGACACCGCTGGCCAGCTTGGCGTTGCTGGCCGGGCAGTGCGCGACGGCGACGTCGTACTCGCGCCACAGCTCGAGGTCGTCGTCGTCCATGTGCACGCAGTGGGCGGCCAGGACGCGGCCGCCGAGCACTCCCTGCGCCGCCAGCAGCGCCGGCACGGACATCCCGTGGGCGGCGAGCAGATCGGCGCCCTCGGTCGTGGTCTCGGCGACGTGCAGGCTCACGAGCAGGCCGTGCTCGCGGGCGGCTGCGGCGGCGTCCCGGAGCACGGGCAGCGGCACGGTGTAGGCGGCGTGCGGCCCCAGTCCGTACTCCACCCGCCCGTCACCGGACGCGCCGGTGGCCAGCGCCACGGCGGCGGCGAGCTGCTCCTCCATCGGGGGCATCCCCGGCAGCGGCAGCAGCGGCGTGGCGATGACCGCACGGGCGCCCGTCGTGCCGACCGCGGCGGCGATCCGCTCGGGGTGGAAGTACATCTCCACGCTGGTGGTGATGCCGTTGCCCAGCATCTCGGCCGACGCCGCGGTCATGGCGGCCTCGACGTCCTCGGGAGTCAGGCGTGCCTCGCGGGGCCACATGACGTCCTGGAGCCAGCGGTCCAGCGGCAGGCCCTCGCCCTGGCCGCGGAACAGCGCCATGGGGGCGTGCGAATGGGTGTTGACCAGGCCGGGGGTCAGGACGCCGGGCAGGGCCACGACCTCGGCATCCCCGGCGTCCGGGGCCTCCGGAGCCGGACCGAGCCAGGTGATCGCGCCGTCCTCGACGTCCAGGACGACATCGGGGACGACGGTGCCGGCGCGGTTCCCGACCACGGCCGCCCGGGCGGTGAAGCGCTGGCGCATACCTCGGGACGGTAGTGCCGCCGTCGGTGCGCGTCGCGGCAGCGCGCAGGAGGCGCGATACCGTGGGCGCCGTGGACCTCCTCACCGCCGCCGACGAGGGAGGGATCACCGGTTTCCTGCTCGACCTCGTGAACTCCCTGGGACCGGTGGGGGTGGGGCTGGCCATCCTGGCCGAGACCGTGATCCCCCCGATCCCCAGCGAGGCGGTCCTCGGGCTGGCCGGCGTGCTGATCAACGACGGCGAGATGGAGGTCGTGCCGGTCATCCTCTTCGCGACCCTCGGATCACTCCTCGGCGCGACGTTCTTCTACTACGTCGGACGGGCGCTCGGCCCGCGGCGCTCGCACGCCTTCCTCGACCGGCTGCCGCTGGTGGAGACGGCGGACGTGGACAAGACCTTCGAGTGGTTCGAGCGGCACGGGCGTTCGGCGGTGTTCTTCGGCCGCATGGTGCCGATCGTGCGCAGTTTCATCTCGGTACCGGCGGGGGTCGTGCGGATGCCGATCGGCCAGTTCCTGCTCTTCACCGCCGGCGGCAGCCTGATCTGGAACAGCGTGCTCATCGGCCTGGGCGTGGCCGCCGGCGACTTCGTGCAGGAGAACCTGCAGTACCTGGACTACGCGGTGGTCGTCGCCGTGGTCGTCGCCGTGACCTGGTTCGCCTACAAGAAGCTCAGCGGCGGGCTGCAACGCCCGCCGACGGCCGGAGCGCACCTGCCGGCGGACGAGCGTGACGAGCCATGACCGACCTGGTCGACACCCCGCACGGCCCGGCCCGTGTGGTCTCCGCCGGGGACGGGAGCGCGGGCACCCTCGTGCTGGGGCACGGCGCCGGTGGGGGGTCGGAGTCCCCGGACCTCGACGCCGTGGCCCTCGAGGCGGCCGACGCCGGCTGGCTCGTGCACCGGGTCGACCAGCCGTGGCGGGTGGCCGGCAAGCGCATCGCGCCGGCGCCGCCGCGGCTGGACGAGGCCTGGGGAGCGGTGCTGGACCGGCTGCGCCTCCAGGACCGGCTGCCCGGCCGCCTGGTGCTGGGTGGCCGGAGCGCGGGGGCGCGGGTCGCCTGCCGCACCGCTGCCGCCGAAGGTGCGGCCGGGGTCCTGGCGCTCGCCTTCCCCCTGCACCCGCCGGGCAGGCCGGAGAAGACCCGGGCGCCCGAACTCACCGGCGTGGCCGTCCCGTTCGTCGTCGTCCAGGGCGAGACGGACGCGATGGGTCGGCCCGAGCACGTCGCCGCCGCGCTCACCGGGATCGGGCACGCCTCGGTCTACGCGGTGCCCGGCGACCACTCGCTGAAGAAGAACACGGGGCTGGTGGCCGCCGCGGCGCTCTCCTGGCTCACCGAGGTTCTCCCCGCCTGACCGCTGCCCGCGGTGCCGACAGGGGTCAGCCGTGCCGACGACGACGGCGGCGCACCAGCAGGACGACGGCGAGCACCGCCGCCGCGGCGCCCACCGCGGGGGCGTAGCGAGCGGGTGAGCTCGCGCCGGACACCTCGAGCAGGTCGATCGGCTCCGGCCGGGCCGCCGGTGCGGGCTCGGCAGGAGGAGTGGGCCGGGCCGCGGGCACGCTCCGGACCGGAGCGCCCGTGGCCGGGCGGGCAGGAGGTGCCGACGACCCCGTGGGCGGGCCACTGGGCCGCTTCGCACCCGCGGGTACGGAGTCCCGGGCAGGAGCGGCCTTCGCGGCGGGGGCTGCGGGCGTCTCCTTCGCGGCCTTCTTCGCCGGCGCAGCCTTCGCGGGCGCAGCCTTCGCGGGCGCAGCCTTCGCGGGCGCAGCCTTCGCGGGCGCGGTTTTCGCGGGCGCCGTCTTCTTGGCGGCCGCCGTCTTCTTGCCCGCGGCGGCCTTCTTGGCCGGCTTCTCCTCGGCCGGCGCCGCCGATTCGGTCACCTTCTCCGTCGCCCCGGCCGCCGCCTTCTTCGTGGCGGCCGCCGCCTTCTTCACCGCGGCCGTCGCGGCGCCGTCGCCGGGCACCTGCTCCACCGAGGCGGCGATCTCCTCGACCGCTCCCGTGGCCGTCGCGGCGGCCTTCGCCACCGGTCCCGGGGCGGACGCGGGGGAGGAGCCCAGCTGCGCGGCGAGCTTGTCGGCGAACTGGCCGAGCAGCTTGCTGCCGACGTCGGTCATCACGCCCTTGCCGAACTGGGCCGGCCGGCCGGTGATGGTCAGATCGGTGACGACGTCCACCCGCGTCGTCGCACCCTCCGCCGCCAGGGTGGCGGTGATGAGCGCCGTGGCGGTGCCGTTGCCCCGCTGGTCCTTGCCGCGGGCGTCGATCACCGCGCGGTGCGCCGCCTCGTCCTTCACCGTGACCGTGGCCGTACCCTGGTAGGTCAGGTTGATCGGGCCGAGCTTGACCTTCATCTCGCCGGTGGCGCGGTCGCCGGCCACGGAATCGAGCGTGGCCCCGGGCATGCAGGGGACCACCCGCTCGACGTCGAGCAGCACCCGCCACGCCTCGTCGACGGGCAGGGGCACGCGGAACGAGTTCTCCAGTTGCACGGCTGGATCCTCCTGGGGCTGCGTACCTCGGGGCCCGCGGCAGAAGCGGGGCCGGGGCGGGACGGACGAGTACGGACCGGCGGCAGCCCGACGCTACCGTCCGACCCCTTCCCCGTGACCACGACGCGAAAGCGCCTGGTTCTTATGATGTCCCCCGTCCGGGTGCGCCTGCAGAGCCCGCTGGGGCTGCTGTGCCGGTTCCGGGCCGGCCGGCGGCCGGGCGGGCAGCAGCGCCCGCGCGGATCGCGCGCGCACCGCCCCTGCCCACAGCCCCGCCCCGTAGGCGAGGTCGTCGAGGCGTCGCGCCAGGACGAAACGGACCGGTCCCACCCGGTGCCGCTGCGGCCACCACGCCAGCAGCCCCTCGGCCACGGCGACGGCCGCCACGCGCCGGCGCACGCGCGGGGAGAGCACGGCGGCCGCGAAGGCCAGCGGCCAGTGGTGGCGGGTGACCGTGCGGGCCAGCGCCCGTGCAGCCGAACCGGTGCTGCGCACGGTCAGGGCGGCGGCCAGTCCGGACGGCGGCCGCTCGCCGGGGCGGGCCAGCCGCCGCGCCAGGCGCGCCGCCCTCGCCCCGAGCAGGCCGAGGGCCACCGCG
>NZ_HG931174.1:896312-936332 GCF_000582785.1 Candidatus Blastococcus massiliensis AP3
CGGCGAGCAGCACGGCCGCGGCGGTGTCCGGCGCGAGCACCAGCGGCGAGACCAGTTCCCCGTGGCGGGCGGCCAGCAGCGCGGCCCCGGTCCCGTAGAAGGCCCGCCGGCGCAGCCACTCCGCGGTTCCGGCCGGGTGCTGGTGGGCCACCTCGACCGCCGGCTCGTAACGCACCCGCCAGCCGGCCGCGGTCAGCCGCCACACCAGGTCGACGTCCTCGGCCACCCGCATCGTCTCGTCGAAGCCCCCGGCGGGGCCGAGCGCCGAGCGCCGAGCGATCAGCGCCGCGCTGGGCACGTACGAGACGGCCGACAGCGGCTGGACGGGCGCGGGGTGCCGTCCCATGTCGAGGGCGCCCACCGCCGCCTCGTAGGGGTGCAGCCAGCCGCCACCGGGCAGCGCGACGATCCGGGGCGCCACCATGGCCAGCCGCGGATCGGCCAGGTGCGCCAGGAGCGACGGCAGCCAGCCGGGCCGGGGGACGCAGTCGGAGTCCAGGAAGGCGACGACGGCGGTCGCCGCCGCCCGGGTCCCGGCATTGCGCGCCGCCGCGGGACCGCGGGCCACCTGGTGCCGCAGCACGGTCGCCCCGTCTACCCGGACGGGCACCGCCGAACCGTCGTCCACCACGACCAGCGGCAACCCGGCCGTGACGGGGTCGGCCCGGAGCGCGGCGAGCAGCCGGGCCAGCTCGTCCGGACGGTCCTTGACCGGGACGACGACGGTCACGTCGGCCAGGGCGGCACGGTCGGCGGGCGGCAGGTCGGGGTGTGCGAGACCGGCGTCCAGGAGCCGGGCGGCCAGCGCAGCGGTCGGGGCGTCGCGGACGACGAGCCGATCGGCGGCGAGCATCTGCTGTGCCCGCGGAGCCAGACGCAGGAGCCGGAGCGGCGAGCCGCCCATCAGCGTCGCGCCCGCGTCCCGCCGCCGCACTCGCGGGTCGAGCCGGACCGCGAACCCGTCAGGCAGGGCGCGAGCACGGTCCACCGGAACAGTCTCCCCGGAGCCCCGGCACCGACGCCCCCGCGGGGGCGTGGGAGCCGGCGGACGGCCTCGCGGCTCAGCTGCCGAGCCGCCCCGTCGGATCGACCGTCCAGCGCCCCACCGCGGCCACCAGCCGGGTGGTCATCGCCGCCAGCAGGTCGCCCCCCTCGGCCGCCGAGGCGCCCGCCGGGTCGCCCAGCACCCCGGTCGGGCTGACCGCCCGGACGCCGCCGGCCCGGAGCCGGCGCAGCAGATCCGCCAGGGGTGCGGTCTCGCCCGCCACGGCGTCGTCGACGCGGACCTCAGCAGGTTCCACGTGCAACATCAGTGACGTCTCGGTCCGGCCCGCATGGGCGTCGCCGCCCGGCACACCGCAGGCGAACCAGGCCGCGTCCCGCCCCTCCGAGCGCAGCAGCGGCACCGCCGCCCGCAGCGCCTCGAGGTTCCCGCCGTGGCCGTTGACCACCAGCACCCGCCGCGCCCACCGGCCCGCCGACCGGCCCAGCTCCACCAGCACCGCGGTCAGCGCCTCGGTCCCGAGCGACACCGTGCCGGGGAAGCCCTCGTGCTCGCCACTGGCCCCGTAGGGGAGCGCGGGCGCCAGCAGCGCATCCGGCAGCTCCGGCATCGCCGCGCGGGCCACGGCAGTGGCGACGGCGGTGTCGGTGGCCAGGGGCAGGTGATGGCCGTGCTGCTCGACCGAGCCGAGCGGGACGACGAGCAACGGCGCCACGGGGATCCGCGGCCAGACGGCACCGGCGAGCTCGGTCACCGGCGCAGCCTAGGAGAAGGCAGACTCGGGGCATGGCGCCGCGACGCTGCCCGTGCGGAACGGGGCTCCCCTACGCCGAGTGCTGCGGCCGGCTGCACGAGGGCGCGGCCGCGGCGGCGACGGCCGAGCAGCTGATGCGCTCGCGGTACAGCGCCTTCGCCGTCGGCGATCCGGCGTACCTGCTCGCCACCTGGCATTCGACCACCCGGCCGCGCGACCTCGACCTGGACCCGGCGACGCGCTGGACCGGCCTCGACGTGCTGGCGACGACGGGCGGCGGTCTGCTCGCCGCCGAGGGGCGGGTGCGGTTCCGGGCCTCCTACCTGCGGGACGGCGCCGACGGCACGCAGGAGGAACTGAGCCGCTTCGTCCGGGAGGACGGCGCCTGGCGCTACCTCGACGCGGTCTGAGCGTGTCGGAGGGCGCCCCCGCGGGAACGGCCTCCGCCATGAGCCACGACCAGACGCGCAAGGTGGCCGAACTGCTGAAGGGCGAGCGGTTCGGCTTCCTGACCACCATCACGATGGACGGTCGGCTGACCAGCCGCCCCATGACGCTGCAGGAGGTCGAGTTCGACGGCGACCTGTGGTTCTTCGCCGAGCGCGACTCCCACCCCGTCGAGCACATCCGCGCCTCCCCCGAGGTGAACGTCGGCGTCGGCTCCGGCGGCACCTGGGTGTCGCTCACCGGCGAAGCCGTCGTCGTCGAGGACGCGGCGAAGAAGCGCGAGCTGTGGAACAGCGCCGTCGGCGCCTGGTTCCCGCAGGGCCCGGACGACGACAGCGTCGTCCTGATCAAGGTGCAGGCGGACTCCGCGGAGTACTGGGACTCCCCCGGCGGCCGGCTGGCCACCGCCTTCAGCTTCGTGAAGGCGAAGGTGACCGGCGACCGCATCGACGCCGGCGAGAACGAGAAGGTCGATCTCTGATCCGTCGGACCGGCCCGGCCGGCCGGGCTCAGCTCAGCGGAGCCCGGCCAGCGGGGACTCGTCGCAGGGCCGGGCGGGCGGTGCGGGTGAGGGACGGGCCGGGATCGACGGCATGCCCAGAAGCGTGGGCTGCCCGCGCACCGGGCCCGTGTGCGAGTGATCGATGTGGCTGCGCGGCGTGACCAGCTCGAGGTCGCGGGCGGCCAGGGCGGTCTCGCCGTAGCCCTGCACGCACTCGGGGTCAGGACCGTCCAGCGGCAGGCCGGTGAAGAACTTGGCCGCCATGCAGCCGCCACGGCAGGCGTCGAAGTGCGCACACTTCGTGCAGGCGCCGCCGGTCTGCGGGTTGCGCAGGTCGGCGAACAGCTCCGACTGCTGCCACACCCGCTGGAAGCCACCCTCGTCGCGCACGTTGCCGGCGAGGAAGTTCTCGTGGATGGCGAACGGGCAGGCGTAGACGTCTCCCACGGGGTCGATCAGGCAGACGACGCGACCGGCGCCGCAGAGGTTCAGGCCCGGCAGGGCCTCGCCGAACGCCGACAGGTGGAAGAACGAGTCGCCGGTGAGGACGCCGTCGCCGTTGGCCAGCAGCCAGTTGTAGAGCTCGCGCTGCTGGGCCATCGTCGGGTGCAGCTCGTCCCACACGTCGGCCCCGCGGCCGGAGGGACGCAGCCGGGTGATCCGGAGCTGGGCGCCGAAGGAGTCGGTGAGCTCCTTGAACGCGTCGAGCTGCCCGGCGTTCTCGCGGGTGACGACGACGGAGACCTTGAAGTCCTTCATCCCGGCCTCGGCCAGGTTCTCCAGCGCGCGGATGGCGGTCGCGTAGGAGCCGACCCCGCGGACGCGGTCGTTCACCTCGGCGGTGGCGCCGTCCAGGGAGATCTGCACGTCGACGTAGTCGGTGCGGGCCAGCTGCGCGGCGCGGGTCTTGTCGAGCTTGATGCCGTTGGTGGAGAACTTGACGCCGACGTCGTGGCCGATGGCGTAGTCGAGCAGGTGCCAGAAGTCCGGGCGCACGGTCGGCTCGCCGCCGCCGACGTTGACGTAGAAGACCTGCATCCGCTGCAGCTCGTCGATGACCGCCTCGGCCTCGGCGGTGGAGAGCTCGCGCGGGTCGCGCCGGCCGGAGGAGGACAGGCAGTGGGCGCACGCCAGGTTGCAGGCGTAGGTCAGCTCCCACGTCAGGCAGATCGGGGCGTCGAGGCCGTACTCGAACTGGTCGATCAGCCGACCGCCCTCGGGGCGCTGCGGTCGGGCGGGCAGGACTGCGGTCACGGGAGCTCCCGCCTTTCGATCATCTGCGAGCGGGCGAGGTCGGCGAGCGCCTTCTCGTACGCGGGACGCTGCGCCTCGCTCACGCCGCAGGCGGCGAGGGTGGCGCTCGCGCTCGGGTGGTCGGCCAGCGCCTCGACGACGGCGACCAGCGTCTTCGACTTCAGGAAGGAGAGCTTCCGGTTGCCGAAGTGGTAGACGAGCGCGCCGAACGGCTCGGGCCGCAGCGCCACCGAGCGGGCGCGCTGCCAGGGCTGAGCCGGGTCGAACGCGACCTCGGCAGGGGACACCGCCGTGGTCACAGGTACCGGCTCGCTCAGTAGACGCCGCACATGCCGTCGATCGAGACCTCTTCGACCAGCGACTCCTCGACCAGGGCTTCCTCCGTGGCGACGGGGGCCTCGGCGGTGTCGACGGTGGTGGCGGTGTCAGCCATGGCGAGCTCCTGGTGATCGCGGTCACGAACGGATGCAGCGAGGCTAGTGACACCCGGTGCCAGGGGGCAAACCGGGGTGGGGCGCGGGTGGGCGCGGCACAATGCGGCCGTGACCGTGACGGGAACGGCGCCCCCCGGCGTGCCGGCCGAGACGACCCGTGCCCGCGTCGAGCGGGCGGCCCTGGACCTGTTCACGCTCCGCGGCTTCGAGCAGGTCACGACCGACGAGGTCGCCGACGCCGCGGGCATCAGCCGACGCACCTTCTTCCGCTACTTCGCCACCAAGGCCGACGCGGTGTGGGGCGATTTCGGCGCCCACGTCGCCCGGCTGGAGGAGCTGCTGGCAGGCACCGATCCGGGCCGGCCGGTGCTCGAGTCGGTCTGCGCGGCCTACGTCGAGGTCAACGACTACGCGGGCACCGAGTTGCCGCTGCTGCGCGAGCGGATGCTGCTCATCCTGAACGAGCCGGCGCTCCTGGCCCACTCGCAGCTGCGGTACGCCGAGGTCGACCGGGTCGTCGCGCGGTACGTCGCGGACCGTTCGGGGGCGACTCCGTCCGACCTGGTCCCGCGGCTGGTCGCGGCCACCACGCGGGCCTCCGCCACCACGGCCTTCGAGGCCTGGCTGGCCGACGAGCACTCGGCCCTCGGGGACCAGCTGCGTCAGGCCTTCACCGAGCTCACCCGCGGTTTTCCGGGCCTGGTGCACTGACTCCGACGGGGGGCGGTGTGGCCTTCGTCTCGTCGTGACCGGGTAGGGTGGCACTCAGTGCCACCGGCCGTACCAGGTCGGAGGCAGGAGATCAGGCGGCCTCCCTGCACGCGGGACGGCCCGGGTGACGAGGAGAGCAGCAGACATGGCCAACGCATGGTTCGAATCGGTCGCAGAGGCGCAGCGGCGCGCCAGGAAGCGGCTGCCGAAGGGCGTCTACGGCGCGCTGGTCGCCGGCTCCGAGCGGGGGCTGACCACCGAGGACAACCTCGCCGCCTTCGCCGAGATCGGCTTCGCTCCGCACACCGCGGGTCTGGCCAACGAGCGCAACATGGGCGTCACCGTCATGGGCCAGGAGATGTCCATGCCGGTGATGATCAGCCCGACCGGCGTCCAGGCCGTGCACCCCGACGGCGAGGTCGCGGTCGCCCGTGCCGCCGCCAACCGCGGCGTCGCCATGGGGCTGTCCTCCTTCGCCAGCAAGCCGATCGAGGAGGTCGTCGCCGCCAACCCCAAGACGCACTTCCAGATGTACTGGGTCGGCACCCGCGACGAGATGCTCGCCCGCATGGAGCGGGCCAAGCGGGCCGGCGCCGTCGGCATGATCGCCACCCTGGACTGGTCGTTCGCCTACGGCCGGGACTGGGGCAGCCCGTTCATCCCCGAGAAGATCAACTTCGAGGCCGCCCGCCGCTACGCACCGCAGGTGCTCACCAAGCCGCGCTGGCTCTGGGATTTCGCCAAGACCGGGAAGATCCCCGACCTCAAGGTCCCCAACATGGTCTCCGGGCCCGATGAGGAAGCGCCCACCTTCTTCGGCGCCTACGGGATGTGGAACGCCTCCCCGATGCCGACCTGGGAGGACGTCGCCTGGCTGCGCTCGCAGTGGGACGGCCCGTTCATGCTCAAGGGCGTCATGCGGCCCGACGACGCCAAGCGCGCCGTCGATGCCGGCGTCACCGCCATCTCCGTGTCCAACCACGGCGGCAACAACCTCGACGGCACCCCGGCCTCGATCCGGGCGCTGCCCTCGGTCGCGGCTGCCGTCGGCGACCAGATCGAGGTACTGCTCGACGGCGGCATCCGCCGCGGCGGCGACGTCGCCAAGGCCGTCGCGCTCGGCGCCAAGGCCGTGATGATCGGTCGCGCCTACCTCTGGGGCCTCGGCGCCAATGGTCAGGCCGGCGTCGAGAACGTTCTCGACCTGCTGCGTGACGGCCTCGGCTCGGCGATGGTCGGCCTCGGCAGGCCGACCGTCAGCGACCTCAGCCGCGAGGACCTCGTCATCCCCGAGGACTTCGAGCGCGGCCTGAGCCGCGTGGCCGTCAACAACGCGCTGATCCACACGTCCCCGGCGCGTCGGCGGGGCCGGGAGGCCTGACCACTCCGCCGGGTGGCAGCTCCGGCTGCCACCCGCGGATCAGGCGGGCTGCCCGCCGGGACCGAGGAGCGCTGCCCGCCGGCGGGCCTGCGCGCGCAGGTACGGGTGGCCGATAGCGCCGGCGAGCCACAGCGGCACCGTCCCCCACACCCACGTGGCGCCGGTGAGCGCCACCCCTGCCGCGAGCAGGGCGGTCGCCACGAAGACCGCCGGCGCCCAGTAGCGCTGGCGATCGAGGGCGTGCTGGTGCTCGAGCGCGAGGTCGTACGCCGCCGCGCGCTCGTCCGGGTCCTCGGGCACCGGTCCCCCGGACGCCGCCCGGCGCACGCGTCGCCAGGCAGCCCGGGGTGACGTGTCGAGCTCCTCGGGGGAGTCCTGCCGTCCGTTCCGCATGACCGGATCGTCCCAGGCGCCCGGCGAGGAGCTCAGCCGAGCAGGCCGCCGAGCTTGCCGCCGCCGAACTTCGTGATCAGCTCCATCGGGTCGATGCCGAACTTCGAGAGCAGCCCGGCGTCCTTCTCGGTGTCCACCTGGTCCGGCAGCTCCCGGTCGGCCTGCTGGGCCTTCGCGTCGTCGCCCTGGGAGCGGAGGAGCTGCAGGATCTGGTCCTTGTCGATGTTCATGGCCCCCGGGTACCCCGCACCGAGGCGACGATGCGGTCCGGGCGGATCCGCACGGACCGGGCGTCGCCCATCCACGACCGCAGCGCGCCCGTCGGCTCCGCCAGCCGCAGCCGGCTCCCGTCGGCGCGATGCACGTCCAGGTCGGCGGTCAGCTCCGCGGCGCCGTCCCCGAGGACGTCGTCCAGCCGGCGGCGGGTGCCGTCGACCGTGACCCACGGCTGCGGGACGAGGGTGCCCGCCAGCCGCCGGCCGGCCCGGCCGCGTCGGTCGACCAGCGGCCCGCGCAGCGGCGGGGTGGCGCTGTCGGTCGCCAGCCGGGCCACCGCGGGAATCCTGCGGACGGCGGCGAGGACGGCCCGCCGCAGCACCGCGGCACTCCGCCCGCCCCCCGTCATGAGGCGGCCCAGCAGCAGCGCGAGCCGGATCAGCGCGCGGGCGTGCGGCTCCCGCTCGGCCCGGTAGGTGTCGAGCAGCGCCTCGTCCGCCTCGCCGGCCAGGACGGCGGCGAGCTTCCAGCTCAGCTGGTGGACGTCGCGCAGGCCCAGGCCGAGGCCCTGCCCGACGAAGGGCGGGGTGAGGTGGGCGGCGTCCCCGGCGAGCAGCACGCGCCCGACCCGCCAGCGATCGGCGACCTGGGCCCGGAACGTGTACTCCGCGGCCCGCAGCACCTCCACCGCGTCCGCGTCGATCGGCGCGAGCAGCGTGCCGAGGACGGCCGGCGCGGTCAGGTCCGCCACCGACTCCCCAGGCCCCAGGCGGAACTCCCAGCGGTAGCGGTCGCCGGTCACCGGCATGAAGGTCGCGGCCCGCCGGGGGTCGCAGATTTGGTGCACGCCCGACCACAGGGGGAGCGGCTCGGAGGACCGGACGTCCAGCACCAGCCAGCGGTCGGCCGGCCCGAGGTCGTGCATGCGGCCGCCGAGCAGCCGGCGCACGGTGCTGTTGGCTCCGTCGCAGCCCAGCACGGCCGCGGCACGGACGGACCGGTCCGCCCCGTCGTCGCGGCCGCGGACCGCGAGCGTCACCCCGCCGGCGTCCTGGACGAGACCGGTGACCTCCGCACCCAGGCGCAGTTCGATCCCCGGCGTGCCGGCCACCGCGCCGGCCAGCACCGCCTCCAGATCGGGCTGGTGCACGAGCGAGCCCTGCGGCCAGCCGTTGCTGCCCGCCGACGGATTCCGGCGGAACTCGGCCAGCAGCCGGTGCCCGGCGTCGAGCAGCCGGAGCCCCTCCAGCGGACGCGTCAACGGAGCCAGGTCGTCGGCCACGCCGGCGTCCTGCAGCACCCGGAACACCTCGTCGTCGAGGTGCACCGCCCGCGGGAGGGGATAGGGCGCGCGGTGCCGTTCGAGGACCAGCACCGCGAGCCCCCGCCGGGCGAGCAGCAGCGCCGCCGTCAGCCCCACCGGCCCGGCGCCCACCACGACAACGGGCTCGCCGGACATGATCAGCAGTGTCCCCGCCCGGTGCTCCGTGTCGCCCGCTGGGGCAGCGCAGGAACCCCCCTCCTTGACGGGCCGGGGGACCCTGCTGAGAGTGTGGCGAGGAGCACTGTCGTGCTGCGATCCCGCCATCGACGGCGGGTCTTGACTGGAGGAACAGCTGTGAAGACCAAGGGCGCGATTCTGTGGGGCGTGGGCGAAGAGTGGTCGGTCGAGGAGATCGAGGTCGGCGATCCCGTCGCCGGTGAGGTCACCGTCGAGCTCGCCGCCTCCGGCCTGTGCCACTCCGACGAGCACCTCGTCACCGGAGCCACCCCGGTCGGTTTCCCGTCGCTGGGCGGGCACGAGGGCGCCGGCGTCGTCACCAAGGTCGGCCCCGGTGTGACCGGCCTCAAGGAGGGCGACCACGTCGTCACCGCCTTCATCCCCGCCTGTGGCGTGTGCCCGCCGTGTTCGCGCGGGCAGCAGAACCTGTGCGACCTCGGCGCCCACCTGCTCGGCGGCAAGGCGATCTCCGACGGCACTCACCGGGTGACCGCCAAGGGCCAGGGCGTCTCGCCCATGTGCCTGCTCGGCACGTTCTCGCCCTACATCACCGTCAACCAGGCCTCGGTCGTGCGCATCGAGCCCGACATCCCGCTGGAGATCGCCGCCCTCGTGGGTTGCGGCGTCACCACCGGCTGGGGTTCGGCCACCAAGGTCGCCGACGTCCGTCCCGGCGAGAACGTCGTGGTCATGGGCGCCGGCGGTGTCGGGATGAACGCCGTCCAGGGCGCGGCTGCGGCCGGCGCCAAGCGGGTCATCGTCATCGACCCGCAGGCCTCGAAGCGCGAGTGGGCCATGGAGCTGGGCGCCACCCACGCCTTTGCGAGCATGGAGGAGGCCACCCCGGCCATCAACGAGCTCACCTGGGGCCGCATGGCGGAGAAGACGATCATCACCGTCGGCGACATCCAGGGCGAGGACATCGCCGCCGCCATGAGCGTCACCGGCAAGGGCGGCCGCGCCGTCGTCACCGGCATGGGCAACTTCGCCAACGTCGACGTGAAGCTCAGCCTGTTCGACCTCACGCTGATGCAGAAGGACCTGCAGGGCGCCATCTTCGGCGGCCTGGCCCCGCGCAACGCGATCCCCGAGCTGCTCTCGCTCTACCAGGAGGGCCAGCTCAAGCTCGACGAGCTCGCCACCACGAAGTACAAGCTCGAGGACGTCAACCAGGGCTACCAGGACATGAAGGACGGCAAGAACATCCGCGGCATGATCGTCTACACCGACGCCGACCGGAAGTAAGGCCGCACGGCCCTCGGGCCCGTTCTCACCCCAGCAGGCGGGTGAGGGCGGGCCCGAGGTCGTTCAGCGACCGCACGGGCTCCATCCGCCCGCCGCCGCGGGCGGCGAGCAGGCGGGCGGCGTCCAGCGCCTCGTCACTCGGCAGCGGGCACAGCACGTGCAGCCGGTCGATCCCGGCCAGCGCCGCCTCGGCCGGCTCCCCCGCCGTCGACAGGCAGTCCGACAGCAGGACGACGACCCGCTCGTCCGCCGTCGCCGGTGACAACTGCCGCCACGCCCCGCGCAGCGCCGCGGCGAGGTCGGTCTTCCCGTGCCCGCGCAGGCCCACCAGCTCCAGGACGACGTCCTCGGCCGCCCGGTGCCGGCCGAGGGGCTGCAGCACGCTCACCTCGTCGGCGAAGGTCAGCACGCTCGTCTGCAGCCGCTCGTCGGCCGCCAGCACCACGCCGGCCGCCGCGACGGCGGCGATCGCCACCCCCAGCCCCTGCATCGACCCCGACCGGTCGACCGCCAGACAGACCGCCCGGCGCGAGCCCGTCCAGTTGCGGGTGACCAGGTCCTCGGCGGCCGGGGGCCAGATCCCCGACCAGCGGTCCAGCGTGCGGTCGAGGTCCAGGTCCCCCTCGGGACGGCGCGTGGGCACCAGCCGCCGGGTACCGCGGGCACGGGTGGCGCCCACCCGGCCCACCTGGACGAAGACCCGGGCGGCCAGCCGGCGGGCCGCCGTCCGCAGTTCCCGGTCCGTGGCGGTGGCCAGATCGGCCAGCAGGGCCGCGGCGGCGTCGGGATCGGCGCCCATCAGCCCGGCGAAGGCGTCCTCGTCGAGCTCGCCGACCTCGGGGCTGACCTCGGAGAAGGCCTCGTGCCGGAGCTGCATCTCGCGGCGCCCCGTCGTCCGGGGTCCGCGCCGGGAGGCCCGGTCCTGCCGGGGGGTGTTCTGGTCGGAGCCCGCCTCAGCCGACGGGCCCGGCGCTTTTCCCGAACCACCACCGGCGGGAGCCCCGTCGTCGGCCGGCCCGGGGTCCGCCTCGGGCGGAGCGGAGTCGACCGGCCAGACGTCGTCCAGGATCTCGTCGAGGACGGCCTCGGGCGTCCGCTCCACGCCCTCGGTGACCCGGATCCGGCCGGACAGCGCGGCGTGCGTGGCGTCCCGGGCCGTCTCCCGCCCGCCGGCGAGCTGCTCGCCCCGCATGCGGAGCAGGCCGTCGAGCAGCAGCACCAGGTCGATGGCACCGCGCACCGACGAACCGGTGCGCAGGTCGCGGTGCTCCCGGGTGGCGCGCACCAGGCGGACTGCGAGCACGATCTGCGCGGCGTCGGCACCCGTGACGCCGGCGACGATCTCGCGCTCCGCCTCCTCCGTCTGGTAGCCGAGGACCACGCGGCACATCCGGTCGGCGATGGCCTGCCCCACCCGGGCGGTGCCGATGGCGTCGAACGGGTTCATGGCGGCGATCAGCCGGAACCCCGCCGTGGCGCGCACCGTGCCGAGCCGGGGGACGGCGATCTCCCCCTCGGTGAGCACCGTGATGAGGACGTTGAGCGTCTCCTCGGGGATGCGGTTGAGCTCCTCGAGGTAGAGCAGTCCCGAGCCCCGCATCGCGGTGAGCAGCGGCCCGTCGGTGAAGTTCTCCGGCAGGTAGCCGCCCGCCAGCACGGCGGACGGGTCGTACTGCCCGACCAGCCGGGCCGGCGTCAGCTCGGCGTTGCCCTCGACGAAGACGACGTCCTGACCGGTCTCGGCGGCCACCGACCGGAGCAGGGTGGACTTGCCCGTACCGGGCGGCCCCTCCAGGACGACGTGCCGGTGGGTCGCCAGCGCGACGGTGAGGACCTCGCGCTCGCGCCCCAGCCCGACGACGGGACCGGGCACCGAGGGGTCGGCCGGCACCGGGGGATCGACTGTCATGCACGCCTTCCTACAGATCCGTCCGAGTGCGTTCAGCGGCCGGGGGCCCAGCAGGACCCGGTCCAGCCCCTCGACGCAGACCGGCCGGGACCTCAGCGAGGTCCCGGCCGGTCGAGGTCGCAGCCCGGTCGCCGACCGGGCCAGGGCTCAGCTGCCCATGAGCTCCTCGAGGTCGAGCACGTCCTCGGGCGCGGAGATGTCCTCCTTCTTGCCGTGGTTCGTGAAGTTCACGGTGCCCTCGGCGTCACCGGCGCCGGTGATCTGGAGCGGGTAGGCCGGGTCGTCGTCCTTGACGGTCAGCGTGCTGCCGTCCTCCTGCTCGACGATGACGACCGAGTCGCCGTCGAGCTCGTCGCTGCGGGTCTCGTCCTTGATCTCGCCGTCGGGGTTGCGCAGCTCGTCGGCGAAGCCCTTGAGCGAGAAGTCCTCGAAGTCGGCGGCGGCGTCGGCCGGCATGAGGATCCACTGACCCTCGAACTCGGCGGCGATGTCCTCGGGAAGTCCGAAGGAGGCCAGCAGGTCCGGGGAGGCCTTCATGTAGACGTCGCCGTCGACGCTGATGAGCTCGATCTCGGTGCCGTCGACGGTGATGGTGCCGGCGGCGTCGTCGCCCTGCAGCTGCAGGTCGACCTCCATCTCCTGGCCGTCCTCGGTCATGGTGCCGGACATGCGCACCGCGCCGGCCTCCTCGAGGGCGTCGGCGGCGAGCTCGGCGACCTCCGGGCCGGTCTTGCCCTCCAGCGGGCTGTCACCGCCGCACGCGGACAGCAGCAGAGCCGCGCTGAGCAGCACGGCGGGGGCGGTGAGCGAACGGGTGCGCATGGTTCTCCTCGTCAGGACGACCCGGCTGGTCCGGGCGGCGCAGATACTGCCAGGGGTGCCGCCCGGGCGTCGGAGGCGTGGTGGCCGTCCCAGGGGTCCCCGCTGCTCCCTCAGCCACCGCCGTCCGCCACCCCGGCCAGCCGCGCGATGCGCTGGCGCTCCCGGCCGTCCAGGTTGCGATCGGCCAGCCTCCGTGCCGCGGCCGTCGGCAGAGCCGGTCCGAGGTCCAGCCCCGCCGCTCGCCGGAACGTGCGGGCGAAGGTGCCCTGCGCGGCCGCGACCGTGGCCGCCCGCCACGCGGGTCCGGGCACGCGCGCCGCGGACAGGACCAGCCAGGTGTCGGCCACGTCCACCTCCGCCGGCCCGCGGGCGGCGTTCGTCCAGTCGATGACCGTCGGCCCGGCGGCGGTCATCAGCACGTTCTCGGGGTGCAGGTCCAGGTGCAGCAGCGCGTCGCCGGTGCCGACCCGTCGGTCCAGCCAGTCCGGCGCCGGGACCGCGTGCACGGCCCGGTGCAGCGTCGCGAGGACACCGGCCTGCCGGGCCAGGGTCCAGGGCCGGCGCACGAGCGCGTCCGCCATCGTGGGCCCGTCGGCCCGCTCCAGGACCAGGTCCGGCCCGTCGACGTCGAAGACCTCCGGCACGGGCACCCCGTGCGAGCGCGCGTACGCCATCACGGCCGCCTCCCGCTCTGCCGAGCGTCCCGGGTCCCGGTAGCGACGCAGGACCCGGTCCGGGCCGAGAGCGAAGACGTCGGCGTCCCGACCCACGCCCAGCAGCTGCACGAGCGGGAGTCTGGCAGGCCTGCGCCCTCAGGGGCGGCGCACCGGACGGACGGCGGCGCCCGCGGCGGCGACGTCGAGCGGCACGGCCGAGCGCAGGACGGCCGGGCCCAGCCGCAGGACGCCGTCGGTGAGCGCCGCGCAGCGGATGCCGGCGCGGCCCCGCAACCCCCTGTGGGCCCCCGGCGCGAGGGCGGTGTCCAGCCAGGCGCACGGGTTGGCCGGCCGGCCGCCGCGCAGCCGCACCTCGCCCTCGCCGCAGTCCAGGGAGAACTCCTGGCCGCGCAGGGCCTCCACCTGGGCGCCGCGCAGGACCACGGTGCGCCGGGCGAGCAGCGGGTCCAGCGGGCCCACCCCCAGCTCCGCGGCGAGCGCCTCGACCGCCTCGGCAGCGAGCACGGTGACCTGCGCGTCGCGGTGCGCGGGTCGTCCGGCGTACCGGTCGCCGACGACGCCGTGGTCCGCGCGCACCTCGACCGTCGTCCGCCGGTCGCCGTCCTGTCCGGGCACCGTCTGCCCGGGCCGGCCGTCATAGCGGTGCCGGGGCGAGGCCACCAGCCCGAGGATCTCGACGTCGTAGGCGTGCGGCAGGGCAGGGACGGCCATGTCGGCAGTGTCGGGCACGATGACGGCATGCCGACGCCGGATGCCACCCCGACCGACGAGCTCGCCCTCGGCGACGACCTGCGCGCCTTCGTCGACGCCTCGCCCTCACCCGGTCACGCGGTCGCGGAGCTGGCGCGGCGGCTGACCGCCGCCGGGTTCACCGAGCTCGCGGAGGCCGACCGCTGGGCGCCGGTGGCCGGCGGCCGCCACTTCGTCGTCCGTCACGGCAGCCTGATCGCGTTCCGGCTGGGCAGCGGCGCCCTCGGCGACACCGGGATGCGGCTGGTCGGGGCGCACACCGACTCGCCCACGTTCAAGGTCCGCCCGCACGCGGACGTCCGGCAGTCCGGCTACCGCCTGGTCGGCGTCGAGCCCTACGGCGGCGGGCTCTGGCACACCTGGCTGGACCGGGAGCTGACCGTGGCCGGGCGGGTGGCCCTCCGCGGCGGGACGACGGCGCTGGTCCGGCTGCCCGGGGCGCCCCTGCGCTTCCCGTCGCTGGCCGTCCACCTCGACCGCAGCGTGCGCGAGGGCCTCACGCTGGACCCGCAGCGCCACCTCGTGCCGGTGTGGAACGGCGACCTCGGCGACGAGCCGGGGCTGCTCGAGGCCATCGCGCTCGCTGCGGGCGTGGCACCCGACGACGTCGTGGGGCACGACCTGGTCCTGGCCGACACCCAGCCCGCGGCCCGTGCCGGCGCCGACGGCACCTGGATCGCCGCGCCCCGGCTGGACAACCTGACCTCCTGCCACGCCGGCCTGCTCGCCCTGCTCAACGCGCCGGCCGGGCAGCGGACGCAGCTGCTGGTCTGCAACGACCACGAGGAGATCGGCAGCGGCTCGATGTCCGGTGCGCGCGGCAGCTTCCTCGAGGACGTCGTCCGCCGGCTGGCCACGGCCACCGATCCCGGCGACCCGGAGGCCGTGCACCGGGCCGTCGCCCGCTCGGTCCTGGTCTCGGCCGACATGGCGCACGGCGTCCACCCGACCCGGGCCGAGCGGCACGAGCCGGCGCACCAGCCGCGGCTGGGCGGCGGCCCGGTGGTGAAGCTGAACGCCAACCAGGCCTACGCGACCGACGCCACGACCGGCGGTTGGTTCCGCGAGCGCTGCGCGGATGCGGGGGTGCCGGTGCAGTCGTTCGTCATGCGCGCCGACCTGCCCTGCGGCAGCACGATCGGGCCGCTCACCGCGACCCGCCTGGGCATCGCGACGGTGGACGTCGGGATGGCGCAGCTGGCGATGCACTCCTGCCGCGAGGTGGCCTCGGCCCTCGACGTCCCGCTGATGGTGGGGGCGCTCACGGCCTGCCTGCGCGACTAGGGCGACAGCCTCCGCACATGGCGACGTCGACCGGCCAGGGCATCTGAGGTCGCCCGGCCGGCCGCCGCTGTCCTGCGCCGTGAGGGGCCGAGGATCACATGCGCCGCTTGTCGTCCGCTGCGCCGTCGACCTCGATCTCCTCCTTGCGGAGGTCGGCCGAGACCCGCTCCTCGTCGGTGACCGTCGTCTTGTCCATGCGCACCCGCTCGACGGGCACGGCCTCCTTGTCCACGACCGGGCGCTCGGCGTGGAGGGTCACCTCGTGCTCCTCCTCGCTGATGGCCGGTCCGTCCATCGCGTCACCGACGTTGGCGTCGGTGATGGGTTCGCGCTCGAGGCGGACCTCCTCGTGCGACACCGGCACGGTCTCGGTCACGTTCTCGGTGACGACGTACTTGCGCAGCCGGGCGCGCCCGGCCTCCTGACGCTGCGTGCCGACGTTCAGGCGCTCCTCCGAGCGCGTCATCGCGTCGTCGGTGGTGGGGCCGGAGGTGTCCCGGCCGACCGTCCCGTGCCTGTTCCTGTCCGTGTCCGTCCCGGTGCCGGCCATGCCGGTGCCGGCCATGCCACGGCCCGAGGTGTCCTCGAGGTCCATGCCCTGGTCGGTCATACCGGTGCCCGTGCCGCCGGTCATGCCGTAGTAGCGGTAGAGCTCCTGCTCCTCCTGGGGGGACAGGTGCCCGTCGGTGTCGATCTTGGGCGCGTCCTTCACCCGGTCCTTGCTCACCGGTACGCGCACGCCGTCGGCGGTCAGGTCGGCGTCGCGGATCGGGACGAAGGACTCCTTGGTCCCGAACATGCCGGTGCGGACGGTCACCCACTCGGGCTGACCCGTCTCGTCGTCGAGGTAGACCTCGGCGGCGGAGCCGATCTTCTGACCCGCCTCGTCGTAGACGTCCTTGCCGATCACGCGGTCGAGGGTCTCGGTACCGATCATCGTGGAATCGCTCCCGTCTGAGCAGAGTGGTTCAGGTCACCTGAATGGGTGACCGGGTGCGGGCAGGCGAAACGGAAGAGATCCGTCCCGGGCTCGTCACTACCGCTAAACTTCCGGTTTTCCGCGGTTGCGACGACGGCGGCCGCAGCTTCGCCAGGGGGTACCCGCAGGTCATCCGCCACCGGATGACGCGCAATCGGCAGGTGGTTGCAGCGACAAACCAGCCGACCGGCAGGTCACGCTGAGTGATGTCAAGGCGGCCCGGGCGCGTCGGACGGACCCGCTCTCGGCGCGTCGCCGCCGAGCCGCGCGCACGGCTGCTCAGCATGGAGGGATGCCGCCCCGCTCGCCGTACGACGACCTCGTCCACCCGCGCACCGTCAAGAAGCCGGTCCCCACCGTCGAGGCCGAGAAGGACCTCGTCGTCGAGGACCCCAGCTCGGGGTTCGTGGGCGCCGTCGTCCGCTGCGAGAAGGACGTCGTCCACCTCGAGGACCGCCACGGGCGGGTCCGCGGCTACCCGCTGGGGCCGGGCTTCTGGGTCGAGGGCCGGCCGGTGGTGCTGGTGCGGCCCAGGGCGGCGGCACCGGCGATGCCCACGCGCAGCGCGTCCGGCTCCACCTACGTGGCGGGCGCGAAGGCCCGCGTCGCCCGCGAGGGCCGGATCTACGTCGAGGGCAAGCACGACGCCGAGCTGGTCGAGAAGGTGTGGGGTCACGACCTGCGCATCGAGGGCGTCGTCGTCGAGCCGCTGCACGGCGTCGACGACCTGCCGGGCATCGTCCGCGAGTTCCGGCCGTCGTCCGGCCGCCGGCTCGGTGTGCTGGTCGACCACCTGGTGCGCGGCTCCAAGGAGTCGCGCATCGCCGAGCAGATCACCGGGGACCACGCGCTCGTGGTCGGGCACCCGTTCGTCGACATCTGGCAGGCGGTCAAGCCGTCGGTGGTCGGGATCAAGGCCTGGCCGACCGTGCCGAAGGGCGAGGACTGGAAGACCGGCGTCTGCAAGCGCCTCGGCTGGGAGGACGACACCGGCTACGTGTGGGCGCAGCGCATCCTCGCCCGCGTGCGCACGTGGACCGACCTGGAGCCCACCCTGATCGGCCGGGTCGAGGAGCTCATCGACTTCGTCACGACCGACTGAGACCCCAGCGAGACCTGACACGGGCACTCTGCCCGTGTGACCTCGACGAACAAGCTCCGAGCGGCGCTGCTGGCCGCCGCGATGATCGCGGGACTGGCGGGATGCTCGGACGCGGCCGGCGGTGAGCGGGGGGCGAACGAGGGCCCCGAGCGGCCGGCGGCGGGTGGCGACGACGTCGTCGTCGATCCCCTCCCGCTCGAGGCACCGGTGATCCTCGACCCGGTCCCGGACGGGCTACGGCTCAGCGGCCTGTCGTACGACCCGCCGGGCACCGACCTCTTCTACAACGAAGCCTCGGGGAAGTACGAGCCGGCCCGCGCCACCCTGTACGGCGATCCCGACCTGGCCGACACCCTCGACGGACCAGTCCTGCTGGTGGGTACGAGTACGGGCTCGGCGACCATCGCCGGCCCGGGGTACGAGGCTCCGGGCGAGGAGGTCGATCTCGGTGGTGGGCGGACGGGGCGGGTGGTTCCCGACACCGACCGGACCTGGGTCGTGATCGAGCACAACGACTACACCGAGTTCGTCGTCGGGCGAGGGATCGATGAGGACGACCTCGTCGCGGCTGCGCGCGGAGCCGATTTCGAGTCGGCCACCGTGGCGCTCGCGTCGGACGACGTTCCGGCCGGGCTGGAGCCGCTGGTCGCCGGCAGCCCGCAGGATCAGCCCGGCGCCGGCTCCGGCGAATCCATGTCCCTGCAGGGGAGCGGGAGCTACCTCTCCGTCTCCGTGGTGCGCGCCGACCCACGCCTCGCGGCGCTGTGGGGGTTCTGGATCGAGGACGCGTCGGGCACAGCGGTACGCGGCCATCCGGGCTCCGCGGGCGACCTCCAGGGGGCGAACGTCGGCGATCCGGACGCCCGGGGCCGGGTCTGGGCCGAGGACGGCATGGTCCTGTCGGTGATCGTGACCGCGAACGGGGACAGGGACCGGAACGCGGATCCGGACCAGCTGCTCGACCAGGTGGTCGAGAACCTGCGCGTGGGCACGTGGGAGGAGTTCGAGGCGCTGGACGGAGAGATCCGGACGAGGCCGCCGACCCGGGAAGAAGCGGGCTGCGGCGAGCAGGGCTGGTTCGTGAGCGGCGTGGAGGGCGACGTGCGGTGGGCGTTCAGCCTCCAGCCCGGGTCGTCCGGCGGGGACGAGTGGTCCTTCTGCGCCATGGAGGTCTCGTCCGGCGGAAGCGGGGGGACGCTCGTCGCCCCGCCGGTCGGCGAGCTGGTCAGCTCGACGGGCGGAGCGAGCAGCCGACCGGACGGCAGCGGCGGCGGCGTCGTCGGCGGAGTCGCCCCGCCGGGAACCGCGCGAGTCATGATCACCACGTTCGACGGGCGCGCGTTCGAGGCAGAGCTGTCCACCGAGGGCCCACGGCTCTGGGAACGGGTCTGGGGCGCGTTCATCCCGCCCGTCGAGCCGCCCCCCGGGAGCCCGCCGCTCCTCACCGCGACCGCCTACGACGCGGAAGGCGTGGTCGTAGGCACCACGCCCGTGTAGCGCTCCCGCAGACGGACCCGGTCGGCCGTGCTCAGCGGGGGAGGTAGTTGAAGGTCTCCGGGTCGGGTCCGGTGCGCTCGCCGCGGTCCAGGCCGGTGAGGGTGGCCATGTCGTCGGTGCCGAGCTCGAAGTCGAAGAGCGCGAAGTTCTCGGCCATCCGCGCGCGCGACATCGACTTCGGGAAGACGACGTCGCCCCGCTGGACGTGCCAGCGGAGCACCACCTGGGCCGGCGTGCGGCCCAGCCGCTCGGCGATCGCGGTGATGGCGGGGTCGCCGAGGACCTTGCCCTGCGCGATCGGCGACCACGCCTCGGTGACGATCCCGTGCTCGGCGTCGAAGGCCCGCAGCTCGTCCTGGGCGAGGTAGGGGTGCACCTCGATCTGGTTCACCGCCGGGACGACGTCGGCCTCGTCGAACAGCCGGTTCAGGTGGTGGGCGTTGAAGTTGGAGACGCCGACGGCCGTGCAGCGACCGCCCGCGTAGATCTCCTCCAGGGCCTTCCAGGTCTCGACGTAGTCGACGTCGATGCCGGGCAGCGGCCAGTGGATCAGGAACAGGTCGAGGTAGTCGGTGCCGAGGTCGGCCAGCGTCCGGTCGAACGCCCGCAGCGCGTCGTCGCGACGGTGGAAGCCGTTGTTCAGCTTGCTGGTCACGAAGATCTCGCCCCGGTCGATGCCCGACCGGGCGATCGCCTCGCCCACGCCCTTCTCGTTGCGGTACATCTCCGCGGTGTCGATGTGCCGGTACCCGACCTCGAACGCCTGGGTGACGACGTCGGCGGTCTCTTCCGGGGGGACCTGGTAGACGCCGAAGCCCAGCTGGGGGATCTCGACGCCGTTGTTCAGAGCGATGGTGGGCACGGCCACAGAGCAAGTCCTTCCGAAGGTCGGTGAGCGGCCGGCGGCACGGAGAGAGCGCTCGCGCGGTCCGCCCCCGCCTACCCGAGCGCGCTCTGCTCAACCGGGGGCGGCGCGTCGACCGGGGCGGTCGCGTCGATCGGGGCCTGCGCGGCCGTCCCGGTGCGCTCCCGCAGCAGCGGGGCCCCGAGCAGCGCCAGCACCCCGGCGGCGGCGGCGGCCAGGGCCGGCACCGCGAACGCGTCCCCGGCTCCCCAGCGGTCGACGGCGGCGCCGGCCAGCGCCGAGCCGACGGTCACCCCGAGCGTCAGGCCGGTGATGGTCCAGGCCAGTGACTCGGTCAGCACGCCGCGCCCCACGCGCGACTCGACCAGCGAGGTGCCCGACACCAGGACGGGCGCGATCGTGAGGCCGGCCAGGAAGCCGCAGACGACGAGGGACGCCAGCGAGCCGACGGTCCACAGCAGCTGGGCGGCCAGCGCGATGACGACCGCCGTCACCACGAACCGGGCGGCCAGCGTGCCGGGGGGACGCACGAGGCCGTAGACCAGGCCCGCGATCAGGCTGCCGCCCGCGAAGACCGCGAGCACCAGACCGGACAGCGCCTTGGCGCCCTCGGCGTCGGCGAACCCGATCACGACGACGTCGATGGCGCCGAACAGCGTGCCCACGGCGAGGTAGGTGAGCGACACGACCAGCAGGGCCGGGGTGAGCACCGAGCGGCGGCGGCCGGACGGCGAGGTCTCGCGCGGGTGCAGCGGCGGCTCGGTGGCGCGCTGCACGGCCAGCGCCAGGCCGCCGGACACCGCCAGCGCGATGCCGGTGAGGAAACCGACGGGTGGGGCGATCAGCGTCGCCAGCAGGGTGACCAGGACCGGCCCGAGGACGAACACGAGCTCGTCGGCGACCGCCTCGAAGGCGAACGCCGTCTGCCGGCCCTGGGGGTCCAGCGCGGCGGCCCACCGCGCCCGCACCATCGAGCCGACGTTCGGCGCCGACGCGCCGGTCAGCGCCGCGAGCAGGAACCAGCTCCACCGCGGGGTGCCGACCTGCACCGCGAGCGTGAAGGCGACGCCGGTCAGCAGCAGCGCGGCCATCGCCACCTGCAGGACCACCCCCTGGCCGCGGCGGTCCATGGCCCGGGCCCACTGCGGCCCGGCCACCGCGAAGCTCAGCGCCAGCGTCCCGGAGACGGCGCCGGCCAGGCCGTAGCTGCCCGACGCCTCCTCGACGAGGAGGACGGCACCCAGGCCCAGCATCGGCGCGTGCAGCCGGCCGACCCAGCCCGCGAGGGCGAACGCCCGCGAGCCGGGGACGGCGAACAGGCGCACGTAGGGATCGAAGATGTTGCGGGACGACACGGGCTCTCGCGCTTCCTGGCCACGGACGAGTGCGGGTGATTCCTCCGCCGGTCCCTCGGGTGGCGCAGCGACGGTAGCAACGGGCGCGGATTTCCGGCCGCCGCGCACCGTCGGCGCGGCTACATTCGAGCGATGACCGGCCACTCGCTGCCCGACCCCCGGGTCCACCCGGTGCCGGAGAACGGTGTGCCGGGCAGCGGTGTGCCGGGCAGCGGCGGGCTGGTCGACCGGCACGGACGGGTCGCGACCGACCTCCGCGTCTCGCTCACCGACCGCTGCAACCTGCGCTGCACCTACTGCATGCCGCCCGAGGGGCTCGACTGGCTGCCCAAGGTGGAGGTGCTCACCGACGAGGAGATCGTCCGGCTGGTGCGGATCGGCGTCGAGCTCCTCGGCATCGAGGAGGTCCGCTTCACCGGCGGCGAGCCGCTCCTGCGCCCCGGTCTGGTCGGCATCGTGGCCGGCGCGACGGCGCTGACGCCCCGGCCCGAGGTCAGCCTCACCACCAACGCCATCGGGCTGGCCCGGGTGGCGCCCGCGCTCGCCGAGGCGGGGCTCGACCGGATCAACGTCAGCCTCGACACCGTCGACCGCGAACGCTTCCGGCAGCTCACCCACCGCGACCGGTTCGACGACGTCCTCGCCGGGCTGGCCGCCGCCCGGAGCGCCGGTCTCACCCCGGTCAAGGTCAACGCCGTCCTGCTCCGCGGGATGAACGAGCAGGACGCCGTCCCGCTGCTCGACTTCTGCCTGGAGCACGGATACCAGCTGCGGTTCATCGAGCAGATGCCGCTGGACGCCCACCACGCCTGGACCCGCGGCGAGATGGTCACCGCCGAGGACATCCTCGAGCGGCTGTCGGCCGCCCACACGCTGACGCCGGACACCGAGGCCCGCGGCTCCGCGCCCGCGGAGCGCTGGCTGGTCGACGGCGGCCCGGCGACCGTCGGCGTCATCGCCTCGGTGACCCGCTCCTTCTGCGGCAGCTGCGACCGCACCCGGCTGACCGCCGACGGCCAGATCCGCAACTGCCTGTTCGCCCGCGAGGAGTCCGATCTGCGGACGCCGCTGCGCGAGGGCGCCACCGACCAGGAGATCGCGGACCGCTGGCGCATCGCGACCCTGGGCAAGCTGCCGGGTCACGGCATCGACGACCCGTCGTTCCTGCAGCCGGCCCGCCCGATGTCGGCGATCGGCGGATGAGATGAGCACCGTCACCGTCCGGTACTTCGCCGGGGCCCGGGCGGCGTCCGGCGTCGACACCGAGGCGCGCGAGGCCGCGTCCCTCGACCAGCTCGTCGCGCAGCTCGTCGACGCGCACGGGGAGCGGCTGGCCCGGGTGCTGACCGCCTGCTCGTTCCTCGTCGACGGGGCGCAGGCCCGGGACCGCTCGCTGCGGTTGTCACCCGGATCGGTCGTCGACGTGCTCCCGCCCTTCGCGGGCGGCTGACCGGCACGGGAGGATGAGCGCATGAGCATCTTCGGCAAGGTCAAGGCCAAGGCGCAGGAGCTGCTGGGCCGCGCCGAGCAGGTCTACGGCGAGTCCCACGGCGACGCGGCCGCCACCGTGGCCGGCGAGGCCAACGTCATGGAGGCCCAGGCGGAGGAAGAGGAGCTCGACCGCGCGGAGAAGCGCGACGACGACGACGGGTTCGCACCCGCGCGCTAGTCCCTCCGCGCGCCCAGCCGGATCGCCACGAGGGCCACGTCGTCCTCGGGCCGGCCGTGGACGAGCCGCTCGATGATCTCGTCGCACAGCTCGCCCAGCGGCAGCGCACCGAGCTCGCGCGCGGTCTCCCGGAGCCGCTCCATCCCGGCGTCGAGGTCGCCGGACCGCCGTTCGATGAGCCCGTCGGTGAACAGCAGCACCGTGGTGCCGTGGCCCAGCTCGACGACGGACTCCTCACGCGGTGCGGCCGGGTCGACGCCCAGCAGCAGGTCTCCCTGCCAGTCCCCCAGCTCGGCCAGCTGCCCGTCGGGGTGGATCACCAGCAGGGGCAGGTGCCCGGCGTTCGACCAGCGCATCCGGGTCACTCCGCGGGCGAGTTCCTCCTCGGTGTGCTCGAACCGGGCGACCGCCGCGGTGGCGTACGTGCTCACCTGCAGCTGCGCCATCGCGCCGTCCAGACCGCGGAGCACCTCCGCCGGGGAGCCGTCGCTGTACGAGGCGATGCCGCGCAGCAGCGCCCGCAGCTGGCCCATCAGCGCAGCAGCCTCGGTGTCGTGGCCGACGACGTCGCCGATGACCAGCATCGTCGCGCCCGACGGCTGGACGAAGGCGTCGTACCAGTCCCCGCCGACCCGGGCCGCCTCGGCGGCCGGCGTGTAGCGCACGGCGATCTCCGCGTGGTCGGGCTGCACCGGCGCGGTGAGCAGGGTGCGCTGCAGGCCCTCGGCCAGCTGGCGCTGCTGGTCGAACAGGCGGGCGTTGTCCAGCGCCAGCCCGATGCGGTCGGCGACCTGGCGGGCGGCGGCCAGATCGGCCTCGCCGGGGGCCTCCGGCCGGTTCATGAGCAGCGTCAGCGCGCCCACCACGCGGGCGTGTCCGCGCAGGGGCAGGGTGACGGCGTGCCCCAGCCGCACGGCGGCGAGGAGTTCGCGAGCCTCTCCCTCGGGCAGGGTGGCCATCGCCTGGGCGGCGGAGAAGGAGACGGTCCGGCCGTCCCGCAACGACGTCATGAGCGGTGCGTTCGCCGGGAGGTCGGCCAGGCGCACCGCCGCGTACCGCACGAGGAGGGGACGCGCCTCCGGGGCGGCGTGCCAGGAGCCGACGTCGCGCGGCCGCCCCTCGCCGTCGACGACGGTGAGCAGGCAGCCATCGGCGAGCCCGGGGACGACCAGCCGCGGGATGCGCGACACCGCGGCGTCGATGTCGAGGGTGCCGGCCAGCTCGGCGCCGATGCGGTCCAGCAGAGCCAGCCGGTCCTGGGCCACCCGCCGCTCGGTGACGTCGGAGAAGTAGAAGTGCAGCCCGTCCTGGACGGGCACGGCCTCGGCGCCGAACCACCGATCGAGCGGCGCGGGATAGAACGCCTCGACCGTCATCGTCACCCGGTCGGCCATCGCGGCGCGGTAGGCCCGGCCGAACTCGTTGTCCACGTTGGCGGAGTAGGCGTCCCAGTAGTTCCGCCCGACCAGGTCGGCCGCCTCGATGAACAGCATCTGCTCGGCCGCCGGGTTCACGTGCGTGATGGTCCAGTCGGCGGCGACGGCCATGAAGCCCACGGGCATCGAGGAGAGGACCTGGTCACCGTCGGGCCGGCCCATGGACCTCGCTCCCTCCGGTCGTCCGCTCGCCGCGGGACGCCGGAGCAGTGTGACGGCAGCGGCCGTCGTCGTTCAGTTATGCCATGCCGGGTCGCGCACACTCAAGTGTCCACTCCCGGGAGTCACGGCTACGGACAGGCGACCCATTCCTCCTCGCCGTCGGTGAAGACCTGCCGCTTCCAGATGGGAAGGCGCTTCTTCACCTCGTCGACGAGGTCGGCACAGGCCGCGAACGCCTGCCCGCGATGCGACGAGCTGACGGCACAGGCCAGCGCGACGTCGCCGATGCCGAGCAGGCCGATCCGGTGACTGACCGCGACGGCGTGCACGTCGTCGCGGGCGGCGAACTCCTCGGCCAGCTCCTGCAGCACCTGCTCGGCCGTGGGGTGCCCGACGTACTCGAGCTCGCTCACCGACCGCCCGCCGTCGTGGTCCCGGACGACCCCGGCGAAGGAGACGACGGCGCCGGCGGCCTTGTCTGCCACGGCGTCCTCGTGCTCGGCGACGGACAGCGGCGCGTCCACGACCCGGGCGATCACGGGGCCGAAGGTACTCCGGACGGGGGGACGTCGAGGTCGGCCGGATCGGCCAGCCCGGTGCAGTCCACCTCCGTGACCTCGCCTCCGGCGCCCGAGTGCTCGGCGAGGTAGCGACGGGCCCCCTCGTCGCCGGTCGCCGTCGCGATCACGCCGGTCCAGTGGTCGCGGCCGAGCAGCACCGGATGGCTGCGGACGCCGTCGTAGGTGGCGACGGCGAGGGCACCCGGCGCGGCGTGCGCGGCGACCGCGGTCAGCGCCTCCGGCGTCATGCCCGGCATGTCGACCAGCGTGATCAGGGCGGCGTCGACCGTGCCGGGGAAGCCGCGCAGCCCGTCGAGCCCCGTGCGCAGCGAGGAGGCCATGCCGGTCTCCCAGTCCTTGTTCGCGAGCACGGTGGCGCCGGTCAGGTCGGCCGTGCGCCAGACGTCGACCGCCTGCGCGCCGAGGACGACGAGGACGACGTCGCACGCCGCGCGCGCCGTCCGCACCGCCCGCTCGACCAGCAGGCTGCCCTCGTGTTCGACCAGCGCCTTCGGCATCCCGTAGCGGCGGCCGCCCCCGGCGGCGAGGACGACGGCGGCTGTGGTCATGCCTCCCACTGTCTCAGCGTGCCCCCCGTCACCGCGCATAGACGGCGACCTCGGAGGCCTTGACCGCCGCCCACACCTCCGCCCCCGGGGCGAGACCCAGCTCGGCGAACGCCGCGGCGGTCACGTCCGCCAGCAGGGACACCTCGCCGGTGAGCTCGCAGCGCACCGTCCCGCCGTGCGGCGTCGCCCCGGCCAGCCGGACGGGCCACACGTTGCGTGGGCTCCCCTCGGGCCGGGCGAGGAAGATCGACACCGATTCCGGCCGGACCGCCGCGAACACCGGGCCGGAGGCCTCCTCCGACGCCGTCACGACGCCGCCCCCGGCCAGCCGGACGCGGGGGCCCTCCGCCAGTCCCGGGAGCAGCGACAGGCCGACGAGGCGGGCGACGTAGTCGGTGCGCGGGCGGGTGGCGATCTCGGCCGGCTCGCCTTCCTGGACCACCGCGCCGTCCTCGAGCACGAGCACCCGGTCGGCGAGCGCCATCGCGTCCACCGGGTCGTGGGTGACCAGTACGGCGCTGCCGGAGAACTCGGCCAGGTGACGCCGCAGCTCGGCCCGGACGGTCAGCCTGGTACGGGCGTCCAGCGCCGAGAGCGGCTCGTCGAGCAGCAGGAGGTCGGGGGAGCCGATGAGGGCCCGGGCCAGCGCGGCCCGCTGAGCCTGACCGCCGGACAGCTCCGCCGGGCGCCGTCCACCGAAGCCGTCGAGCCCGACCCGGGCGAGCCACTCGCCGGCCGCCGCGCGCGCCTGCCCGCGGGGGACGCCGCTCGTGCGCAGACCGAACGCGACGTTGTCGGCCACGCTGAGGTGCGGGAAGAGCAGGGCGTCCTGGAAGACCATCCCCAGCGCCCGGCGGTGCGGAGGGAGGTGTCCGCCGTCGCCGTCCCACGTGCGCCCTGCCACCACGACCCGGCCCTCGTCCGGCGGGAGCAGCCCCGCGAGCACGCGCAGGAGCGTGGACTTCCCGGCCCCGTTGGGCCCCAGCACGGCGAGCACTCCGCCGTCGGGCACGTCGAGGTCGAGCCGCAGGTCGAGCGCGCCCCTGCGGACCGCGATCGCGGCGGCGAGGCTCACGCCGCCACCCCGGCGCGGAGCCAGCGGTCGCGGAGCAGGAGCAGGGTGGCCAGCGAGACGCCCAGCAGGACCAGCGACAGCACGATGGCCGCCTCCGGTTCGCGCTGCAGCGCCAGGTAGACGGCGAGCGGCATGGTCTGCGTCGTGCCGGGGAAGTTGCCGGCGAAGGTGATCGTCGCGCCGAATTCGCCCAGCGCGCGGGCCCAGCAGAGCACCGCGCCGGCGGCCACGCCGGGGGCGACCATCGGGAGGGTCACCCGGCGGAACGTCGTCCAGCGGTCGGCGCCGAGAGTGGCGGCGACGTCCTCGAACCGGGCGTCGGCCGCCCGGAGCGCGCCCTCCACGCTGATCACGAGGAACGGCATCGCGACGAACGTCTGGGCGATGACCACGGCGGTGGTGGTGAACGGGATCGTGATGCCGAAGGCGTCGTGCAGCCGGCTGCCCACGACCCCCTGGCGTCCGAGGACGAGGAACAGGGCGACGCCACCCACCACGGGCGGCAGCACCAGGGGGACGGTGACCAGCGCGCGCAGGAGGCTGCGGCCGCGGATGCGGGAGCGGGCGAGCACCCAGGCCAGCGGGACGCCGAGGACGAGGGAGAGCGCGGTCGCGGCCGTCGCCGAGACGAGGGACAGCCGGAGCGCCTCCCCGACGCCGGGTGCGGTGAGTTGCTGGGGCAGCGACGACCACGGGGCGCGGATCAGCAGGCCCAGCACCGGGAGGACGAGGAAGGCGACGGCGAGGGCTGCGGGGACGACCAGCGGGAGAGGCACGCCGGCGCCCCCGCGTCGGCGGCGGCGTCTCATGGCTCGCGGAAGCCGGCGTCGGCCAGCGCCCGCCGGCCCCGCTCGGACAGCAGCAGGTCGACGAACGCCCGGGCCGCCCGGGGGTTGGGGGCGTCGTCGAGGACGCAGACCGGGTACTCGTTGGTCGAGTCCGCCGCCTCGGGGACGGGGATCCCCTCGACGTCCCCGCTCGACGAGACGACGTCGGAGGCGTAGACGAGGGCGGCGTCGACCTCGCCGAGCCGCACCTTGGTCAGCACGGCCCGCACGTCCTGCTCGAGGGTGTCGGGGGCCGGCGTGACGCCGGCCGCGGCCAGGACCTGATCGGCCGCGGCGCCGCAGGGCACCTCCGGGGCGCAGAGGGCGACGACCAGCTCGTCTCGGGCCAGGTCGGCCAGCCCGGTGACGCCGGCCGGGTTGCCGGCCGGGACGGCGATCTCCAGCACGTTCGCCGCGAACATCGTCGGCTGACCGGCCAGGCCCGCGTCGGTGACGACGGCCATCTGCGTCTCGTCCGCCGCGGCGAAGACGTCCACGGGGGCGCCCTGGGCGATCTGCGTGGCCAGGGCGGAGCTGCCGGCGAAGTTGAAGCGCACCCCGAGCCCGGGGTGCGCTTCCTCCAGCTCCTGCCCGAGCCGGGGGAAGACGTCGGAGAGCGAGGCGGCGGCGAAGACGGTCAGCGTGCCGCTCGGCCCGTCCCCCGTGCCCGCGTCCGGGCCACCCGTGGTGCAGCCGACGAGCATCGCGGTCGCCGCGAAAGCGGCGATTGGGCGCCCGATGCTCCGCATGTGCGGAACCATAGCCGTGTGACCGCTGCGCCGACACGGTTGTGTTTTCAGGGGACGTCGACGCTGACCTGGGTCGCCTTCACCGTCGCGACGGCGCGCACACCCACCTCGAGGCCGAGCTCGTCGGCGGCCTCCCGCGACATGAGGGAGACCACCCGGAACGGGCCGGCCTGGATCTCCACCTGCGCCATCACGGCGTCGCGGACCACCCGGGTGACGATGCCGGTCAGCCGGTTGCGCGCGGAGGACGGCGTCGTGCCGGGCTCGGGCGCCTCGCGCAGCTGCGTGGCGAGCCGAGCCAGCTCGGCGCCGTCCACCACCGCGGGACCGCCACCGTCGCGCCGGGCGGGCAGGCGCCCGCTGTCGATCCACCGCCGCACCGTGTCGTCGCTGACGCCGAGCAGCGCCGCCGCCTCGGCTATCCGGTAGGTGGCGGCCACGGCCAGACCCTAGACCGAGGTCGTGGACGGCACCCCGGTGTCCACAAGGGATCCGACCCACCGCCGGCAGGACGGGGCAGCATGCCCGACGTGATCGACGACGCCTGGCTCGCAGACCTCCTCCGGAACGGGGCCTTCCAGCTCACCGACGCCGGGATCGCGGCCGAGACGGCCGCCGCTCTCGTGCAGCACGGCATCCACCTCGACGCCGACGGGTCGGTCACGCGCACCCTGCTCGACGCGCTGGACGAGACCTGGGAGCGCGGGTGGCAGCCGGCCGACGTCGCGCACACCGCCCGCCGGAAGGCGACCGCCGGCTCGGTGCCGCTGGCCGTCGCCCTGATCGCCGAGCACGCCCGCCGCACATCGGCGGCAGAGCGGGCGCCGGACCCCTGGGTCGACCAGCTGCGGGAGCTGGGCGCCCTCGAGGCGGGGGAAGCCTCCGTGGTGGGCGCCTGGCAGCGGGCGGAGCGCCGAGCGCCGGTCGACGCCTGGCGCATCGCCCTGCAGCTGCTCGGGGTGCTGCGCTGCACGCCGAGGATCGAGCTGCTCGTGCCGCCGCCGTCACGGTGGGGCGGGACCCGGCGGTGCACTCCCGCCCGCGGAGGCGGCCCCGGGGAGGAGCGTGCGCTGCGCGTCATCCGCGGGCTGCTGGCCAAGGCGGAGGCGACCGAGTTCGCCGAGGAGGCGGAGGCGTTCACGGCCAAGGCGCAGGAGCTGATGACCCGGCACGCCGTCGACGCCGCGGTGCTGCAGGGCGACCTCCCCGCCGGCGAGGTCGAGACCCGACGGGTCCACGTCGCGGACCCCTACGTGCGGGCCAAGGTGCAGCTGCTGGGATCGGTCGCCGAGGCCAACGACGTCCGGCTGGTCTGGTACCAGACGCTGGGCATCGCGACGATCGTCGGCGGACGGGTCGACCTGGACGCCGTGGAGCTGCTGTTCACCTCGCTGCTGCTGCAGGTGGCGCAGGGCCTCGCCGCCGCCGAGCGGACGGCCGGGCGGGGCTCGTCGCAGCGGACGTTCCGCCGGGCCTTCCTGCTCGGCTACGCCCACCGCGTCGGCGAGCGCCTGCAGGACGCGCGCCGCCGGGCCACCGCCGAGGCCGCCGCAGAGCGCCAGGTCGACCTGCTGCCGGTGCTCCGGTCGCGGCGAGAGGCGGTGGACGCCGCGGTGGCGCAGCTGTTCCCCCGTGTCCGCGCCGGCCGGAGCCGGGCCTCGGTGGACGCCGGTGGGTGGTACGCCGGGCGGTCCGCCGCCGAGCACGCCGACGTGGGGTCCCGCCGCTCCCCGCTGACCTGAGCGCCCGCGTTCCCGCGGGAACGTCGCACGCCGCTGACCAGCGGGAACTGTCGGTGGGCACCCCTACTGTCCGAACATGCGATCGAACCGCGACAGCGACGGGACACCTCTGGACGAACTGGCCGCGGCCATCACCACCGGTGCGGTCCGGCTGGCCGCGGCGACGGCGGCGTGGCTCCGGCTGGTGGCCGAGTTCGACCGGCGCGGGGGCTGGAACGGCGTCGGCATCCTGTCCTGCGCGCACTGGCTGGCGTGGCAGTGCGGCCTCGGGCCGGGTGCGGCCCGGGAGCACGTCCGCGTGGCGCGGGCGCTCACCGGCCTGCCGCGCATCGAGGCCGCCTTCGCCGCCGGCCGGCTCTCCTACTCCAAGGTGCGCGCCCTGACGCGCATCGCCGAACCCGACTGCGAGGAGATGCTGATCGAGTTCGCGCTCGCGGCCACTGCGTCGCAGACCGAGCGGTTCTGCCGCCAGTGGCGGCAGGCCGACGACGCGGCGGCCGGCACCCCGGGATCCGGCCGTACCGCGCGCGAGGCGGAGGACGGCATGACCTTCGAGCACTGGTACGACGACGACGGCTTCCTCACGCTCAAGGTGCGCATGCCCGCGGCGGACGGCGCGGCGCTGATGACCGCCGTCGAGGGCCGGGCCGAACGGGACGCGCGCCGGGAGCGCGCCCAGGCCGGCAAGGCGGCCGCGGCTCACGAGGCGATCGAGGCCGCCGGCGGGACCGTCGATGCCGACCTGGTCGAGCGCTGCGCCGAGGACAGCGCGATCGGCCGGGTCCGCGAACGCCGGACCGCACGGAGGGTCGCGGCCCTGGCCGAGCTCGTCTCCGCCGGCGCCGCGCAGGAGGAGCGCCGTCCTGGGGATCCGCCGCGGCGCGAGGTCGTCGTGCACGTCGACGCCGCCGTCCTGGCCGACGACACCGCCGCCGGGCGCGCCTACCTCGACGGTGGGCCGCCGATCACCGGCGCCCAGGTCCGCCGGATGCTGTGCGAGGCCACCGTCGTGGCCATGCTCGAACGAGAGCGGGAGCCCCTGGCCGTCGGACGCCGGAAGCGGCGGGCGACCAGGGCCCAGTGGCGCGCGCTGCTGCGCCGCGACGGTGGGTGCGCCCGCCCTGGCTGCCCCGAGACCCGGGTGGAGCGCCTGCACGCCCACCACATGCGGCATTGGCTCGTCGGCGGACCGACCGACATCGACAACCTGGTGCTGCTGTGCGACGTCGACCACGGTCTGGTCCACGAGCACGACCTGGTCGTCCGGCGCGAGGGCGGCCGCCTCGTGGTCACGACGCCGGACGGTCACCGGGTGTGGGGCGGCGCCGACGCCGCCTTCGTCACCGGCGTGGACGGACCGGCCCCCGACCCGCTCAGCGGCGCGGACCCGTTCGCCGGTGTCCACCCCATCGACACGACCGCCGGCCGCCGCCCGACGGCGCCTCCGTCCGAGAACCCCCTCGCCGCAGGTTCCGCCGGCGCGATCGAGGGCAGCGTCCCCCTCGCCCGCCCCCGACGCCGGCCGAGCGTGCGGCGCCGCCGGGGCTCGACACCGACCCGTCCCCGTCCTGCCGGACCGCACCCGACGGCACTTCTCGCCGCTCGGCGCTCCCGGCTGCGGGGTCGCGCCGCCGCGACCGCCGTCTCGGTGGAGGTGGAGGCCCGCCGCCTCGAACGGACGCTCTTCCCGGAGGGGGCGCCTCGCCTCGCCGCCCTGCCGGACGCACGCTGCGAACGACTCGACATGGCCTACGCGCTCGGCGTGCTCATGACCAACCGCGACCTCGTCCGGCGGCTGGAGGTCGAACGAGGTCTCGCGCCGGACGTTCCCGCGGGAACGCCCGGGCTCGCCGGGTGAGGCCCGGCACGGTTTGCCGGACACCCGCCCCGGGGACAGGGAGCCGGTGCCGCGCGCGTCCGCAGAAGCCCCCGCCGAAACCCGTAGCGACGACAACCCGGCCGGCGCCACCGCGTCGGTCCGCACCCGTCGCATCCGCGAGTTCGCCCGCGACGTCCTCGGCTACGAGTCCTTCCGCCCCGGCCAGGAAGCGGCCATGCAGGCGGTGGTCAGCGGGCGGGACACCCTCGCCGTCCTCCCCTCGGGGGCCGGCAAGACCGCGATCTACCAGGTGGCGGGGCAGCTCCTCGACGGTCCGGTCGTCGTCGTCTCGCCGCTGATCGCCCTGCAGCGCGACCAGGTGGAGCGGCTCACCGAGCTCGAGGAGCAGGCCGGGGCCGCCGCGCAGCTGAACTCCACTCTGTCGGCCGGCGACCAGCGCGAGGCACTGGACGGATTGCGTGACGGAACGGTTCGCTACCTCTTCCTGGCCCCGGAGCAGCTGGCCAAGCCCGACGTGGTCGAGGCCCTCGCCGCCGCCGCACCCGCCCTGTTCGTCGTCGACGAGGCGCACTGCGTCTCCGCCTGGGGCCACGACTTCCGCCCCGACTACCTCCGGCTCGGCAACGCTGCCGAGCAACTCGGCTCGCCCACCGTCCTCGGGCTCACCGCCACCGCGGCTCCCCCGGTGCGCGCGGAGATCGTCGAGCGGCTCGGGATGACCGACCCCGAGATCGTCGTCGCGGGCTTCGACCGGCCGGAGATCCGGCTGGAGGTCGACCACCATGCCGACGCGCACGGCAAGGAGCAGGGCGTGCTGGACCGCGTCCTCGCCGAGATCGGGGACGGCCGGGGGCCGGGCATCGTCTACAGCGCCACCCGCAAGGGGACGGAGACCATCGCCGACGAGCTGCGCGAGCGCGGGCTGCGTGCCCGGCACTACCACGCGGGCCTCAACAAGGGAGACCGCGAGGAGACCCAGCGCGTGTGGATGGAGGACGAGCTGGACGTCGTCGTCGCCACCACTGCCTTCGGCATGGGCATCGACAAGCCCGACACCCGGTTCGTCATCCATTCCGAACCGGCCGACTCGATCGACAGCTACTACCAGGAGATCGGCCGGGCGGGCCGTGACGGCGAACCGGCCCTGGCCGTGCTGGTCTACCGCCAGGAGGACCTCGGCCTGCGCCGCTTCTTCGCCGCCGGCACCCCCGCCGAGGAGGAGCTCCAGCAGGTCGCCGGGCTGGTGGCCGCGGCCCCCGCCGCCGGGCTCGAGGACGGCGTCAACGTGAAGACGCTCCGCGAGGAGACCGGCCGGGCGGCCACCCCGCTGGTCCGCGACCTGAACCTCCTCGAGCAGGTGGCCGCGGTCGTCCTGGACGAGGAGGGCGCGGCCCACCCCGCGCAGGGCGCGCCCCCGCCCGGCGCAGCCGCCGAGCAGGCCCGCGAGCTCGCCGAGCACCACGAGAAGGTCGACCAGAGCCGCGTGGAGATGATGCGCGGCTACGCCGAGACCACCGAGTGCCGCCGCCAGTTCCTCCTCGGCTACTTCGGCGAGCAGCTCGACGAGCCGTGCGGCAACTGCGACAACTGCTCCGCCGGCACCGCCCAGGAGAACCCGGGCCCCGACGACCACGACACCCCGTTCCCGGTCGAGACGCCCGTCGAGCACAGCGAGTGGGGCAACGGCGTCGTCATGCGCGTCGAGGACGACCGCCTCACCGTGCTGTTCGACGAGGTCGGCTACAAGACGCTCGGACTGGCCGCCGTCGTCGAGAACGACCTGCTGCGCACCCGCCCCTGACCGGAGCGGTCAGCCGCGACGGCGGGCCAGCCAGACGACGAGCAACACCAGGACGGCCACAGCGACTCCGGGACCCGCGTACCGGGCCGCCGCGGCGCCGCCCGCCACCCCCAGCAGGTCGATCGGCTCCGGCTCCTGCGTCTCGCGGACCTCCAACAGCGGGCGGGGAACCGTGGGCACCGACCGGACGACCTCCTCCGGGGAGGCGGGCGCGGCGGCCGGCGGTTCGGCCGCCGGCTGGTCCCCCGCGCCGAGCTGGGCGGCGAGCCTGTCGGCGAACTGACCCAGCAGCTTGTTGCCGACGTCGGTCATCACGCCCCGGCCGAACTGCGCCGGGCGGCCGGTGATGTTCAGGTCGGTGAGGACGTCGACCCGGGTCGAGTCGCCCTCGGCAGCCAGCGTGGCCGTGACCACCGCCGCCGCCGTGCCGTTGCCCCGCTGGTCCTTGCCGCGAGCGTCGATCACCGCCCGGTGCGCCTCCTCGTCCTTCTCGACGAACGACGCCTTGCCCGTGTAGGTCAGGTTGATCATGCCGAGCTTGACCTTCACCCTGCCGGTGAAGTCGTCGCCCTCGACGGTGTCCAGGGCAGCACCGGGCATGCACGGCGCGATCCGCTCGATGTCGAGCAGCACCCGCCAGGCCTCGTCGACGGGCACCGGCACGGTGAACGAGTTCTCCAGTTGCACGTGAAACCCCTGGGGTCAGATACCGGCCGCAGCGGTGACCGCGCGGCGGGTCAGCACCCTGGCCAGGTGCTCGCGGTAGTCGGCCTGCGCGTTGAGGTCGTCGCTCGGCTGCGTCCCTTCCGCGGCATGTCCCGCCGCCTCGGCGATCGCCCCTGCATCCGCGGCGGCACCGGCCAGCGCCTGTTCCGCCGCCGTCGCCCGCAACGGGGTCGGGCCCATGTTGGTCAGCCCGATCCGCGCCTCGGCGATGTGCCCGTTCTCGCGCCGCACGGCCGCGGCCACCCCGACGATCGCCCACGCCTGCGCGACCCGGTGGAACTTCTCGTAGTGCATCCCCCACTGACCGGCCAGCTTCGGCAGGCGCACCTCCACCAGCAGGTCCTGCTCCCCCAGCGCCGTCGTCAGGTAGTCCACGAAGAACTCCCGGGCCGGCACCGTCCGCCGCCCGCCCGGCCCGGCGACGACGAACTCGGCGTCCAGGGCCAGCGCGACCGCCGGCAGGTCCCCGGCGGGGTCAGCGTGCGCCAGCGCGCCGCCGAACGTCCCGCGGTGGCGCACCTGACGGTCGGCCACGGTCGCCGTCGCCTCGGCGACGAGCGGCGCGTGCTGCGCGATCAGAGGGTCGGCCAGCACGTCCGAGTGGGTGGTCATCGCCCCGACGACGATCGCATCGCCGTCGTCCCGGACGCCGCGCAGCTCGGCCACCTTGCTCAGGTCGACGACGAGGGACGGCGCCGCGAGCCGCAGCCGCATGACCGGGATCAGCGACTGCCCGCCGGCGAGGACCTTCGCGTCCTCCCCGCCCTCGACGATCGCCGCGAGCGCCTCGTCGACGGTGGTCGGCCGGGCGTAGTCGAAGGCAGCGGGGATCATGGCTCGACTCCTTCGTCGTCGCGGCGGATCATCGGTCGCCTCCCAGCGAGGACTCGGGCGTCGAGACGCCCGCGGTGGTCTCGGTCTGCGCTCCGCCGTAGGCGTTCGTGCCGGCGGTAGCGCGATCTCCGCCATCACCCCCGGACTGCAGGGCCCGCCAGACGCGCTCGGGGGTGAGCGGCATCCGGATGTCCGAGACGCCCAGGTGCCGGACGGCGTCGAGGGCGGCGTTGACCACGGCCGGCGTCGAGGCGATGCACCCCGCCTCGCCCACGCCCTTGGCCCCGATCGGGTTGCCGGGTGCCACGTGCACGGTGTTGCCGGTGTCGAAGTGCGGCAGGTCGGCGGCCGAGGGGACCAGGTAGTCGACGAACGTGCCCGTCGTCAGATTGCCGTCGGCGTCGTAGACCGCCTCCTCGTACAGCGCCTGGGCGATCCCCTGGGCCAGCCCGCCGTGCACCTGACCCTCGACGATCAGCGGGTTGACGATCGTCCCGACGTCGTCGACGCACGCGTACTTGCGGATCCTCACCATCCCGGTCTCGGTGTCCACCTCCGCCGCGCAGATGTGCGTGCCGTGGGGGAAGGAGAAGTTGACCGGGTCGAACGTCGCGTCGGCGTCGATCGAGGGCTCGATCCCCTCCGGGAAGTCGTGCGCGGCGAACGTGGCCAGCGCGATCTCCTGGATGGTCTTCCCGGTGCCGGGCGTGCCCCGTACGGAGAAGGTCCCGCCCTCGAACTGCAGGTCCTCCTCGGCGGCCTCCAGCAGGTGGGCGGCCACGGCGCGGGCCTTGGCCACGACCTTCTGCGACGCCCGCACGACCGCCGCCCCGCCGACCACCAGCGACCGCGAGCCGTAGGTGTCCAGGCCGCGCGGGGAGATCGCGGTGTCGCCGTGCAGCACCTCGACGTCCTCGAACGGCACGCCGAGCTCGTCGGCGACCAGCTGGCTCCACGCCGTCTCGTGGCCCTGGCCGTGCGGGGTGGACCCGGTGACGACCTCGACCTTGCCGGTGGGCAGCATCCGGATCGAGGCGTGCTCCCAGCCCCCGGCCCCGTAGTCGAGCGAGCCCAGCACCCGCGACGGCGCCAGGCCGCACATCTCGGTGAACGTGGAGAAGCCGATGCCGAGCTGGACCGGATCGCCGGACTCCCGGCGGCGGCGCTGCTCCGCGCGCAGGTCGTCGTAACCGAGCAGCTCCAGCGCCTGCCGGGTCGCCTCGTCGTAGTCGCCGCTGTCGTACTCCAGCCCGGCGACCGTGGTGAACGGGAACTCCTCGGCCCGGATCCAGTTCTTCCGGCGCAGCTCGAGCGGGTCCATGCCGAGCTCGACGGCGAGCTCGTCCATGATCCGCTCGACGGCGAAGGTGGCCTCGGGCCGGCCGGCGCCGCGGTAGGCGTCGGTGGGCGTCTTGTTGGTGAACACGCCCTGGCAGTCGAAGCGGTAGGCCGGGAACTTGTAGATGCCCGGGTACATGAACGCCCCGAGGATCGGCACGCCCGGGCTGACCAGCCGCAGGTAGGCGCCCATGTCCGAGAGGATGTGGACCTTGAGCCCCCGGACGGTGCCGTCGCGGTCCGCGGCGATGTCGACGTACTGGATCTGGTCGCGACCGTGGTGGGCGCTCATCAGCGACTCGCTGCGGGTCTCGGCCCACTTGATCGGCTTGCCCAGGCGCTTCGCGACGAGGAGCGTGATCACCTCCTCGGGCGTGACCTGCAGCTTCCCGCCGAACCCGCCGCCGACGTCGGGGGCGATGACCCGCAGCTTGTGCTCCGGGACGCCGGTGACCATCGCCAGCATGATCCGCAGGATGTGCGGCACCTGGGTCGAGGACCACATCGTGTAGTTGTCGCCCTGCGGCTGCACGACGGTGGCGCGTGGCTCCATGAACGCCGGGATCAGCCGCTGCTGCACGAACCGGCGGCTCACGACCACCTCGGCGTCCGCGAACGCCCGGTCGGTGTCCTCGCCGGTGCCGGCCTCGCCCGCGTCGAAGACCCACCGGAAGCTCTCGTTGGAGTCCAGGTGGTCGTGGCAGAGCTGCGGCGCCTCCCCCAGCGCCTGCTCCATATCCAGGACGACGGGCAGCTGGTCGTAGTCGACGTCGACGAGCTCGACGGCGTCCTGCGCGGCGGCCTTGCTCCGCGCCACGATGACCGCGACCGCCTCGCCCACGTGGTTGACCTCGTCGACGGCCACCGACGGGTGGCCGGGGTTGACCATGTCCGGGGTCACCGGCCACGCGCAGGGGATGGAGCCCTGCTCGTCGGCGAGGTCGCGCCCGGTGAGGACGGCGACGACGCCCGGCGCGGAGCGCGCCGCCTCGACGTCGACACCGGTGATCGTGGCGTGCGCGACCGGGCTGCGGACGATCGCGAGGTGCAGCATCCCGGGCAGCACGAGGTTGTCGGTCCACGTCGTCCGGCCGGTGATCAGCCGGGCGTCCTCCTTGCGCCGACGGGCCTGCCCGACCTCCTTGGCCGGGCCGGCGGCGGGAGCCTGGGCGCGGTCCTCGACGGCGGTCATGCCTGGGCTCCCGTGTTCATCTCGCGGGCCGCCTGCTGCACGGCCCGGACGATGTTCTGGTAGCCCGTGCACCGGCAGAGGTTGCCCTCGATGCCCTCGCGCACCTCGTCGTCGCTGGGATCGGGGTTGTCGGCGACCAGGTCGACCGCGGCCATGATCATCCCCGGTGTGCAGTAGCCGCACTGGAGGCCGTGCAGCTCGTGGAAGGCCTTCTGCATCGGGTGCAGGGCCCCGTCCGGGGCGAGACCTTCGATGGTGGTGACGTCGCTGCCGTCGGCCTGGACGGCCAGCACCGTGCAGCTCTTCACCGCCTCGCCGTCCAGGTGCACGGTGCAGGCGCCGCAGTTGCTGGTGTCGCAGCCGACGACGGTCCCGACCTTGCCCAGCTGTTCCCTGAGGTGGTGCACCAGCAGGGTGCGGGGTTCGACCTCGTCGGTGTAGGTCACCCCGTCCACGCGCATCGAGATTCGGCTCACGGATCCTCCGCTCGGATCGCCGGTTCGTGCATACCGGCCGCGGCCGGAGCACCTGAGCGGAGTCTGTCGCCTCGGAGTGATTCACGCCACACCTCCTGCGGCGGGCGGGCGGAAAGCTGCGGTCAGCCGTCCACGGGACGGTGGATGGGGCCGTCGGTGCCGGCCAGCCGTTCGCCGGATCCTCCCCAGCGACCGGCGATGATCTCCGCCGCGATCGACACCGCCGTCTCCTCCGGGGTGCGGGCGCCCAGGTCCAGCCCGATCGGCGAGGCCAGCCGGCGCAGCTCGTCGTGCGTCATCCCCGCTTCGGTCAGCCGCGCCAGTCGTTCGGAGTGCGTGCGCCGCGACCCCATCGCCCCGATGTAGGCGACCGGGAGCCGCAGCGCGAGCTCCAGCAGGGGGACGTCGAACTTCGGGTCGTGGGTGAGCACGCACAGCACGGTGCGCTCGTCGAGCCGGCCCGCGTCCGCCTCCGCCTGCAGGTAGCGGTGCGGCCAGTCGACGACGACCTCGTCCGCGTCCGGGAAGCGCTTCGGTGTGGCGAACACCGGCCGGGCGTCGCAGACGGTCACCCGGTAGCCGAGGAACACTCCGAGCCGGGCGACGGCGGCGGCGAAGTCGATGGCCCCGAACACCACCATGCGGGCCCGCGGGGCGAACGCGTTGACGAACAGCGCCAGGTCGTCGCCACGGCGCTCGCCGTCGTGCCCCATGTGGAGCATCCCGGTGCGACCGGCGGCCAGCATCCCCCGGGCATCGGCGGCGACGGCGTCGTCGAGACGCTGCAGCCCGAAGGTTCCCGAGACGCGGTCGGGCCACAGCACCATCCGGCGGCCGACGCGGTCGGCGGGCCCCTCGACGCAGGTGGCGACGGCGACCGGCTCGTGGCGGTCGACGGACTCCTTGACCTCGCCGAGCTCCGGGAAGGACTCCCGCGAGACGGGCTCGACGAAGACGTCGAGGATCCCGCCGCAGGTCAGGCCGACGGCGAAGGCGTCGTCGTCGCTCACGCCGTAGCGCCGCAGCGCCGGCTCCCCGGTGTCGACGGCGTCGCGCGCCTCCTCGTAGACCGCACCCTCGACGCAGCCGCCCGAGACGCTGCCCACCGCTGTCCCGTCGGGGCCGACGAGCATCGACGCTCCCGCGGGGCGGGGGGCCGAGCGCCAGGTGGCCACCACGGTGCCCACGCCGACGGTCTCCCCCGCCTGCCACCACCCGACCAGGTCGTCCAGGACATCACGCACCGGATGGCTCCTTCCTCGAGTTCGGACGGCCCGCGTGCAGGGGCCCGCTGCGAGCCTGCGAGTGGCGGGGGGCACGGGGGTCCTTCAACACCTCCGACAGCTCCTCGAACGCGGCCAGGCTGTGCCCCGCCACGAAGCGGTCCACCGAGGGCAGGACCGCCTGCATGCCCACGGTCAACGGCTCGTACCCCGCCCGGCCCTTGTGGGGGTTCACCCACACCACCGCGTGCGCCAGCCGGCGCAGCCGCGCCATCTGCTCGCGGAGCAGCCGGGCGTCGCCACGCTCCCAGCCGTCGCTGCACACGACGACGACCGCGCCGCGGGCGGTGCCGCGCTGGCCCCACCGGTCGAGGAACGCCTTGAGCACCTCGCCGAGCCGCGTGCCCCCCGACCAGTCGGGGATCGCCGATCCGCTCGCCGCCAGTGCCCGGTCGGGGTCGCGCGAGCCCAGCTCCCGGGTCACCCGGGTGAGCCGCGTGCCCACGGTGAAGACCTCGGTGTTCGCCGGGCGCGCCCGCACCGCGGCGTGCGCGAAACGCAGCAGCGCGTCGGCGTACGCGCTCATCGAGCCGGACACGTCCACCAGCAGCACGAGGCGCCGGGGGCGCGGCGCCCTGCGGTGCCGCAGCAGCCGGGTCACCTCGCCCCCGTCCCGCAGGGCACGGCGCACCGTGCGCCCGGGGTGGACGGCGCCGACGG
>NZ_HG931174.1:936670-1023366 GCF_000582785.1 Candidatus Blastococcus massiliensis AP3
CAGGCGGCGCAGGTGCTCCCGCTCGACGGTCGTCAGCTCCGCGACGTCCCGGTGCCGCAGCACCTCGGCCGCGCTGGCCGCGACGGCGACGTCGTCCGCCGTCCCCTCCCCCTCGCCGGAGCCCGCGCCCAGCGGGGCCATCGCCGAGAGCAGAGTCCGGTCGGGCGCGGCGGCCCGGCCGCGCCGCGGCCGCTCGCCCCCGAACCACGCGGCGAAGGCGGCGTCGTAGCGGTCGAGGTCGTCCGGGCTGCCGCACAGGGTGAGCCGGCCGGCCCAGTAGACGTCCGACGGCGAGAGGACGTCGAGGCTGCCGACGGCCGCGAGCATCGCCTCGACGCGATCGGGCGACGCCGCCACCCCGGCACCCCGGAGCGTGCAGGCGAAGCCCAGCACGGTATCCACCACGTCCCGGCTAGGCACCGAAGAGCGCCTCCTTCACCGAGCCCTGCACGCGCTCGGTGTCCTCGCGGTACTTGAGCACCGCGCCGAGCGTGCGGGCGGCGGTGTCCGGATCGAGCTCGCCGGCGCCCAGGGTGTGCAGGGCGGTCGCCCAGTCCATCGCCTCGGCCACGCCGGGGGGCTTGAGCAGGTCCAGCCTGCGCAGCGACGCCGTCGCCCGGGCCACCTCCCGGGCCAGCCGCTCCGTCACCGCGGGCAACCTGGCCCGCAGGATGGCCACCTCGCGGTCGAAGTCCGGGTGCGCCAGCCAGTGGTACAGGCAGCGTCGCTTCAATGCGTCGTGCACCTCGCGGGTGCGGTTCGAGGTGAGCACCACCAGCGGTGGGGTCGTGGTCCGCACGGTGCCCAGTTCGGGGATGGAGATCGTGAAGTCGGAGAGCAGCTCGAGCAGGAACGCCTCGAACTCGTCGTCGGCGCGGTCGATCTCGTCGATGAGCAGCACCGACGGAGAGTCCTCGAGCGCCTGCAGCAGCGGCCGGGCGAGCAGGAACCTCCGGTCGTAGAGCGAGGCCTCCAGCGCGGCCGGGTCGTCGGCGGCGTGCGCGGCCTCGGCGGCCCGCAGGTGCAGCAGCTGGCGTCCGAAGTCCCAGTCGTACAGCGCCTGGCTGGCCTCCAGGCCTTCGTAGCACTGGAGCCGGTAGAGGGGCCGGCCGGTGACCTCGGCGAGCGCGTGGGCCAGCGCCGTCTTGCCCACCCCCGCCTCCCCCTCGAGGAACAGCGGCCGCTGCATCGCCAGCGCGAGGTAGGCGGCGGTGGCCAGGCCCTCGTCGGGCAGGTAGCCGGTGCGCTCCAGCGCCGCCGCCAGCCCCTCGGGGCTCGAGGGAGCGGCCGACTGTTCCGGTGTGGGCTCGGTCACGTTCCGAGCATCCCACCGGGACGCCGTTCGAGCTGCGGGCTCGGCGCGCGGCCGTGATCATCGGCACGACGAGGGCACCGCGCCTGGAGCACACGGGCAGCCGCCCCGCGAGAGGAGTGCACGCGTGAAGGTCCTCGGCATCAACGCGATCTACCACGACCCTGCCGCGGCCCTCGTCGTCGACGGGGCGATCGTGGCCGCTGCGGAGGAGGAGCGGTTCAGCCGGCGCAAGCACGGCAAGCGCCCGCTGCCGTGGAGCGCGTGGGAGCTGCCGGAGCTCTCGGCCGCCTGGTGCCTCGCCGAAGCCGGCATCCGCCCCGAGGAGCTCGACGCCGTCGCCTACTCCTTCGACCCCGCGCTGATGACGACGCCGGAGGAGACCGGCCTCTTCGACGACGGCGACACGATGCGCAAGAGGTACGCCGAGATGGCGCCGGACTTCCTGGCCCACGCGCTGCCCGGACTGGATCCCGCGAAGGTCCGCTTCGTCAAGCACCACGTCGCGCACGCCGCATCCGCCGGGCTCGCCGCCCCGGATCACGAGGGCCGGCGCGACAACGCCGTCCTGGTGCTCGACGGCCGGGGCGAGGCGCACAGCCACCTCGCGGGCCGCTACGTCGACGGGCAGCTCGAGATCCTCGCCGGGCAGGAGCTCCCGCACTCGCTGGGGCTGCTGTACGAGGAGCTCACCGACCACCTCGGCTTCCTGCGCAGCTCCGACGAGTTCAAGGTCATGGCGATGGCCTCCTACGGCAAGCCCCGCTTCGCCGGCGCACTGTCCGAGCTCGTCCGGGCCACGGACGACGGCGGCTTCCGCACCGAGCGGATCGACTTCTCCGAGTTCGCCCCACGGCTGCGCACGGGCGACGACTGGACCGACGACCACGCCGACCTCGCCGCCAGCGTGCAGCAGCGCCTCGAGGAGGTCCTCGTCGACCTCGCCCGCTGGGTGCACGGGCAGACCGGCGAGAAGACCCTGACCCTCGCCGGCGGGACCGCGCTCAACTGCGTGGCCAACACCCGCATCCTCGCCGAGAGCCCGTTCGAGCAGGTCTGGGTGCAACCGGCGGCCGGCGACGCCGGCACCGCCCTGGGCGCGGCGCTGCACGTGGCCCGCGAGCTCGGGGAGGAGACCCGGCCGATGCCCGGCGCGGCGCTCGGCCGCGGCTGGACCGACGACGAGATCGAGCACGTCCTGCGGACGGCGGCCATCGACTACGAGCGCCCGGACGACGTCGCGGAGACGGTGGCCGAGGTGCTCGCCGACAACGGGATCGTCGCCTGGTTCCAGGGCCGCAGCGAGTACGGCCCCCGCGCGCTGGGCCACCGGTCGCTCCTGGCGCACCCCGGTCACGAGGCGAATCTCGAGCGGATGAACGACGTGAAGGGCCGGGAGCAGTTCCGCCCGGTCGCGCCGATGGTGCTGCTGGAGAGGGCGCCGGAGATCTTCAGCCGGGGCCCCGTCCCGTCGCCCTACATGCTCTTCGTGCACGACGTCGCCCCGGAGTGGCGCGAGCGCATCCCGGTGGTCACGCACGTCGACGGGACGGCGCGGATCCAGACCATCGACCGGGAGGCCCAACCGCTCGTGCACCGCATGATCGCGGCCTTCGAGCGACGCACCGGGCTCCCCGTCGTCGTCAACACCAGCCTCAACACCGCCGGCCGGCCCATGGTCGACGACCCGCGCGACGCCCTGGAGTGCTTCGGATCGGCACCCGTCGACCTGCTCGCCATCGGCCCGTTCGTCGTCCGCCGGGCGACGCCGACGTCCCGCACCCGGGGCTGAGCACGAGATCACGATCCGGGCACACGTCCGGGTGACCCGCGTTATCGCAGGTGGCCCCCGGGTAGGGCACGGTTCCCGTCGAATCCACGGCGGGAGTCCGACGTTGGGAGACCTCATGTCCGCTTCGAGCACCCCCCGGGCCGACCGCGGGATGACGTGGCCGCAGATCCTGGGTCTGGCCTTCGGTGCCGTGTACCTGCTCATCGGCATCATCGGCTTCTTCATCACCGGGTTCGACAACTTCTTCGGCAACGAGAACGGCACGCCGGCGCACCACGAGGACGCGAACCTGCTCGGGTTCATGATCAACCCGATGCACAACGTCGTGCACATCCTGATCGGCGCCGCGGGTCTGGCCCTGAGCCGGACCCTCGCCGGTGCCCGGACCTACGGCTGGCTGCTGGCCATCGGGTACGGGGCCGCGTTCATCTACGGCCTCATCGCCGTGGGCGAGGAGTGGGACTTCCTCAACCTGAACGCCGCCGACAACGTGCTGCACATCGCCACCGCGCTGGTCGGCCTGGTCATCGCGCTGGGACCGGTGCGGGACGCCGTCGACACGCGTCGCACCGTCTGAGCAGGACCCGTCCTCCTGGGACGGGCTCACCGGCGATTCGGGCCGGGTCCCGCCGTCTCCTCTCGGGGCGGCGGGACCCGGCCCTCGTCATCCCTGGCGGCTCCCGGGCCGGCGACCGGGTCAGCCGGCGGTCCCGGCCGCCGGGCGACGGGTGCGCTCCTCGGGCCACCGGGCGACGGCGTCTGCGAGCACCTCGTGCAGGAAGGCGAAGAACTCTCGGGTCTCCGCCAGGCGACGCCCGCCGGGGCGATCGACGCCGAGGAGGTCGATGCCGGACGCGACGACGTCCTCGAACTTCTGGAGCGCGCCCAGCTCCGCGCCGGTGAACCGGGTCCAGAGGTTCTCGTCGTCGAGGACGTAGAGGTCGCTGCGGGTCCCGGGCTCGCGTTCTCGCACGAGGAAGCCGATCTGCACCAGCTGGCGCACCGCGCCGCTGATCGCGGCCGGGCTGACCTGCAGTCCCTCGGCCAGCTCGGCGGCCGTGTACCGGTCGGCGTCGTCGGACAGCGCATAGGCGAACACCCGCGCCGGCATCGGCGCCATCCCCGCTTCACGGAGGGCCAGAGCGAACCGCTCGACGAACCGGAGCAGGGTGGTCCGCTCCGCCGGCGTCGCGTCCACGCTCGTCACCCCGCCCACGGTACCGGAAGAATCGACGATTCAATGAGCTTCACATGTTTGTGAAGGTTGTGTAGGTTCGCCGACGTGACCACAGCCATCTCCATCTCCGGCCTGGTGAAGACCTTCGGCCACACGCGAGCCCTGGACGGTCTCGACCTCGACGTCGCCGCGGGTGAGGTGCACGCGTTCCTGGGCCCGAACGGCTCCGGGAAGTCCACGACCATCCGCGTGCTGCTGGGCCTGCTGCGCCCCGACGGCGGCCGGGCCGAACTGCTCGGCGGGGATCCGTGGCGCGATGCCGTCGCCCTGCACCGCCGGCTCGCCTACGTCCCGGGCGACGTGACGCTGTGGCCCAGCATCAGCGGCGGTGAGGCGATCGACCTGATCGGCGCCCTGCGCGGCGGGCTCGACCCACGCCGCCGCGCCGAGCTGCTGGACCGCTTCGTCCTCGACCCGCGGAAGAAGGCGCGCACCTACTCCAAGGGCAACCGGCAGAAGGTGGCGCTGGTGGCGGCGCTGGCCTCCGACGCGGAGCTGCTCGTCCTCGACGAGCCCACGTCCGGCCTCGACCCGCTCATGGAGGCGGAGTTCCAGGCGTGCATCCGCGACGTGCGTGCCGAGGGCCGCACGGTGCTCCTGTCCAGCCACATCCTCGCCGAGGCGGAGGCCCTCTGCGACCGGGTCAGCATCATCCGGCACGGCCGCACGGTCCAGACCGGAACGCTGACCGAGCTGCGCCACCTCACCCGGATGTCCATGGTGGTGGAGACCGAGCGGCCCGCCGACGGCCTGGGCTCCCTCCCCGGGGTGCACGGCCTGCGGCACGAGGACGGCCGTGCGCACTTCGACGTCGACACCGACGCGCTCGACGGTGTCCTGCGGCACCTCACCGGCCTGGGCGTGCGTGGCCTGACGAGCACCCCGCCCACGCTCGAGGAGCTGTTCCTGCGTCACTACGGCGACGAGGTGTCCGCCGACGAGGAGCCGGTCCCGCAGGAGGCGGGGCGGTCATGAGCAGCGCATCCGGCACGCTCGTGGGCACCGGTGCCCTGTTCCGCTTCGCCTTGCGCCGGGACCGGGTGCGGCTGCCGGTCTGGATCGCCGCCGGCACCGCCATGGTGGTCACGCAGTCGGTCTCCAGCCAGTCCCTCTACGACACCCCGGCCGATCTGGCGGCCTACCAGGCGTCGGTGGGGAGCAATGCGGCGACCATCGCGCTGGCCGGCCCCCCGGTCGGCCTGGACACCGTCGCGGGCGCGGTCGCCTTCGAGATCTCCGCGACCGTCATGCTGATCGCCGCGCTCATGGCGATGTTCACTGTCTCCCGGCACACCCGCGCCGACGAGGAGGCCGGCCGCACGGAGCTGCTCCGGTCGGCGCGCGTGGGCCGGCACGCGCCCCTGCTGGCCGCCGTCCTGCTCGCCTCGCTGGCGTGCGCCGGCCTGGCGCTGGCCATCGGCACCGCCACGACGGCCACCGGGCTGCCGGCGCAGGGCTCCTTCGTGCTCGGTGCCTCGGCCGGCGCCTGTGGCCTCGTCTTCACCGGGATCGCCGCCGTCGCCGCTCAGGTGACCGGTCACACCCGGGCCGTCTACGGCCTGGTCGGCGGGCTGTTCGCGGTGGCGTTCGTGCTGCGGGCGATCGGCGACATCGAGGGCAACTGGGTGGTCTGGACCTCACCCGTCGGCTGGGCGCAGGCCACGCACCCGTTCACCGACGACGCCGTCCTCCCGCTGCTGCTGTGCGCCGTCGTGGCCGCCGCACTCCTCGTCGGCGGCTTCGCGCTGCTCGACCGGCGGGACCTCGGCTCGGGGCTCACCCAGCCACGGCCCGGCCGGGCCGCCGCCCGGCGATCGCTGCTGTCCCCGCTGGGTCTGGCGGTCCGCCTGCACCGCGGGACGCTGCTCGCCTGGACGGTGGGCCTGGCGCTGCTGGGCGTCGTGTACGGCGCCCTCGCGGAATCGGTGGAGACGCTCATCGGGCAGAACGAGCAGGCGCTGGCGATCTTCGGGGACCCGGACGTCGGTCAGCTCGTGGACGCCTACCTCGGCACCACCTTCGCCATCACCGCGCTGCTCGCCGGCGCCTACGCGGTCTCGGCGGTCCTGCGTGCCCGTTCTGAGGAGTCGGACGACCGGGCCGAGGTCCTGCTCGCGACGGCGACCAGCCGCCGGGCGTGGCTGGGCAGCCACGTGCTCGTCGCCCTGCTGGGATCCGCGCTCGCCATGGCCGTCGCCGGTGTCACCACCGGGCTGGTGCGGGTGGTGCAGACCGGGGATGCAGCGGCGCTCGGCCGCATGGTCGGGGCAGCCGTCTCCTACGTCCCCGCCGTCTGGGTCGTGGCCGGCGTGGCCGTCGCGCTCTTCGGGCTGTTCCCGCGCCTCGCGGCGGCCGGGGCGTGGACGGCGGTCGGGATCTTCCTCCTGATCAGCATGTTCGCCGAGTCCTTCGACTGGCCGGCGTGGGTGAGCGACCTGTCGCCGATCTCCTGGGTCCCGACGCAGCCGCTCGAGCAGTGGACCCTCGGTCCGCTGGTCGGGCTGGCCGCCGTCGCCGCCGTCCTGCTGGCAGCCGGGTTCACCGGCTTCCGGCGCCGGGACCTCGCCGTGGGCTGATCCGAGCGCTGAGCCGTCAGCGCCGCGGGCCCGACCGGCGGAGGAGCACCGCGCCCACCGCCGCCAGCGCCAGGCCGACGACCACCTGGGCCACACCCCAGCCCGCCCGGTCGCTGCCGAACCAGGTCACCGACGACACCAGCAGGACGACGGCGACGCCGAGCACGAACAGCGCGACCTGGCGCGCCCGGTCCTGCTCGGGTGTGCGCTGGGGGGAGCCGGAGGTCATGCCCCCGGGTCTACCAGAGCGGGCACCGGTCCTCGGGCTCCGGGGCCCGGGAGCCGGTGGACCAGGAGGATCTCGTCGCGGTCGTCGCCCGCCGCCACCCGCACGGCTCCCGGGATCCGGCCCACCTCGGTGTAGCCGAGGCCGCGGTAGAAGCCGTCGACGCCGGTGCCGCCGCGGGCGGTGAGCGACAGGAACTCCCACCCGTGCTCGACGGCGATCCGGTGGACACCCGCCATCAGCTGCCGGCCCAGCCCGTGGCCCTGCAGGGAGGGGTGCACCTGCACCCGGAGCACGGTGGCCCAGTGCCTGCGCAGCGGGGACGACGAACCGACCAGGGCCGCGAACCCCGCGGTGGCGCCGTCGACGGTCAGCACGCAGAGCACGTCCCGTCCCGAGGTGACGCCGTCCAGCAGCCGGTCGAGCACCGGTCCGACGTCGTCGGAGCTCACCGGGGGCACGAACCCGACGGCCCCGCCGGCGTTCGTGACGTCGACCCAGCAGGCGAGGAGCTCGGCCCGCAGGCCGTCGTCGACGACGGACGCGGCACGGACGTCGACGGCGGGCACGGGCGCCATCCTCCCGCGCCGCTCCCGCGCGTCCGCCATGGGCTCAGCCGCCGCGCGTCGGCGGCATCCCGGCCGCCAGCTCCGCCTCGGCCCGCACCGGGTCGTAGGCGCACGCGTCCCTGACGTCGGTCGGGCGCGGGGGCGGGGCCGGGGCGTCGTCCGCGGGCGCATCCGTGCCGACCGGCTCGCCGCCGCCCTCGGCGTCGTCGTCGGGGGGCGTCGGGGTCTCGTCCGTCTCGCCGTCGGGCGACATCAGCGCCGCGAAGACGATCCCGCGGATCCGGTCGTAGTCGGGGTACGCCGGGTCGATCACCGTGTCGTCGAAGACGACGCTGCGGATGTCGGCGTCCTTGACGAGGAACGCGAGGTCCACGAAGTCGCCGAGCCGGGACCTCGGGATGTCGGTGAAGACGATGTCTTTGGTGGTGCGGGCCAGCTCCTGGTACTTGCGCAGCAGGGTCATCGGGTCGGCGGCGTCGACGATCGCGTCGATGGTGCAGCGCTGCCGGTCCATCCGGTCGTAGTCGGTGAGGTTGAACCGGCCGCGGGCGAACGCCAGCGCCGTGTCGCCGTCCATCCGCCGGTCCGGGCCGGGCGCGATGTAGTCGTCGGGCAGGGTGCCGATGGTGGGCTCGCCACCGATCGGCACCCAGTAGTTGACGTCGACGGTGATCCCCCCGAGCGCGTCGACCAGCCGGCTGAACCCTTCCAGGTTGATCAGCACGTAGTAGTCGATCGTCAGCCCGAGGGCCTCTCCCACGCCGAGCTTGACGAAGTCCGCCCCGGGGTTGTCGGTCACGCCCAGGGCGTCGGGATACATGGCGGGGCCGTTGCGGTACACCGCGTTGAGCAGGCTCTCGCTCGCGCTGCCGGCGTCGAACCCGTCCGGGTAGATCCGGCCGAGCGGGCTGTCCTCCGGGAAGGGCAGGTCCTCGAGGTTCCGCGGCAGGCTGAACAGCGTCGTGTCGCCGTTGCCGGTGTCGATGCTCGCGACGATGACCGTGTCGGTGCGCACGCCCTCGCGGCCCTCGCCGCCGTCCCCGCCCAGCAGCAGGACGTTCACCCGTCGCTTGGAGCCGAACGGGTCGGGGCTCTGGTCCACCGTGGCGGAGCGCCCGTCGTCGGCGAAGACGTCGGCGATGAGGTCGCGCTGCACCAGCGCGACCCGTCCGGCCGCGACGGCAGGGACGACCGCCGCCGCGAGCATCGCCGCGACGACCACGCCGCCGAGGACCTGCCGGCGGCGGCCGAGGGGTCGCGGGACGAGCAACAGGTAGCCCGCGACGACGGAGACGCACCACAGCAGGGCCAGCACGCCGACGCCGCCGACGATCCACAGCAGCGAGGTGGTGTCGACGGCCGCGCGGAACGCGGAGCGCCGGCCCCCGGTGACCAGCCAGGCACCGCCTGCCGCCAGCAGCAGGAACGCGGCGAGGACGACACCGCCGAGGACCCGGCGTCCGGTGACCAGGAAGCCCGTCCCGGGAACGAGGGCGTGCAGCGCGGTCCAGCCGAGCGCGGCGCGGAAACTGCCGGCCCGCTTCACCGGCCGGCCGTCGCTGCGCACTCCGTGATCACCCGGCCATCGTCCCACCGATGGAGGGGCGACGTGGCGGCGTGCTCCGTGCCCCTGGCCGGTACCCCCGACCGGGCGACACGCCCGGCGCGCACCAGGTCCGTCGCGCAGGCGTGACCGCGACGCGAACGGGGAACCCAACCGGAGGCATGCACCCCCGGGTTACGGAGCCGTAGGTTACGGGGGCGTAGCCGACTTCCTGGAGGTGCACGGATGTCCCGGACCGATCCGCAGAGCGCAGTGCTCATCGAGCTGGAGCCGGTGGTCGCCGAGAACCTCGACCGGCACATCAAGGTCGCGAAGGAGTGGCATCCGCACGACTACGTCCCCTGGGACGAGGGGCGGAACTTCGCCTTCCTCGGCGGTGAGGACTGGTCGCCCGAGCAGTCCCGGCTGGACGAGACCGCGAAGGCCGCGATGTTCGTCAACCTCCTGACCGAGGACAACCTGCCGAGCTACCACCGCGAGATCGCCACCCGATTCGGGCGCGACGGGGCCTGGGGCCAGTGGGTGGGTCGCTGGACCGCGGAGGAGGGCCGGCACGGGGTCGCGCTGCGCGACTACCTGGTGGTCACCCGCGGCGTCGACCCGGTCGAGCTGGAGCGGGCACGGATGGACTACATGACCACCGGCTACGACTCCGGCGACAAGACCGCGCTCGAAGCGGTCGCCTACGTCTCGTTCCAGGAACTGGCGACCCGCGTCTCGCACCGCAACACCGGCCGGGCCACCGGTGACCCGATCGCGGACAAGCTGCTCGCACGGATCTCCACCGACGAGAACCTGCACATGATCTTCTACCGGAACCTCGTCACGGCGGCGTTCGACATCGATCCGGACGAGATGATGAAGGCCGTGGCCAAGGAGGTCATGACCTTCGAGATGCCCGGCGCCAACATGGCCAACTTCCGCAAGAACTCGACGATCATCGCGAAGGCCGGCATCTACGACCTGCGGCTGCACCACGACGAGGTGGTCGCCCCCATCCTGCGCACCTGGAAGGTCTTCGACCGCACCGACCTCGGCCCCGAGGGCGAGCGGGCGCGCGAGGAGCTGGCGGCGTTCCTGGCCGGCCTGGACGCGCAGGCCACAAAGTTCGTCGAGAGCCGGGAGCGGCTGCGCGCCCGCATGGCCGCCAAGGGAGAGACAGCCGTATCCATCTGATCGGCCTCCGGCCGATCACCGCGGCCAGGAGCCGTCCCCCGTTGCGCTGAGCGTGCCCGTCGCGCCTGCGCGGGGACCCTCCGGGCCCCCACTCGGCGCGACCAGACACCATGGACCCCATGCGGCTGGCGACCTGGAACGTGAACTCGATCCGCTCCCGGGCCGACCGGGTGGCCGCCTTCCTGCAACGGCACGACGTCGACGTCCTGGCCCTGCAGGAGACCAAGTGCCGGGACGACCAGTTCCCGGAGATGGTGTTCAACGCCATCGGCTACGAGGTCGCCCACGTGGGCCACTCGCAGTGGAACGGCGTCGCAGTCCTCTCGCGCATCGGCATCGAGGACGTCGAGATCGGCTTCGACGGGATGCCGTCCTGGTCCGCCAAGGACGGCGTCGACCCCGCAGCCGAGGCGCGGGCGCTCGGCGCGACCTGCGGTGGTGTCCGGGTCTGGAGCCTCTACGTACCCAACGGGCGCACGCTGGCCGACCCGCACCTGCAGTACAAGCTCGAGTGGCTGGCCGCCCTGCGCACCACCGTCGCCGGCTGGCTGGAGGCGGATCCGCAGGCCCCGATCGCGCTGGTCGGCGACTGGAACATCGCCCCGGAGGACGACGACGTCTGGGACATGTCGGTGTTCACCCACTCCACGCACGTCTCCCCACCCGAGCGCGCCGCGTTCCGCGCCGTCGTCGACTCCGGGTTCGCCGACGTCGTCCGGCCGTACGCACCGGGGCCGGGCGTCTACACGTACTGGGACTACACCCAGCTGCGCTTCCCCCGCCGCGAGGGCATGCGGATCGACTTCGTCCTCGGCTCCCCCGCGTTCGCCGGCCGGGTCACCGGCGCGCTGATCGACCGCGAGGAGCGCAAGGGCAAGGGCGCCAGCGACCACGCCCCGGTCATCGTCGACCTGGAGTGACCGCGTGCTCATCCTCCTGCCGCCGTCGGAGACCAAGGCCCCCGGCGGGGACGGCGCCCCGCTCGACCTGGCCGCGCTGACCACGCCCGAGCTCACCCCGCTGCGCACGGAGCTCACCGAGGCGCTGGTCACGCTGGCCGACGACGTCCCCGCGTCCCGGGCGGCGCTCGGGCTCTCCCCGAAGCAGGACGACGAGATCACCCGCAACGCAGCGCTGTGGACCAGCCCCACCCGGCCGGCGATCGAGCGGTACACCGGCGTCCTCTACGACGCCCTGGAGGTCTCGTCGATGACACGGGCGCAGCGGGCGCGCGCCGACCGGCGGCTGGCCGTGGGGTCCGCCCTGTTCGGGGTGGTCCGCGCGGCCGATCCGATCCCGGCCTACCGGCTCTCCGCGACCTCCGCCCTACCGGGCCTGCCCACGCTCCGCTCCCTGTGGAAGCCCGCCCTCTCCCCCGTGCTCGCCGCGGTCGACGACCTCGTCGTCGACCTGCGCAGCGGCTCCTACGCCGCCCTGGCCCCCGTGCCCGGCGCGGTCACCGTCGACGTGCTCAGCGAGCGGCCCGACGGCACGCGCGCCGTCGTCAGCCACTTCAACAAGGCGCACAAGGGCCGCGTGGCCCGGCTGCTGGCCGGCACGACGGCCGAGCCGGACGGCGTCGTGGCACTGCGGAGGCTGCTGAGACGGGCGGGGTTGCACGTGGAACATGACGGCGGCACCGCGTTCACGCTCGTGGTGCCCGGGACGTGACGGAGAACTCGCCTGGGGCGCTGTTGCGCAGCGTGCACCGGCCGTGACATAACTTCCAGGTAACGGCGCGGCCCGAATCAGGAGGCCACCGCCGGACGGACCGGGCCGCACCCGGGCGGAAGGGCCACCCGTGGATCGATCCCCCGACCGGACCTCCGCCGACGACGGCGACCGTCCGGTGGATGGAACGCGTCCCGAGGCGGACTTCACATCCCGGCAGCTCGCCGCCCTCCAGCGGCGCTACGCGACCGAGCGGCTCCGCTGGGAGCTCGCCAAGGACGCCGGCGGCGTCGGGACCTTCGACTGGGAGCCGTCCACCGGCACGCTGCTGTGGGACGAGCAGCTGCAGCGGATGTTCGGCTACGACACCCCCGACTCCTTCGACGAGTCCCTCGCCGCCTTCAACGCCCGGGTGCACCCCGACGACCGCGGCTGGCACGCCGACGCACTGCAGGCCAGCACGGACAGCTGCGGTGAGTACGACGTGGAGTACCGGATCGTGCTCCCGGACGGGGAGACCCGCTGGATCCACGCCCGGGGCAGGTGCCTTCCCGACCCGGACGGCCGGACCGAGCGACTGATCGGCGCGGCCTACGACACCACCGGCGAGCGCGAGGCCTCGACGCGGATCTCGCGACTGCTCGAGGCCATGCCGGCCGGCTTCTACTCGGTGGACCGCGAGTGGCGCTTCACCCACGTGAACGCCGAGGCAGAGCGGCTGCTCGGGCACAGCCGCGACGAGCTGCTCGGTCAGGTGCTCTGGGATGCCTTCCCCGCAGCCCTGGACAGTGAATTCGAGGACAGCTTCCGCAAGGCGATCGCCAGTGGGGAACCCGTCCAGTTCGACGCCCACTACCCGGCGCCGCTGGACGGCTGGTACGAGCTCCGCGCGTGGCCCACACCCGACGGCCTCTCGGTCTACTTCCTCGAGGTGACCGAGCGGCGGGCGAGCCAGGAGCGCGCCGAGCGCTGGGCCCGCCAGCTGGCCACCCTCGCCCAGGTCAGCGCCGAGCTGGCCGGCACGCTGGACACCCAGATCGCCACGGCGCGGCTGCCCCGGCTGGTCGTGCCCGCCCTGGCCGACTTCTGCGTGGTGACCGTCATCGGCGCCGACGGCCAGCCGCGCGACGTCGGCAGCTGGCACGCCGACCCCACCGCGCGCCCGCTGCTGGAGCGCTACCGCGAGGTCCGCCTCGACGCGATGCCGATGACCGCACCGGTCGCCCGTGCCCTGCACACCGGCGAGGCGGCGACCTTCCGCGGCACCGACGTCCTGGAGGTCCTGCCCCCGGGCCCGGCGCGCGACCTGCTCGCGATCCTGTCCCCGGCGAGCGAGGTCGCGCTGCCCCTGCGCGCCCGCGGCCGGACCGTCGGGCTGCTCACCCTCTTCTACGCCGAGGGCCACGCCCCGACCGACGAGGACGTGGCGATCGCCCAGGACGTCGCGGACCGCGCCGGGCTGGCGTGGGACAACGCACGGCTGTTCAGCGCCCAGCAGCAGCTCGCCGAGGGCCTGCAGCGCAGCCTGCTCACCGAGCCGCCCGAGCCCGAGCACGCCGAGATCGCGGTGCGCTACCTGCCCGCGGCCGAGGCGGCCCGGGTCGGCGGGGACTGGTACGACGCCTTCCTGCAGCCCAACGGCACCACGATGCTGGTCATCGGCGACGTCGTCGGGCACGACACCGAGGCGGCGGCCGCCATGGGGCAGCTGCGGGGACTGCTGCGCGGCGTCGCCACCTACAGCAACGCCGGACCGGTCGAGGTGCTGCGCGGGCTGGACGCCTCCATGAGCACCCTCCAGCTGGGCACGCTGGCCACCGCCGCGGTCGCCCGGTTCGAGCAGACACCGGAGGAACGTCGTCGCGGCCTCACGCGGATGCGCTGGGCCAACGCGGGCCACCTGCCGCCCCTGGTGGTGAACCCCGACGGGACCGTCGCCGAGCTTGCCCCGTGGGTGGGCGACCTCATGCTCGGCGTCGACAGCGCGGCCGTGCGCCGGGAATCGGTCGTCATGCTCGACCACGGCTCCACCGTGCTGCTCTACACCGACGGGCTGGTCGAGCGCCGCGACTCCGACCTCGACGCGGGAGTGTCGCGGCTGCGCGACGCGCTCGTCGCGCTCGTGGACCTGCCTCTGGAGGAGTTGTTGGACGAGCTGCTCGAGCGGCTGGTCCAGGGCCGGCCGGACGACGACGTCGCGCTCGTCGCCGTCCGGCTGAACCGCCTGGAGTAGCCGGGTCAGCCGCGGTCGCGGCGGACCGTCGCCTTCCGGCCCTTGATCATCGTGGCCTTGAGGGCCCGCACCACCTCGTCGGCCGCCGGCTCCGGCACCTCCACGAGCGCGAACCGCTGGTGGATCTCGATCGAGCCGATGTCCTTGCCGCGGAGCTCCGTCTCCCCCGTGATGGCGCCGACCAGGTCGCCCGGCCGGATGCCCGCCTCGCGGCCGAGGCCGACGAACAACCGGGCCGCCGGGCCCCCGGGCCCCTTGCGCGGGCGCCCCGGCTCGCGGCCGCCCCCGCGCGCGTCCGGCCGCTTGCCCGAGTCGGGGCGGAAGGTGACCTGCGGGATCTCCTCGTCGTCGTCGGCGCCGCCGCCGGCCTCGTGGGCGAGCTTGACCGCGGCCAGGGCGACCTCCATGAGGTCGAACTCGTCCGCGAGGGTCTCCACCACCACGCGGAACCGGTCGAGCTCGTCGCCGAGCAGGCTCTCCCGCAGCGCGGCACGGGTCAGGTCCAGGCGCCGGGCCCGCAGGTCGGCGACCGTGGGCACGGTCTGCACGGAGATGGTGGCGCCGGCGACCTTCTCGATCGTCTTGAGCATCCGGTGCTCGCGGGGCTCGGCGAGGGTGATCGCGACGCCCTCCCGTCCGGCCCGGCCGACCCGCCCGATGCGGTGCACGTAGGACTCCGGGGCCGAGGGGACGTCGTAGTTCACGACGTGCGTGAGCTGCTCGATGTCCAGACCCCGGGCGGCGACATCGGTGGCGACGAGCAGGTCCGCGGTCCCGCCGCGCAGCCGGCCCATCACCTTGTCGCGCTGCTCCTGGCTCATCCCGCCGTGCAGCGGCTCGGCCCGGTACCCGCGGCCGTTGAGCGTCTCGGTGAGGGTGTCGACCTCCTCGCGCGTCCGGCAGAAGACGATCGCCGCCGTCGGTGCCTCGATGTCGAGGATCCGGCCGAGCGCCGCCGGCTTCGCCGCCCGGGGGACGACGTAGGCCGTCTGCCGCACGCGCGGCGCCTCGCCGGCCTGGGCCTGCTCCTTGGCGATGGTGATGCGGGCCGGGTCGCGGAGGTGGCGGCGGGCCAGCGCGTCGAGCCGGCGCGGCATCGTCGCGGAGAACAGCACCGTCTGCCGCTGCTCGGGCGTCTCGTCGAGGATCGCCTCGAGGTCCTCGGCGAAGCCCATGTCGAGCATCTCGTCGGCCTCGTCGAGGATCACGGTGGTGATCTCGTCGAGCCGGAGGCTCCCCCGGTTGAGCAGGTCCAGCGCCCGCCCGGGGGTGGCGACGACGACGTCGACACCTGCCTGCAGGGACCGGAGCTGGCGGACGATCGGAGCGCCGCCGTACACCGGCAGCACCCGCGAGCCGAGGTCCTTGCCGTATCGGTGGAACGCCTCGGACACCTGGACGGCCAGCTCGCGCGTGGGCACCAGCACCAGCGCGACCGGCGACCGCCCGGAGCGGTGCGCCTCGAGCTTCTGCAGCACCGGGAGCGAGAAGGCAGCCGTCTTGCCGGTGCCCGTCGCCGCTTGGCCGAGCAGGTCCCGCCCCTCGATCACCAGCGGGATCGCCTCCAGCTGGATCGGGGTCGGCTCCTCGTATCCGAGGGTGGTGAGCGCCTGCAGCAGCTCGGGCCGGAGGCCGAGCTCGGCGAAGGTGGGGCCGTCCTGATCGGTGTTCATCACCGTCCATGGTCCCTGGCCGGCTTCGAGATCCGCTTCTGGCCTCCTCTAGCGGCGTCTAGCAATGCGGCTAGACATCCCGAGACGGGGCGAGAGCCGGGCCGTCGGACCCCGCCGGGTACTCGAGCAGCGGGACCTCGTCGGCCTGCCATGCCGCGAGGACGGGCGCGACGATCCGCCACGACTCCTCGGCCTCCACGTCGCTGATCGACAGCGTCGCGCTGCCGGCGAGCATCTCCTGGAGCAGCAGTCCGTACGCCGACAGCCGCGGCGGCGCCAGGGCGATGTCGAGAGCGCGGCGCTCCAGCTCGAACGGGTCGTCCGCGCCGTTGAGGTTGAGCTCCAGGGCGATCCCGTCCGGGTCGAACCGCAGTCGCAGCACGTCGGGCTGCGGCACGCCGTCGCCGTCGCCGAAGGCCAGATGCGGCACCGGCCTGAACCAGATCGCGATCTCCTGCCGGTCGCTGCCCAGCGCCTTGCCGGTGCGCAGCCGGAACGGGACACCCGCCCAGCGCCAGTTCTCGACCGTGACCGTGAACTCGGCGTAGGTCTCGGTGCCCCGAGCGGGCTCCACGCCGTCTTCCGCCGTGTAGTCGGGCAGCTCACGGCCCGCGACCGTCCCCGCCGTGTAGCGCGCCCGCACCGTGTCCCGGGCCATGTCCGTGGGCGACCGGACCGCGCGCAGCACGTCGGCCTTGCGCGTGGAGAGACTGCGCGCGTCGATGGCCGTCGGCGGCTCCATCGCGACCAGCGCGAGTTGCTGGAGCAGGTGGTTCTGCAACATGTCGCGCAGCGCGCCGGCGGTGTCGTAGTAGCCGGCGCGCCCCTCCAGCGCCAGGCTCTCGTCGAACACGATCTCGACCCGCTCGACGTGGTTGGCGTTCCACACCGGCTCGAACAGACGGTTGGCGAAGCGCAGGCCGAGGATGTTCAGCACCGTCTGCATCGCGAGGAAGTGGTCGGTGCGGAACACCTGCTCCTCGGGGACGAGCCGGTGCAGCACCTCGTTGAGCCGCCGGGCATCGGCGCGGTCCCGGCCGAAGGGCTTCTCGACCGCGATCACCGCGCCGTCGGGGAGCCCGGCCTGCTCCAGCGCCTCGAGGGTCGGGAGGAAGATCGTGTTCGGCAGGGCCAGGTAGACCACCGGCGAGCCCCCGGCGCGCTCGAGCGCCCGGCGCAGGTCGGCCGGCACCGTCACGTCGCCGTGCTCGTAGCCCAGCCGCCCCACGAGCGCCTCCCGCACGGCCTCCGGGACGCGGGGCGCGTGCGCGGCCAGCCGGTCGCGGGCCCACGAGCGGTACTCCTCGTCGGTCCGGCCGTGCGTGCCGACCGCGACCACGGCGAGGTCGTCGGCCAGTTCCCCCGCGTGCTGGAGCTCCGCGAGGCCGGGGAGCAGCAGCCGGCCGGTGAGGTCCCCGGTGCCTCCGAGGACGATCAGCGAGCGGTTCACCGGTCGTCCTGCCCGTCCCGGGCGGCCTCCGCGCGCGCCAGGTTCCACCCGCTGGTGATCACGCCGACATGGCTGAACGCCTGCGGGAAGTTGCCCAGGAACGCGCCGGTCGAGGGATCGATCTCCTCGGCGAGCAGGCCCAGCTCGTTCGCCCGGCGGCAGAGGCTGTCGTAGAGCTCGTGCGCCTCGTCCAGCCGGCCCTGGCCGGTGAGGTTGTCGACGAGCCAGAAGCTGCACAGCAGGAACGCGCCCTCCTCGCCCGGGAGTCCGTCCGGGGAGTCGGCGTGCAGGTACCGGTAGAGCAGCCCGTCGCCCGCGTCGAGGTGCCGGCGGACGGCGTCGGTGGTGGCGACCATGCGCGGGTCGTCGGCGGGGAGGATGCGCCGCAGCGGCAGGGTGAGCAGCGAGCCGTCCAGCCCGCCCCGCTCCCCCTCTCCCGGCGGCGTCAGGTGCTCGGTGAACGTGCCGCGCTCGGGGTCCCACGCCTCCTCGAGGAGCGTCGCGCGGATCTCCGACGCCGCTGCCTGCCAGCGCTCCCGGGGGTAGGACAGCCCGAGCGCCTCGGCGATGCCGATCGCCCGGTCCACGGCGACGTGGCACAGCGCCACCGAGTAGGTGAAGGGGCGGCCGGTGTCCCGGATCTCCCAGATGCCGTGGTCCGGCGTCCGCCAGTTGGCGACGGCGTGCTCGGTGAGCTCACCGAGGGCCCGCCACAGCGGCTCCTGCACCTCTCCCCCGGCCCGCACCCACTGGTGGGCGACGTCGAGCAGCTCCCCGTACACGTCGTGCTGGACCTGCCGGGCGGCCCCGTTGCCCCACCGGACGGGGCCGGAGCCGCGGTATCCCGAGAGGGTGAGGTCCTCCCACTCCGCTCCCGGCCGGCGCCCGTCCAGCGTGTACAGGATGCTCGTCCGCTCGTCGCGCTCGACGTTGCGCATCGTCCAGGCGAGGAAGGAGTCGGCCTCCGCACGCATCCCGATGCGACGGAGCGCGTAGGTGGTGAACGCGGCATCGCGGACCCACGTGTAGCGGTAGTCCCAGTTGCGGACGCCGCCGATCTCCTCGGGCAACGAGGAGGTGGCCGCGGCCATCACCGCGCCGGTCGAGGCGTGGTCGAGCAGCTTGAGGGTGAGGGCCGATCGGCGGACGAGCTCCCGCTGCGGCCCCTCGTAGTCGATGTGCTCGGCCCAGTCGCGCCAGGCGGCCGCGGTCTGCTCGACGAGCCGCTCGGGCGCGGACCGCGCCCGGGTGAGCGTCTGGCCCGACCACTGCAGCGTCACGACCAGCTGCTCGCCCTCGCGCAGCCGGACCCGGCCCCCGATGCTGCCGTCCCGGCCCACGCCGATCCCGTGCGAGCACCACAGGTGCAGCTGCATCTCCGGGTGCGCGGGCCAGTGCATCCGCCACGAGCCGAGTTCCTGGCGCACCTGCACCCCGTCGAGCGGCTCCAGCCGGACGTCCACCTCCACCGTCCCGGACACCACCCGTGCCAGCCGCAGCAGCTCGCCGCGCCCGGCCGGCACCTGCTCGCCGAGGTCGGCGCCCGACCGCAGGGTCATGCAGTCGGTCAGCTCCAGCCGCCCGTCGGGTCCCTGCAGGTCGGTCACCAGGACCGCGGTGTCGGGCAGGTAGCGCTGGGCCGAGCTCTGCAGTCCCACGGGCGTCACGGCGAAGCTGCCCCCGCGCTCGGCGTCCAGCAGCCCGGCGACGAAGGGGCGGCTGTCGAAGTCGGGCAGGCAGAGCCAGGGGATGCTCCCGTCCCGCCCCACGAGCGCGGCGGTCGCGCCGTCCCCGATGAGCCCGTGGTCCTCGATGGGCAGGAAGCCGTCGGTTCGGACGATGGGGCGCAGCGGCACAGGAGGTCCTCGGCTGGGCGACGGGTTCCCGAGGGCTATTCCCCCTCCGCGGCCGGTGAACCCCCGCGGGGAATGACGCCCTCGTGAGCTCGCCGGGGAACCCCCGCGCCGTCACGTCCCTAGCCCTGCGAACCATGCGAACTCGTGGCGATCAGCGGCTGATGGCCACGAGTCCGTAGGACTCGGCGGGGAGCGAGGCTCACTTCTCGGTGGGGCGGGGGATGCGCCGGGCCTCGCGGCGGCGGCGCAGGCCGCGCAGCGTCCGGACGGCGACCAGCAGCTCGGCCAGCTCGTACCGGTCGCCGCCGGCGATGTCGGCCAGCTGGGCGGCGGCGCGCGCCTGGGCGGCGTCCCAGCCCTTCTCCCACGCCGCGACCAGCGCGCGCGGATCGTCGGTGTCGCTGCCGCGCAGGCCGAGGACGTCCTCGGTGAGCGAGGACTGCTCCTGGGCCAGGTCGTCGCGCAGGGACGCCCGCGCCATGGCGGGCCAGCGCCGGTCCCGGGGCAGGGCGGTGATCAGCTCGCGGAGCGGCACCAGGCCCAGGCGCTCGGCCAGGCACTGCATCACCCGCCCGGCGAGGTCGACCGGGGCGCCGGTCCGCTCGGTGATGACGGCGAGGTCCAGGGCCGCGGGCAGGAGAGGAGCGGCGGCGGCCTCGGCGGCCAGCTCCTCGGGCACGCCCGCGTCGCGCAGCCGCCCGGCGCGGTCGGCGTACGCGGCGGCCTCCGCCCCCAGCAACCAGCCGGGCAGCCCCTCCCGGACGACCGCCACCGGCGGGGCGAACCGATCCGTCACGTTCCCGAGCGGCAGCGGGGGCTCGGCGGTGACGTCGCGCTGCCGGAGCAGCCAGCGGGTCGCCCGCTCGGCCAGTCGACCGGCCTCCGCCCGCAGATCCATCTGCACGGCGGCCGGCACGCGGTTGTCCAGCGGCCGGACGGCGTCCCACAGCCGGTCCACGTCGAACACCGCGCGGGCGACCGCGTGCGCCCGCACGACCGTCGCCAGGGGCACGCCGGTCTCCTCGGCGAGCCGGAACAGCCCGGTGACCCCGGCGACGTTCACCGCCCGGTTGGTCAGCGCGGTCGCGACGATCTCGCGGCGCAGCGGATGGCCCTCGAGGGCGCCGCGGAACCGCTCGCGCAGCGGCCCGGGGAAGTAGCCGACCAGCAGCGGCTCGAAGGCCGGGTCGTCGGGCAGGTCCGAGCCCAGCACCGCGGCGTCGGTGTCCAGCTTCGCGTAGGCGAGCAGCACCGACAGCTCCGGACCGGTCAGGCCCTGCCCGTCGCGCCGGCGCTCGGCCAGCTGCCGGTCGTCGGGCAGCGCCTCGACGGCCCGCTGGAGCCGGCCGGAGCGCTCCAGCGCCCGCATGAACCGCTCGTGGGCGTCGAGCATCTGGCGCGCCGTGGCCACCTCCCCGGCCAGCACCGCGTTCTGCGCGTGGTTGTCGGTGAGGACCGCGGCGGCCACCTCGTCGGTCATCGCCTGGAGCAGGTCGGCGCGCCCGGCGGCGTCGAGCCCGCCGCCGTCCACCACCGCGTTGAGCGCGATCTTGATGTTGACCTCGTGGTCGGAGGTGTCGACGCCGGCGGAGTTGTCGATGGCGTCGGTGTTCACCCGCCCACCGGCCAGCGCGTACTCGATCCGGCCGCGCTGGGTCAGGCCCAGGTTCCCGCCCTCGCCGACGACGCGCACCCGCAGCTGCCCGCCGTCGACCCGCACGGCGTCGTTGGCCTTGTCCCCCACGTCCGCGGCGCTCTCGCCCGAGCCCTTCACGTAGGTGCCGATGCCGCCGTTGAACAGCAGGTCGACCGGCGCCAGCAGGATCGCCCGGATCAGCTCCTCCGGGCTGAGGGTCGTCGCGTCCGCGGCCAGGCCGAGGGCGTGGCGCATCTGCTCGGACACCGGCACCGACTTCGCCGTCCGCGGCCAGACGCCGCCACCGGCGCTGATCAGCGCCTCGTCGTAGTCCGCCCACGAGGAGCGCGGCAGCCCGAACAGGCGCTTCCGCTCGGCGAAGGACGCCGCCGCGTCCGGTGCCGGGTCGACGAAGACGTGCCGGTGGTCGAAGGCCGCCACGAGCCGGATGTGCTCCGACAGCAGCATCCCGTTGCCGAACACGTCGCCGGACATGTCGCCGACGCCGACGACGGTGACGTCCTCGGCCTGCACGTCCACGTCGAGCTCGCGGAAGTGCCGGGTCACCGACTCCCAGGCGCCGCGGGCGGTGATGCCCATGGCCTTGTGGTCGTAGCCGACCGAACCGCCCGAGGCGAATGCGTCCCCGAGCCAGTAGCCGCGCTCCAGGGCGATGGAGTTGGCCAGGTCGGAGAAGGTCGCCGTCCCCTTGTCGGCGGCGACGACGAGGTAGGTGTCGTCGCCGTCGTACCGGACGACCTTGTCGGCCGGCACCACGCGGCCTTCCGAGAGGTTGTCGGTGAGCGAGAGCAGGGCGCCGATGAAGATCCGGTAGCAGGCCTGCCCCTCGGCGAGCTGGGCCTCGCGGGAGGGATCGGCGGGTGGCCGCTTCACCACGAAGCCGCCCTTCGCGCCGGTCGGGACGATGACGGTGTTCTTGACCATCTGCGCCTTGACCAGGCCGAGGATCTCGGTGCGCAGGTCCTCCCGCCGGTCGGACCACCGCAGACCGCCGCGCGCGACCTTGCCGAACCGCAGGTGCACGCCCATCACCCGGGGCGAGCTCACCCAGACCTCGTGCGCCGGCCGCGGCTCGGGCAGGTCCGGCACCGAGGTCGGGTCGAGCTTGAGCGCCAGCGCCGGATGGGGCGGGGACGACATGGCGTAGTACGTGGTGCGCTGGGTGGCCGTGATCGCGGCCAGCAGGGAGGAGAGCACCCGGTCGGCGTCGAGCGAGGCGACCTCGCCGATGGACTGCCGCAGCGACTCGGTGAGCACCACCTGCCGCTCCTCGCGTCCGCTGCCGCGCGGGGAGAAGCGTGCCTCGAACAGCGCCACCAGGCGCGCGACGACGTCGGGGTGGTCGGCCAGCGTCGACTCGACGTAGGCCTGGCTGAACGGCAGCCCGGCCTGGCGCAGCCACTGCACGTAGGCCCGCACCACGGAGACCTGACGCCAGTTCAGCCCGGCCAGCATGACCAGCGCGCCCAGCCCGTCGTCCTCGGCCTCCCCGCGCCAGACCGCGCCGAGGGCGTCGGTGAAGCGCTCGGGCAGCGAGCGCAGCAGCGGGAGGTCCACGGGCGGGACGGCCACCCCGAAGTCGTAGATCCACGACAGCGGGCTGCCGATCCGGTCGATCTCGTAGGGCCGCTCGTCGACGACGGAGACACCCATGTTCTGCAGGAGCGGCAGCATCTCCGACAGCAGCAGCCGCTCCCCCACGCGGTACACCGTCAACCGCCGCTCGCCGGGGGCCGCGCCGGGCGGCGTCCACAGCAGCAGCGACAGCTGCCCCTCGGCGAGGGCGTCGAGCCGGGCGAGGTCGTCGACGGCCCGCTCTGCCGGGAAGTCCTCCTGGTACGCGGCCGGGAAGGCGTCGGCGACCCGGGCGAACAGCCGTTCCCCGTCGTCCGCGTGCCGGGCGGCGAGCGCATCGGCCAGGTCGTCGGTCCAGCTGCGGGCGGCCGCGGCCAGCTCGGCCTGCAGCTCGTCGGCGTCGACGGTCACCGGACCGGGCCGGCCCTTGTGGCCCACCTGGAGGCGGACGACGAAGTGCAGCCGCGCCAGCACCGACTCCGTCGAGCGGGCCGTGTACTCGATGCTCCGGCCGCCGAGCCGTTCGAGCAGCAGCCGCTGCATCGCCAGCCGCACGGCCGTCGTGTAGCGGTCGCGGGGGAGGTAGACCACCGCCGACCAGAACCGGCCGGTGGGGTCGCGGCGGAGGAACAGCCGGGTCTGGCGGCGCTCCTGCAGCTCCAGGACGGCGTTGGCCACCGGGAGGAGCTCGTCGGTGCCGACCTGGAACAGCTCGTCGCGGGGATAGGTCTCGAGGATCTCCAGCAGCTCCTTGCCGGTGTGGCTGTCCGCCGGCACACCCGAGCGGGCCACGACCGCGGCCACCCGGCGGCGCACCACGGGCACGTCCAGCACGCTGGTCGTGGTGGCCGTCGTCGGGAACAGCCCGACGAAGCGGTACTGGCGCATCCCCGGTCCGTCGCCGCGAGGGAGGGTGAGCACGACCAGGTCCAGCCAGGTGCGGCGGTGCACCGACGAGCGCAGGTCGGCCTTGGTCACGGTGAGCAGGCGCCCGCCGGCGACCTCGGCCGCTTCGGGGGTCGGCGACGGGGCCTTCAGGTCGATGTCGCTGCGCAGCACCCCCAGGCCGCTGCCGGCCACGGCGCGGGTGGACCGGGGGCCGCTGCCATCCCGGTCCAGGTCCACGTCCCGGGCGCCGAGCAGCAGGAAGTTGCCGTCGGCCAGCCAGCGGAGCAGCGCGGCCGCCTCGGCCGGGTCGTCGGCGGGGTCGGCGGGCGCCTGATCGGACGCGGGGTCGGACGCGGGGTCGGACGGCCCGGCGCCCCGGGCGCGGTCCTCCAGCCCGGCCGCGAGGTCCAGCAACCGGGTGCGCAGCCGGGAGGTGTCCTCGACGACGGCCCGGACGTCGTCGAGCACGGTGCGCAGCCCCGCCACCAGGTCGGCAGCGGCCTCGTCGTCCAGCGGCCCGTCGAGGACGACGGCCATCCAGGACTCGGCGAGCGCGCCGGGGCCGCAGTCCTCGGTGGCGGCGGCATCGCAGAAGGACTCGAGCCGCCCGCGCAGGTCGCGGCGCACCACGAGGACGGGATGGATGACGTGGGCGATGACGAAACCCTGACGCACCACCTCGGTGGTGACCGAGTCGACCAGGTGGGGCATGTCGTCGGTCGCGAGCCGGACGATCGCCACACCGTCGGGCGCGTGGACGACGTCGACCAGCGCGGCGCCGGGAGGCCTGATGCGGGCCGCGGCCACGTGACCGAGCGCGAGCTGGGCCAGTTCGTCCGGCGCGCGCTCCCGCACCTCGACCGCCGGTGCGCTCCAGTAGTAGCGCCGCAGGAGGGCCGGGACGTCGTCGGCCGTGCAGCCGGCCGGGTATCCCGTCCGCGGGTCCAGCCGGGCGACGGCCTGGCGGGCGGCGTCGTCGAGCAGCCGGCGCTTCTCCTCGCGCGCGGCCTCCAGGACGGCCAGCTCGCTCAGGGGACCCGTGCCGTCCTGCGCGCCGCGCGCCGCGGCTTCCGGGGCGGCGCCGGTGCTGCTCGCCATGCCGTCGACGCTACTGCGGTCCGCGCCACTTCTCCTGGTGGCGCGGAACCTGGCGAGGCGGCGCGGCTCAGCGGTCGAGGAGCTGGTCGGCCACCCAGCCGGCGAGGGCCAGGATCAGGCCGCCGATGAGCGCGGTGCCGAAGCCGTCGATGGTCATGCGGTCGGTGACGGCCGCGGTGAGACCCAGCAGCGCGGCGTTGACCACCAGGAGGAACAGGCCCAGGGTCAGCACCACGAAGGGCAGCGAGAGCAGCCGCAGCACCGGGCCGACGACGGCGTTGATCACGCCGAAGATCAGGCCGATCCAGAGGTAGGTGCCGTACTCGCCGAGCGGGCCGTCCGGATTGGGCTCGATGTCCAGGCCCGACAGCACGTCGAAGTAGGTGAGCCCGTAGAAGACCGCGGCGAGGATGACCACCCTCAGCAGGAACTTGATCACGAGCACGACGCTAGCGCCGCGAGCGGGCGGAGCGCGGGATCTCCGACCGTCTGGCGGTGTCTAGCGGTTCACCTAGACGACCTCAGACGCCACTCGCGACACGCTAGGTCGTTCTACCGATGTCTACGGATCCGGCTAGAGAACGCCATACGGTGCTCGCCATGGATCCCGTGCGGAACCCGTACGCGCCGGGAGCGGGGCAGCGCCCGCCCGAGCTGGCCGGCCGGGACGGCGAGCTGTCGGCCTTCGACGTCGTCCTGGAGCGCATCGCGCACGGACGGCCGGAGCGTTCGCTGGTGCTCACCGGCCTGCGCGGCGTCGGGAAGACGGTGCTGCTCAACCAGCTGCGGTCGGCGGCCATCTCGCGCGGCTGGGGCACCGGCAAGATCGAGGCCCGCCCGGATCAGTCGCTGCGCCGCCCGGTCTCCTCCGCGCTGCACATGGCCCTGCGGGAACTCGGCCCTCGGCACGGCGACCAGGAGTCGGTGGCCGAGGTCCTGGGCGTGGTGAAGGCCTTCGCCATGCGGGGGCAGCCCGCCGGCTCCTCCGGTGCACCGACCAAGGTCCGCGACCGCTGGCAGCCGGGCATCGACGTCCCCGCCGCCACCGGGCGGGCCGACTCCGGCGACATGGAGATCGACCTGGTCGAGCTGCTCAGCGACGCCGCCGGCGTCGCGGCCGACATCGGCAGCGGGATCGCCCTGTTCATCGACGAGATGCAGGACGTGCAGCCGGACGACGTCTCCGCCATCTGTGCCGCCTGCCACGAGCTCTCCCAGCAGGGGTCGCCGCTGATCGTCGTCGGCGCGGGTCTCCCCCACCTGCCCGCCGTCCTCTCCGCCTCCAAGAGCTACTCGGAGCGGCTCTTCCGCTACCTGCGCATCGACCGGCTCGAGCGCGATGCCGCCGACCGGGCGCTCATCGCGCCGGCCGGGCGCGAGGGCGTCGAGTTCGAGCAAGGGGCCCTGGACGCCCTCTACGACGCGGCGGACGGCTACCCCTACTTCGTGCAGGCCTACGGCAAGGTCACCTGGGACGTCGCCGCCTCCTCCCCCATCACCGCCGCCGACGTCGCCATGGCCGCGCCGGTCGCCGAGGCCGAACTGGCCGTGGGCTTCTTCGGCTCCCGCTACGACCGGGCCACGCCCGCCGAGCGGGAGTACATGCACGCGATGGCCGAGCTCGGTGGTCCGGGCGGGGCGGCGGTGCTCACGTCGGAGGTCGCCGTCTCGCTCGGCCGCAAGCCGGCGTCGCTCTCCCCAGCGCGCGACTCGCTGATCAAGAAGGGCCTGGTCTACTCCGCCGAGCGCGGGCAGATCGCCTTCACCGTGCCGCACTTCGGCCGCTACCTGCTGCGTCATCCCGACTGATGGAGGACCCGTCCTCCTCAGAGGATCGGGAGAGCGGGAGGCAGCAGCTCGGGGCCGGCCTCCTCGGGGCGTTGGGCGCCCAGCGGGTGCATCCGCACGGCCAGCACCGCGACGTCGTCCTCGACGTCGGCGTCCAGCATCCCGGTCAGCAAGCGGTCGCAGAGGGCGTCCAGCGGGAGCCCGGCCGAGCCGCCGACCAGGTCGCGGAGCAGGTCGCGTCCCTCGTCCAGCAGCATGGTGCGACGCTCGAAGAGGCCGTCGGTGAACAGCAGCAGCGTGCTGCCGTCGGGGAGCGGGCTGACCGCGTCCGTCCTCGGCCCCAGCCAGCCGATGCCGACCGGCGGCCCGATCGGCGCCGCGAGGTCGATGACCGTGCCGTCCTCGAGCAGCAGCAACGGGTCCGGGTGCCCCGCCGTCGCCCAGCGGAGCTGCCGGGCCGGCCGGCCCTCGGGATCGCCGACCAGCTCCACCCGGGCCACCAGCGCCGTGGCCATCGCAGGGACGTCCAGGCCGACCAGGGCGTGGTCGACGCGGCGCAGCAGCCCGGCCGGCTCGTCGAGGCGGTCGTAGCCGATGCCGCGCACGAGGGTCTTGACCTGACCCATGGCCGCGGCGGCCTCGATGTCGTGGCCCATGACGTCGCCGATGACCAGCACCGTGTCGCCGTCGGGCTGCAGGAAAGCGTCGTACCAGTCGCCGCCGATCGACACCCCGCGGGTGGCGGGCCGGTAGCGCACGGAGAGCTCGAGGCGGTCGGGCTGCACCGGCGGGGAGAGGAGGCTCAGCTGCAGCCGCTCGGCCACCTGCTGGCTGGCCGCGGCCAGCCGGGCGTTGTCCAGCGCGAGCGCGGCGCGACGGGAGGCGATCTCGGCCGTCCGCAGCTCCGCCTCGGTGTGGGCGCCCCGCCCGGAGCCGTTGGCCAGCGTCAGGGCCCCGAAGGTCTCGCCCCGCGCGATCAGCGGGAAGACCGCGACGGCGGTGATGTCGAGGGGGCGCAGCGCCGCCCGCGCCTCGGGGTTGGCCACCATGGCCTCGACGTGGGCGTCGGTGAGCTGGGGGATGATCACCGGCCGGCTGTCACGCAGGGCCGTGGGGACCGGAGCGCTCGGCCGGTTGGTGGCCACGCGGGCGTCGGCGTAGCGGTGCATGGCCTCGACCAGGTCGGGGTCGCTGTGGGCGCGCCCGATGTCCCGGCGGGTCCCGTCGGGGTCGACGACGCTGACCAGGCACAGGTCGGCCAGGAGGGGAACCACCAACCGGGCGAACCGGTCCACGGCCTCGTCGGTGTCGAACGTCGAGGTCATCGCCAGGTTGATGTCGCCCAGCAGCATCAGGTGGCGGCCGGCCTGCTCGCGTTCCTCGAGGATCCGGCGCCGCTCGGTGACGTCGTCGTAGGTGACGACGAGTCCGGCCTCGGTGAGGAAGGCGTCGGCCCGGAACCACTTGCCCAGCGGCTCGAACCACGCCTCGGTGGAACCGGTCTCCCTCGTCGCCCGCACCCGGCGGTACAGCTGCTCGAACGGGCTACCGACCGCCTCGGGGAACTCCTCCCAGACGTCGCGGCCGATCAGTCCCTCGACGGTGCGATCGAGCACGCGGGCGCCCGCGGGGTTGACGTACCGGAAGCGCCAGTCCTCCGCGAGGACGAAGAGCGGGCGCTCCATGCCCTGGACGGCCTGCAGCAGCAGGTCACCCTGCAGCGTCGGCACGTCGGGTTCCATGCCGCCCACTCTGCCGCATGGCCGGTGCGCTCCCGGCGGCTCGGCTCGTCCCGGGGGCGCGGCGTCACCCCTTCCGACGACTCCTGGGCGGCGCACCGCAGATGGTCTCCCTCACACGGGTCAGGCCAGGAGGGTCCGCACGGTTTTCCCGCCCGCCGGCCGGGGCACCCCTGGGTCCTGACGGGGAGCTAGCGAGGGGGAGTCATGGGGCGTCGTCTGTCGTGGCCGCTGCGGCCGCTGCCGGACGGCCGCGGGGAGGTGTGGCGCTGGAACCTCGGTGCCCTCGCCGAGCTCCCGGCCGCTCGCGCCGCACTGCGCAGCCGGCTCAGCGCCTCCGGGGTGTCACCCGCGGAGGAGGACACCCCCGGCGAGCAGCTGGTGCTGGCCTTCGACGAGCTCGCCTCCAACGCCCTGCGGCACGGGGAGTCCCCGGTCGTGGCCACCGTGGTCGCCGGCAGCGGCGGGTGGCTGCTCGACGTGAGCGACCGCGCGCCCGAGGCCCTGCCCTCCCCGGCGGTCGACCGCGACCCGGCCCAGGGCGGCATGGGGCTGCACCTGGTGGCGCGCCTGTCGGTCGCCCACGGCTGGTACGTCGACGAGGGCGCGAAGCACGTCTGGGCGTGTCTGCCGACGGAGGCCGAGGAGCGGGCCGCCGTCCCGGCCTGAGAAGCACAGCGCCCGGGACGGCGGGAACCGGAGTTCCTGCGCCGTCCCGGGGCGTCTGTGGTGGCCCGTGGGCGCCGTGTCGTCCGGTAGGACGACGGTGTCATCGCGTTACGGCAGGACGAGCGAGATCGCGCCCTTGCCGTAGGTGGGCACGTCGATGGCGACGTCGACCCGGTTGAAGGCGGCGAGCATCCCCGCGATGTCACCGGGCACGTCCGCGCCCGGCGCGTACAGCTTGTCCAGCTTCGAGTGCGGCGCACCCTCGGCGTTGAACAGCGCGGCGAAGACGTTGACGACCTCGTGCAGGGCCTCGACCTGCATGCCGGTCAGCTCGCCGTCCTCCTCGACCGCGTCCTGCGCGCCACCGGGGGGCAGCAGCGCCAGCGCGGAGCCGGTGTAGGCCGCTGCACCCAGGTCCATCAGGCAGAGGGCGTTGACGTTCATGTACGGGTCGACGTACACGGCCACCGCGACCGGACGGTCGGGCGCCGGGGTGACCGGCTCGCCCGGCGTGACACCGACCGGCTTGCCCACCAGGCCGGTGAGCATGTCGCGGACGCCCTTGAGCGTGGGCAGGGGCACGGTGCCGGTGGTCATGCGATCACCCCGCTGAGAGCCTCCTGGAAGGTCTCCTCGTTGAACGGCTTGGCGATGAGGAACAGGGCGCCGGCGTTGGCCGCCTTCTCCCGCATCTCCGGGGAGCCCTCCGAGGTCACGAAACCGAACGGCACGGTGGACCCGGACGAGCGCAGGGCCTCCAGGCACTCGATGCCGGTCATGTTCGGCATGTTCCAGTCCGACAGGACCAGGTCGGGCTTCTCCGAGCCGACCTTGGCCAGCGCGTCGGCGCCGTCCTCGGCCTCGACGATGTCGTGGTCGTCGTAGCCGGCCTGTCGCAGGGTTCGGATGACGATCTGCCGCATGACGCGGCTGTCGTCGGCGACGAGGATCTTCACAGTGGCACTCCGTTCTGGGGGGTCAGGTTCTGGGGGTCAGGTTCTGGGGGTCAGGTTCTGGGGGTCGGGTCTGGGGGTCAGTGGGCGGCCGGCAGGGCCGGGAGGGCGCCCTGCACGGAGATGGAGACCGGCTGGCCGCGCCACAGCACGTCGATGCGGCACACGTCTGCCGGGTTGCGCACGTCGGGGGCGGGGCCCACGTCGGGCAGGCTGAGAGCCGACGGCCCGGGGAGGGCCGCCTTCACGTTGCCTCCGACCACGTTGGCGATCTCGCCGAACGCGTCGGTGACGTCCTCGTCCTCGAGCTCCGCCGGGGCGGACTCGCGGAGCAGTGCCCGGGTCAGCTCGGCGGCGGTGTCCCGCCCGGTGGTGAGGACGACGGAGCCCGTCCACGGGCCGACGACGTCGACCCAGCTGGACAGCGCGTCGGCCGGGAGCTCGCCGGGCAGCGGCACCAGGACCTCGTCCTCGCCGACGAGCGAGATCCACGCCTCGCCGGCGATGGACTCCACGGTGAGCTCGTCGATCAGCTCCGTGATCACGGGCCGGGAGTCACCGGCGCGCCGGCGCTCCCCCGAGTCGAGAGTGGTCACAGGGCAGCCTCCTGGGGGAGCAGGCCGAGCAGCGCGAGCTTGTCGCGGATGGCGTCGGCGGTGAACGGCTTGATCACGTACTCGTGGGCGCCGGCGGCCAGGGCCCGCACGATCTGCGTGTGCTCGCTCTCCGAGGTGACCATCATGATGGTCACGGAGCGCCAGGCCGGGTTGGAGCGCACGGCGGAGACGAACTGCAGCCCGTCCATCACCGGCATGTTCCAGTCGACGCAGACCAGTTCGGGGATCCAGCCCTCGTCGAGGACGTCGAGCCCTTCCCGGCCGTGGCCGGCGTCCCGGATCTCGTAGCCCAGGCCGATGAGGATCCCGGACACGATCCGGCGCATCGCGCGGGAGTCGTCGATCACCAGAGCACGCACGTTCAGGCCCCCTTCAGCGGGCGGTAGGCGGAGCTGCGGCCGACGACGACCCGCTCCCATGAGTCGTCGACGCCGAGCGTGGTCTCCGCGGCGCCGAGGAAGAGCCAGCCGTCGGGGCGCATGAGCTCGCGCACCCGGCGGAGGATCGCCTGCTTGGTGGACAGGTCGAAGTAGATGAGGACGTTGCGCAGGTACACGACGTCGAACGGGCCCATCCGCGGCAGCGGCGCGGCCAGGTTGCACTCGCGGGCGGTGACCATCCGGCGCAGCGGCGCGGCCACCTCCCACTCGGTGCCGGCACGGGTGAAGTGCCGGACCAGCATGGGAGCCGGGAGCCCGCGGTTCACCTCGAGCTGGCTGAACCGGCCCGCGGCGGTGCGCTCGACCATCTCGCGGGAGAGATCGGTCGCCGTGATCGCGACGCGGGTCGCCGCGTTGGGCAGGGCGTCCTCGAGGAGCATCGCGATCGTGTACGGCTCCTGCCCGCTGGAGCAGGCGGCCGACCAGATCTGCAGCCGCTCGTTCGGCCCGCGCGCCGCGAGCAGCGACGGCAGGACGGTCGAGGTCAGCGCGGTGAACGGGTCGCCGTCACGGAACCACGAGGTCTCGTTGGTGGTGAGCGCCTCGACGATCCGGCGGGTGCTGTCGGGGTCCGGCCGGTTGCGCACCGAGTCGACGAACTGGGAGACGTCGGTCAGGCCGGCCTTCCGCGCGATGGGCAGCAGGCGCGCCTCGACGAGGTACTCCTTGCCCGGCTGGAGCACGATCGCGCTCTCGCGGTGCACCAGCTGCCGCACCCAGTCGAAGCTGGTCGTGGTGAGCGTCATCGGGGGGCTCCAGCGGCAGTTGCGGTGCGGGCGCCGGGAACGCCGGCGAGATGGCGGGTGATGGCATCGGGGATGCGGTCGAGGGGGAGCACCTCGTCGGCGTAACCGGCCTGGCTGATCGCGCCGGGCATGCCCCACACGACCGAGGTGTTCTGGTCCTGGACGATCACCGTGCCGCCGGCGGCGCGGATCTCACCGGCGCCGTTGCGCCCGTCCGAACCCATGCCGGTCAGCACGACCGCCAGGACGGCGCCGTCGAACGCGGTCACGACCGAACGGAACAGCGGGTCGACCGCGGGTCGGCAGAAGTTCTCGGGCGGCCCCTGGTTGAGGCCGGTCTGCAGTCCCGCGCGCCCGCCGGGGCCGACCGGGGGCACCACGAGGTGGTGGTCGCCGGGGGCGAGGTGCACGGTGCCGGGCACCAGCGGCGACCCGTCGGAGGCCTCGACGACGCGCAGCGGGCACAGCCGGTCGAGACGCTGGGCGAACTGCCGGGTGAAGACCGGCGGCATGTGCTGGACGAGCAGCACCGGCACGGGCAGGGACGCCGGGAGCTGGGGGAGGACCTTGGCCAGGGCCTCGGGGCCGCCGGTGGACGAGCCGATCACCAGCACTGCCGGCTTCTTGCCCGGGCCGGTGCGGGGGGCTGCCGGCGGGGGAGGGGGCAGGGCTGCGGCACGCGGCTGCGGGGTGCTGACCGGGCGGCCGGTGAGCGCCTTGATCTTCGGGATGAGCTGCTCGCGCACGCTCTCCATGGACTGGGCCACGCTGCCGACGTTGGCCGGCTTGGTCACGTAGTCATTCGCCCCGGAGGACAGGGCGTCGAGGGTCGCCGAGGCGCCGCGCTCGGTCAGCGTGCTGAACATGACGATCGGCACGCGGCTGTACTTCTGCCCGCCGCTGCCCGAGCGGATCGCCCGGACCGCCTCGATGCCGTCCATCTCCGGCATCTCGATGTCCATCGTCACGAGGTCGGGCTCGAGCTGGGCCAGCTTCGCGACGGCGACCTTGCCGTTGACGGCGGTGCCGACCACCTCGATGCCGGGGTCGGCGGAGAGCACGTCGGTCACGATCTTGCGGACGACGACGGAGTCGTCGACGACCATCACCCGGATCGGGTTCACGCGTGTCCTCCTGCTCACTGACTGGGCAGCCCAGTCAGGCTGTTCACACCTTTATCGGCACTCCCTCACCCCTGCTTGAGCGGGATCGGTTGTGCGCTATGCGAATGGCTCGGGGTCACTGCCCTCGCCTCATCCGCCTCAGAAGCATCGGTGGTCACACGAGCAAAAGAAAGGGCCGCCGCGGACTCGTTACGCAATTCGATGGTGACCATTCTCCGCAATGTCGAAATGGCATTTCGACGATGAGTCGACACTGCGGGGGAGGTGACCGACGGACGGCACGAAGCCGCCCGGCGCCACTGGCACGTCGGGCGGCTGACCTGCTCGTTCAGGTCGGGGATGCGGCAGGAGCTGCCGCGGCGGCTCAGTGCGCTTCGGTGACGCGGGCCCAGGGCGCCCGCAGGACGGCGAGGGATGCCTCGTCCACGAGGTCGCTCATCGCGACGCCCTGCACGCAGCCGGCGACCGCGTTCCAGACGCCGGCCGCTCCGTCGTGCAGGTCGAAGCCGCCGTCGAGGAACGCCTGGACGGCGTGCAGCTGGGCGGCGGCGAGGACACGGGTGCGCCCGGACACGTGCGCGGCCCACGAGGCCTCGTGCATGGCGGCGGCCCAGGGGCGCTGCTGCGGGCGGCCCTCGTCGACGGCGGCACGCCAGGCGGCCCGTCCGGACCGGTCGAGCCCACGGAGGGCCTCGAGCAGGGCCGCGAGTTCGACGGCGGCAGGTCCCAGATCGGCGCCGACGGCGGGCACGGTCAGCTCGCCGCGCTCCAGGCTGCGGTCGAACGCGCCGGTGAGCTCGCGGCGCACCAGCGGCGGCAGGACGCCGGCGGCCCAGTAGCCCACCGCGGCGTCGGCGAGGACGGAGACCGCCTCGTCGCGCTCGTCGTCGCCGAGCTCGGCCGCGGCCGTGTGTTCCGGCCCCAGCACGTCGTCGCGGAGCAGCCGCTCGAGGGTGGGTGCGTCACCGATCGTGCCCTGCTCGAGCTGGGCGACGAGCACGGCGGCGCGGTCGCCGGCGGACGCCGCACTGCGCATGTGCGGCACGGAGGCGGCCATCTCGCGCGCCTTGCGGCCGCGTACGGCCGACTGCTGGCGCTCCTCGACGGTCAGGCCACGGCAGGGGTGGGCGGCGGCGACCCGGCGGAGGGCGTCGGCGTCGGCGCCCAGGCCGGCCAGGAGGACGTCGGCGACCGCGCGGCCGCCCTGCAGGCGGACCAGGTCGAATCCGAGGGTCGCGGCGCTGACCAGCGAGTAGGGCACGGCAGTCGCCTCCAGAGGTCGGTCCGACCATGCTGGCGGCTCCGGGCCCGGAGCGCGAGTGCAACGACGCGCGGCCGTCACTCCTTCGCGGGAGGGCGAGGGGGTGACGGCCGCGTGTGGGTGGCGCTGGGTACTGCTGAGATTACTCTGGGTCAGGCGCTGACGGCCTTCTGGACGTCGAGTGCGAGCAGCAACTGCCCGCGGAGCTTGTACGCGCCCCGGATGAGGTCGCGCGCCTGGCCCTCGAGCGTGTCCGGCGGCGCCTCGAAGTCGGTGGGGTCCACGTCGACCACGTCGGCGATGGAGTCGACCAGCAGGCTCACGGCCTCGCCGTGCAGCCGCACGACGATCACCACGGCGTCGGTGCCCTCGGGGCGCGGGGGACGACCGAGCCGCTCGCGCAGCTCGATGGCGGTGACCACCTGGCCGCGCAGGTTGATCAGGCCGGCGACGGCGGCGGGTGCCAGCGGCACCCGGGTGAGCTGCTGGCTGCGCAGCACCTCCTGGACGTGCTCGACCTCGATGCCGTACAGGTCGCCGTCCAGCCGGAAGGTGGCCAGCTGCCCGCCGGTGGCGGGGGCGGTGGTGGGGGCGGTGGTGGGGGCGGTCACGTCAGACCTCCAGCAGGGAGTCGGAGACGCCGGCCGGCGTCGTGGCAGAGGGGTGCGAGTAGAACGCCGGGTCGGCGGCCAGGATCGCGGCACGGACGTCGAGCAGCTCGGTCACCTTGTCCCCGAGGACGGCGGAGCCGAGCAGGCCCAGGTCGTCGATGTCGCTGCGGACAGCGGCCTCGCCGTCGACGATGTCGAGGATCTCCTCGACGACGATCGCGACGCTGCGCCCGTGGTCGGAGTAGACGATCACCTCGAGGACCTCGCGGTCGCTCTCGCCGTAGGCGCCCAGGTGCCGGTCGAGCCGGACGATCGGGAGGATGGCGCCGCGGTACTGCACGACCTCGCGGTTGCCGACCTTCTCGACCGTCTCGGCCTTCACCTGCTCGAGGCGGGTGACGGTGTCGAGCGGGATCGCGACCCGGCGCCCGCCGCCGATGGCCGCCAGCAGCATCCGCTGCCGCTCGGTCTCGGCCGCGGCGGCCTCCGCCTCCGACGTCCGGGACTCCTGCCGCTCCGCGGTCTCGGTGCGCAGCGCACGACGGGCGAGCGCCTGGACGTCGAGGATGAGCGCCACGGTGCCGTCGCCGAGCACGGTGGCGCCGGAGTAGAGCCCGATCGCCTTCATCTGGCCGCCCACGGCCTTGACCACGATCTCCTCGGTGTTGATCACGCGGTCGACCACGAGGCCGAAGCGCCGTCCCTCCGACCGGAGCACCGCGATGACGACGTGGCCGTCGTGCCGCTCGGAGGTCAGACCGAGGACGTCGGTGAGCCGGACGAGGGGGAGGAGCTCGCCGCGGAGGCGGTAGACCTGCGCGCCGCCGACCTCCTCGACCGCGTTGGCGGCCTTCTCGGCGTCCAGGCTCACGAGCTCCTGCAGGCTGATCTGCGGGATGGCGTACCGGTCGCCGGCGCACTCCACGGTCAGCGCGGGGACGATGGCCAGGGTCAGCGGGATGCGCAGCCGGCAGACGGTGCCGCGACCGGCCTCGGACTCGACCTCGATGGTGCCGCCGATGGCCTCGATGTTGGTCTTGACGACGTCCATGCCGACGCCGCGGCCGGAGACGTTGGTGACGGCGGCCGCGGTCGAGAAGCCGGGCAGGAAGATGAGCTGCAGGATGTCGGCCGGGCTCATCCTGTCCAGCTGGGCGACCGTGATGAGACCGCGCTCGACGGCCTTCTTGCCGAGCTTGACCGGGTCGATGCCGGCGCCGTCGTCGGCGACCTCGACGACGACCTGGCCGCTCTCGTGGCGGGCGCGCAGGGTCAGGACGCCCTCGGCCGGCTTGCCGGCCGACTTGCGGGCGTCGGGGGCCTCGATGCCGTGGTCGACCGAGTTGCGGACGAGGTGGGTCAGGGGGTCCTTGACCGCCTCGAGCAGCGTCTTGTCCAGCTCGGTCTCGCGACCCTCCATCTCCAGGCGGATGGACTTCTTGAGCTGCATGCCGAGGTCGCGGACGACGCGCGGCAGCTTGGACCAGATGTGGTCGATCGGCTGCATGCGCGTCTTCATGACGCCCTCCTGCAGCTCGCTGGCGATCAGGTTGAGCCGCTGCGAGGCGCGCACCAGGTCGGTGTCGTTGGAGCGGCCCACGTACTGGACGATCTGGTTGCGGGTCAGCACCAGCTCACCGACGAGCAGCATCAGCTCGTCGAGCAGGTCGACGTCGACGCGGATCGTGCTGTCCGCGACGCCGCGGCGGGCCTGGCCGTCGCCGGCTGCCGCCGTCGCCTCGCCGTCGGCGTGCTCGGGCAGGTCGGTGGCCTCCGGAGAGGGGAGGTTCTCGACGGTGGTCTCGGGCATGACTGCGTTCGCTCCCTCGAGCAGCTCGGCGGCCGGGGCGGAGGTCGTCTCCTCGACGACCACCGGCGCCTCGTCCACGGACACGGCGGCGGGCGCCGCCTTCGTCGTCGCACGCGGTGCTGCGGCCTTGCGCGCGGTCGTCTTCTTGGCGGGCGCCTTGGCGGCGCTCTTCGCCGGGGCCTTCGGCTTCGCGGCGGCGCTCGTCGACGCCGCGCGGGGAGCAGGCACGGTCGCGGCCGGGGCGGCCGGGGCGTCGTCCATCGCGGCGGTGATCGCGGCGACGACGCCGGCGACCTCGACCGAGCCCTCGCCGCCGCTGGCCTCGATCGTGGTCAGGAGGGCGCGGACGGTGTCGACCATCTGCAGGAGCACGCTCGTGCGCTCCGGCGTCAGGGCCAGCTCGCCGTCCCGGAGGCGGGAGAGCATGTTCTCCCCGACGTGCGTGACCTCCTCGAGCCGGTTGAAGGCGAGGAAGCCGCTGGTGCCCTTGATCGTGTGGATGGTCCGGAAGATGCTGGACAGCCGCTCGCGGGAGTTCGGGTCCTGCTCGAGGGCCACCAGGTCCGAGTCGAGCTGGTCGAGGTTCTCGTGGCTCTCGACCAGGAACTCTTCGACGATGTCGTCCAGACCGTCCACGGTGTTGCCTTCTCTCTGCGTCGCGACCGGGGACAAGAGTCGGCCCGGTTGGGTCATCGGCGGGCCGCCGGCGGAGTCAAGGTGAATCCGCCGGCGGCGCGCCCGTCATGGGCTGTTATCGGCAGTCGGCGCCCTCAGTAGGTGAACCGTCCGACGTTGGTGCGCAGATCGGCCGCCATCCGGGAGAGCTCGTCGACCGCGGTGCGGGTCTGGGTCAGCGCCTGGGTGGTCGAGTCCGCCGCCGTGGAGACGCCGGTGATGTTCTCCGCGATCTGCGTGGTGCCGCCCGCGGCCTCCTGCACCGAGCGGGACATCTCGTTCGTGGTCGCCGTCTGCTCCTCCACCGCGCTGGCGATGGTGGTCTGCCGGTCGGAGATCTGCGCGACGATCGCCGAGATCTCCTCGATCGCGGCCACCGCGGCCGTCGTGTCGCCCTGGATGGACTGCACCCGGCGGGCGATGTCCTCGGTCGCCTTGGCCGTCTCCTGCGCCAGCTCCTTCACCTCGTTGGCGACCACGGCGAAGCCCTTGCCCGCCTCGCCGGCCCGCGCCGCCTCGATCGTGGCGTTCAGCGCCAGCAGGTTGGTCTGCTCCGCGATGCTGGTGATCACCTTCACCACGTTGCCGATCTCGGCCGAGGACTCACCCAGCTTCGCCACCGTGGCGGTGGTGGTCTCCGCGGCGGTCACCGCGCGGGCCGCGACCTCGGAGGCCTCCGCGGCGTTGCTCGCGATCTCCCGGATGGAGGCACCCATCTGCTCCGCGCCCGCCGCAACCGTCTGCACGCTGCGGGACACCTCCTCCGCGGCACCGGACACCACACCCGACTGCGCCGAGGTCTCCTCCGCCGACGCCGAGATCTGCGCCGAGGACGCCGACAGCTCCTCCGAGCTGGCCGCCACGGCGTCCGCCGAGGCAGCCACGCCGCCCAGGACGGAGCGCAGGTTGTCGACAGCGGCGTCGAGCGCCTGGCCCATGCGGCCCATCTCGTCCTTGGACACCAGGCCGCTGGACTTCGTCAGGTCGCCGGCGGCCAGCGCCTCGGTCACGTCCTGCACCCGCCGCGCGGCCCGGGCGACGCCACCGGCGACGAACCATCCCAGCCCGAGCGCCGTGAGGATGCCGGCGATCATGATGGCCAGGGTGAGGGTCTGGCTCGTCTCCGCGTTGTCGTGGATGCCGGCGCTCGCCGCCTCGGCCTCCTGCTGCTCCATCTCGTTCAGCGTCGCGAGCTCCGCCCGGAGCTCGTCGACGACGGTCGTCCCCTGGGCGTCGTTGGCGGCCGTCCAGCCGGCGGTGTCTCCCGCGAGGGCGAGCGGACGGAGCACCTGGTCCTGCACCGTGACGTAGGTGCTCAGATCCTCGACGACGTCGTCGAGGATCTCCTGCTGGTCCGGCGACATGCCCGTGGCCGCGTACGCGGTCACACCGTCGGCGAATGCCGTACGCAGTTCCTCGGCCCGGGTGAAGCGTTCCTGCTGCCGCTCAGGGGTGGGCGCGAGGATCGTGTCCCGGGTGACCACGCGCATCTCGTGCAGGAGGCTGTCGAGGTGCGCCACCTCCACGGCACCGAGCAGGTTGCTCGAATAGAGCTTGTCGGCGTCGTCCGCAGCAGCACTCATGCCCGAGATGCCCAGGGCGCCGATACCTCCGGCCACGACCGCGGTCACCGACACTGCGGTCAGCACCTTGGTCCTCACCGAACGGTCGGCCCAGCGGGACAGCAGGGAGCGGGCCGGCTGTGGGGTGGGCGTGATGCGGGCGGCCGTGGACATGGCGGTACTCCAGAGAATGGGGGAGGGCGGGCTGACGGGGCTTCGTCGCGCCGCGAACGGACTCGACCATGAGGCGGTCCGGTAGGTCGTGCGGTGCTGACGGGGAGAAAGGTAGTGCATGTCCGAATTCCATTCGTCCGGATTGACGGCGCGTCGGGAACGGCGAGGAAGATTGGCTGGCCACCGCATTCCGGCTGTCGACATGACGCCATTCCCGATGTCGACGGAAAATGCGGACGGGGCGGCGACCGGTCGCCCGGTCACCGCCCCGCCACGGCCCGTCGCATGGACGGGCCCCACTCAGTAGCTGAACCTCCCGACGGTGCTGCGCAGGTCCGCGGCCATCCGGGAGAGGTCGTCCACCGCGGTGCGCGTCTGGGTCAGCGCCTGGGTGGTCGAGTCCGCGGCCCCGGACACGTTGGAGATGTTGTCGGCGATCTGGCCGGCTCCATCGGCGGCTTCCTGCACCGAACGAGACATCTCGTTCGTGGTGGCCGTCTGCTCCTCCACCGCCGAGGCGATGGTCGTCTGCCGATCGGAGATCTGGGCCACGATCGCCGAGATCTCCTCGATCGCGTTCACCGCGGCCGTGGTGTCACCCTGGATGGCCAGCACCCGCTTGGCGATGTCCTCGGTCGCCTTGGCCGTCTCCTGCGCGAGCTCCTTGACCTCGTTGGCGACGACCGCGAAGCCCTTGCCGGCCTCACCGGCGCGGGCGGCCTCGATCGTGGCGTTCAGGGCCAACAGGTTCGTCTGCTCCGCGATGCTCGTGATCACCTTCACCACGTTGCCGATCTCCGCCGAGGACTCGCCCAGCTTCGCGACCGTGGCCGTCGTCGTCTCCGCGGCCGTGACCGCCCGGCTGGCGACCTCGGAGGCCTCCGCAGCGTTGCTCGCGATCTCCCGGATCGAGGCACCCATCTGCTCGGCACCGGCGGCGACGGTCTGGACGTTCCGGCTGACCTCCTCCGCGGCACCGGCGACGATGCCCGACTGGGCCGAGGTCTCGCCGGCCGAGGCCGAGATCTGCGACGAGGACGCCGACAGCTCCTCCGACGACGCCGCCACCGCGTCCGCGGACTGCACCACGGAGGACAGGACCTCGCGCAGGCTCACCTGTGCGGCGTCGATGGCCTTGGCCATGCGACCGAGTTCGTCGTCGGAGTCGACGTCCGTCACCACCGTGAGGTCGCCGGCTGCCATGGCCTCGGCGGAACGCTGCACCGACCGCACCGCGGCGGTGATCCGCCGGACGACGAGGACGGTCAGCACCGCGGCGGCCAGGACGGAGCCCAGAGCGACGGAGATCAGCAGCGTGATGGCGCTGTCGGCCCTCTCGGCGGCGGCGGCGTTGCGAGCGGCGGCCTGCTCGGACTGCGAGACGCCTTCGAGCTCCATGTCGTCCGCGATGATCTGCAGGAGCGGCTGCAGGGTCTCGGACTGGACCTGCGCGAACGTCTCGAAGTCGCCGCGGTCGGCGGCTGGGAAGAGGTCGGTGGTCAGTGCCTGCACGAACTCGGCCCGCGTGGCCATCATCCGCTCCATCGCCTCGGTCTCGACGATGAACGGTTCGTACGCGTCGTAGCCGGCCTGCAGGTCGGCGTTCTTGTCCTCCATCTGCTCGAGCAGTTCCGCCCGGCGCTCGGGACTCGCGACGGCGTACTCCAGCGTGCGGGCTCGGTGCGCCGCGTGCGCCCGTTGGACCTCCGACAGCGCGTTCAGCGGCTGGAGGTTCTCGGAGTAGATCTGCTCCTGGCCGTCCCGCATGTCACCGATCCGATCGATGGCGAGCCAGTTGGTGCCCAGGACGACCACACCGAGCAGCGTGACGACCGAGCCGATCTTGACGCCGATCGGCCGATTCGCGAACCACCCCCGGGGGCCGGATCGGATGGTGCGGGACGGGACGGTCATCGTGGGCTCCAAGGGTGTGCGCGACACCGGGGGACCGCCGTCGCCCCGGCCGTTGTTCTCGTGCGGTACGAGCAGAGAATGGCGCACGAATGCTGCGGCCCATCCGCGTTTCTGTTGGTGTCGGGACTCAGCCACGAGAAAGTCCGGCAAGCTCATCGGCTGCGTTTCCATGTCGACATCTCCGACACAGAATGCGCGTCGTCGGTAAAGGACGAGGGGCGCGCGACCCATTGGTCGCGCGCCCCTGTCCGTTCCGGGCCTGCCCCGGCGGCCGGTCGCTCAGTAGCTGAACCTTCCGACGGTGCTGCGCAGGTCAGCGGCCATCCGGGACAGCTCGTCCACGGCGGTGCGCGTCTGGGTCAGGGCCTGGGTCGTGGTGTCCGCCGCGGCCGAGACGCCGGTGATGTTCTCGGCGATCTGACCGGTACCGCTGGCCGCCTCCTGCACGGAGCGGGACATCTCGCCGGTGGTGGCGGTCTGCTCCTCCACCGCGCTGGCGATGGTGGTCTGCCGGTCGGAGATCTGCGCGACGATCGTGGAGATCTCGTCGATGGCGGCGACGGCGGCGGTGGTGTCGCCCTGGATGGCCAGCACCCGCTTGGCGATGTCCTCGGTCGCCTTGGCCGTCTCCTGCGCCAGTTCCTTGACCTCGTTGGCGACCACCGCGAAGCCCTTGCCGGCCTCGCCGGCCCGCGCGGCCTCGATGGTGGCGTTCAGCGCCAGCAGGTTGGTCTGCTCGGCGATGCTGGTGATCACCTTGACGACGTTGCCGATCTCGGCCGAGGACTCCCCCAGCTTGGCGACCGTGGCGGTCGTGGCGGCTGCGGCGTCCACGGCGCGGGCCGCGACCTCGGAGGCCTCGGCGGCGTTGCTGGCGATCTCGCGGATGGAGGCGCCCATCTGCTCGGCACCCGCGGCCACGGTCTGCACGCTGCGGCTGACCTCCTCCGCGGCACCCGACACCACACCGGACTGCGCGGACGTCTCCTCGGCCGAAGCCGAGATCTGCGCCGAGCTGGCGCTCAGCTCCTCCGAGCTGGCGGCGACGGCGTCCGCGGAACCGACGACGGTGGCCATGACCTCGCGCAGGTTCGCCTGCGCGGCGTCCAGCGCGGCGGCCATCTGTCCGACCTCGTCCTTGCTCGTGACACCGGTGGCGACGGTCAGGTCACCGATGGCCAGCGCGTCGAGCGAGCGCTTGACCTGGGTCACCGGCCGGGTGATCGAGCGCATGGTCAGCAGCGTGACCCCCCCGATGAGGAGGAGGCCGGCGACGGCGATCGCGATGCTGATCATCTGGGAACGCGCGATGGCGTCGTCCAGCCGCGTCTGGGCCACCCCGCTCTCCGCCTCCAGCGCGTCCTTCGCCGCACCGACCGCGCCGTCGGTGAGGTCGTTGGCCACCTGGATCTCCTCCCACCGGACCATGGCGGCCGCCTGGTCGGCGATGGCGAGGTTCACGTAGGCGGTGATGGCGTCGGTGTAGGCGCCGAAGCTCTCGCCCAGGCCGGCGACGGTCTCGGCACTCTGCCCGGTCAGCTCGATGGTCGTGAGCTCGGCGAGGAGCCCCTCGGGGGTGGCGATGTCCTCGGCCAGCTCCTCCAGCTGGGCGGCCGGGTCGGGGCGGACCGTGGCCTTGTAGCCGTCCACCTTCAGCTCGCTGGCCCGGGTGTCGATCTGCAGGACGAGCTCCTGCGCCTTCTCGAGCTGTGCGAGTTCGGTGCTGGCGTCGCGAACGGCGGCATTGCCGACCAGGGACGAAGCCAGCATGCCGCCGCAGGCGAGGACGACGGACCCGGTGAGGATGCCGAACTTCACCGCCAGCGGCCGGTCGGCGAACCAGCCGGAACGCCGCCCGGCAGCGGAAAGTGGTGCAGTGGAATTCATCGGATTACCGTCCTGGAGGGGGCATGGGGTGCATGCCCTGGATGTGGGTGACAGCGAGTGTGCTCACTCCACCGGGCCCGGAGAAGCGCCGAGGCGCGCGTATTCCGACATGTGATGTGTACGCCGGGTCAGCGCATTCCGGCGACCCATGTGTCGACACGGGAAATGCGTCACCACCCCGTCAGGGCGGGCGGCTGGAATGCGTTCCCGCGGAGCTTCGGGGATACCGGCCCTCGATGTCGACATCGGCGGTGCGACGACCTGTGACGGGGGCGAAGGCCGTCTTCCACCGGAGCGCGACGCGAGGCCGGGCCGTTCCGGATCAGTCGAGTTCGATCAGTCGAGTTCGGCGGCCAGTAGCTGGAGGACCGCGATGGCGCCGGCCGGATCGGCCACCCGGTACCGGGCGGCGGTGTCGCCGTCCCCCACCTTGACCGTGACGTCGTCGTCGGCCAGGGCACGGAAGGCGTCCTCGTCGGTGACGTCGTCGCCCAGGTAGAGCGTCGCTCGCGCGCCCACTTCCCCCGCCAGCCGCAGCAGGGCGCTGCCCTTGTCGGCATCGGTCACGGCGAGTTCGAGGACGTCCTTGCCCGGCTTCAGCGTCAGTGACGAATCGGCGAGCGAGCGGGCCTCGTCGAGGAGCGCGGCGGCGGCGTCGCGGTCGGCGACCGGCCGCACGTGCACCGCGACACTGGCCGGCTTCACTTCCAACCGGGCGCCGGCGACCCGGGCCACGACGGGCTCGAGCAGGGCGGCCAGCTCGTCGCGGCGCGCGGCCAGCTCACCGGTCAGCGGCCCGTCGAACTCCGCGCCGTGGCTGCCGACCCAGCGGAACGGGCCGGTCAGTCCGCTGGTCGCCTGCAGGTCGGCCACCCCGCGACCGCTGACGAGGGCCACCGTCACCCCGTCCGCAGCCGCGAGCCGGCTCAGCACCTCGGCGACGCCTGGCTCCGGCACCGCCGCGGACGGCTCGTCCCGGAGGCGTGCCAGCACCCCGTCGTAGTCGCTCGCGACCAGCAGCGGTCGCCTGCCGGCCAGAGAGGCCAGCGCCGCGTCGAGTTCAGTGGAGGGGCTCACCCCTGGGCCCCGCCGCGGCCGGGGGAGAGGGGGGCGGAGGCACGGCCTGCCCGCCGCCCGGTGGGCTGTCCGGAGGCCTGGTCGTTGAGCGCGGTGAAGAAGGAGCTCGCCCAGTGCTCGAGGTCGTTGCGGAACAGGTGCCGGCGCATCGCCCGCATCCGCTTGGCCGCCTCGGTCGGCTCCACCCGCAGGGCCCGCAGCAACTGGCTCTTCACGCCGGCGATGTCGTGCGGGTTGACCAGGAAGGCCTGCTTGAGCTCCGCCGCCGCCCCGGCGAACTCCGAGAGCACCAGCGTGCCGCCGAAGTCACCCCGTGCGGCCACGTACTCCTTGGCCACGAGGTTCATCCCGTCGCGGTACGGCGTCACGAGCATGACGTCGGCCGCGCGGTACAGCGCCGCGAGTTCCTCGCGCGGCATGGACTGGTTGAAGTAGTGCACCGCCGGACCCGCGATCGAGCCGAAGACCCCGTTGATGTGGCCGACCTGCTGCTCGATCGTCTCGCGCATGTGCACGTAGTGCTCCACGCGCTCGCGGCTGGGCGTGGCCACCTGCACCAGCACGGTGTCCGGCGCCTCGACCGCGCCGTCCTCGAGCAGCTCCTCGAAGGCGTTCAGCCGGACGCCGATGCCCTTGGTGTAGTCGAGCCGGTCGACGCCCAGGATGATCTTCGACGGGTTGCCGAGCTCCGCCCTGATCTCCTTCGCCCGCGCCAGCACCTCGGGGGAGCGGGCCAGTTCGTCGAAGGACGCGACGTCGATGGAGATCGGGAACGCGCGCGCAGCCACCGTCCGGCCGTCGTACTCGACGATCGGGCCGCGGGCCGGGAGGTCGTGCAGCCGACGGGCGAGCTGCACGAAGTTGGCGGCGGCGGCGGGCCGCTGGAAGCCGACGAGGTCCGCGCCGAGCAGTCCCTCCACGATCGCCGAGCGCCAGGGCAGCTGCGTGAACAGCTCGTACGGCGGGAACGGGATGTGCAGGAAGAACCCGATCGTGAGGTCGGGCCGCTGCTGGCGGAGCATCGCCGGCACCAGCTGCAGCTGGTAGTCGTGCACCCAGACGATCGCGTCCTCCGCGGCGATCTCCGCCGTCCGCTCCGCGAAGCGCTTGTTGATCTGGACGTAGGTGTCCCACCAGGCGCGGTGGTACTCCGGCTTCTCGACGACGTCGTGGTACAGCGGCCACAGCGAGGCGTTCGACATGCCCTCGTAGTAGCGGTCGACCTCCGGCTCGGACAGCGGGATCGGGATCAGCGACATCCCGCCGGACTCGAAGGGCTCCGGAGCCTCGCCGGCCGACCCCGACCAGCCGACCCAGGCGCCGCCTCGTCCTGCGACGAACGGCTCCAGCGCCGTGACCAGACCACCCGGGCTGCGCTGCCAGCGCGTGCTGCCGTCCGGGTCGGTGACCTGGTCGACCGGCAGGCGGTTGGCGACGACGACAACGGGGCTCTCGGCCCCGACCTCTTCACCTGTGCGATCGGTCATACCGCCCGGAACCCTACCGACCCGTCCCGGTCAGAGCAGGCCGGCCGCCCCGTAGGCCCCTGCCGCGGCGCCGATCCCGAGCAGGAGCGTCGTCAGCACGTAGCCCGCTGCCCGAACCGCGCGCCCCTCCTCCGCGAGCCGCACGACGTCCGCGCCGAGGGTGGAGAAGGTGGTGAGGGTGCCGCAGAAGCCGGTGCCCACCAGGGCCAGCACCCAGACGGGGACGTCGGCCAGCCCCAGGAGGATCCCCAGCACGACGCTGCCCGCGACGTTGACGGCGACCGTGCCGACGACGGACCCGGGGCCGCGGCGGGCCACCGCGAGGCGCTCCGCGAACAGCCGCAGCGGGGCGCCCGCCATCGCACCGAGCACCACGAGCCACGGCGTCACGGTGCCGGGACCCGCGGCGTTGCGGCTCGGCCGGCTCTCGTTCCCAGCGCCGCAGCCGCGATCCCGCCGGCGACCGAGGCGAGCACGTACCCCGCGGCGGCTCCCGGATGTCCGCCCTCGGTGAGCTGCACCGTCTCGAGGGCGAACGCGGAGAAGGTCGTGAACCCGCCCAGGAGGCCGGTGACCAGGAAGGGGCGCGGCCAGGTGGCGTCGGGGAACCGCGGCACCACCCGGCCGAGGAGCAGCCCCAGGAGCAGGCAGCCCGTCAGGTTGACCAGCAGGGTCGCCCAGGGCCAGCCGCCGGCGTCCGAGGGCAGCGCCTCGGCGACACCCCAGCGGGCCAGCGCGCCGAGCGCGCCCCCCAGTGCGGCGGCGGCGTAGGCGACCACGTATCCCCCTGCTCCACGTCGGCACCGGCATCGGGCAGCATGCCACTGACGAGGGCGCACGACGGCGTGGCCCCGGGCAGCAGAGGAGATGCCGTGGGCCCGCTCTCGGGTGTGCGCGTGGTCGAGTTCGCAGGGCTGGGGCCGGGGCCGTTCTGCGGCATGCTGCTGGCCGACCTGGGCGCCGACGTCGTCCGGATCGACCGGCGCGGGCCCGGCGGCGCCCTCGGGGGCACATCGCTGCTGGACCGCGGGAAGCGGTCGATCGCCCTCGATCTCAAGGACCCGGCCGACGTCGAGGTGGTGCGGGCCCTGGTGCGCCGGGCCGACGTGCTGCTGGAGGGCTTCCGCCCCGGTGTCATGGAGCGCCTGGGGCTGGGGCCCGACGCGCTGCTGGGGGAGAACCCCGCGCTGGTCTACGGCCGCATGACCGGCTGGGGGCAGACCGGTCCCCTCTCGCACACCGCGGGCCACGACATCGGGTACATCGCGCTCACCGGCGCCCTCGGCGCCAGCGGACGCCCGGACGAGCGGCCGGCGCCGCCGATGAACCTGCTCGGCGACTTCGGCGGCGGGGGAGTGTTCCTCGCGCTGGGCGCCGTGGCCGCGCTCCTGCACGCCCGCGCGACGGGGCAGGGCCAGGTGGTGGACGCCGCGATCGTCGACGGCACCGCCGTCCTCACCACGATGATCCACGGCATGCTCTCCACCGGCGGGTGGAGCGACGAGCGAGGCACCAACCTGCTCGACACCGGTGCGCCGTTCTACGACGTCTACCGCTGCGCCGACGGGCAGTTCCTCGCCGTCGGCGCGCTGGAGCCGCAGTTCTACGCCGCGCTGCTGGAGGGCCTGGGCGTCGCCGGGGACGAGTCCTTCCCCGACCGCTACCAGCCGGACCAGTGGCCGGCCCTGCGGGAGCGCTTCACCGAGCTGTTCGCGAGCCGGACCCGCGACGAGTGGTGGAAGGTGTTCGCCGGCACCGACGCCTGCGTCGCCCCGGTGTGGTCGCTGGTCGAGGCGACCCAGGACGAGCACAACCGCGAGCGCGAGGTCTTCGTCGAGGTGGACGGGACGACGCAGCCCGCCGTCGCCCCCCGGTTCTCCGCGACCCCGGGCTCCGTGGGCCGGATCCCGAAGGCCGGCGAGCACTCCGACGAGATCCGCGCCGAACTCGGCCTGTAGGGCGCGTCCTCCCTCACCGCCGAGCGTCCTCCCTCACCGCCCACCGTGAGGCAGGACGCTCGATGATCAGGTCACCTGATCGTGGCGGGGGAGTGGCGACGCCGGAGCGGCTCGAGCTCGGCCATCTCCTCGTCGGTGGCGACGCGGAAGGGCGGGGTGGCAGGGGGCTGCAGGGCGCTGCGGCCCTGTCCCCGCGTGGCCCGGAGGCTGAGCACGACGGATCCGCCGATGAGCACCGTGATGACGGCGAGGCTCACGGTCGTGGGGATGTAGAAGACGTCCACCTTGAGCAGCATCTTGATGCCGACCCACACGAGGACGAGCGCCAGGCCCACCTTGAGGTAGACGAACCGGTGGATCAGATCGGCCAGCAGGAAGTACATGGCGCGCAGGCCGAGGATGGCGAAGGCGTTGGCCGTGAAGACCAGGAACGGCTCGTCGGTGACCGCGAAGATCGCCGGGATCGAGTCCACCGCGAAGATGATGTCGGTGATCTCGACGAGCACCAGCACGGCCAGCAGGGGAGTGGCCATGAGCACCCCGGCGCGGCGGATCACGAACCGCTGACCGTGGTACGCGTCGGTCATCGGCACGTACCGGCGGAACAGGCGGAGGGACCGCGACGTCGAGGGGTCCAGGTGCTCGTCGCGCTGCCGGATCATCCGGACGCCGGTCCAGAGCAGGAACCCGGCGAACAGGTAGAGGATCCAGCCGAAGCTCGCGATGAGCACCGAGCCGCCGGCGATGAAGAGCCCCCGGAAGACCAGCGCGCCGAGCACCCCGAAGAACAGCACCCGGTGCTGGAACTCCCGCGGGACGGCGAAGAACGTGAAGATGATCGCCCAGACGAACACGTTGTCGACGGCGAGGGACTTCTCGATCAGGTAGCCGGCGAAGTACTGCTGACCGAACTCCGCGCCGTGCGCCCACCACACCCAGGCGCCGAACGCGACGCCGATCGTGATCCACACCGCCGACCAGGCGGCCGCCTCGCGGACGGCGATCACGTGCGCCGTGCGGTGGGCGAACAGGTCGATCGCCAGCATGCCGAGGATCAGGCCCAGCACCGAGAACCAGAGCCACAGGGAGACGTCCACGCGCGTACCACTCCTCCAGTCGGAACGTGCCAACTGGAGGTCTCCCCCGGCGGCTCCGACTCGGCAGCCGCCCGGTCCGCCGGGCCCCATGGGGAGCCGTGGTGACGACGGGACGCTGGGGGATACTCCCCTCCTGTGGAATGAGTGAAGCACACTTCACCTGTCGCCCGCCACCGCCGGCTCCCTCTGGGCGTCGCGCCGCCGAGGAGGACCGATGACCGCTGGGCACCACGCGTGGACGTTCCTCACCAACCACGGCCACGTCCTGCTCGCGGTCGCGCGGGCGCCGGACGCACGGGTCGCCGAGATCGCCGCGGAGGTGGGGGTGTCCACGCGCGCCGCGCTCAGCATCCTGCGCGACCTGGAGGAGGCGGGATACCTGACCCGGACCCGCGTCGGCCGGCGGACGCACTGCGAGATCAGGCCGCACCAGCACTTCCGGCATCCCAGCACCGCGCAGCACGAGATCGACGGCCTGCTGGCACTCCTCGGGCGCTGATCGACGTCCTCCCCCACCGCGCCGGCCCCGTCCAGAGGCTCGCGCCGAGCTTGCGAGGCGTGAGGAGGACGGGGTCCTTCACCTGATCCCAGCCACGGGCTAGCGGCGGCGGGTCTCGGGGAAGAGCAGGTCGACGAAGCGCTCCGCCGTGGGCTGCGGCTCGTGGTTGGCCAGGCCCGGGCGCTCGTTGGCCTCGATGAAGACGTAGTCGGGGCCGGACACGTCGGGCACCAGGAAGTCGATGCCGGTCACCGGGATCTCCAGGGCCGCCGCCGCTCGCACCGCGGCCGCCGCGATCTCCGGGTGGAGCTGTCCGGTGACGTCCTCGATGGTGCCGCCGGTGTGCAGGTTCGCCGTCCGCCGCACCTGGATCCGCTCCCCGTTGGGCGGGACGTCGTCCATGCCCCAGCCCTCGTCGGCGACGACCTTCACGGTGGTGTCGTCGAGCGGGATGCGGGACTCCCCACCGGTGGCGCGCTCCCGGCGCCGGCTGGTGGTCCGGACCAGGTCGGTGACCGTGGTGCGGCCGTCGGCCACGACCTCGGCAGGCCGGCGGACGGCGGCGGCGACCACCGCCCGGTCGATCACCAGCACCCGCAGGTCCTCACCGGGCACCAGCTCCTCGACCAGGACGTCGGGGCAGAACTGCAGGGCCTGCCGGACGGCCTTCTCCAGCCCCGCCTCGTCGGTCACTCCGACGGTGATGCCGCGCCCCTGCTCGCCGCGCGCGGGCTTGACCACGACCGAGCCGACCTCCCGCACGAGCGCGGCCGCCTCCTCCAGCTCCCCCTCGCAGGCCAGGGCCCCCCGGGCGACCCGCACCCCGGCCCGCTGCATGATCCGGCGGGTCACCCGCTTGTCGTCGCACCGGCTCATCGCCACGGCGGTGGTGAACTCCGACAGCGACTCCCGGGTGACCACGGTGCGCCCGCCCACGGACAACCGCAGCTCACCGAACTCCGCGTCGAGCACCTCGACGCGGATGCCGCGGCGCAGCGCCTCCTCGGCGATGATCAGCGCATAGGGGTTGAGCTCCTCCAGCCCCGGGGGCCGGGCCGCGAACAGCGGCGTGTTGATCGGGTTCTTGCGCTTCACGCAGACGGCGGAGACCCGGCTGAAGCCCAGCTTCCGGTAGAGCCGGATCGCGCCGTCGTTGTCGTGCATGACCGACAGGTCGAGGTAGGCGCGCCCGCGACCGACGTACCGCTCCGCGAGCACCCGCACCAGCGCCTCGCCCGTCCCGGTCGGGGCGTCCTGGTTGTTCACCGCGAGGCACCACAGGCTGGTGCCCGCCTCCGGGTCGTCGAAGGCCAGCGTGTGGTCCACCCCGGTGACCGTGCCGACGATCCGGCCGGTACGGGTGTCCTCGGCGACGAGGTAGGTGTAGCAGCGCGTCCGGTGGTTCTCCCACATGATGTCGGCGTCGCCGACGACCATGCCGTTGAGCGCGTAGATGTCGTTGATCGCCTCCATCTCCGCACGCGACGTGGCCGTGCGCACGAAGACCCCGCGGATGAGCTCGGGCCGGGCCCGGTAGCGGTGGAGGTCGAGGCGGTAGGTGTAGCTCGGGTCGATGAACAGCTCGTCGGGCGCGAGCCCGACCAGCACGTGCGGGTCTCGCGGGTAGATGCAGATGTCCCGCTCGCCGCTCTCCTCGGCGCGCAACGCGTCGACGATCCCGCGGAGGTCGGCGAAGGTCTGGCCGAAGACCAGCCGGCCCCAGCCCATGTCCAGGACGACGTCGCTCTGCATCCCCCGCAGCTCGTGCTCGGACGGCTCCCGCCACGACCGGTCGGTCAGGGCCGGGGCCGGGTTGCGGCGCCGGTGGCCCGCGAGCCGGGGTGCCATGACCATCTCCTCAGGCGGCGTGCGTCTGCAGCCAGAGCTCGAGCAGCCCCAGCTGCCAGAGCTTGTTGCCACGCAACGGGGTGAGCTCGCCGTTGGGGTCGGCGAGCAGTTCGCGGACGTACTCGGGGCGGAACATGCCGCGGTCGCGGGCGGCATCGCTGGACAGCGCGTCCCGCACCAGGCCCAGCACCTTGCCCTCGAGGTGGGTGATCGCCGGCACCGGGAAGTAGCCCTTGGGCCGGTCGATGACCTCCGGCGGGATGATCCGCCGGCCGATGGCCTTGAGCACGCCCTTGCCGCCGTCGGCCAGCTTCAGCTCGGGCGGGCAGAGCGCGGCGAGCTCGACCAGGTCGTGGTCGAGGAACGGCACCCGCGCCTCCAGACCCCAGGCCATGGACATGTTGTCCACCCGCTTGACCGGGTCGTCGACCAGCATGATCTCGCTGTCCAGCCGCAACGCGGCGTCGACCGCCGTCTCGGCGCCCGGGGTCTCCATGTGGGCGCGGACGAAGGCCAGGCTCGGGTCCTCGTCGAGCGCGTACCGGCCGGAGACCACCTGGCGCATCTGCGCGTGGTCCCGGTCGAAGAACGCCTTCGCGTAGGTGTGCACGGCCTCCTCGCGGCCGACGCCGGCCAGCGGCGGGTACCAGTGGTAACCGGCGAACACCTCGTCGGCGCCCTGACCGGACTGCACCACCTTGATCGTCTGCGACACCCGCTCGCTGAGCAGGTCGAAGGCGACGGCGTCGTGGCTGACCATCGGCTCGGCCATCGCGCCGACCGCGTGGCCGAGCGCGCCGACCAGCTCGTCGGAGCCGACCCGGATGCGGTGGTGGTCGGTGCTGAACCGCTCGGCGATCACGTCGGAGTAGACGAACTCGTCGCCCTCGCGCCCGCCGACCGACTCGAAACCGATCGAGTAGGTCGCCAGGCCGGTCTGCCCCTCCTGGGCCAGCAGGCCGACGATCAGGCTCGAGTCCAGGCCGCCGGAGAGCAGCACGCCGACCGGGGTGTCGGCCACCAGGCGGCGGCGGACGGCGACCCGCAGCGCCTCCTCGATCGCGTCCTCCCAGTCGCGGGCCGACCAGTTCACGTGCTCGGGGCGGCGCTCGTAGGTGGCGTTCCAGTAGCGGTGCTCGGTGCTCGACCCGTCGGCCTCGATCACCCGCACCGTGGCCGGGGGAAGCTTCCGGACGCCGTTGAGGATCGTCCGGGGTGCCGGCACGACCGCGTGCCAGGACAGGTAGTGGTGCAGCGCGACCGGGTCGATGGAGGTGTCGACGTCGCCACCACTGAGCAGCGCCGGGAGCGTCGAGGCGAACCGCAGCTTCTTGCCGGGGGTCTCGGAGAGGTAGAGCGGCTTGATGCCGAGCCGGTCACGGGCCATGACCACGCGGCCGGTGTCGCGCTCGGCGATGACGAAGGCGAACATGCCGTGCAGGTGCGAGACGACGTCGGCGCCCCAGTGGTGGTAGCCCTTGAGGATCACCTCGGTGTCGCTGTGCGAGAAGAACCGGTAGCCGTGCCCCTCGAGCTCGGCGCGCAGTTCCTTGTAGTCGTAGATGCAGCCGTTGAAGACGGCCGTCAGCCCGAGCTCGTTGTCCACCATCGGCTGGGAGCCGCAGGTGGACAGGTCGATGACCGACAGCCGGCGGTGCCCGAAGGCCACCCGGCCGTTGCTCCAGGAGCCTTGCCCGTCCGGCCCGCGGGGGACCAGGGACTCCACCATGCGGGCGACGGCCCCGGTGTCGGCCATCGAACCGTCGAACGTGATCTCGCCACTGAGGCCGCACATACGAAACGATCTAACCCGCCGCGAGCGCTCCGTGCGAGACGGAGCGGAGAACGTCACACGGACGTAATCGCGGCCCGGTTCCACGTGGAACCGGGCCGCGACGGCGGATCAGCCCCGGATTCGGGCCACCGCGGCGACGACGTCGACCAGGCCGGTGCCCTTGTCGAACGACGTCGTGTAGCCGCCGACGGTCCGGTAGGCGGCACCGTCGGTGTACCGGTGGGTGGTGCCCTTCAGCGCGGCCTCGATCTCGGCGGGCGTGGCCGACGGATCGGCCTGGAACAGCTGGGCGACGATGCCGGCCACGTGCGGAGCGGCCATCGAGGTCCCGCTGATCGTGTTGAACGTGCCGATGTCGAGCAGACCCGGACCGTTGCGGAAGTCCAGCCCCGTCGCGCAGATGGGCAGGTACGGCCGGCACGCGGAGGTGATGTTCTCGCCCGGGGCGGAGAGGTCCGGCCAGGTGGAGGGGTCGGCCGACGCGCCACGCGAGGAGTACTCGCTGACGACGCCGTCCCGGGTGCCGGTGTCCTGGTCGAAGTAGGAGGCCACCGAGAGGATGCCGCCGGTCGGGTCCTGCCCCGGCGGGTTGGTGAGGGAGGTCGAGCCGTCGCCGCCGTCGTTGCCGGCGGCCCAGACGGTGACGACGCCCTCGGCGGCCAGCGCCCGCTGCAGCTTGACGGTGGCGGAGTTCGGGTCGAACTCACCGCCGCCGCTGGGGCCGTAGCTGTTGTTGGTCACCTTGATCGGCGGGCAGACCGACGCCGGGACACCCTCGCCGCACGGTGCCTCGTGGTTCTCCAGCACCCAGTTGAGCGCCGAGTCCGCGCCCACGATGAGCAGCACCGCGCCGGTCGAGATGGACACGATGCTGGCTCCGGGGGCCGCGCCCTGGAACGTGCCACCGCCGGACAGCGTGGTGGGGCGGCCGGCCACGATGCCGCTGACGTGCGTGCCGTGGCCGCCCACCGACAGCGTGTCGGTGTCCACGAACCCGGGGACCGGCACGACGCAGTCGGGGGTCGACGTCACCTCCACGAGGCAGAGGCTCTTGAGGTTGGCGACGACGGCGCTGCTGCCGTCGGGGTTGCGGAAGTACGGGTGGTTCGGGTCGATCCCGGAGTCGATGACCGCCACGGACACGCCGCTGCCGTCGAGGGCCTCGCCGTTCGCGCCGGTCAGCGTGGCCACCGCCTCGGCGCCCCGCGTGGCGACGTTGGAGGTCTCCTGGGTGAACTCGATCGGGGCGTTGCCCTCGAGGTAGGTGATGCCGGGCTGCGTGCGGACCGACTCGATCTGCTCGGCGGTGCCGGAGGCCACCACGACGCCGATGCGCTCGAACTCCGTCACGGTGCCCATGCCCGTGGCGGCGACGGCGGCGCGGGCGGCTGCGGCGTCGGTGCCGTGCACCAGGACCGTCGTCGACCCGGTGAGGGTGCCGAGTTGCTCGGCGAGGAAGTCCTGGACCGGGGCCGGGGGAGAGCCGCTGGGCGCGGCCTGGGCGGGGGTGGCGGCGAGAGCGGCGACGACGACCGCTCCGCTGACGGCGCCGAGAAGTCGGCGGGACGAGCGGCTCATGAGCACTCCAGGCGGGGACACGGCGATGGTGTGTGGCCTGTCCCAACGACGCCGTCGCCGCGGGGTTACCCCCCGGCTGCCGCCGTCCTCCCTCACCGCAACGCGTCCTCCCTCACCGCCCACCGTGAGGGAGGACGCGCCACGATCAGGTCACCTGATCGTGGCCGGGTCTCGGGGTCAGCCGTAGTAGAGGGCGACCGGCCGGCCGTCGATCTCCCGGACGTCGACGGTCGTGTCGTAGACCGCGGCCAGCACCTCGGGCCGCATGACCTCGCGCGCGGGAGCGTCGGCGACGACGACCCCCTCCCGCATGGCGACGATGCGGTCGGCGTAGGTCGCGGCGAAGTTGACGTCGTGCAGCACGGTGATGATCCGCTTGCCCAGGTCATCGGCCACCCGGCGGACCAGCCGCATGATCTCGGTCATGTGCCGCAGGTCGAGGTTGTTCAGCGGCTCGTCGAGCAGCACGTACTCCGTGTCCTGCGCGAGCACCATCGCGATGAAGGCCCGCTGGCGCTGCCCGCCCGAGAGCTCGTCGAGGAACCGGTGCCGGTAGGGGTCCAGCTCGAGGTAGCTGATCGAGCGCTCGATGTGCTCGCGGTCGTCCACGGTGAGGCGCCCCCGCGAGTGCGGGAACCGCCCGAACTCCACCAGGTCGTGCACGGTGAGACGTGCGGCGACGTGGTTGTCCTGGCGCAGCACGGCGAGCCTCTTGGCGAGCTCGCCGGACGGCGTCGTCGCGATGTCCAGCCCGCCGACGGTCACCCGGCCGGCGTCGGGGCGGATCAGCCGGCCGACGAGCCCGAACAGGGTCGACTTCCCGGCCCCGTTCGGGCCGATCAGCGCGGTGACACCCTCGCCGCCGAAGCACACCGAGACGTCGTCGACGACCGTCTGGGTGCCGTAGCGCTTGGTGACGTTCTCGAGCGCGATCATCGCGCCCCCTTCCGGAGGACGAGGTAGAGGAAGAACAGCCCGCCGGCGAAGTCGATGACCGTGGACAGGGTGCCGCCGTAGCCGAACACCCGCTCCAGCACGAGCTGGCCACCCAGCAGGCAGACCATGCCGAGCAGCACGGCGGTCGGCACCGTCCAGACGTGGCGGAACGAGCCCGCGTAGGAGTAGGCGAGGTTCGCGACGATGAGGCCGAAGAAGAGGATCGGTCCCACCAGGGCCGTGGACGCGGCGATCATCACCGCGATGCCGGCGAAGAGGACCATCACGACCCGGCGGTGGTCGACCCCCAGGCCCACGGCGGCCGGCTCGCCCAGCGTGAGGACGTCGAGGGTGCGCCGCAGCGGCACGATCGCGACGCACCCGAGCGCGACCAGGACGGCGGTGAGCGCCAGCAGCGTCTCGTCCGGCCGGGTCAGGGAGGCGAACATGGCATCGCTGAGCACCTGGAAGTCGAGCGGGTCGAGCATCCGCTGCATCCACTCGGTGAAGCTGCGGAAGAACGTGCCCAGCACGATGCCCACCAGCAGCATCAGGTGGATCGAGCGCCGCTTGCCGCCGAACAGCCAGGTGAACAGCAGGACGCTGAAGGCCACCATCACGGCGATCTGGGTCAGCCACAGGGTGAGCTGGTCGAACGCCAGGAACGCCGCGGACCCGGAGACGAACACGACGACGGTGGAGATCAGCACGTAGAAGGCGTCGAACCCCATGATCGACGGGGTGAGGATCCGGTTCTGCGTGATGGTGTGGAAGACCACCGTGGAGACGCCGACCGCCGTCGAGACCACGAGCATCGCGAGCACGGTGCGGCTGCGGTACTCCAGCGCGAACGCCAGCGACCCGGGGACGTCGCCGAACAGGTAGACGCCGGTCAGGGCCAGGACGACGGCGCCGAGGACGGCGAGCCGGACCCACGGCTGGGCCCACGCGGCGGCGAGCCGGGCGTGGCCGGTGGCCGGCGGGGCGCTCCTGGTCGCCGCCGTCGTCGCGGTCGAGTCAGTGAGCACGGCTCCCCTTGCGCAGCAGCAGCCAGAGGAACAGTGCCGCCCCCACGATGCCGACGACGACCGACAGCGGGATCTCGTAGGGCATCCGGACGACCCGGGCGACCAGGTCGCAGGCGAGGACGAACACGGCGCCGATGCCCGCGACCCAGGGGATCGCGCGGCGCACGTTGTCGCCGATGAGGAGGCTGACGACGTTCGGGACGACGAGCCCCAGGAACGGGATCATCCCGGCGGTGACCAGCACCGCGGCCGTGATCACCGCGATGATCACCATGCCGACGGCGACCACCCGGCGGTAGTCCAGCCCCAGGTTGGTCGCGAACTCCTCGCCCAGGCCGATGACGCTGAACCGGTCGGCGGCGATCCAGGCGACGACGACCATCGCGCCCGCGATCCAGAGGAACTCGTAGCGGCCCTGCATGACCGTGGCGAAGCTGCCCTGGGACCACTGACCGAGCGACTGCAGCAGGTCGAGTCGGTAGGCGAAGAACGTCGTGACGGCGGCGACGACGCCGCCGAGCATGATCCCGACCAGCGGGACGAGCACGAGCTGGCGCACGGGCACGAACCGCACCACGCGCAGGAACACCCAGGTGCCGAACAGCCCGAAGGCCGCGGCGACGGCCATCTTCCCGACGACCGCCAGTCCGGGCAGGAAGACGATCGTGACCAGCATGCCGAGGGTCGCGAACTCGGTGACGCCCGTGGTGCTCGGCTCGACGAACTTGTTGCGCACGAGCATCTGCATGATCAGGCCGGCGATGCCCAGCGATGCGCCGACGAGCAGCACCGCCACGGTGCGCGGGATGCGGCTGGCCACGAGCAGGAACGCCGCGTCGCTCTCCTCCCCGCCGCGGAGGACGGTCGTCGGGGACACGTCGGAGACGCCGACGAACAGGCTCGTGACCGCGAGGACGCCGACCAGCACACCGATGAGCACCCCCACCCAGGTGCGGCGGGGCCGCACGCGGGCAGAGGTGCTCGCCAGGGGTCGGTCGAGCACGGCCATGTCGGTCAGCGGCGGCGTTCGGCCGGTGCAGCTCCGGTCATCGGGCGATCTGCAGGACGTCGTCGATCATGATCTTCGTCGTCTCGATGCCGCCGAAGACGATGTACCAGGCGGTCGGGTCCAGGTAGACGATCTGGCCGTTCGTGGCGGCCGTCGTCTGCCGCACGATCTCGTTGTCGAGCACGGCCTCCGCTGCCTGGGCGCCCGCCTCGCCGGTGGCGGCGTCGCGGTCGACGACCCACAGGTAGTCCGGGTCGGTCTCCAGCAGGAACTCGAAGGAGACCGGCTCGCCGTGCGTGGCGGCCTTGATGTCCTCGACGACCGGCTCGACGCCGAAGGCGTCGTAGATGAGGCCGCCGCGGGCGCCGCGCGCGTCGGAGTTCTCGCCCGCCGGGGCCATCGCGCTGAGCTGCCCGCCGGAGACCATGAGGCCCAGGCCGGTGCCGGCGTCGGCGGTGGCGGCCCGCGCCTCCTCGATCCCCTGCTCGATCTCCTCGATCGCGTCGGCCGCCTCGTCCTCGGCGCCGAGCACCTCGCCGAGGAAGGTGACGTTGCGCTCGAGGTTCTCGAGGTAGGTGCCCCGCATGCCCAGGTCGACGGTGGGCGCGATCCGGTTCAATTCCTCGAACAGGGCTGCCGAGCGGCCGCCGATGATGATCAGGTCGGGCTGCTGGGCCTCGATCCCGATGACGTCGGCCTCGAACAGCGTCCCCACGTCGTACGCGTCGTCGGCGAGGTGCTGCTCGAGGTAGCCGGGGACGGAGTCCAGCGGCGCACCCGCGACCTCCCCGCCCAGCGCCCCGATGGTGTCCAGGCTGGCCATGTCGAAGACCACGATGTTCTCGGGGTTCTTCGGCACCTCGACCGTCGTCTCCTCGAGCTCCGGGTCGGCGTCCTCGTCGGCGGCGTTCACGTTGCGGTCCCAGGTGAAGGAGACCGTCTCGCCGCCCGCCGCGGCACCGGAGCCCGGGTCGGCCTCGGCGTCGTCACCGCAGGCGGAGAGCGCCAGGACGGCGGCCAGGGGGAGGGCGAGGGCCGAGAGCGGCCGGACTGTGCGCATGGTGCTCCACTTCGGAACTGAGGATAGGTATGCCTAACTAAGCCGGGCCTAACCTGCCATACCTGTTCCGGTTCACCGCCGGTGGGGTCCTGACGGCCGGACCGCCCGCCGGACCGTCGGGCGCGCGCGGGAAGATGGTCGGCGTGCCCCACCCCGTCCGATCGCGGCCCCGGCCGTGACGCTGTCGCTGGTCGTCCCGATCACCGTCGTGTCGGTGGTCGTCGTGGTCGTGGGGGTGGCGTCCACGCTCGCCCGGCGGCGCATCGGCCTGGTCCACCTGGTCGCGGCGGCCGTCCTCGAGGTGCTGCTGCTGGTCCAGGCGGCGGTGGCCCTGCTCGCCATGGACGGCGAGACCCCGGCGGACACCGCGTCGTTCCTCGGCTACCTGTCCGGCGTCGTCCTCGTTCCCGTGGCCGGCGTGCTGTGGGCGCGCACCGAGATGACCCGCTGGGCCGGCACCGTCCTGGCCGTGGCCGGGGCGGCCGTCGGCGTGATGATCTGGCGGCTGCTGGAGCTGTGGGAGGCCACCGGTGCCTGACGACCGCGTGTTGGGTGCGCCGGCCGAGCGAGACGCCGGGTCCGCGGCGGGCGGCCGCAGGGTGCTGGTGGCCCTCTACGCGGTCTTCGCGCTGGCCGCGGGCGCGCGGGCCGGCGTGCAGCTGGCGACCCGCTTCGACGAGGCGCCGCTGGCCTACGTGCTCTCGGCGCTGGCCGCGGCGGTCTACCTCGTGGCGACGGTGGCGCTGGCGCGCGGCCCGGCCGGGCGGCGGACGGCGCTGGTGGCGATCAGCGTCGAACTGGTCGGGGTGCTCGTCGTCGGGACGCTGTCGCTGGCCGACCCGGCGGCCTTCCCCGACGAGACGGTCTGGTCCGGGTACGGGCGCGGCTACCTCTACGTCCCGCTGGTCCTCCCGGTCCTCGGCCTCTGGGCCCTCCTCCGTCGCGGAGCGGGACGCACGGCGCACGGCTGACCGCGCTCAGGCCTCGGATCGGTGCAGCAGCCCGTAGGACCCCCGGTGGAACAGCAGCGGACGGCGGTCGGCCGAGGCGCCGAGGTCGAGCACCCGGGCCACGACGATGGTGTGGTCGCCGCCGTCGTACTCGGCCCACAGCTCGCCGTCGATCCAGGCGACGACGTCGTCCAGGACGGGGGAGCCGTGCGGGCTCGGCGTCCAGGAGACGCCCTCGAACTTGTCGGTCACCGACCGGGCGAAGTTCTGCGACACGGCGTCCTGGCCCTCGGCCAGCACGTTGATGCAGAACCGGCCGATGTCCCGCAGCCGCGCCCAGGTCCGCGAGGTGCGGGCCGGCGCGAACGCGACCAGCGGCGGGTCCAGCGACAGCGAGCTGAACGACTGGCAGGTGAAGCCGATGGGGCCGTCGGCGGTGTCCGCGGTGAGCACGGTGACCCCGGACGCGAAGTGGCCCAGCACGTCGCGCAGCACCCGCGGGTCGACGATCCGGGGGGCGCCCTCGGTGGGCCCGGTCACCGGTCGTCCCGGGACCGCGGCACGGACCGGCCGCCGGCCCGGTACAGCGAGCTGGGCAGCTCGTGCCCCACGGCCTGCTCCGTCACCCGGGCGGCAGCCAGGACTGCGTCGAGGTCCAGCCCGGTCCGCACACCCGACTCCTCGAGCATGTAGACCAGCTCCTCCGTGGCGATGTTGCCGCTCGCGCCCGGGGCGAACGGGCAGCCGCCGAGCCCGCCGATCGACGCGTCGAGCTGCGTCACACCCGCCTGGACGGCGGCCAGTGCGTTGGCCTGGCCGGTGCCGCGGGTGTCGTGGAAGTGCACGCCGACCGGGATGCCCGGGCAGGCGCGGCGGACGGCGTCGAGCAGCTGCACCACGCGCAGCGGCGTCGTGGTCCCGATCGTGTCCCCCAGGCACAGCTGGTCGGCGCCGGCCGTGACCGATGCCCGGGCGACGTCGACGGTGCGGGAGATCGCCGTGCGGCCGTCGAACGGGCAGTCCCAGGCGGTGGCGATGATGACCTCCAGCGAGCCGCCGGCCCCGTGGGCGAGGTTCGCGATCTCGCCGACGCGGCCCACCGCCTCCGCGGTGGTGCATCCGGCATTGGCCCGGCTGTGCCCGTCGGTGGCGGAGACCACGTACTCGAGGTCGGCCACCCCGGCGTCGACCGCGCGGACGGCGCCCCGGGGGTTGGCCACCAGGGCCGACCAGTGCACCTCCGGCCAGCGGCTCAGCTCGGCGGCGACCTGGTCGGCGTCCGCCAGCGCCGGTACGGCCTTGGGCGACACGAACGACGTCGCCTCGATCCGGCGGACCCCGGTGGCGACCAGCGCCTCCAGCATGTCCAGCTTGGCCTCCAGCGGAACGGGTGCCTCCAGCTGGAGGCCGTCCCGCATGCCGACCTCCCGGACGTCGATCTCCGCGGGCAGGACCAGGTCGAACTCGTTCACGCCGTACCTCCTGACAAGGGTCTCCGCGCATCCTCCACCCGTCCGGGGTCCCCCGATGAGGCGACCCGGAACGGTTCCGTGACGCCTGCCGCGCCGTTCGTCGGTGGCGTCGCGCAAGATGAGTGCAGGCGACGGAGGTGGGGATGTGATCGAGGTGGTGGGCGCGTTCCCCCCTGCTGACCGGCGCAGCGCCTTCGCGAACGCCCCGATGGGGGTCGCGCTGACCACGCCGGACGGCGTCCTGGTCGACGTCAACCCGGCGCTGGGCGAGCTGCTGGGCCGCACGCCAGAGGAGCTGTACGGCACCTCCGTGCACGACATGATCCATCCCGACCTCGCGGCCGCCGCCCGCGAGGCGTTCGCGGCCCTGCTGACCGACCACAGCCGGCCGCTGCGGCACGAGACCCGGCTGGTGCGCGCCGACTCCACGGCGGTGCCGGTCCAGCTGACCGCCTCCTGGGTGGAGGAGACGCCCGAGGGCCAGGCCGCGCACCTGGTGATCATCATCGAGGACATCACCGAGCGGAAGGCGCTCGAGGCGCAGCTGGTCCACCGCTCGCTGCACGACCCGCTCACCGGGCTGCCCAACCGGCTGCTCTTCCAGGACCGGCTGTGGCACGCCCTGGAACGGGGTCAGCGCGAACGCACGCCCACCTGCGTCCTGATCATGGACCTCGACGGGTTCAAGGCGATCAACGACGAGCTCGGCCACCCCATGGGCGACCTCGTGCTCGTCGCCTTCGCCGACCGCCTGCGCTCGGTGCTCCGGGCCAGCGACACCGCCGCGCGACTCGGCGGCGACGAGTTCAGCATCGTCTGCGAGAACACCGAGCCCGCCGACGCGGAGGTGCTCGCCGACCGGCTGCGGGCCGCGGTCACCCAGCCCCTGGAGCTCAGCGGGCAGGAGGTCTCGATCGGCATCAGCATCGGGATCGGCTCGGCACCCGGCGGGGAGGAGCCCGGCGACGTGCACGAACAGGTGGTCCGGGCCGCCGACGACGCGATGTACGCCGACAAGAGCCGGCGCCGCCCTCCCCGCCGCTAGGACGTCCGCGCCGCTAGGACCTCCCGCCGTCGGACGACTGCCCGGCGGCCACCCATTCGAGGGTGGTCCGCAGCCGTGCGAACACGGCGATGAGAATCGGCAGGGGCAGCGCCACGAGCACGAAGCCCAGCAGGGCGTCGGCGTCCTCGCCGTAGAGGGTCGAGCCGCCCACCACCGCGACGACCAGCAGCGAGGCCGCCGCGCCCAGGGCCGCGATGAACAGCACGTCCGCTCCCCGGCGTCCGACCAGCCGGACCGCGCCGGCGATGAGCCCCGTCGCGCTGAGCACTCCGGTGAGGAACAGCAGCACAGAGACGGCTCCGCCGCCGTCGGCGAGGATGACGAGCAGGGCGCCGAGCGAGACCAGTGCGCTCGCGCCGCCCGCGATGAAGCCCAGGACGGCGGCGGTGGTCGCCGAGCCGGGCCGCCCGGGGCCGTGCGGCCACGGAGCCTGCGCCTGCGGAAGGCCGTAGGGCGGGCCGTAACCCGGTGGCGGTCCGTAACCCGGAGGCGGCCCGTAACCCGGAGGCGGCCCGTAACCCGGAGGCGGCCCGTAACCCGGAGGCGGCCCGTAACCCGGAGGCGGCCCGTGACCGGGCGGCGGACCGGTGGGCGGCGGACCGGTGGGCGGCGGACCCTCGTAGCCGGAGTCATCGTGCGGGCTGCCGTTCACGGCCCCAGTCTGCCGGTCGGGTCAGACGACGCGCGGCGAGTACATGATCACGGCGACCCCCACGAGGCAGAGCAGAGCGCCCGCGACGTCGTACCGGTCGGGCCGGAAGCCGTCGACGGCCATGCCCCACAGCAGCGACCCGGCGACGAAGACCCCGCCGTAGGCGGCCAGGATCCGGCCGAAGTTCGCGTCGGGCTGCAGCGTGGCGACGAAGCCGTACGCGCCGAGCGCGATCACCCCGGCGCCGATCCAGAGCCAGCCCCGCGCCTCCCGCACCCCCTGCCAGACCAGCCAGGCGCCGCCGATCTCGGCCAGTGCGGCCAGGAGGAACAGGAGGACGGAGCGCGCGACGGTCACCCCCGGACCGTAGAGCGGCTCACCCGGCCCGGCGCGGCTCCCCCGCGTACGTGCCGAACGACCACAGGTTCCCCTCCGGATCGCGGACCGAGCACTCCTTCGACCCGTAGTCGGTGGTGGCGGGTTCGCGGACGATGGTCGCGCCCGCCGCGACGGCGCGGGCGTGGACGGTCATCGGGTCGGCGGTGACGACGTAGCAGGCGGCGGTGCCGGGCACGGCCGGCCAGGCGTCGTCGGGCTCGTCGCGCACCGAGCCCAGCATCACGCCGCCGCCCTCCGGCCAGGAGAGCTGGGCGTGGTCGACGCGGTCCCCCTCGCCGTAGACCACGGTCTCCTCGAAACCGAGCACGTCGACGAGGAAGCGGATCAGGGCGCGGGCGTCGTGCGCGCGGAAGGCGGGCCATACCTGGGGCTGTGGTGTCGTCATGCCGGCGAGAGTGCCGCGTCGAGGGCACGGGTGTCTTGGACGTATCCGAACTCCGCAGCGAGCCAGCGCGTGGGGGGCAGCCCGGAGAACGCGCGCCATTCCCGGGTCAGGTGGGCCTGGTCGGCGAAGCCGCCGGCCGCGGCGAGCCCGGCGAGGTCCGCCGGGTGCCCGGCGGCCACGCGCCCGGCGAGCGCACGGCGGGCGACGTCGAACCGGGCGATCCGCGCCGCCTCCTTGGGACCGAGCCCCGTCTCGGCGCGGAACCGCTGCTCCAGGTACCGGGGCGACCAGCCCACGCGGCGGGCCACCTCGGCGACCCGAAGCCGGCCGTGCGACGTCGTCGTCAGCCGCCAGGCCTCGGCGACGCCGTCGGGGATCTCGTCCGCGGGCCGTAGCCGGCGGAGCAGTACCGCGTCCAGCACGGCGAAGCGCTCGGCCCACCCCTCAGCTGCCCGGACGCGTCCGAGCACCTCGTCGGCGGCACGGCCGAGGAGCTCGTCGAGGTGGAGGTCGACGGAGGCGAGCGCCCCGGCCGGAACGCCCAGCAGCGCCCGCGCGCCGGCCGGCGTGAGCGACAGCTGGATGCCGGCCTGCCGCCCGGGATGGGCGATCCGCGCCGGACGGGTGTGCAGCCCGCCCACCAGCGCGTCGAACCGGCCGGGGCTCTGCCCCGGATCGGGATGCGCGGCCATGACCAGCGGCTCGTCGAGGGTGAGGATCAGCGTCAGCCACGGGGAGGGGAGCCCCAGGTGCTCGCCCGGCGGGAGGCCCTCGTGGTCGTAGCCGACCGCAGCCGCGACGAACGGGCGCAGCGCGGGATGCGGGCGATGCGCCACCGACTCCTGCCGCATCAGAGCATCGTCACAGCGCGGCGGCGCCGTGTCACGGGGCAGGGCGAGGTTCCCGCCTCAGGCGCCCGACGCCGACACCGCGATACCCATGACGAAGATCAGGGCGAGGATGCCGACCCCGATCCAGCCGAGCACGATGCCGGCGGTCGCCATGCCGCCGCCGGCCTCCTGGCGCTCCGCGATCTGCCGCTTGGCGATGTAGCCGAAGATCAGCGCCAGGATGCTGCCGATCCAGTACAGCCAGAGGATGCCCAGCACCAGCGAGGCGATGGCCATGCCGTTCGTGCGCTGCGGGGGGGCGTAGCCGTACGGGTAGCCGCCGTAGGGCTGCCCGTAGGCCGGCGGATATCCGCCGGCGTACGGGCCCTGGGGCACGGCGTAGCCCCCGGGCTGCGGATAGCCGCCAGGCTGCGGGTAGCCGCCGGGCTGCGGCTGCTGCGGGTAGCCCGCGGGCTGCGGCTGGTCCTGCCCCCAGGCGCCACCGGCGGGCTGGCCGTACGGGGTGCCGTCACCGGGCCGACCGTGGGGGTCGCCGGCACCGGGCTCGTGTGGACCGGGGTGGGTCATCGGGGTGCTCCTGCTCGCTGTGCCGTCGCGCGGGACGTCGTCCGTGGTCGTCCCATCCTGACGGCACCGCGCCGTGCCGGAAGAGCGACGCGCTGCCCACCCACCCGGAGGGGGCAGCCCGCGGTCACCCCTCGGCTTCCACCTGCGACAGGAAGTAGCTCAGCGTCTCGAGGAAGACCTCCGCCTGCTCGGAGTGCACCCAGTGGCCGGCGTTCTTGATCCGCACGAGCCGGGTGGCGGGGAAGAGCTCGTCCATCCGGGCCCGGTCCTCCGGCAGCACGTAGTGGGAGTTCGCGCCGGCCACCCAGAGCACCGGTCCGTCGAAGGTCGCGCCGGGCGGCGGGTCGGGGAAGCGCCGCAGCTCGCCGAGGTCGCGGGCCAGCAGGTCGAGGTTCAGCAGCCACCGCCACCCGCCGTCGGCGCCCGAGCCCTCCCGGGACAGGCTCTGCAGCAGGAAGCTGCGCACCATCCGGCTGGGGACGGCGGCGCGCAGCGCGGCGTCGGCCTCGGCCCGGCTGTCCAGCGACTCCAGGTCGAGCGCTCGCATGGCGTCGATGAACGCCGCGAACGGAGAGGCCTCCTCGTCGGGGTCGTCGGTCCGCCCGCCCTGCAGGGGGTATTCGACCGGCGCGATGTCGACGACGACGAGCGCTCGCAGCAGCTCCGGCCGGCGCAGCGCGAGCTGCATCGCGACCTTGCCGCCCATCGAGTGGCCGATCAGGCTGACCGGCTCGCCGAACGAGGCCAGCTGGTCGGCCACCATGTCGGCCATGTCGAGGTAGTCGACCCGCTGCGTCCAGGGGGAGAGGCCGTGGTTGGGCAGGTCGAGCAGGGTGACCCGGTGCCCGTCGGCGAGCCCCTTGGCCACCGTCGTCCAGTTCTTCCCCTGGCCGAACAACCCGTGCAGGAAGACCACCCGGGGGCCGGCCTCCCCCACGGTGCGCCCGTGCAGCGCGACGTCCTCGTCCACCCGGTTATCCCACCAGTCCGGAGCGGCGCCGTCCCCTCGGGGCCCGGTCAGCGCGGCAGGACCTGGATGACGTTGCGCCCCGCGTCCCACCGGATGGAGCCGTGCTCGAAGTCGCTCTGCCGGCCGCCGGGCACCGAGTACTCGCCGCTGACGGGGTAGCCCAGCGGGCCGGCCTCCCAGCCCTGCTGCGCCCACGTGGCCCGGATCGCGCCGTACACCTCGTGCGCGCCGGTCGACGGCGACCAGTAGATCGACGCCCCGTCCGGACGGGCGAAGTGGTTGTAGCGGCCCCTGCCGTCGGGCGTCGGCAGCTCACCGGTCACGGGATAGCTGAGCGGCCCCAGCTCCCAGCCGAGCGCGCCCCAGTGCGCCCGGATCGCGCCGTAGACCTCGTGCGCTCCGGTCCACGGGTGCCAGTAGATCGAGCCGCCGCCGGATCCGGCGAAGTGGCTCATCCGCCCCCAGCGGTCCGGCGTCGGGAGCTCACCGGTCACCGGGAAGCCGAGGGGCCCCAGCTCCCAGCCGGTCTGGGCCCAGCGGGTCCGGATCAGGCCGTAGACCTCGTGCGCGCCGGTCGAGGGCGACCAGTAGATCGACGCGCCGTCGACGCGGTCGTAGTGCTGCATCCAGCCGCGGTTGCCCGGCGTCGGCGACTCCCAGGTGACCGGCCCGCCCATCGGCCCGCGCTCCTGGCCGAGCTCCTGGTACCGGCGCTCGATGGAGCTCCATCCGACGCCGACGCCGAAGTTCCGGGCCACCTGCGCCCGCTCGGCGATGAGCGGCCACATGTTCGACCGGCAGCCCTGGAGGCTGATCGACTGCTGCTGCATGGTGGCGGCGAGGCGGCCCGGCGTCCCGCAGTTCGAGTGCCCGAGCCCGAGCCAGTGGCCGACCTCGTGGGTGATGACGTACTGCTGGTACAGGGGCACGCCGTGCGGCCAGCTGGGCGTCGCGGTGCGCCAGCGGTCGTCGTTGACGTAGACGTTGCGGCCCACGCGGCAGCTGTAGAAGGCGTCGCACCCGGGCTGGCCACCGACCACGGCCGGGGCGGCCAGGATCAGGGTGAAGTCCCCGCCGGAGGGCACCTGCTGGAAGGCGAGCGAGCCGCCGAGGCTCCACCCGCGGTAGTCGTTGAGGGTGGCGGTCGCCACCGCGGCGAAGTGCCCGGGGTCGCCGTGCACGGCGCCCTGCGTCGTCACCGAGTAGGTGATGACCCGCTCGGCGGCCGAGGCCGACGGCGCGTGCGGCAGCAGGACGGCGCCGACCGCCATCAGCGCCACCAGCAGAGCGCGCCGCATCCGGGTCATCCGGGGCTCCTCTCCGCCGCTGGGATGCCACCGGCCCCCTCCGGGGGACGGCCCACCGGACGACGGGGCGCCCGGCGTTGTCGCGGCACGCTAGCCGCGAACGGCGTCCGCGCGTAACCCGTCGGCGAGGTCCGACACGCAGAACGTCCGGCCACCGTCCTTCCGCGGTCGACTCGGCGCCTACCGTGCCGGGGACGCGAGGGGGAGGTACCGGCATGCCCGGACGACGGCGACGCAGCGCGACGAGCAGTCGGAGCAGCAGCGGCACGACGACACGGACGCGCTCGGCCGCGACGCGCAAGCGGGCCGCATCCACGCCGAGCAAGGCGCCCGCCGAGCTGCCCGTCGCGGGGCCGGGGGAGCGCGTGTGGGTGCTGGCCGTGCCGTTCCGGGCCCCGGCGCCCGGCGCGGTGTGGCACCCCGGCCTGCAGGCGCACGTGTGGGTGGGCGCGGCCCTCCCTCACGAGCTGGCGCCGTACGACCCGCCGGCCTACAGCCTCGAACGGTTCCTCGAGGACGAGCTCAACGCCACGCCGCGCCCGCTGCCGGCCACCCCGGCGCTGGTGCCCCGCGAGCCGCAGGAGACCGGCGCGGGGGTGGTGGCCGCGCACGCCGCCGCCGGAGGCCGGGTCTTCCTGCTCGGCGACGACCCGGGAGTGGGCAAGACGGGGACGGCGATCCTCGCGGTGCACGAGATCGCGGCGCAGCGCCCGGTCCGCACCGTGCTCGTCATCGCCGACCGGCCGGCCGCCATCACCATCCCCCACTGGGCGCGGTCCATCGCCGGGTTCGGCGACGGCGGCCTGCGCTGGTGCGTGACCACGTGGGACCGGCTGGGCAAGGTGGGCAAGCTGCGGTTCGACGTCGTCGTCGCCGACGAGGCGCACATGGTCCGGCACACCACCACCCAGCGCTGGAAGCACTGGAAGGCCGTCTCCGGCGCCGCGCGGGTGAAGGACACCCCGTACGTCCTGGCCACGACGGCGACGCCGGCGCACACCCCGCTCGAGCTGCCCTACCTGGCGCCGGAGTTCGCCGCCCGGCACGGAGAGTCGATCAAGGAGTGGGGCGACCTGCCCAAGGCGCTGGAGCGGCACGGGTTCCACGTGGAACGTGGTCGCTACGGCTGGCAGTGGACCGAGGACCCTGACGCCCGCCGGACCGACCTGGCCCGGCTGCAGTCCTGGCTGGCCGACGCCGATCCGCCCGCGACGCTGCACCGCCCGGCGCCCTGGGGGCCGGTGTCGGTGACCGGCACGCCGGTGCTGCTCACGCCCGCCGAGCGCGCGTCCTACGAGGCGGAGTGGTCGGAGTTCCGGGCGGAGATGCAGCTGGCCCGGCGGGGTCGCCAGACCGCCCGCGGGCGGGCGGCGCTGCTGCGGTTCCGGCAGAAGGCCGGGCTGATCCGGGTGCAGGCGACCGTCGACTGGGTGAAGGCCCAGGTGGAGGCCGAGCGCCAGGTCGCCGTGTCGGTCGAGTTCGTGGAGACCGCCGCCGACCCGATCCGCGAGGCACTGCTGGACGCCGGCATCCCGGTGGCGGGCATCTACGGTCGCGACCGGTTTGGCCGTGATCTTGGCGACCCAGAGGCGGAGCGGCTGCGCTTCCAGCGGGGCGAGGCGATGGTCTGCGTGTTCACCGTGACGGCGTCGATCAGCCTGCACGCCGGCGAGCTGCTGCCGGACGGGGCGCACGCCTCGGAGCTCCCGCGGGTCGGGCTGTTCCACCAGCCGCGGTTCTCCGGCATCCAGGCCCGGCAGGTCACCGGGCGCACGCACCGGGACGGGAAGACCTCGCCGTGGCGGATCGCGTTCGCGGCGGACACCGTCGAGGAGCAGGTGGCGAAGGTGATGGTGGAGCGGCTGGCGGTCAGCGGCTCGACCGCCGGTGCGGACACGTCGGCGCTGCAGGAGATCGCCGAACTCCTCGACGCCGACTGGCTGCCGGGGGCCGCGCTCACCGGGGACTGAGCTCGCCGCTTCTCCAGTCGAGCTGCTCCCACGGAGCTTCGCGTGCGGGCACCATCAGCGCGTGACGGAGTTCCCGACCCCCTGGGCGCGGCGGGCGATCGAGCACGTGGCCGCGTCGTCGTCGGGGCCTCCGCTCGACCGGACGCTGCGGGTGACCCTCAACTTCCACCCGGACCGGCCGCACGGCGACGGGACCGTGCTCGCGCGACTGGCGCGCGACGGCGTCTACCGGTCCCAGTTCGAGACCGGCACCAGCAACGGGGGTCTCACGGCGCACCCCGGCGGCGCCCGCTGGGCCTGGGAACAGCGCATCTTCGGCCACGCCTACGACGACGCCCCGGCGGCGGAACGCCCGAAGTACGGCGCCCTCGATCACCGCCGGCGCCCGCTGGGAGGAGCTCCGCGCTTCGGCTCCGCGCACCTGCGCCTGACCGCGCCCGTGCTCGACCGCACCACGTTCTGCTTCCCCGACTCGGTGTTCGACCCGACCGCGGTGGCGACGGCCCAGCGGTTCGGCCTGTTCGACCTGGTCGCCGCCTTCGACGCCCGCCCGCTCACCGACGAGCTCGAGGCCACCGAGGGTGGGCTGCTCGACGACTACGTGGAGGCACACGTCCACGGCCCGGTCGCACTGGCCACGGACGTGGAGGCGCTCGTGCTCGACCCGAGTTTCCGCGACTCCCTCGTCGAGCGGCAGGCCAGTGCCCTCGGCGGCCCCGTGGAGTGGCACGAGGGGCGCTGGCTGACCGTCGACGCCCTCGCCGGGCACCCGGCGTTCCGCGGGCCGCGCACGGTCGAGGTCGGCCGCAGGATCGCCGTCGACGACGCCCTGGACGCTGCGGTGATCGGGCAAGCGGCGCAGGAGCGTGTCGAGGACCCGCAGGACCTCAAGCGCGTCTGGCACTGCGTCGCCCGGTTCGGGACGGCGATCAGCGGGCGCTGACGGTTCCCGGCAGCAGCGCTGCCCGCCCCAGCACCCGACCGGCCCGCAGGTCCTCGAGCGCCTTCGCGGCCTCCTCCAGCGGGTACTCGACGAGCGTGGTGCGCAGCACGCCGCTCGCCGCCAGGTCCAGCGCCGCGACCAGCTCGGACCGCCGGTTGCCGACCGACGTGAGGATCCGCTGCTCGGGTACGACGAGCGCCAGCGGCGTGATCTCCACGGTGTCGAAGCTGTAGCCGACGTACACCAGCGTGCCGCGCTTGCCGAGCGCGGCGAGTGCGGCCTCGCCAGTCTCCCTCGTCCCGACCAGCTCGAACACGACGTCGGCACCGTCTCCGCCGGTGGCCTCGCGGATCGCGGCGGCCACGTCGCCGCGCGTGGCATCCACCGTCGCCACCGCCCCTAGTTCGCGCGCCAGCGCCAACCGCTCGGGGTTGCGGGCCACGGCGATCGGCCTTGCCCCTGCCTCCCGCAGCACCTGCACCATCGCCAGGCCGACCCCGCCGGTCCCGTAGACGACGGCGGACGCCCCGGGCCGCACCCCCGCCACGTCGACCGCGTGCAGCGCCGTCGTGGCGCTGCAGCACAGGACAGCGGCGGTCGCCAGGTCGAGTCCCTCGGGCACCGGCACGACGGCGGACGCCGGCACCACGATCCGGTCGGCGAATCCGCCGTCGTTGACGAACGCGAGGAAGCCCAGCGGCTCGTCGCACAGGTGGTCGTCGCCGGCCAGGCACGAGCGGCAGCGGTGGCAGGCGTGCAGATAGTGCACGGCGACGCGGTCCCCCACTGCCACGCCCTCCACCTCGGCGCCCGTCTCGGCGACCACTCCCGCGACCTCGTGGCCGAGCGTGAGCGGCGTGGTCGCGGGAGCCAGCACCCCGTCGAGGAAGTGCAGCTCGGTGCCGCACACGCCTGCCGCGGCGACGTCGATCAGCACGTCACCCGGCCCGGGGCGCGGGTCGTCGATCTCGTCGACGACCAGTGGCCTGCCCTGCCCGTGGAATCGGACCGCACGCATCTCCTGCTGCCTCCCTACGCCGGCATGACCCGGACAGGTTCGAACGGTCGGCGGCCGCAGCCGTCCTCTCAGCCCATTGCGATGGGCTCCCGCGGTACAGGCGCACACGCTATCGGGTAGGCGCCGAGCACCTCCGAGCGGCCCGGAGGTGTCCGGGACCGCCGCTGGTCGACGGGCCGCCCGACGGTGTTCAGGCCCGGGTGCCGTTCCCGGCGGGGGCGTCCCCGGTGCCCTTTCCGTCGGTGGAGATCGGCACGCGGGCGACGTCGCCCTCCCCCGGACCGCCTCCCAGCCTGCGCAGCAGCGCCGCGACGTCGATGCCGGTCAGGTCACCGGACAGCTGCAGCCCCTGCGCGACGTTGGAGGCGACCGACTTCCCGAGCGAGCCGGCGCCGTCGGTGGAGATGACGGTCATCTTCTCGACCGCGGACAGCGGCGCGGCGGCCGCGCCGACGACGTCGGGCAGCACCTTGACCAGCATCTCCAGGATCGCCGCCTCGCCGTACTTGGCGAAGGCGTCCGAGCGGGCGTCCATGGACTCCGCCTCGGCCTGACCGCGGGCCAGGATCGCCGCCGCCTCGGCGGCACCCTCGCGCTCGACGGCGTCGGCGATCGCCTCGCGGCGCAGCTTCTCGGCCTCACCGCGCTTGGCGCCCTCGATCGCCTCGGCCTCCGCCAGCGCCGACCGGCGGGCCCGCTCGCCCTCACCGGAGAGCTTGGCCTGCTCGGCGGCGGCCTGGGCGGCGGCGATCGTCGCCTGCCGCTGCGCCTCGGCGGTGAGGATCGCCGAGTTCTTCCGGCCCTCCGCCTCCTGCTCGACCTTGTAGCGCTCGGCGTCCGCGGGACGGCGGACCTGGGTGTCCAGCTGGCGCTCGGTGAGCGCCGCGGTCCGCTCGGCCACCTTCTCCTGCTCCATGAGGATCGCCTGGTCCTGGGCGGCCTGGGCCAGCGGACCGGCGGCCGCGGCCCGGGCCTTGGCCGCATCGGTCTCGGCGGTGATCTCGGCCTGCTTGAGCGCCAGCTGCCGCTGGGAGATCGCGATCGCCTCGTCGGCCAGGAGCTGCTCCTGCTGGGAGGCCTGCCGGGCCCGCGCCTCGGCGATGCTCGCCTCCTTGAGCACGCGCGCGGCCTCGGGCCGCCCGAGGTCGGCCAGGTAGGAGCCCTCGGCCTGGATGTCCTGCAGCTGGAAGGTGTCCAGCACCAGCCCCTGGCCCGTGAGCGACGACTCTGCCTCCTCGGCGACGGCGGAGGCGAACGCGGCGCGGTCGCGGATGATCTCCTCGATCGTCAGCCGGCCGACGATGGAACGCAGCGCGCCGGCGAGCACCTCCGAGGTGAAGGTGTCGATGCCCTGCTGCTGGTTGAGGAAGCGCTGGGCCGCGGCGCGGATCGAGCTCTCCGTGCCGCCGACCTTGACGATCGCCACGCCCTCGAGGTCGCACTTGACGCCCTGCTTGGACACCGCGCCGCGGATGCCGACCGGGATCCGCCGGCTGGAGAGGTCCATCGTGTGCAGCTTCTGGACGACGGGCAGCACGAAGACGCTGGCGCCCATGACGACCTTCTGACCGGAGCTGTCCCGCGACACCACACCCGACGGGTCGGTGACCTGCCGCCCCTGCCGGCCGGTCACGAGGAACGCCTGGTTCGGCCCCGCCACCTTGATCCGGGACAGGACGAGCAGGACCAGCAGGATCACGAGGACGGCGATGCCGCCGATCGCATAGAGCAGCGTCATGACGCGGTGCCTCCGGGCAGGGGGTGGGGCGGGTTCTCGGCGGTCGAGACGACCTCGACCGCGGTGTCGCTGAGGGCCTCGACGACGTACACGGGCGTGCCGGGGGGCAGCGGCAGGTCGCTGCGAGCGGCGAACTTCAGGGGCTGACCGGCGACGGCCAGCCGGACCTCGCCGAACCCGCCGCCGGGCACCGAGGAGACGACGACGCCCTGGGCGCCGACGAGGTGCTCGCGGGTGAGCGTCTCCTGCGTCGGCATGTCCCTGAGCGCCCGGGACATCCGGACGGCGCCCCAGGCCAAGGGAACGGCGACGGCGAGGCCGACGGCGACCGCGAGCAGCGCGGTGGCCGTGTCCGGCAGGTCGTCGGGGAGCAGGCTCACCGCCCCGGCACCGCCGAAGCCGACGCCGCCGATCAGCGCGGCGATCGCCGGCAGCGAGAAGGGCCCGTCGGCGTCGACGTCGCCGATGGCCAGGTCGCCGAGCTCGCCGACGAAGAGCGAGAGCAGGAGCACGACCAGCCCGAGGGCGCCGATGGCCAGGAAGACCGCTGCCACTGCGTGGGTCCTCCTCGTCGGCCGTGGGGCCGCAGCCTCCCAGGTGCGCGGCGGCGCTGGCAACGCCGTCCCCCGGCCGGGTGCGTGGGGAGCCGCTGGTCAGCGGCGCAGGGCGCGATCCCGCCCGCTCCCGGAGCCGGGACAATGGCGGGGTGAGGCGGGAGGCGAGCGTGCTGCACCTCGACCTCGACGCCTTCTTCGCCGCCGTCGAACAGCGGGACAAGCCCTCGTTGCGCGGACGCCCGGTGGTCGTCGGTGGTGTCGGAGGGCGCGGCGTCGTCGCCACGGCGTCCTACGAGGCGCGCGCCTACGGGGCGCGCTCGGCGATGTCGACCGCCGAGGCCCGGCGCCGCTGCCCGCCGGGGACGGCCTTCCTCGGCGGCCGGTTCGCCGCCTACCGCCGCACCTCCGACGTCGTCATGGGCCTGCTGCGGGAGGTCTCGCCGCTGGTGGAGCCGGTGTCGATCGACGAGGCCTACGTCGACCTCGCGGCCGGGGGCTGCGACGTCTCGGTCGACGGCGTCACCGAGCTGGCCCGGGACCTCAAGGCCCGCATCGCCGAGGCGACCGGGGGAGTGACCGGCTCGGTCGGCATCGGGACCTCGAAGCTCATGGCCAAGATCGGGTCGGACCTGCAGAAGCCCGACGGGCTGGTCGTCGTCCCGCCGGGGTCGGAGCTGGACGTGCTGCACCCGCTGCCGGTGACGCGGCTCGGCGGCGTGGGGCCGGCGACGGCGGAGCGGCTGCACCAGATCGGCGTCGCCACCGTCGGCGACCTCGCCGCGAAGTCGCTCCCCGACCTCGTCGCGCTGGCCGGGAAGGCGCACGGCGCGGGGCTGCACGCCCTGGCGCGGGCCGAGGACGACCGTCCGGTGGTGCCCGACCGCGAGGCGAAGTCGGTGTCGCACGAGGAGACCTTCGAGCGCGACCTCACCGACCTCGCCGTGCTGAACCGGGAGATCGACTCGATGGCGGCCCGCGTGGGGGAGCGGCTGCGGAAGTCGGCGTTCTCCGGGCGCACGGTCACCCTCAAGCTGCGCCGCTACGACTTCACCACGATGACCCGCTCGCAGACGCTGCCCCAGCCGACCGACGACCCCCGGCAGATCTCCGCCACCGCGCGGCGGCTGCTCGCCGAGGCGGGCACGCAGGGCGGGCTGCGGCTGCTCGGTGTGGGGGTGTCGGGGCTGTCGGTCTACGCCCAGGGCGACCTCTTCGCCGAGGACGACGACGGCTCGCCGATGGCCGCGTCGGACGAGACGACGCCGGAGGAGGCGCCGCCGGAGCCGCCGCAGCCCGCGGACAAGCGCTGGTGGCCGGGCCAGGACGTGCGGCACGAGGAGCTCGGCGCCGGCTGGGTGTGGGGCCGCGGGCTCGGACGGGTGACCGTGCGCTTCGAGGGCCCGTCGACCGCGCCCGGCCCCGTGCGCACGCTGGCCGCCGACGACCCACTGCTCGAACCCGCCGATCCCCCGGACTGGAGGATGCACCCATGACTCGTTCCTGGTGGGGCTGGGGCACGACCGACAAGGCGCTCACCGACGAGGAGTGCGTCGCCCGCGCGGCGGCGCTGCCCGGGCTGCCCGACCGGCCCCGACCGGTCCCGCGGCTGGCCGACGTCGTCCTGCCCGCCTCGCGGGTGACCCCGCCGGACGGGCTACCGGTGTCCACCGAGCACGCCGACCGGGCGTCGCACGCCTACGGCAAGGCCTACCGGGACGTCGTGCGGGCGCTGTCGGGTGAGCTGCCGGGCGCCCCGGACGCCGTCGCCCACCCCGCGGGTGAGGACGACGTCGTGCGGCTGCTCGACTGGGCGTCCTCGGCCGGCGTGGTCGTGGTGCCCTTCGGCGGCGGCAGCTCCGTCGTGGGCGGCGTCGAGTACCGCGGCGACCGGCCGTGGATGTCGATGGACCTGACCGCGCTCGACCGGGTGCTCGAGGTGGACCGGGTGAGCCGCGCGGCCCGGATCCAGGGCGGCGCGCTCGGGCCGGTGCTGGAGGAGCAGCTGCGCCCACACGGCCTGACGCTGCGCCACTTCCCGCAGAGCTTCGAGTTCTCCACGCTCGGCGGCTGGCTGGCCACCCGGGCCGGCGGCCACTACGCCACGGTGCTCACCCACATCGACGACCTCGTCGAGTCGATGCGCGTGGTGACGCCGGTCGGCATCAGCGAGTCCTGGCGGCTGCCGGGCTCGGGCGCCGGCCCCTCGCCGGACCGCATGTTCCTCGGCTCGGAGGGCACCCTCGGCGTCATCACCGAGGCGTGGATGCGCCTGCAGGACCGGCCGGCCTTCCGCGCCTCGGCGTCGGTGACCTTCCCCGACATGACCACGGCCATCGGCGCCGTCCGGACGATCGCGCAGGCCGGCCTGCACCCGGCGAACTGCCGGCTGCTCGACGCCGGCGAGGCCGCGCTCTCCGGCGCAGCGCCGTCGGGCGGGTGCGTGCTGGTGCTGGGCGTCGAGTCGGCGGTGCACCCGGTGGACGGCCGGCTGGACGAGCTCACCGGGCTGGCGCGCGACGCCGGCGGCGTCGTCGCTCCCCGGACCGACGGCCCGCGGGACGCCGCGGCCGACGCGTGGCGCTCGTCGTTCCTGCGCGCGCCCTACTCCCGCGACGGGCTGGCCCGGATGAGCGCGATCGTGGAGACCTTCGAGACCGCGACCACGTGGGACCGCGTGGACGAGCTGTACGCGACCGTGCAGGACGAGGTCGGCGCCGCGGTGCAGCAGGTCACCGGCGCGCCCGGCCTGGTCAACTGCCGGTTCACCCACGTCTACCCCGACGGACCGGCGCCGTACTTCACCGTGGTGGGCGTCGGGCGGCCCGGCTCCGAGGTCGCCATGTGGGACGACGTCAAGACCGCCGCGACGGAGGTGCTGAGCAGGCTGCGGGCGACGGTCACCCACCACCACGCGGTCGGCCGCGACCACCGGCCCGGGTACGACCGGCAGCGCCCGGAGCCGTTCGCCGTCGCGCTGCGGGCGGCGAAGGGGGCCCTCGACCCGGCCGGCGTCCTCAACCCGGGCGTCCTCGTCGATCCCGTGTAGAACTGCGGGCGTGACCGAGCAGAGCGCATGGGTCCGGATGACCCAGGAGGACCCGGAGCACTCGGCTGCCTACGTGCAGCGGTTCCGCACGCTGGCCGGGCAGGGGATGGACATCGTCGGCGAGGCGCGCCTGGTCGACGCGATGCTGCCGCGCGGCTCGCGGGTGCTGGACGCGGGCTGCGGGCCGGGCCGGGTGGGGGCGTTCCTCGCCGAGGTCGGGCACGACGTGGTGGGCGTCGACGTCGACCCGGTGCTCATCGCGGCCGCGGAGGAGGACCATCCCGGGCCACGCTGGCTGGTCGGCGACCTGGCCGAGCTGGACCTGCCCGCCCGCGGCATCCCGGAGCCGTTCGACGCGATCGTCTGCGCCGGCAACGTCATGACCTTCCTGGCGGTGAGCACCCGGCGCGAGGTGCTGCTGCGGCTGCGCGCGCACGTGGCGGGCGACGGACGCGCGGTGATCGGGTTCGGGGCCGGCCGCGGCTACGAGTTCGACGACTTCCTGACCGACGCCTCGGCGACCGGCTGGGCACCCGACCTGCTGCTCTCCACCTGGGACCTTCGGCCGTTCACGCCGAACGCCGACTTCCTCGTGGCGGTGCTGCGGCCCGCCTGATTCGCGGTCAGAGCCGGCCGTTGGCGCGCAGCAGAACGAGCGCGTTCACCGTCCGGTGGCCGCGCCACTCCAGCGCCGCCGCGGGGGACCAGCTGTCGAAGTCGACGGTCCAGCCGCCGTCGGCCTGCTGCCCCGCGGCCAGCCGGTCCAGCTCCGCCTCGACGACGGCCGGCGTGAAGAGCTCCCGGGCCGGGCCGCCCGGGAGCGGGGCGAAGTCCAGCGGCCGCATGAACTCGCCCTCCGCCCCGCCGGCCACGTGCAGCAGCCCGTCGGCGGGGACGAGCGGGCGCAGCCGGTCCAGCAGGGCCGCCGCGTCGTCGGACGCCGCACCGGTCCGCCCGGCCGCGTCGAGGAACTGCACCGCGAAGGCCAGCTCCATGGCGTTCGTCCCCGGCCCCAGTCCGCGCGCCGCCTGGAGGCAGTACGCGGTCGCCCGCGAGAGCCAGGGAGAACCGGCCACCGCCGGGTCGGCCTCCGCCAGCCGGTGAGCCGTCGCGGCGACGACGGCCGTGATCTGCAGCGAGGAACGCGTCGGGTCGGCCTGCGTCCAGAACGGAGCGCACGCCGCGGGGTCGGGCACCGGGAGCGCGAAGGGCAGGCCGCCGTCGGGCAACGACACCGCCGCCAACCAGTCGCACACCTCCGCCGCGCGCGCCGTCGTCGCCGGCGTCAGGTCGGCGAACGCCTCCAGCGCGTGCAGCGCTCCCCCCGGCTGACTGGTCCCCGACCGCAGGTCCGGCTCCAGGCCCCAGCCGTAGCCGCCGTCGTCGTTGCGGTAGGCGTCGACGGCCGCGACGACGGCGTCCGGGCTCCCCCCGCCGGTCAGCAGCTCGAAGCGGCGGCGGTCGAGCACCCGCCCGGCCGAGGCGAGGAACGCGGCCGCCCCCGGCACGTCCACGGTCACGGCTCGACCGCCAGGGCCAGGACCAGCTCCAGGACGGTGCGCGGGTCCTCCAACCGCGCCCCGTAGAGCTCTCGCAGCTGGCCCATCCGGTACCGCACCGTCTGCGGGTGGACGAACAGCTCGGCGGCGACGGCGTCCCGCCGCCCCTGGTGCAGCAGCCAGGACCGCAGGGTCTCGGTCAGCTTCTCGCGGGCGCTCTCGCTCAGGTCGGCCAGCGGCGCCAGCGCCTGCGTGCGCAGGTCGGCCAGCGCCGTCTCGTCGGCACGGAGCACCAGCTCGGTCAGCCGGGCCTCGGTGTCCAGCGGGCTGCGGTCGTCGGTCGTCAGCCCGAGCTGCCGGGCCCGCAGCGCCCGCGCGTAGGAGCCCTGGACGTCGTCCCACGGGCGCGCGGGGCCGATGACGGCCTCGGTCTCCCGCAGGGACCGCATCAGCGCCGGCCGGGAACGGCCCTCGGCGTCCGGGACGAGCAGCGCCACGAGCTCACCGGAGTCCTCGGGGCCCGGCACCTCGTCGGTGGACCGCAGCGTCCGGGGGTCCAGCGCGGCCAGCGCGGTGCGCACCCGGGGCTCGGGGACGATCACCGCGGTCAGCGTCCGCGGCAGCGTCCAGTCGGCCCGCTCGGCGGCCGCCTCCTTGTCCTCGCGCGGGCCGCGGCGGAGCAGCAGGTCGGCCAGCCGCTCCCGGTAGCGCTCCCGGACGCGGCCGCTGGTGGCCAGCTCGTCGCTGTGGCCCGCCACGCTCGCCGCCGAGAGCTGGTCGATGTAGGCGAAGACCAGCTCCGCGAAGTGGGCCAGCTGCTCGGCCGACAGCCCCGCGCGAACACCGCTGTCGGCCATGAGCCGCCAGGACACGCGCGCCCCGACCCGGTAGGCGCCCAGCAGCGCGTCCATCGACCGGCCGCTGCGGGCCTCACCGCGGCCCAGCGCGTAGGCGCCGTCGAGCGCGGGCTGGATGGGCGTGCTGGCGTCCCCCCCGCCTCCGGTCGAGGCGAGCACGAGGAAACCGCCGAGGGCCAGCTGGACGGCGTTCTCGATCGTGCGGCCCATCTCGCCGCTGAACGCGTCGGCGTAGCTGGGCACCTCGACGACGATCGCGGCGACGGTCCGCTCGGCCACCGACGGCAGCTCCTCGCGCATCGCGTCGGCGACGGCGGGCGGTAGGCCGAGCTCCACGTCCATGTCGCCCCTCTTGTTCGCAGGGAACAGAACATAGCCGCTGATTCACGTCCGGCACACAGGTATCTGACCCTCGAGTTGGACAACCTCTAGATATGACGACGACCGTTCCCCGCCCGAACTCGGTGCGGTCGCCCCTGGGCTCCTTGCGCGACCGGGCCCTGCGACTGGCCGAGATGGTGACCACGCCGCTGCTGCCCGTGGACTACCTCGACCTGTTCGACCCGCTCCGCTCCGGTGCTGCCCTGCGCGGCCGGATCGAGGCCGTGCTCCCCGAGACGCGGGACGCGGCGAGCATCGTCATCCGCCCCGGCAAGGACTGGCTGCCGCACCGCCCGGGCCAGTACGTGCGCATCGGGATCGACATCGACGGGGTGCGCCAGTGGCGCGCCTACTCGATCACCTCGGTGCTCGACCGCGCCGACGGCTGCTTCACCGTCACCGTGAAGGCCATCCCGGACGGGAAGGTCAGCAACCACCTGGTGCACCGCGCGAAGCCGGGCACGATCATCCAGCTCGACCAGGCGACCGGTGACTTCTGCCTGCCCGAGGAGACGCCCGAGAAGGCGCTCTTCGTCACGGCCGGCTCCGGCATCACGCCGGTCATGGGCATCCTGCGCAACTCCGCCGAGCAGCTCACCGACACCGTCCTGGTGCACTCGGCACCCACCGCCGACGACGTCGTCTTCGGGCCCGAGCTGCGCCAGATGGCCGCCGAGGGCCGCATCCGGTTGATCGAGCAGCACACCGACAGCGCCGGGATGCTCGACGCCCGGTCCATCGCCGAGCTGGTCCCCGACCTGCACGAGCGCGCCACCTGGGCCTGCGGTCCGGTCGGCATGCTCGAGGCCCTGGAGGAGCAATGGGCGTCGGCCGGCATCGCCGACCGCCTGTACACCGAGCGTTTCCGGCCGCGGATCCTCGTCACCGGCGAGGGCGGCACCGTCACGTTCACCAAGAACGGCACCACCGTCGAGGCCGACGGCGCGACGCCGATCCTCGACGCCGCCGAGGACGCCGGCGTCCTCATGCCCAGCGGCTGCCGCATGGGCATCTGCTACGGCTGCGTCCTCCCGCTGCGCGAGGGCGTCGTGCGCGACCTGCGCAACGGCGAGACGACCATCGCCGCCCCCGGCGACGGCGTCCTCATCCAGACCTGCATCAGCGCCGCCGCCGGCGCCTGCGACATCGACCACTGACCGACCCGAGACAAGGAGCCGGACGTTGACTGCCCTGCAGAAGAAGCCCGAGAACCCGATCGCCCACCTCTCCGCCGAGGACATCGAGCTCATCGGCAAGGAGCTCGACACCATCCGCCAGGAGGTGCGCGACAGCCTCGGTGAGGACGACGCCGCCTACATCCGCAAGGTGATCGACACCCAGCGCAAGATCGAGCTGGGCAGCCGCGCCGTCCTGCTGGCGTCGTTCTTCCCGCCGGCCTGGCTCGTCGGCACCGTCGGCCTGTCGGTCGCCAAGATCCTCGAGAACATGGAGATCGGGCACAACATCCTGCACGGCCAGTGGGACTGGATGCGCGACCCGAAGATCCACTCGACGACGTGGGAGTGGGACAGCGCCAGCCCGGCCGACCAGTGGAAGCACTCGCACAACGAGCTGCACCACACGTACACGAACGTCATCGGCAAGGACAACGACCTCGGCTACGGCATCATGCGCGTCGACGAGGACCAGCCGTGGCACCCGCTGTACCTGGGTCAGCCGCTGTGGAACTTCGTCAACGCCTGCTTCTTCGAGTACGGCATCGCGGCGTACGACCTGGAGCTGGGCAAGAACCTGGCCTCCAAGCGCCGCCGCAACGACCCGGAGTTCCGGGCCCGCGCCAAGCAGGTCGGGCAGAAGATCCGCAAGCAGGCCACCAAGGACTACCTGGTGCACCCGGCCCTCTCGGGCCCCTCGTTCCTGCCGACGCTGGCCGCCAACTTCACCGCCAACGTGGTGCGCAACCTGTGGTCGCACTCGGTGATCATGTGCGGGCACTTCCCCGAGGGCGTCGAGACCTTCGAGAAGACGTCGATCGACGGCGAGACCCGCGGCGAGTGGTACCTGCGCCAGATGCTCGGCTCGGCCAACATCTCCGGTAGCAAGGCCATGCACATCATGACCGGCAACCTGAGCCACCAGGTCGAGCACCACCTGTTCCCCGACCTGCCCAGCAACCGGTACGCCGAGATCGCGCCGCGGGTGAAGGACATCTTCGACCGCTACGGCCTCACCTACCACTCCGCTCCGCTGCCGCAGCAGGTCGCGTCGGCCTGGCACAAGGTGATCCGCCTGTCGCTGCCCAACGACTGGCTGGCCGAGACCACCCCCAAGAACCTGCCCTCCCAGCTGGGCAAGCTCTGGAAGATGACCACGGGCGGCAAGAAGGTGCGCCGCGCGATGCAGCAGCGCCCCGTCGCCGCCTGACCCCGCCGGTCCGCCGGACCGTTGAACCCGAGAGGCCCAGAACCGTCCTGGTTCTGGGCCTCTCGGGTTCACTGCTCCCCTGCTACCAGCGCTGGCGGGCCTCCTCGGCCCAGCCGACCAGACCGGCGAGGTCGACCCGCTCGCCGTCGTCCGTCGTCGCCCAGCCGCTGAACTCCCCGAAGCACTGGTGGGTCTCGGAGCCCACGATGCCGAGGTTGGTCCGTGAAGGCCGCTCGTGGAAGGGGTGGAACCGCGCGTCCACCGTCGCGCCGCTGATCCGCCAGGGGCGCTGCCAGTCGGTGCGGTCGTACTCCCAGGACAGCTCCTCGCCGATCTTGTGCATTCGGCCTTCGACCAGCACCGCGTTCTCCGTGGAGCCCGTTCCGTCGGTCCACTTCCCACCGAGCTGGATGCCCCGGCCACCCGCGCCGCTGCCGGCCGCCCAGTTCCAGGTCATCCGGTAGGGCCAGCGCCCCCGGCCGTGGTCGAGGACGGCGAACGAGTCGGACTCCTGCAGCGTCGTCTCCTGGCCGCGCACGACGAGCCGACCGCTGACCGGGAGGGCGACGTCCTTGACGGTGTACTGGAAACGCCGGTCGCTCCAGGGCACCACCACGCCCATGGACTCGTGCTCCGGGTCGCGTCGCACGACCACGTCCAGCTCGACGTCGGGGGCGCTCACCCGCAGCCGGGTGCCGTTCCCGTCGGTGTCGAACTGCAGGCTGAGCCCGCCGTGCTGCGCCCGAGCCGAGCCCGGCCCGCAGTGGGCGGGCATCCGGACGCCCCGCGCCAGCGGCTCGATGGCCCCCCGGTCGGTCTCCTCCCCGGTGCGGCGGTCCAGGACGTAGATCCCGTGCACGCCGGCGTAGTCGATCGAGGAGAGCACGGTGCCGACGACGTGGGTGGGCGTGACGATGCCCCAGTACTCCCAGCGCTTCGTCCGCCCCCACCCGCGCAGGTTGGCGCGGTGCTGGGGGTGACGGGTCCAGCCCACGGCTGCCGGGTTCAGCCGCCCGTCGGGGAGACACAGCTCGACCGGCTCGGTGATCTCACGCTCGGTGGTGGGCATCGCCGCAGGTTAGCGGCCCGTTCGGCGGCCGATGTTTCCCGTGGAACCGCCCGCTGTCAGCGGAGGGCCGGGGAGCGGAGGTGCCACCAACCGGGCGGGGCCAGCCGGTTCGTCAGCCGGCGACGGTGCCCTGGTGGTAGACCACCTGCCAGCCGGCGACGGCCCGGCGCCAGAGCGTCGCCCGGCGGGTGAGCCTGGCTCCCTGCCGCAGGTCGTACGTGAGCAGGTACGTCTCCGGCCCGACGCGCCGGCAGCAGACGTCGCTGGTCTCCCAGTCGTCGTCCGGGACGCCGCGCTCGTACCGCTCCCGGACCGTCGCCAGCACGAACTCGCGGCCGTACCGCCGACCGGAGGCGCCGACCTCCTCGAACTCCGGTGCGGCCTGCCGCTCGAGGTCCGCGGCGGAGGTGCCGAGCTCCGGGCGGTGGAAGATCGGCTCCCGCGCCTCCAGCTCGGCCAGCACGTCGCGCAGCGACGGGTCGGTGACCCGCCGGGGCTGCTCGTCCACGCGCGCTCCTCCGGTCAGCTGCCCCGCCTCAGTTGGCCATGTCCACGAAGCGGCTGTAGTGGCCCTGGAAGGCGACGGTGACGTTCGCGGTGGGGCCGTTGCGGTGCTTGACCAGCATGATGTCGGCCTCGCCGGCCCGCGGGGACTCCTTCTCGTACATGTCCTCGCGGTGGATCATCATGACCATGTCGGCGTCCTGCTCGATCGAGCCGGACTCACGGAGGTCGGACAGCATCGGCTTCTTGTCCTGACGCTGCTCCGAACCACGGTTCAGCTGCGACATCGCGATGACCGGGACCTCGAGCTCCTTGGCCAGCAGCTTGAGCGCGCGGGAGAACTCGGAGACCTCCTGCTGGCGGCTCTCGACCCGCTTGCCCGACGTCATCAGCTGCAGGTAGTCGATGACCACGAGCTTCAGGTCGTTGCGCTGCTTGAGCCGCCGGGCCTTGGCCCGGATCTCCATCATCGTCATGTTCGGGGAGTCGTCGATGAACAGCGGCGCATCGGCGATCTCGCCCATCCGCCGGGCCAGCTTCGACCAGTCCTCGTCGCTGAGCGAGCCGGCGCGCATGTGGTGCAGCGGCACCTTCGCCTCGGCCGACAGCAGACGCATGGTGATCTCGTGCTTGCTCATCTCCAGGCTGAAGATGGCGGCGGGCAGGTGGTGCTTCACGGACGCCGACCGCGCGATGTCGAGTCCGAGCGTCGACTTCCCGACACCGGGACGGGCCGCGATGACGATCATCTGGCCGGCCTGCAGGCCGTTGGTGAGCTCGTCGAGGTCGCGGATGCCGGTGGGCACACCCCGGCTGACCCCACCGCGCGAGGCGATGGCGTCCAGCTCGTCCATCGTCGGCTGCAGGATGTCCTCGAGACGCGAGTAGTCCTCGCTCATCCGCTTCTCGGTGACGTCGTAGATCTCCTGCTGGGCGCGGTCGACGATGTCGTCGACGTCGCCCCGCCCGCCGGCCGCGCCGTAGCCCAGCTGGACGACCCGGGTGCCGGCCTCGACCAGCCGGCGGAGCACGGCCTGCTCGGCCACGATCGCCGCGTAGTAGCCGGCGTTGGCCGCCGTGGGCGTCGACTGGATGAGCGTGTGGAGGTAGACCGCGCCGCCCATCTTGGACAGCTGGTCGGTCCGGTTGAGCTCGGCGGCGACGGTGATCGCGTCGGCAGGCTCGCCGCGGCCGTACAGGTCGAGGATGCAGTCGAAGATCACCTGGTGCGCGGGCCGGTAGAAGTCGGGCCCGTGCAGCACCTCGACGACGTCGGCGATCGCGTCCTTGCTCAGCAGCATGCCGCCCAGGACCGACTGCTCGGCCTGGACGTCCTGCGGGGGCTGCCGGTCGTACTCCGGCGCCGTCACCGACGGCCGGCTGTACTCGTCGGCCACCGCCACGGGGATACCTCCATCTCGTGCAGGCGCGCCCGCAACCGCCACTCACCGTGGGGAAGCCGGGAGTTCGGCGGGCGCGCCGGACCGAACGTCTGTTCGGGGCATTGCTACCGCCGGGCACTGACAACTCCGTGCCCGGCGGCGCTGGGGAGGACGTTAGGAAGCAGGCGGGGCGCCGTCCAACACCTCGATCTGCACAACATGTGGACAAGTCGGTGGACGGAGGCGTGTCGACATGTGGAGACATCCGGGGACACCCTGGGGTCCCGTCCCCGTCGCGAGCCGGTCACCTGCGGGGACGCCGTCCCAGGGTTGTGGACAGAAAGTTCTCCGAAAGTTTTTTCCGCAGGTGGAGCGCGTGGTGTCGACGGGACGAACGGGGAGCGCGCCACCAGCCGGGAACCTCACGAAGCGCACCTCCTCCGGCTGTCAGGAGACGCCGTCGACCGGCCTCGCGCCGCCGCGCGTCCCCTGATGGCCCCGGGCGGCGCGGTGGCGACCAACGGGCGCACCCGGGCGCCGGTCGCGGCCACCGAGCCGCACGTCAGCCCCCTGAGACGCCCCGAGGGGCGCCGGACCGGAGTCCGACGCCCCTCGGGACGAGCGAGAGCGCAGAGCGGCTCTCAGGCGGTTCAGCCGGCGACGACGTCGATCGTCAGCGAGCTGCTGACCTCGGGGTGCACCCGCACGGTGACGGTGTGCTGGCCCGTGGTCTTGATGCTGCTGGGCAGCTCGATCCGGCGACGGTCGAGCTCCGGGCCGCCGGCGGCGGTCACGGCAGCGGCGACGTCGGCGGTGGTGACGCGACCGAACAGGCGGCCACCGTCACCGGCACGGGCCGGCACGCGGACCGTCAGGCCGGACAGCTGCCCGGCCACGGCCTGCGCCTCCTCGAGCGAGCGCACCTCACGGGTGGCACGCGCCCGGCGGAGCGACTCGACCTGCTTCTCGGCACCCCGGGTGGCCTTGATGGCCAGCCCGCGGGGCAGGAGGTAGTTGCGGCCGTAGCCGCCCTTGACCTCGACGGTGTCGCCGGAGGACCCGAGACCGGTGACCTCCTGCGTGAGGATCAGCTTCATGGTGCTCATGATCAGCGCGCCGTCGAGGTGTAGGGCAGCAGAGCCATCTCGCGGCTGTTCTTCACGGCCACGGCGACGTCCCGCTGGTGCTGGCTGCAGTTGCCGCTGACGCGGCGGGCACGGATCTTGCCGCGGTCGGAGATGAACTTCCGCAGCAGGGTCGTGTCCTTGTAGTCGACGTAGGTCGCCTTGTCCTTGCAGAACTGGCAGACCTTCTTCTTGACCTTGCGAATGGGTGGCTTGGGCACTGCTCTCTCCAGTGAGAAAAGTTCGTGGGTAACCGGGGGTGGCCCTCTCGCAGGGGCCCGCGCCGAGCGGAGCGAGGCGTGGGGGGCGAGAGGGTCCTTTCAGAAGGGCGGCTCGTCGGAGGGGCCGGCCGGCGTGGACCAGGGGTCGCTGGCACCGCCGCCACCGCCACCGCCTCCGCCGCTGAAGCCGCCACCGCCGCCACCGCCACCGAAGCCGCCGCCACCCTCACCGCGGGAGGCCTTGGTGACCTTCGCGGTGGCGTAGCGCAGCGAGGGGCCGATCTCGTCGACCTCCAGCTCGATGACGGTGCGCTTCTCGCCTTCCTTGGTGTCGAACGAGCGCTGCTTGAGCCGCCCGCTGACGATGACCCGCGAACCGCGGGTGAGGGACTCGGCGACGTTCTCGGCCACCTGGCGCCACACGTTGCACCGGAGGAACAGCGCTTCGCCGTCCTTCCACTCCTGCGACTGACGGTCGAAGGTGCGCGGCGTGGAGGCCACGGTGAAGTTGGCGACGGCGGCACCGGACGGCGTGAACCGGAGCTCCGGGTCCGACGTCAGGTTGCCGATGACGGTGATGACGGTTTCGCCGGCCATGCTCAGTGAGCCTCGGGGCGCATCAGCTTCGTGCGGAGCACCGACTCGTTCAGGTTCAGCTGGCGGTCCAGCTCCTGCACGGCGGCGGGCTCGGCCTGGATGTCGATGATCGCGTAGATGCCCTCGGGCTTCTTGTTGATCTCGTAGGCCATCCGGCGGCGACCCCAGATCTCGGTCTTGACGGTGCCACCGGAGTTGGTGACGACGGTCAGGAACCGGTCGAGCGAGGGCGCGATGGTGCGCTCCTCGAGATCGGGGTCGAGAATGATCATCAGTTCGTAATTGCGCACGGAGAACCCCACCTCCTCTGGTCTCAGCGGCCGCAGAAGGTCTGCAGCAGGAGGGTCGTACATGCGTCGCGCGCCCCGACGGGCTCGCGAGAGAGCCGGAACGCGCGGGCCCAGGCTACCAGCGACCCGGCGCGGGCCGTCCCGCCGTCCACAGCGCCCGGAACGGCGACGCGGCCGCCGTCCCCGCTGGGGGACGACGGCCGCGGCCGGTGGAGCTGTCAGCGGTGGGCGCGCGAGGCCTGGTGGGTGCGGACGAGGGCGGCGCTCACGGCCGCCAGGGCCACGACCGCCGCCAGCGCGGCGGCCGGCAGCGTGGTGGAGGCGGTGGAGGTCGAGGCAGCCGCCTGCTCGACGCTCCCCTCGTCCAGCGCCGTCCCACCGTTCAGCCCGGCCAGCTGGCCGAAGACCGGCACCGTGGCGCCGTCGTAGGTTCCGGCCAGGCCGCCCGAGCCGCCGCCCGGACCGCTGCCGGACCCGCCCCGCGCCGCGGCGTCGGAGCCGGCCGGGAAGAAGCGCGACGGGTCGAAGGCCGCAGCGGCCGCGCCGCTGCGCGGGTCCAGCTGCGCACCGCCGCCGGTGCCGTAGGCGTAGGGCGTGCCGT
>NZ_HG931174.1:1023391-1040242 GCF_000582785.1 Candidatus Blastococcus massiliensis AP3
CCCGGGGCCGGCGGGAGCGGCGCGTCCGGCGTGGGCGTGGGCACGGGCGCGGGGCCGGGCAGGGCCGCGGACAGCGGCGGCAGGTTCACCTGGGGCAGCTGCGGCAGCCCCACACTGGGCAGGTTGGGGACCGCGGGGGCGATCGTCTGCACGACGTAGGGGATGGGGGCGGGCAGCCTGGGCAGCCCGGAGGTCACGGTGTTGACGACCTGGTTGACGACGCTCGCGGACAGCCCGGCCTGCGGCACCACGCGGTACGTGTACGTGATGAGCCCGGTCGTCGCGGGCGCGTCGAAGCGCCACGTCGCGCTCTGCTCGGGAGCCAGCTTCCGCTCCTGACCGAAGAAGTTCACCGCGACGTCGGTGTAGACGGTCGCCGAGACGCTGCCCACGAGCGGGATGGAGATCCCGCCGCGGTTCTCGGCCGGGATCTTGTTGACGAACGTCACGCTGCCACCGGCATCGACGCTGGCCACCGGCGGCGTCACGTTCCTGATCTCGATGGTCGCGGACGGGGCGGCTCCGGCAGGGGACGCCAGGACGACAGAGGCGGCTGCGACGGAGAGCCACCCGAGGACCGCTACGGCGATGCCGCGCCGCGCGGTCCGGCGGATTCGACCGTGTGCCATGTGCGAAGAACCTCCGACTCGACCTACTGGTGGGTAACCCCCGTCACGCTGCACCAACGATCATGTGTGAGCGGGGTTACGGCTAAACGTGGATCGAGGGACGAACTAGGGTTCCTCGGCGTGGCTCACCACCCGATCGGCGTACACGTCGGCCCCGGCCTGACCGAGGAGGGCGAGCTGCTCGACGGCGGTCCGCTGGCCCGTGCGGCCGAGATGGACGCCGACGCGGTCCAGGTCTTCCTGACCGACCCGCAGAGCTACAAGAACCCGAAGCCGCGGCCCGACCGGGCCGAGCTGCTGGCCTCGGACGTCGTGGTCGTCGTCCACGCGCCCTACATGCTCAACGTGGCGACGACGAACAACCGGATCCGCGTCCCCGGCCGCAAGCTGCTGGCCGCGCACGCCACCGCGGCCGCCGCGATCGGCGCCTCCGGCCTGGTCGTGCACGGCGGGCACGTGCTCGCCGACGACGACCCGGCGGTCGGCGTCGACAACTGGCGGAAGGCCTTCGCCTACCAGCAGAAGGACGGCGGGTTCCCCCTGCCGCTGCTCATCGAGAACACCGCCGGCGGCGGCAACGCCATGGCCCGCGACCTCGACGCCCTCGACCGGCTGTTCGACGCCGTCGGCGAGTTCGGGGCTGGCTTCGTGCTCGACACGTGCCACGCGTGGGCCGCCGGCTGGGACCTCGCCACGGTGGTGGACGACGTCCGGGCCCGCACCGGCCGGATCGATCTGGTGCACCTGAACAACAGCCGCGACCCGCACGGCTCGAGCCGGGACCGGCACGCGCCGCTCGCCGACGGGGAGATCCCCACCGAACTGCTGCTCGAGGTGGCCCGCGCCGCGGACTGCCCGATCGTCCTGGAGACCCCGGGCGACGCGGCGAGTCACGCGGAAGAGATCGAGCTGCTCCGCGCCGCGCTGGCCCAGCCCTAGCGACCACCTGGCGCCGTCCTCCCTCACCGCAGCGCGTCCTCCCGCACCGTGGGCGCTGAGGGAGGAGGCGCTGGGATCAGGTCACCTGATCCCAGCCCGGGAGGGGAGGGTCACGGCGTCCGGTGCGTGATCCAGCGGTCCTCCCGCGGGGTCGTCGACGCCCGGCCAGCTGGCGCGGACGACGTCGCGGTCGGGCTGCAGCACGTCCCGCACCACCAAACCCATGAGGACCACGACGGCGACGTCGCGCAGGCCGACCGCCAGGAAGAACCACTCGACGTCGATCCCCCGGTTGTCCGTGCCGAGGTACCAGAGCATCCGCGGAACCCACAGCAGCGCCTCGGTCGCCTGCCAGGCCAGCAGGGAGCGCCAGGCGGGGCGGGCGAGGACGGCGAGCGGCAGCAGCCAGAGCGAGTACTGCGGGCTCCAGACCTTGTTGAGCAGCAGGAAGCCGGCGACCAGCAGGAAGGCCACCTGGGCCACCCGCGGACGCACGGGGGCGGCCAGGGTCAGCCAGCCCACGCCCAGCAGGAGCAGCACGAGCGCGATCGCGACGACGGCGTTGAGCACCACGGGCGTCTGACCTTCGGCGAGCGGTCCGTCGAAGAGCCGGTCCCCGCTCACGTGCAGCGCGATGTTCCACAGCGTGTCCGGGTCGGCGGGCCGCACGCTGTTGAGCCGGAAGAACGTGCCCCAGGTGTCCGGCGCGGCCAGGGCCACGGGCAGGTTGACCGCCAGCCAGGCGGCCGCCGCGCTGAGGACCGTGCGCAGCCACGTGCGCAGCAGGCCGGCCCGCAGGCAGAGCAGGAACAGCGCGCCCAGGATCAGCAGGGGGAAGAGCTTCGCCGCCACTCCCAGGCCGAACAGCACGCCCGCCAGGGTCGGCATCCGCCGGGCCCAGGCCCACATGCCCAGCGTCGCGAGCGCCAGCGCGAACAGGTCCCAGTTGGTGAACGCGTGCACGACGAGCAACGGGGAGAGACCGATCATCGCCGCGTCCCACGGCCGCCGGCCCGACAGGCCCAGCACCGCCCGCACGGTGACCAGCGCGCAGAGCGACAGCAGGAGGCAGGTCACCAGGTAGTAGCTGTGCACCGGCGGCAGGTCCGGCAGCAGGCTCGTCGCCCCCGCGACACCGTCGTAGCCGCGCCCCACGACGGCGGCGAGCGCCATGAACCCGCCGGTGAGCACCGGGTACTCGACCGCGGAGTCCAGGTAGGGCAGCTCCCCTGCGCGGAGGCCGTACAGCTCGAACAACGGGACGGTGTCGGCGTAGCAGAGGTGGGTGTACTGGAGGCCGTCGGTCCACCGGCCATCGGCGCACGGCTCCTGCTTGACCCACCCCAGGCTCAGTCCCAGGACGACGAAGAGCAGGCAGACCCGCAGCGGGGTCCAGAACAGCGCCCGGCCGGTCACCGCGTGCCGCCCCCAGGGTCCCCCGACCGCCTCGCTCGCCTGCGCGGCCGCCGGGTCGGTCCAGGTGGGGACGACCCGGTCCGGGAACGCCTCGGGCCCGTCCGCCGGTGCGGACGGGCCCGAGGGTGTGCTGCTCACGAGGTCAGTGTGCGGGATCCGGCTAGTCGTCCCCCGGGACGCCGGGGAGGGGTCCATCGCCGGGCGGCCGGCCGGGCGCAGGATTGCCGCCTCCGCCGCCACCCTCACCCGGAGGGGGAGTGGTCGGCGTCGGTGTCGGCGTGGGTGTGGGGGTGGGCGTCGGGGCGGGCGTCGGAGCCTGCGTGGGCGTCGGGGTCGGCGTGGGCGTCGGGGTCGGGGTCTCCGTCACCGGGGCGGGCTCGGGCTCCGGCTCGGGCACGCTCTCGCCGGTGTCGCCCTTGATGGTCGGCGAGGTGGGCAGCTTCTCCTTGGGCGTTCCCTCGAGGACACCGTCCATGAACTGCTTCCAGATGGCGCCGGGCAGTCCGGAGCCGTAGATGATCCGGCCCCGCGCGTCGACGATCGGGTCGTACCCGTCGGTGCCCATCCAGACCGCGGTCGAGATCGACGGTGTGTACCCGACCATCCAGGCGTCGGCGTTGTCCTCGTCCGAGGAGCCCACGGTGCCGGTCTTGCTGGCGACCTCGCGGCCGCCGTCCAGCGCGCGCTTCGAGTACGAGGCGACGTCCCGCAGCGCGTAGGTGACGTCGTTGGCCACCCGCGCGTCGATCACCTGCTCGCCGGCCTGGCCGGTGTTCTCCAGCAGGACGGTGCCCTCGCTGTCGGTCACCTTCACGACGAAGTAGGCGTCGCGGCGGATGCCCCCGCTGGCGAACGTGCCGAAGCCGACGGCCTGGTCGATCGGGCGCATGTCGTACTGCCCGATGCCCAGACCGGAGTCCACGCCGCCGCTCTGCGGGTCGGCCAGCGTCCGCGTGCCGACGAACAGCTTGTTGCCGCCCTCCCACGTCTCGGGCAGGCCGGTGGCGTCCAGGATCGTCTCGCGGACGTTCTCGGCACCCAGCTCGTAGGTCAGCCCGTAGAACGTCGTGTTCAGCGAGCGCTTGATCGCCTCCTCCAGCGTGCAGGCGGGGCAGGACGCGCCACCGGAGTTCCGCACCGGCTTGTCCGGCCGGTCCGGGAAGGTCTTCGATGCGCTGCCGTCCCGGCGCGCCGTCACGCTGATGCCGTTGTCCAGCGCGGTGGCCAGCACGTAGGGCTTCACCGACGACCCGGGCTGCCGCTGGTTCATCCCGTAGTCGGTGCCGGTGCCGTTGGGGCCGCCGTAGTAGGCCTGGACCGCGCCGTTGCGCGGGTCGACGGCGACCAGTGCCTGGCGCAGGACCTCCCGGTTCTCGCCCTCCATGACGTCGTTGACCGCGGCCACGGCGAGCTCCTGCGAGCGCAGGTCGACCGTCGTGGTGATCTTCAGTCCGCCGCCGTAGAGCTGGTCGTCGGTGTAGCCCTTCGCGCGCAGCTCGTCGAGCGCCCGCTTGACGACCAGGCCCTCGGGGCCCGGGGGGATGCCCATCGACGGCGCGACCTTCGGCAGCACCGGCGGGTACACCGACAGGGCCCGCTGCTCGGCCGAGAGCCAGCCCTCGTCGACCATCGCGTCGAGCACCAGCCCCCAGCGGTCCTGCGCGCCCTCGGGGTTGTCGGCCGGGTCGTACGCCCCGGGGCTGCGGATGAGAACGGCGAGCACCGCCGCCTGCTCCGCGGTCAGCTGGGCGGCCGGGACGTCGAAGTAGGTCTTGGCCGCCGACTCGATGCCGTAGGCGCCGCGCCCGTAGTAGATGGTGTTGAGGTAGTTCTCGAGGATCTGGTCCTTCGAGTAGTTGTTGTCGAGCTTGATGGCCAGGAAGAGCTCCTGGAACTTCCGGCTGAAGGTCTGCTCGGAGTTCTGCAGGATGGCGTTCTTCACGTACTGCTGGGTGATGGTGGACCCGCCCTGCGTGGAGCCACCGGTGACGTTGTTCCAGGCCGCGCGCACGATGCCCGTCGCCGAGATGCCCGGGTCCGTGTAGAAGTCGCGGTTCTCGGCGGCGAGGACGGCGTTCCTGGCGGCCTCGCTGACCTGGTCCAGCGGCACGTTCGTGCGGTTCTCGTCGCCGAGCCGCGCCATCTCCGTGGTGCCGTCGGAGTAGTAGACGACGGTCGTCTGGGCGTTGGTGATGGAGTCGGGGCTCGGCACGTCGGTGCTGGCGTAGACGACGCCGATGAACACGCAGAGCAGCGCGAAGAGCCCGCCGAGGACGCCGAGGCCGATCTTCAGCCGACGTCTACGGCGCTGCTTCTTGGACCGGGCCGGACGGCCCTTCCCCCCGGAAGGACGGCCACCACCGGCCGGACGGCCGGAGCCCGGGGGACGTCCACCGGGCGGACGGCCACCCGAGCCGGGCGGGCGGCCGCCACCGGACGCGGGCGGACGGCCACCGTCGGCGCCCGACCGGCTGGCCGTCGTACGACCGCGACCGGCCGGAGGTACCGCCGGCCGGCGGGCCCCGCCCGCCGATCCTCGCGCGCCGGAGGAGCCACGGCCGGAGCCGCCGCCGCCCCCGGTGCTGCGGGTGCGGGCGGGGGCGGGACGGCGCACCGAGCCGGCGCGCGGTCCGACCGGGGAGGTCTCGTCGTGGGTGGGCACGCGAGGAACTCCTTCCTGACTCTGTTCGGCGACGGGGGTTGCCCGGTCGCAGCGTGACGTCTTCAGCTGTGGGTGCGGGGGAGGCGCCAGTCCAGCGCTGCCGCCAGGGGCTCCTGTGACGGAGGCGTCCGACGTTGCGACCGGCCCGCCCCGCGGCGGTGCTAGTCCGTGGCGGCCCGGCGCCGGCCCCGGCGGGGCTGCTGCCCGGGCACGGGCTCGACACCGAGCACGTACGAGCACTCGAGGTGGTTCCAGCCGCACCCGCGGCACACCTCGACGGCGTACACGGTGAACTCCTCCTGGGCGGCATCCATCCGGGCCAGTTCGACCGGGGTCTTGGCCTGGCCCGCCACGGGACCGAGGTGGTCGCCGTACACGTAGTTCACCCGGGTGAGGCGCTCCTTGCGGCACACCGGGCAGGCGGCATCGGTCGCCTCACCGTGGTACTTCGCCGCCCGGGAGAGGTAAGGACTGGCGTCGCACACCTCGAACAATCCGGTGCGCCCGGCGTACACGCCGGCCAGGACGGCTCGCCGCTGCAGCGAGTAGTCCACGACGGATCGACGTCCGGGCACCGCGCCAGAGTACGTGCCCTGAGCGCTCCGGCCGAGGTCTGAGAGCCGCGACACCATCACATGGCGACCCTCCGGGCCGCACCGCGGCCACGTGCCGCCCCCTTTCCGATGAGCGTGTCCGTCGCGCCTGCGCGGACCCCTCCGGGGGCCCACTCGGCACGACAGCAGCGGTCTTGCGTGGTCGTGAGGAGGCGGCTGGGACTCGCAGAGGGTGACCGAGGAAGGGTCGCGCCGAGTGGGGCCCGCAGGGTCCCGGGCAGGCGCGACGGATGGGCTCAGCGCAACCGGGGAACGGAAATTGGCCGCGGTGTGGTCCGGAGGACCACCATGTCGTTGTATCGTCTCGATACATCGACCGCAGGACCGAGGAGGCGTGGTGCTCGAGTTCGCCATCCTCGGGTTGCTGCATCAGGCCCCGATGCACGGGTACGAGCTGCGCAAGCAGCTCGCGCAGGTGCTCGGTGGTCTGCGCAGCATCTCCTACGGCTCGCTGTACCCCGCGCTCAAGCGGATGCGGGCGGCCGGGCTCATCAGTACCGATGAGCCCGACCCGCACGCACTGCTGCCGGCGGACGCACCGCCGCTCACCGGCCGGCGCGGGAAGGTGGTCTACACGATCACCGCCGAAGGCAAGGAGCGCTTCCACGACCTGGTCAGCCAGACCGGGCCGGAGGCGTACGACGACGGCGGGCTCTTCGGTGTCCGCCTCGCCTTCTTCCGGCACACCGCTTCCGACGCGCGACTGCGGATCCTCGAGGGCCGCCGTCGCACCGTCGAACGGCAGCGGGAAGGGTTGCGGTCCTCACTGTCGCGGACCCGCGAGCGGCTCGACCGCTACACCCTCGAGCTGCAGCGCCACGGCCTGGAGTCGGTGGACCGCGAGGTCCGCTGGCTCTCGGAGCTGATCGATTCCGAGCGCCGCGAGGCCTCGGAGAGCACGGCAGGACGCGAGGAGCCGGGCGCCGCCCAGGCGCCCTGAGCCGCTCAATCGTCATCCGCGGACCGCACCCGGTCCGCGTCCGTCGGGCCCACAGGGGGCCCAGGGGAAGGAGAGTCATGGGGTCCGTGAAGGTCGCCATCGTCGGGGTCGGCAACTGCGCCGCCTCACTGGTGCAGGGCGTGCACTACTACCGCGACGCGGACGAGAGCTCGTCGGTCCCGGGGCTGATGCACGTGCGCTTCGGCGAGTACCACGTCTCGGACATCGAGTTCGTGGCCGCGTTCGACGTGGATGCCAAGAAGGTCGGCCGTGACCTCTCCGAGGCCATCGTCGCCAGCGAGAACAACACCATCAAGATCTGCGACGTCCCGCCGCTCGGCGTCTCCGTCCAGCGCGGCACCACGCTCGACGGCCTCGGCAAGTACTACCGGGAGACCATCGAGGAGTCCGACGAGCAGCCGGTCGACGTCGTCGCCGCGCTGCGGGAGTCCGGAGCCGACGTCCTCGTCTGCTACCTGCCCGTCGGGTCGCAGGACGCCGCGGAGTTCTACGCGCAGGCCGCGATCGACGCCGGCGTCGCGTTCGTCAACGCGCTCCCGGTCTTCATCGCCGGTACCAAGGAGTGGGCGGACAAGTTCACCGCCGCGGGCGTCCCGATCGTCGGCGACGACATCAAGAGCCAGGTCGGCGCCACGATCACCCACCGCGTGCTCGCCAAGCTCTTCGAGGACCGCGGCGTCCAGCTCGACCGCACGATGCAGCTCAACGTCGGCGGCAACATGGACTTCAAGAACATGCTCGAGCGCGAGCGCCTCGAGTCGAAGAAGATCTCCAAGACCCAGGCCGTCACCAGCCAGGTCGACCGGGACATGGGCAAGGACAACGTGCACATCGGCCCGTCGGACCACGTGCCGTGGCTCTCGGACCGCAAGTGGGCCTACGTCCGCCTCGAGGGCCGCGCCTTCGGCGACGTCCCGCTGAGCCTGGAGTACAAGCTCGAGGTCTGGGACTCCCCGAACTCGGCCGGCATCATCATCGACGCCGTCCGCGCCGCGAAGATCGCCAAGGACCGCGGCGTCGGTGGCCCGATCCTCTCGGCGTCCTCGTACTTCATGAAGTCGCCGCCGGTGCAGTACGACGACAGCCAGGCCCGTGACGCCGTGGAGGCCTTCATCCGCGGCGACATCGAGCGCTGAGGCCGGTAGGACAAGCCGTTCCACCAGGCTCTGGGGCCCGCACTCCCGTCACGGGAGTGCGGGCCCTGTCGCGTCGTGACCGGGATGGCGGCCCGGCGCTGCCTAGGCTCGGGACATGCTGTCCCGGCTGCTCCCCGCCACCGCGCTGATGCTGGCACTGGTGACCGGCTGCGCGGACGGCGGAGACCGGCGCGACGCCGGGGACGCCGTCACCGAGGACGAGGCGGCGCTGCTGGCGGGGCTGCTCCACCGCAACCACGAGGAGGGCGGCGCGAACTTCGTCGTCACCGCCCCCTACGGGCCCGGGGCCGTGCTCACGCTCACCGGCGAGGTGGACTTCCGGGACGGCGTCGGGCGTGCGCAGGTGGTCAGCGGGGCCGACGACGGCAAGGTCGTGCACAGCGTCTTCTTCACCCGCGACGACCTCTGGTTCGGGGACGTGCCCGGCCTCGAGGAGGTCGGGCCCGCCTACCTGCGCCGCCCGGTGGCCGCTGGCGACGAGCCCACCCGGCCGCTGGTCGACGTCCTGGTGACCATCCTGCTCGGCCTCTCGGCCGACCACGCCGACGAGCCGGCCGCCTTCCTCGACGCCGGCTACACCTGGCAGGGCCGGCGCTCGATCGACGGGCGGCCGACCGCCCTGTTCGGGCTGCCGGGGGACCGCACGGTGGCGGTGTCCTCCGTCCACGACGTGCTGGTGCAGTTCACGACGCCGCTGCCGGCGGGGCCGGATGCCGGCGTCATGGACGTGACGACGACGCTGGCCGAGCACGGACCGCGCTCGCTGGACCTACCGGCGGACGCCGCTACGGCGCCGGCTGCCGAACATCCGGAGCTGCTGGCGGCTCTCGGCCTCTGATTCGACGGGCCGGGCCCGGCACAGCAGCCGGGAGAAGACAGTGGGAAGGGGCGGCCTCTTCCCCAGACCGCCCCTTCCCACGCCCTTCCTACCAGACGCGGGGCGATCTGGCTCCCTTTCTCAGTTCGCCGTCGGGTCGGAGGGGGCGGTGCTGAGGACGGCGAGGCGTCCCGTCTGGCGGTACATCACCCGGCGCCACAGCTCCGGGCCGGACACGTCGGCGAGGACGTCCTCCGGGCTCCCGGGCACGCAGGCCCACGCACCCTCGGCGAGCTCACCGGCCAGCTGACCCGGCGACCACCCCGCGTAGCCGGCGAAGACGCGCAGCCCGGCGACCTGACCGTCCAGCGGGTCGGGGTCCTCGTCGAGGTCGACCAGGAAGACGTCCCCGGCCACGCGCCGCAGCGCGGCGTCCCGGCCGGGCACGGGTGCCGGACAGCGGGCCAGGCACAGCGCGGTGTCGGTCTCGCACGGCCCGCCCACGTGGAACACGCCGGGATCGACCGCGAGGTCGCACCAGCCGGGCAGCACGTCGCGGATCTCGACCTGGCTGGGCCGGCCGAGCACGACGCCGAGCGTGCCGGTCTCCGAGTGGTCGAGGACGTAGACCACCGCCTCGGCGAACGTCGGATCGGTGAGCGTCGGCATCGCCACCAGGAGGGAGCCGGGGCCCACGTCCTCGATCGCGCCGATCGACAGCGCCGGGACTGCCGCGCGACGACGGCCGGCCACGGGCCGCGCGGGCGGTCCGGACTCGGGATCGGGCGACGCGGGCACCGGGCTCATCCCCTCCAGTGTGCATCACCCGGCGGGCCCGGCGCCGTCCGTCGGCCGGCCGCGCGAGGGACCCGCCGCCGACCCGTGCGTGGCGGGGCGCGAGGGGTCGTCCGTCTAAGGTGGCCGCGTGGAGGAGGCGCGAACTCCGGTGCGCTCCCTGCTGGCCCGGGCGGATTTCCGGCGGTTGTTCGCCACCCGGCTGTTCTCCCAGTTCGGCGACGGCGTCTTCCAGGCCGCGCTGGCCGGCACGGTGCTGTTCAATCCGCAGCGGGCCGCCGATCCTCTCGACGTCGCCCTCGGTTTCGCCGTCCTGCTGCTGCCCTACTCGCTCGTGGGCCCGTTCGCCGGCGTCTGGCTGGACCGGTGGAGCCGCCGTTCGGTGCTGCTGCTGGCCAACGTGATCCGCGCCGGGCTGGTCGCCGTGGTCGCCGCGGTGATCCTGGGTGGTGTCGACGGCATCGGCTTCTACGCCGCCGGGCTGGCGGTGTTCTCGGTGAACAGGTTCATCCTGGCCGCGCTGTCGGCCGGCCTGCCGCACACCACCGACGACCTGGTCCCGGCCAACGCCCTGTCCACGACGTCCGGCGCGATCGCGGCGGTGGTCGGTGGCGGGGCCGCCCTCCTCCTGCTGCCGCTCACGGGCTCGGGGGACCCGGGCTACGCCGCCATCGCCCTGGCCTCGGCCCTGCCCTACCTGGCCGCGTCCGCCGTCGTCTCGGGCTTCGACCGCGGCTACCTGGGACCCGACTCCGTGACCCGCCGCGAGGCGCCGTCGGCCAGGACGGTGCTCGCCGGCATGGTCGCCGGCGTCCGGCACGTCTGGGCGCGCCCACCGGCAGCCGCGGCGCTGGCCGCCATCGGGGTGCAGCGCCTCTCCTTCGGACTGCTCACGCTCATGACGCTGCTGCTCTACCGCGGCCCGTTCGAGGGCGCCGGAGGCCTCTTCCCCGGGGGGCTGGCCGGTCTCGGGCAGGTGGTCGCGGCCATGGCGGTCGGCTCGCTGCTCGCGGCCGTCCTCACCCCACCGGCCGTGCGACGCATCGGCCGGGTCCGGTGGATCGTCGGGCTGCTGCTGGTCGGTGCCTGCACGCAGGTGGTGCTCGGGCTGCCGTTCCAGCCACCGTCGATCGTCGCGGCCGGACTGTTCCTGGGGTTGGTCGGGCAGGGCGTGAAGATCTGCGTCGACGCGACGGTGCAGGACTGGGTCGACGACGACGTCCGCGGCCGGGTCTTCTCCGTCTACGACACGCTGTTCAACATCACCTTCGTCGCGGCCGTCGCCGCGGGGGCCTTCCTGCTGCCGGCCACGGGCCGGTCGGTACCGGCCCTGCTCACCGTGGGCGCGGGCTATCTGCTCGCGGCGGTGGTCTTCCTCCGCATCCGCCGCCGGGTCGTCCCGGCGCCGGCGTCCTGACCGGGCGTCCTCAGAGCTGCGGCACGCACGGCCCGGCCCCGAGCCGGGCCAGGCCGGCCAGGTCCCCGGCCGCGAGATCGGTGAGCTCTTCCTGGACCTTGGGGTACATGAGCTGGCCGGCGTCCTCGACGTGCGCCAGGCCCACCAGGTGGCCCAGCTCGTGCAGCACGATCGCCGCCACGACCGCCCGGCCGTCGCGCCGATCGAGGACCGGCGCGAGCTGCGGCGCGTCCAGCGCCACGCTGCCGGTGACGTACACGCGCGGACCCGACCCGAGGGAGACCGCGGCGCTACCGGCCTGACCGACCACGTCGCCGGCGAGGGCGGGCACCTCCTGCTCGGTGTGCCAGCCGATGAGCACCGGCGCCCAGCGGTCGCCGTAGCGCTCGGGCTGGAAGATCGGGCGGTCCACCGCCATGGGCTCGTCGCTGTACCCGTCGTGGACGAACCGCAGCCCGGTCACCTCGGCGATGCGGGCCACCGCCTCGTGCACGATCGCCTCCGCACCCGCGGGCGCCCCCTGCGGCCGGAGGACGTAGTGCACGGGCTTGCAGGGGTCGTAGGCGACCGGGGTGACGCCGTCGTCCTGCAGCTTCGTGAACGCGTGCGTCCCGCCGCCGGGCGGCGGGGGCAGCGGCACGCCGATCGGCGTCGTCCGCGGGTCGTCCTCCGGGGTCGGGCGGTCCCGCGGCTTCTCCGGCGGTGGCGGAGGCGGGGGCACCGGTGGCGCACCCGGCAGCACGGTGACCGGAACGGCCCAGGGGATGCCGCCCGGTCCGCTCAGGGCCCCGGCGGCGACGACGGCGACCAGGACGACCAGGACGACGACGGATCCGCGTACGAGTCGCCGCAGGGTGCCCACGAACCCAGTGTCGGCAGCGGCGTCCCGCTCCTCGACCCGGGACGCCGGCGGATCAGCCCTGCTGCCCCGCCCACCACTCGCGCAGGGCGGCCTCGGCCTCCTCGCGCGGGAGCGGCCCGCGCTCGAGCCGCAGTTCTTTGAGGAAGCGCCAGGCCCGCCCGACCTCCGGGCCCGGGGGAAGGCCGAGCAGCTCCATGATCGCGTTGCCGTCGAGGTCGGGCCGCACCCGCGCGAGGTCCTCGGCGGCCGACAGCTCGGCGATGCGGGCTTCCAGGGAGTCGTAGGTCTCCGCGAGCGCGGCCGCCCGTCGCCGGTTGCGCGTGGTGCAGTCCGACCGCACCAGCTTGTGCAGCCGGTGGAGCAGCTCGCCGGCGTCGGTCACGTAGCGGCGCACCGCCGAGTCGGTCCACTCGCCGCGGCCGTAGCCGTGGAAGCGCAGGTGCAGGAAGGTCAGCCGGGAGACCGCCTCGACGACGTCCTTCGGGTACTTGAGGGCCAGCAGCCGCTTGCGCACCAGCTTGGCGCCGACGACCTCGTGGTGGTGGAAGGAGACCCGGCCCCTGGGCTCGTGCCGCCGGGTGGCCGGCTTGCCGATGTCGTGCAGCAGCGCGGCCAGCCGCAGCACCAGGTCCGGCGACCCGGAGTCCGGGTCGGCCCTCTCCAGCGCGATCGCCTGGTCGAGCACCGTCAGCGAGTGGGTGTAGACGTCCTTGTGCTGGTGGTGCTCGTCGATCTCCATCCGCAGGGCGGAGAGCTCGGGCAGGACGACGTCGGCCAGGCCGGTGGCCACGAAGAGCTCCAGCGCGGCGCGGGGGGCGTCCTGCAGGAGGGTCTTGGACAGCTCGGCCTGCACGCGCTCGGCGGTGATCCGGCCCAGCTCGGCCGACATCGCGGTCATGGCCGCGACGACGTCGTCCTCGGGGGTGAGGCCCAGCTGGGCGACGAAGCGGACCGCCCGGAGCATGCGCAGGGGGTCGTCGGCGAAGGACTCCTCGGCCGGGCCGGGCGTCCGCAGGCGCAGGCGGATGAGGTCGCCCAGCCCCCCGAAGGGGTCGGTGACCGTGCGGTCCGGGCCCAGGGAGACCGCCATGGCGTTGACGGTGAAGTCACGGCGGGCCAGGTCGTCCTCGAGCGAGTCGCCCCAGGCGACCTCGGGGTTGCGCGACTCGCGGTCGTACCGGTCGGCGCGGAAGGTGGTGATCTCGAGGCGCTCGCCGCGGATCTCGGCGCCGACGGTGCCGAAGGCGATGCCGGTGTTCCACGTGGAACCGGCCCACCCGTCCAGCAGCTCCAGCATCTGCTCGGGCCGCGCATCGGTGGTCAGGTCCAGGTCGCCCGGCACCCGCCTGCTGCCCGCCGCCGCGGACAGCAGGGCGTCGCGGACCGAGCCGCCCACCAGGTGCACCTGGAAGCCCGCCGCCGTGAAGCGCTCGCCCACCTCCGTGAGCACGGGGGACAGGTCGACCAGCTCCCGCACGGTCTGCTGCACGGCGGGCGGAACCGGCTCGGCGGCGGCACGGCGCCCACCGGTCCTGGGCGGACGACGCGGGGGCGGGGCGGACACGACCAGCCAGGGTAGTGCGGCGCCGCACGGGGAACGGACCCCGCTGTCGCTCGGTGCGATGCTCCCCGAGCGGACGCCGGAGTCGCGCTACCCTCTCGGCATGGCTGGGACGGGCGGACGAGCGCGCCCTGGCCGCCGGCTGCGTCGGGTCGACGAGACGTCCGCCGGGGGCCTGGTGGTCGCCGACGACGGCGTGCACGGACCTCGCGCCGCCCTCATCGGCCGTACCGATCGACGCGGACGCCTCCTCTGGTCGCTGCCCAAGGGCCACATCGAGGCGGGTGAGACCCCCGAGGACACCGCCGTCCGCGAGGTCGCCGAGGAGACCGGCATCATCGGGGAGGTCGTCGCACCGCTGGGCATCATCGACTTCTGGTTCGTCGCCGACGGCCGCCGGGTGCACAAGACCGTGCACCACTTCCTCCTGCGCGCGGTCGGTGGCGCGCTGTCCGACGCCGACGTCGAGGTCACCGAGGTGGCCTGGGTGCCGTTGGACGAGCTGAGCGGCCGGCTGGCCTACGCCGACGAACGGGCTCTCGTCGAGCGAGCTCCCGGACTGCTGGCCGACACCGCGTGAGCCGGCCGGCTGCCGGTAGGGCCGGCGGCCGCCCAGCCGCCGCCATCGGTCCCGTCCGGCCCGGCAGGGCGCTGCTGCGCGCCGCCCTGCTCCCGGTCCTGCTGACGATGACCGTCCTCGCGCCACCGGCCTCCGCCGCCCCGGCCGTCCCCGCGGTCGAGCCGGCCCAGGCCTCGGCGCCCGCCGCCGACGACGCCACCGACCCCGATCGCCCGGTGCGCATCGAGGTCAGCCGGTTCGAGCCGCGGACGGTGACCCCGGGGTCCGAGGTGAGCGTGGTCGGCACGCTGACCAACACGGGCAGCTCGACCGTCACCGACCTCAACGTCCGCCTCCAGCGGGGGGCGGTGCTGCGCACGCGGGAGGAGCTCGCCGACGTCGACGGCGATCCCGACCCCGCCACGACGGTCGTGCCGACGTTCAAGACGATCGAGGGAAGCATCGAGCCGGGCGGCGAACTCGACTTCAGCTACATCATCGACTCCGCCGACCTGCGGCTCGACGTCGACGGCGTCTACCCCGTGCTGCTCAACGTCAACGGCACGGTGGACGGCGACACCCGCCGGGTCGGCGAGCTGTCGACCTTCGTCGTCCAGCAGCCCCTCCTTCCCACCACCCGCACCGCCGTCGCCTGGCTCTGGCCGCTGACCGAGCGCACCCACCGCACCGCCTCCGGGAACTTCGCCGACGACGGCCTCGTCGAGTCCGTCAGCGCCGGCGGCCGCCTCGACCGTGCCCTCGGTGTCGTGGAGCGGCTGTCCAGCAGCGCCGTGCCGGCTCTGCGGGTGACGCTGGCGGTGGACCCGGCGCTGGTCGAGGAGCTGGTGCTCATGGAGTCCGGCGCCGAGGTCCCCGGTGACCAGGGTGCGGCGGTCGGCGCGGCAGGCGGCTTCCTGGACCGGCTGAAGCTGGTCACCGCCGTCCACCCCGTCGTCGCGCTGCCCTACGGCGACGTCGACGTCGACGCGCTCGACGCCGCCGGCCTCGGCGACGTGGTCACCCGCAGCCTGCCGGGCACGCCCCGGGGAACGGCCCAGGACCCGCTGGGACCCCCGGCCGACGCCACTGCCGGTGCCCCCCTCCCGCCGACGGAGGGAGCTGACGCCCCCGCCGACGACGCAACCCCTCCGGAGGACGGCGCCGGCGCCCGGATCCTCGACGACGTCCTCGACGTGGAACCCCGCACGGACCTCGCCTGGGCGCCCGGCGGCACGCTCCGCGAGGAGACGCTGGTGCGGCTGCGCGAGGGCGGCGTCGACCAGGTGGTGCTCGCCCCGGCCGGGCTGAGCTCGGGGGACGCGGTGATCGGGCTCGACGACCGCACGGCCGCCGCGGCCACCACCGTCGACACGGGATCCGGGCCGCCGCTGGACGTCCTCGTCAGCGATCCCCGGCTCACGTTCGTCGTGGCGGGCAGCGAGCACGTGCCGGGGGGAGCCCGCCTGGCCGAGCAGCGGTTCCTCGCCGAGCTCGCCGTCCTCACCACCCAGGCACCGGAGAACACGGAGCAGACCGTCCTGGTCACCGCCCCCCGGGACGTCGACGCCGGGCCCGACGGGGTCGGCGCGATGATGGCCGCCACGACGTCCTTCCCGTGGCTCCGCCCGGCGTCCCTGGACGAGCTGTCGGCCGGTCCGTTCAGCGAGGGCGGCGACCTCGTCGAGCCGTTCGACGCCGTGCAGCTCGACGCGGCCGGGCTGGCCGGCGTCACCGACGTGCTGGCCGGACGGAACGACCTCGCCGGCGCCATCGAGGGCGATCCGGACATCGCGCTGCAGGCGTTCGACGCCGCGGTGGCCCGCGCCACGTCGGTGGCCTGGCGGCCGGATCCCGGCGGGTTCCGCGACGCGGTCGCCGACCTCTCGGCGACGCTGCAACGCCTGCGCGACCAGGTGACCCTGCTGGCGCCCGCCGACGGCACCTACACCCTGGCCTCCGACGACGCCCCGCTCGTCCTCACCGTGCGCAACGACCTGCCCTTCGCCGTCCGCGTGCTGCTCGACGTCGGCGCACGGGGCAGCCGCGGCCTGACGGTGGGCGACATCGGCGTCCAGGTCCTCGCTCCCGGCCAGCGGGCGACGCTGCAGGTGCCCACCACCCTGCGCCAGTCCGGCAGGTTCGCGGTGACGGCGACCCTGACCACGCCCGCGGGCACCGCCCTGGGGGAGCGGGTCCAGATGCAGGTCCGCAGCGGCTCGTACGGCCCCATCACGCTGATCATCACCATCGGGGCGGCCTCGCTCCTGGCGCTGCTCTTCCTCCGCCGGCTGGTGCACTTCGTGCTGCGCCGGCGCGCCCGGGCCGCCGGTGCCCAGCCCGCGGCCGGGCCCGACAGCACCGCGGGGACGCCGACGCGGAGCCCGGTGTGAGCACTCCGCCCGACGACGAGCGGATCACGCCCGACCCGGACTCCCCGGCCCGCCGGCCGTTGCCCCCACCGC
>NZ_HG931174.1:1040438-1070316 GCF_000582785.1 Candidatus Blastococcus massiliensis AP3
CGCGCCGTTCGCCGCACCCGAGGACGGCCGGCCCCCGCTGCCGCCGGTGCCCCCGCCGATGCGGCGCGCCGACCGGACGCCGGAGCCGGTGCCGCAGGGAGCGCGGCGGCCGGTCGCCCCGGGACCGCTGCCGCCCCTGCCGCCGGTACGGCACCGCTGGGTCCCCGCGGCGGACGAGACCCAGGTCTTCCCGATGCCGGTGCTGCCACCGGTCCCGCGGGCGGTCTCCGACAGCGACGAGGACGTCGAGGAGCGCGAGGGCACGCCCGGCGCCAGCGGCGGCATCCTGCGCGCCGCGGGGACGATGGCCGTGGCCACGATGGTCTCCCGCGTCACCGGCCTGCTGCGCACGATGGTGCTCGCCGCCGCGCTGGGCGTCGGCCTGTTCGCCGACGCGTACAACACCGTCAACACGCTGCCGAACATCGTCTACGAGTTGCTGCTCGGCGGCGTCCTGACCTCGGTGATCGTGCCGCTGCTGGTGCACGCCCAGGAGCGCGACCGCGACGACGGCGTCGCGTACGCCCAGCGGCTGGCCACGATCGCGATGACCGGTCTGGTGGTCATGACGGGGCTGGCGATCCTCGCCGCGCCCCTGCTGACCTCGCTCCTCGGCCTGGACGAGAACCCCGAGCAGTACCGGCTGGCCAACTGGCTGGCCCGAATGCTGCTGGTCGAGATCGTCTTCTACGGCCTGGGCGCCTTCGCCCAGGCGATCCTCAACTCCCGCGGCATCTTCGGCCCGCCCGCCTGGGCGCCGGTGCTCAACAACATCGTCGTGATCGCGACCGGCCTGGCGTTCCTCGTGGCGGCGGGTCCCGGCGCCCTGGAGCCGGGCACCATCGCCCCCGGCCTGGTCTGGCTCCTCGGCGTCGGCACCGTGCTCGGCATCGCGCTGCAGGCCGTCGTGCTCGTCCCGCTGCTCCGCAAGGCCGGGGTGCCGCTCCGGCCCCGCTGGGGGCTGCGCGACACGGGGCTGCGCGAGGCGGGGACGCTCGGCCTCTGGGTGATCGGCTACGTCGCGGTGAGCCAGATCGGCGTCGTGGTCGCGCTGCGGATCGCCAACGCCGCCCAGCGCGAGGGCGGTCTGGGCTCCACCGCGTTCCAGTACGCCAGCCTGCTCTTCCAGATGCCGTACGGGATCATCGGCGTCGCCCTCCTGACGGCGCTGGTGCCCCGCATGAGCCGGGCGGCCGCCCGGCACGACGTCCCGGGCGTCGTCGAGGACCTGTCCCTCGGCACCCGGCTGTCCGCCCTCGGCCTGCTCCCGGTCACCGCCGTCCTGACCGTCCTCGGGCCGCCGCTGGGCGTCCTGGCCTTCGCCCGGGGCAACACCTCGCTGGACGAGGCCGAGGCGATCGGCACCGCGCTGGCCGTCGGCGCCTTCGGGCTGCTGCCGATGGCGGCGACCCTCCTGCAGCTCCGCGTCTTCTACGCGATGAAGGACGCCCGGACGCCGACGCTCATCCAGATCGGCATGGTCGCGGTCCGCGTGCCGCTGCTGCTGCTCGTCCCCGCCGTCGTCGACCCGGAGCGCGTGGTGGCCGGGCTCATGCTCGTGACCAGCCTCACCTACCTCGCCGGCTGGGTCCTCGGGGACGTCGCGCTGCGCCGGCGGCTGGGTGAGCTCCGCACCCGCGACACGCTCGCGCAGGTCGGCCGCGTGGCCGCGGCGTCGGTGGCGGCGGGCCTTCTCGGCCAGCTTGTCCTGATCGTGACCGACGACCTGCTCGGATCGTCGACCGCAGGGTCGCTCGGGAGGGTCCTGCTCGGTACCGTGGTCATCGGCGCCGCGGCCCTCGCAGGTCTCGTGGTCGCCCGCGTCCCGGAGATCCGCGAGCCCCTGGCAGCCGTCAGAGCGCGCGTCCGGCGCGGATGACCGGTTCCTCGCGGGACGCGGTGCCTACGCCGGTGCGAGCGCACGGGCGGCCCGAGCAGGACAGGAGGTCGACAGTGTCGATGACGTCCACGGTCACCGGCCTCCCGGAGCGCTACCGGCCACTGGACCAGGTGGGCCCCGACGAGCACACCGAGACGGGCGTCATCCAGACCTGGCGGGCGAAGGACCGCGTGCTCAACCGCGACGTCGCCGTCCGCGTGCACACTCCCGCCGGCCCGGCCGCGCACGCGTGGATCACCCGTGCGCTGACCGCCGGGGGCCTGGCCACTCCCGCGCTGGCGATGGTCTACGACGCCTCCGAGGGCAGCGGCGACCCCCAGTCGCCCGGTGGCGCCGCCTACGTCGTCAACGAGTGGATCGACGGCGAGTCTCTGGCCGACCGGCTGCTCGAGGGGCCCTTGCCCGAGCGCGAGGTCCGTACCGTGCTGCGTCGCCTGGCCGACGGCGTCGCCGAGGCGCACCGCGTCGGCCTGGCCGTCGGCGGGCTGACCCCGGAGAACGTGGTGCTGCGGCCCAACGGCCTCGTCGGCCTGCGCGGAGTGCCCGCGGCTCGGGGCACCATCGACGGCGACGTGGCGGCGCTCGGCGCCCTGCTGGAGGTCTGCCTCACCGGACTGCGACCGGGCGAGGCCGAGCCCCGGCCATTGCGCGGCCCCTCCGACCTCGTCGCGCTGGCGCGTCGCGCGCGGTCCAGCGAAGCCGGTCAGGGCCTGTCCAGCGTCGCCGCCATGGCCGCGATCCTCGCCGAACGGCCGCGCAGCCGGCCCACGTCGGGCAGCAGCTCCCGCACCGACGGCCACCGCCCCGACGCGCACCGCCCGGAGGAGGCCGACCACGGCTGGCTGGGCCGCCTGCGCGACCGTCGCGGTGAGGACCACGGGTCCGCCGCCCCGACTGCCGACGAACCGGTCCGGCTGGAGCCCGGCACCCGGCCGCCGGTTCCTCCCGTGCGTCCGGTCGGTTCCGGCGACACGGTCCTGACGCCCGCCGGGCTCGGCGGGGACACCGTCGACGCCCGCTCGGTCGCCCCGGCCGCCGGCGCCTACGCGGGCGGGGGCACCTCCCGCGACGAGGACGCCGACCGGGCACCCCTGGACGACCTCTACACCGGCCCCTACACGGGCCCGTACACCGACTCCACCGACCTCGACGACGACGAGGACGGCGCGGGCCGGCACAAGCTGGTGGTCTTCGGCCTGCCGGTGCTCGCGCTGCTGGTGGTCATCGGCCTGGCCTGGTGGGTGGGCACCAGCGTGCTGTCGGTCGCCGACTCGGTCGACGAGGGGTCGACGCCCTCGGTGAGCGTGCCCACCGTGGCCGAGACGGACGAGGGCGACCCGGCGGTCGCCGGCGACCCCGTCGACATCCAGAGCGCCGAGGTGTTCGACCCCGAGGGCGACGGAGAGCCGGAGAACGACGGCGACGTCGAGCTGACCTACGACGGCGACCCCGCGACGACGTGGTCCACGCTGACCTACCGGGGATCGCCGGCGTTCGGCAACCTGAAGCCCGGCGTCGGCATCCTCTACGACCTGGGCGCGGTGCAGTCGCTCGGCGGCGTGACCATCGAGAGCCCGGTCCCCGGTGCGACGGTGGAGATCCGGACCGGCGAGACGCCGGCCGGGAACCTGGACGGCTTCGACACCGTGGCCGCCGGCACGCTCGAGGGGACGTCGGACCTGCAGTTCGACGAGCCGGTCGAGGCGCAGTACGTGCTCCTGTGGGTGACCGGGCTGGTCGACGGCGGCGACGGCTTCACCGCCCGGATCGGCGAGATCACGGTCCGGTCCGCGGGCTGAAGCGGCTGGCCCCTGCAGCCGGGCCGGACGGAATAGGCCCCCTACGATGCCCGTTGTGGCAGCCGTGAGTGACTTCCCGACCCCTGGTCCCGCCGTGACGACCGAGGAGATCGTCGACCCGGTGATCCCGCCCGCGGAGCACGACGGCATCCGCGACCTGATCATCATCGGGTCCGGGCCCGCCGGCTACACGGCGGCGACCTACGCGGCCCGCGCGAACCTGCACCCCCTGGTGTTCGAGGGCTCGCAGTTCGGTGGCGCGCTCATGACCACCACCGAGGTGGAGAACTTCCCCGGCTTCCCCGAGGGGATCCAGGGCCCGCAGCTCATGGACGACATGCGCACCCAGGCGGAGAAGTTCGGGGCCGAACTGGTGCCCCGGGACGTCACCGAGGTCGACCTCACCGCCACCCCCAAGATCGTGAAGGTCGGCGACGAGGTGCACCGCGCGCACGCGGTCATCGTCGCGACCGGCTCGAAGTACCGGTACCTCGGCCTGGAGAACGAGCAGCGCCTGCTGGGCCGCGGCGTCTCCGCCTGCGCCACCTGCGACGGCTTCTTCTTCCGCGACCAGGACATCGCGGTCGTCGGCGGCGGTGACTCGGCGATGGAGGAGGCGACCTTCCTCACCCGCTTCGCCAAGACCGTGACCGTCGTCCACCGCCGCGAGGAGCTGCGCGCGTCGAAGATCATGCAGCAGCGCGCGCAGGACAACGAGAAGATCCGCTGGGCGCTCGGCAAGCAGGTCACCGAGGTCCTCGGCGACAGCACCGTGTCGGCGGTCGAGCTGACCGACGCCACGACCGGCGCCACCGAGACGCTGCCCGTGAGCGGTCTGTTCGTGGCCATCGGGCACGACCCGCGCACCGAGCTCTTCGTCGGGCAGCTCAAGCTCGACGACGGCGGCTACATCCAGGTGGAGCACCCGACCACCCGCACCAACATCGAGGGCGTCTTCGCCTGCGGCGACGTCGTCGACCACATCTACCGGCAGGCCATCACCTCGGCCGGGACCGGGGCGGCGGCTGCCATCGACGCGGAGCGCTGGCTCGCCGACACCTTCGACGAGCGCTGAGACCCGGGCATACATCCACCGTCGTGCGGGTTCACCCCACAGGACAGCATTGACTCGACCCGGAGCAAGCGAACGAGAGGGAGAACGACCGATGGCAGGCAACACCGTGACGGTCACCGACACCAGCTTCGCCAGCGACGTGCTGGGCAGCGACAAGCCCGTCCTCGTGGACTTCTGGGCCGAGTGGTGCGGCCCCTGCAAGATGGTCGCCCCCGTGCTCGAGGAGATCGCCGCCGAGCACGGTGACAAGCTGACCATCGCCAAGCTCAACATCGACGAGAACCCGCAGATCGCCCGCGACTACCAGGTCATGTCGATCCCGACGATGACGGTGTTCCAGGGCGGCAAGCCGGTGAAGAGCATCATCGGCGCCAAGCCCAAGGGCGCGATCCTGAGCGACCTCGCCGACTACCTCTGACAAAGGACCCCGTCCCTCTCACCCCTCGCACGCTCGGGATGAGCCTCCGGTCGGGGCCGCACGCTGCGTGACCACGGGCCCGCTCGTCCACCCGGACGGGCGGGCCCGTGCACGTGCGGGTGGACCCCGATGGGCCGGGAGAGCCCCGGGGGACGACAATCAGGACACGATGGGAGCCGACAGCCGCATGCAGATCCTGCGCCTCGGGGACCGCGGTGCTGCTGTCGCCGATGTGCAGACGGCACTGCGGAGCCTCGGCCTACTCCCGGAAGGCGACGGCACCGCCGCTCAACGGCCGCTGCAGGCCGTCTCCACGCTCCCCGACGGCGCCCTGGACAACGCGGTGTTCGACGAGGCCACCGAGCTGGCCGTCCGGCACTTCCAGCAGAACCGCGGGCTGTCGGTCGACGGGCGCGTGGGTGAGGAGACCTACCGGGCGCTCAACGAGGCCCGGTGGTCACTGGGGGACCGGCTGCTGCGCTACGACCCGGAGCGGGCCGTCCGTGGCGACGACGTCATCAACCTGCAGGAGCGGCTGCACGAGCTCGGCTACGACGCCGGCCCGGTGGACGGCATCTTCGGCGCGGAGACCGAGGTGGGGCTGCGGGCCTTCCAGCGCGACTACGGCCTCACCTCCGACGGAACCTGCGGCCCGGCGACCCTGCGTGCGCTGCGCCAGCTCGGCCGGAAGGTCACCGGGGGACGTCCGCAGCTGCTGCGTCAGAGCGCCTCGTTCGTCGAGAGCGGCCCGCACCTGATCAGCCGGCGCATCGTCGTCGACCCGGGGCACGGCGGCTCTGATGCCGGCGCGACGTCCGGGGTGACGACCGAGGCCGACCTGATGTTCGACCTCGCCTCCCGCATCGAGGGCCGGCTGGCTGCCGCGGGCGCCACCGTGTACCTGACCCGGGGCCGCAACCAGAACCCGACGGCCGCCGAGCGGACCGCGTTCGCCAACGACGCGCGCGCGGACCTCTTCGTGTCCCTGCACCTGGACGCACACGACTCCGACCACGCCCGCGGGGTGGCCAGCTACTACTACGGCACGGGTTCGGGCGCCTCCTCGACCGTGGGCGAGGAGTTCGCCAACCTCGCCCGGCGCGAGGTGGTGGCGCGCACCGGGATGCTCGACCTGGGGTCACACCCCAAGACGTGGGACCTGCTGCGCATGACCCGGATGCCGGCGGTCCGGCTGGACTGCGGCTACCTGACCCACCCGGTCGACCGGCTGCTGCTCCTCGACGCCCGGCTGCGGGGATCGATCGCCCAGGGCGTGCTCGCCGCGGTGCAGCGGCTCTTCCTGCCCGCCGAGGCCGACCCCCCAACGGGAACGTTCACGTTGTCCACCATGTGATCTGTCGTCCTCCGGACGACACCGCGGCCATGACACCGCCGTCCTCCGGACGGCACCGCGGCCAGGAGCCGTCCCCCACCTGCGCTGAGCCTGACCTGGCCCTCCTCGCGGAGGCCTCCGGCCCCCACTCGTCGATCCACCTCGCAGGGCGGCTCTCGTCTGCGTAGGGGCGGCCTACAATCTGCAAGGTGGTCACTCCTCCGACCGGCTCGTCCGCCGGTCCCGGTCAGCCGGGGACGCACCTGACACAGGGTGCGCATCCCCATGTCGTGCCGCGGCATCCGCGGCTGGACCCGCTGGCGGACCGCTACGCAGCACGCACGCACGGGATGAAGAGCTCGGAGATCCGTGCCCTGTTCTCCGTGGTGAGCCGTCCGGAGGTCGTCTCCCTGGCCGGCGGCATGCCCGCGGTCACCGCCCTTCCCCTCGACGCGGTCGGCTCGATGATCGGTGAACTGGTCTCCGGCATGGGCGCCCAGACTCTGCAGTACGGCTCCGGCCAGGGTGACCCGCGGCTGCGGGAGCGGATCTGCGACGTCATGGCCCTGGAGGGGATAACCGACGCCTCCCCCAGCGAGGTCGTCGTCACCGTCGGCTCCCAGCAGGGCCTGGACCTCGTCACGCGCGTCTTCTGCGACCCGGGCGACACGATCCTCGCCGAAGGCCCCTCGTACGTGGGCGCGCTCGGCGTCTTCCAGGCCGCGCAGGCCCGCGTGCGGCACGTCGCCATGGACGACCACGGCCTCATCCCCGAGGCGCTGGAGGAGGCCCTGGCCGACTGCCGGGCCGCCGGCGACCGGGTCAAGTTCCTCTACACCGTGCCGAACTTCCACAACCCGGCCGGGGTGACGCTCTCCGAGGAGCGGCGCGAGGCGATCATCGCGATCGCCGAGCAGCACGACCTGCTGATCATCGAGGACAACCCCTACGGCCTGCTGGGCTTCGAGCACGAGCCGATGCGCGCGCTGCGCGCCCGCAACAACCAGCGGGTCATCTACCTCGGCTCCTTCTCCAAGACGTTCTCCCCGGGTCTGCGTGTCGGCTGGGTGCTGGCCCCGCTCGCCGTCCGGGAGAAGCTGGTCCTCGCCACCGAGGCGCAGGTGCTCTGCCCGCCGTCGCTGACCCAGTACGCGGTGGCCCGCTACCTGGACACCCAGCCGTGGCGCGAGCAGATCAAGACGTTCACCGAGCTGTACCGGGAACGACGGGACGCCGCGCTGGAGTCCCTGGCCGCGCTCATGCCCGCCGGGACCGCCTGGACGCGGCCCGAGGGCGGCTTCTACGTCTGGCTGAAGCTGCCCGACGGCCTGGACGCCAAGCTGATGCAGCCGCGCGCGGTCAACGCGCACGTGGCCTACGTGCCGGGCATCGGCTTCTTCGCCGACGGCAACGGCCAGGAGTACATGCGGCTGTCCTACTGCTATCCCGAGCCCGATCAGATCCGCGAAGGCGTGCGACGCCTGGCCCGCGTCATCGAGGCCGAGCTGGACCTGCACTCCACGTTCGACTCCGTCGACACCGGGTCCTTCCGGGCCCTGGGACGGCCGCGGCCGTCCGACGACGCCGGCACGGTGGTCGGACCCGCCAACAGCGACACCTACGAGGACGGACGGGCATGACGGAGTCGACCGCCACGTCGCAGGAACCCACCGCCCGGCACGAGCACCTGCGCGCCGTCGTCCTCAGCGGGGGGCTGAACTTCGAGCGGGAGGTCAGCCTCTCCTCGGGCACCCAGGTGGCCGAGGAGCTCGCCCGCGCCGGTGTCGACGCCGAACTGCGGGACGCCGATGCCGAGCTGCTGCCCGGTCTCGCCGCCTCGCCCGCCGACGCCGTGTTCATCGCCCTGCACGGCGCCACCGGTGAGGACGGCGCCCTGCGCGCCGTCCTCGACCTGGCCGGCGTGCCCTACGTCGGCTCACCCGCGGCGGCTTCCCGCCTGGCGTGGGACAAGCCGGCCGCGAAGTCGGTCGTGCGGTCGGCCGGTCTCGCGACGCCGGACTGGGTCGCCCTGCCGCACAGCACGTTCCGCGAGCTCGGCGCCGGCGCGGTGCTCGACCTCATGGTGGCCCGGCTCGGACTGCCGCTGATGGTCAAGCCCGCTTCGGGCGGCTCCGCCCTGGGCGTGCAGAAGGTGAGCCGGGTCGAGGACCTGCCCGCAGCGATGGTGAGCTGCTTCGCCTACGGGGACACCGTGCTGGTCGAGCGCTACGTCGACGGCGTGGAGGTCGCCCTCGGGGTCGTCGATCTCGGGGACGGGCCGGAGGCGCTCCCGGCCGTGGAGATCGAGCCGGAGTCCGGTGTCTTCGACTACGCCTCGCGCTACACCCCGGGGCTCACCGAGTACCACACCCCCGCACGGCTGTCCGACGACGTCGCGTCCCGGGCCGCGGCGCTGGCGGTGCGCGTCCACGAGGTCCTCGGTCTGGCCGACCTCTCCCGCACCGACGCGATCATCACCCCCGACGGCGAGGTGCACTTCCTCGAGGTGAACGTCTCCCCGGGGCTGACCGAGACGTCCATGTTCCCCATGGCGCTCGAGGCGGCCGGTTACGAGCTCGGCGACGTCATCGCCCGGCTCCTCGCGGCACGCGCCGCCCACCCGCGCTGACGAAGGACCCCACTACCCCCACGACTCGCACGCTCGCCGCGGCACCCTGAAGCGGGCCTTTCGTCCGTGACGTAAGGCAGCCGTTCTTCCTGGTGGGAGCTGTCAGGCGTCCGGACGGCGCCCGGTGATCTCCGGGGCCATGACGCCGATGATGCGCTGCAGGTCGTCGACCGATCCGAACTCGACGACGATCTTGCCCTTGGACCGCCCGATCTGGATCTTCACCTTCGTCTCGAACATGTCCGAGAGGCGGGAGCCCAGCTCCTCCACACCGGGGGCGGAGATGTTGCGGGCCCGCCGCCGCGTCGTCGGCTGCTCGGCGGCGGCCATCGCGACCGCCTCCTCCGTCGCCCGGACCGACATCCCCTCGGCGACGATCCGGGTGGCGAGCGCGTCCTGGGCCTCGGCGTCCTGCAGCCCGAGCAGCGCCCGGGCGTGCCCGGCGGAGATGACGCCGGCTGCCACCCGCGTCTGCACCTTCACCGGCAGCTTCATCAGCCGGATGGTGTTCGTGACCTGGGAGCGGCTGCGGCCGATCCGGCTGGCCAGATCCTCATGGGTGGCGCCGAACTCCTCCAGCAACTGCTGGTAGGCGGCCGCCTCCTCGAGCGGGTTGAGCTGCACCCGGTGGATGTTCTCCAGCAGGGCGTCGCGCAGCATGGCGTCGTCGGTCGTGTCGCGGACGATCGCCGGAACGGTGTCCAGACCGGCGGCCTTCGCGGCCCGGAGCCGGCGCTCGCCCATGATGAGCTCGTAGTGACCGTCTGCCGACTCGCGGACGACGATCGGCTGGAGCAGACCGAACTCGCGGACGCTGTGCGTCAGCTCGTCGAGCGCCTCGTCGTCGAACACCTGCCGCGGCTGCTTCGGGTTCGGAACGACGTCCTCGACCGACACCTCGCGCAGCTGGGCGCCGGGGACGCCCAGCGCACCGTGGTCGTCCGCCGGCCTGGCGTCGACCGGGCCGACGTCGAACGGGCCGGCGTCGGCCGGGCGCGTCTCCTCCGAGCGGTCGGAGGACGACGGCTCGGCCGGGGGCGGCACCAGGCTCACCGGGGAGGGGGCAGCCTGCGCGCCGGTCCCCGCCGGGCGGTCTTCCGCCGGGGCTGCCGGGGAAGTGGGCCCGGCGGGCGCCGGCGCGGCGGGTGGCGGACCGGTGGGGATCAGTGCGGCCAGCCCACGACCCAGTCCACCGCGCTTGCTCATCGCTGCTCCTCGCTCGGGTTGTCGCTCATCGGCCGTCCTGGGGAGCCGGTGTCTCGGCCACGGCGAAGGCCGTGGCCGCGCCCGGTGTGCTCGTGCGGTCGATCGGCGGCAGGTCGACGCCCCGCTGGGCCAGCTCCCGCGCGGCTTCGACGTAGCTCGTCGAGCCGCGTGACCCGGGGTCGTAGGTCAGCACCGACTGCCCGTAGCCGGGGGCCTCGGACACCCGCACGTTGCGCGGGATCACCGCCTCCAGCACGACGTCGCCGAAGTGGTTGCGCACCTCGTCGGCCACTTGGTCCGCGAGCTTGGTCCGCCCGTCGTACATGGTCAGGAGGATGGTGCGGACGGCGATGCCGGGATTGAGGTGCTGCCGGACCAGGTCGATGTTGTTGAGCAGTTGCCCGAGGCCCTCGAGCGCGTAGTACTCGCACTGGATGGGGATGAGCACCTCGTCGCCCGCGACCAGCGCGTTCAGCGTCAGCAGGCCCAGCGACGGAGGGCAGTCGATGAGCACGTAGTGCGGGCGCTGCTCCGGGGGCAGGGCTGCGATGTACCCCTCGATGGCGCGCCGCAGCCGGTACTCGCGGGCGACGACCGAGACCAGCTCGATCTCCGCGCCGGCGAGGTCGATGGTGGCCGGCACGCAGTGCAGGTTCGGGCTCGCCGTCGTCCGGTGCACGACCTCGGTCAGGGTGCTGTCGCCGACGAGTGCGTCGTAGACCGACGGCGTCCCCACGGTGTGCTCGACGCCGAGCGCCGTGCTGGCGTTGCCCTGGGGGTCGAGGTCGATGACCAGCGTGCGCAGGCCGTACAGCGCCAGGGCCACCCCGAGGTTCACCGTGGACGTCGTCTTGCCGACGCCGCCCTTCTGGTTGGCGATCGTCACGATCCGGATCCGGGAGGGAGCCGGGAAGGGCTCCTGATCGGCGGCGTGCAGCACCCGCGTCGCGCGCATCGCCTCCATGGCGATGGGACTGTCGAAGTCCGCAAGACCACCGGCCGCCGTGGACGACTGGTCAGCGGCGAGGCTGCTCCGTAGCCGCTCGCCCGGGTCGGTCATCGCGGGTCCTCCTGGTGGCGTTTCACGTGGAACGGGTCGTTCGGCGGCGCCTGTTCCACGTGGAACAGGTAGGGCGTCAGCGTGCCCCTCGCGTCATGACCACCACGGTAGTGGCAGCCTCGCCCAGCGACGCACCGACTGCCCGCGGATGGATGTCCCGCATCCCCGCCGCCTCGAGCTCGGGGATCAGCGCGGGCAGCTCCTGGATGGCCCGGGTGCCCACGAGGGCGACCAGCTGGGTGCCCGGGCGCAGCAGCCCGCGGCACCAGCCCACCAGCCGGGGGAGCGGGGCGACGGCCCGGGCGGTGACGACGTCGACCGGTCCGACCGCCCCGGCCACCGAACGCTCCTCGGCACGCCCGCGGAGCACCCGCCACGGTGCGCGCGCCTCGTCGGCGAGCTCGGCCACCGCCTCCTGCAGGAACTCGACCCGCCGGGCCATCGGTTCGACCAGCGTGAGGGCGACGTCCGGCCGGGCCAGGCCGAGGGGGATGCCCGGGAGCCCGGCGCCGCTGCCCACGTCGACCACCCGCGCGCCCTGGGGGACCGCCTCGGCGACCGCGGCGCTGTTCAGGACGTGCCGCTCCCACAACCGCGGCACCTCACGGGGGCCGATGAGGCCACGGGTGACCCCGTCGGTCGCGAGTTTGGCCACGAAAGCCCGTGCGGCCGGCAGAGCGTCGCCGAAGACCTCCTCCGCCACCTCGGGCGGCGGTGGAGGGGCAGGCGTCGGGTCGGCCGCCTGGCTCACTTGTCCGGCAGGACCACGACGCGGCGGCTGGGCTCCTCACCCTCGGACTCGCTGTGCACCCCGGCGACGCCGGCGATGACGTCGTGGACGACCTTGCGCTCGAACGGGTTCATCGGGCTCAGCCGCTCCGGCTGACCACTGCTCACCACGCGACGGGCCGTCTCCCCCGCCAGGGCCGACAGGTCCGCCTTGCGCTTGGCGCGGAAGCCACCGATGTCGAGCATGAGCCGGCTGCGCACGCCGGTCGACTGCGCGACGGCCAGGCGGGTGAGCTCCTGCAGGGCCTCGAGGGTGGCGCCGTCCGGGCCGATCAGGTCACCGAGCCGGCCGCCGACGATCGCGACCGACGCACGGTCGCCCTCGACGTCGAGGTCGATGTCACCGTCGACGTCGAGGATGTCGAGGAGTCGCTCGAGGTAGTCCCCGGCCACGTCCCCCTCCTGGACGAGCAGTTCTTCACCACGGGCCCCGGTCGACCCTCGCGACCCACCCGCCTCGTCACCGTCGACGGCTGCGCTCTCGAGGAGGGCGTCGTCACCGGTGATGTCGGCGTCGGGCAGTTCCGGCGCGGTGTCGGTGCTGGGCTGCTGCGGGGCACTCACGGAGATTCCTCCACTGTCGGTTCGGGCATCCGGGGCGGCCCCGGTGGTCGTGGTCCGGACCTGCGTCCGGAAGGCGCCGTCAACGGCGTTTGCGCTTGCCCCTGTTCGCCGGACCCTGGCCGGCGCGGCCGGCGCCGCCGCGCGGCCCGTTCTTGGCACCGCCGGTGGACGACGTCGGGCCGCGGCCGTCGGCCTGGCCGGCCGCCGCACCGTCACCCGTCACGCCGTCGCCGGTCGAGCCGGCGTCGGTCGTGCTGGCGGGAGCGGCGGTGGCGGGGCGCCCGGACTTGGGGCGGACCGGCTTGGCACCGGGCTTCGGCGCGAGCGTCCGAGGGTCGACCGCCGGCTTCGCCGGACCGTTCTTGGCCAGTGCGGCGGCCGAGCCGGGCGGCGGCATCTTCCGCAGGATGAAGAACTGCTGACCGAAGGTCCAGGCGTTGTTGGTCACCCAGTACAGGAGGACGCCGATCGGGAAGAAGAAGCCGGTGACGAAAAGGCTCAGCGGCATGCCGTAGAGCAGCACCTTCTGCACCATGGCCGCCTGGCCCTCGACCGGACCCGATCGCTTCATGATCTGCTTCTGCGTGAAGTAGGTCGTGAGGCACATCAGCGGGATGAGGATCAGCGCGACGATGCGGATGCTGCCGTAGGTCACCCCGCTGAGCCCGAGGATCGCCTGCTCCTTCTCGCCGTCCATGTTGAACGACGCGGAGATGGGCGCCCCGAAGAGATCGGCCCGCGCCGCCTGGTCGGTGAGCTCGTCCGACCAGCTGTAGAGGCCCTGCTTGTCCGGCGCCAGGCGGCGGAGCACGTGGAAGAGCGAGAAGAAGATCGGGATCTGCGGCAGGATCGGCAGGCAGCCCGCCAGCGGGTTGACCCCGCGCTCCTTCTGCAGCGCCATGATCGCCTGGCTCATGCCCTGACGGTCACTGCCGTACTGCTTGCGCAGCTTGGCGATCTCGGGCTGGAGCTCCTGCATCGCCCGCTGCGACTTCACCTGCTTGACGAACAGCGGGAACAGCACGAGCCGGATCGTGACGACCAGCAGCATGATCGACAGCGCCCAGGTGAGGCCGCCGGCCGGGTCGAGGAAGGTGGAGAGCAGGTCGTGCCACCGCGCCATCACCCAGGAGATGGCGGTGTACAGCCAGTCAAACAACGGAGGTCTCCTCGTTCGCCCGGCGCGAGGCCGGCGGGGTGGCACGGTCGGGGCGGGCAGGTGCGGTGAGCGGGTCGGCCGGACGTGCCTGTGCCGGAGGCACCTCCGGAGAGGACGACTGATCCTCCCCGGCGGTTCCGGAGCCGCTCACGGCGGGCACGAGGTCGACCCCGCCGGGGTGCCACGGCGCGCACTTGAGGATCCGGCGCAGGGCCAGCCAGCTTCCGCGGCCGGCGCCGTACCGGCCGATCGCCTCGGCGGCGTACGCGCTGCAGGTGGGGTGGAAACGGCAGCGCGGCGGCAGCGCCGGGCTGATCGCCCGCGAGTAGAAGCCGATGACGGCGAGCAGCCCCCGGCGCACCGGCGCACCGGGCGTCATCGCCGTGCCTTCTGGTCGAGGAGCCGGTCGAGCCCGGCGGCGAGATCGCGCTGCAGCCCCGCGGAGCCGGCCGTGGCCGCCTCGGGCCGGGCCCGGACCACCAGGTCCGAGGTCGGCGGCAGCCGGTCGAGCTCGGCGCGGACGAGAGCACGCAGCTGACGCGTCACGCGGTGACGGGCCACAGAGTTGCCGACGGCCTTGCCGACGACGAAACCGGCCCGCGCACCGGACGGCGGAACGCTGCGCGACGCATCGCGATGCACCGGTCCACCGGCCCCCTGCGCGGGCCGTTCGGGGAGGAAGTGGAGCACCATGGTCGGCCGCCCGGCGCGTCGGCCGGACCGGACGACCGCGGTGAAGTCCGGGCGCCGGCGCAGGCGTGCCTGCGCGGGCAACACCTCAGGCGGAGAGCTTCTCGCGGCCCTTGCGCCGGCGGCCGGCGAGGATCGCGCGGCCGGCGCGGGTGCGCATGCGCAGCCGGAAGCCGTGGGTCTTGGACCGGCGACGGTTGTTCGGCTGGAACGTGCGCTTGCTCACGAGGTACTCCCACTACACGATCGGCGGTGCGCGCCACCGGCGGGCGGACGCGCGGGGTGCCGGTGGGCACGGCCTGCGCCGCACCCCGGACTCCCGAAGCTGGTTCCGCGGACGTCCCCGTCGCAACCGCGCCGCACTCAGCGCGGGCATGGCAACAGGAACCGTTCACGGACTCGGGACAGCATAGCCGAGGAATGCCTGCCGACGACGGCCGGGCGCATCCCGACCTCTCATGATGCCCGCCGGGTGCCTCGGCGCTGCGACGGCACGCCGCCGACGACGCGCCCGGACCGCCGACCACGTCGTTGCCGGGCTGTGGACGGGGCTGTTAGCGTCGCCGTCGCCCCGCACCGGACGTCAGGGTCACGGCGCGTGGGCCGACCGCACGGTCATCCGACCCACGAAGCGCCCGCGACACCCGACAACGGGGCGCTGACCAGCAGCGATGCTGGACAGACCCCGGGCCGACGCCGACGCCGGTGGCAGCGCCACCGGTCGTGCACAGCCTGTGGACACTCGTGTGGAACGAGTGCGTCCGCGCGAGCCCGCCAGAAACTTCTCGTGGATCTCGGGCCCGGTTCGCGCAGACGGGGTAGGGCGTCCGAGGATCAGACCGTTCGGGTCGACAGCATGGGGAGGACGACGGCATGGCCGATGCCACGCTGGACCTGGCAACGGTCTGGGACCAGATCCGGGAGCGGCTGGCCAGCAGCCTCTCCCCTCAGCAGAACGCCATGCTGAACCTCACCCGCCCCCTGGGGCTGGTCGAGGACACCGCGGTGCTGGCCGCGCCCAACGAGTTCACGCAGACGGTGCTCGAGTCGCGGATGCGTCGGGTGCTCGCCGAGGCGCTCTCCGAGCAGTTCGGGAGGGACATCCGCGTCGCCGTCCAGCTCGAGGACGCACCGGCGCCCGCGGAGGAGCCGGACGAGCAGGAGCCGACCCGCAGGCCGTGGTCGGCCGCCGAGGCCGCCCTCGAGGCCCGCCGAGCAGCGGAGGACCAGGCCACCCGGGACCGGGCCGACGACGGCCGGAGCGCCTTCGGCGTGCGGACCGACGTGGTCGGGACCGCACCGTGGGACCGGGACGCCGGCGACGACGCCGAGGCCCGGGCGTCCGAGGTGCGCGAGCTGCGCCCGTCCGACGCCCCGCGACCGCCCGTGGACCGCGGAGCCCCGGAGGACTGGAGCACCACCGGCGCCTGGGGCTCGGTCGAGCCCGGCCGGGCGGACGGCTCCGGCGCCCGCGACTGGGGCGGCGGCGACGACGGTCCTTCGGCCGACGTGCTGCCGTTCGACCTCTCGGCACCCGATGGCGGCCGGTCCGGGAACAACCGCGGCCGGCGCCCGGAGACCAGCCGCCCGGCCGGCCTCGACCCGGGCCTGAACCCGAAGTACGTCTTCGACAGCTTCGTCATCGGCAACAGCAACCGGTTCGCCCACGCGGCCGCCGTCGCGGTGGCCGAGGCGCCCGCCCGCGCCTACAACCCGCTGTTCATCTACGGCGAGTCCGGGCTGGGCAAGACCCACCTGCTGCACGCGATCGGGCACTACGCCGCGCGGATGTTCCCGAACGTGAAGGTGCGCTACGTCAGCACCGAGGAGTTCACCAACGAGTTCATCAACCTGGTGCACTCCGGCCGGGCCGAGGACTTCCGGCGTCGCTACCGGGACATCGACTTCCTGCTGATCGACGACATCCAGTTCCTGGAGCGCGCCGAGCGGACGCAGGAGGAGTTCTTCCACACCTTCAACACGCTGCACAACGCCAGCAAGCAGATCGTCATCACCTCCGACCGCGCGCCGAAGAAGCTGACGACACTGGAGGACCGGCTGCGCACCCGGTTCGAGTGGGGCCTGATCACCGACGTCCAGGCGCCCGACCTGGAGACCCGCATCGCGATCCTGCGCAAGAAGGCGTGGGGCGAGCGGCTGCAGGTGCCCGACGCGGTGCTGGAGTTCATCGCCAGCAAGGTGCAGACCAACATCCGCGAGCTCGAGGGCGCGCTGATCCGGGTGACGGCGTTCGCGTCGCTCAACAAGCAGCAGGTCGACCTGCCACTCGCCGAGCTCGTGCTCAAGGACCTGATCAGCGACGAGCAGGGCCCGCAGATCACCGCGGCGATCATCATGGCCGCGACCGCCGAGTACTTCTCCGTGACGATGGAGGAGCTGCAGGGCTCCAACCGCAGCCGCACGCTGGTCAACGCCCGTCAGATCGCGATGTACCTCTGCCGCGAGCTGACCGAGCTGTCCCTGCCGCGGATCGGGGCCTCGTTCGGCGGCAAGGACCACACCACGGTCATGCACGCCGTCAAGAAGATCACCAACCTGATGAGCGAGCGGCGAGCGACCTACACCCAGGTCACCGAGCTGACGGCCCGCATCAAGAGCCGCGCCCGGCAGTAGAAGGACCCCCTCCCTCTCCCCACTCGCAAGCTCGCGGCGAGCCTCCGGAGAGGGCCGTCCGGACCGCACCGCGAGGGCGGCTGCTGCACGTCGTGGGCCGGGCCACCGGCCGCGGGCGGGCCGGCAGCCTGCGCGGCCGCGCTCGCCTCGTCCGCGCATCGATCCACCGACTGCCACGGGTCGACATGTCGCTGTCCACAGCCGTGGAGAACCCTGGGGAGTCGGCAAGCCCCGAATTCCGCGGTTCCAGCCGGGCCGGAGGTGGTCACCGGCATCGACAGATCGAGAAGTTGTCCCCAGGAATGTGCACAGGTTGGGGAGATCCGGTCCGGAGACGGGTCCCGGAGCCGTTCCGCCCCGGTCGGTGCACTCGGGATCCATCGCCTCGCCGATTCGGAACGGAAGTCCCCGGCAGCGCGCCGACCTGCGCATACAGCGCGACGGCGGGTTGGAGCACGCCCTTCTGCACCGGCGTCCGCCCGGCGTGCACACGGGATGGGGACGCACAGGGGGCAACCAGGGGAGAGGGGGTGGACGCACGGTGATCGCTGTGCACGGCCGTCGAGTTGTCCACGTGTCGACAACAGGGAGTCGCTGACCACCCACAGCGAGCCAACAGGGCTACTGCGGCACTGACCTGCGGAAAGGGGCTCGCTCCCCAGCTTCCACACGTGTGATGACGAGGATGAAGTACTTCTACCCAGAATTTCTCGAACCACATTCAGGGTGGGGACGCTCCGCTGGGCAGGCCACCGGACCGCACGGGCCACGAGCCGGGGAGCAACGGCCGGTCGAGCACACCGGGCGGAGCACCCATCGGGGACAGGGTTTCCCCCGGAGGCACCCCAGCAGGCACGATGAGCACCGCACCGGCACGCGGAGGCTTCTCCTGCGGCCGGTCGCACCGTGGACGCAGACGAGATCGGGTGGGTCGAGAGATGAAGTTCCGGGTGGCACGAGAGGTGCTCGCCGACACCGTGGCGTGGACGGCGCGCAGCCTGCCGCCGCGGCCGTCGGTGCCCGTCCTCGCCGGCATCCTGCTCGAGGTCGACGGCAGTCAGCTGTCGGTCTCCGGGTTCGACTACGAGGTGTCCGCGCGGGCCGAGGCCGACGTGCAGGCGACCGAGAGCGGCCGCGTCCTGGTGCCCGGCCGGCTGCTGGCCGAGATCACCCGCGCGCTCCCGCCGCACCCCGTGGACATCACCGCGGACGGTCCCCGCCTCGCCATCACCTGCGGCAACGCCCGGTTCAGCCTGCCGACCCTGCCGGTCGAGGACTACCCGTCGCTGCCGTCCATGCCGTCGTCGGCCGGTGTGGTCGACAGCGACGTCTTCGCCGAGGCCGTCGGCCAGGTGGCCGTCGCCGCCGGTCGCGACGACACGCTCCCCATGCTCACCGGCGTCCGCCTCGAGATCGAGGGCGACCAGATCACCCTGGCCGCCACCGACCGCTACCGGCTGGCCGTGCGCGAGTTCGCCTGGCGCCCCGACACCTCCGGGGTGTCCGCGGCCGTGCTGGTGCCGGCCCGCACCCTGGCCGACGCCGCCAAGACGCTGACCAGCGGACCGGAGATCACCCTCTCGCTCTCCTCCGGCAGCTCTGGCGAGGGCATCTTGGGCCTGTCCAGCAAGGACCGGCAGACCACCACCCGGCTGCTGGACGCCGAGTTCGTCAAGTACCGGGCGATCATGCCGAGCGAGTCCGCGGCCAGCGCCACCCTTCCGGTCGGTCTGTTCACCGACGCGGCCAAGCGCGTCGCCCTGGTGGCCGAGCGGGGCACCCCGCTGCGCTGCGAGTTCACGCCGGGCCAGGTCACCCTGCGGGCCGGGGGCACCGACGACGAGGGGCAGGCCGAGGAGCGCTGCGACGTCGACTTCGACGGCGACCCGCTGACCATCGGCTTCAACCCGACGTTCCTGCTCGACGGCCTGGCCGCGGTGCACACCGAGCGCGCGCGGATGGACTTCACCAGCCCGCTCAAGCCGGCGGTCCTGTCCGGTGTCGACGAGCCGACCGACGACGGCGACGCACCGGCGCCGCGGCCGGGCAGCTACCGCTACCTGATCATGCCGGTGCGCCTGCCGGGGTAAGCACCCCGTCGCCCCCCATGCCTCGCTCCGCTCGGCATGGGACCCTGCGACGGGGCCTTCCAGACAAGACCACGAAGCCGTGTCACCAAGGGAGCAGACGTGCAGCTGGGGCTGATCGGGCTGGGCAAGATGGGCGGCAACATGGCCGAGCGGGTCCGCCGCGCCGGCCACGAGGTCGTCGGTTACGACCACGCCCCGGGGAAGCGCGACGTCGACAGCCTGCCGGCGCTGGTGGAGGCGCTCAGCGCACCCCGCGTCGTGTGGGTGATGGTGCCCTCCGGCGAGCCCACCCGGGCGACGGTCAAGGAACTCGCCGACCTGCTCGAGCCCGGCGACGTGATCGTCGAGGGCGGCAACTCCAAGTACACCGACGACCAGGTGCACGACGTCATGTGCCGCGACAAGGGCATCGGCTACATCGACGCCGGTGTCTCCGGCGGCGTCTGGGGCCTGGAGAACGGCTACGCGCTGATGGTCGGCGGCACCGCCGAAGACGTCGCGAAGGTCCAGCCGGTCTTCGATGCGCTGAAGCCGCCCTCCCCCGAGGACGAGTCCGGTCAGGAGCTCCCCGGCGCCGGCTTCGTGCACGCGGGACCGGTGGGCGCCGGCCACTTCAGCAAGATGGTCCACAACGGCATCGAGTACGCGATGATGCAGGCCTACGGCGAGGGCTACGAGCTGCTCGCCGCCGTCGACCTCATCGAGGACGTCCCCGGCGTCGTCCGGTCGTGGACCCAGGGCACGGTCATCCGCTCCTGGCTGCTGGACCTGCTGGTGCGCGCCCTCGACGAGGACCCGGCGCTGGAGCGGGTGCGCGGCTACGCGGAGGACTCCGGCGAGGGTCGGTGGACCGTCGAGCAGGCGATCGAGAACGCCGTGCCGATGCCGACGATCGCGGCCTCGCTGTTCGCCCGGTTCTCCTCGCGCCAGGACGACTCCCCGACCATGAAGGCCGTCGCCGCGCTGCGGAACCAGTTCGGTGGGCACGCCGTCCGCGCGGTCGAGCAGGCCGAGGCCGAGCGGCCCGCCTAGGCAGAGGACCGGCCGTCCCCCCACGCCGCGCGGGCTCGGCGTGGACCCCGGAGGCCGGCCGTTCCGGTCCGTCGTCGCTTGGAGAGCTGAGGGCATGTACGTCCGCCACCTGCAGGTCGGCTCCTTCCGGAGCTGGGAACGGGTGGACCTGGCTCTCTCGCCGGGCCCGACCGTGCTGGTCGGGCGCAACGGCGAGGGCAAGACCAACCTCGTCGAGGCGGTCGGTTACCTGGCGACGATGAGCAGCCACCGGGTCTCCGGCGACGCGCCCCTGGTGCAGCACGGGGCCGCCCAGGCCGTCGTCCGGGCGGCGCTGCGCCGGGGCGACCGGGAGCTCCTGGTCGAGATCGAGATCAACCCCGGCCGGGCCAACCGGGTGCGGGTGAACCGCGGGCCGCTCCAGCGGCCGCGCGACCTGCTGGGCATGGTCCGCACGGTGCTGTTCGCGCCCGAGGACCTGGCCCTGGTGCGGGGCGACCCGACGGAGCGCCGGCGGTTCCTCGACGAGCTGCTGGTGAGCCGGACGCCCCGGCTGGCCGGGGTGCGCGCGGACTACGACCGGGTGCTCAAGCAGCGCAATGCCCTGCTGAAGACCGCGCGGCTGGCCCGCGGCAAGGCGATCGAGACCCTCGACGTCTGGGACGGCCACCTCACCGATCTGGGCGGGCAGCTGCTGTCGGCCCGGCTGGGCCTGATCGCCGACCTCGCCCCGCAGCTCGCCGAGGCCTACGCGACGGTGTCCGGCGACGACGCGGTCGCCGCGGGGCTGGGCTACTCCTCGACGGTGCCGCTGGCCGGCGACGGGGCCGCCCTGCCGCCGGACGGCACGCTGCCGGGCGTGGAGCAGCTGACCGCGGCGATGCGCGAGCGCGTCGCCGAGCGACGCAACGACGAGCTGGACCGGGGCATGACCCTGGTCGGGCCGCACCGCGACGACCTGGTCATCCACCTGGGGCCGGCTCCGGCGAAGGGGTTCGCCAGCCACGGGGAGTCCTGGTCGCTCGCGCTGGGGCTCAAGCTCGCGACCTTCGCCCTCTTGAGGGCCGAGGGCGAGGACCCCATCCTGATCCTGGACGACGTCTTCGCGACGCTGGACGCCCAGCGCCGGGCCGCCCTGGCCGCGGTCGCCCGTTCGGCGGAGCAGACGCTGATCACCGCCGCCGTGGTCGACGACGTCCCCGAGGAGCTGCGCGGCGTGCGCGTCGAGGTGGGCGACGGCGTCGCGATCGTGGTCAAGGACGGCGCCGGGTTCGTCGAGGGAGGGGTGACGTGACCGAGGACCGGCCGGCCCGTCCCAGCGACATCGCCCGCGCCGCGCTGGAGGCCGCGCGGGCCGCCTCGGCCGCCCGTCCCCGGCCGACCCGGCGTCGGATCGCTGGACCGCGGCGCTCGTGGAGCGGACCCGGCCCCGGCGCCGACGACCCCCAGCCGCTGGGCCGGCTGGTCGACTCGCTGGTGAACCAGCAGGACTGGTCCGAGCGCACCCGGACCGGCGCGGTGTTCGGCCGCTGGGAGATGCTGGTCGGGCCGGAGATCGCGGCGCACTGCGTTCCGCAGACGCTCACCGAGGGCGAACTGCTCGTCGTCGCGGAGTCCACGGCCTGGGCTACCCAGCTGCGGCTGCTGGCACCGACGATCCTGGGGAAACTGCGCGCCGGTGTGGGCGGGGACGTCGTGACGCGGTTGCGCGTTGTCGGACCGACGGCACCGAGCTGGAAGAAGGGCCCGCGCTCGGTGCGCGGGCGCGGGCCGCGCGACACGTACGGCTGAGCAGGGCACCACGACGGAAGGGCAACGATGAACACCCCGCGGGACCGCGACGGCTTCGACGACGACGGCACCGGCCGCGGCTGGCAGGAGCCGGCCCACCTCGGCGGCGACGAGCCGGCGCCGGACGAGCCCAACATCGCCGACCGCCGCAAGCAGCCGCGCGACAGCGACCACTCCGCCGACCCCGAGACCTGGCGGCCGGCGGGCTGGGACCTCCCTCCGGCCGAGCCGGAGCGACCGGCGCAGGATCGGGCGCCCGGGGTGGACCCGTCGTGGGCGCCACCGGAGGGGCAGCAGGCGCAGGTGCCCGAGCGGCGCGGGCTGTTCGGCGGTCGTCGTCGGCAGGACCCCGAGATGGAGCGGGCCTTCACCTACCAGGGCGACGTCGTCGGCGCCCAGGGCTGGGCGATCCAGCACGGCTGGACGCTCTCCGACGGCACCGCCCCCGAGGACGCCGCCCTCCAGCCGCTGCTCACGTCGGCCCCGGTCCGGCTGACGAAGGACCACCGGCCGGCGAGCGTGCTGCGGGGCCGGGCCGGTGCGCTCGACCTGGTCGCGTTCGACGCCGTCTACGCGTCCGGGCGGTACATGGTGCCCCAGTACGCGATCACCGCGGCGCCCCTGCTGGGCGCGGTGCCGTCGGTGCGGCTGTCCCCGGCCCGGCTGTGGAAGCACGGCGTCGGCGGGCTGGTGCAGATCCCGTCGGACAGCGCCGACTTCGACCGTCGCTGGACGCTGCTGGCCGCCGAGGACGGTCCGCAGGTGCGCCGGCTGGCCGCCGATCCCGAGGTGCACCGCCTGCTGCTGGGCACCGACGACGGGGACGAGTTCTGGACGGCGGCCGGTCACCTGGCCGCGATCCGGCCCGACGGGCACCGGCCCGAGCTGATCGAGCACCACGCCCGGCTGCTCACCGCGCTCGTCGCCGGGCTGGCCGCCGGCTACTGAGGACGGGACGGCGTCAGCTGCCCTTCTCGGCCGCCCGGGCGACGCCCCTGACCATGCCGCCGAACACGAACCCGTGGAACGCCGCGACCGCCCACCAGTAGAGGTGCCCGGCCAGGCCCCGCGGCGCGAACGTGGCGCGCTGGCGCAGCACCGTTCCCGCGTCGGGGTCGTGTTCCACGTGGAACTCCAGCCAGGCGAGCCCGGGCAGCCGCATCTCCGCGCGCAGCCGGAGGAGGCGCCCTCGCTCCAGCTCCTCGACCCGCCAGAAGTCCAGCGCGTCGCCGACGTAGAGGGTCCCGCCGTCCCGCCGTCCCCGGCGCAGGCCCACCCCGCCGACCGCGCGGTCCAGCCAGCCCCGGACCCGCCACGCCAGGGGGAACGAGTACCAGCCGGCATCCCCACCGATGCCTTCGACGACGCGCCACAGGTCGGCCGGGTCAGCGGCGGTCGGCCGGGTCCGCTCGTCGACGTAGAGGCTGCCGCCGGCCCAGTCCGGATCGGTGGGCAGCGGGTCCGACGGCGCGCCGGGCGTGGACGCCCCCGACCACCGGGTGGTGACCGCCGAGTTCCGGACGCGGGCCACGGCCAGGGTCACCGCCTCGTCGAAGCCGAGCAGCCCGCCGGGCGGATCGGGGACGTACGTGGCGATGTCGCGCTCGCCGCAGACCACCGTGTTGCGCAGCGACTCGACCAGCGGCCGGGCGATACCGGCGGGCACCGGGGTGATGAGCCCGACCCAGTGGCTGGACAGCGACGGCGTGAACAGCGGAACCGGCACGATGCGCCGCCGGGGGAGCCCGGCGACGACGGCGTACCGCTGCATCATCTCGGCGTAGTTCATGACGTCGGGCCCGCCGATGTCGAAGCCCCGGTGCACCGACGCGGGCAGCTCCGCGCACCCCACGAGGTAGCGGAGGACGTCGCGGACGGCGATCGGCTGGATGCGGCTGTGCACCCAGCGGGGGGTGACCATCACCGGCAGCCGTTCGGTCAGGTGGCGGAGCATCTCGAACGACGCCGAGCCCGAGCCCAGGACCACCGCGGCGCGCAGCACGGCGGTGGGCACGCCGGACCCGAGCAGGATCTCGGCCACCTCGGTGCGCGAGCGCAGGTGCGGCGAGAGCTCCTCCCCCTCGGGCTCGAGCGCCCCCAGGTAGACCAGGCGGCCGACCCCGGCGTCCCGGACGGCGCCGGCCATGACGCCGGCGGTCCGCCGGTCGGTCTCCTCGAACTCCGTGCCGGACCCGAGGGCGTGGATCAGGTAGTAGACGACGTCGACCCCGGCGCAGGCCGCCGCGACCTGGGCGGCATCGGACGCGTCCGCCCGGGCCACCTCGACCTGCCCGGCCCACGGACGGTCGCGGATGCGCTCCGGGGAGCGGGTCATCACCCGCACCCGGTAGCCGGCGGCCAGGAGCTCGGGGACCAGCCGCCCGCCGATGTAGCCGGTCGCGCCGGTGACGAGGCAGAGCTTCGGTTCCGCGGGGGGCATGGCCCGAGTGTGTGCGGGATCGGCCCCGCGCGCTCGGATCGCGGGATCCCGGGGCGCGACTGACGAAGGCTCCCGTCCCCAGCCGCGGGACGGGCCCGGAGTCCGGGCCCGGCAGCGGCCCGAGGACGGCGTGTCAACCCCCGGGGCAGCATCGGGGGTGGCTCAGGTGCTGGAAGTGGCGCAGGAATGACGTCAGGGCGTGGACGGCGACGTTCCTGTCGTAGGACCCGGTATCCTCGGACACAGAAACCGCCAGCATCCGGCTCAGCGTCGTCGTGCGCCCCGAAGGCATGTTCCTTCGGCGTCGTTCCGCCCCCACCCTCCCCGTGGGTGCATGCCGCCGGTTGCGCGAGAGGAAGGCCCCCCGTGGTCGCAGCACCCCAGACCGACAACGCCTACTCCGGTAGCTCCATCACCGTTCTCGAAGGCCTCGAGGCGGTCCGGAAGCGCCCCGGTATGTACATCGGGTCCACCGGTGAGCGCGGTCTGCACCACATGGTGTGGGAGGTCGTGGACAACGCCGTCGACGAGGCGCTCGCCGGCTACTGCGACACCGTCCGGGTGACCCTGCTGGCCGACGGCGGTGTCCGGGTCGAGGACAACGGCCGTGGCATCCCGGTCGACATGCACCCGGTGGAGAAGCGCCCCACCGTCGAGGTGATCATGACGACGCTGCACGCGGGCGGGAAGTTCGACGGCAAGAGCTACGGCGTCTCCGGCGGTCTGCACGGCGTCGGCGTCACCGTCGTCAACGCGCTGTCCACCCGCCTCGACGTCTCCGTCTGGACCCACGGCACGGAGTGGCAGCAGAGCTACGCCTACGCCAAGCCCGGCCCGCTGGACGAGATCGGCCCGACGACGAAGCGCGGCACCGCGATCACCTTCTGGGCCGACGGCGAGATCTTCGAGACCACCGACTACTCGTTCGACACGATCAACCGCCGCCTGCAGGAGATGGCCTTCCTCAACAAGGGCCTGACCATCATCCTGCGCGACGAGCGGCCCGGGCACAGCAAGGCCGAGACGGGCATGTCCGAGGAGGTGTCCCTCGCCGAGGAGGCGACGGCCGCCGGACACGAGGACGAGGCCTTCGAGCCCACCGAGATCACCTACCGCTACGACCTCGGCCTGGTCGACTACGTCGCGCACATCAACCGCCGACGGAGCCCGATCCACAAGTCGGTGATCAGCTTCTCCGCCGAGGGCACCGGCAAGAACGACACCGCGATGTCGCTCGAGGTCGCGATGCAGTGGTCCGACTCCTACTCCGAGTCGGTGCACACCTTCGCGAACATCATCAACACGCACGAGGGCGGCACCCACGAGGAGGGCTTCCGCGCGGCGCTCACCTCGATCGTCAACCGGTACGCCGTCGAGAAGAAGCTGCTCAAGGAGAAGGACGAGAAGCTCACCGGCGACGACATCCGGGAAGGCCTCGCCGCCATCGTCTCGGTGAAGCTGGGCGACCCGCAGTTCGAGGGCCAGACGAAGACCAAGCTCGGCAACACCGAGGTCAAGGGCTTCGTGCAGCGGGTCTGCAACGAGCAGATCGGGCACTGGTTCGAGTCGAACCCCACCGAGGCCAAGACGATCATCACCAAGGCCTCGTCGGCCGCCCGCGCCCGTCGGGCCGCGCAGGACGCCCGCAAGCTGGCCCGCAAGAGCCTGCTCACGGTGAGCGGCCTGCCGGGCAAGCTGGCCGACTGCCGCTCCACCGACCCGCGCAACTCCGAGGTCTACATCGTCGAGGGTGACTCGGCCGGCGGCTCCGCCAAGTCCGGCCGCGACTCGATGTTCCAGGCGATCCTCCCCATCCGCGGGAAGATCATCAACGTCGAGAAGGCGCGCATCGACCGGGTCCTCAAGAACACCGAGGTCCAGTCGATGATCACCGCCTTCGGCACCGGCATCCACGACGAGTTCGACATCTCGAAGCTCCGCTATCACAAGATCGTGCTCATGGCCGACGCCGACGTCGACGGCCAGCACATCAGCACGCTGCTGCTCACGCTGCTGTTCCGCTTCATGCGCCCGCTGGTCGAGGGGCAGTACGTCTACCTGGCCAAGCCTCCGCTGTACAAGATCAAGTGGGGCGGCAAGCTCGGCGACGAGTACGCCTACAGCGACAAGGAGCGCGACGCGCTGGTGAAGGCCGGCACCGAAGCCGGTCGCAAGGTCAAGGACGAGATGATCCAGCGGTTCAAGGGGCTCGGCGAGATGAACGCCAGCGAGCTGTGGGAGACCACGATGAACCCGGAGACCCGGATCCTGCGCCAGGTCACGCTGGAGGACGCCGCCGCAGCGGACGAGATCTTCAGCATCCTCATGGGCGAGGACGTCGAGGCCCGCCGCAGCTTCATCACCCGCAACGCCAAGGACGTCCGCTTCCTCGACGTCTGAAAGAGGACCCCGTCCTCCTCACCCCTCGCACGCTCGGGGCGAGCCTCTGGACGGGGCCGACGACAAGCCTTCATCCACCTCTGTGCAACCACCTGTGGAGACCTGAACCGTGACGGAGACCCCACCCCGCGACCGCATCGAACCGGTCGACCTCCAGCAGGAGATGCAGCGCAGCTACATCGACTACGCGATGAGCGTCATCGTCGGGCGCGCCCTGCCCGAGGTGCGCGACGGCCTCAAGCCGGTGCACCGCCGCGTGCTGTTCGCGATGTACGACCAGGGCTTCCGTCCGGACCGCGGGTACGTCAAGTGCGCCCGCCCGGTCGCCGAGGTCATGGGCAACTACCACCCCCACGGCGACTCGGCGATCTACGACGCCCTGGTGCGGTTGGCCCAGCCCTGGTCGATGCGGTATCCGCTGATCGACGGGCAGGGCAACTTCGGTTCCCCCGGCAACGACCCGGCCGCCGCCATGCGGTACACCGAGTGCCGGCTCACGCCGTTGGCGATGGAGATGCTCGCCGGCATCGACGAGGAGACCGTCGACTTCCAGGGCAACTACGACGGCCGCACCCAGGAGCCCGTCGTCCTGCCCGCGCGCATCCCGAACCTGCTCATCAACGGGTCGGCAGGCATCGCGGTCGGCATGGCCACCAACATGCCCCCGCACAACCTGCGGGAGGTCGCCGAGGCGGCCTACTGGATCCTCGACCACCCCGAGGCGGAGGCCGAGGAGGCCCTCACCGCCTGCATGGAGCGGATCAAGGGCCCCGACTTCCCGACCCACGGCTTGATCGTCGGCCGGGAGGGCATCGAGGACGCCTACCGCACCGGCCGCGGCTCGGTACGGATGCGTGCCGTCGTCACGGTCGAGGAGGACGCCAAGGGCCGGGTCCAGCTCGTCGTCACCGAGCTGCCCTACCAGGTGAACCCCGACAACCTGGCCGAGAACATCGCCGAGCTGGTCAAGGAAGGCCGGCTCCAGGGCATCGTCGGGATCGACGACGAGTCCAGCGACCGGGTCGGCCGCCGGCTGGTCATCACCCTGCGCCGCGACGCCGTCGCCAAGGTCGTGCTGAACAACCTCTACAAGCACACCCAGCTGCAGACCTCCTTCGGCTGCAACATGCTCTCGATCGTCGACGGCGTGCCGCGCACGCTGCGGCTCGACGAGCTGGTGCGCAACTGGGTCAACCACCAGATCGAGGTCATCCAGCGGCGGACCCGCTACCGGCTGCGCAAGGCCGAGGAGCGCGCGCACATCCTGCGCGGTTACGCCAAGGCCCTCGACCACCTGGACGAGGTCATCGCGCTCATCCGTCGCAGCCCGTCGGCCGAGGAGGCGCGGTCGGGCCTGATGGAGCTGCTCGACATCGACGAGATCCAGGCCGTGGCGATCCTCGACCTGCAGCTGCGCCGGCTGGCCGCCCTGGAGCGCCAGCGGATCCTCGACGAGCTCGCCGAGATCGAGGCACGGATCGCCGACCTGCAGGCGATCCTCGACTCGCCCGAGCGGCAGCGGCAGATCGTCCGCGACGAACTGACCGAGATCGTCGACAAGTACGGCGACGACCGGCGCACCCAGTTCGTCGCCAACGAGGGCGACATGTCCATGGAGGACCTCATCGCGGAGGAGGAGGTCGTCGTCACCATCACCCGCACCGGGTACGCGAAGCGGACGAAGAGCGACCTCTACCGGTCGCAGCGTCGCGGCGGCAAGGGCGTGATGGGGGCCCAGCTCAAGCAGGACGACATCGTCGACCACTTCTTCGTGGGCTCCACCCACGACTGGATCCTCTTCTTCACGAACAAGGGCCGGGTGTACCGGTCGAAGGCCTACGAGCTGCCCGAGGCCAACCGCACGGCCCGCGGCCAGCACGTGGCGAACATCCTCGCGTTCCAGCCGGACGAGAAGATCGCCCAGGTCATGCAGATCAAGGACTACACGGTGGCCCCGTACCTGGTCCTGGCCACGGCACGGGGGCAGGTGAAGAAGACCCGGCTGACCGATTTCGACTCCCCGCGCCAGGGCGGCGTCATCGCCGTCAACCTGCGCGACGGCGACGAACTGGTCGGCGCCGCGCTCATCGATGACAGCTCCGACCTGCTGCTGGTGACGCGCAAGGCGATGTCGATCCGGTTCAAGGCCGACGACACCGCGCTGCGCCCGATGGGCCGCGCGACCGAGGGTGTGCGGGGCATCTCGCTGTCCGCGGACGACCGGCTGCTGTCGATGATGGTCGTGCAGGAGGGCGTCGACGTCCTGGTCGCCACCGAGCGCGGTTTCGCCAAGCGCACGGGCATCGAGAACTACCCGAACCAGGGACGCGGCGGAAAGGGTGTGCTCACCGCGGACCCGAAGGCGCGCAAGGGCGCTCTCGTGGGCGCGCTGGCCGTCACGCTCGGGGACGAGCTGTACGCCATCACCTCCGGCGGCGGGGTCATCCGCACACCGGTCAACGGGGTGCGGCACAACAAGGACCGCGCCACCATGGGCGTCAAGCTCATGAACTTGCCGGAGGACGTGTCCATCGTGGCTATCGCCCGTACGACGGACAACGACGAGCCGTCGGCCTAGGGTGAGATCTGATCACGAACTGATCGGGCCCCGGGCGCGCGCGAGCGCTGCCCGGGTGCCGGTCGCGAGGGAGCGGTCTGTGCCGCTGGCGAACGGGAGACTGGCATGAGCGACCGGCCGCACGGTTCGGTGCGCACCGGGTCCCGTGGCGGAGACGCTCCCGGCGGCGACGCAGCGAGCGACCCGGCCCAGCCCGCGCAGGGCCAGGCGCCCCCGCCCACGGCCACGCAGACCATCCCGGCCACGGGTGCCCAGCGGGCAGCCGCACCCGCGGGTGACGGCACCCCCGCGGGCGCTCCGGCTGCTGCCGCG
>NZ_HG931174.1:1070341-1179004 GCF_000582785.1 Candidatus Blastococcus massiliensis AP3
GGCCGGTGCCCCCGCAGCCGGTGGCGCCGGAAAGGCTGGTGGCGCCGGTGCCGCGGCCGCCGCGAAGAAGAGCCGGCCGGGGCGCCCCTCCGGTCGCGGGCCGCGGCGCGCGCGCCTGCAGCTGCGGCACATCGACACCTGGTCGGCGCTGAAGATCTCGCTGGTCCTGTCGATCGCGCTGTTCTTCATCTGGATGGTCGCCGTCGGCGTCATCTACGGCGTCCTCAACGCCCTCGGCGTCTTCGACACCCTCAACGAGCTGTTCGGCCAGCTGGGCACCGACGGCGAGACCGAGGGCGGGAGCGAGGTGCTCACGCCAGGCGTCGTCTTCGGAGGCGCGGCGGTCATCGGCGCGATCAACATCGTGCTGCTCACCGCGCTCTGCACCGTGGGCACCTTCATCTACAACATGTGCTCCGACCTCGTCGGCGGCCTCGAGGTCACCCTCTCCGAGCGCGATTGAGCCGTCGGTTCGATCGTGCCGAGTGGGGCCCGGAGGGTCCCGCGCAGGCGCGATGGCCACGCTCGTCGTACCCGGGGGACGGCTCGTGGCCGCGGTGTCGTCCGGAGGACGACCGTGTCACCGGGCCCCACTCGGCGCGATCGGGCCCCCTCGTACGGGTCGGTGATCCGGCCCAGGTAGAGTTGCCACCGGTTCACGGGCCTGTAGCTCAGGCGGTTAGAGCGCATCCCTGATAAGGATGAGGCCGGAGGTTCAAGTCCTCCCAGGCCCACCCGTGTGCCGGAGCCCCGGCGCCGTATCCCGTCCGAGACGGTGCACCGAGCGCCCGAGGAGGTCCCCGGTTTGCTGAAGAAGCTGGCACTGGCGGCGGTGGCGGCCGGGGCGCTCGCGGCGGTCCGCAAGCGCAGCTCCGGCAAGGCCGAGGCGGACCTGTGGCACGAGGCCACCAACGGGCCGCAGGCGGTCAGCACCCCCACCGCACGCTGATCCACCCCGGGGCCCCGGCCCCGTCGGGGACGTAGCTCAATTGGCAGAGCACCGCCTTTGCAAGGCGGGGGTTAGGGGTTCGATTCCCCTCGTCTCCACTCCTACCGCAGCAGCCGGGCCGGTCGGCGTCGTCACGCCGAGTCGGCTCCTCGTCCCCAGCAGACCGCGGCCCGCACCGGACCCGGCGCTCCCGCGACCAGTTCGGGCTCGGGGCGGACGCCGAGCGCGTCGTTGACCGTCGAGAACGCCAGGCGCAGGGCCACGTAGGCGGTGACCGCCAGGATCTGCCCGTCGCTGAAGCCGGCGTCGCGCAGCTCCTGGACGTCGTCGGGCAGAGTGCCGTTGGGGTCGGCCACCACGATCCGGGTCCAGCGGGCCAGCGCCTGCTCCTGCGACGTCAGCCCCCGGTCGGTGCCGTCGAGCACGGCGGCCGCCAGCTCACCGCCCGCCTCGCGGCCGAGCCTGGTGCCCCAGGCGAGCGAGCAGTAGGAGTCACCCAGCGTCGAGGCGCAGGCGGTGACCAGGACGCCGCGCTGCCGCACGCTCAGCCCGGCCGCCTCGGCCGCTCGGTTCAGCAGGGCGAACAGGTCGTCGTGCAGCGCCGGGTGGTGCGCCCACAACCGGGATCCGTTCATGACGAAGCCCATGGCCCGGCGGTCCTCGTCGTAGAGCGCGTCGGCGCCGGAGGAGTCGGGCGGCGGGGTCAGGAACATGCGAGCGGACGCTAGGGACTGGGCCCCGGCGTGGCAATGGCCGTCCGCGCGGCCGGGGGGGCCGTGCGGTGGTTTCACGTGGATCGTCCGCTCCGGCGCGTCGCCGGCCGGCCCGTCGCCGGGATCCGTACCGTCCCCACTCGCTGTCCCCATACTCCGGAGGGCCCGACGTGAGCACCGAGCAGCCGCCACCCCAGGCGCCGCCGCCCGTCTGGCGTCCCGCACCGCCGCTACCCGTGCGCCCGCCCAGTGCCTTCAAGCGCGGCTTCGGTCTCGGTCTGGGTGCGAGCCTCGGCGTCGCGCTGGGGCTGGCCGCACTCGGCGTGGGCATGGTCGTCGTCCTGGTGGTGAGCCTGGTCGCCCTGGTGTCGGGGGGCTCGCAGAGCGGGACGGCGGAGCCGCTGACGGAGACGGTCTGGGGAGATCCGGCCGCCGGGTCGCGGCTGATCGCCGTCCCGGTCACCGGGGTGATCCTGGGCGGGGAGAGCGACGGCGCCACCTTCGGCGGCGCCACCTACGGCTACGAGGTCGCGGACACGATCGACGCCCTCGAGGAGGACGACGCCGACGGACTCATCCTCGAGCTCAACACCCCGGGCGGGACCATCTACGGCTCGCGCGCCATCGCGGACGCCGTCGAGCGCTACCAGGAGCGCACCGGCAACCAGGTGATGGCCCACGTGCAGGGGATGTCGGCGTCCGGCGGCGTGTACGCCATGGCCGGGGCCGACCAGATCGTGGCCGACCACGGCAGCCTCGTGGGCAGCATCGGCGTCATCATGGGGCCGTTCGAGCGCTGGCGGGACGTCACCGGTATCCCGGGCTCCCTGTTCGAGCCGGGCGTGACCACCGAGGGCGGCATCACCGAGGAGTACCTGTCGAGGGGCCGTGGCAAGGACCTCGGCAACCCCTACCGCGACATGACGGACGAGGAGCGGGCGGTGCTGGGCGGCGGCCTGGACCGCGAGTACGCGGAGTTCGTCGCGTGGGTGTCCGAAGCGCGGGGCATCCCCGAGCAGACCATCGTGGACCAGCTGGGCGCCTTCGTCTTCGACGGCGGGACGGCCGTCGACCTGGGCCTCGTGGACCGGGTGCTGGGACGCGAGGAGGCCTACCGGTACGCCGCCGAGATGAACGACGTCGACCCCGAGGACACGCGGGTCGACCGGGTCATCGGGCCCGGCCTGCTCGACTTGCTCCTCTCCGCCCGGGCACCGGGTGGCCGCCCCGGCGCGGCGGCCCCGGAGCCCGGCCGCAGCACGGTGTGCACCGGCGCCCCCCTCGTCCTGGCCCACCACGGGGACCTCGCGGCGGCCTGCTCGGGCGACTGACCACCCCGCCGCCGAGTCGCTGGGCGCGGACCAGTGGGAGAGTGGAGGCGTGACTGAATCGACTCCCGCCCGCCGCGCGGTCCTCCACACCAACCACGGCGACATCACCGTGGACCTGTTCCCCGACCACGCCCCCAAGACGGTCGCGAACTTCGCCGACCTCGCCGAGGGCCGTCGCGAGTGGACGCACCCCGAGACCCGCCAGAAGACGACCGACAAGCTCTACGACGGCACGATCTTCCACCGCATCATCTCCGGCTTCATGATCCAGGGTGGCGACCCGCTCGGTCAGGGCATCGGTGGCCCCGGCTACCAGTTCGGCGACGAGATCCACCCCGAGCTCGCCTTCACCAAGCCCTACCTGCTGGCCATGGCCAACGCCGGCCCCGGCACCAACGGCTCGCAGTTCTTCATCACCGTCGCCGCCACCACGTGGCTGACCGGCAAGCACACGATCTTCGGCGAGGTGGCCGACCAGGCCGGCCGCGACGTCGTCGACAAGATCGCCGCGGTCCCGACCGCCCGCGGCGACAAGCCGCTCGAGGACGTCGTGATCGAGTCCGTCGAGGTGCAGCGCAGCTGACCACCACCCCGGACGACGGGGGCGTCGGCGGGAGCAACCCGCCGGCGCCCCCGCCTGCCACGTGCTACCGGCACCCCGACCGGCCGACGGGCATCTCCTGCATGCGCTGCGGCCGGCCGATCTGTCCCGAGTGCATGATCGAGGCCTCGGTCGGCTTCCAGTGCCCGGAGTGCGTCGCGGCCGGACAGGCCACCGTCCGCACCGCCCGCAGCAGCGGCGGTCTGCGGACCGCGGGGCGTCGGTGGGGCGTCGTCACCCTGGGCCTCATCGCCCTCAACGTGGCGATGTTCCTCGTCACGGCGGTCTCGGCCGCCGTCAGTGGCTTCGCGCCGCTGGACAACTACGACTCCCCCGTGTTCGACCGACTGTCCCAGATGCCACTCCAGGTCATCCTCCTGGACGAGTGGTGGCGGGTGCTCACCGCCGCGTTCCTGCACATCGGCCCGGTGCACCTGGCGATGAACATGCTCGCCCTGCTGCTGTTCGGCTCGGAGCTCGAGCGGCAGCTCGGCCGGGCGCGCTACCTCGCCGTCTACCTCGTCTCGGCACTCGGCGGTGCGGTCGCGATCCAGCTGCTGGGTGACCTGGGGGTGCCGGTCGCCGGTGCCTCGGCCGCGATCTACGGCCTCCTGGGAGCGCTGGGTGTGCTCATGCTGGCCAGCCGGCAGGACGTCCGCGGACTGCTCACCCTGCTGGCGATCAACGTGTTCATCAGCTTCCTGCCCGGCGTCTCGCTGCTCGGTCACCTCGGCGGGCTGGCGGCCGGCGCCCTCGCGGCGGGCATCCTCGTGCTGACCCGGCGCAGCCGCCCCCGGCAGCTCCCCGCGCTGGTCGTGCTGGGCGTCGTCCTGCTCGTGGTGGCGCTGACCCTGCCGACGCCGGCCATGGTGCTCTAGCCGGAGCGCGGATCGAGCCGCTCGAGGTGGGCCGCGACCGCCGCCGGATCGGCGCCGAGGTCGCGGCGGCCCAGGACGACGAGCTCACCCTCGTCGTCGTCGGGCCCGGCGGCCGTGTCGAGCTCGAGGGTGCGCACCCGGAGGCCCAGGCGCCGCGACTCGCGGACGTGCACCTGCAGCCGGGTCCAGGGCAGGTGGACGCCGCCGGTGAGCAGGCGGACGTCGACCCCGCCGGGCCCGGCGGTCAGCCGCGGACGTTGCGCGAGGTCCCGCGCGGCGAGGGCGAGCAGCAGTGCCGCGCCCCCCGCCACCAGGAGGCGGCCGGTCGCCTCGGCGACGAAGAGGGCGCTGCCGGCGAGGACGAGCCCGATGACCGCCGATGCCGCGATCTCCGCCGTCCGGGTGCTCCAGGTCACTCCTGCACCTTGTCAGGAAAACCTGACGTCCTACGATGGCAGTCAGGGTGGACCGTTCGGTCCTCGCCCGAAACGTCGACGAGGAGTAACTCCATGCGGGATGCCGTCATCTGTGCCGCCGTACGCACGCCGGTGGGCAAGCGGGGCGGAGGCCTCTCGGGCGTCCACGCCGTGGACCTCTCCGCCCACGTGCTCGAGTCCCTGGTCGAGCGGGCGGGCATCGACCCGGCCGTCGTCGAGGACGTCATCTGGGGCTGCGTGAGCCAGGTCGGCGAGCAGACCTTCAACATCGCCCGCAGCGCCGCGCTGGCCGCCGGCTGGCCCGAGTCGGTCCCCGGCACCACCGTCGACCGCCAGTGCGGGTCGTCGCAGCAGTCGGTGGCCTTCGCCGCCGCCACCGTCATCAGCGGCCAGGCCGACGTCGTCGTCGCCGGTGGCGTGGAGATGATGAGCCGCGTGCCGATGGGCTCGGCCAGCAACCCGGCCTCCGGCGCCGGCCGACCGATGGGTCCGCGCTTCATGGAGCGCTACAAGGGCGTGCCCATCAACCAGGGCCTGGGCGCGGAGATGATCGCCGAGCGCTGGGGCTTCTCCCGCACCCAGCTCGACGAGTTCTCCCTCGCCTCGCACGAGAAGGCCGCCAAGGCGCAGGCCGACGGCGCCTTCGAGGAGGAGATCGCGCCGTACACGCTCGAGGACGGCACCGTGATCCGCGCCGACGAGGGCATCCGCCCCGGGGGAACGCTGGAGAAGCTCGGTTCGCTCAAGACGCCGTTCAAGGAGGACGGCGTCATCAGCGCGGGCAACGCCAGCCAGATCTCCGACGGCTCCGCGGCCGTGCTGGTCACCACCAGCGAGAAGGCCCGCGAGCTGGGGCTCACCCCGCTGGTCCGCATCCACACCACCGTGATGGCCGGCGACGACCCGGTCATCATGCTCACCGCCCCCATCCCGGCGACGGCGAAGGTGCTGGAGCGCTCCGGCCTGAAGATCGACGACATCGGCGTCTACGAGGTCAACGAAGCCTTCGCGCCCGTCCCCATGGCCTGGGCCGTCGAGTCCGGTGCCGACACCGGCCGGCTGAACCCGCTCGGCGGGGCCATCGCGCTGGGCCACCCGCTGGGTGGCTCCGGTGCCCGCCTCATGACCACGCTCATCCACCGGATGCGCAACACCGGCAGCCGGTACGGCCTGCAGACCATGTGCGAGGGCGGCGGCATGGCCAACGCCACCATCCTGGAGCTGCTGGACGCCTGATCCACCTCCCGACAGCCCCCGACGCCGACGGCGTCGGGGGCTGTCGGCGTTCCCGGGGGCTCGCCGAGCCCGGGAGCTGGGCACCGGAGGTGTCGGTGCAGGTCATCAGGGGTACCCGGAGGGGCAGCCGTCGCCCTCCCGGGACGTACATGTCGACTCGTCCACAGCTGGGTACACAGTTGGGGACAGACTCACACAGGTGTAGTTACGCGCGTGCAGCGCTCGTCACATCCGCACCACTCCGGATGAAACCGCAGGTCAGCACTGTGGGGACCCGGTCCGTCTCTCCACACTCGGTGGACAACCCTGGGGGCGGGGCGTCATGTCGACCTGTGGATCCAGCCGACCGCTGTGCACAGCACCCCCAGGAAAGCGTCGAGGCCCCCGTCCCGGTCGGGACGAGGGCCTCGGCAGCGCGGCAGGGTGCCGTCAGCGCCAGCGCATCGACATGATGAGGCCGGCGACCATCGCGCCGAAGCCGATGGCGAAGTTCCAGGCGTTGAGAGACGCCATGAAGCCGATCTCTTCCCCGGCGACGTAGTAGACGACGATCCACAGCAGGCCGGCCAGCATCAGCCCGATCATGAGGACCACGTACCAGCGCGGGCTGGGCTGCGCGATGCGCGCCGCCTGTGCGGAGCGGGCCTGGAGCACGCTCTCGGGCGGCGTGTAGGCCGACTTCTTGCGGACCTTCGACTTGGGCACGTGCGCTCCCTCCGGGTGGCCGGGTGCGTCATCACCGGCTGCAACTGCACCCAGCCTAGGCTGTGTCCCGAGGATGACGGCGCCGCCACGGTGGCGGGCCGCCACGCTGGTCGTCGTCCGCCGGGATCGGCGCAGGAGGTGCACGTGGCCCGTCCACTCCGCACGCGCCTGCCGCGGCTGTCCGCATGGGGCGCACTCGTACCGGTCGTCGCCCTGGCCGCCGGCCTGCTGTTCGCCACCTCCGGCCGGACGGCGCAGGGCACGGACCTCCGTGCCGGTGAGGTCACCGAGCTGTCCGCGCTGATCCGCGAGCGCGACGGCGCCATCGCCGCGCAGGAGCGACGGCTGGCCGAACTCCAGCGCATCTCGGAGCAACTCACCGAGCAGGCCGCCTCGCGGGACGACGCCGTCGCCGCCGCCCGGCGCGAGGGCGAGCAGGGCGCCGCGGCGGCGGGGCTGTCCACGGTGAGCGGGGCCGGCGTCGTCATCACCCTCGACGACGCGCCTCAGCGCCCCGACGGCAGCCTCCCGGTCTCCGCCCGCCCCGACGACCTGGTCATCCACCAGTCCGACGTCCAGGCGGTCGTGAACGCCATGTGGGCCGCCGGGGCCGAGGGTGTGGCGGTCATGGACCAGCGGCTGATCGCCACCAGCGCCGTCCGCTGCGTGGGCAACACGCTCCTGCTGCAGGGCCGCACCTACTCGCCGCCCTTCGTGGTGACCGCCGTCGTCGACGCCGAGGCGGTCCGGGCCGAGCTCGCCGCCTCCCCCCAGATCGCGGTCTTCCGTCAGGTCGTCGACGCCTACGGACTGACCTACGAGGTCCGCGAGCGACCTCAGGTCGACCTGCCCGCCTACGATGGCCCCCTCGCGCTGCAGTACGCCTCCGTCGGCTGACCTGTCGCGTCGACCGCCGTCCGTCGACCACCCCGGGAGATCCGTGCCCGCCGAGAGCCGCGCCACCGGCACCGCCACCGAGCGGCCGGTGCTCGTCGTCGACAACTTCGACAGCTTCGTCTACAACCTGGTCCAGTACCTCGGACAGCTCGGGGTCCGCTGCATCGTGCGGCGCAACGACGCGGTCACCGTCGACGAGCTGCCCGACCTCGACGTCGCCGGGGTGCTGCTCTCACCCGGCCCGGGGACGCCGTCCGGCGCCGGCGTGACCGTGCCGATGGTCCACGCGGCCGCCGAGCAGGGTGTGCCGGTGCTCGGGGTGTGCCTCGGGCACCAGGCGATCGCCGAGGCCTTCGGCGGCGAGGTGGTCCGCGCGCCGGAACTGCTGCACGGCAAGACCAGCCAGGTCGTCCACGAGGGTGAGGGCGTGCTCGCCGGGCTGCCCTCGCCGTTCACCGCCACCCGCTACCACTCGCTCGCCGTGGACGTGGCGACGGTGCCCGAGGAGCTCGAGGTCACCGGGCACACGCCGTCGGGCATCGTCATGGCGCTGCGGCACCGCGAGCTGCCCATCGAGGGCGTGCAGTTCCACCCCGAGTCGGTGCTCACCGAGGGCGGCCACCGGATGCTGGCCACGTGGCTGACGACGTGCGGGCTGAGCCCCGACCCGGCCGCCCTGGAGGCGGCCACCGCGGCCGCGGAACGGCTCAACGTCGCCACCGCCTGACCCCTTCACGACGAAGGGCTCCTCCCGTCCGGGAGGAGCCCTTCGTCGTTCCAGGAGCGATCAGCCGCCGGTGCCGGACTGATCGGGCCCAGCGATGAGCAGCACGATCGTCTCGTTCGGCGCTGCGGGGGTGCCCGGCTCGGGGTTGGTGTTGAGCACCTGCCCTTCCTCGACGGACCCGTCGTTCTCCGTCGGCTGGCGCGTGAAGCTGGAGAAGCCCTCCCTGCGCAGGATGGCCTCTGCGTCCGCGGGCAGTTGTCCGCGCACGTTGGGGACGCGGATGTCCCCGGGCCCGCCGGAGATCCGGAGGGTGATCCGGGTGTTCGACGACGCCGCGCTGCCCGCTCCGGGGTCGGTGGAGACGACGGTTCCCGGCGGGTTGGGGGAGTCGACCTGCTCGGTGCCGATCTGGGCCTCGCTGAAGCCGGCCGCGGTCAGCACGCCGCGCGCGTCGGCCTCGGTGCGGCCTCTCACGTCCGGCAGGTCCACCGTGCCGGTGGAGATGCCGAGGGTGATCGTGCCGTCCGGAGCGATGGTCTGGCCCTCCTCGGGGCTGACCGAGGCGACCGTGCCCTCTGCCTCGAGCGAGTCCTCCTGGCGCGTGTTGATGGTGCCCTCGAAGCCGGCCTGCTCGAGGGCCGTGCGGGCCCGGTCCTCGCTGAGGCCGACGACGCTGGGCACCAGCAGGGTGTCGGGCTCCACGCCGACGACGAGGTCCACCGCCGTGCCCTCGTCCACCCGCGCGCCGCCGGCCGGGGTGCTCTCGAGCACCGTGCCGACCTGGGTGTCGTCCGTGGTCTCCCGGGGGGTGATGTCGCCGACCTCCAGGCCGACCTCCTCCAGGGCGGTGCGCGCGGCGTCCTCGGTGAGGGTCTGCAGCCGGGGCACCTGCACCTGGGCGACCGCGGTGGCGTCGTCGTCGCCGCCGCGGTTCATCGCCAGCGCGAGGGCGATGGCACCGCCCAGCAGCAGGACGGCGACCGCGGAGACGACGGCGATGATGATCCGGCGCTTGCGGCGCCGGGCCAGCTCGTCCTCGTCGTCCCACTCGTCGTAGCCGTAGCCACCGGGGGTGGCGCCGATGATCGCTGTCTTCTCGGCATCGCCCATGACCGGCGTCGCCTCCACCCGCTGGCCGGCCAGGGCCCGGAGCAGGTCGTTGCGCATGTCGGCGGCCGACTGGTACCGGTTGGCCGGGTTCTTGCTCATCGCCTTGAGCAGGATGGCGTCGAGCTCGGCCGGGATGCCGGGGTCGATCGACGACGGGAGCCGCGGGTCCTCGCGCACGTGCTGGTAGGCGACCGCCACCGGGGAGTCGCCGGTGAACGGCGGCGCGCCGGTGACCAGCTCGTAGAGCAGGCAGCCGAGGGAGTACACGTCGGAGCGGGCGTCGACGCTCTCGCCGCGGGCCTGCTCCGGCGAGAGGTACTGCGCCGTCCCTATGACGGCGGCGGTGGAGGTCATGGTGGCCGCCGAGTCCGACACCGCCCGGGCGATGCCGAAGTCCATCACCTTGACGGTGCCCTGGGGCGTGATCATCACGTTCCCGGGCTTCACGTCACGGTGCACGATGCCGTTGCGGTGGCTGAAGTCCAGGGCGCCGCAGATGTCGGCGGCCAGGCTCATGGCCCGCTCCGGGGGGAGCCGGCCCTCGCTGCGCAGCACGTCGCGCAGGGTCTCGCCCTCGACGTACTCCATGACGATGTAGGGCGTCGCGCCCAGGACGGTGCGGTCCTCGCCGGTGTCGTAGACGGCGACGATCGCGGGGTGGTTCAGGGAGGCGGCGGCCTGCGCCTCGCGGCGGAACCGCACCTGGAAGGAGGGGTCGCGGGCCAGGTCGCTGCGCAGCACCTTGACCGCCACTTCGCGGCCGAGCCGGAGGTCGCGGCCGTGGTGCACCTCGGCCATTCCGCCACGGCCGAGCACCCCGCCGATCTCGTAGCGCTCGCCGAGCACCTGCGGCGTGGTCATCGGAGGTCCTCTCGAACGGTTGCGCGCCTCGTCCGGGGCCGGGCCGTGGTGCGCGGGCAGCGCCGCGGGGGCGCTGCGGGCGGGATGCCGACGGCGAGCCTAGCGGCGGTCCGGCCGGTTTCCTGGGACCTGCGAGGGGTCAGCGGGGTCACTCGGTCCCACCCGGAGCAGCGGCCCCAGGTTGCGGCTCCACCGGCGGAACGGGTGGCTCGGGGTCGGGCGGCGGGTCGGTGTCGCCCGGCTGGCCCGGCTGCGACGTGGTCGTGGTCGGCGCCGACGTCGTCGGGGCGCTCGAGGTGGTGGGCGGCGGGGCCGGCGGCTGCGTGGTCGTCGGGACCGGCGCCGGCGCCTCCTCCGTGGGCTCGGGGGCCCGGGTCTGCGTCGGCTCCGGCTCCTGGACGGTCCACCCGTCCTCGGCCACGGTGAGGACGACCTCCGAATCGGGCTCCACGGTCCTGCCCGACGGCACGATCGCGGCGACGGCGTTCGCGTCGAGGTCCATGCCGAGCTCGGCGAGCAGCGCGTCGCCGGCCGTTTCCCGCACGACGGTGAGGCCGAGATCCTCCAACTCCGTGGCGACCTCGTCGGCGTCGCGCCCCACGTAGGCGCTGGCGGGCCGCAGGGGGATGCCGCTGGCCGGCGCGCTGGAACTGGTCGAGGTCCCCGTGGCCTCGGCGCCGGACCCGCCACCACCCCCGGACGTCAGCAGGATCGCGGTCCCGCCGCCCAGGAGCAGGAGCACCAGCAGCGCCACTGCCGGCCACAGCCAGCGGCGACGGCCGTTCGCCGGCGGCTGGTCGTCCTCGGCGAGCCAGTCGTCGTCGTCCGGGTGCGCGTGCAGCGGCGGCATGGGCGCCCCGGAACCCGTCGTGGGGCCCAGGGCGCGGGTGCCGGTCTGCGCGGCCAGGACCGTGGTCCGGCCGTCGGCGAGCCCGGGATCGGAGACCACCTGCGTCGGGGTGGTCGCCGGGCCCACCGGGAGGGGAACCGGCGTGCCCCCGGCCGCCACGCGTCGGATGGCATCGGCGAAGGCGCCGCCGTCGGGGAACCGGTCGGCGGGGTCCTTGGCCAGGGCCCGCTCGATGAGCAGCCGGACCTGTGCCGGGACCTCGGCGGGCAGTGGCGGAGGTGGGCGGTTGATGTGCGCGAGCGCGATCGCGACCTGGGAGGCGCCGTCGAAGGGCCGGGCGCCGGTGAGGCACTCGTAGCCGACGACGCCGAGGGAGTAGACGTCCGACGCCGCGTTGACCTCCATCCCCTGCGCCTGCTCGGGGGAGAGGTACTGCGCGGTGCCCACCACCATGCCGGTGCGGGTCAGCGGTGTGGCGTCGCGCGCCTGGGCGATGCCGAAGTCGGTCAGCTTCACCACGCCGTCGGGACGCACCATGAGGTTGCCCGGCTTGATGTCCCGGTGGACGACGCCTGCCCGGTGCGCGGCGGAGAGGCCGTCCGCCGACTGCTCCAGCACGTGCAGCGTCCAGTCGACCGGCAGGCGGCCCTCGTCGTGGAGGATCGTCACCAGCGGCTGGCCCTCGACGAACTCCATGACGAGGAACGCCAGCTTCTGGGTCCCGGCGTCGTCCACGGTCTCGCCGTAGTCGTAGACCGAGGCGATGTTCGGGTGCGACAGCGCCGCGGTGTGCCGGGCCTCGTTGCGGAAGCGGGCGAGGAAGCTCGGGTCGTCCGTGTACTCGCTCTTGAGCACCTTGGCCGCGACGATGCGGTCCAGCACCTGGTCGCGGGCCTTCCAGACCTCCCCCATCCCCCCCACGGCGATGGGGGAGGTGATCTCGTAACGGCCGGCGAGCAGGTTGCCGGTGGCCAGGGTCATCCCTCGCCCTGCCCGTCGAGGTAGGCCTGGATGACCTGGCGCGCGATCGGTGCGGACACGTCCCCACCCGTTCCCCCGCCGTTCCGGACGAACACAGCGACGGCGATCTGCGACTCGCCCGCCGGTGCGAACCCGATGAACCAGTTGTGGTCGGGGCCCTCGTTCTCGGCGGTGCCCGTCTTGCCCGCCACCTGCACGCCGTTGATCCGCGCCGCGCGGCCCGAGCCGTTGGCCACGACGCTGGTCATCATCTCGGTGAGCTGGTCGGCCGTGTTCTCCGAGATCGGCTCCGCGAACTCCTCGGGATCGGTCTCGTCGATGACCGTGAGGTCCGGTGCGAGGAGCTGGTCGACCAGGTAGGGCTTCATCAGCGTGCCGCCGTTGGCGATGGCGGCGGCGACCATCGCGGCCTGCATCGGCGTCATCTGCACGTCCTGCTGGCCGATGGAGCTGATCCCCAGTTGCGCATCGTTCTCGATGCCTCCGACGGTGCTCCTCTCGACCCTCAACGGCATCTCGAAGCGGTCGCCGTCCATCCCGAACGCCTCGGCCATGCCGCGGACCTCGTCCTCGCCGAGGTCGATGCCCAGCTGCGCGAAGGCGGTGTTGCAGGAGATCGTGAGGGCGTCGATGAGCCGCTGCTCGCCGGAGGCGCTGCAGGCGGAGTCGCCGAAGTTGCGCAGCGTGGTGCTCGTCCCGGGCAGGGTGAGCGTCTGGGGAGCAGGGACGACGGACTCGGGGGTGTAGCCGTTCTCCAGCGCCGCCGCCGACACGATCACCTTGAACACCGAGCCCGGCGAGTAGCGCTCGCTGATCGCCTGGTTGGTGCGGGGGTCCGGCCGGGCCATGCCGAGCAGCTCCGCGGTCTCCCGGACCGCCACCTGGTCGTGGCTGGCCATGCTGTTCGGGTCGTACGTCGGCGTGCTCGCCAGGCCCAGGATCGCGCCGGTCGAGGGGTCGAGGGCGACGACGGCGCCCACCTGGCCCTGGAGCCCCTCCATCGCGGCCTGCTGCACGGCCGGGTCCAGCGTGAGGACGACGTCGCCGCCGGAGGGGTCGCGGCCGGTGAACAGGTCGGAGATGCGGCGCACGATCAGCCGGTCGTCGGTCCCGGCGAGCAGCGAGTTCTCGGCCTGCTCGATGCCGGTCGCGCCGTAGACCACCGAGTAGTAGCCGGTGACCGGGGCGTACAGCGGGCCCTGGGGGTAGACGCGCTGGTACTGCAGCCGGCCGTCCGTGGGCTCCGACAGCGCGATCGGATCCCCGGCCACGATGATCGAGCCGCGCTCCCGCGAGTACTCCTCGGCGAGGACCCGCTTGTTCCGGGAGTCGTCGCGCAGCGCGTCCGACCGCACCACCTGGATGTAGTTGATGTTGACGATCAGCAGCGTGAAGAGCACCAGCACGCTGATCGCGACGCGACGCAACGGGGCGTTCACGGCCGCACCACCTCGGTGGGTGCGTCGGTCAGGCGCTGCGGAGTCACCTGGGGCGCGGCCGGCCGGCGCGCGGCGTCGCTGATCCGGACCAGCAGCGCCACCAGCCCGAAGTTGGCCACCAGCGACGAACCGCCGTAGGCCAGGAACGGCGTGGTGAGGCCGGTGAGCGGCAGCAGGCCCGTGACGCCGCCGAGGACGACGAACAGCTGCCAGGCGACGGCGAAGGAGAGGCCGGCGGCGAGCAGCTTGCCGAACGGGTCGCGGACGACCAGTGAGGTCCGCAGGCCGCGCTCGACCAGGATCAGGTAGACGAGGATGACCGCGGCCAGGCCGAACAGCCCCAGCTCCTCGCCGATGGCCGAGCCGATGAAGTCGCTCTTGGCGATGGGCACCTCGTCGGGGCGGCCGCCGCCGAGGCCGGCGCCGAACAGCCCGCCGGTGCCGAGCCCGAACAGCGACTGCGCCACCTGGAAGCCCGAGCCGTCGTAGTAGGCGAACGGGTCCAGCCAGGTGTCCACGCGCGCCCGCACGTGGCCGAAGGTCTGGTAGGCGACGGTCGCCCCGCCGGCGAACAGCAGCAGGCCGATGACCAGCCAGCTCGCCCGCTCGGTGGCGATGTAGAGCATCACGACGAAGATGCCGAACAGCAGCAGCGAGCTGCCCAGGTCCCGCTCGAAGACCAGCACGAGGATCGAGACGACCCACACCACGAGGACCGGGCCCAGGTCGCGGCCGCGCGGCAGCTCCAGCCCCATCACCTTGCGGCTGGCCAGGGCCAGCACGTCGCGCTTGTCCACCAGGTAGGCGGCGAAGAAGACGACCAGGCAGATCTTGGCGAACTCACCGGGCTGGATGGAGAAGCCGGCGAGGCGGATCCAGATCTTCGCCCCGTTGACCTCGGAGATCGAGGCCGGCAGGACTGCCGGGAGGGTCAGCAGCACCAGGCCCAGCAGCATGAGGATGTAGGCGTAGCGGGAGAGCAGCCGGTGGTCGCGCACGACCAGGAGCACCGCGATGAACAGCGCGAGCCCGATCGTGGCCCACAGCAGCTGCACGGGGGCGTCGCCGTCGCCGCCGGAGTCGGCGAGGTCCAGCCGGTGGATCATCACCAGGCCCAGCCCGGTGAGGACGGCGACGCACGGCAGCAGCAGGGGGTCGGCGTAGGTCGCGAACTTCCGGACGACGAGGTGCGCGCCGGTCCACAGGGCCGCGAACCAGATGCCGAAGGTGGCCAGCTCGGGGCGCAGCGATCCGGTGGCCGTCAGGTCGACGATGCACTGCGCCGCCAGCGTGATGACGACGGCGAAGCCGAGGAGCCACGCCTCGGTCCCACGGCGGGTGGGCACGGCGGCGCCCGCCACGGAGGCGCGGGGATCGGTCGTCGGGCCGGCCATCACCCCTCCTCCCGGCAGTCCACTCCCGGGCGGGACGACGGCGTCGTCGCGGCGGACTCCTTGGCCGCCTCGTCCGGCGTCGGGTCGTCGGCTCCGGGCACGGCGGGCGCGGGCTCGGGCTCGCCGGGAACGGGTGGCTGGGGCAGCGCGGGGTCCCCGGGTGCCGCGGGGTCACCGGGCGGGGGGACCGGGTCCTCGGCGGACTCCTCGGCCGCCTCGTCCTCGGCGCTGGGGCACGGTGGCAGGCGCTGGTCGCGCAGCGCGGCCACGATGCGGTCGGCGTGGTCGGCGTCGTCGGCGGTGATGCCGCCCTGCACCCGGTTGCGGGCCGCCGGCGTCAGGTCGACGACCGGCAGGTCGGCGTCCCGGTCGACCCGGAACAGGTCGAGGCCGACGAACGAGACGTCCAGCCCGCGGAACACCGCGACCTGCGCCGGCTCCTGCCCGTCGTCGACCCCGACGAACCAGTGCTGCAGCGCCCACACGTAGGTACCGATCGCGCCGGCCACCACGACGGCCAGGACGAGCCCCGCCCCGAGGAGAAGTCGCATCGGGCGGCGGCGGGCGGAGGGGCCACCGCCCGTCACCTGTGTCGGCGGGGGATCGGGTGGTGGCGTCGGGTCGGCCAGTGCCGCGCGGCCGGCTGCCGACGTCCCGTCGACCTGTCGCTGGCCGATGTAGTCACCGGCCGCGCCGTCGACGACGGGCTCCATGGGCACGCCGCGGCCGTCGTCGTCCACGACGTCGGCGACGATCACCGTGATGTTGTCCGGGCCGCCGCTGCGCAGCGCCAGCTCGATCAGCCGGTCGGCGGTGCTCTGCGGATCGGGGTCGGTGAGCGCCTCGGCGAGCGTCTCCTCGCTGACGACGCCGGACAGGCCGTCCGAGCAGAGCAGGTACCGGTCGCCGGCCCGCGCCTCGCGCATCGAGAGGTCCGGCTCGACCTCCTGGCCGTTGAGGGCCCGGAGCAGCAGCGAACGCTGCGGGTGGCTGTTGGCCTCTTCCGCGGTGATCCGGCCGTCGTCGATCAGCGTCTGCACGAAGGTGTCGTCGTGCGTGATCTGGGAGAACTCGCCGTCCCGCAGCAGGTAGGCGCGGGAGTCGCCGACGTGGCACAGCGCCAGCCGGCCGCCGGCGAAGAGGATGGCGGTGAGCGTCGTCCCCATGCCCTCGAGCTGCGGGGAGTCGCGGATGACCTCGCGCAGGTGCTCGCTGCCCTCGAAGACGCCCTGGCGCAGCGCCTGGAGCATGTCGCCGGTCGGGGTGTCGTCGTCGAGGTGCTGCAGGGCGGCGATGACCACCTTGCTGGCGACGTCGCCAGCGGCGTGCCCGCCCATGCCGTCGGCGACGGCGAGCAGCCGCGGACCGGCGTAGACCGAGTCCTGGTTGTTGCCGCGGATGAGCCCGCGGTCGGAGCGCGCCGCGTAGCGCAGGACGAGGCTCATGAGCGCAGCTCCAGTGCCGTCTGTCCGATGCGGATCGGCTGACCGGGGCCGACGAGCAGCGGGCCCTGCACGCGCTGCTGGTCGAGGTAGGTGCCGTTGGTGGAGCCGAGGTCCTCGACGTACCACTGGCCGCCGCGGTTGGTCAGGCGGGCGTGCCGCGAGCTGGCGAAGTCGTCGGTGAGCACGAGGGTCGAGTCGTCGGCGCGGCCGACGAGGATCGGCTGGTCACCCAGGGTGATCTTGGTTCCGCTGAGCGGGCCGGCGGTGACCACCAGCGTGCGTGGGCCCTTGCCGCCGCGCTTCTTCCCGGGGACGGCCGCGCGCGGGGGCACCGACGCCACCCGGCCGACCCGGCCACCGAACAGATCGGCCCGCACGACCCGGAACGCGGCGAAGATGAACAGCCACAGCAGCAGGAGGAACCCGAAGCGGAACGCCTGCAGCACGATCTCCGCCATCAGCCGGTCACCTCGCTCGACATCAGCGACTTCGTGCCCGGTACCGCCCTGCTCATGCGTGACTTCGGTGACGTCGTCACGCGCCGTCCCGCCGGTACACCAGCACCGAATGCCCGATCCTGATGACGTCGCCGTCCGCGAGCGGCTGGCGGCTGATCCGCCGGCCGTTGACCAGCGTGCCGTTGGTGGAGCCGAGGTCCTCGGCGGTGGCGACGTCGCCCTCGAGGACGACGTCGACGTGCTTGCGGCTGACCCCGGTGTCGGGGAGGCGGATGTCGGCCTCGGTGCCCCGGCCGATGACGTTGCGTCCGCGGGACAGCTCGTGCCGGGTGCCCGGCCCGTCGACGACCAGGGCGTGGGTCGCCATGGACCGTGCCCCCGGACGGCCGGGCGCGACCTTGCCGGTGTCGCCCACGTGACCGCGCAGCGGGGGGAGTGGTGGGAGCGGGGGATGGCCGGGCACGGGCGGGGCGGCGGCGAGGTCACCGCGGGCGGCGGGGTGCGACGGGTCGGCGACCTCCGAGGACACCTCGAACACGCCCGTGGGCAGATCGGCGTCGCGCTCGAGGTAGACCCGCACGGCGTCGAAGATCGAGTAGCCCTCGTCGTCGATGTGCTCGGCGACCATGTCGGCCAGCTCGCCGGCGAGCTGGTCGGACCACTGGCCGAGGTGCTCGTAGTCGGTGTCGCCGAGCCGGACCACGTAGACGTTCGGGGCGAGGATGCGGCCCTCGCCCATGACCGAGCGCTGCTCGTCGGCCTCGCGCTGCAGAGCCTTGGCGATCTCGGCCGGGTGCACCTTGCCCTTGAAGAGCCGGGCGAACGCCAGTCCGACCATGCCTTCCAGCCGCCGCTCGAAGCGCTGCAGCACACCCACAGTCGCTCCCTTGCGCTCGGCCGGACGTCCCGCTGTGTTCGCATGATCGTAGCGGGGCCTCGCGCGGCGGACTGCCAAACGCGCGACGCCCCGCACGATTGTGCTGGCCCCCGGGGAACGACCGACCCCTGCCCCGGGTGACGCCCCCCGGCTGCTATCGTCGTCGCTCGCCGGGCAAGTGGCGGAATGGCAGACGCGCACGGTTCAGGTCCGTGTGTCCGAAAGGACGTGGGGGTTCAACTCCCCCCTTGCCCACACGCACCGAAGGGCTCCCCGAGGGGGAGCCCTTCGTCGTTCCAGGACCGGGTCAGCGGCCGGGCAGCGCCTCCGGTCCGGATCCCTCGTCCTCGTCGTCATCGCCGAAGGACTGGATCAGCAGGACGACGCCCCAGGGCCCGATGACCCAGATCGGCCAGAAGTAGAGCAGCTGCCAGCTGGCCAGGGACGTGATCCCCCAGATGGCCAGCACGATGACCGCGGTGCTCGCCCAGGACCGCCAGGCCCAGGCGTCGGCCTCCCCCCAGCCCCCGCCCCAGCGTGCGGGCCGGTCCTCGCGCCGCGCGACCGAGGAGCCGCTCCAGGCGGCGGGCGCGGCACCGCCGGGCAGGTCGGTGGTCAGCTCCGCGAGCTCGCCGTAGGTCTTCGCCGCGTAGGCGCGGGTCAGCCGCTCCTCGTACTCGGCGACGGTGAGCCGGCCCGCGGCCATGTGCTCGCCCAGGACCGAGGCGACGGCGGCACGGTCGGCGTCGGCTGCGCGCAGGTGCGGTTCGGGCATCGAGCACTCCCAGGGGCGGTGGCCTCCAGTATCGGCCCACCGCCGTCCGTCGTCGTCCACCCATCGGTGGGTTCCACGTGGAACCGGGGCGTCAGCCGGCCGGCGGCACGACGGCGTTCGTGAGGTGGCGGCCGATGACCATCCGCTGGATCTGGTTGGTGCCCTCGAAGATCTGCATGACCTTGGCCTCGCGCATGTAGCGCTCGGCCGGGTGGTCGCGGGTGTAGCCCGCGCCCCCCAGCACCTGGACGGCGTCGGTGGTCACCTTCATCGCGGCGTCGGTGGCCACCAGCTTCGCGATGCTCGCCTGCCGGGAGTAGGGCTTGCCCGCGTCCTTGCGCCGGGCGGCGACCAGGTAGGTGGCCCGCGCGGACTCCACGGCGGCGGCCATGTCCGCCAGCAGGAAGGACACGCCCTGGTGCTGGGCGATGGGACGGCCGAACGCCTCGCGCTCCACCGCGTAGCCGACGGCGAGGTCCAGGGCCGACTGAGCGAGCCCGACCGCGACCGCGCTGACGCCCAGGCGCCCGGAGTCCAGCGCGGCGAGGGCGATCCCCATGCCGCGGCCGCGCTCGCCGACGAGCCGGTCGGCCGGGACGGGGACGTCGTCCAGCCGGATCGCGGCGGTCGTCGACCCCGTCAGCCCCATCTTCTGCTCCGGCGGCGCGGCGCCGAAGCCGGCGAGGTCGGGCGTCAGGTGGAAGCAGGAGATGCCCTTCTCGCCGTCGTCCGGGGTGCGCAGGAACGTGGAGTAGAAGTCGGCCTGGCCGCCGTGGGTGACCCACGCCTTCTCGCCGGACGCCGTCCAGCCGTCCCCGTCGGCCCGGGCGCTGGCGCGGAGCGCGGCGGCGTCGGACCCCGCGTGCGCCTCCGACAGGCAGTAGGCGCCGAGCAGGTGCCCGCCGACCATGTCGGGCAGCAGGTCGCGACGCTGCGCGTCGGTGCCGAACCGGTCGATCGGGAAGCAGGAGAGCGTGTGCACGCTGACGCCCAGCGCCACGCTGGCCCACCGCGCCGCGAGCTCCTCGACCACCTGCAGGTAGACCTCGTAGGGCTGGCCCCCGCCGCCGACGTCCTCGCCGAACGGCAGGCCCATCAGCCCGGCTTCGCCCAGCAGGCGGAACACCTCGCGCGGGAACCGCTCCTCGCGCTCGTACGACGCCGCGTTCGGCGCCAGCTCGGCGTCCGCGATCTCGCGGGTGAGGCGCAGCAGGTGCTCGGCCTCGGGGGTGGGCAGTTCGCGGTCGACGGGCACGGTTCTCCATTCTCGGGCTGCTCAGGACGGTACCTGCGGGAGCAGGAAGGCCCGCTGGAGAAGATGGCCGCGTGCGCATCGAGGAGACGACCTGGGACGACCCCGTCGTCCAGCGGCTCACCGACGACCAGCAGGACGAGATCCGCGGCCTCTACGGCGGGGAGACCGAGCCCGGACGTCGGCCGTCGGCGTCCGACATCTCGGTCGTGCTGGTCGCCCTCGACGACGACGGCACGCCGCTGGGCTGCGGCGCGCTGCGCGAACTGGACGACGGCGTGGCCGAGGTGAAGCGGATGTACGTCGTCCCCTCGGCGCGGCGGCGCGGCGTGAGCCGGGCGGTGCTGGCCGGGCTGGAGGCGACGGCGCGGCAGCGCGGCTGGACCGTGCTCCGGCTGGAGACCGGGCCGCTGCAGGTAGCGGCCATCGCGCTGTACACCTCGGTCGGCTACCGCCCGATCCCGGCGTTCGGGAGCTACGCCGGTGATCCTGGTGCGGCGGACTCGCTGTTCCTCGAGCGCGCGCTGCCCTAGTCCGGCAGCAGCACCTCGAGGCGCGCCGGCCCGCGCAGGATGCGGTTGGGCTTGTAGGTCAGCTCGCCCAGCCGGGCGCCCGCCATCCGCTGCGCCAGGGCCTGCAGCGCCACCCGCCCCTCCAGCCGGGCCAGCGGCGCGCCCAGGCAGTAGTGGTGGCCGATGCTGAACGCCAGGTGCGGACTGGTGCGCGTCGGGTCGAGCCGCAGCGGGTCCGGGTGCTGCTGCGGGTCCCGCCCGGCGGCAGCGATCAACAGCACCACCCGCCCGCCGGCGCGGACGCGGCCACCGGGCACCTCCAGGTCCTCCCGAGCGATGCGTCCGGTCATCTGCACCGGTGGGTCGAGTCGGAGCACCTCCTCGACGACGCCGGCGGCGCAGACCGGGTCGGTCGCCACGCGGGCCCGCAGGTCGTCGTCCCGCAGCAGGGCCAGCGTGCCGTTGGCGATCAGGTTCACGGTGGTCTCGTGCCCGGCCACGAGCAGCAGCTGCGCGGTGCTCAGCAGCTCGTCGGTGGAGAGCCGGTCGCCGTCGTGCTCGATCTGCACCAGCGCGCTCAGCAGGTCGTCGCGCGGCTCGGCCCGGCGCTGCGCGCACAGCTCGGTGAAGTAGGCGCGGAACTCGTCCGCGGCGTGCCGCCGAGCACGGGACTCGTCGGACTCGTCGATGGCCGGGCCGTCGTCCAGGCTCTTGGCCAGCACGTCGGACCACTCGGAGAACCGCAGGTGGTCCTCCTCCGGCACGCCCAGCATCCGGCTGATGACGGTGACCGGCAGGGGGTAGGCGAGGTCGCCGACCACCTCGAGCCGCCCGCGCGCGACGGCGGCGTCCAGCAGGTCCTCGGTGAGCTGCTCGGCGAAGGGGGCGAGCTCCGCGACGGTCCGCGGGGTGAACGCCTTGCTGACCAGGCGCCGCAGGCGGGTGTGGTCCGGGGGGTCGAGGAACAGGAAGCTGCGCTGGCGGTCCTGGCGCGCGCGGTCCTCGGGCGACAGCCGGGCGGCGACCTCCTGCCACTGGGTGGAGTTGCTCCGGTCGACACTGACCAGGGGCGAGCGCAGCACGGCGTCGCAGTGGGCGTGCGAAGTCAGCAGGGCGAACGACTCGTCGGGGGCGACGATCGGCCCGCCGTCGAGCAGTTGCTGCCACAGCGGGTACGGGTCGACGACGTCGATGTTCCGGACCAGGTCCTCGAGATCGCTCACCGGAACATCAGTCCTTCGAAGTCGCCGGACGAGCGCCAGCCGTCCAGATAGGTGAAGTAGGCCGCCGCGCCGGCCGGGTAGCCGACGTTCAGCTTCGCCCGGAGGCCCGCGTCGCGACCCTCGTTGTTGTAGTAGCCGGGGGTGCAGTCGGGCGAGCCGATGACCCCTCTGCCGGGGTGGGTGAGCAACAGGTCGACCCACGCCTGCTCGGCCTCGGCGTTGACCTCGACCTCGGCCGCCCCGGTGTCCAGGGCGTGCCGCACGATCGCGGCGATGGTGCGGCCGGACTCGGTGAGGTTGTGCGGGACATTGCTGATCAGATTGGCGCCCTGGGTGGGCTGGACGACGAACAGGTTCGGGAAGCCGTGCACGTGGGTGCCGTGCAGCGTGCGCATCCCGTCGGCCCAGCGCTCGGAGAGCGTCACGCCGTCCCGCCCGGTCACGTCGTAGCCGGCGCGGCGGGTGTACTCGGTGCCGACCTCGAAGCCCGAGGCGTAGATGATGCAGTCGACCTCGTACTCCCGGCCGTTGGCGACGACGCCGGTCCCGGTGATCCGCTCGACGCCCTTGCCGTCGGTGTGGACCAGGTGCGTCCCCGGCCGGTTGTAGGCGTCGAGGTACTCGTCGTGGAAGCAGGGCCGCTTGCACAGCTGCCGGTACCAGGCCTTGAGCCCCTCGGCGGTCGCCCGATCGGCCACGACGGCGTCGACCCGCGCGCGGATCTCCTCCATCTTCTCGACGTCCGCGTCCTCCATCGCCGCCTGCATGCCGGCGAGGGTCTGCTGCTCGGGCGGCAGGGACAGCACGCGCTCGCGCATCCGGCGGGCCAGGTCGGTCCAGCCGTCCATGACCAGGTCCTCGCCGTCGCCGGCGCCGGTCTGGGTGGCGGTGAAGTTCTCCAGCCAGCGCCGCTGCCAGCCCGGGGTGGCGATCGAGGCGAACCACTCGGGGTCCAGCGGGGCGTTGGCGCGGACGTCGACCGAGGACGGCGTGCGCTGGAAGACGTAGAGCTCGGCGCACGCGCCGGCCAGGTGTGGCACCGCCTGCACCGAGGTGGCGCCGGTGCCGATGATCGCGACCCGCTTGTCGGCCAGCCCGTCCAACGGCGCACCCGACGGGTCGCCGCCGGTGTAGGCGTAGTCCCACCGGCTGGTGTGGAAGCTGTGGCCCCGGAACTCGGTGATCCCCGCGATGCCCGGGAGCTTGGGCACGTGCAGCGGGCCGGTGCCCATGGCGAGGAACGTCGCGGTGAACGCGTCCCCGCGGTCGGTGCGCACCAGCCAGCGCGATCCGGCCTCGTCCCAGCTGATATCGCGCACCTCGGTGTGGAACAGCGCGTCGTCGTACAGGCCGTAGTGCTTCCCGATGCGCTGGCAGTGCTCGAGGATCTCCGGCGCGTGCGCGTACTTCTCGGTCGGCATGTGGCCGGTCTCCTCGAGGAGCGGCATGTAGATCAGCGACGCCGTGTCGCACTGGGCGCCGGGGTAGCGGTTCCAGTACCAGGTGCCGCCGAAGTCCCCGCCCTTCTCCACGATCCGCACGTCCTCGACACCGGCCTCCTTCAGGCGGGCGCCCGTGACCAGGCCCGCGAAGCCACCGCCGATGAAGGCGACGGTGACGTGGTCGGTCCTCGGCTCGCGCTCGACCCGGGGGGTGTAGGGGTCGGTGAGGTAGCCGGCCAGCTCGCCGGTCAGGCGCAGGTACTGGTCGTTGCCGTCGGTGCGCAGGCGCTTGTCGCGCTCCTCCAGGTACTTGCGGCGGACGGCGTCCTTGTCGATCGGCGTCCCGTCGCGGCGCACCGGGCCTCGTACCGACGTCATCGACCGCTCCTCACCGCTGTGCTCCACGCCACAGTCGTCCGCCACGTTATCCGAACCAGGTTCTGGTTCGACCGCGTGAACCGGTTCAGGAGTACGACGACTGGCGGGTCGGGATGCTGAGCGAACGTCACTCGATCCAGTTCGAGCGGGTCGGGTCGCCGACGGTCCGCGGACGGCCGGCCGAGCTCGTCAGCTCCCGCGACGACGCGTGGGTCGTCGGACCTCCGCCGTACTGGGCCCTCGCCTGGGATTCGGACGACACGGTGGTCTGCCAGCTCCAGGCGGTGAAGGACTTCGGCCCGGAGGACGTGGTGGCACTCGCGGAAGGCGTCACGTACACGCCCTGACCCGACGAGATCTGCACACTCACCCCCGTCAGCGGTCTGATGAGGGCGAGTGTGCAGATCTCGCGGTCGGGGATGTGGTGAGCTGAGCTCATGCCCGACATCTGGCCGCCGGACGAGCCCCGCGAGGTCGCGCTGACCGCGGGGGACGCCTCCCTCGCGATCGACCTGCGGGGCGGGGCACTGCGCCGGCTGACCGTCGGCGGCTGGGAGGTGCTCGACGGCTATCCCGCCGGCGGCACCCTCCCCGGCCGGCGCGGCGGCGTCCTGCTGCCCTGGCCCAACCGGATCCGCGACGGCCGCTGGACCTGGGAGGGCGAGGAGCTGCAGCTCGAGGTCGCCTCGCCGTCGTCCCCGAACGCCCAGCACGGCCTGGTCACCTGGCAGCCCTGGTCGGTCCTGGCCGCCACCGGGGACACCGCCACGGTGGGGACGACGGTCCTGCCGCGACCGGGCTACCCCTTCCGGCTGGCCGCCGCGATCGACCACGCGCTGACCGCCGACCGGCTCACGGTCACCCTGCGGGTGCGCAACGACGGCGACCGCCGCGCCCCCTTCGGCGCCGGGTTCCACCCGTACTTCGCCGTCGGCGCCACGGAGGACGGCGGCATCGCCGACGCCCAGGTGGAGCTCCCCGGCCGGACCGAGATGCTGATCGACGGTGGGCTGCCGGCCGGCGGTCGGCGTCCGTTCGACGGGGCCGTCGGCCGCATCGGCGACCGCGCGTTCGACACCCCGCTCACCGACCTGGCCCGGGACGCCGACGGCTGGGCCCGCGCGTGGCTGCGTGGAGCGGCCGGTGAACTGGAGCTCGCCGTCGACGAGGCCTGGCCGTGGCTGCTGGTCTACAGCGGCGACACCCTGCCGCCGGGTCAGCGGCGCCGCAGCCTGGCGCTCGAGCCGATGAGCTGCCCGGCCGCCGCGCTCGCCGACGGCGTGGACGTCGTCGTCCTGGAGCCGGGGGAGACGTGGGCCGGCACGTGGACGCTGTCCTGGACCCCGGCCGGCTGAGATGCGGGTCCTGGAGCTGTGGCGCTACCCGGTCAAGTCCTTGCAGGGCGAACGGCTGACCGAGGTCCACGTCGGGCCGCTCGGCATCCCGCGGGACCGCGGGTGGGCGCTGTTCGACCGGGACACCGGGGTGGGGCTGACCGCCCGCCGGGTGCCCGAGCTGCTGTTCGGCTCGGCCCGGGTGACCCCGGACGGCGGGGTGGAGGTCGTGCTGCCCGACGGCACGGTGGCCGAGGGCCCTTCGGAGATCCCGGCCCTCCTCTCGGACTGGCTGGGCCGCCGGGTGGAGCTCCGGGAGGCGACCGGGAACGTCGACCCCCCGACGTACGAGGACCCGGGGGACGAGACCGCGGACGGCCCCACCGAGTGGCAGCAGTGGGAGGGGGCAACCGGGCCGTTCCACGACAGCCCCCGCATCCGGCTCTCGCTGGTGTCCACCGGGACGCTCGGCGACTGGGACCGGCGCAGGTTCCGGGCCAACGTGCTGCTCGACGGCGAGGGCGAGGACCGCCTGGGCGGGCGGGGCGCCGTCCTGGGCGACGCGGAGCTCCGCTTCGGGGCGCCGATCTTCCGCTGCGTCATGACGACCCGGCCCCAGGCAGGCGGGATCGCCCGGGACACCTCCGTGCTCAAGACCATCCACCGCGAGCGGGACGGCCTGCTCGCCGTCCGGGCCGCCGTCCTCCAGCCGGGCACGGTCCGGGTCGGCGACCTCCTGGAGCCGGCGGCAGACTGAGCGGCATGCGCACCGTCGACCTCCGGCCCGGGGAGGACACCATCCGGCTCGGCCAGCTGCTCAAGCTCGTCGACGCCGTGCCGACCGGCGCGCAGGTGAAGGACGTCCTGGCCACCACCGGCATCCGGGTCAACGGGGAGCCCGAGGACCGTCGCGGCCGCCAGCTGCGCTCCGGGGACGTCGTCTCCGTCGACGGCTTCGGGGACGTCCGGATCCGCTGAGCTCGCCCGAGGAGCTCGCGACTCGGCCATGAGGAGAGCCACGTGGAACGCTGACGACGTGACCACGCCGTACCTCGCGAGCCGCCTGCACGGCTTCGGGACGACGGTGTTCGCCGAGATGAGCGCGCTGGCCGTGGCCACCGGCTCGATCAACCTCGGTCAGGGCTTCCCCGACTACCCCGGCCCGCCCGAGGTGCTCGACGTCGCGCGGGCGGCCATCGGCACCGGGGCCGACCAGTACCCGCCCGGCCCCGGCATCCCCGAGCTGCGGGCGGCGGTCGCCGCGCACCAGCGGCGGTTCTCCGGCCTGAGCTACGACCCCGACACCGAGGTGCTGGTCACCGCGGGCGCGACCGAGGCGCTCGCCGCAGCGATGCTCTCCCTGCTCGAGCCGGGCGACGAGGTCGTGCTGTTCGAGCCCATCTACGACAGCTACTCCGCGTCGATCGCGATGGCCGGTGGTGTCGCACGCCCCGTCCCCCTCCACCCTCCGGCGGCCGAGGGCGGGCGGTGGACGTTCGACCCCGCGGACCTGCGGGCGGCGGTCACGCCGCGCACCCGGCTGCTGCTGGTGAACTCGCCGCACAACCCCACCGGCACCGTCCTCAGCGCCGAGGAGCTGGACCTGCTCGCGGAGCTCGCCGGAGCCCACGACCTGCTCGTGCTCACCGACGAGGTGTACGAGCACCTCGTCTTCGACGGTGCCCGGCACGTCTCGCTCGCCACGCTCCCCGGGATGCGCGAGCGCACCGTCGTGGTGAGCAGCGCCGGCAAGACGTTCAACGTGACCGGCTGGAAGGTGGGCTGGATCTGCGGGCCCGCGCCGCTGGTCGCCGCCGTCCGCACGGCCAAGCAGTTCCTCACCTACGTCAACGCGGGACCGTTCCAGCCCGCGGTCGCGGCCGGCCTGCGGCTCCCCGACGAGTACTTCGCGGGCCTGGCGCGGGACCTCCAGTACCGCCGCGACGTGCTGGTCCGGGGACTGCGGGACGCCGGACTGCCGGTCGTCAGCCCGGAGGCCACGTACTTCGCCACCGTCGACGTCCGCGGCGTGCAGCCCGACGGCGACGGCCTGGCGTTCTGCCGGGCGCTCCCCGGGCGGGCCGGCGTCGTCGCGGTCCCGTCGGGGGTCTTCTACGCACCGGAGCACGCGCACCTGGGCCGGCACCTCGTCCGGTTCGCGTTCTGCAAGAGCGACGACGTGCTCGGCGAGGCCGTCGAGCGCCTCCGCCGACTGGCATGACGGGCCGAAATGGCCATTATGGCCCTGGGCGAGGGGGCGGCATGAGGATTGCGGCGGTGCAGCACGACATCGTCTGGGAGGACCGCGAGGCCAACTTCGCGCGGCTGGCACCACAGGTCGCCCGGGCGGCCGGGGCCGGGGCGGAGCTGGTGCTGCTGAGCGAGACGTTCTCCACCGGCTTCTCCATGACGCCGGGCATCGGCGAGCCCGAGGACGGTCCCTCGGCGGACTTCCTGCGGGCCCGCGCCGCCGAGCACGGCATCTGGGTGGCCGGCAGCTGCCCGGAGATCGCCGGGGACTCCGGCGGGGGCGATGCGGAGCTGCCCTACAACTCGTTCGTCCTGGCCGGGCCCGACGGGACGGTGCACCGCTACCGCAAGCTGCACCCGTTCACCCACGGCGGCGAGCACGAGCGCTTCCGGGCCGGTGACGGGCCGGTGACGGTGACCATCGGCGGCCTGCGGATCACCCCGTTCATCTGCTACGACCTGCGCTTCGCCGACGTGTTCTGGCGGTCGGCACCGGAGACCGACGTCTACCTCGTCACCGCGAACTGGCCCGCCGCCCGGCGGCTGCACTGGACGACGCTGCTGCAGGCCCGCGCCATCGAGAACCAGGCCTACGTCGTCGGCTGTAACCGGGTGGGCGTGGCCGGCGACGGCACGGAGTACGCGGGCGACACCCGGATCGTGGGTCCGACGGGGGAGCTGCTGGCCACCGCGGCGGCTGTGGAGACCGTCGTGGTCGCCGACGTCGACGCCGCGGAGGTGGCCGCGACCCGCGACCGGTTCCCCGTCTTCAAGGATCGGCAGAGCATGGGCGACCGTCGGGGCTGACCGGTCGCGGCGGCCCGGACGGGGGCCTCAGCCGCTACCGTGCTCCGCCCATGGAGCGCCGTCGCGGACGCCGGGAACACATCGTCCCGCCCGCAGCGCTGGCGCGGTCGTGAGCAGCAGCGCCGGCCGGTCGCGCACCGTCCATCTCGGCGGCCAGCTGTCCGGTCCGGTGCGACGACTGATCTCCTCGGGCCTGGCCGGCGCCGCGCTGCTGGTCGGCGCCACGGTCCTCGCGCTGGTCTGGGCCAACTCCCCGTGGGGCGACTCCTACGAGCGGCTGTGGCACACCGAGTTCGCCGTCCGTCTCGGGGACCGGGGCATCGCCCAGGACCTGCAGCACTGGGTGAACGACGGCCTCATGGTGTTCTTCTTCTTCCTGATCGGCATGGAGGTGCGCCGGGAGCTGTCGATGGGCGAGCTGGCCCAGCGCAGCCGGCTGACCGTGCCGGCGCTGGCGGCCGTCGGCGGGCTCGCGCTCCCTGCGCTGATCTTCTACGCCTTCACCGCCGGGACCCCGGCCGCGCACGGGTGGGGGATCCCGATCGCCACGGACACGGCGTTCGTCCTGGGAGCGCTGGCGGTCTTCGGCCGGCACTTCCCGATCCAGCTGCGGGTCTTCCTCCTCTCGCTCTCGGTCGTCGACGACATCGGCGCCCTCGCGGTGATCGCGGTCTTCTACACCGACGACCTCGACCTCGGTGCCCTCGGTGTGGCCGGGCTCTGCGTGCTCGTCTTCATCGGGCTGTCGAAGCTGCAGGTCTGGCGAGGCCCGGCCTACTTCGCCGTCGGCGTCGTCATGTGGGTGGCGATGTACGAGTCCGGGGTGCACGCCACCATCGGCGGCGTCGTCCTCGGCCTGCTGGTCAGCGCCTATCCCCCGCGGCGGGACGAGGTCGAGCGGGCCGGTGTGCTCACCCGGGCCTTCCGGCAGTCCCCCGGGCCGGGCCTGGCACGGCAGGCGAAGCTGTCGGTGGAGCGCGCCGTGTCGCCCAACGAGCGCATCGGCGCCGTGCTGGTCCCGTGGAGCACCTACCTCGTCGTGCCGGTGTTCGCGCTGGCCAACGCGGGGGTCGGCATCGACGGCGACCTGCTGGAGCGGGCGGTCGGCTCCGCGGTCACGCTCGGCGTGTTCTTCGGCCTGGTCGTCGGCAAGCTGCTCGGCGTCGGGCTGGCCGCCACGATCGCCGTCACGCTGCGCCTCGGCCCCTTGCCCCCGGGGGTCACGCTGGGTGCGGTCTGGGGTGGCGCCGCGCTCACCGGCCTGGGGTTCACCGTCTCGCTCTTCGTCACGGACCTCGCGTTCGACGACGAGGCGCTGCGCGAGGAGGCGACCATCGGCATCCTCGCGGCCGCGGTGGCCGCCACGCTGCTGGGCGCCCTGGTCCTCCGGCTGGTGGGCCGCGGGTCGTCAGGGGTGCCGCAGCGCCCGGCGCTGCTGGATCCGCCGGTCGATCCCGCCGTGGACCACGTGCGCGGACCGGTCGAGGCACCGCTCACGCTCGTCGAGTACGGCGACGTCGAGTGCCCCTTCTGCGGCCGGGCCACCGGCGTGGTCGGCGAGCTCCGGCAACGCTTCGGCGACGAGCTGCGCTACGTCTTCCGCCACCTCCCGCTCGTCGACGTGCACCCGGCGGCCGAGCTGGCGGCGGAGGCCGTCGAGGCGGCCGGCGCGCAGGGGGCGTTCTGGGCCATGCACGACCGGTTGTTCGCCGCCCAGGACCGGCTGGACGCGGCGGACCTGCTCGAGCACGCCGCCGCGCTGGGCCTGGACCTGGAGCGCTTCGCCCGCGAGCTGGGCGAGGCGACCCACGCCGCCCGGGTGCGCGAGGACGTGGCCAGCGCGGAGGCCAGCGGGGTGCAGGGCACCCCGGCCTTCTTCGTCAACGGCGCCCGGCACGACGGGCCGACGACCACCGACGCGCTGGCCGCCGCCCTGCTGGCGACCGATCCGCGCGGCGTGCCGGCGGAGCGCCGGCCCGCGCCCGCCCGGGAGGACGACGGCCCCTCCTGGGCGCCGCTGTCGCCCCGGGCACGGATGGACGCCGTGGCCGAGCTGGCGGCGCTGGACGGCGCCGCGGAGACGCCGGACGCCGACGGCTCGTCACCGCGGCTGACCGACCGGCAGCTGGCGGTGCTGCGCCGCTACGGCCGCCGCCGGCCGAGCGCGACCGGGGACGTGCTGGTGCAGGGCGGCAGCGCGGAGTGGGACTTCGTCGTCGTGCTGTCCGGGACCGTCGCGGTCGTCGAGGACGACGACGGGGACGACGGGCCCCGGGTGGTCTCCGTGGTGGGTCCGAACCGCTTCCTCGGCGGGCTCAACATGCTCGCCGGGCAGCCCGCCGTCCGCTCCGTCGTGGGGGCGGCGCCCGGCGACGTCCTCACCCTGACCGTGGACCGGCTGCGGGCGGTCATGGCGGACGACCGGGAGCTGGCCCAGCTCATCACCCGCGCCCTGCTGATCCGGCGGGCCATGCTCATCGGCCGGGCCACGGGGTTGCGGGTGCTCGGCGACCGGCGCTGGGCAGCCAGCAGCCGGCTGCGCGACGTCCTGGCCGACCAGGGCATCGGGCACACCTGGCTGGATCCGGCGGAGGATCCGGCCGCCCGGGCGATGCTCGACGAACTGGACCCTCCGGCCGGCGTGCCGGTCGTGCTGGCGCCGGACGGCCGCGTGCTGTTCGACCCGAGCGGGGACGAGCTGGTGCGCCTGGCGGGACGGCCGGCCCGCTGACGCTCAGCGGCCGTCGGGGGACCGGTCGTGGTCGACGGCGACCTGCTCCCGCTGCACCGTCCCCGAGACCGACTCCTGCCCGGTCACGAGCTCCGTGCGCAGCCGGACCCGCTCGACGGGCACCACCTCGACGGTCACCACCGGCCGCTCGGCGTGGAGGACGATCTCGTCGGGGAGCCCGGAGCCGACGGCCGCGGTCCGGGCACCGTCGACGAGCGACTCCCCGTCCACGCCGTCGTCCTCCGGATCGGCGTCCAGGGGCAGCTCCTCGATCCTGATCTCCTCGCGGCGCACCGGCACCGTCACCTGGACCTCCTCGGTGACGACGTACCGGACGACCCGCACCCGGCGCTGCGCCACCGACTCGGTCCGCACCCGCAGCTGCTCCTCGCTCCGGACCATGGCGCCGTCCGCGCCGCCGTCCGCACGGTCGTCCGCCCGGCCGTCCACGTGCCGGTCCTCCGATTCCGCCGGGCCCTCCCCGGCGGAGCGCCGGGCCTGCGCGTAGTGCCGGCGCAGCTCCTCCTCGTCCTCGGGTGCGAGGTGCTCGCCACCCAGCCGCGGGGCGTCGGACACCGCGCCCGCGGGCACCGTCAACTGCAGACGGCCGTCGGCGAACGTCGCGTCGTCGGCCGGGGCGATGGCGCGCCGCGTGCCGAGGAGCCCGCTGGAGACCGACACCCACGTCGGAACTCCGGTGAGGTCGTCGCTGTAGAAGCTGTCGACGGTGCCGACCGACCGGCCGTCGCTGCCGTACACGGTGCTGCCGATCGCCGCCGACACGTCCTGTTCGCTGACCATGGAACCGACCTCCCGGAGCGCGCGGCGTCCGCTGCTGGGCGCCGGCCCCGGAGGCGTGCCCATCCGGCACCGTCCACGAACATGCCCCTGCTCGACGTGGCGGGACGTCCCCTCCGGTCCGGAGGGTCGCCCGCCCCGACGGGACGGCGCCGTACCGTGCCCTGGTGCGGGCCGACCACCTCGAGATCGAGACGAAGTTCGACGTCCCCGCCACCTTCGTCGTCCCCGACCTGACCGTGGTGGACGGCGTGACCTCGGCGGACGCCCCCGTCGAGCACCGGCTCGAGGCGCGCTACTTCGACACCGCGGACCTGCGGCTGGCTCAGGCCCGGATCACCCTGCGGCGGCGCACCGGCGGGACGGACGACGGATGGCACGTCAAGGTGCCGGCAGCGGGGAACGCCCGCCTGGAGCTGCACCGGCCGCTGGGCCGGGCGGCCCGGCGGCCACCGAAGGCCGTGCTCGCCCCGGTCGGCGGCATCCTCCGCGGCGCCGTGCCGGCACCGGTCGCGCACCTGCACACCCGCCGGGTGGTCACGGTCCTCCGGGACGCCGACGGGCGGGCCCTCGCGGAGGTCGCCGACGACACGGTGACCGCCACCAGGCTGAGCGGCCCGGAGGGGACCGCGGAAGTGCGCAGCTGGCGGGAGGTCGAGGTCGAGCTCCTGGACGGACCGCCCGACCTGCTCGCGCCCGTGGGGGAGCGGCTGGTGGCGGCCGGCGCGGAGCGCACCGACCGGGCCTCCAAGCTCACCCGGGCCCTGGGCCTCGGCCCGGCGACGACGAGCGTCGCGCGCGGGGGAGCGAAGAAGGGCACGAAGAAGACGAGACGGGTGGAGGCGGGCGAGGTGGCCCTGTCCGCCCTGCGGGAACGGATCATCGCGCTCGGGCACGCGGACGTGGCCGCGCGCACCGGTCAGGACGACGCGGTGCACCGGATGCGCGTCGCCTGCCGCCACCTGCGCGGGATGCTGGCCTCCTTCGGTCCCGTGCTCGCGCGCGAGGCCACCGATCCGGTGCGGGACGAGCTGGCGTGGCTCGCAGGCCGGCTGTCCGAGCCCCGCGACGAGCAGGTCGCGCTGGCCCACCTGCGTGCCGCCGTGGCGGAGCTGCCGGCAGAGCTCGTGCTCGGCCCCGTCGACGCGCGCCTGCGGACCGCCCAGGTGGGAGCGGCGGAGAGCCGCCGCGCCTCCGCCGGTGCGCTCGTGGCCGAGGAGCGCCATCTCCGCCTGCTCGACGCCCTGCATGCGCTGCTGGCCGATCCGCCGCTGACCGCCACGGCCGGGAAGCCGGCCGGTCCGGTCCTGGAGGCCGTCCTGCACCGGGAGGTGAGGCGGCTGCGGCGCGCCGTGGCGCGGGCCGACGCCCGCTCCGGGCAGGAGCGCACGGAGGCCCTGCACCGGGTCCGCAGGACCGCGCGGCGCGCCCGGTACACCGCGGCGGCGATCGCGCCCGCGCACGGCCGTTCCGCGGAGGTGGTCGCCGCGGCGGCGAAGCGGACCCAGCGGTTGCTGGGAGAGCTCCAGGACCTGGTCGTCGTCGGCGAGTGCTGTCGCCGGCTCGCGGTCGGCGCGCACGCCGCCGGGGAACCGGGGTTCACCTACGGCCTGCTGCTCGGCCGCGCCGAGGCGCGGGCCGCGGAGGCCGAGCGGGCCTTCGCCGAGCGCTGGCCCGGTCTCGCGGAACGCCTGTCGGCTGCGATCCGCCGGTGATCGCCCTGCTGGTCTTCGGCACGGTCATCCTGCTGGTGATGGCGCTGTTGCACGGCTACCTCTGGCTGCGCCTCGTCCGCGACACCACCCGGCCCGGGCGCGCCCGCCGGGGACTGACGCTGCTCACCGCCGCCCTGGCACTGCTCCCGGTGGCGGCGATCCTGCTGCGGCGGTCCCTCCCGCCGGATGCCGCCGCCCCGCTGGACTGGGTGGCCTTCTCCTGGCTGGGCGTCGCCTTCTACGCCTTCCTCGCGCTGCTCGCGCTCGAGCCGGTGCGCCTGATGGCCAGGATCTGGAGAAGGGTCGGCCCGAGTGGGGCCCGCAGGGTCCCGCGCAGGGACGACGGACCCGCTCCGCCCGACCGGAGGACGGCTCCTGGCCGCGGTGCGGTCCGGGAGGACCGCGATGTCAGCTCCACGCGTCGCGTGTTCCTCGCGCGTTCGCTGGCGGTCACGGCGGGTGCCGCGGCGCTCGGCACCGCGGGGACCGGCGCCTACCTCGCCCAGGCCGCGCCGGTGGTCCGGCGCGTGCCGGTGACCCTGCGCGGCCTCGATCCCGCGCTCGAGGGGCTGCGGATCGTCACCTTCTCCGACGCCCACCTCTCCTCCACCTTCCGCGGGCGCCGGTTCGAGCGGGTGGTCGAGACCGTCAACGCCCAGCGGCCCGACGTCGTGGCGATCGTCGGCGACCTGGTCGACGGGGACGTCGACGACCTTCGCGAGGAGGTGGCGCCCCTGGCCGACCTGGTCAGCGAGCACGGCGTCTTCTTCGTCACCGGCAACCACGAGTACTTCGTGGACACCCGTGCCTGGCTGCGGCACCTTCCTTCGCTCGGGGTGCAGGTGCTGCGCAACGAGCGGGTCGCGATCGGCCGGGGCGGCGCCTCGTTCGACCTCGCCGGCATCGACGACCGGATGGCCGCCTCCTCCGGCGTCCCAGGGCACGGCGCCGACCTGGACGCCGCGCTCGACGGACGCGACGACGCCACGCCGGTGGTGCTGCTGGCCCACCAGCCGGTCATGGTCGAGCAGGCGCGGGCGGCGGGCGTGGACCTGCAGCTGTCCGGCCACACCCACGGAGGGCAGCTGTGGCCCTTCGACTACGCCGTCCGGCTGGACCAGCCGGCGGTCCAGGGCTGGTCGCGGCACGGCGACACCCAGCTCTACGTGACGCCGGGGGTGGGACACTGGGGCCCGCCGATGCGCGTCGGCGCCCGACCGGAGGTCACCGTGGTGGAGCTGAGCGGAGGCCCGAGGTGACCAGCTCGACCGGCGCCCGCGAGGTCCCCCGGCCGAGGTCGGAGGTGTGGCGGGCCGTGGCTGTGCTCCGCCCGTACTGCGCCACCTGCGACGTCACCTACGTGGTCTCCGGTTCCGGTCGGGGGGCGACGTTCGTCGCCGTGTCCGGCCGCCTCGACGGTCCACCGCCCGACGGAGCGCCACGCGGCGAGATCGTCGAGTGGGCGCCCGGGCGGGCGGTCACCACCCGGCTGGAGCTCACCCCCGAGACGTGGACCACCCGCGTGGAGCTCGCCGACACCGCCGACGGGGGCACGCGCGTGACCATGACCGTCACCCACGAGCCGCGTGGTGGCGGCCGGCTGGCCCGCCGCGTGCTGAATCGCGCGGCGCGGAGGATGGTGCAGCGCACCGTGGAGTCCGAGCTGGACAAGGTGCCGGCGCACCTGGCGGATCTGCGCAGCTGAACCGCGGGGGGCGCACCCCCGTTCGAGGGAACCGGGCATTCCCACCGGATCGGCTGGGTAGGGCCTCACCCGTGCCTCGGCGGCACGCCCGGCACCGTGCCGGGACCGCGCACGCCGGGCTGGCCATCTGAGGAGTTAGCTATGGAGATCATCGGTCTGCTCGTCGCCGGCCTCATCATCGGGCTGCTGGGCAAGCTGGTCGCCCCTGGCGACAAGGACAACATCCCGATCTGGCTCACCCTGCTCTGCGGCATCGGCGGTGTGCTCATCGGCTACTACGTGAGCGGCGCGCTGGGCGTCGACTCCACCGACGGCATCGACTGGATCCGGTGGATCATCTCCATCGTCCTGGCTGCCGTGCTGGTGATCGCGGCCTCCACGCTCACCGGTCGCAACAACCGCGCCGTCCGCTGATCGCACTCCCCGGGGGACGCGGTCGGGCTCAGAGCTCGACCGCGTCCCCCGGGGCCAGCCGGGCCATCGGCGTCGGGGTCCCCGGACCCCGCTCGCCGAGCAGGCCCGAGACGACGCCGAGGCCGGCGTCGTTGAGCAACCCGTCGTGGATGGCGTAGGCCTGGTCGGCGTCGACGGCGCGCACGTACTCGATCACCTCCGCGGTCCTCGACCACGGGGCGTGCAGCGGGAGCAGCAGGGTCGCGACCGGATGGTCGGGGACGGTGAAGGCGTCCCCCGGGTGGAAGACGATCCCGCCGACCAGGAAGCCGATGTTGGCGATCCGCGGGATCTCGGGATGGATCTCCGCGTGCAGTTCGCCGTGCACCTGCACCTCGAAACCGGCGACCGACACCGCGTCGCCGTGACCGACGACGTGCACCCGCCCGCCCAGGCCGCCGAGCTGGGCGGCCACCGACTTGTTCGTCCAGATCTCCAGCGCCGGATCGGCGTCCAGGGCCGCCTGCAGCCGGTCGGGCGCGAAGTGGTCGGGGTGCTCGTGGGTGACCAGCACCGCCGAGGCGCCCTCGAGCGCGCCCGGATCGGTGAAGGCGCCGGGATCGATCACCAGCCGGCGGTCGCCGTCGCTGAGGGCGACACAGGCGTGGCCATGCTTCGTCAGCTCCATGACGGCATCCTGCACCGGCGGCAGCGGGACCGCGTGGGGGGCCGGCCTCCCCCTTCCGGGGGAGACGACGGCACGGGCACTGCTCCGGCGCGGCCGGGATGCCGACGTCCTCCCCATGATGCTGCAGACCACCGTGCACGTCGCCGCGCTGGGCCGCGCTCAGGGGCGGACCGAGGCGCTCTGGCACGCGGTCGAGCTGCACCGGCCCGTCACCGAGATCGACGGCGCCTGCGAGCTCACGGTCTGCGGGTCGCTGGCCCGCGTGACCCCCGAGGAGTCGTGGCCGCGGACCGGCGGCGACGTGTGCCCGGCCTGCGACGCCCTCACCGCCTGACCCCGTCCGCGCGGGTGCCGCGGATCACCTCCCGGTGAAGACCGGGGGGCGCTTGGCCAGGAAGGCCTCGACGGCCTCGCGGTGATCGGCGGTCCGCCCGGCGGCCCCCTGCAGGCGTGCCTCCAGGTCCAGGGTCTCCTCGAGGGAGTCCGTGGCCGCGGTGGCCAGGACCTTCTTCACCGCCCGGTAGGCGACGGTGGGACCGGCCGCCAGGCGCGCCGCCAGGGCGTGAGCCTCCGCGTGCACCCGCTCCGGGGCGACCACCCGGTGCACGATGCCCCACTGCGCCGCGGTCTCGGCCTGGAACGGCTCGGGGAGCAGCAGCAGCTCGGTGGCCCGTGCCCCGCCGACGCAGTGCACCAGCCGGGAGGCCACCGCAGAGTCGCTGGACAGCGCCACGCCCGTGAAGGCGGTGGTGAACTTCGCGCCCGCCGCGGCCACCCGCAGGTCGCCGGTGAGTGCCACGCCCAGCCCGGCGCCGGCGCACGCGCCGTTGATGCCGACGACGAGCGGCACCGGCAGCCGCGAGAGCGCGAGGATCAGGGGGTTGTACTCCTCCACGAGCACTGGCAGCGGCGCGTCCGGGTCCGCCGGTGGCTCCTCCGCCGCCCGGCGGGCCCGGGACTCGTTGAGGTCCTGCCCGACGCAGAACGCGCGACCCGTGCCGGTGAGCAGCACGGCGCGCACCGACTCGTCGGCGGCGACGTCCCTGACGGCGGCCAGCAACTCCTTGCGGGAGGTCGACGAGAGACCCGGCCGCAGCATGGTGATCGTGGCGACCCCGGCGGAGTCCTCCCTGGTCACGGTCTCGGGCATCGTCGTCCGCCTCTCGTGCGCAGTCCTCGTCCAGGCTCCCGTGGCCCACCTTGTCACGGCTCGGTGCGCCGCCACCGGGCGCCGGGCGCCGTGTCTCCGTGGTGACGCAGCGCATCCGACGCGCCCGAGCCGTCGGATGCGCTGCGTCAGACGGCGGATGATGGGAGGGCAGCGCCCCCCGGTGCGCCGGCGGCCGTGCCTGGAATGTGTAGGTACGCCCCGAGGTGGACAGGGAGGGCACGGGGGAACGTCGAGTGGACCCCCGGGCCGGCTCCGGCGGCCCGCCCCCTGCCCCAGCCGGCGCGATGGAACGAGGAGTGCCCCCCGTGGTCGAACCAGGACGACGGTGCCTGGGCGACCGCTACGAACTGCACCAGATGATCGCCGCAGGCGGCATGGGGCAGGTATGGCGCGGTCACGACATCGCGCTGCACCGGACCGTCGCGGTCAAGGTGCTCCGCAGCGAGTACACCGGCGACCCGACCTTCCTCGCCCGGTTCCGGGCCGAGGCCCAGCACGCGGCCTCCCTCAGCCACCCGAACATCGCCGCGGTCTTCGACTACGGCGAGGAGACCGCCCAGGACGGGACCGGCGAGACCCTCGCCTACCTGGTGATGGAGCTGGTCGAGGGAGAACCGCTCTCCGCGCTCCTCACACGGGAGGGGGCGCTCGGGGCCGAGGCCACGTTGCCCCTGCTGCAGCAGACCGCCCTCGCCCTCGCCGAGGCGCACCGCATGGGGCTCGTCCACCGGGACGTCAAGCCGGGCAACATCCTGGTCCAGGCGGACGGCACCGTGAAGATCACCGACTTCGGCATCGCCTGGTCGGCCCGCAGCGTGGCGCTGACACGCACCGGTCAGGTCATCGGGACGCCGCAGTACCTCTCCCCGGAGCAGGCGGAGGGCCGCCTGGCCTCGCCCGCGAGCGACGTCTACGCACTCGGCCTGATCGGCTACGAGTGCCTGACGGGGCATCCGGCCTTCGACGGCGACAACGCCGTGACGATCGCCCTCAAGCAGGTCCAGCAGGAGCCCGAGCCGCTGCCCCACCGGCTGCCACCGGGCGTCCGGACGCTCATCACCAACGCCCTCGTCAAGGATCCGGCGGCCCGCATCCCCGACGGGGCCGCCTTCGCCGCCGCCATCGACGACGTCGTCGCCGGCCGGGCACTGCCCGCCACGGCGACCCGCGAGGTGGCGAACGTCCCGCCGGTGGACGTCGACCCGCTGCCCGACGAGACGGTGCTGCGTCCGCCCGCCCCCCGGCGCGGCCGAAGGGTGGCGCTCGCGGTCCTGCCCCTGGTCGCTCTGCTCGCCGGCGCGGGCATCGCCGCAGGGGTGCAGCAGGCCATGTCGGACGGCCCACCGACGTCCACGGCGGAGGCCGCCGAGCAGCGCGACGCCGGCAGCATCGTGCTCGACTCGTCGGACTACGTGGGCCGGCCGGTCGGCGAGGTCGCCGACCGCCTGGCGGCCCTCGGCCTCGTCGTGGAGCTGCGGTCCCAGGTCACCGAGGACGCCGCCGCCGACCGGGTCACCGGCGTCGCACCCGCGGGCAAGGAACTGCGCGCCGGGGACTCCGTCGTCGTGCGCTACGCCGTCCCGCCGTCGCGGGCCGGCGAGCGGAGCGGCGGCGCCGCCATCACCGAGGTGGCCGGCGGGGACACCCCTGCTCCCGAGCCGGTCGTCCCGGCCGACGGGGGCGAGCCCGCGCCCGCGCCCGAGGACCCGGTCGAGCCGACGCTCCCGGGCGGCACCCCCACCCCGACCGCGACCGCGACCGCGACCGGCGGGCCGTCCACGCAGCCGACGACCTCTCCCAGCGCCACGGCGACGTCGACGTCCTCCCCGACGACCGGCACGTCCACGTCGCCGTCCACGTCGTCCCCCACGACGACGACTCCCTCGGAGCCCGTACCCCCGCAGTAGCGGCCGGTCGCGCGGACCTCAGCTCTTGCGGGCCGGGCCGGTCCACAGCGCGGCGCCGAGGCAGCCGAGCGCGGCGGTGAGCAGGAATCCCCGGTCGCCCGCGACGACGGGCAGCACGACGAGCACCCAGAAGACCGCCAGGCCGACCAGGCCGGCCGCGGCCACCCGCCAGCCGGTGTCCCCGCCCAGCCGCCGGCCGCCGGGCACCAGCGAGGCGAAGCCGGCCAGCCCCAGGGCCGTGCACACGGTGGCGAACGCCGACCACAGCGGGATCTCCGACCAGAAGGACTCCCCGCCGAACCGCAGGGTCAGGCCCAACTGCAGCAGCACGAGGGCGGCCGCTACCAGGGCCACGCCCAGCAGCGCCCTCCGGTCCCGGGGTGCCGGGCGGCCGGGGTCCGGCGACGTGGAGCCCTCGACGGGTCCGGTCCCCAGCGACTCCGGCCAGACCGAGGTGGCCCCCGTCGCGGGTGGCGGGGGGCTCGGCGGACCGGGCGGACCCGGTACGAAGCCGACCGGACCGGTCGAGTGGACGGTCTGCACCGGCGCCGGGGGAGTCGCGCCCGGGTGCGGCGGCAGCGGCTGGGCGGGCGCCGGGGTCACCACGGGGATCTCCTGGGTGGTCGGCTGCGCCGGGGTGTGCGGGCCGCCGGGCGACTGAGGGTCGGTCGAGCTCACGGGTCCTCCTCGCGCTGGGCGGTCCTCCGGCCTGTGCCGGCTCCACCAGCACGCTAGCCGGGGCGCCGGCCGGGGCAGGCAGGCGCACCGGGAGGGCCCGTCCTAGGGTCGGCCGGGTGAGCATCCGCGCCGGCATCGTCGTCACGGGCACCGAGGTCCTCACCGGACGCGTCGCCGACGCCAACGGACCCTGGCTGGCCGAGCAGCTGCGGACGCTGGGCGTCGACGTCGGCCACGTCGTGGTGGTGGGGGACCGGCCCGAGGACCTGCGCGCGGCGCTCGGCTTCCTCGCCGGCACCGGCGTTCCCCTCGTCCTGACCACCGGAGGGCTCGGACCGACCGCCGACGACCTCACCGCCGAGGTCGTCGGGGAGTTCCAGGGACGTCCCTCGTCGGTCGACCCCGCCCTGGAGCAGCGGATCGCCGTCGTCGTCGAACGGCTCATGGCCCTGCGCGGCTGGCGGGCCGACGCCGTCTCGACCGCGGCCGGCGTCCGCAAGCAGGCGCGGGTTCCAGCCGGGGCCACCGTGCTCGAGCCGGTCGGAACCGCGCCCGGGCTCGTCGTCCCGCCCGCGGACGGCCGCCCGGGCCCGGTCGTGCTGGTGCTGCCCGGGCCGCCGGGTGAGCTGCGCGGCATGTGGCCGGCCGCCCTCGCGACCGGCCCGGTGGCCGCGCTCCTGGCCGGGGCCCCGGAGCTGCGGCAGGAGACCGTGCGGATGTGGGGCACGCTCGAGGCGCAGCTGGCGGCGACGCTGCGGGAGCACGACGCCGAGCTGGACGGGCTGGAGATCACCACCTGCCTGCGCGAGGGCGAACTGGAGATCGTCACCCGCTTCGCTCCCGAGGCCCAGCCTGCCTACGACCGGCTCGTCGCGGTGCTGACCGACCGGCACGGGGACACCGTCTTCTCCACCGGGCCCGACCTCGACGCCCTGGTGGCCGCCGCCCTGACCGACCGAGGGCTCACCATCGCGACCGCCGAGTCGTGCACCGGCGGCCTGCTGGCCGGACGGCTGAGCGCCCGCCCGGGCTCCTCGGCCTACCTGCTCGGCGGGGTGACGGCGTACGCCGACAGCGCCAAGGAGGCGCTGCTGGGCGTCCCTGCCGATCTGCTCGTCGCGCACGGAGCCGTGAGCGCCGAGGTCGCCGACGCCCTGGCCGAGGGGGCGCGCACCAGGTTCGGGGCCGACGTGGGTGTCGGGATCACCGGAGTCGCGGGCCCCGGCGGCGGCACCGCGGACAAGCCCGTCGGCACCGTCCACCTCTGCGTGATCGGGCCCGGGGAACGGCTGGCCCGCGCCCTGCGGTTGCGGGGCTCGCGATCGGCGGTGCGAGAACGGTCCGTCACGATGGCGCTGCACCTGCTCCGGCAGCTCCTGCTCGGCGGCCCGCCGGCCTGACGACGGGCACACCCGCCGGGCGAGTCAGCCGTCGAGGACCGGCGGTCCGTCCGGGGCGGCTGCCTTGCTGAGCGGGGCGCCGTCGAGTCGGGCGTGGACGATCAGCCGCTGCTGCGCCGAGTACTTGGGGTGGCAGGTGGTCAGCGTCAGATAAGCCCCGGAGGGCGCTCCGCCGGCCGGCCTGCCCGGCGTCGGCGAGATGACGTCGACGCGGGACGGCCGGACGATCTGCCGCCCGGGGATGCCGCTGGGGTCGGCGTCGAAGTCTCCGGAGGCGGCGTCGCCCAGCACCCGGTAGACGAACCACGAGTCCTCGGTCTCCACGACGACGGGGTCGCCGGGGCGCATCCGGTCGAGGTTCAGGAAGGGGGACCCGCGGCCGACCCGGTGGCCTGCGACGGCGAAGTTGCCCTGCTCCCCCGGCATGGCGGTGTCCACGTAGTGGCCCGGCCCCTGCTCGAGCTGGACCTCGGAGGCGCCTTCGACGACGACGCGTGAGTAGTTCGAGCCCAGCCGCGGGATGTGCAGGATGGCGAAAGGATCGCCCAACCCGGCCTGGATCGTCCCGGGCGTGTGGGCCGGCGGGGCGGCCGGTGACCCGTCGGGCGGCGTGGGTTGCGGCACGGGGTCGGTCGGGGGGGCGGGGTCGGCCGGGGGAGCGGCGACCGTCGGGGAGTCGGCCCACTGGTCCTGGATCTGCTCGGCGAGCTGGTCCTGGGCCCGGGCGGCGAGCAGGTCGGTGACCCACAGCTGGTAGACGACGAAGAGCAGGGCCACGAGCCCCACGGTGAGCAGCGTCTGGCCCACGCCGCGGGCCGCGGTGCGCAACCAGTCGCCCCAGCGGCGCGGACGCTCCTCGCCGCCGCGGGTCTGTCTCGCGGAGGTCTCGCGATCGATGACGTCGCTCACCATCGGAATCCTGACTGCCTGCGGTGCGGGAGGGAAGAACTCCGCTCCTGGAGTGGTGCCCGGCCCGCCGCCGGGGTGGTCCCGGCGGCGGGCCGGGGTTCAGGCCGCTGCGGTGGAGCTGCGGCGGCGGCCGGCGAGGGTGAGCGCGCCTCCCGCGCCCAGGGCGATCAGGCCCAGGGTGAGCGGGAGGGACGTCTCGGCGCCGGTGTAGGCGAGCTGGTTGCTGGGCTGGGCGGACGACCGCGTGATCACGGCCCGCTTCGCCGGCGCGACCGCCGGCCTCTTGTGCTCCCGGTGCTCGGCCCGCTGGTAGGCCGGCTTCTGGTGGTCGCCGTGCCGGTGGCCATAACCGTCGTGGTGGCCGCCGATGTTGGCGCTGTCGTTGATGTCGCCGGTGACCACCTTGATGTCGACCGAGTTGCCCGTGTCGGCGTCGACCCGGCAGAGGAGCGCCTTGCACTCGACGTCGTTGTCGCCGCTGGACTGGTAGACGTCGATGTCCGGACCGGTGTCGGCGTTGGTCGACAGCGAGGTGAGATCGACGTCGATCGCGGCGTTGATGGCGGTGGTCTGGTTCCCGGCGGAGGCGCCGCCACCGCCACCGAACAGGCTGGCCGAGGCGTTCTTCGCGGTCGCGCTGGGGGTGACCGTCTGGTTGGCGGTCACGTCGCCACCGCCGCTGCCGGCCTTCTTGACGACGTCCCCGGAGACGTTCCCGGAGCCGTTGATGTCGCCGGTGGAGACGGCGACCTTCGCCTCGTTGCCGGTGTTGGCGTGGACGGTGCCGCTCCCGCCGTACGTGCTGACGTTGTTGTCGCCGCTGTTCTGGCTGACCGAGATGCTGCCCCCGGTGCTGGCGTTGGTCGACACCGAGGTGGCGCTGACCTGGGCGGCGATGTTGATGGCGGTGGTGTCGTTGCCGGCGGTGGCGCCGCCGCCGCTGCCGAGGCTGAGATTGGCGGCGTCGGCGGTGGGGGTGACGGTCTGGTTGGCCTCGGTGTCGGCGCTGGCCGCTGCCTGGCCGAGGAAGAACATGCCTCCGGCCATACCGGCGACGGCCAGGCCGTTGCGCAGTGTTCGGTTCATCGTTGTGCCCTTCGAGGATGTGCGCCGCACCGGTCGGTCCGGGGTGGAGCGCTCGTGAGTGGGTGTCGTGCGGGACGGCTGAGATCGCGGCCCCTCGGTTCGATCCGCCCGCCGCCCGGGTGGAGCCGGGCGGCGGGCGGGTGGTTCAGGCCGCGGCGGTGGAGCTGCGGCGGCGGCCGGCGAGGGTGAGCGCGCCACCCGCGCCCAGGGCGATGAGGCCGAGGGTGAGCGGGACGGAGGTCTCGGCGCCGGTGTAGGCGAGCTGCGAGCTGGGCTGGGCGGACGACGTGGTGGTCGCGGCCCGGTAGGTGACCGGAGCGACGGCCCGCTTGGCCGGGGCGGGGGCGACGGCCGGCTTGTGGTGCGCGGGGCAGTCGTCCTCGTGGTGGTAGCCCGGGGTGTGGTGGTAGCCCGGCTTGTGGTGGTCGGCGTGCGGGTGGCCGTAGCCGTCGTGGTGTCCGCCGACGTTGGCGCTGTTGTTGATGTCGCCGGTCTCGACCTTGATGTTCACGGTGTTGCCGGTGTTGGCGTGGATGTTGCAGACGAGGGCGTAGCACGTGATGTTGTTGTCGCCGCTGGTCTGGTTCACGTCGATGTCCGGGCCGGTGTTGGCGTTGGTCGTGACCTGGGTGAGGTCGACGTCGACCGCGGCGTTGATCGCGGTGGTGCCGTTCCCCGCCGTTGCCCCGCCACCGCCACCGGACAGGCTCGCCGAAGCGTTCTTGGCGGTGGCGCTCGGGGTGACCGTCTGGTTGGCGGTCACGTCGCCACCGCCGCTGCCGGCCTTCTTGACGACGTCCCCGGAGACGTTCCCGGAGCCGTTGATGTCGCCGGTGGAGACGGCGATGTGCGCCTCGTTGCCGGTGTTGGCATCGATGTTGGCCACCGGCGCGGCAGGGGAGCCGCTCTTCTGCCCGAGCGTGGCCGTTCCGTTCTGCCCGCTCTGTCCGCCGGCGGACACGTTGTTGTCGCCGCTGTACTGGCTCACCGAGATGTCGGGGCCGGTGTTGGCGTTGGTCGACACCGAGGTGGCGCTGACCTGGGCGGCGATGTTGATGGCGGTGGTGTCGTTGCCGGCGGTGGCGCCGCCGTCGCTGCCGAGGCTGAGGTTGGCGGCCTCGGCGGTGGGGGTGACGGTCTGGTTGGCCTCGGTGTCGGCGCTGGCCGCTGCCTGGCCGAGGAAGAAGATTCCTCCGGCCATGCCGGCGACGGCCAGCGTGTTGCGGGCTGTCCTGTTCATGACGTTTCTCGTCCTTCGTGGATGTGCGCGGACCCCGGTCGGGGACGTGCCGCGCGAGGTGACAGGGGATGTCGATCGGGTGCCCGGCCCGCCGCCGCGGGTGCTCTCCGGCGGCGGCGGGCGGGCGGTTCAGGCCGCGGCGGTGGAGCTGCGGCGGCGGCCGGCGAGGGTGAGCGCGCCGCCCGCGCCCAGGGCGATCAGGCCGAGGGTGAGCGGGACGGAGGTCTCGGCGCCGGTGTAGGCGAGCTGCGAGCTGGGCTGGGCGGACGACGTGGTGGTCGCGGCCCGGTAGGTGACCGGAGCGACGGCCCGCTTGGCCGGGGCGGGGGCGACGGCCGGCTTGTGGTGCGCGGGGCAGTCGTCCTCGTGGTGGTAGCCCGGGGTGTGGTGGTGGCCCGGCTTGTGGTGGTCGGCGTGCGGGTGGCCGTAGCCGTCGTGGTGTCCGCCGACGTTGGCGCTGTTGTTGATGTCGCCGGTCTCGACCTTGATGTTGACCGTGTTGCCGGTGTTGGCGTGGATGTTGCAGACGAGGGCGTAGCACGTGATGTTGTTGTCGCCGCTGGTCTGGTTCACGTCGATGTCCGGGCCGGTGTTGGCGTTGGTCGTGACCTCGGTGAGGTCGACGTCGACCGCGGCGTTGATCGCGGTGGTGCCGTTCCCGGCCGCCGCCCCGCCACTGCCACCGTTCTGGGCAGCCAGGACCGGGAGCCCCGGGATCCCGCCGAGGTCTGCCGAGGCGTTCTTGGCGGTCGCGCTGGGGGTGACCGTCTGGTTGGCGGTCACGTCGCCTCCGCCGCTGCCGGCCTTCTTGACGACGTCCCCGGAGACGTTCCCGGAGCCGTTGATGTCGCCGGTGGAAACGGCGATATCGGCCGAGTTGCCCGTGTTGGCGTCGACGGTGGAGCTCAGCGCGACAGAGGTGATGTTGTTGTCGCCGCTGGACTGGTTCACGTCGATGTCCGGGCCGGTGTTGGCGTTGGTGGACACCGAGGTGGCGCTGACCTGAGCCGCGACGTTGACGGCGAGCGTCTCGTTCTCGGCGGTCGCGCCGCCTCCGCTGCCGAGGCTGAGGTTGGCGGCCTCGGCGGTGGGGGTGACGGTCTGGTTGGCCTCGGTGTCGGCGCTGGCCGCTGCCTGGCCGAGGAAGAAGATTCCTCCGGCCATGCCGGCGACGGCCAACGTGTTGCGGGCTGTCCTGTTCATGACGTTTCTCGTCCTTCGATTCGAGTGTGTCGAGCGGAGTGGAAGGGCGCGCCACAGAGCCATGGATAGGGCGCGCAGGTGGAGCGGGGTGGTGCGAAGAACTGCCTGGGAACACGCGGTTGTGCTCAGGGGCGACCGCACTCGGTCGTGATGCGCCCCCCGTGGCGCACCGGGGCGGTACGGGCCGCGCGGGCCAGGGCCTCAGTCGGGCCGGGTACCGGGGCCGGCGGCAGGACCGCCGAGGGAGCCCGCAGGGGCCGTGCTGCGTCCCGCGCTGACGGCGAGGACGACGTCGGTGGAGGTACCGAGCACGCAGGCGAGGGCAGTGCCTGCGCCGGCGGATCCGCCCTGTCCGGCGCCCTGGCTGCCGCAGCTCGACGGCGCACCTGCGGCGGCCGGAGCGGCGGGTGCGGGGAGCGAGAGGGGCGCGGTCGGGGCGAGGGGCTCCGGAGGCTGCTGGCCGGTGGGCGCGAGCACCGGTTCGGGCGTCACGGCGGGGGCGGCGGCGACGGTGGAGCCGGCCGGCTCGGCGGTGCGGCGGGGGGAGGTGGGAGCCCCGTCGGTGCTCGTGGCAGGGAGCGGGGGCGTCGGTGCCGGCGGTGCTGCAGCGGTCCGGGCCGGCATCGCCGCTGGCGCGGGAGCGGCCGGTGGGCAGGGGCCGGCAGAGGTCCGCGAGGCGGACGTGGCGCCGTCCTTCGGTCCAGCCTTGGCGCAGGCGCCGTCGCCGGCCTGATCCGGCTGCCCGGTGGCGGTTCCCTCGGTACTGCTGGTGACCGACTCGGTCGTCGTCACCGTCGAGCCGTCCTCGGCCGTGGTCGTCGTCGTGGTGGTCGTGCTCGTGGTGGTCGTGCTCGTGCTCGTGGTGGTGGTCGTGCTCGTCGTCGTGACGGAGGTCGATCGGGATTCGGCGGTGGTGGTCTGGGTCGAGGTCGACGAGGCCGTGGTCGACGAGTCCTCGGTCGACGTCGCCGTGGTGTCCTGCTCCGCCGGCGGTGCCGAGGAACCGGCCTCCGGTGCGGCCGCAGGCTGGCCCGCGCTGGCCGGTGTCGCCGCCGTCTGCTCGACCGGCGCGCTGGGCGGCGGCTCCTCGGCGCGGGCGGTGTCGGCGGCCAGGGCCAGGCCCGCGTACACGCCCGCACCGAGGACGCCGGCGGCGAGCGTGCGCCGCCACCAGGACCTGCCGACGGCGGGCAGCGCCCGGCCGTCGTCGGTTCCTGGCTGGCGGTTCATGCTGCGCAAGCTAGGAACCGGTCCGTCTCGGCCGGTAGGGCCTCGGGTGCGTCCAAACCTCGATCCGGTGTGTCCTGGCTCACACCCGATCGGGTGAGCACGCAGAGTCATCAAGGGGGGTGGAGCAGGGTCGTACGGTTCCCCCATGAGCCCCACGCACGAGGTGACCAACCAGGTACCGCCGCTGATCGGCCACGATCCGATCGCCGGTGATGCGGCGCTGGCCGAGGCCTGCGTCCGGCACGCGGACCGGGCCACCCTGGAGTCGCTCTCCGCGCTGGGCCGGCTGGCCGGCAGCGAACAGGCCCAGGAGTGGGGGCGGCTGGCCAACGAGAACCCGCCGCGGCTGCGCACCCATGACCGGTACGGCCACCGGATCGACGAGGTCGAGTTCCACCCCGCCTGGCACGAGCTCATGCGGACCGCCGTGGAGAACGGTCTGGCCGGGGCCCCGTGGGCCGCGGGGGACGACGAGCACGCGCACGTGCGTCGGGCCGTCGGATACCTGGGCTGGACCCAGGTCGAGATGGGCCACGGCTGTCCCACGACGATGACCTACGCCGTCGTGCCGGCCCTGCGCCGGGCGCCGGAGCTCGCCGCTCGTTACGAGACCGGGCTCACCGCGACGGCCTACGAGTTCGGCCTGGCCGAGCCCTCGGGCAAGCGTGGCCTGATCGCGGGCATGGGCATGACCGAGAAGCAGGGCGGTTCCGACGTCCGGGCCAACACGACCCGTGCCGTCGCCCAGCCCGACGGGAGCTACCGGCTGACCGGGCACAAGTGGTTCACCTCGGCGCCGATGAGCGATCTGTTCCTCGTCCTCGCCCAGCTCGACGAGGGCGTGTCCTGCTTCCTCGTCCCGCGGGTGCTGCCCGACGGCACGCGCAACGTGTTCCACGTGCAACGTCTCAAGGACAAGCTCGGCGACCGATCCAACGCCTCGAGCGAGGTCGAGTTCGACGGGACGGCCGGCTGGCTGGTCGGCGAGCCCGGCCGCGGCGTCCCGGCGATCATCGAGATGGTCAACATGACCCGCCTGGACTGCGTGCTCGGCTCGGCCGCCACCGTGCGGGCCGCGCTCACCCAGGCGAGCCACCACGCCCGGCACCGGTCCGCCTTCGGCGCGCTCCTGGCCGACCAGCCGCTCATGCAGAACGTGCTGGCCGACCTCGCCGTGGAGAGCGAGGCGGCGACCGCGCTGGGCATCCGGCTGGCGGCGGCCGTCGACGCCGGTGAGGCGGCCTTCCTGCGGCTGGCGGGGGCCGCGGCGAAGTTCTGGGTCTGCAAGCGGACCCCGGGCGTGGTCGCCGAGGCCATGGAGGTGCTGGGCGGCAACGGCTACGTGGAGGACTCCGGCCTGCCTCGGCTCTACCGCCAGTCGCCGCTGAACTCCATCTGGGAGGGCTCGGGCAACGTGATCGCCCTCGACGTCCTCCGGGCCATGGGGCGCTCGTCGGAGTCGCTGGCGGCCGTGACCGAGGAGATCGACCTCGCCCGAGGGGCCGATCCGCGCTTCGACGACGCGGTCAAGCGCCTCTCCGCAGAGCTCGGGGACCCCGACCGGCTGCCGTTGCGGGCCCGTCGGATCGCCGGCCTGCTGGCGCTGTGCCTGCAGGGCTCGCTGCTCCTGCGGCACGCCCCGGCGCCGGTCGCCGACGCGTTCTGCGCGTCCCGTCTGGGAGGAGACTGGGGTGCTGTTCTCGGCACCCTGCCGGCATCGACCGAGGTCGCAGCGCTGGTCGCGCGGTCCGCGGTCGAGACTGTCGGCTGAGCCGCTGCGACCAGTAGTGTCGGGGGTGGTTCACATGCCCCTCGGCAGCGCGGTCGGGACGGATCTGTGCCGTAATCTTCCCGCGTACGCGGACGACCGAGCCAGCGGACGGAGTGCGGGCAGCGTGCATGCAGACGACGGGTCGCGGCCGGACCTCAGCACGGTCCCCGACGCCGTCTTCCGGCTCGACTCGGAGGGTCGGATCACCTACGTCAACGCGGCGGCGGAGCTCCTCCTCGAACGGCGGACCGAGGAGCTCCTCGGCCGCCGGGCACGGGACTGCTTCCCCACGGCCGTGAACTCGATCGCCGAGGAGCGCTACCGACAGGTGATCGAGGACGGCCGGGCCCGCGAGTTCGAGTATCTCTACGAACCTCAGGACCGCTGGTACGAGGTGCGCGTCTTCGCCGATCCGCCCGGCATCTCGGTGTTCTTCCGCGACGTCGACAACCGCCACCGCGCCCAGGCCGAGCGGGAGGCCGAGGTGCGCCGGCTCACCTCGGTGCTCGAGGCGCTGCCCTCGGCGACCGTCCTCGTCGACGCCGACCAGCGCATCCTCACCGGCAACCGGGCATGGGCCAGCACGCTGGCGCTGCCCGCGCGGGCGATCGGCGTCCCCGGCAGCGACTACCTCGCCGCCGTCGGGACGGGTCTGGCCCCTTCGGACTCCGCCGCGATCGCGACGGGGATCCGCCGTCTGCTGGACGCGCCGGACGGGACCGTGCCGGCCCCCTTCGACCACGAGTACCCCCGGTCGACGCCCACGACCACCGGCTGGTTCCGGCTGCAGGCCTCCCGCGTCGAGCTCTCCCGGCGGGTGGTGGTCACCCACACCGACATCACCGAGCGGGTCCGCAGCGAGCAGGCGCTCGCCTGGCGGGCCCGGCACGACGAGCTGACCGGCCTGCCCAACCGCAGCACGCTGCTCGACCTGACCGCCGCGGCGCTCGCCGCGGGCACCGACGAGGGGGGCGCCGGCGCGGCGCTGCTCGTCCTGGACCTGGACGGGTTCCAGACGATCAACGACTCGCTGGGGCACGGTATCGGCGACCAGCTGCTGCGCCAGGTGGGACACCGGCTGGCCGCCACGCTGCGGCCGGGGGACGCGGTCGGCAGGCTGGGCAGCGACCAGTTCGTCGTCCTCGCCCACGAGTGCGACGGCGCGGAGGCCGCTGCCCTGGCGTTCCGGCTGCAGGGCACCTTCACCCGCCCGTTCCCGGCGTCGGGCATCTCCGTGCCGCTGTCGGCGAGCGTCGGCGTGGCCGTCGCCCAGCCCGGCGCGCGCGACCCGCACCAGCTGCTCAGCGACGCCGACGCGGCGATGTTCGCGGCCAAGAGCATGGGCCGCGACCGGGTGCGCCTGTTCACCCCCGGGCTGCGCGAGGCGGCGCGCTGGCGGCTGGAGGTCGCCACCCGGCTGCGCGACGAGGCCATCGACCAGCTGGTCGTGCACTACCAGCCCGTCGTCCGGCTGGACACCGGCGCGGTGGAGGGCGTGGAGGCCCTGGTGCGCTGGCAGCACCCCGAGCGCGGCCTGCTGCCCCCCGACACCTTCCTGTCCGTGGCGGAGGAGACCGGCCAGATCATCCCGATCACCCGTTGGCTCCTCCGCGAGACGAGCCGGCGGGCGGCGGAGTGGGCCGCCCAGGGCCTTCCGCTGAGCATGTCGGTCAACGTCAGCGCGCGGCACTTCTCGGCCGAGACGCTGGTCCGTGACGTCCGGCTGGCCCTGCGCGACTCGGGCCTGGCGCCCGACCGGCTGGTGCTGGAGCTCACCGAGACCAGCATCGCCGAGGACCCCACCCGCGCCGAGGACCAGCTCACCGTCCTGCGGAGCTCCGGCGTCCGCGTCGCCATCGACGACTTCGGCACCGGCTGGTCCTCGCTGGCCCAGCTGTTCGCACTGCCCATCGGCACCCTGAAGATCGACCGGTCGCTGCTCGTGGCCGCCGAGCGCGTCACCGGGGGCGAGGGCGGCGCCGTGCTGGCCGCGATCGTGGCACTGACCCGCACGCTCGGCATCCGGTCGGTCGCCGAGGGCGTCGAGACCGTCGAGCACCTCCGCATGGTCCGCAGGGCCGGCTGCGACCTGGTGCAGGGCTGGTTGCTCGGACACCCCATGCCCGGCGAGGACATCCCCGCGTGGGTGCGCCAGGTGGAGGAGGCAGGGGGCGACCTCTGCGCGCTCGCCGTCGCCGGGACACCGGTCCACGCCGCCCGGTGAGCGGCCGGCGCATCGGTCGGCGGGCGACCGCTCCGGCGGGCCCTCCGGCGGTGCTTCCACCGCCCTCCGCCCTCCCGCCCACGACGGACACGCCGCCTGCGGGGCAGACTGCTGCTGTGCTGGACAGCCCCTCTTCCCCCGCCCCGGCCGACACCGTCGCCGGGGACGCCGAGAACTCCGCCGTCGACGGCAGCCGCTCGCGGTCCTCGCTGGACCTGCTCATCTGGGATGCCCCCAACATCGACATGACCCTGTCGACGGTGATCGGCGCCCGCCCCACCGCGGCCTCCCGACCGCGGTTCGACGCGATCGCCGCCTGGTTCGTCGCCGGGGCCGGTGGGCCGGACCCCGCGGACCAGCCCGGGACCGACGTCCCCGAGGTGGAGGCGTGCGTCTTCGCCAACATCCCGCCGGTGCCCGGCACGCTGCAGCGGTGGGTGGAGGCGCTGCGCGGCTTCGGGTACGCCGTCTTCGCCCGTCCCAAGACCCAGCCTGACGACGACATCGACCAGGACATGCTCGACCACATCGCGGTGCGGGCGCACAGCCACCGGCTGCGCCGGCTGGTGGTCTTCTCGGGCGACGGCCGCAACTTCGCCGAGCCGCTCGAGGACCTCGCACGCTCCGGCACCCAGGTCGTCGTCGTCGCCTTCAGCGAGGTGGCCGGTTACGCGATCAGCTCCGACCTGCTCGAGTTCATCGACATCGAGGACGTGCCCGGCGCGTTCGTCGAGCCCCTCGACCGGGTGCGCCTGGACGCGCTGCCTGCCGACGGCGCGTGGCTGCGACCCACCCGCAGCCTCCGCGACTTCGTCAGCTCCTACACGGCGCGCCGCACCTGACACGCCCTCGGGGCGGCGCGGCGGTTACGGTTCCCCAGCGCGGGGTCCGGGCTGCGGCCGTGGGGTCCGGGCGCACCGCGGCTCAGAACGGAGACATCATGACCAGCGTTCCCGGCGTCGACCATCCCGAGGAGCAGTCAGAGGCCGACGTCGCGTTGCCCGGCCGCGGCATCTCGGTCAGCACCCGGGTGGAGTTCGTCGGCGACGGCGTCGTCGTCGTCCGCCCCTCGGCCAGCGACTTCGTCGACCAGGCCGTCGTCAAGCCGGGGGACTCCGTCGAGGTCTACTGGAAGGCGAACGAGACCCGGCGCGCGCTCCCGGCCGACGTGGCCGACGTCGAGTCCGGCGCCGTCTCCCGCTGGCGCCTGACGATCACCGGTCCGGCCGAGGAGAGCCAGCGCCGCACCGCCGTCCGCGGGAGGGTCACGGTCCCCGTCGTCGCCGAGCACGGAGCGACGGAACTGAAGGGGGAGAGCCTGGATCTCAGCGAGAACGGGATCCGGGCGCAGTTCGACGGCTTCGGCATGCTGCCCGAGCCCGGCACGTCGCTGGACCTCTCGATCGCCCTCGAGGACGGCGACATCCGCACCAAGGCCGAGGTCGTGCGGGTCCAGGCCCGCGGCGCCCGCTGGCTCATGTCCATCCGGTTCGTGGACGTCCAGGAGAAGGATCAGGACCGGGTGCGCCGCCGCGTCTTCCAGGCACTGCGCGAGGAGCGCGCCCGGAGCGTGGACTGACCTCAGTCGTGGCGTAGCTCGCCCGAGCGGGGCTCGGGGAGGCGGTCGCGCTGCTGGTTCTCCCGTGCCTCGGCGCGACCGGAGGGCAAGCGCGCCCACACGTGCTTGCGGCCCGGCCGCCGCTCCCAGCCGTAGCTGATCGACAACTGGCTGACCAGGTGCAGCCCCATGCCGCCCAGCGCCGGATCGCGGTCGACGGCAGGGACGGGCGGCCGGTCGGGCGCCTCGTCGCTGAGGTCGAGCAGCCAGGCGCCCGGCCCGGCCACGACGACGGCGCGGACGTCCCCGCCGCCGTGCCGCAGGGCGTTGGACGCGAGTTCCTCGAAGACCAGGAGGAGCCCGTCCCGGGCGTCCTCCGTGGATCCCGAGGCGACCGACGGGTGGGCGATCCGTGCGCGCAGGTCCGACCGGACGCGGGAGACGACGTGCATCGCCTCGAGCTGCCAGTGCCAGACGTCGCCCGGGACCGAGGGGACGGGAGCGCTCGGCCACTCCTGCTGGGCCGGCTGGTCGGCCATCGCCTCCCCTTTGCGTCTGCTCGCGGACGGTGCCGAGTTCGGTCCCCGCCGCTGCCCATCCTGACCGATGGCGTCGTCCCACGCGAAGGGAGGTGGTGCCGGTCCGGTGACCGGGCACAATGCCGACGTGGACGATCTCCTGCGCGACCTCAGCCGTGTCACCCTCGCCGACCGGGACATCACCGAGGTGCTCACCGAGATCACCACGATCGCCGCGCGGGCCATCCCCGGGGCCGAGTCGGTGTCGACGACGCTGCTGCGTGGTGAGAAGCCGTTCACCGCCGCCTACTCCAGCCAGATGGCGCTGGACGCCGACGAGCTGCAGTACGACGAGGGCTACGGGCCCTGCATGGATGCCGGCCGTGGCGGTGTCGTGCTGCGCATCGACGACATGGCGACGGAGCAGCGCTGGCCCCGGTACGCCCCCCGCGCCCACGCGCGGGGCGTCCGGAGCTCGCTGTCGGTGCCGCTCCCGTACCAGGGCAACTCCATCGGCGCGCTGAACATCTACTCGGGACGGCCGAGCGCCTTCGACTCCGAGGAGTCGCTGAAGGCCGGCCGGGAGGTCGCCGAGGCGATCGCCGTGGCCATCGTCAACGCCGAGGCCCACGCGCGGCTGAGCGAGCAGGCGCAGAACCTGCAGCTGGCGATGGACTCGCGGGCCGTCATCGAGCAGGCCAAGGGGGTGCTCATCGCCCAGCGGCGGGTGAGCGCCGACGAGGCGTTCGAGATCCTCCGCGACGCCTCGCAGCGCTACAACCGCAAGCTGCGCGACATCGCCACCGGCATCGTCGAGGCCGCGCAGACCCGCTAGGCCGGGCGCGCCCCTCCGTCGAGGCGGGCCAGGCGCGAGACGAGGAAGGCGACCGCCGCCTCGGCGTCGACCGCCTCGGCCACCTGCACCGCATGCGGCGTGGAGGAGACCGCCCGACGGTCGACCAGCGTCTGGCCCCGGCCGGCACCGAGGGTCGTGTCCACGACGACGTCGCGCGGCGTCACCGTGAGCGTGCCGGGCGCGACGACCTCGGTCAGTGCGAGCGCGTCGTGCACGACCACGCCGGGGACGCCGTACGCCGTCCGTGCGTGGTCGACGTACTGCTGCACGATCGCCGCCGCCGTCGCGCCGATCGGGCCCGCGGCGGCCACGCGGGCGATCCCCTCCTCGGTCAGCACCGTCGGCAGCGTGACGTCCAGCCCGACCATGACCGTGGGGATCGTCGACCCGAGAACGGCGGCCGCGGCCTCCGGGTCGGACCAGACGTTGAACTCCGCGGCCGGGGTGATGTTGCCGCCGCGGGCCGCCGATCCGCCCATGACCACCAGCCGGCCGATGCGGGCGGCGGCCTCCGGGTACACGGCCAGCAGCAGCGCGATGTTGGTGAGGGGTCCGATGGCGGCGACCGTCACGGGGGCGGGCGAGGTGGTCAGCAGCTCCGCCAGGGCGACGACGGCCGGCCGCCGGTCGACCCCGGCGGGGGAGGGCGGCAGCTGCACGCCACCGAGCCCGGCGTCGCCGTGCACGTGCCCGGCCCGCCGGGGCTGCGGGTGGACCAGCGCAGCCCGTGCGCCCGCGGCGACCGGCACGTCGGAGCGGCCGGCCAGGTGCAGCACGCGCCGGGCGTTCTCGGTCGTCTGCTCCAGGTCCACGTTGCCGTGCACGGTGGTGACCAGGCGCAGGTCGACCTCCGGGCTGGCCAGGGCGAGCAGGATCGCCAGCGCGTCGTCGATACCGGGGTCGGTGTCGATCACCAGGGGGACGGGGTCGGCCACCGGCGCATCCTCCCAGTCGCCGCCGTGCCTCAGGAACCGGTCGACGTCGTCTCCTCCGCGAGGGGTTCGGGCGTGGCCCGCCACCACGGCGCCCGGGCCAGCAGGTACAGGACCACACCGACGGCGAGGAGGATGCCGGCCCGCCCCCAGATGGCGGCTTCCTGCTGGAAGAGCAGCAGCACGCACGACGCCACGGCGAGCACCGGGATCACGGCCGGCACGCGGAAGTGGTCGGCGTCCACCCGGTCGGACCGCAGCACCAGGACGGCGATGTTGGTGCTCAGGAAGACGAACAGCAGGAGGAGGACGACGGTGTTCGCCAGATCGCCCACGCCGCCGGTGAGCGTGAGCGCGATCGCCACGAGGGTCGTGACGACGATCGCGACCCACGGCGTGCGGCGCTGCGGCAGGACCCGGGCCAGCGGGCGGGGGAGCAGTCCCTGCTCGGCCATGCCGAAGACCAGCCGGCTGGCCATGATCATGGTCAGCAGTGCGCCGTTGGCGACGGCGATCAGTGCGACGGCGCTGAACAGCCGGTCGGGGACGCCGACGTCGGCGGCCCGGACGACCTCCAGCAGCGGCCCGGAGGACCCGGCCAGGTCGTCCGGCGCCAGGACGATGGAGGCCGCCAGCCCGACGAGCACGTACACCACGCCGGCGACCAGCAGCGCACCGAACAGCGCGCGGGGGTAGACCCGACGGACGTCGCGCACCTCCTCGGCGACGTTGGCGGAGACCTCGAAGCCGACGAACGAGTAATAGGCGAGCAGCGCCGCGGCCAGGACGCCGGAGGTCACCGAGACACCCTCGGGGAACTCGGTGACCCGGCCGACGTCGCCGTCCCCGCGGCCGAGCACCAGCGCGCCCAGGATGACGACGAGCACCAGACCGGAGACCTCGACGACGGTCATGACCACGTTCGCCCGCACCGATTCCTTGATGCCCCGGGCGTTCAGCAGGCCCACGAGCACGAGGAAGACGATCGCCGCGGGCACCGCCGGCACGTCGAGGAAGGCGTCGAGGTACTCGCCGCCGAACGCGAGTGACAGCGCGGCGGCGCTCGTCACGCCGGCGGCGAGCATGCAGTAGCCGACCAGGAACGAGACCAGGGGGCTGCGGTAGGCGCGCTGGGCGAAGACCGCCGAGCCGCCGGCCCGGGGGTACTTGGTCACCAGTTCGGCGAAGGACGCCGCCGTGAGCATCGCGAGGACGAGGGCGACCAGCATCGGTACCCACACCGCGCCGCCGACCTCGCCGGCGATCTCCCCGACCAGTGCGTAGACGCCGGCGCCGAGCACGTCGCCGAGGATGAACAGGAACAGCAGGCGGCCGGTGACCGCCCTGCGCAACCGGGTGTCCTCACCTCCGCCGTCCTGCGGGGGAGCGGACGGGGCTCGGTCACCGACTCGGTCGTGATCACGCACGCGCCGAGTGTGGGAGCGCCCGGGGGGCTCAGCAATTCGGCCCCGACCCGATCGGCGTACCCCGGCCGCCGACACGCGGGCGCGCCGCCGGCAGGACCACGTCACCGACCCGGGGCCGAGCCGTTTCCACGCTCGGGAGTCGTCTTTTGTCGACAAGTGACCGCGCTGGGGAATGGGTCACCGGCCGCTTCGGAATGGCTGCGCAACGGTTCGGTCACGCGCATTCCAGGAGGTGTCCGGAATGGCGGACGCAGCCGTCCCGATTGCCTAGTTTTCTCCTTGTCCGCGACACCTTCCCCGGTCGCGGACATGACTTCAGGAGGCGACATGAGCAGCAGCGGAGCGATCCTCGCGGTCGACGTCGCCGCCGGTGGGACCTCCGCCGAGAGCGCCTCCTCGCTGGCCGGCCTGATCGACGTGCTGGACCGGGCGGACGGACCGCAGTCCCGGCTGCGCTCGCGCCCGGTGCACACCGGCGCGTTCCGCGCGAGCGGGCGGCAGACCCCGCTGCGCTCCGTGCAGCCCGCGCCGTCGGCGCGGGCGGAGCGGCTGCCCGCCGCCCCCGCGATGCGGACCCCGCGCGTCACGGTCGTGCCGGAGCCCGAGCGCCGGCCGATCACCGGACTGCGCGACCTCACGCGGCGGATCGCCCTCTGGGGCGGCGGAACCGACGGCGAGTACCTGGCCTGGCGGACGCCGGCTCCCGCGCCCCGTCCCTCGCGGCGGGCGGCGCTGCGCGCGCTCACCCGCCGGATCGCCCGCTGGGGCGCCGGTCCGAACGGCGAGTACCTCGCCTGGGGCGCTCCCGTCCCGGTGCCGGCTCCGCGGCCGGTGGACCCGCCTGTGGTCCTCCGCGAGCTGCCCAGCACCCCCACGATCAGGCCCGCGGCGCCTTCCCCCGCTGCGGCTCTCCTTCCCCCGCCGCCGGCGCCGTCTCCCGGTACGAGGCCGCCCGGTCTGCGGTGGGCCCCGCCGCCTCCCGGATGGCCGCAGCCGCCGGCGTGGGCGGTTCCGCCGCAGGCGCGGACCACGCGGACCCAACCGCTCTCGCTGGTCCGGTCCGCCCCTGTCCGTCCCGTCGGGACGGCGAGGTCGCCGTCGGCGGACACCCGCGCCGGCCCGGCCCCCTGACCACCCCTGCGCGACCACGGCCGCCGGCCGCCGGACGCCGTCCTCCGCTCCGCCCCGAGCACGCCGGAACCGGGTCCCCGCCCCCACGGGGACCGCGACCGCAGCCTCGGTCTCCGAGCCCGTCCCCCTCCGGGGCCGATCTCGGCGAACCACCGGCCCACCTCCGACGGTGCCCCTCCGGGCGCCGGTAGACCTCTCCGCTCGACGAATCGCGCCTCGACCTCCCGCCGACTGCATCAGGCAGCGCGCGGACCCTCCAGGGAGGCGCAGATCGTCGACGGGGCGTCCGACCGGCACCCGGATCCGTCGAGGCGAGACCAACAGGCCTGTCGGTGCCCGTGCGACACGAGAGCCCTCGTGCCCGCCCCGGGTCTCTGACCGACACCGCCTGGCCGGCTGGACGCCGAGGCTCGCGACGACCGGCGCGGTCCACCCGGACCGGCTGTGCCGAGACGCTGCCGATGCTGGACGACGCCCCCGGCCCCGCTGTGGGAGCGCCCGGACGAACTCCTCGTCCCCGCACGATCCACCACAGGGCGCCTGTCCGGGACCTCTCCCGGGCGGGCGCCCTGTGCCGTTTCCCCCCGCCCGCCCCCGCGCCGTCGCCGTCGGGCAGGGAGGATGGTCCCCACGCGCCGTGTGGCGCACCGGACTCCGGCTCCCAGGGGAGGCACGACGTGAGCGCGCTCGACCCGGCCGTCGGCGACCGCACGGCGGCCGTCCACCGGCTGGAGGCGACCGCCGTCGGCTCGCGGGCGCTCCAGCGGCTCACCGCCCTGGCCGTCCAGCTGCTCGGCGCCGACGCCGTCCAGGTCTCCCTGTTCAGCGACGTCGAGGTGGTGCTCGTGGGCACCGGCCTGCCGCCGGGCACGGTGGGCATCCAGGTGCCGCTGGCGGAGTCGCTGTGCGCGGTGACCGGCGGCGCCTTCCCGGATCCCGTCGTTGCGCCGGACGCCCGGAGCGATCCGCGGCTGGCCCCCCTGCCGCCGGTCGTCGCCGGTGACGTCGGCAGCTACCTGGGCATCCCGCTGACCGTTTTCGAAGGCCAGGTGGTCGGCGCGCTCTCGGCGTTCGGTCGCGACCCCCGTGCCTGGTCCGACGCGGACATCGCCCTGCTCCGCCAGCTCGGCGACTCCGTCGCGACCGAACTGCAGCTCGCCGCCCAGGTCCGGGAGCTCGAGTCCAGCCGGCTGGCGTTCGAACTGGCCATCGACGCCGCCGGCATCGGCAGCTTCGACTGGAACCTGGTCACCGGCCGGCTCGTCTGGGACAGCCGGCTCCAGGAGCTGTTCGGGTTCGGCCCCGGAGACTTCGGCGAGACGATCGACGCCTTCTCCGCCCGCTGCCACCCGGACGACGTGGGCCGGGTCATGGACGCGCTGCAGAGCGCCATCGACACCGTGGGCGACTACGAGGCCGAGTTCCGCGTGGTGCTCCCCTCGGGCGAGACCCGGTGGATCGCCGCCCGCGGGCGGGCCGTCGCCGACGACGGCGGCGTCGCGGTCCGGCTGCTGGGCGCGGGGTACGACACGACCGACCAGCGGCACGCCGACGCCCGCGTCGCCCGGGTCATGGAGTCGGTGAAGTCGGCCTTCTTCTCCCTGAGCAGGGACTGGCGGTTCACCTACCTCAATGCCGAGGCCGAACGGGTGCTGAGCGCCTCCCGCGAGGACCTCATCGGTCAGGTCGTCTGGGACGCCTTCCCCGATGCCGTCGACTCGGAGTTCGGCGTCCGCTACCGCGCCGCCGTGTCCAGCGGCCGCGAGCAGCTGTTCGAGGCCTACTACCCCGCGCCGCTGGACGCCTGGTACGAGGTGCGGGCCTGGCCGGGGCCGGAGGGCCTGTCGGTCTCCTTCCTCGACGTGACCGAGCGCCGCCGGGCGGAGCGGCAGGCGCGCCGGAGCACCGCCCGGCTGCGACTGGTCGCGGAGAGCACCGCGGCCCTGTCGGAGCGCCTGGCCGGTGGCGCGGGCGAGGAGGCCGCGCTGCAGAAGGTCGCCGAGACGCTGGTCCCGGTGCTCGGCGACTGGGTGATCGCCAGCCTGGTCGACGAGGACGGCCGGTTGAGCGACGTCGTGTCGTGGCACCGCGACCCGGCCATGCGGCCGGTCGTGGCCCGGTACTCGGCGCTGCGGCTGGCCTCGCTGCCACCGCACGCCCCCATCCTGCGGGCGCTCGCCTCCGGTCAGCCCCGGGAGGTCCCCGACCTCCCGGCGGCGATCGGCCGGACGCTGCCGGACGGCGAGGTCAGCGACGTCTTCCGTCAGCTGTCCCCGCAGTCCGCGGTCGTCCTCCCGCTCGCCGCCCGGGGCCGCACGCTCGGAGCCCTGAGCGTCTACCGCCCCTCCGAGCGGCAGCGGGCCGACGCGGAGGACGTCGCCACCCTCCGCGACATCGCCGACCGCGTGGCGCTGGCCCTGGACAACTCGCGCCTGTACGAGCAGCAGCGGCGGCTGGCCGAGGGGCTGCAGCGCAGCATGCTCACCGACCCGCCCGAGCCCGACCACGCCGAGATCGTCGTCCGCTACCTGCCGGCCGTGCAGGTCGCCGAGGTGGGGGGCGACTGGTACGACGCGTTCCTGCAGCCGACCGGCGCGACCGTGCTGGTGATCGGCGACGTGGTCGGGCACGACACCGCGGCCGCCGCGGCGATGGGGCAGCTGCGCGGGATGCTGCGCGGCATCGGGTATCGGGCGGGCATCGGGCCGGCCGGCATCCTCTCCGAACTCGACGCCGCCATCGAGGGCCTGGGCATGGGCACGATGGCCACCGCCGCCATCGCGCGGGTGGAGCAGACGCCCGAGGACCGGGCGCGGGGGTTCACCCGGCTGCGCTGGTCCAACGCCGGGCATCCGCCGCCGTTGCTGCTGCACGCCGACGGCCGGATCGAAGAGCTCGCCACCGAGCGCGCGGAGCTCATGCTCGGCGTGGATCCCGCCGCGCGTCGCACCGAATCCCTGGTGACCGTGCGCCGCGGGGCCACGTTGCTCCTGTACACCGACGGCCTCGTCGAGGGCCGGGACCTGCCGCTGGACGAGGGCATCGCCCGGTTGCGCGAGGTGTTCGCGGAACTGGCGCACCGGCCGCTGGGCGAGCTGTGCGACGAGGTCATCGCGCGGCTCCGTCCGGAGGGACTGCAGGACGACGTGGCGCTGGTCGCCATCCGGCTGCACCCCGAGGACGAGCCGCGGCCGCGCGAGGCCGGCCCGGAGGAGCTGCCGCCGGCGGCGAGCTGACCGGTCAGGAGCGGGGGAGCAGCGCCCAGACGTGCTTGGCGCCGCCGCTGGCGTACCAGCCGTGCAGCCGGGCCATCCGGGCGATGAGGTAGAGGCCCAGGCCGCCCTCGCTGGGATCGCGGCCGATCGCCGGGGTGGGGGGCTGCGACGCGGCGGAGTCCGAGACCTCGATGAGGTAGGAGTCGGACGTCAGGCGCAGGGCGGCCTCCACCCGGCCGCCACCGTGCCGCAGGGCGTTCGAGGCCATCTCGTCGAGGGCGAGGATGAGCTGGTCGAGCACGTCGGCGTCGATGCCGGCCGCCTCGATGGACCGGCGGACCTCGGCCCGCATGGCCGGGAGCTGGGCGACGTCGTGCAGCTGCCAGTGCAGGACCGGTGTGGCGTGGGGTGCGGGCGCGGACGGCCAGGCGTGACCCTGATCCGGCCCGTTCACGCGCTGCATCCTCGCAATCCCTGGCCTCCGGAGATGGCAGGCCAAACAACTACGTATGGGCTCGGCAGAGCCTGGCCAAACCTGGATGCGACGTACATCACTTCTTCGGCACGTGCCCCGGCTCCCCGGCGAGCGCGGCGAGGTGGTCGGCGACGACGGTGGGATCCCGCATGACCGCCCCCATGACGGCGACCCCGTGGGCGCCGGCCGCCAGGCAGGCCGGGACGTCCTCCGCCCGCACGCCGCCGAGGGCGAGCACCGGTGGCGCCGCCGGGACGAGCGCGGCCAGCCCGTCGAGCCCGATCGCCGGGCCGTAACCGGGCTTGGACGACGTGGGGAAGACCGGCGACAGGAAGACCCAGTCGCAGCCCTCGTCGGCAGCGCGGGCCAGTTCCGCCGCCGAGTGGCAGGAGCGCCCCACCAGCGGCGGGCGCTCCGAGGGGAAGGCGTCGGAGGCCGACAGGTGCACCGCGGTGCCCGCCGGCGCCCCGGCCGCCCCGCCCCACACCAGCAGGCCACCCACCGGGTCGAGCACCGCGCGCAGCTCCCCCGCCACGGCACGACGGTCCACGAGCGGCAGGTCCTTGTCCCGCAGCAGCACCGCCCGCGCGCCGGCCGCCACGGCCGCCGCCACGACGTCGGGCAGCGGCCGCGAGGCCTGGGTCCGGTCGGTGACGACGACCAGCCGCGGCACGGTCACAGCTCGGGCAGGCCCTCGAACGACGTCGAGGCCTCGGCATGCCAGCGCCGCGGGATCCGCCCGGCGAGCCGGGCCAGCCGGCCGCCCTCCACGGCCTGCCGCATCGCCAGCGCCATCCGCTCGGGGTGGCGGGCGCGGGTCACGGCGGAGGCCAGCAGCACCGCGTCGCACCCGAGCTCCATGGCCAGCGCGGCGTCCGAGGCGGTGCCGATCCCGGCGTCGAGGACCACCGGGACCTCGACCGCCTCGCGCAGCAGCGCGATGTTGTGCGGGTTCCGGATGCCCAGACCGCTGCCGATCGGCGAGCCCAGCGGCATGACCGCCGCGCAGCCGACGTCGGCCAGCCGACGGCCCAGCACCGGGTCGTCGGTGGTGTAGGCGAGCACGGTGAACCCGTCGGCGACCAGTTGCTCCGCGGCGTCGAGCAGCTCGACGGCGTCCGGGAGCAGCGTGCGGTCGTCGCCGATGACCTCGAGCTTGACCCAGGAGGTGTCGAACGCCTCGCGGGCCAGGCGGGCCGTGCGCACCGCCTCCCGCGCCGTCCGGCAGCCGGCGGTGTTCGGGAGCAGCCGGACGCCGGCGCGGTCGAGCACCTGCATCATCGAGCCGGTCGCCGAGGCCTCCACCCGCCGCAGCGCGACGGTGACCAGCTGGGTGCCCGACGCCCGCACCGCGGCCTCGAGCGCCTCCAGGCTCGGCACGCCCCCGGTGCCGAGCAGCAGACGCGACCGGAAGATCTGCCCGCCCAGCACGAAGGGATCGGCCGCCTCCTCCTCCGACATTCAGCCTCCTGCGGTCGCGGCGAGCACCTCGACGGCGTCGCCGGATGTCAGCGGGGTCTGTGCCCACGAGCTGCGTGGGACGACGTCGCCGTTGCGGGCCACCGCGACGCGGTCGTGCCCGCCGGCGCGGGCGGCCACGAGGTCGGCCACCGTGGCGCCGTCGTCCAGCTCCACCCGGTCGCCGTTGACGGTCACGTGCATCTCAGCGTCCTTCCGACGTGCCGACGGCGAACCGGTCGGCGGTGAACGGTGCGGCCACCTCGGGCAGGATGCCCGTCGCCAGCAGCTCGGCGGTCGCCTCCGCCGTGACGGGGGTGAGCAGCACGCCGTTGCGGTGGTGCCCGGTCGCGAGCACGAGACCGGGCAGCGAGGAGTATCCGAGCAGCGGGGCGTTGTCCGGGGTGCCGGGGCGCCAGCGGGCCAGGGTCTCGATCAGTTCGAGCTCCTCCACCTCCGGCACGACCTCGATCGCGTCGTGCAGCAGGTCGTGCACGCCGCCGGCGGTCACCCGGGCATCGAAGCCGCGGTCCTCCACGGTGGCCCCGACGATCACGCCGCCGTCGCCGTAGGGGACGAGGTAGACGTGCCGGCCACGGACCAGGGCGCGGACGGTGTGCTCGAGCAGCCCCTCCGCGCCGGCCAGCCGCAGGATCTGCCCCTTCACCGGCCGGACGGGCAGCGGCGGGACGCCGGGCAGCGCGCCGCTGTGCGCGCCCAGGGCGAGCACGGTGGTCCCGGCCGGGAGGACGCCGCCCGACGCCAGGCGCACGCCCGCGGCGCGGCCGTCCTCGACGACCACCTCGGCCACCCGCTCGCCGACCAGTTCCACGCCCACCCCGCGGGTGGCGGCCAGCAGCGCGGCGTGCACCGCCCGGCCGTCCACCGAGTGGTCGCCCTCGACGAGCAGCCCACCGCGGACCCGGGGGGTGAGCGCGGGCTCGCGCCGGCGGGCCTCCCGGGGCGTCAGCCGCCCGGCACGCAGACCCAGCTCGTGCTGGAACAGCAGCAGCGAGTCGAGTTCGCGGACGTCGTCCTCGTCGAAGCCGACCACCAGCGTGCCGGCGGTGCGCAGCCCCACCTGCATCCCGGACGCGGCCTCGAGCTCGGCGGCGAAGGCGGGCCAGCCCGCCAGCGAGGCTAGACCGAGCCGCAGCAGGCGCTCCTCCCGGTACCCGGCCTCGGCCACCGGGGCGAGCATCCCGGCCGCGGCGGCGGACGCGCCGGCCCCCGGGGCGTCGTCCACGACGGTCACCGACAGACCCCGCCGGGCGGCCCGCCAGGCGACCGCCAGCCCGACCAGCCCCCCGCCGGCGACGACGACGTCGGTCATCGGCGGCGTCCGGCCAGCGCCACGGGAAGGGTCAGCGCGACGGCGACCCCCAGCCCGACCAGCGACGCCGACCAGCCGTTGGCCGGATCGATGCCGAGATCGGCCTGCCGCGCGCCCCACCACGCCGTCCACCCGGAGCCCGGGCCGGGGAAGTAGGTGGGCAGCGTCAGCTGGTAGGCGACGAACCCGGCTCCCCACGGCAGCAGGTGCAGCGGACGGGCCCGCGCGGTGTCGGAGGTGTCCCAGTCGCCGCGGGGGGTGAGCCAGTAGGCCACCAGCAGCACGCCCGCCAGCGGCACGAACACCGCGCCGATGAGGAAGAGGAACGGCTCGTAGGCGACCACGTCGAGGGTGAGCGCGAGCGCCGTCGCGACTCCGCCGACGGCGACGGCCAGCACCCGCCGGTCGAGCCGGCCGACGACGTTCTGCGCCGACACCGCGGTCGAGTACACGTTGGCGAAGGCCTCGTCGAGCTCCACGCTGACCAGCACGAGCACCGCCAGCGCGCCCAGCGGCACGGCCAGCAGCGCGTCGATCACGTCGAGCCCACCGCTGCCGTAGGCGGCCAGCGCCAGCACACCGAGGGTGAACATGGCGACGGTGGCCAGGCCGTAGCCGACGCCCGCACCCACCCCGGCGGAGCGTGCGCTGCGCGCGTGGCGGGTGTAGTCGGCGGCCAGCGGCAACCAGGAGACCGGCAGCGCGATGACGATGTCGGTCGCGGTCCAGAACGACGTCGCCCCGCCACTCTCGAGCGGCGGCAGCGGCTCGGCCAGGACCTGCACGTACAGGTAGACCACGGCGGCCAGGGCGGCCCAGATCGCGTAGCGGGCGAGCACCCGGACGACGCCGAGCGGCCGCAGCGCCATCGCCGTCGCCAGCACCCCCGCGGCCAGGACGAAGGGCCAGCGCGGCGCGTCCAGCACCCGCGAGGCGGCCTCGGCGATGATCACGATCTCGAACGTCGCCCAGCCGACGCACTGGACGAGGTTGAACGCCGTCGGGAGCCACGAGGTGCGCCGGCCGAGCAGGCCGCGCAGCAGCACCATCCCGGGCACCCGCTCCCGCGCGCCCGCAGCGGCGACCAGCCCCAGCAGGACCGAGCCGATGACGGCGCCGACGACGATGGCGGTGAGGGTCTCCGACAGCGGCCGGCCGGGCAGCACGACGAAGACGGCCGCGACCGGCAGCAGCAGGCTGACGCCGAGGTTGGCCCAGAGGCCGAACGTGTCCCGCAGGCCGAGAGTGGGGGGTGGGGCCTCACCGAGGGTGAGGGGTGCTTCGGTGGTGCGGACGTCGTCGGACGTGCTCATGGTCGCTCCCTACGCCGGCATTACCCGGACAGGTTCCAGCGGTCGGCGACGCGTCCAGTCGCCCTCTCAGCCCGGTCGACCCGAGCTCCCGCACAGTGCGGCGCCACCATACGCACGACGTAGGGTGCCGTGCCGTGCCGGTTACCGACCTGCTCGTCCGCCACGCCGATGCCTGGCACCGAGCCACCCGCCATCCCTTCCTCGACGCCGTCCGGGACGGCAGCGTGCCCGCCGCCGCCTTCGACACGTGGCTGGTGCAGGACGCGCACTTCGTCGGAGACCTGCTGCGGTTCCAGGCCCGGCTGCTGGCGCGTGCTCCGCGTCCCGCGCAGGCGGTGCTGGCGGCCGGCTGCGTCTCCCTGGTGGAGGAGCTTGCCTGGTTCGAGGAGCAGGCGGTCGTGCGGGGACTGGACCTCGGCGGGCCCAGGCTGCCGGCGACGGAGGCCTACGCGGAGCTGCTCGAGCGGCTGGACACCGCCGACGTCCCGACCGCCCTGACCGCGTTGTGGACCATCGAGCGGACCTATCTCGACGCGTGGTCCTCGGCGCTGCCGGGCGCCCCGGACTACCGCGAGTTCGTCGAGCACTGGACGGTCCCCGGGTTCGCCGCCTACGTGACGGCGCTGCAGGAGGCCGCCGACGACGCCGGGCCCGCCGACGACGGGACCTTCCTCGAGGTCACCGAGGCCGAGATCGCGTTCTGGCAGACGGCGCTGCCGGCATGACGCTGTCCGCCCGGCTGTGGGCCGGCAGCGACGACCTCGCGCGGGCCGCCCTGACCTCCCCGTTCGTGACCGGAATCGCGGACGGCTCGCTGGCCCGCGAACGGTTCGCGGGATACGTGGCCCAGGACGCGTTCTTCCTGGAGGCGTTCGCCCGTGCCTACGCCCTGGGGGCCGCGCACAGCCGCGACCGCGTCGCGCTGGAGACCTTCGCCGACCTGCTCGCCGGCGTCCTCGACGAGCTCCGGCTGCACGACGGGTACGCCGCCCGCTGGGGCATCGACCTCGCCGCCGTGGAGCCGGCGCCGGCGACGCTCGCCTACACCGAGTTCCTGCTGGCCACGGCCGCGCTCGGGGACCCCGGGGAGACGTGCGCGGCGATGGTCCCGTGCATGCGGCTGTACGCCTACCTCGGCCAGGCACTCGCGCCCGGCGCGGACGGTCCGTACCGGGAGTGGGTGGACACCTACGCCGACCCGGCGTTCGAGCAGCTGGCTGCCACGCTGGAGCGGCTGCTGGACCGGATCGGCACGGACACCCCCGCGGTGCGGCGGGCCTACCGCCGGGCGATGCAGCTGGAGGTGGACTTCTTCGCCGCGGCCGCCCGCGGCTGGGGTAGCGTCCCCGCCGAGTGACACGGGGTGTCCGCCGGCGCGCGGACTGAGAGCACACCCGTCGAACCTGACCAGGTCATGCTGGCGAAGGGATGTCACGGCGTGGATGCCGCTGCGTTGACCACCGCTCGATCGGCGCTGACCGACGCCGCTCCGCTGGTGCACTGCCTGACCAACACCGTGGTGCAGACGCTCACCGCCAACGCGCTGCTGGCCGTGGGAGCGGCACCGGCGATGGTGGACGAGCCCCTGGAGGCCGAGGGCTTCGCGGCCGTGGCCTCGGCGGTGCTCGTCAACCTCGGCACGGTGCACGAGCGCACCGCTGCCGCGATGCGCCTGGCCGCGAGGTCGGCCGCGGCGGCGGGCACGCCGTGGGTGCTCGATCCGGTGGCGGTCGGCGGTCTCGCCTTCCGCACGGACCTGGCGGTCGAGCTGCTGGACGCGCGGCCGGCCGTCGTCCGCGGCAACGCCTCCGAGGTCATGGCGCTGGCCGGCGCCGGCGCGGGTGGCCGGGGGGTGGACTCGACGGCCGGTCCCGAGGACGCGCTGGAGGCCGCCTCGGCGCTGGCGACCCGGACCGGCGGGGTGGTGGCGGTCAGCGGGCCGGTCGACGTCGTCACCGACGGCTCGCGCACCGTCCGGATCGGTGGCGGGTCGGCCCTGCTCACCCGCACCACCGGTGCCGGCTGCGCCCTCGGCGCGCTGGTCGCCGCCTACGTGGCGGTCACCGGTGACGCGCTGACCGGAGCGGTCGCCGCGCATGCCCACGTGGCGCTCGCCGCCGAGGCCGCGGCTGCCGCCGCCGCCGGGCCGGGCACCTTCGCGCCGCTCTGGCTCGACGCGCTCGATGCGGTGACCGACCTGGGATCCGCCCAGGTGGCGTCGTGAGGCCGGCCTTCGACCCGACCCTCTACCTGGTCACCGACACCGCGCTGGCCGGGGCGCGGAGCGTGCCCGACGTCGTCCGGGCCGCAGTGGCGGGTGGCGTCACGGCGGTGCAGGTCCGCGACAAGACGGCGTCCCGTCGGGAGCTGTACGAGCTCACGGTGGCCGTCCGCCGGGCGCTGGCCGGCACGCCCGGGGTGGCGCTGTTCGTGAACGACGCGGTCGACGTCGCGCTGCTCGCCGGGGCCGACGGGGTGCACGTCGGCCAGGACGACCTGCCGCCGGCCGAGGTGCGGGCGCTGCTCGGGCCCGACCGGCTGCTCGGCCTCTCCACCGGCGACGACGCGGAACTGGCCGTCGCGCTGGCGCTGCCGCCGGGCACGGTCGACGTCGTGGGGATCGGCCCGGTGTGGTCGACGCCGACCAAGCCCGATGCGGGGGACGGTCTCGGACCGGCCGGGGTGGCAGCGCTCGCGGCCGCGGCCCGGGCCGGGGGCCTGCGCTCCGTGGCGATCGGGGGCATCGACGCGGCCCGGGCACCGGAGGTGACCGGCGTGGACGGGATCTGCGTGGTGTCCGCGATCTGCGCCGCTCCCGACCCGGAGGCGGCGGCCCGGTCACTGCGCGACTCCCTGCGCCGGGAGGCGACGGCATGACGCCCGTCGCGCTCTCCGTGGCGGGCAGCGACCCCAGCGGCGGCGCCGGGATCCAGGCGGACCTGAAGACCTTCAGCGCGCTCGGCGCGTACGGCACCGCCGCACTCACCGCGCTGACCGCGCAGAACACCCGCGGCGTCACCGGGGTGCATCCGGTTCCGGCGCCGTTCGTGGCCGAGCAGATCGCCACGCTCCTCGACGACGTGACGGTGCACGCCGCCAAGACCGGCATGCTCGGCACCGCCGACGTCGTCCGTGCCGTGGCCTTCGCGCTGGCCGGGCGGGCGGCCGGGCCGGTGGTGGTCGACCCGGTCATGGTCGCCACCAGCGGGGCCCGGCTGGTCGACGAGGACGCCGTGGCGGCGGTCCGCACCGACCTGCTGCCCGTCGCGGACCTGGTCACGCCGAACGTTCCGGAGGCCGCGGCGTTGCTCGAGGTGCCCCCCGCGCGGTCGGTCGACGAGATGACCGGGCAGGCGCGTACGCTCCTGGAACTGGGGCCTGGCGCGGTGCTGCTCAAGGGCGGCCACCTCGGCGGCACCGAGAGCGTCGACGTGCTGGCCACCGCGGACGACGTCCTCACCTTCGCGCGGCCCCGGATCGCCACCCGGGCCACGCACGGCACCGGCTGCACCCTGTCCGCCGCGATCGCCGCGCTCCTGGCCCGCGCCCGGGCCGGTGCGGTGGACGGCGCCGCCGGCGTCACAGACTGGCCGCCGGTCGTGGAGGGCGCCCGCGACTACCTGCAGGCCGCGCTCGCCGGGGGCGCAGCGCTGGGCATCGGCTCGGGGCACGGGCCGGTCCACCACTTCGCCGGCATATGGGACGCCTGACCCGCGGGACTTCCGGCGCCGAAAGTCCCGCCCCCTTCCCGGACTTTCGGCGCCGGAAGTCCGCTAGAGGACGAGGCCCAGGAGCAGGTGGGCGTTGAGGCCGATGATCAGGACGGCCACGATGCCGCCGACGACGGTCGTGGTCCGCCGGTTGACCCAGCCGCCCATGAGATCCCGGCTGCTGGTCAGCCACAGCAGCGGCACCAGGGCGAACGGGATGCCGAACGAGAGCACCACCTGGGACCACACCAGCGCCGTCGTGGGGTCCCCGCCGAGCACGAGCACGGCGAGCGCCGGGGCGAGCGTGATCAGCCGTCGGGTCAGCACCGGGATGTGCCGGCGCAGGAAGCCGGCCATCACGACCTGACCGGCGTGCGTGCCGACGGACGACGACGCGAAGCCCGAGGCCAGCAGCGCCAGCGCGAAGGCCAGCGCCGCGCCGGTGCCCAGCTGGTCGCCGAGGCCGGCGTGCACGCTCTCCAGTGACTCGATGCCGTCGTCGGCGGTGAACAGCTGGGCGGCGATGATCAGCATCGCGGCGTTCACCAGCCCCGCCAGGCCCATCGCCACGACGATGTCGATGCGCTGGGCCCGCAGCAGCCGGCCCCGGCCCGTGGCGGTGCGCCCGGCGGTGACGACGTCGCCGTAGCGGCCGGGGGTGAGCGCGGAGTGCACGTAGATGACGTGCGGCATGACCGTGGCGCCGAGGATGCCGGTGGCCAGGACGATGCTGTCGGGGCCCTCGAAGGCCGGCACCATGCCGCCCGCCAGGCCGCCCATGTCCACGCCCGAGCCGAGCAGCGTGTAGCCGAAGCCGAGGCCGATGACCAGCAGCAGGCCGGTGATCACGCGTTCGAACGGGCGGTGCCCGCGAGACTGGGCGGCCAGCAGGACGAAGGCGACGACGGCGGTGATGAGTCCGCCGATCGGCAGCGGTACCCCGAAGAGCAGGTTCAGCGCCACCGCGCCGCCGACGATCTCGGCCAGGTCGGTGGCGATCGCGACCGCCTCGGCCTGCAGCCACAGCCCGCGGGTGACCCGACGGGGGAGGCGCTCCCGGCACAGCGAGGCCAGGTCGCGCCCGGTGGCCATGCCGAGCTTGGCGGTCAGGGACTGGATGAGCATCGCCATGAGGTTCGCGGCGACGATCACCCACAGCAGCGTGTAGCCGAACGAGGCGCCGCCGGAGAAGTTCGTGGCGAAGTTGCCGGGGTCCACGTAGGCCACGGCGGCCACGAACGCCGGGCCGAGCAGCGGCCACACGCGCCGTCGGCCCGTCGGCGGGGGCTCCACCGGTCGCGGGGCGGCGACGAGCGTGGTGGGGAGGACGGCGGCCTCGGTCTTCGACAGGTACACGGCGGCCTCGCTGAGTCGGGTCGGGTGGGCGCTCCTGTCCTGCCCGGCCGGGGTGACACGGGCGGGCCGACCCGTGGCCCCCGCGGGCCAGGCGAGGCTTCCCTGGCCCGGCCGCCCGGCGGTCGATTCCTCGGAGGAATACTTCAGTCTTCAAGTAAGTTCTCCAGGACGACACGTCCCGACCGCCAGGAGCCCGTCATGCCTGTCCAGCGCCTCAACCACGCCGTCCTCTACGTCCGCGACGTCGAGCGCAGCCTCGCCTTCTACCGCGACGTCCTCGGCTTCCGGGTGACGATGGAGATCCCGCAGCGTGCGGTCTTCCTGCAGGCGGAGGGTTCGACCAACGACCACGACCTCGGGCTGTTCGCCATCGGCGCGCACGCCGGCGCCTCGCAGGCCGGGCGCGGCACCGTGGGGCTGTACCACCTGGCGTGGGAGGTCGACACGCTCGCCGAGCTCGCCCGGATCCGCGACGCGCTGATGTCGGCCGGCGCCCTCGTCGGCATGTCCGACCACGCCACCACCAAGGCGCTGTACGCCCAGGACCCGGACGGCATCGAGTTCGAGGTCTCCTGGCTGCTGCCGGCGCACCTGATCACCCCCGAGGTCACCGAGGGGGCGGCGATGACCGCCCCGCTGGACCTCGACCGGGAGATCGAGCGGTACGGCGCCCGGACGCGCGGCGGCATCGGGGTCTCGGTCCCCGTCTGAGACGCGGAGAGGGCAGAAATGACCATTTCTGCCCTCTCCGCCGGGTGAGGGTCGGGCGCAGCGGGCAGGAGACGGACCGTTCCCGACCTGCCCGGAGGCTCTCGTGTCCGACTCCCCCCGTCCCCTCCCCCTCGTCACCGGAGCGTCCAGCGGCATCGGCCTCGAGCTGGCCAAGCAGTTCGCCGAGCACGGCTTCGACCTCGTCGTCGCGGCCGAGGACGACGAGCTCGAGCCCGCCGCCGCGCAGCTGAAGGGTCTCGGCGTCGCCGTCTCCGCGGTGCGCGCCGACCTCACCCGGCGCGCCGAGGTCGAGAAGCTGGTCGCCGCCGTGCGCGGTGCGGGCCGCCCGCTCGACGCGGCGGCACTGAACGCCGGGGTCGGTGTCAGCGGTCGCTTCGCGGAGACCGACCTGGAGGCCGAGCTCGGCATGGTCGAGCTGAACTGCGCCTCGACGGTGCACCTGGCCAAGCGGGTCGTCCAGGACATGGTGGCCCGGGGCGAGGGGAGGATCCTCTTCACGTCGTCGGTCGCCTCGCAGGCGCCGGAGCCGTTCCAGGCCGTGTACTCCGCCACCAAGGCGTTCGTGCAGTTCCTCGCCCTGGGCATCCGCGAGGAGCTCACCGACTCGGGGGTCACCGTGACCGCGCTGCTGCCCGGTCCGACGGACACCGAGTTCTTCGACCGGGCCGATGCCACCGACACCAGGCTCGGCGCCTCGGACTCCAAGGACGACCCGGCCCAGGTGGCCCGGCAGGGCTTCGAGGGCCTGATGAAGGGCGAGGCCTCGGTGTTCGCCGGCTCGGTCACCAGCAAGCTGATGGGCAAGCTGTCCGCGGTGCTGCCCGACGCCGTCGCCGGGCGGAGCCACAAGCCGATGACCCGTCCGGGTTCCGCCGAATAGCGGCGCGGCCGTACCCGGTCCGAGCTCAGCAGCCGCAGGCCAGAGGGGTGGTCAGCGGGTCCGCCGGACGCGCGGCCACCCCGTCGGCGGTCGCGACCGGCAGCCCCTCTCGCGCCCTACTCGAAGCCGCCGAGCATCTCCCGCACCGGAAGCCGAGCCGGGCCAGCGACAGCGCCGCACGGGTGGCGCCGCTGCGGCCCGGGCCCCAGCAGTGCGTGACCACGGGCACGGCCGGGTCGAGCTCCGCCACCGCGCGGGCAGGGATCCCGCTGCCGGGGAGGTGCACCGGGGCACGTGCCCCTGCCCCCAGGCCTCGACGCTCCGGCTGTCGAGCAGCACGGAGCCCGGGGCTCCCGTCTCGAGGGCCGCGGCGACGTCGCTGACGTCGGTCTCCATGGCGAGGCGCCGCGCGGCCGACGATCGCGGCACTCCTGCCGCGGGCCGCCGTGATCACCACGCGGTCAGGGTCGCTCCGGAGGGCAGGGGAGCGACCACCGGCGCGTGGTGATCATGCAGCGGATCAGTCGGCGAGCTTGACGATCATCTTCCCGGTGTTGCCTCCGCGGAGGAGGTCGATGAAGGCCGACGCGGCCTCGTCGAGCCCCTCGCGCACCGTCTCGCGGACGACGAGCTCCCCGGAGGTCACCAGCGGCGGGACCTTCTCGATGAACTCGTCGCGCAGGTCGTTGTGGTCGCTGACGATGAAGCCGCGCAGGCTCAGCTTGCGGCCGACCATCAGGCCCATGTTGCGCGGTCCCGGCGGGGGCTCCGTGGCGTTGTAGCTGGAGATGGCCCCGCACAGGGCGCCGCGACCGAACTCCTTGAAGGCGCCGATCGCCGCTTCCAGGTGCTCGCCGCCGACGTTGTCGAAGTAGACGTCGATGCCGTCGGGCGCGGCCTGCGCGAGCTGCTTGGCCACCGGGCCGTCGTGGTAGTCGAAGGCAGCGGTGAAGCCGAGCTCGTCGGTCAGCCACCGCACCTTCTCGGGGCTCCCGGCGCTGCCGATGACGGCCGCGGCGCCGTTCAGCCGGGCGAGCTGCCCCACGATGCTGCCGACCGCGCCGGCGGCACCGGAGACGAAGACGACGTCGCCCGAGCGGAACTCCGCGAGGCGGAACAGGCCGACGTACGCCGTCAGCCCGGGCATGCCGAGCACCCCGAGGTGGTAGCTGGGCGGGATGCCGGGGAGCTCGGGGAGAACCTGGACCGCGCGCGCGTCGAGGACGGCGACGTCGCGCCAGGCGGCGTTGGTGGACACCAGCGCGCCCTCGGGCACGTCGGGGGAGCGGGACTCGACGACGCGACCGATCGCGCCGCCCTGCATGGTGTCGCCGACCTCCCACGCGGCGGCGTAGGACTTCCCGGCGTTCATCCGGCCGCGCATGTACGGGTCGACCGACATGGCCAGCATCCGGACGACGACCTGACCATCGGTCGGGTCGGGCCGCTCGAGCTCGACCAGGCGGAAGTCCTCGGGCTTCGGCTCGCCGTGCGGACGGGCCGCCAGCTGCCACTCGCGTGTGGTGATGGTCACGGCTCGATAGTGCCCCCCGCCTCCGGTGGCCTCGCCGCAGGGTCCCTGCCCGTGGGTCTCCCCGGCGTCCGGTGCCCGCACCGCCGGACCTGGCAGGCTGAGTGTCATGGAGGCCCTGCGCACGCCGGACGAGCGGTTCACCGATCTGCCCGACTTCCCCTACGAGCCGCGCTACGTCGAGGTCGACAGCGGGGACGGCGGACGGCTCCGCGTGGCCTACCTCGACGAGGGGCCGGCCGGCGCCGAGACCGTGCTGCTGATGCACGGGGAGCCGTCCTGGTCCTTCCTGTACCGCCGGATGATCCCGGTGCTCCTCGACGCCGGACTGCGGGTGGTGGCCCCCGACCTGGTCGGGTTCGGCCGGTCCGACAAGCCGGTCGAGCGGACCGACCACAGCTACGCCCGGCACGTCGAGTGGATGCGTCAGGCCCTGCTCGACGAGGTCGGCATCCGCGACGCGACGCTCGTGTGCCAGGACTGGGGGGCGCTGATCGGGCTGCGCCTGGTCGCGGAGAACCCCGACCGCTTCGCCCGCGTCGTCATCGCCAACGGGGGCCTGCCCACCGGCGACCGACCGGTCACCGAGGCGTTCCTCGCCTGGCGCCGGTTCTCGCAGGAGTCGCCGGACTTCCAGATCGGGCGGGTGGTCAGCAACGGCAGCGCCACCCCGCTGCCGCCGGAGGTGGTGGCCGCCTACGACGCGCCCTTCCCCGACGAGCGGTACACCGCCGGGCCCCGGGTCCTGCCCTCGCTCGTCCCGGCCGACGCCGACGACCCGGCCGCCGCGGACAACCGCGCCGCCTGGGAGGTGCTCTCCCGATGGGAGAAGCCCTTCCTCACCGCCTTCTCCGACGGCGACGCGATCACCCGCGGCGGCGAGCGGGTGTTCCGGAAGCTGGTCCCCGGCGCGCAGGGCATGCCGCACACCACGATGGCCGGTGGCGGACACTTCCTCCAGGAGGACGTCGGCCCGGAGTTCGCCCGCGTCGTCGCCGACCTGATCGCCGCCACCCCGCGGTGACGGCCGACTTCTTCGCGCAGCTCCACAGGGCCCCCGACGTCGAGGCGCCCGAACTGGTCGCGGTCGACGCGACCGACCGGCTGCTGCTCGACGAGGCCGCGGCGGCCCTGGCGCTGGCCGGCCCGGGTGAGGTGGCCGTGGTCGACGACTCCCACGGGGCGCTCACCCTGGGGGCGGCGGCGCTGCACGGCGCCACGGACGTGCGGGTGGCGCAGGACGCGCTGGTCGGCGAGCGGGCGCTGGTCCGCAACGCCGAGCGCACCGGCCTGACCGGCGCCTACCGGTCGGCGCCCCTGGCGGAGGTGGGCACGGGGGCGCGCGTCGTGCTGGTCAAGGCGCCCAAGGCGCTGGACGCGTTGCGCGAGATCGCCGAGCTGGTCGCCGCCGTCGCCGCCCCCGACGTCTCGGTGTTCGTGGGCGGGCGGGTCAAGCACATGACGCACGCCATGAACGACGTGCTGCGGGAGTCCTTCGACGACGTGTCCGCCACCCTGGCCCGCCAGAAGTCGCGGGTGCTGGTCGCCCGGGGACCGCGGCCCGGGCCGTCGTCGTTCCCCCGCAGCCGGCAGCACGCCGAGCTCGGCCTGACCGTGTGTGCCCACGGAGCGGCTTTCGCCGGGACGAGGATCGACCTCGGCACCCGCGCCCTGCTGCGCGTGCTGGCCGACATGGCGCCGGCTGCCGGGACGGCGCTCGACCTGGGCTGCGGCACGGGCGTGCTGGCCGCGGCACTGGCGTCGGCACGGCCGGAGCTGCGCGTGCTGGCGGCCGACCAGTCGGCCTCGGCGGTCGCGTCGGCTCGGGCGACGGCCGCGGCCAACGGGCTCGAGGCCCGCATCGACGTCGTCCGCGACGACGCCGCGGAGACCGTGCCCGACGCGAGCGTGGACCTGGTGGTCTGCAACCCGCCCTTCCACGTGGGGGCGGCGGTCGTGACGACCGCGGCCGACCGGCTCTTCGCCGCGGCCGCCCGCGTGCTGCAGCCGGGCGGCGAGCTCTGGACCGTCTACAACTCGCCGCTGCGCTACCGCCCCGCGCTCGCCCGTCTGGTCGGGCCGACGCGGGTGGCGGCCCAGGACCCGCGGTTCACCGTCACCTGCTCGACCCGGCGGGGCTGAGGCGGAACCAGAAAGTCTCGAAGCAATCACGTAGTTCCGCTGGAGTGACCCCACCGTCGGTCGAAGACCCGAGCATGGCGGGCGGTCCGCCGGATCGCGACGCGCAGGCCGCCATCGCTCCACAGCTCGGTCGCGAGGTTCCGGTACTGACGCGCTACCGGAGCGACCAGAGGAACGGCGGCGGTGGGGGGCTTCCCACCGCCGCCGGCTTCGTTCCCGGACCGTTCGCCCGACCGCGGGAGGTCCTCCGGCCGGACCCCACGAGGACCGCAGGGGTGGCTACACTCGCGCGGGCGGCCGGGGAACCGCTCGGGCCGGACCGCTCCGCGGGAGTGGCTCCGGGCCGCGGAAGGCGATCACCGCCTCCCGTCGTGGTACGGCAGGCCGGCTCCCTCCGGCCAGGAACAGAGCGAGGACTGGTGGAGCGGACGGCGGGTGAGCGGGCGTCGACCTCGGCGGTCCCGGCTCCTCGCACCTCCGACGCCCACGCCGGCGGCTGGTCCCACCTCGCCGCCGTCGTCCGCTCCGACGACGAGATGCTGGCCGCGGCCGTGCCTTTCCTCGAGGAAGGGCTCTCCGCGGGGGACGTGACGGTCCTCGCCTGCCCGCCCGAGACCGCCGAGGTCATCCGCGGTGGGCTGGGCCTGCGAGCAGGCGCCGTCGAGAACCACCCGCGTATCTGCCTGCTCGACACCCGCGCCCCCGACGCGCTCACCCTGACGCGGCGGCTGATCGACCAGGCGCGGAGCAGCCGCTCGGGCTGGGTGCGGCTCGTGGGCGAGGTCCAGTTCGGGGCCGGCCCGCGTGACTGGCGCGAGGGCGAGCGCTACGAGGCGGCGGCCAACATCCTGCTCGCCGATCAGCCGCTGGCGGCGGTGTGCCTCTACGACGCCCGATCCCTGCCGGCAGAAGTCCTCGATGGAGCCCGCGCCACCCACCCGGAGCTGCTCGTCGGTGGCGAGCGGCGGGCCAGTCCGGAGTTCACCGACCCGGCCGATTTCCTGCGCCGGCTCCCGGTTCCGCGCGAGCCGGTGGAGGACGCCACCCCGCTGCTGTCCATCGCCGAGGCGACCAGCCTGCCCTGGCTGCGCCGCCGCCTGGGCGTCGTCCTGGCAGCGCACGTGCCCGACCCCGACCTGCGCGACGACCTGCACCTGGCGGTCAGCGAGGTCGCGGCGAACGCCTTCCGGCACGGGCGGCCGCCGGTGTCCGCTCGGATGTGGGTCGGCTCCGGGCAGCTGGTCTGCGAGATCAGCGACCGGGGTCCGGGCTTCGCCGACCCGGTCGCGGGCTTCCAGCCCGCGCACGGCCCCGATCTGGGCCGCGGCGGCATGGGTCTGTGGCTGGCGCGCAAGCTCTTCGACCACGTCGACCTGCTGCCCCGCACCGGCGGGCTGACCGTGCGGCTGAGCACCCGCCTGCACTGAGCCGGCGACTCGCCCGCCCGACCAGCCCCTGACCCGGCGATCCTTGCTTCTGCGGAGCCGCGCTGTTGAGCTGTCCGGGTGATCGTGGTGACGGCAGCGGGCGGCCAGACCGGCGCTGCCGTCGTCCGGAAGCTGCGGGAACGGGGCGAGCAGGTCCGGGCGGTCGTGGCCCGGCGGGGACCGCGCCCCGACCTGGCCGCGCTGGGCGCTGAGGTCGTGCTCGGTGAGCTCACCCAGCCGCTGCCCTGGGCGAAGCTGCTCGACGGCGCCGACGCGTTCCACCTGATCTGGCCGCACGCCGATCCGGACGAGGCCGAGGGGGCGGGGGCGCTGTTCGCCGAGGCGCGTCGCGCCGGCGTGGGCCGGATCGTCTACCACTCGGTCCTGCACCCGCAGGCGCGCGTCATGCCGCACCACGCCGCGAAGGACCGCGCGGAGGAGTCGCTGGAGAGCGCGGGCGTCCCCTGGCGCGTGCTCCGGCCCTGCACCTACGCCCAGACGCTGGACGCCTCCCTCGACGAGGTGGCGCGCACGGGCGTGCTGCGGTCCTACTGGGGCGTGCGGACGGCGCAGTCGCTGGTCGACGTCGAGGACGTCGCCGCGGCCGCCGCGGTGCTGCTGACGGAGGACGGGCTGGACGGCGGGACGTTCGAGGCGGCGGGGCCCGAGCCGCTCACCGCTCCGCGGATCGCCGAGCTCATGGGCGAGCGCCTCGGTCGCGAGGTGGTGGCGGACGACGTCATCCCGGCCGGCGAGCAGCCGACCGCCTACGCCGCCCGGTGCCGGCGGGCGATGTTCGACCACCACCGGGAGCACGGCTTCGTCGGCAGCCCGCGGGTGCTCGCCGCGCTGCTGGGGCGCTCGCCGCGCAGCTACGCCGAGCACCTGGCCGAGCTGCCGCTGCCCGTGTCCGGCTGAGCCGCCGTCCGGGCGACCGGGTCAGGCCGGTGCGGACCCCTGGGCGCCGACGAGCGTCAGGGAGTCCTTGCCCGCCCGCTTCGCCTCGTACATCGCGGTGTCGGCACGGTGCAGCAGTCGCTCCGCGCTGTCGCCCGGGGAGCCGAGCGCCCCGCCGATGCTCGCGGTGACGCTGGTGGTGGTGTCGCTGAGCGCCATCGGCGAGCGCAGCGAGGTCAGCAGCCGGTCGGCGACGTCGCGGAGCCGCTCGCCGTCCGCGAAGGTCAGGAGCACGGCGAACTCGTCGCCGCCGAGCCGGGCCACCACGTCGTCGGTGCGCACGTCGGCGGTGAGCCGCGCGGCGACGGTGACCAGCAGCTCGTCGCCGGCGGCGTGGCCGAGGGAGTCGTTCACGGTCTTGAAGTCGTCGACGTCCACGAACAGCACCGCGGGAGGGGTGGCCGCGTCGATCGACGCGGTGGCCGCCCGGAGGCGCTCGGCGAACGCGGCCCGGTTGAGCAGGCCGGTCAGCGGGTCGGTCCGGGCCTGGCGGCGGAGCTCGTCCTCGAACATCTTGCGGTCGGTGACCTCGCGGAAGTTGACCACCCAGCCCTTGATGCCGACGGCGTTCACCCGGCCGCTGATCCGCATCTCCACCCACCGGGTGCCCCCGGAGGCGTGCTCCACGCGGATGTCGGTGTCGACGGCTCCGGCGTGGACGTCGGCGGCGTCCCCCGCCGCGGCCACTGCCGCGCGCAGCCGCGGCTGGTCCCTCGGGTCGGCCAGGTCGATGGCGTTCCGGCCCACGAAGTACGCGGGCGGGCGGCCGAGCAGGGACTGAACGGCCGGGCTGATGTAGGTGATGCAGCCGGTCGACGCCTCGACGATGGCGATGACGTCGGCCGCGTTCTCCAGCAGCAGCTGCAGCCGGGCCTCGCTGGCGACCAGGGCGGCACGGGTGCGCTCGCGCTCGTTGGCCAGCGCGGCCAGCCGCCACAGCGCCAGACCGGTGAGGACGGCGGTGCCGGTGCCGAGGACGAAGCCCACGCCGCCGTGACCGACGGTCCACAGGATGAGCAGGGCGGGGCTCACCAGGAGCGCGGCGCCGAGGCCGACGACGCGGTTGGTGGAGGACTCCTCGTCGGACTCCGGCCGGCCCATCTGGGCCACGGACGGGTGTCGCGAGGCGAGGACCAGCGCCGCGACGGACAGCAGCGGGAGCGGGTCGAGGATCGGGGTGTCGCGCAGCGAGGTCTCGACGACGAGGCGGCCGCCGTACCCGATGACGGTGAGGACGGCGGCGCCGAGCAGCGCCGTGGAGGCGACGGAACGCCCCCCGTGCGCCAGGGCCAGCGGGACGCAGACGACCAGGAGGACCGCGGTCAGGACCGGGGTGCCGATGCTGAGCTCCATCAGGTCACCCGAGGGTGTGGATCCGTTGCCGCTGACGGCGACGACGGCCAGGCCGCCCGCGAGCAGCAGGGTCGCGGTGTCGATCCAGGTGCTCGGGGTGCGCCGCCGGGGGCCGCTGCGGATGACGCCGAGCCCACCGACGGCCATCGCGGCGTACGCGGCGAAGTCGAAGACCGACTCCGCGATGCCGCCCGCGGTGGGGAGGGCGCCGCTCAGCTCGAGGACCTCGGCCACGCCGCTCAGCGCGAAGAACAGCAGGCCCAGGGCGATGCCGCGCCAGGCGACGACCAACGGCGTCCGGTGATGGCGCAGCGCGGTCAGGGCGCCGCCCAGACCGAGGGCGAACAGGACGACCTCCGCGCCAGGGCGCCACGGGCCCATGGGGATGAATGTCGAGACGACCACGACCACGACCACGGCGACGGCCGCGTGCAGCCAGGCGGCACGGGCGGTGGGGACGGCGGAGGCGCTCACCCCCTCCCATCGACACGTTCCGGTACGACCTTGCGGGGGATCACCCGTGGGAGGGATGCACGGCGACGGCGGAGCGTCCTCGTGCAGGTCAGCGCAGGGGTGGCAGGTCCTCGACGCGCAGGTCGGCGCGGACGCGCAGGAAGCGCAACGGGTGCCGGAAGACCCCGGCCTGGAGGGCCGCGTCGGCGCTGACCTCCACGACCACGCCGGGGCGCACGCGGGTGAGCGGCACCGACAACCGGCCGCCGCCGCCGAACCGGCCGGTGCCGATGCGGTCGGGCCAGGGGTGGTCGTCGCCGGCGGGAGCCAGGACGGCGGCCAGTTCCTCGGCCTGCCGGGGGGAGAGCGGGCTGGTGCGGCCGACGACGACGAGCTCGCCGTCGCGGTAGCGGCCGGCCACGAGCTGACCGGGCCGGTCGATCGGGCCGATCACGCCGCCGGCCACCACCTCGGTGCTCTCCCAGCTCTTCACCTTGAGCCACTCGCGGCGGCCGGGCGCGTACCGAGTGCCGGCGCCCTTGGCGACCAGCCCCTCGACGCCGGCGGCGCGGAAGTCCTCGAACCACTGCTGCGCCTCGGCCCGGTCGGCGGTGCTCGGCGACAGCTGCAGCGGCGGCCTCCAGCGGGCCGCCAGGTTCTCCAGCTCGGCGCGCCGGCGGCCGAGCGTCCGGCCGCGCAGGTCCGCCCCACCCAGCGCGAGGACGTCGAAGGCGACGTAGGAGGCCGGGTGGGCGGCGACCTGGGCGCCGATCCGCCCGGCGGCGGTGACCATCCGCTGCTGGAGCAGCCCGAAGTCCAGCCGGTCGGCGTGCCAGATGACCACCTCGCCGTCGAGCACCGTCCCCGCGGGTACCTGGGCGAGGGCCGCCGCCGCCACGTCGGGGAACCGGTCGGTGAGGTCGCGGCCCTGCTTGGACCACAGCCGGGTGGAGGTGGCGCCGCGGACGACGACCAGGCGGTACCCGTCCCACTTGGGCTCGTACCGGCAGCCGCCCGGCAGCGCGTTCGGAGCCGGGATCTCGCGGACGGGCTTGGCGAGCTGGACGCCGACGGGTCCGGCCAGCTCGGGCGGCAGGCCCGGAAGGCCGGGACTGGTCAGCGGCACCCGGTCAGCCTGGCTGCTGACCGGCGCGTCCGCACGGCCGGCGCCGGACGTCACACCCGATCGGGGGCGCGCCGGAACCCGGCGTGGTCAGCCGAGGCGCTGCGCCAGGTCCCCGGCGAAGCCCTCGGCGATCGTGAGCTGCTCGCGGAGTGCGTGCACGCGGGCCGTGGCCGCCTCGTGGAACATCCGGAGCCGGTCGGCGAGAGCGGCGTCGTCCGGGCGCTCGACGATCTCGGCCAGCACGGTGAGCAGCTCCTGCATCTCCTCGAGGCTGAAGCCCAGCGGCTTCATCCGCTTGATCACCTCGAGCCGGGCGACGTCGTCGTCGCTGTAGAGGCGGAAGCCGCCGCCGCTGCGGCTGGTGGGACGGACCAGTCCGTGCTCCTCGTAGAAACGGATGGTCCGCAGGCTCAGGCCGGTGCGCTCGGCGACCTGGCCGATCTGCAGCAGCCCGGTGCGCGCGGCCATCAGTGCCCCGCGCCCAGCTGTCCGGTGTGCCGCTGGAAGCGGTCGAGCGAGTGCTGGTCGAGGCCGACGATCTCGACCTGCTTGCCTCGAGTGGCGTACTTGTGGGTGATGGCGTCCAGCGCCGCGACCGTGGAGGCGTCCCACACCTGCGCGTTCGACAGGTCGATGACGACCCCGGCGGGATCGTCGGCGTACTCGAACTGCGTGTAGAGGTCGTTGCTGGAGGCGAAGAACAGCGCTCCGTCGACGGAGTAGCGCGCCGTGCCGCCGTCGACGATCCGGGTCACGTCGACGAGGTGGGCGATCCGCTGGGCGAACAGCACGCAGGCGACCAGCACGCCGACGCCGACGCCGATCGCGAGGTTGTGGGTGAGGAGCGTGACGGCGACGGTCGCGAGCATCACGGTGGTCTCGCTCTTGGGCATCCGGTGGATGGTCTGCAGGCTGTGCCAGTCGAAGGTCGCGATGGACACGAAGATCATGACGGCGACCAGTGCGGCCATCGGGATGATGCTGACGATGTCGCCGAGCGCCACGACGAGGATCAGCAGGAAGGCGCCGGCCAGGAACGTGGACAGCCGGGTGCGTGCGCCCGACGCCTTCACGTTGATCATCGTCTGGCCGATCATGGCGCAGCCGCCCATGCCGCCGAAGAGGCCCGACGCCATGTTGGCGACGCCCTGCCCCCAGGACTCGCGGGTCTTGTCCGAGTGCGTGTCGGTGATGTCGTCGACCAGCTTCGCCGTCATGAGCGACTCCATCAGCCCCACGAAGGCGATGCCCAGCGCGTAGGGGGCGATGACGCCCAGGGTCTCGACGGTGAACGGGACGTCGGGCAGGAGGAAGAACGGCAGGCTGTCGGGCAGTTCGCCCTCGTCACCGACGTTGGGGATGTCCCAGCCCACCGTGACCACGAGGGTGGTGAGGACGACGATCGCCACCAGCGGCGCGGGGATGGCGGAGGTGACCCTCGGCAGCAGGAAGATGATCGCCAGGCCGGCCCCGACCAGCGGGTAGACCAGCCAGGGCACGTCGGTCAGCTGCGGCAGCTGCGCGGTGAAGATCAGGATCGCCAGGGCGTTGACGAAGCCGACCATGACGCTGCGCGGGATGAACCGCATGAGCCGGGCGACCCCCGCGGCGGCCAGGAGGATCTGGAAGATGCCGCCGAGGACGACCGCGGCGAACAGGTACTGGACGCCGTACTCCAGCGCCAGCGGAGCGACGACCAGGGCGATCGCTCCGGTCGCGGCGGTGATCATGGCCGGGCGGCCGCCGGTGAAGGCGATGACCACGGCCATCACGAACGACGAGAACAGGCCCACCCGGGGGTCGACCCCGGCGAGGATGGAGAAGCTGATCGCCTCGGGGATGAGGGCGAGGGCGACCACGAGGCCGGCGAGGATCTCGGTGCGGGCGACGCGGGGGTCGAGCCACGACGGGCGGGCAGGGCGGAGCGCAGGCAGGACGGACATGCTCCCGTTTCCGGTTGGGGCGGCGTCCCCGTCGGCGGCACCGGTGCGGGGAGCGGATCGCCGTCCATGGTCCACTCGACTCGACCCTCACGTAAGGGGAGAGTGCTGAGTCCTCGGTCACTTCGTACCGTGGTGGGCGTGACCGAGCGGAAGCCGCCGGGGATGTCCTTCGAGACGTGGGTGGACCGGCAGATCACCCAGGCGCAGGAGCGCGGCGACTTCGCCGCGCTGTCCGGGGCCGGGCGACCGCTGAGGAACCTCGACCGCGAGGAGACCGCCTACGACTGGGCGCTGGCCAAGGCCCGGCGCGAGGGAGTGGACACGGCGGCGATGCTGCCGCCAGGGTTGCGGCTGCGCCGGGAGCGCGACGATCTCCCGGAGCGGGCGGACCGGCTCGCCACCGAGGCGGAGGTGCGCGCGCTCGCCGAGGACTTCAACGCCCGCGTCGAGGCGTTCTGGCGCCTCCCGGCCGAGAGCCGGTGGGCGCCGGTGCCCGGCCTGGCCGACGTCGAGGCACTGGTCGCGGGGTGGCTGGCCACCCGGCCGCCGCCGGCGCAGGTGGCGCCGCCGCCCGACCCGTCGCCGGCGCATCGCCGTCGCTGGTTCCGACGGCGGGCGTGACGGTCGAGGCGGTCGAATGGGCTCGGGCCGGGTACAGGACGGGCCTACCGACGAGGAGGTCGCCATGACCGAGGTACCAGGGACCGACCGGGACCAGGCGCGGAAGAACGTCGAGGAGGAGACACCCCTCGTGCCCGACGACGTCGACGGCACGGACGACGAGGCGCGGCCGCAGGGGGACGAGGGCGTGACCGGCGACGAGGCGAAGCCCCGGCCGGGCAGCAGCGAGTCCCTCGACTGATCCTGCCTGCACATTTTCTCCGGCCCGTGTCGATGAGGTCCGGTCCCGTTCGACGTCTAGGTGAGGGGCGGCCGACGGGGTCGCGCACCAGCCGGAGGAGAAGCCATGCGACCGCTCGTCGTCACCATGTTCGTCACGCTGGACGGTGTCGTGCAGGCGCCCGGTGGGCCGGGGGAGGACCCGTCGGGCGGCTTCGCGCACGAGGGCTGGCTGGTGCCCTTCTTCGACGACACCCTCGGGGCGCAGATCGAGGCGTGGTTCACCGGCGCGGAGGACTTCCTGCTGGGGCGCGGCACGTACGAGATCTTCTACGCCTCGTGGCCGCAGATGATCAGCGACGACCCGGTGTCGCAGGGGCTGAACTTCAAGCGGAAGCACGTCGCCTCGCGGACGCTCCCGTCGGTGGAGTGGGAGACCGCCGAGCTGATCCAGGGCGACGTCGGCGACGCCGTCCGTCGGCTCAAGGCCGCCGACGGCGGTGAGCTGCAGGTGCACGGCTCCCCGGGCCTGATCCAGACCCTGCTGGCCGAGGACCTCGTCGACGAGCTGCGGCTGGTCCTCTTCCCCGTGGTGCTCGGCACGGGCAAACGGCTGTTCGGCGGCGGCGCCGTTCCGGGCACGTGGCGGCTGACCAGCCACTCGACGACGCCGACGGGGGCCGTCCTGCTGACCTACCAGCGCGCCGGCGAGGTGGAGACCGGCGCCGTGGGGCCCGAGTTCGACTGACGGCCCGGGTCGCTGCCCCGGTGTGCCCGTGGTCGAATCCGCGGGTGCGGCCACCGGGGTCGCGTCGACGCGAGGAGGCGCTGGTGGAGCTCGACGCCGTCCTCCCCCGGCCGGAGCACGTCACCCGGCAGGCCCGGTGGATCCCCGCCGAACCTCCCGTCGTCTGGGACGCGCTGCACCGGGTGCGGCTGTCCGGGCTCCCGGTCACGCTCGCGCTGAGCTCCGCCCGGTTCCTCCCGGTGGTGCTCACCGGCCGCGGCCTGGGGCAGCTGCACGACCGGCCGTTCCTCGACGCGCTTCCGGTGCCGCTGTTGGCCTCGGAGCCGCCGTCCTCTCTGGTGTTCGGTGGCGCGCTCCAGGCCTGGCGGCTCACCGGTGGTGACGACGGCCCGGCCCTGGACGCCGACGAGCTGCGCGCCTTCACCCGGCGCGGGTGGGTGAAGGCGGCGATGGACTTCCGGCTGACCCCGCGTGGCAGGGGCACCGTGCTCAGCTCGGAGACCCGGGCGATGTCGACCGATGCGGAGACCCGGCGGCGCTTCGACCGGTACTGGCGGCTGATCCGGCACGGCAGCAGCGCCATCCGCTGGGAGGTGCTGACGGCGGTGGAGCTCAAGGCCACCGGCCGGCTGCCCTGACCCCGGTCTGCGGGAGGATGCGTCCGTGGCCTGGACCGAGAAGGACATCCCCGACCTGAGCGGCCGCACCGCCGTCGTCACCGGAGGCAACGGCGGGCTGGGCTTCCAGACGGCGCTGGCGCTGGCCGGCGCGGGAGCGCACGTCGTCCTCGCGGCGCGGGACCCGGAGAAGACCGCGAACGCGGAGGCGCGCATCCGGGAGCGCTACCCGGCGGCGTCGATGGAGGTCGTTCCGCTGGATCTGGGCGACCTGTCGGTGGTGGCGGCCGCCGCGGATGCCGTCCTCGCGGCGCACGAACGCGTCGACCTCCTGGTGAACAACGCCGGGGTGATGGCGATGCCCCCGCGCACGACCGCCGACGGGTTCGAGATGCAGCTCGGCGTCGACCACCTGGGCCACTGGGCCTTCACCGCGCACCTGCTGCCGGTGCTGCTGCGGGCGCCGGCTGCCCGCGTGGTGACCGTGACGAGCACGGCGCGGTTCATGGGCGGGCTGCTCGACCCGGCGGACCCCCACATGCGGCGGCGGTACCGGGCGTGGGGCTCCTACGCGCGGGCGAAGTGGGCCAACTACCACTTCGGGCTGGGCCTGCAGCAGCGGTTCGCGCAGGCCGGCGTCGGGGCGGCGTCCCTGATCGCGCACCCGGGGCTGTCCAACACCGACCTGCAGGCGCGCACGGTGCGCGAGGGCGGCGGCGGCTGGGTGGGGGCGTTCGCCGAGGTCCTGACGGCGCGCTCTGGCATGACCCCGCTCGAGGGCGCGCGGCCCCAGTTGCGGGCGGCCACCGACCCGGCCGCGCGGGGCGGCGAGCTCTACGCACCGCGGTTCGGCTCGCACGGACCGCCGGTGAAGCGGCCGATCCTGCGTCGGTTCGACCTGCAGAAGCAGATCGACCGACTGTGGGAGGTCTCCGAGCGCGAGACCGGCATCCCGCTCGTCATCTCGTGAGAGCCACCCCGGTAGCCCTCGTGCGGGGAACGAGGGCGCGGGCCGGGTGATCGGAGCCCTCGTTCCCCGAACGAGGCGCCCGGCGAGCTCAGCGGGGGAGCGCGTCGTGCTCGTGGCGGACGTGCCGCTCCACCCCGCGACCCATGCGCTCGCCGCAGACGTCGCACACCCACGAGGCGGTGATGCGGTGGCCGTGGTGGTGCAGTTCGACCGGCGGGGTGTCGGCGACGTGCCGGTCGCCCCACTGCATGAGCGCCTGGAGCACCGGCAGGAGATCCAGCCCCGCGCGCGTCAGGTGGTAGTCCGAGCGCGGCGGGTTCGCGCTGTACTGCCGTCGTTCGAGCACTCCCGCGTCGACCAGGGCGTGCAGCCGGGCGGTCAGCCGCTCCCGGGGGGCGCCGGTGCCGCGCAGGATGTCGCTGAACCGGTGCGCGCCCAGGGAGACCTCGCGTACGACCAGCAGGGCCCACCGGTCGCCGACGACGTCCAGCGCGCCCGCGATGGAGCAGCGCCGCCCCGGGAGTTCGTCGAGCCGCGTCGTCATGGTCATAGGTTCGCATACCGAACCGAGTCGTGTACGGTCCGGCTCAGTCGGTTCGGCGGGCGAACCGAGGACGAGGCGGGGTGTCATGAGCGCGACCACCGGCCGACCAGGGACGACGGCCCCCGCCCGGAGTCCCGGTCAGGTCCTGCTCGTCGTCTCGGCGGCGGTCTTCCTCGCGGCGCTGGACCTGCTGATCGTCAACATCGCGTTCCCGACGCTCAGCGCCGAGTTCGGCGCGTCGACCGCAGCCCTCTCCTGGGTGCTGAACGGCTACACGATCGTCTTCGCCGCGCTGCTGGCCCCGGCCGGCCGGATGGCCGACCGGATCGGCCGGCGGCGGGTCTTCCTCACCGGGCTCGCCACCTTCCTCGCCGGGTCGCTGGGCTGCGCCTCGGCCTGGGGCGTGGGCAGCCTGGTCGCCTTCCGGGTGGTGCAGGCCACGGGTGGTGCCATGGTGACGGCGACGTCGCTGGCGCTGCTGCTCGCCGCCTTCCCTCCGGCCCGCCGGGCGCAGGCGATCGCGGTGTGGTCGGCCGTCGGTGGCGTGGCCGCCGCCCTCGGCCCGCCCATCGGCGGGCTGCTGGTCGAGGCGTCGTGGCGCTGGATCTTCCTGGTCAACATCCCGGTCGGCATCGCGGCCCTCGTCCTCGGTCTGCGGGTGCTGCCGGAATCGCGGGACGAGTCCGAGACCCGGCGCCCCGATCTCCTGGGGACCGCGTTGCTGATCCTCGCCGTCGGCCTGCTGGCCTACGGGCTGGTCGCCGCACCGGACCGCGGTTGGGGCAGCGGCGCGGTGCTGGGCGCCTTCGCCGGCGCCGTCGTCGCCGGAGTTCTGGTCGGCCTGCGGGCCGCCCGCGCCCCGCGGGGCACCGTGCCTGTCCTGCCGCTGGCGCTGTTCCGGGTGCGCTCCTTCACGCTGGCCAGCCTGGCGATGGCGATCTTCATGGCCGGCTTCGCCGGCATGCTGCTGGGCAACGTCCTGTGGCTCACCGGTGGCTGGGACTTCACCCCGACGCAGGCCGGCTTCGCACTGATCCCCGGCCCCGCGCTGGCCGCCCTGACCGCCGTGCCCGCCGGACGGCTCGGCGCGCGGTGGGGCTGCGGGCCGGTCGCCGCGACGGGGATGACGCTGTTCGCGCTCGGGACGCTCGTCTGGTTCCTCCAGGTGGGCACGGAGCCGGCGTTCGTCACCGAGTTCCTGCCCGGGCAGATGCTCACCGGGATCGGCGTGGGGCTCACGCTGACGAACCTCTCGGCAGCGGCGTCGTCCTCGCTGCCGCCCGCGGCGCTGGCCACCGGGACGGCGACGTTCGGTGCCGCCAGGCAGATCGGCGCGACGCTCGGTGTCGCCGTGCTGCTGGCCGCGGTCGCCGGTGCGGGGGGCGAGCTGGCGGGAGCCGAGCGCGGGTGGCTGCTCATCGTCTGCCTCGCCGGCACGGCCGCCGGGGTCGCCCTCGCCGTCGGCCGCGGGCAGCACGCCGACCTGCGCGTGGTGCCCGCCCCCGTCTCGGTGCCCGCGCCCGTGCCCTCGCCCGTGCCGTCGCCCGCCGACTGATCGGAGCCGCCCCCATGACCCTCGCAGCACCGGCGGGCACCTCCCGCAGTCTGGTGTTCGACCCCACGTGGCGCTCGTTCAGCAGCACCCAGGGAGGGCTGGTCGTCGGTCACCTGCTCGACGTGGCGGCCGAGCTGACCGGGGCCGCCCCGCGCGCCGTGACGGCGCACCTGCTGGCGGGCGTCGTCCCCGACGTGGAGGCCGTCGTCACCGCCGCCGCCGACCGGACCGGCCGCACGGGCAGCGTGCGCAGCGAGCTGCGTCAGGACGGCGCGGTGCGGGCGGTCGCCCAGGTGCTCACCTCGGCGGTTGCCTCGTCCCCGACGACCGAGCACTCCCCGCGGGACGTCCTGCCACGGCTGGAGGACGGCGAGCCCTTCGCGCTGCCGCGCGACTACGTCCCCGTCGCGGAGCACACCGAGATCCGGGCGCTCGGCACGTCGCGGCCGCTCGGTGGCGGGCACGAGCCACGGCTGCACGCGTGGGTGCGCATCGGCGGGGAGCTGCCCCCGCTGGTCCAGCTCGGGGTGCTGCTCGACGCCCTGCCGCCGTCGCTGTTCGCCGTCCGCACCTCGCCGGCATCCATGCCGACGGTGGAGCTGTCGGCGCACCTCACCGCCGCGGCCCCACCCACCGGCGCCTGGGTGCGGGTGGACCAGCGGACGGTGTGGCAGGACGCCGAGGTCGCGGTGGACGAGGTGGAGCTCCGGGCGCTGGACGGCTCGCCGGTCGCGCTCGGCCGCCAGACGCGGCGGCTGCTCGCGGGCTGACTTCCGGCGGGCGGGAACGCCGCACGGGTGGCGCGGCGTTGTGCTGCCGACGGTCGCCCTTCAGTCGCGCACCTGCGCTGCCGATGGTTCCGGGGAACGCGACCGACGACACGAGGAGGAGCGATGGACTACCTGCGCCGTCTGCAGATGGAGCGGCCCGTCCTCTTCTGGGTGCTGGTGCTGGTCGCCTTCATCGTCGGGTTCCAGCTGCTGCTGTTCGTCGCGGCCCTGTTCCTGGGCCCGTTCGGCCTGCCGCCCTGGGTGCCGCTGGTCGTGGTCATCGGCGTCCTCGTCGCGATCGCCCGCTCGCAGCAGAACTCCCGCTGAGTCATCCGGCGCCGCGTGCCGCCCAGTCGCTGAAGACGAGGCTCACGGTGTGCTCGCTGGAGGGCCAGTTCGGCGTGACGAGCGTCTGCGGCCGGTCGGCGTCCCCACGCGGCAGGTTCGTGACCGTGATGGTGCCGTCCGCGTCGGCTGAAGCGGGCAGGAAGATGTCGATCCCGCTCTGGAACGGCTGCTCGCCGAAGTAGGGGAGCTTCTCCAGCGTGCTCTCGCCCGGCGTGGCGGCGTCGTCGTGGATGTGCAGCCCGATGGCGGCGTTGCCCACGAAGTCGGTCATCGCGTCGATCGGCTCCCCGTCGTCCACGCGGAACTCCAGGACGTCGGCGTCGCCCTCGGCGTGCCACTCGCGCATGCGCATCACGACCAGCGCCGTGTGGTCCTCGCCGACGTTGGTGTTCTGGCGGACCGTGCCGTCGGGCTCCGAGGACAGCAGCCGGACGAAGGCGCTGCTGCGGACGTAGGGCTGCAGGTAGAGGTGGTGCACGACCGGTGAGGCGTCGCTGCTGAGGGCGTACTCGTAGGAGGCGCCGTTCTCGAGCTCGATCGGGCCGAACTCGCCGTCGGGCCCGAGTTCCTCGGTGGCGTGCGGCTCGTCGCCGGTCCGGGCGCCGGTGTCGGGGTCGATCGCCCAGATGTCGAGCGTCGCGTCGCGGCCGGTGTTGGCCGGGAAGTTGACCGCCCGTCCCGAGATCTCCACGGGCGCCCGCTGCGGGACGATGTCGACCACCTCGGGCGCCTCGCCGACGAGGAACTCGTACTGCATCGCGAAGGACTCCGGCGAGGTGGCCACCTCGACGTGCGACTGGCCGGGGAACAGCTCCTGGGTGGGCGCGATGCAGGGCACCACGTCGACGCAGGGCCGGCCGTCGATGGCGATGTACTTGGCCACCTTGGCCGCCTGCGCGGGGTCGCCCAGGAAGAGGCCGGAGACGCCCGTGCCCCGGGAGTGGCCGATCAGGTACACCTGCTCGACGTCGAACTCGGCGAGGGTCTCGTCGACCACCTCGGTCAGCCCCGCGGCGTAGCCCGGGATGTCCAGCCCGGCGCCGTCGTGGTCGTAGGCGACGATCCGGTCCTCGGGATAGCCGTTGGCGACGAAGCGCATGGCGTTGGACTCGATCTGCTGGGCGGAGCCCGCGAAGCCGTGCACGAACACGATGGGCAGGGCCACGTCGTCGGGGAGGGCGGGCAGCGGATCGGTGCCCTCGACCTCCTGGGTGGCCTGCTCGGCGGCCGGGGCGGCGTCGTCCCCGTCCCCGTCCCCGGAGCAACCGGTCAGCACCAGGGCGGCCGCGACGGCGATGGCCCCCAGGGCCCGCGAGTTGATCACGCAGCCACCCTAGAGGGCGGACGTGACCTGGGTCGCATTCCGGAAGGTGTCGCCGCCCGGTCGCCTTCCTGGCTGTCGTGGACCTCTTCTCCCCCGTCGCCCTCGGCGAGCTGCAGCTGGCCAACCGCGTCGTCATGGCGCCCCTGACCCGCCTGCGCTGCGGCGGCGAGGGCGTGCCGGGCGACCTGGTCGTGGAGCACTACCGGCAGCGCGCGGGCCTGGGGATGATCATCACCGAGGGCGCGTGGCCCAGCCCCCAGTCGCGGGGATACGTCGGGCAGCCGGGGATCGTCACCGACGAGCAGGTGGCGGGGTGGCGCCGGGTCGCCGACGCCGTGCACGAGCGCGGCGGCCTCGTCGTGATGCAGCTGATGCACGCCGGCCGGGTCACGCACCCGGAGATCAACGGCGGACGGCGGGTCGAGGCGCCGTCGCCGATCGCCATCGAGGGTGTCGCCCGCACGCCGGGCGGCAAGCTGCCTTATCCCGTGCCGGCCGAGCTGACGACCGACGACGTCCGCGGGATCGTGCAGGACGTCGTGCTCGCCGCGCGCCGGGCGATCGAGGCCGGGCTGGACGGCGTGGAGCTGCACGGTGCGAACGGCTACCTGCTGCACGAGTTCCTCTCGCCCGCGGCCAACGAGCGCACCGACGAGTACGGCGGAACGCCCGCGAACCGGGCGCGCCTCGTCGTCGAGGTGGTGACGGCGGTCGCCGAGGCGGTCGGGGCAGGCCGCGTCGGGCTGCGCATCTCGCCGGAGCACAACATCCAGGGCGCGTTCGAGACCGACGGCGCCGACCTGCTGCTCACCTACGGCTCGCTGCTCGACCAGCTGCGCCCGCTGGGTCTGGCGTACCTCTCGGTGCTGCACCAGGAGCCGGGCGGGGAGCTGGTCCAGGAGCTGCGGCGCCGCTTCGGCGGCCCACTGATCGCCAACAGCGGCTTCGGCACCGTGACCACGCGCGAGGAGGCCGTGCAGCTGATCGACGCCGCGCACGCCGAGGCGGTCGCCGTGGGCCGGGCGGTCATCGCCAACCCCGACCTGGTGGAGCGCTGGGCCGGCGAGCACCCCGAGAACGAGCCGCAGCCGCACCTCTTCTACTCGAACGGCGCCGAGGGCTACACGGACTACCCCGTCCTCGAGCAGGCCGGCTGAGTCGTCCGCTGCCCGCGCCCCGTGATCCCGGGCGCGGGCAGCGGATCTCGCCCCATGATCACCACCGGCTGAGCGGGCCCTCGACGCGATCGAGAGCCCCCTCAGCGGGTTCTCGTCACCCGGGGTCAGGCCTGCCCGACGGGCTCGGGGTCGCGAGCGGCCTCCGGCGGCGGCGAGCGACGCTCCGGTGCGGGCACGGGGCTGACGCCGTCGGCCCACCGCTCGCCGGTCTGCAGCCCCCAGAACAGGGCGAACAGCCCGATGAGGCTGAACTCGGCGGTGAGCACCCAGTACGCCCACTCGTTCGCCCACAGGACGACGTGCAGCACGGCGTCGGCCAGCATCACCAGCGCCACCAGGGTGTACCGGTTCACCCGGAACGGCGGCTGACCGCGGACGAGGTTCCGCTGGACCGCGTTCAGGCAGACGTTGAGGAAGATGAATCCGAACATCGAGAACGCGGCGAGGTCGTGGGCGTTGGCGTCGAACCAGGCCCGCTGGCCGGCGAACGCGTAGGTGCCCAGCGCCAGGGCCCCGAGGGCGAGCCCGAACCCGATCAGGTCCATCGGCGACGGCTTCTGCGGAGGGTCCTCCCGGGTGCCGGTGAACCCCAGCGCCGCCGCCGCGGCGAGGGCGATCCAGGACACGACCAGGAGCGCGGTGACGTTGTTCGTGATGTTGACCGTCCGGTTCGCCGTGTCGGTCAGCACCGAGCCGCAGCCCCCCGTGCTGGGCGTGGGCACCAGCGCGACCACCGGGGCGCAGATGCCGGCGAGGTTGAGCAGCACGTCCTCGCCATCGCTCGCCCCGCGCAGGCAGATCAGGCAGACGCCGATGGTCACCAGCGCTCCGACGAAGAAGCCCTGCACCGGCGTGTAGTAGTAGGCACTGATCGACGTCTGCCAGCAGCGCTCGACCTCGAAGCGCTCGTAGAGCACGGCGCACGCCAACCCGATGGCCAGCCCGATGAGCGCGAGCCGTAGGTAGCGCCAGGTGGTGACGGCCGCGCGACCGCGGTCGCGGGGCTTGTCGAGTCCGCGGCCGACGCCGGCCCCCACGAAGTCCATGGCCATGGCCACCGCCCCCGTTCCCCCACGGCTGGTGGCGATGGTCGACCCGGGGAGCGCAGGTGGGCAAGGGGTCGCTGCGCGGCTCAGTTCCCGATCAGCCCGGCCTCGTGGGCGAGGATCGCCGCCCGCGTGCGGTTGGCCAGCTCCAGCTTGGTGAGCAGCCGGGAGACGTAGGTCTTCACGGTCGCCTCGCTCACGAACAGTCGCTTCCCGAGCTCGGCGTTGGACCCGCCGGTCCCCAACAGCGCCAGCACCTCGCGCTCGCGATCGGACAAGGCCTCCACCTTGCGCAACGCCGCGGCGCGGCGCGGCGCCGCCCGGCGGTCGACGTAGGAGTCGATGAGCTGCGCGGTCACCCGGGGCGAGAGCGTGGCGGTGCCGTCCGCGACCGCCCGGACCGCGGCGGCGATCTGCCGGGGCGGGGTGTCCTTGAGCAGGAAACCGGCGGCGCCCGCGGCGAGCGCCCCGTACACGTACTCGTCGACGTGGAACGTGGTGAGGACGGCGACCTGCGGCGGGCGCGGTGCGGCCAGGATCCGCTCGGTCGCGGTCAGCCCGTCCATCCCCGGCATGCGGATGTCGATGAGGACGACGTCGGGGGCCAGCTCCCCGGCCGCACGCACGCCGTCGGCGCCGTTGCCCGCCTCGCCGACCACCTCGAAACCGCCCGCCGACTCCAGCACGGTCCGCAGCCCGAACCGCACGAGCTCCTCGTCGTCCACCAGCAGCACCCGGATCTGTGCGCCGTGTTCGCTGCCGCGGGCCGCTCCGCTCCTCGCTCGTTCCTCGCTGCGATGCTCACGGCCCTGTCCGCTCATTCGGGCAGCACCGCCTCGACGCAGAACCCGCCGTCCAGCCGGTGCTGGGCGGTGAAGCGGCCGTCGAGGGTGCGCACCCGCTCGGCCAACCCCACGAGCCCGTAGCCCTCACCGGACGTTCCCGCGGGAACGCCCTCGACCGGCCCGCTGACCACGCGGACGGCCAGCCGGTCCGCCGTCCGCTCGACGGTGACCGTCACCGGGGCGCCGGGGGCGTGCTTGCCGGCATTGGTCAGCGCTTCCTGGGCGATCCGGTAGGCGGCCCGCCCGACGGCGGCGTCGACGCCGGCGTGCTCGGGCAGCTCCAGCCGTACGTGCATCCCGGCCTCGCGGGCGTGCTCCACCAGCCGGGGCAGGTCCTCGAGACCGGGCTGCGGGCCCAGTGGTGCGTCCTCGTCGACGTCGCCGGCGCGCAGCACCCCGACCATCTCGCGCAGCTCGTCCAGCGCCCGCCGCCCGGCGGTCTGCACGTGCCCGGCCAGCTGCTCCACCCGGCCGGGGTCCCGCGCCGCCATCTCGATCGCGCCGGCCTGCAGCACCATGAGGCTCACCCGGTGCCCGACGGCGTCGTGCATCTCGCGGGCGATGCGGGTCCGCTCGGTGCGGACGGCGTCGCGCGCCAGCAGCTCCCGCTCGGCCTCCGCCGTCTCCGCGCGCTCCTGCAGGGCGGCGAGCAGCTCGGCGCGGGTGCGCTGCCAGACGCCGAGCGCGCCGGGGAGCAGGACCAGCAGGGCGGCGGTGCCGACGGCGCCGACGACACCGTTCGAGCTGTCCACGTCCCAGGGCCGGGCGCCGGCCACGCCGGCCAGCGCGCCTGAGACCGCGAGGGTGCGCCACGACGGGACGTATCGCGCGACGGCGTAGGCCGCGACCAGCAGCCCGGTGGCGATGCCGACCGCGGCGAGCGCGGCGCTGAGGGCGAACGGCACCAGCGGGGCGCGCCGGCGGAGAACCAGCAGGAGCAGTCCGAGGACGACGCAGACGAAGACGAGCCCGAGCGAGCCCATTGGCCCGGGGTCGAGCGCGGCGACCTCGAAGGCGGCCACGGCCGCGCTGCTGACCGCCAGATGCACCTCGAGCCAGATCGAGCGCCCGGACAGCCCCGGCCACAGGCGCTCGCGGATGGTCACGCACCGGAGCGTATTTCGGCCCGGGCCCGCTGTGGGGCGCCCGGAAGGCGGGCTCTCGCGTCAACTTTCGGATGACGGCGCCCCGCCGTCCGGAGAGGCGAGACGGCTGCTCGCGGCCGACGCGGAGAGCGCCGCCTCCTCGGCAGATTCGTCGTCGTCACTCGACGAGCTGCGGAGGCTCCCATGATCACGGTCAGCGGACTGACCAAGAGGTACGGCGACCGGACGGTCGTCGACGACGTCTCGTTCACCCTCGAGCCGGGCACCGTCACGGGTTTCCTGGGCCCGAACGGCGCTGGCAAGACGACGACGATGCGGATGATGACCGGCCTCGTGCCGCCGTCGGCCGGATCGGCGACCGTGGACGGGCGGCCCTACCGGGACCTGCCCAACCCGGGCGCCGTCGTCGGCACGCTGCTCGACGCCGGCGCCGTGCACCCCGGACGCGCCGGACTCACCCACCTGCGACTGCTGGCCGCCGCCATCGGCGTGCCGGCGTCGCGGGTCGACGATGTACTGGCGCAGGTGGGCCTGGCCGACGCCGGCCGCCGCCGGGTGGGCGGCTACTCCCTCGGCATGCGGCAGCGACTCGGCATCGCCGGCGCGCTGCTGGCCGATCCGCCGGTGCTGATGTTCGACGAGCCGGTCAACGGCCTGGACCCCGAGGGCATGCGCTGGATGCGCGACCTCCTCCGCGGGCATGCGGCGCGCGGCGGCACGGTGCTGCTCTCCTCCCACCTGCTGGGCGAGGTCGAGCACACCGTCGACCGCCTGCTGGTGATCGGCGGCGGGCGGATCGTGGCGGACGGCTCGGTGGCCTCGCTGCTGGGTGCCGACGGCGTGGCCGTGAAGGCCGCCGACCCGGCGGCCTTCACCGCGGCCCTCCGCGCGGCCGGGTTCCACGTGGAACCGGGGGACGACGGCGCGCTCGTCGTCCCGGGCGCCGAGGCCGTGGCCGTCGGCGCCGTGGCCGCCGAGGGCGGTCACCTCCTGCTCGACCTGCGCCCGGTGCGGCGCGGTCTCGAGGACCTGTTCTTCCAGCTCACCGCTTCCGAAGGAAACCTCTCGTGACCACCACCCTGATCCCCCTGGTCCCCGACAGCTCCGTCGAGGTGCGCCGGACCGGTCCGTCACGGACCACGCTGATCGGCCTGGAGATGCGCAAGTCGCTGTCGCACCGCTCGGGCAAGGCGTTCGCGCTGTCGGCTGCCCTGCTCGGCCCGATCGGCGTCGCGCTGGCTGCCACGGACGCCACGTTCGGCTGGGTCGCGGGCCCGATCGGCATGGTCGGCTCGATGACCGGGCTGGTGCTGGTGGCGCTCGGCGTGGTGTCGACGGCGGGGGAGTGGACCCACCGGACGGTCCAGACGACGTTCCTGCTGGTCCCTGACCGGGGGAGGGTGCTGGTGGCGAAGTCGGTGGCCGTCGCGGTCCTGGGCGCCGCCCTCGCGGCGGTCGCCGCGGTGCTGTCGCTGGCGATCGTCGCCGCCGTGGGGGCGGACGGGCTGAGCTGGGACGGCGCCGGCCAGGCGATGGCGACCGCTGTCGGCACCGGGGCGGCGTTCTCGGTGATCGGCGCGGGGGTGGGCGCGGCCATGGCGAACACGCCGGCCGCGCTGACGACGCTCTACCTGCTGATCATGGGCGTGCTGCCGATGGTCCGGATGTGGAACCCGGAGCTCGGCGAGTGGCTCGACCCGGCCCACGCGACGATGCTGCTGGCGCAGGGGGAGGCCGAGACCCGCTCGCTCGTGGCCATCGGTGGCTGGATGGCCGTCGCCTCCGCCGCAGGCTGGATCCTCACCTCCCGCCGCGCGGTGCAGTGATCCGGCGGGACGAGATCACCACGCGCTCAGGGTCGCCCCGAGATCGATCGCGGCCACCCTGAGCGCGTCATGATCTCCGTTCCTGTGGATCAGGAGGCCTGCGCGCGCTCCACGTGCGCGCGCACCGAGGCCAGGAACGCCGTCGGGTCGTCGGCGAAGAGGGCGATCCGGTGCAGGGTCGCCGCGCCTTCGGGCAGGCGGACCTCAACCGGGCGGTCGAGCACCACGTCGATGGTGGTCTGGTCGTGCATCCAGAGGTGCAGCACGTCGTCGCCGTCGTCGTTCCTGGCCAGCCGGGGCGCCTTCTCCTCCCGGTTGCCGGTTCGGCGGGTGACCGAGTCGATCGCGTCCCACGGGACGTCGACGTCGACGTCGGTGCTGTAGCGGACCCGGATGCCCTGGGGGCCGACGGCGTGCGGGCGCGTCACCATGCCGGCGAGCAGCCCGAACATCCAGGTGAGCCCCCAGACGCCGACGACGAGCAGCGGGATCCGGACAGCCGGCCACCGGTGGACCAGGAAGTCCACGACGACCAGCTCGATCGCCGAGATGACGATGAAGGCGATGATCACCGGCAGCACGACCCGGTGGTAGGTGAACGCGGTCGCCCCCTCGGGGACCCGCGGGCGGCGGAGCAGGAAGCGGTAGAGGCTCTGCCAGACCCCGATCTCCAGCTCGACCGCGCGCCGGGCCAGGTGGGCGATCCGCTCGCCGGCCGTCCGGCTCCGGGACGTCGGGGCGGTCACGCCGGATCCATCAGCTCGTGCAGCCGTGCGGTCACGGCATCCAGGTCGGCACGGAAGCGCTCGAGTCCGGCGGCGTCGAAGTCCGAGACCAGGTGTGCGGCGATGCGCCGGCGCTGGTCCTCCATCTCGGTCACCGCCCGGGTGCCCTGCTCGGTGAGGGTCACGAGGGTGGCGCGCCGGTCGGTCGGGTGTGGTGACCGCCGGACGAATCCGCCGGTCTCCAGCGCGTCGACCAACCCGGTGACGTTGCGCGCGCTCACCTGCAGCGCCCGGGCCAGCGCCTGCTGCGTCGTCGGCCCGGAGTGGTGGGCCGCCCAGAGGAGGTGCGTGCGGGCAGCGGTCAGCCCGGCCGGCTCCAGCTCCCGCGCCATGTCCTCCTGGATGAGCATGGCGATCTCGAGCAGCCGGTCGAAGACGGGGACGCCTCGTTCCATACCGTGAAGGTACTGCATGATGCGGTGACTTCACCACATGGGAGCGGCGTCAGCCGGCGGCCTCGATCAGCTGCGCCATGCGCTCCTGCTCGCCGAGGACGTCGCCGATGCGGGTCTGCACCTCGTCGAGCCGGCCGATGATCTCGCCGGTCGTGTGGATCCCGGCCGCGACGGCCTTGCTCGACGTCTGGATGCCGGCGATCCGGTCCGACACCCGCTGCGTCGCCTTCGCCGTCTCCCGGGCCAGGTCCGTGACCTCGCTGCCCCGCCGGGCCGCCGCGCGGATCAGGTCGTGGGGCGGTCCCCGTCGCGGGACGACGTCGCCGGACCGATCTCCGCTCCGTGCACGTGCCCGAAGGTCGAGCCCGCCTCCGGGTGCGGCCCCTCGCGCAGCAGCGAGGCCTTCATCTCCGCCGGCGCGAGCACCCGCGCGACGTGCCAGCCGACCACCGCGACGATCGTGCCCAGCGCGATCCCTCCGAGGGAGAAGTCATCGGTGATCTGCAGGAGCGGGGCGTCGTTGCCCGAGTTCCCGACGGCGATCACGATCCCGGCGGCGAGCGGCACGAGGTTGATCGGGTTGGCGAAGTCGACCCGGTTCTCCTTCCAGATCTTCGCGCCGAGCAGGCCGATCATCCCGTAGAGGACGACGGTGATCCCGCCGAGGACGCCACCGGGGATGACGTTGATCAGCGCGCCGAACTTCGGCACGAGCCCCAGGGCGATCGCCACGAGCGCGGCCACGTAGTAGGCCGCCGTCGAGTACACGCGCGTCGCCGCCATGACGCCGATGTTCTCCGCGTACGTGGTGGTGGGGGATCCGCCGACCGAGGTGGCGAGGACGGTCGCCGCCCCGTCCGCGAAGACCGCCCGGCCGATCATCGGGTCGAGGTCCCGGCGGGTCATCTCGGCGACCGCCTTCACGTGCCCGGCGTTCTCCGCGACGAGCGCGATCACCGCGGGCATGACCAGCAGTGCGAAGTTCGCCGAGAAGGACGGGGCGGTGAACTCCGGCAGGCCGAACCAGGGGGCGTCGCGGACGGCGTCGAAGTTGACGCGGTCGTGGGCGAACGGCGTCGCCACGCAGTACGGACCCTCCGCGTCACACGGGTTGCCGTCCGCGTCGAGCAGGTTCTGGCCGGGCAGCGCCGAGGTGTGCTGCCCGGCGGTGAGGTCGAGCAGGACCGAGAGCAGGTAGCCGAAGACCAGACCGAGCAGGATCGAGATCCGGGCGAGGAAGCCGCGCAGCAGCAGCGAGGCGACGATGACGAACGACATGGTCGCCAGCGCCACCCACTGGTCCTGCAACCAGTACGTCGCCGTCGCGACGGGGGCGAGGTTGAAGCCGATGAGCATGACCACCGCGCCGGTCACCGCCGGGGGCAGCACCTTGTTCACGACGCGGACTCCGGCCCAGTGGATGACCAGACCGGCCAGGGCCAGGACGACGCCGGAGACCAGCAGGGCGCCGAGGACGTCGGCGTCCGAGCCGCCAGCGGCACGCACGGCGACGACGCCACCGACGAACGAGGCCGAGCTACCCAGGTAGCTGGGCACCTTCCCCTGCACGATCAGCAGGAAGACGATCGTCGCGACGCCGCTCATCATGATCGCGAGGTTGGCGTCCAGGCCCATGAGCAGCGGGAAGACGAACGTCGCGCCGAACATGGCGACGACGTGCTGCGCGCCGATCCCCACCGTGCGCGGCCACGAGAGCCGTTCGTCCGGTGCGACCGCCTCGCCCAGGGGCGGGGTCTTCCCGTCGCCGTAGAGCTTCCAGCCGAACGCCATCGATGCCTCCTGGACCTGCACGGACGCCCGTGATCGGGCGACGCGCATCGTCGCACCACCGCGGGTCAGGACCCCGCGGTGGTCCTCAGCTGCTGCGTGTCCGCGTGGCGACGCGGTGCTGCCAGGCCACGAGCGCCGGCGTGCCGAGCAGCTCGAGTGCGGTGGCCCCGACCAGTGCCGGGTGCGGCCGGCCGGTCCGGCGCCAGGCCAGCAGCCGGACCACACCGCCGGCGAAGAGGGCAGCCGAGACACCGCGCAGCAGCCCGCCCTTGCGCTCGACCTGCGGCACGGCCGACCAGATCAGCGGAGCGGCTGCCGCGTAGATGGCGTGCGAGTAGCGGTACTCGCTCTCCACGTTCGGCGACACCGCCTCCGCTGGACCCGGCAGTGAGGCGGGGCCGAGCAGCGCGCCGGCGAGGCCGGACGCCAGGGGGATGGCCGCGAGACCGGCCAGGGTGATCTGCAGGCCGCGTCGGCCGCCGTCGGAGGAGGTCACCGGGGGACCGTCGCACAGCCCGGGCCCGCCGACCAGCGACCGGTCCGTCGTGGTCAGTCCAGTGCGCAGGTGAGCAGGCCGCGGACGGCCCGCGCGAACTCCGCGCGCCCGGTCAAGGGCTCGGGGAAGGCGACCCGGACGTCGTAGCCGCCGCGCGGGCACTCCACCCGGAAGCGGACGCCGAACCGGTCCAGGCCGAGCAGGCGGACGTCGTCCCGGCGACCGGCCCACGCCTGTACCCGGCCGCGCAGCCTGGCCAGCGCGTCCCACTCCGCCGTCAGCAGGTCGGCCTCCGCGGCGGTGACCGGATCGGGCCCGGCGGCCACGAAGTCCTCGGGCTCGACGTGGTCGACGGCGTGCGACTCGTGCAGGACGACATCGGCGACGTCCAGCCGCAGGAGCGTGGCGGTGAGCCCGACGTCGAAGAGCGCGTCGCACGGACACGCCTCGGCGAAGGCGAGCACCCCGTCCGGTACGTCCTCGGCCGGCACGGCCGCGAGCCAGCCGGCGATCTCCACCAGCGCCCGGATCGGCTGCCGCAGCGCCGACGGCGCCCGGTCGGTCACCGTCAGCCGCGCCGGCAGGTCGCCGACCGGTGAGTCGCGGAGCGCCTGGGGGAGCGGGCCCGAGGTCGGGACGACCACGAAGGTGCGGCCGTCCGCCGTCGTCGTCGCGGCGAGGGCCGGCGTCGTGCCCGAGCCGAGCACGTGCAGCGCCGCACGGGGACGGGCGGCAACCGTGCGCGCCCGCTCGGCCGGCGACGGCTGTCCTCCCGCGGCGGCCGGAGCCGTGACCGGGGCGGGAGTGCCGGCGGGGAACTTGCGCGGCGTGCGTCCTGCCGTCATGGGACCACCCTCGAAGCTCTCGGGAACGTGAGTAAGGTGAGCCTAACCAAACAGGAGGTCCGGTGAACACGCCCCGTCCCAAGATCCGCATCAGCCGCGCCCTCGGCATCGCGCTGACTCCCAAGGCCGTCGCCTACTTCGAGCGGCGCCCCTACCCGCCCGGCGAGCACGGCCGGAAGCGCCGCAAGGACAGCGACTACTCCACGCGGCTCAAGGAGAAGCAGCGGCTGCGGGCGCAGTACGACATCAGCGAGACCCAGCTGCGGGCGGCGTTCGACCGGGCGAAGCGCACCGGCGGCAAGACCGGCGAGGCACTGATCCAGGACCTCGAGTCGCGGCTGGACGCCACCGTCCTGCGGGCCGGCTTCGCCCGCACCATCTACCAGGCGCGCCAGTTCGTCACCCACCAGCACGTGCTGGTCAACGGCAAGCGGGTGGACCGCCCGTCCTACCGGCTCCGGCCCGGCGACTTCGTCCAGGTCGCGGAGAAGTCGCGCGGCAAGGAGCCATTCGTCGTCGCCGCGTCCGGCGCCCACGCCGAGCCCCCGGGGTACCTCGAGGTCCGGCTGGCCGACCTGGTGGCGCGCGTCGAACGCATCCCCAGCCGCGAGGAGGTCCCGGTGATCTGCGAGGAGCAGCTGGTCGTGGAGTACTACTCGCGCTGACCCACCGGCGCCGGCACCCGTACGGCCAGGAGAGCGACGTCGTCCTCCGTGCCTCCGCCGAGCTCGTTGAGCAGCCCGTCGCAGAGCTCGTCGAGCGGCTCGCGCCCCCGCTGCCGCAGCTGGCCGACGAGCCAGTCGGTGCCCTCGTCGAGGTCCCACTCGCGTCGCTCGACGAGCCCGTCGGTGTAGAAGAGAACCGTGTCGCCCGGGTGCAGGCTCAGCTCGTGGTCCAGGCGCACGCTCGACGGAGCGATGCCCAGCAGCGGCTCCGGGGACCGGGCCAGCAGCTCGGGGGTGCCGTCGCTGCGCACCAGCAACGGCGCGGGGTGACCGGCGTTCGACCACCGCAAGGTCACCGCTCCCTCGCCGCCGTGCACCGCGGCGACGACCACGGTGATCAGCGTCGGCACCCCGAGGTCGGTCAGCACCCGGTCGAGCCCGGTGAGGACCGCAGCGGGCGACGGCGGGCCGGTCCCCGCGATGCCGCGGAGCATGCCCCGCGCCTCGGCCATCGTCGCTGCCGCCTCGGCGTCGTGGCCGGCGACGTCCCCGATCACCAGCACGGTGCCGCCGTCAGGGAGGCAGAAGCCGTCGTACCAGTCCCCGCCCACCTGCGCGTGGCGGCTGGCAGGGACGTAGCGCGCTGCCGAGTGAAGGGTGGGCAAGGTCGGTGGCGGGCCGAGCAGGTGCCGCTGCAGCGTGCGGGCGGTGTCGAGCACGGCCCGGGCGGCCGCGGCCTCCTCGCCGAGTCGGGCAACCTCCGCCTCCCGGCGCATCCGCAGCGTGCACGCGACGAGGGCGGCGAGGGTCCCGGCCGCGATGCCAATCAGCCGGATCGTCTGCGCCGCGAGTTGATTGCCGGTGTAGAGCTCGTCGTAGACGCCGAGCAGCGCGGCCAGGATCAGCGCCAGCACCCCGTAGGCCAGCGTGGCTCGCCTGCCCAGCGCGGTGGCGGCGACCAGCGGCGCGATGACGACGAGGGTGAGGACGATGCGGTCACGTCCCAGGCCCAGGTCGAGGGCGGTGACGACGACCAGGACGCCGAGCGGCAGCATGCGCTGGGCGCGATCCGACCTGCCCACTCGGTCCCCCTTCCGAAGGCGCGGTCGCATCCGGACCCGGGTGCACCGTAGATCAGCGCCGCCCGTCAGGAGATGCGGCGGCCGTCGGACGTGCCGTGAGGTCGACGACGTCCGGCGGTCACGGTCACCGTCGCTCCCGTGTCGATCGAGCGACTCCAGTTTCTTTTGGGACAGGAGTTGAGGTTGGGCCGCCGATGCCGAAAACGGCTCCGTCAAGGATGACGGCGCAGTCATCGCGGACGGATGAGAAGCATCCGGACGGGCCTGGGCCACCGAGAGAACGGACACCCCTCATGCGCAAGTCGCGCATTCTGCTCGCCGGCGCCGCGGTCGCCGCTGCCGCCGTCGCCACCTCCGCCTTCACGGCCAGCAACACCGTCCCCGACAGCGTCGCCGGCTACGGCCAGGGTGACGTCACCGGCGCCACGGCGACGGCGATCAACTACGTCGCCAACCCCGCTGACGGCACGATCCTCGACGCCGTGGTGTTCACGCTGACCACCGACGTCACGAACGCCACCTCCACCATGACGCTGAAGACCGTCAACGCGCCCTCGGCACTCAACGACGCGAACGACGGCACGCCGCTGTCCCCCGTCTACGACTGCACCCCCACGGGGCCCGCGTGGGACAACGTCTCCATGCAGATCACCTGCGCCACCGCCGGGGGCAGCCTCCCCACCCGCTACTTCCAGGACTTCAACGCCGTCGGCCTGACGGTGGTGTCCTAGTAGTTCGGACAGGGCGGGGCGGCCGGGCAGGCCGCCCCGCCCGACCCGTTCCTGCGCCCGCCATGAACGCCGCAGCCAGAGCCGCGAGCACCAGCGCCGTCATCGCGCTGGCGCTGGCGGCTGCCTGGTTCTTCTGGCCGGTGCAGCTCGGTGGCGCGACGACCTACGTCAGCACGTACGGGATCAGCATGGAACCCGGCTTCTCGACGGGTGACCTCGCCGTGCTCCGCCCCGCCGACTCCTACGAGGTCGGCGACGTGGTGGCCTACCACTCGGAGATCCTCGACACGAAGGTCATGCACCGGATCGTCGACGTGGACGGCGACCGGTTCGTGCTGCAGGGCGACAACAACGACTGGCTCGACGAGGACCGCCCGACCGCCGACGAACTCCTCGGCAAGCTGTTCCGCCAGGTGCCCCAGGGCGGCAGGATGCTCGACGCGATCACGTCGCCGTGGTCGCTGGGGCTGATCGCCGCCGTCGTCCTCGGCCTGTTCGGCACGAGCGACACCGTGCGCCGCGCGCGCGGCCGCCGCCGGGGCCGGCACGCGCCCCGCCGGACGAGCCCCGTGGCCGCCGTCTCCTTCTCGATGCCCACCCGTGCGCAGGCGCGCCAGGTGGCGATCGTCTCCGGCGCGGTCGCGCTGCTGGCCGCCGTGGCCGGCGCCGCGCTGCTGGCCCTGCCGACGACGACGACCGAGACCCGCACCCTGCAGGTCGCCCAGGAGGGCCGGTTCGCCTACACGGGCACCGCGGCCCCGGGGACGACGTACCCGACCGGCGCCATCGCGACCGGTGACCCGATCTACACCCGGCTCGTCGACGACCTGGCCGTCTCCTTCGAGCAGGTGGTCAGCGCGCCGGGTCTCGACGCCGTCGAGGGCGTCGTGCGTCTCGACCTCTCCGTCGCCACGGCGGACGGGTGGAGCGCTCCGCTCGGCGACAGCCCCGCCGTCGCGGTCGAGGACGGCGCCGCCACCGCCACCGTCCCGATCGACCCCGACCTCGCCCGCGCCGCCGTCGACCGGCACAACGCCGAGATCGGTGGCAGCGCCGGGACGGCGACCATCATCGTCACGCCGGTCGTCGAGATCACCGGCGTCGTCCAGGGCGCGGCGTTCACCGCCGAGGAGGTGCCGGCGCTGACGTTCGCCATGGACCCCACCGCGCTGCGTCCACCCACCTCCGAGTCCACCTTCGAGCCGAACGCGCAGGTCGCCGTCCCCGTCGACGAGGTCGTGGCCCGCTCGTTCACGCTGCTCGGCATCGACCTGCCGATCGACGCGGCCCGGCTCATCGTCCTCGCCGTCCTCGTGGTGGCCGCCGTCGTCACCGCCGCCACCGGGTGGATCGGTCGTCCCCGCTCCGGCGACGCGGCCGACGAGTTCGCCGTCCGCAACGCCGCGCGCATCCTGCCGGTGGCGGGCCTGAGCACGGGGCCCCATGTCGTCGACGTCTCGGATGCCGACGCCCTGCGCCGGGTGGCCGAGCGGTTCGACGGTCTGGTGCTGCACCACGCCGGTCCCGAGGGCCAGACGTTCGCCGTCCAGGACGCCGAGACGACCTACCGCTTCGTCTTCCCTGACACGGCCGTCACCCGGACCCCGCCGCCTCCGCCGCCCGCGGTCCGGCCGGCGCCCGCGCCGGCGACCATGCCGCTGCCCCGCGTGGCCTGACCGTCGCCGCTCAGCGCCGCCAGAAGTCGAAGCGGTCGCGCCCGGGGCGGAACCCCGCAGCCTCCACGACGTCGACGGCGAGGTCGAACTTCTGGCCCACCGCCGACGGGGTGTGGGCGTCGCTGCCGAAGCTGACCGCCTCGCCACCCTCCTCGTGGAACCAGCGCATCTGGTCGGCCGAGGCGAGCGGGCTGGTGGTGTTGATCTCCAGCGCCCGCCCGGAGCCGGCCAGCGCGCGGAAGACCGCCCGGTACTCCTCCTCGTAGTCCTTCTCCACGTACCGGTGCGAGCCGCCCGGCCAGTAGCGCCGGGGGAAGTCGGCGTGCGCCAGCACCTGGAAGACGTCGCTGCCCTCGATCATCCGCACCATCTCGCTGAGGTAGCGCCGCATGGTGGCGTCGGCGTCCGTCTGCAGCAGCCGGCCGACGCCGACCAGCCGGCCCCAGTCGTCGAGGGAGTGCAACGAGCCGAGGATCCGGTCGACGGGGGCACCGCGCAGGTGCGTGGCGATGCTCGCGGCGAACAGGTGCGGCTCGCCGGCCTCCACGCCCGAGAGGATCCGCAGCTCGGGGAACCGGTCGCGTACCTCGGCGAGCTCGGCGAAGTACCCCTCGACGTCGATGGGCAGCTGCTGGGCCGGGAACCGGTCGGTCAGCCCGCGCTCGGTCGCCAGGTCCTCGGCCTGCCAGACGGTGAAGTCCAGGTGCTCGGTGAACGCGATCGCCGGGATGCCCTGCGCGATCGCCTGCTCGCACGCGCGCCGCATGGTCGAGGCATCCGCGGTGTCCCACGACCAGTGCGTGTGCACGTGGTTGTCCGGCGGTCGCTGCCCGTGGTGTGCCATCGCCTGTGGATTCTCCACCGTCGCCCACAGGTCGCGCTCGGCGGTCCGTCCTGTCACCGGGGGTGCCTACTGTCGGGGCATGACCACCGCGGCGCCGACGTCCGAGACCGCCAGCCTGGTCCACGCAGAGGCGCTGGCCGTGCTCCGCGAGCTGACCGGCCGGCCCGACGCCGTCTTCCGCGAGGGGCAGGACGCCGCGGTCTCCGCGCTCGTCGAACGCTCCCAGCGGGCCCTGGTCGTGCAGCGGACCGGATGGGGCAAGTCGGCGGTCTACTTCGTCTCCACGGCCCTGCTCCGGCGCCGCGGCAAGGGCCCGACCCTGCTCGTCTCGCCGCTGCTCGCGCTCATGCGCGACCAGGTGGCGGCCGCGGCCCGTGCCGGCATCCGGGCCGTCGAGATCTCCAGCGCCAACATGACCGAGTGGGACGACATCGCGGCCCGCCTGGCCGCCGACGACGTCGACGTCCTGCTCGTCTCGCCCGAACGGCTCACCAATCCGCGCTTCCGCGAGGAACAGCTGCCCGGTCTGGTCGCGCGGTGCGGCCTGGTGGTCGTGGACGAGGCGCACTGCGTCTCCGACTGGGGCCACGACTTCCGGCCCGACTACCGCCGCATCCGCGACCTGCTCGGCACGCTTCCTGCCGGCACGCCGGTGCTGGCCACCACCGCCACCGCCAACGAGCGGGTGGTGGACGACGTCGCCGAGCAGCTCGGCGCCGGCGGGGTCGAGGTGACCACCGTCCGGGGCCCGCTCTCGCGCGACTCGCTGCGGCTGGGCGTGCTCCGGCTCCCGTCGGACCGCGCGCGCCTGGCCTGGCTGGCCGCCCGCATCGGCGACCTGCCGGGCAGCGGCATCGTCTACACGCTCACGGTGGCCGCCGCGGAGGAGACGGCGAACCTGCTGCGCGACGCCGGCCACGAGGTCCGCTCCTACACCGGCCGGCTGGACGACGCCGACCGCAAGGACGCCGAGGAGGCGCTGCGCAACAACGAGGTGAAGGCGCTGGTCGCCACCTCGGCGCTCGGCATGGGCTTCGACAAGCCCGACCTCGGGTTCGTCGTCCACCTGGGGGCGCCGTCGTCCCCGGTCAGCTACTACCAGCAGGTCGGCCGCGCCGGCCGCGCCGTCGAGCACGCCGACGTGCTGCTCCTCCCGGGCCCCGAGGACATCGCGATCTGGCAGTGGTTCGCCACCTCCTCCATGCCGCGTGAGGACCACGCCGCCGCGGTGCTCACCGCCATGGCCGACGGCAAGGCGTGGTCGGTGGCCCGGCTGGAGACGGTCGCCGACGTGCGCCGGTCCCGCCTGGAGCTGCTGCTCAAGGTCCTGGCCGTCGACGGCGCGGTGGAGCGGGTGCAGGGCGGCTGGCGCTCCACCGGGCAGCCCTGGGTCTACGACGCCGACCGCTACGCCCGGGTGACGCGGACCCGCGAGGCCGAGCAGCGGGCGATGCTCGCCTACGCCAAGCCGGTCGACGAAGCCGAGTGCCGGATGGCCTTCCTGCAGTCCGCGCTGGACGACCCGACGGCGGCTCCCTGCGGACGGTGCGACGTCTGCGCCGGCCCCTGGTACTCCACCGACGTGCCGGAGGCCGCCGCCGAGGCGGCGTCCGCTGCGCTCGACCGGCCCGGCGTGGAGCTGGCACCTCGTGCCCAGTGGCCCACCGGCGCGGACCGGCTCGGCGTCGACGTGAAGGGAAAGATCGCGCCAGGGGAGCAGCTCGAGCCCGGCCGGGCCGTCGCCCGGCTCACCGACCTCGGCTGGGGCCAGCGGCTGCGCACCCTCCTCGGGGACGACGGCGTGGGCGGCGTGGTCGATCTGGAGGCGCCCGGCATCGAGGAGGACCCGGACGCCGCGTTCGACGTCCCCGTGCAGCGCTCGTTCTCCGACCTGCCACCCGATGACGACCTCCTCCGCGCGTGCGCGCGCGTGCTGGCGGCCTGGGACTGGTCGCAGCGGCCTGTAGCCGTGGTCGCCGTGCCCTCGCGACGGCGCCCCCGGCTGGTGACCGGGGTGGCGCAGGGGCTGGCGAGGATGGGTCGTCTGGACTTCCTGGGCGAGCTCTCGCTGGCGCACGGCGGCCCGACGGGGCAGCCGGGCGGGAACAGCGCCTTCAGGCTGGCCGGCGTCTGGGACCGGATCGTCGTGGGCCCCGAGCTGCAGGAGCGCCTGGCCTCGGTGGCGGGGCCGGTGCTGCTGGTCGACGACCTGGCCGACTCGCGCTGGACCATGACGGTGGCCGGCCGTGAGCTGCGCCGGGCCGGTGCCCCGGCCGTCCTCCCCTTCGCGCTCGCGCTCACCGCCTGAACGGCCTATCCACAGCTTTTCGCACACATGTGCGAAAAGTCGGAGTAGCGTGCCGGCATGCAGCTCGCGCAGCAGCCCTCGATGTGGGACGTCGCCGACGAGGCGACGCTCACGCCCCTCGCCGGCCGCGTGGAACGGCACCACCTCAGCGCCGGCGCGTGGGTGGATCACCTGCCCGGCTGGATCACCGGCTCCGGCGAGGTGCTCGAGGTCCTGCTCGGCGACATCGGCTGGCGCGAGGACAGGCGTCAGATGTACGAGCGCGAGGTCGCCGTCCCGAGACTGCTGCGGTGGTACGGCGCCGGCGAGACCCTGCCGCACCCGCTGCTGACCGAAGCGCGCGCGGAGCTCGACGAGTACTACCGCCCCGAGCTCGGAGAGCCCTTCGTCAGCGCCGGGATGTGCCTGTATCGGGGCGGCCGGGACAGCGTCGCCTGGCACGGTGACCGGATCGGCCGCGGCCGCTCCGGCGACACCATGGTCGCCATCGTCTCGTTCGGCTCCCCCCGGCCCTTGCTGCTCCGTCCCGCTTCCGGCGGCAGCAGCCTGCGCTTCCCCTTGGGCCACGGGGACCTCGTCGTCATGGGCGGCTCGTGCCAGCGCACCTGGGAGCACTGCATCCCCAAGACGACCAAGCCGGTCGGGCCTCGCGTGAGCGTCCAGTTCCGTCCGCGCGGCGTCGCATAGCCCGCCGGCCCCGCACGGAAGAGCCAGGTGGCCGGCCGGGTCGAACCCCTCGTGCGGCCGCCCGCGAGGCCCCCCGCCGACCCCCCTGCAGACCCCCTCGAAGG
>NZ_HG931175.1:0-5285 GCF_000582785.1 Candidatus Blastococcus massiliensis AP3
ACCATTACCGAACGGGGGTCAGAGCGTACGCGCTCTGGCCCCCGTTCGCGTTCGTATGTCCCAGTTCTCGGCGGCTTGAGCAAGTACGCCGCTATTCGAAGAGGTACCCCGACATATGACTACTCCCCGACGCGGTTCCGACGGCCCGAGCGGGGCGCGCGGCTCCGGTGGTGGCCCATCCGGGAAGGGCGCCGGCAGGCCGGGCGCCCGTGCCCAGCGCCCGAGCGGTGCGTCGGGTCGTCCCGGTGCTCCGCGGGGGGTGGCCGGCGGACGTGGGGCGTCCGCCGACGGGGAGCGGCGAGGCCGTCCGCTGAACGACCGCGACGCGCGGTACTTCGCCTCCCGTGACAGCGGCCCTGCAGCGGGATCCCGTCGTGGGGGCGAGGGCAGCGGCGACTCGGGTGCCGATCGGGGACGTCCGTCGAACCGGTCGTCCGGAGCCGGCGGCCGGAGCGGTGGGTCGTCACGTGACGATCGCACGGGCTGGCAGGAGCGGCGTCCCTCGGGTGGTCGTCCTTCGGGTGGTCGTCCGCAGGGGGACCGTCCGCAGGGTGGGAGCTGGCAGGAGCGCCGTCCTTCGGGTGGCCGCCCGCAGGGTGACCGTCCCCAGGGTGACCGTCCCCAGGGGGAGCGTCCGCAGCGGGATCGCCCGCAGGGCGGCGGCTGGCAGGAGCGTCGTCCCTCGGGTGGTCGTCCGCAGGGAGACCGTAGGCAGGGTGGGAGCTGGCAGGAGCGTCGTCCTTCGGGTGGCCGTCCTTCGGGTGGTCGTCCGCAGGGGGACCGTCCGCAAGGGGAGCGTCCGCAGCGGGATCGTCCGCAGGGTGGGAGCTGGCAGGAGCGTCGCCCCTCGGGTGGCCGCCCGCAGGGAGAGCGTCCGCAGGGGGAGCGTCCGCAGCGGGATCGCCCGCAGGGCGGGGGCTGGCAGGAGCGTCGCCCCTCCGGCGGCCGCCCCCAGGGAGACCGTCCGCAGGGTGGGAGCTGGCAGGAGCGTCGTCCTTCCGGGGACAGGCCGCAGACTGATCGATCCGCCCGCCCGGACCGCGGTGGGCCGGGCAGCTGGCGGGACCGTCGTCCGTCGGGGGACCGTCATGGCGCTCCTGATCGCGGGCCGCGTTCCGCGGAGCGACCGGAACGTCGTCCGCCGATTCCTGCCGGGCCGGAGATCCCGGACTGGGTGGATCCCCGGGACCTCGACCCGGCCGTGCGCTCGGCGCTGCGCGGGCTCGACCCGAGGAACGTCGATCGGGTCGCCGCGCACCTCGTCGCTGCCGGCACGCTGGTCGACGAGGACGCGCAGGCAGCGCTGGCCCACGCCCGGGCTGCCCGGGATCGTGCCTCCCGCGTCGCCGTGGTCCGCGAGGCCGTCGGTGTCGCGGCGTACCACGCCGAGGACTACGCCGAGGCAGCCCGGGAGCTGCGCGCCTACCGGCGGATGAGCGGCGACCACGGCTACCGCGCCGTGCTCGCCGACTGCGAGCGGGCGCTCGGTCGGCCGGAGGTGGCCCTGCGGCTGGTCGCCGAGGCGCTGGGGGAGTCCCCGGACGAGGAGGAGACCGCGGAGTTGCGGCTGGTCGAGGCCGGCGCGCGTCGGGACCTCGGCGAGCACGCCGCTGCCCGGCTGATCCTGGAGGCGGCCCTGGGGCCGCGTCCGTCGCCGGACTCGCTGACCGAGGGCGACACCACCCGGCTGCGCTTCGCCGCTGCCTATGCCGACCTCCTTCATGCCCAGGGGGAAGAGGAGCTCGCCCAGAGCTGGCACGACGCCGTGACCGCCCTGGACGCGGACGCCCTCGCCGACTCCGTCGAGTTCACCGAGCTCGAGGAGCTCGACCAGGCGTGCGATGTCCCGACGCCCGTCGAGGTGGCCGAGGAGCCCGACGGCCCCGACGCCGCTAGCGACGACGACGCGGCAGCGGGGCAGTCCTTCGCCGACGAGGTGGAGGCCGAGGTGGCCGAGCTGCTCGGGGAGACCGACGACGCCGCCGACACCAGTGGTGATCCGACCACCGACCAGGCACCCTGAGCAGGAACGCCCCGACGCGGAGGAGATCGCCATGCGGTTCGGCCTGCGAGCCCTGGGAGAGCTAGACGCCTGAGTCGGCGGGTGACCACACCCGCCGGGCGTCTCCTCCGAGGAGGCTCCATGTCCGCGTCCACGTACCGGATCGGCGACCCCGACCCGCGTCCCGACCGCACCGATGCCACGCCCTGCTGCGACGCGGGCGACCCCGACGGCTGGGGCTTCATCTGCACGATGGAGCCCGGCCACGAGGGGGACCACGTCGCCGGGACCGGGCTGCAGGTCGCCGAGGTCTGGCCCCAGTAGCCGGGGCGGTCCACCGCCGGAGGTCCCGCCCTCGGGAGCGAGGGCGGGGCCTTCCGGCACGGGCCACTGACGGGAACGGGCGAGCCGTCCACACCTGACTCTCGCGTCCACAGATGCCTCGCCGCACTGTGCCCTCGCGCGTCGTCGCTCCAGGCTCGGTGCATGAGCGTGGCTGTGATCGATCGGAACGACGTGGTGCTGCGCGGGCGGGTGTCCGCCCCGGCAGAGGTCCGCACCCTCCCCAGCGGGGACACCCTCGTGTCCTTCCGGCTGGTGGTGCGCCGGCCCGAGCCGCGCGCGCGTGGGCAGTCGGTCGACGTGCTGAGCTGCATCACCTACGACCGTGCGCTGCAACGACGCGTGGCAGCCTGGCAGCCGGGGGACGTCGTCGAGGTCGAGGGTGCCCTGCAGCGCCGGTTCTGGAGAACCGGGACGGGCACCGCCTCGGTGTGCGAGGTGAACTGCCGTCGCGGCCGGAAGGTGCCCCGCGGATCCACGACGGCCGCCGAGCGGACCGCGTGAGTCCTGCTCAGTCGTCCAGCGGTCGGAGCACCAGACCGGTCCGGGGCTTGGGCACGAAGAGCGTCGACTTGCGGGGCATCCGGGCCCCGGCCCGCGCGACCGCGGCGACGTCGGCCGGAGAAGGCGGTCGCAGGAACAGCGCCACCCCGGCTCGCTCGACAGCTGTGCGCAGCGCCTCCTCCACCGTGTGGGCGATCAGCACCGATTCCGGCTCGTCGGACCGGCCCCACAGACCGTCCAGGAGTCCGTGATGGGCCAGGACGACGTCGAGACCGCGCCAGGACTCCGGCGCCTCCGTCGGCACCCGGTCGCGCACGGACGGTGCGGGATCGCCCAGGTGGACCAGGCGCCGGCCGTCGCTGAGCAGGTACCCGGCCCCCTCCGGGTCGGCCGACCAGGCGTGCACCGACGCCGCCACGGACGCCCCCTCCGAGGTGCCGGCGGGCACCGGCAGGTCGGTGACCGTGAAGCCGGCCGCGGCGGTGCCGGCGGCGGCGTCGAGCCCGAGGTCGGGCACCACCCGGTGGATCGCCGCCACGCGGAGCCCGCCGGGGCCCATGGGTGTGACCAGCGCGAGGACGGCGTCACAGCCGGGGCAGCCGGGATCGGTGCGCTGATGAGCTCGTGCGGCCGCGAACCGGTGGTGCCCGTCGGCGATCACCGCCGCCGTGCGCCGCAGGGCCGCCGTCAGCGGCGCCAGCAACGCGGGATCGGTGACGCGCCACAACCGGTGGCGCACCCCGTCGTCGTAGAGCACCTCCATCGTCGGCGTCTCGCGCCGCGCACGACCGGTCAGGTCGGTCACCTCGGGGTCGGCGTCGTGGGCCAGCACGATCGGTTCGAGGTCGGTGCGGGTGGCCGCCAGGAGCGCGCGGCGTCCCTCCACCGCTACCGGGAACGTGTCCTCGTGCGGGAGCACAGCGGGGGAGGAGAGCGCCGGGATGGAGACCGCACCCAGCCAGCCGACGGTGGCCGCTCCTCCGTCGGGCGGCTGCAGCTCGTAGGCCCACAGCGCCGGCACGGCGTCCCGGACCAGCACTTCCTCCCGCTCCCACCGGCGCAGCTCCTCGGCGGCCCGGGCGGCCCAGGACGCCGCGACGCCCTCCTGGGCCGGGGCGGCTCCCGCGGGCCGCTCGTCCCTCGGGAGGATGAGCCGGACGATGTTGTGCGGGTCGGATGCGGCGAGGCGGTCCCGGTCGGTCGGGGTCACCAGGTCGTAGGCGGGCGAGCTCACGCGGGCCAGGGATGCGTGATCGTGGTGGCGGTAGGTCAGCGCCCGGAAGGGCCGGACCTCGAGTCCTGCCGCAGGATCGGACGGGCGGCGGTCCGCCGGCGACGAGGGCACGTCCGAATCGTAGGAGCGGCGTGACCCGACGCGGCGGGACGACCCATCGGGGCGGCATGCGCCGCGCCGCAGCGACGGAAGGAGACCCGGAGTGGGGACAGCAGCAGTGCGGGCGGAGGGCCCCGGGGCGGCGGGCGAACCGTCGCTGGCGACCGGGTCGGCCGTCCCGCTCGTCGAGGTCCACGACGTCGCTCTGCTGGACCTCGACGGCGTGGTCTACGTCGGGCCGGCGGCGGTCCCGGACGTGCCGGAGGCGCTGCAGGAGGCCCGGCGTGCCGGCATGCGCCTGGGCTACGTCACCAACAACGCCTCCCGCACACCGGAGGAGGTCGCGGCCCACCTCACCGAGATCGGCGTCGCGGCCGAGCCCGCGGACGTGATCACGAGCTCGCAGGCTGCCGCCAGCGTGGTCGCCGGCCTGCTCGGCCCCGGCGCCCGGATCCTCCCCGTCGGTGGGCCCGGGGTCGCCGCAGCGCTGCGGGCCGTCGGGCTGACGGTCGTCGACAGCGCCGAGGACCGGCCCGACGCGGTCGTGCAGGGCTACGGCCGGGAGGTGGGCTGGGCCCAGCTCGCCGAAGCGGTGGTCGCGGTGCGCAACGGCGCGCGGCACATCGCGACGAACGCCGACGCGACCGTCCCCTCACCACGTGGCCCGCTCCCCGGCAACGGCGCCCTGGTGGGGGTCGTCAGCGCGGTCACCGGCCACCCGCCGACGGTCACCGGCAAGCCCGACCCGGCGATGCACGCCGAGTGCGTGCGCCGCACCGCGGCCCGCAGCCCGCTCGTCGTCGGCGACCGCCTCGACACCGACGTCGAGGGCGCCCAGCGGGCCGGCGCACCCAGCCTGCTGGTGCTGTCCGGGGTCACCGACCCGGTCACCCTCCTCGCCGCGGCGCCCGAGCACCGGCCGGACTACCTGGCGCACCACGCCGGTGGCCTGCTCACCGTCCACCCGGCGGTGGCGACGACGGAGACGGGCTGGCGCTGCGGGGACTGGGAGGCGAGCCCGACCGAGTCCGGCGGGCTGCTGCTCCGGTCCTCTGCGGACGGCGGGGACGCTCCCCGGGGCGCTGCCGCCGGCGTGCACGGGCC
>NZ_HG931175.1:5310-14269 GCF_000582785.1 Candidatus Blastococcus massiliensis AP3
CTGCGGGCGCTCTGCGTGGCCCACTGGGCCCGGGCCCACGCTGCGGCCGTGCCCCGGCTGGCGGCCGGCGACGAGCGGGCGGCGGCAGCGATGGCGGGCTGGGCGCTCCCGGTCGGCTAGGGGTGGCTCAGAGCAGCTTGCGCAGGCGGAGCAGGTCGCGGAGACCGGCCTCGAGCTTGACCCGTCCGGTGGCCCAGGCGGGTCCGAACGAGAGCTCACCCGCGGTGAGGGCGACCAGGTCGTCACTGGTCATCGTGAGCCGGATGTCGGCCTTGGTGACCTCGGGTCCGTGGGGGAGGACCCGCAGGTCCCGGATCGCGCCGGAGCTCAGCCGGCCCACGACCACCTGATCCAGGTCGGTGAGCCGGCAGCTCACACTGCGGTCCAGCCCCTCGGCGGCCGGGTTCGACGCGAGGTCTCCGAGGACGCCCCGGAGGGCGGTCAGGCTTTCGTCCAGCGTGGCCACGCGGGCGCATCTCCTACCGATGTCGGTGTCTACGGCGTGCCAGACGCTATCGCCCGGGCTCCGCCGGGGCCGTGCCCGAGGTCGGTGACCGGTAACCTCGGCGCGTCCGGACGGTGCCCGACCGTCGACCGGCCGCGCCCCCGTGCGCCGGCCGCGCACCTGCCGGTGGGCATCCCAGCGCTCGAGAGGCGATGACGATGAGCGAGCCGAGCACGCAGCGACCGGTGCCGGGTCCGCCGCGCCCGGGCCCGCCCCCGCCCGCGGCGGACTCCGAGGCGCGCACCGGCGTCCCGCAGCCGCCCGCCGACCCCGCCTCGCCCGACCGCTTCGGCGACCTCGAGCAGCGGCCGGTCGCCGATCACGTGGCCGTGTACGAGGCCGAGCACGAGCGGCTGCAGCGCGAGCTCGGCACGATCGACCGGCTCTGATGGCCCGTCGCAGACTCGACGCCGAGCTCGTGCGCCGGGGTCTGGCGCGTTCCCGGGAGCACGCGGTCGCGCTCATCGCCGAGGGCCGGGTCGCCGTCTCCGGCCGGGCCGCGACCAAGCCCGCCACCGGCGTCGACGCGGGCGACCCCGTGGTGGTGCGCACCGACGACGACGGGCCCACCTGGGTCTCCCGCGGAGCGCACAAGCTCCTCGGTGCCCTCGACGCCTTTGCCGTCCCGGTGGAGGGCCGCCGCGCCCTCGACGCCGGCGCCTCCACCGGTGGCTTCACCGAGGTCCTGCTGAGCCGTGGCGCCGCCGACGTCGTCGCCGTCGACGTCGGCTACGGGGAGCTGGCCTGGCCCCTGCGCACCCACGAGCGGGTGCGCGTGCACGAGCGCACCAACGTCCGCACGCTCACGCCGGAGACGATCGACGGTCCGGTCGACCTCGTCGTCGCCGACCTGTCGTTCATCTCCCTGAAGCTGGTGCTGCCGGCGCTCACGGCGTGCGCCCGGCCCGACGCCGACCTGCTGCCCATGGTGAAGCCGCAGTTCGAGGTCGGGCGCCAGCGCCTGGGTGCCGGGGGAGTCGTCCGCGACCCCGAGCACCGCATCGCCGCCGTGCTCGAGGTGGGTGCGGCCGCGCACACCCTCGGATGGGGGACGGCCGGAGTGGTGGCGAGCCCGCTGCCGGGTCCGGCTGGGAACGTGGAGTTCTTCCTGTGGCTGCGTCGCGATGCCGGCCCGCCGCAGGAGGACGACGTCCGTCGAGCAGTCCAGGAGGGACCCCAGTGAGTTCGACCAGCGAGGGCAGCGCCGCCCCGCAGCAAAGGCGGGTCCTGCTGACCGTGCACACCGGCCGACGCGACATCGTCGAGCTGGCCCGCACGTCGGCGGCCCGGCTGCAGGACGGCGGCATCGTCGTCCGGTTGCTCGAGGACGAGGCCGAGATGCTCGACATCGCCGGCGCCGAGCTGGTGCCGGCCGACTCGGCGGCCGCTCTCGACACCGAGATCGTGATGGTGTTCGGCGGTGACGGGACCTTCCTGCGCGCCGCCGAGCTGGCCCGGTACACCGATGCCGCCCTCATGGGCGTCAACCTGGGCCGGGTGGGCTTCCTGGCCGAGACCGAACCCGAGGCCGTCGAGGAGACGCTGCACGCCATCGAGCAGTGCGAGTACTCCGTCGAGGAGCGCCTGGCGATCGAGGTCGACGTCCTCGATGCCGGTGGCTCCCTCGTCGGCGGGACGTGGGCGCTCAACGAGGCCTCGATCGAGAAGGCCGAGCGCTCGCGCGTGCTCGACGTGGTCATCTCCATCGACGGCCGGCCGCTGACCAGCTTCGGCTGCGACGGCGTCCTGTGCGCGACCCCCACCGGATCGACCGCCTACGCGTTCTCGGCCGGCGGACCCGTCGTCTGGCCCGACGTCGAGGCGCTGCTCCTCGTGCCCACCAACGCGCACGCGCTCTTCGCGCGCCCGCTGGTCACCGGCCCGGACTCGGTCCTCACGGTGTCGGTCCCCGCCGACGGCAACCAGGCCCGCGTCTCCGCGGACGGACGCCGGACGGTCGACGTGCCGGACGGCGGCCGGGTCGACGTGCGCCGGGCCGCACGGCCGGTGCGCATCGCCCGGGTGCACGCGGCGACCTTCGGCGACCGGCTCGTGGCCAAGTTCGGCCTGCCGGTGCGGGGCTTCCGCGACGCGCGGCACGCGGGGCCGGGCCACGAGCTGTCCACCAGCCGCAACGTGCTCGCCCGGGACGTCGTCACCGGCTCCGGCGGGGTTCTCGCGGAAGGGGAGGGGGCCGGTGCCGGCACGCGCGACGACGCCTGACGCCCTGCCCGCGCCCCTCGCTGACGGTGGGTCCGGCCCCCTGCAGGAGGGCCTGGCCGAGCTGCGGATCCGCGGGCTGGGCGCGATCGACGACGTCACCCTCGAGCTGGGCACCGGGCTCACCGTGGTCACCGGTGAGACCGGAGCCGGCAAGACGATGGTGGTCACCGGTCTGACGCTGCTGTTCGGCGGCCGCGCCGACCCGGGCCGTGTCCGGGCCAACGGCCGCGCCGGTGTCGAGGGCCGGCTGCTCCTGCCGCCGGACTCGCCGGTGTGGCAGCGCGCCGCCGACGCCGGGGCCGATCCCGACGAGGACGGCAGCCTGATCCTCGCCCGCACCGTCAGCGCGGAGGGCCGGTCGCGGGCCTTCCTCGGCGGCCGCGCCGTGCCGGTCGGCGTCGTCGCCGAGCTGGCCGAGAACCTCCTGGCGGTGCACGGCCAGACCGACCAGCTGCGGCTGTCCCGGCCGGCCGAGCAACGGCGGGCCCTGGACCGCTATGCCGGGCCGGCCCACCTGGCGTCGCTCGAGCGCTACCGCGAGGCGCACGAGCGCTGGCGCACCGCGTCCGCCGAGCTCGACCGGCGGCGCACGCAGGCCCGCGAGCTGGCGCAGGCCGCCGACGTCCTCCGGCACGGTCTCGAGGAGATCGCGGCCGCCTCGCCCGAGCCCGGTGAGGACGACGCCCTCGCCACCCAGGTGAAGCGGCTCGGCGACGCCGACGCCCTGCGCGCCGCCGCCGACGAGGCCCGCATGGCCCTCGTGGGCGACGTGACCGGGGACCTCGGGGCCGAGGAGGCCCCCCAGGACGCGACGGCCGCGCTGGCGATCGCCGGGCGGGCGCTGTCCTCCTCCGACGACCCGACCCTGGTGCTCCTGTCCCAGGACCTCGCCGACGCCGTCGCGGTGGTGTCCGACGTCGCCGGTCAGCTGGCCGGGTACGTGGCCGACCTCGACGCCGACCCCGCGCGCCTGGCCGAGGTGCAGGAGCGGCGCTCGCTGATCACCGGCCTGGTCCGCAAGTACGCCGAGCCGGGTGAGGGCCTCGCGGGCGTGCTCGCCTGGGCGGCAGACGCGGAGCGCCGGCTCTCCGAGCTCGACGTCTCCGACGAGGCCCTCGACCGGCTCGCCGCCATCCGCGACGAGGCCCGGGCCGACGTCGACCGGCTCGGCGCCGAGATCTCGGCCGGCCGGCGCGCGGCCGCCGAGGGGTTCGCCGCCGAGGTCGGGAAGGAGCTCGCCGGGCTGGCCATGAAGAGCGCCCGGGTGTCGTTCTCCGTCGACAGCCATCCCGACGACCCCGGGCCCGAGGGGATCGACCAGGTGGCCCTGCTGCTCGCGGCGCACCCCGGCGCCCCCGCGCGCCCGGTGCACAAGGGCGCCTCCGGCGGTGAGCTCTCCCGCGTCATGCTGGCCATCGAGGTGGTGTTCGCCGGGGCCGACCCGGTGCCGGTCATGGTCTTCGACGAGGTGGACGCCGGGGTGGGCGGACAGGCCGCGGGAGAGATCGGCAGGCGGCTGGCGAGGCTGGCCCGGCGGCACCAGGTCGTCGTCGTCACCCACCTGGCCCAGGTCGCCGCCTTCGCGGACACACACCTCGTGGTGGACAAGTCGCCGGACACCGGTGCCGGCGTCACCGCCACCGACATCCGCGCGGTCGAGGGGGAGGACCGGGTCCGGGAACTGGCCCGGATGCTCTCCGGCCTGGCCGACAGCGACACCGGCCAGGCGCACGCCAGGGAGCTGCTGGTCGTCGCCGCCGACGCCCGAGCCTGACGTCCGGCGGTCACCGCACGCCCGGGTGAACTCGGGCGTGCGCAACCGAACAGCGGGGTAGAGGGCCGTCGTGACCTGCTTCTCCTCCGCCGACGAATCGGCGCACTACGGCTTCTCGGTCTGCATGTTGCTCGAGCACTACCGGGCACAGCTCGGGTGGGAGGCCGAGGGCGTGGTGGAGCTGGGCACCGGCGACGCGACCGCCATCGCCGAGGTCGTGGCCGGGCTGCCCGATCTGCGGGTGCGCAGCTACGACATCAGCGCCCCCTCGATCGAGGAGGCCCGGGCGAACATCAGCGCCCGCGGCGTGTCCGACCGCTACACCGTCGAGCTCGGCGACTTCTTCGACCAGGCCGACTCGGCCGGCGGTCCCCGCGTCTCGACGGTCATCTCGAACCCGCCCTACATCCCCGCGCCCGACCGGGACATCCTCATGCCCGAGCTCTGGGGCGGTGTGTTCGGCAACGACCTCGTGCTGCAACTGCTCAAGTCCGACTACGACAACGTGATCACGGCGGTCGCCAGCTACTCCGACCCGGTCACCACGGTGCGCACGGCCGAGGACCTCGGCTACCGGGTCGCGAACTTCCTCGCGATGGGGCTGGACTTCGGCACCTACAGCAGCGAGCCGAAGGTCCGCGAGCACATCCGCCGGCTGTGCGCCGACGGGCACGGCTGGGCGGGCGACGACGAGTACATGGTCGCCGTCGCCCTGTTCACGCGAAACCCCGACGTCCGCGGGGACCGCGCCGACCAGCTGCTGAACTCTCTGCAGATCACGGAGTGATCTGCAGATCACTCCGTGATCTGACCGCGGCCAGGAGCCGTTCCCCGGGGGCGTGCAGCGTGTCCCGGCCCTCCTCGGGGAGCCCTCCGGGCCCCGCTCGTCCGGCCGCCTCGCAGGGCGGCAGCGTGAGCTGCGGACGGGGACCCTTCGGGCCCGCCGTCCGCAGCGCACATCACCGTGATTTGGCGTAGCCGGCGAGGCCGAACTGGAGCAGGGCGAGGCCCCGGCGGCCCTGTCGGCGCAGTTCGCCCGCGAGCTCCGGCCCGGCCACACCGGCGAGCACCCGGTCGCGGGCCAGTTCCAGCAGCGAGGCGTACAGCCCGAGGACGGCGTGCGCGGCCAACCACGGCTCGACCTGGCCGGGCCACGCCCGGGTCTCCTCGGCGATGAGGCCGGCCAGCGCGTCGGTGAGCTCGCCCAGGATCTCCCGCTCGCGCACCTGGAGCGTCCGGCTGCCGCGGATCACCCGGGCCATGCGCGCCACGCCGTCGGCCGCCTCCGGGGCGCCCAGCAGGCTCACGGCCGCGACGACGAAGCTGCCCGCCGCCGCCGACACCGACTCGCCGGACGGGCGCTTCCGCACCGCCTCGAGCAGCGCCTCCCGCATGGGCGGGTCGGCGTCGAAGACCAGCCCCTCCTTCATCGGGAAGTGGTTGAAGACCGTCTTCTCCACCACACCCGCGCGCTTGGCGATCTCGACCACGCTCACCGCGTCGAAGCCCCGCTCGGCGAACAGGTCGGCCGCCGCGTCGACGATCCGGGCCCGCGTCTCCTGGTAACGCTGCTCACGTCGACCCGGGGCGCGCGCCGCGGGTCGGGCCGCTCCGGACCTGCCGCCGGCGGCCGGTGCGGCGTCGTCCTCGGTCCCCGACCCGGCCCCCGCCGGCCCGGGCGCCGCGCGACGGGTGTCGCCGTCGTCCTGCGGAGTGTCCGGATCCGGCGGGCCGGAGGGGAACGCCCTGATCAGCGGGGTGGGAGCGGTGGCAGCGGCGTCGGCCGCCGGCTCCGACGGCACAGGGGGAAGAGGGTCGGTACGGGGCATCACGCGGGCCACTCCAGTCACGCCCGCAACGCTAGTCACGACTCGGTAACGGTTCCGCGTGCGCGGCGACGGCGGCGACACCGGCGTGTCGCGCGCCCCCTGGTGTCGGACACGCTGCGTGAGTGGAAGATCGCGTTCGCGCGTCGGAGGACCGGCCGGTCAGGCCCTCGTGGGAGCATGCCAGGCATGCGCATCGGCACTCTCGGACGTGGCCGCGCACAGGCAACCGGCCCGGGCGTGGCCGGCACCGTGCGGCTGGACCGCCGCACGAAGAACCTCACCAAGCGGCTGCGTCCCGGCGACATCGCCGTCATCGACCACGTGGACATCGACCGCGTGAGCGCCGACGCGCTGGTCGGGTGCAAGGTCGGCGCCGTCGTCAACGCCGCGCCCAGCATCTCCGGCCGCTATCCGAACCTCGGTCCCGAGATCCTGGTCAACGCCGGCATCCCGCTGCTCGACGGCGTCGGGCGCGACGTCTTCGGGGCCCTCAAGGAGGGCGCCCAGGTCCGCCTGGTCGAGGGCCGGCTCCTGGCCGACGACGGCACCGTGGTCGCCGAGGGCGTGGCGCAGGACGCCGAGCGCATCGCCGCCTCCATGGCCGAGGCCCGGGCCGGGTTGTCGACCCAGCTCGAGGCGTTCGCGGCCAACACGATGGAGTACATGAAGCGCGAGCGGGCGCTGCTGCTCGACGGCGTGGGCGTCCCCGACGTGACCACGGCGATCGACGGCCGCCACGTGCTCATCGTGGTCCGCGGCTACGACTACAAGGAGGACCTGCACGCCCTCCGCGCCTACATCCGCGACTACCGGCCCGTCCTCATCGGCGTCGACGGCGGCGCCGACGCGCTGATCGAGGCCGGCTACCAGCCCGACATGATCATCGGCGACATGGACTCGGTGAGCGACGGCTCCCTCACCTCGGGTGCCGAGGTCGTCGTGCACGCCTACCCGGACGGGCGGGCGCCCGGCCTTCCGCGGGTCCAGGAGCTCGGTGTCGAGGCGATCACCTTCCCGGCCGCCGCGACCAGCGAGGACATCGCGATGCTGCTGGCCGACGAGAAGGGCGCCAAGCTCATCGTCGCCGTCGGCACCCACGCCACCCTCGTCGAGTTCCTGGACAAGGGGCGCGGCGGCATGGCCTCGACCTTCCTGACCAGGCTGCGGCTCGGCGGCAAGCTCGTCGACGCCAAGGGCGTCAGCCGGCTCTACCGCAGTCGCATCTCCACCACGGCGCTGGTGGTCCTCGTGCTCGCAGCGTTCGTGGCCATCGGGTCCACCCTCGCGGTGTCGGCCGCCGGGCGGGTCTACCTCGATCTGCTGCTCGACCAATGGAACAGCTTCATGTTCTGGCTGGAGAACCTCTTCTCGTGATCGACTTCCGGTACCACCTGGTGTCGCTGATCGCCGTCTTCCTCGCCGTCGCGCTCGGGATCGTCATCGGCACCACCCAGCTCAACGGGCCGATCCTGGACGACCTGGAGAGCCAGGTGTCCACGCTCGAGCAGGACAAGCGGTCGCTGGAGAACCAGACCCGGGAGCTGCAGAGCGAGCTCGACACCTCCGAGGACTTCGAGACCGCCGTCGGTCCCGCCCTGGTGCAGGAGACACTGGCCGGTTCCAGCGTGCTCCTGGTCGTCACCAACGACGACGTCGCCACGGACGACATCGAGGCGGTCGGCGCTCTGATCGCCGAGGCCGGCGGCACGGTCGCCGGGCAGATCAGCCTGACCCCGGCGTTCACCGACCCCTCCTCCGAGTCGAGCCTGCAGAGCTACGTGACGGGGTCCGGGCTCCCGGCCGGGGTCACGCTGCCCGAGGTCGACGACGCCGGGGAGCTCGTCGGCTCGCTGCTCGCCCAGGTCCTCCTCGTGCCGCCGGACGGCGCGTTCCCGGACAGCGCCGCGACGTCGTCCGTGCTCGCCGGCCTGTCCGCCCTCGAGGTCCTGCGGACCGACAGCGACTCGGTCAGCGCCGCGAACGTCGCCCTCGTGCTCACCTCCGGCGAGTTCACCGGCAGGCACGCAGAGGACCGGAACAGCACGCTCGTCGAACTCGTCACCGCCCTGGACGCGCGCGGCTCCGGCGTGGTCGTGGCCGGCGACGCCGCCTCGGCTCGCGAGAGCGGGCTCGTGGGGACGGTGCGCGAGGACCCCGACGTCGCCTCCGCCGTCTCGACCGTGGACAACATCTCGACCGCGGCCGGCCGGATCAGCGCCGTCCTGGCCCTCCGGGCCGAGGCCTCGGGCACCTCGGGCGCCTACGGCACCGGCGAGGAGACCCAGCCGGTGCCGCCGGTCGGGGCCTCCACCCCGTGAGGCGGCGGCCCTCCGTCCGCGGTCGGCGGGGCTCGTCCTCGCCGGCGTCGCGGCCGGCCGGGCCGCGCTCGCCGGCGCGGCCGCCCTCGCCGGCTCCGAGTCCGGCCGGGCATGGCAGCGCACCAATTACGCCGGCCGGCCGGTGACCCTGCTCGGCGGGCCGGCGCTCGCCGTGGCTGCCACGGCCACGGGCGTGCTCGGCGCGCCCGCCGGACTGCGGGTGGCCACGGCCGTCGTCGGAGGGGTCTCCGGGGTCGTCGGCGGCTACGACGACCTCGTCGGTGCGCGGCCGGAGCAGGCACGCGACAAG
>NZ_HG931175.1:14294-16227 GCF_000582785.1 Candidatus Blastococcus massiliensis AP3
GTCGGTGCGCGGCCGGAGCAGGCACGCGACAAGGGGCTGGCCGGACACCTGCGGGCGCTGCGGGCCGGCCGGGTCTCGGCCGGTGCGGTCAAGGTGGCCGGGATCGGCGCCGCGGGCGCTGTCGCCGCGCTGCTCACCGCCCGCGGCCGGGGGCCGGCGCCCTGGGCGACGTCGTCCTCACCACCGGCCTCGTCGCCGGCACCGCCAACCTGGTCAACCTGCTGGATCTGCGTCCCGGGCGGGCGGCGAAGGCCGGCCTGGTCACCGCCGCGGCCACGCTGGGCGGGCCCGGCGGAGCCCTGGTGGCCGGCCCGCTCGGCGCGACCCTCGCGGTGCTGCCCGCCGACCTGGGGGAGCAGATCATGCTCGGCGACAGCGGTGCCAACGCCCTGGGGGCGCTGCTGGGACTGCGCCTGGCAGCAGCACCGTCCCGTCCCCGCCGGGCAGGCCTGCTCGCCGGCATCGTGGCGCTGACGCTGGCCAGCGAGAAGGTCAGCTTCACGAAGGTCATCGAGGCGACCCCGGGGCTGCGGGACCTGGACCGGCTCGGCCGCCGGACGTCGTGACCCGCCGCACGGTCGCCCAGGGGGTCGCCGGGGCGGCGGTTCTGATCGCCGTCCTCACGCTCCTGGCCCGCGTGGCGGGGTTCGGCCGCACGCTCGTCCTGACCAACGCGGTGGGCGCGGGCAGCACCGGCGACACCTACCAGGCGGCCAACACCGTCCCGAACATCGTCTACGAGGTCGTCGCCGGCGGCGCCCTGGCCGCGCTCGTCGTGCCGATGCTGGCCGGAGGCATCGCGGTGGGCGACCGGGAGCAGGTCCGCCGCACCGCCTCGGCGCTGCTGGGCTGGACGCTGCTCGTCCTCACCCCGCTGGCCGTGGCCATCGCGCTGCTCGCCGAGCCCATCGCCCGGCTGCTGCTCGGCGACGGCGACCCGGCCAAGATCGACCTGGCCGCCCGGTTCCTGCTGGTCTTCGCCCCCCAGGTGGTCCTCTACGGCATCGGCATCGTGCTCGCCGGCGTGCTGCAGGCCCACCGGAGGTTCTCCGCGCCGGCCCTGGCGCCCCTGCTGTCGAGCGTCGTCGTCGCTGCGGCCTACCTGCTGTTCGCGGCCCTGGACGGCAGCCGGGGCGTCGCGGATCTCTCCACGCCGGCCGAGCTGGTGCTCGGCGTCGGGACGACGCTCGGCGTCGTCGCGCTCGGCCTGAGCCTGCTCCTGCCGGTGCGACGGCTGGGGCTGCGGCTCCGGCCGTCCCTCCGGTTCCCGGTGGGCGCGGCCCCCAGGGTGCGGCGCCTGGCGATCGCCGGGGTGCTCACCCTCGCCGGCCAGCAGCTGGTGGCCGCGGTCGCGATCCGGCTGGCGAACGACGGCACGCCCGACGGCACGCAGGTCGTCTACGCCGCGGGCCTGACCCTCTTCCTCGTGCCGTGGGCGGCGTTGGCCGTGCCGCTGGCCACCTCGGCCTACCCGGGGCTCGCCGAGCGCGCCGACGCGGGGGGACGAGAGCGGCTTCGCGCGCGCGCTGGCCCCGGTCGCCGTGCTCACGGTCGCCGCCTCGGCGGTGGCCGCCGCGGTCCTGGCGGCCGTGGCCGGGCCGATGGCGCGGGTGTTCTTCGCGGGGGGCTCCGACTTCGCGGTCGGGGCGCTCCGCGACACCACCGTGGCCTTCGCCCCCGGGCTCGTCGGCTACGGCCTGGTCGCACTGCTCACGCGGGCGCTCTACGCCCGAGGGCTCTGGAAGGCGCCCACCGTCTGCGTCGTCGGGGGCTGGCTGGTCGCCGTCGCGGCGGACCTGGTCCTGGCCGCCGTCCTGCCACCGGCCGACCGGGCGCTCGCCCTCGGTGCCGGCCACACGGCAGGCGTGACCGTCGCCGGGCTCGGCCTGCTCGTCGTGATCGCCCGCACCAGCGGCGGACGCGCGCTGACCGG
>NZ_HG931175.1:16786-161410 GCF_000582785.1 Candidatus Blastococcus massiliensis AP3
CTCGCCGGGGCGCTGGCCGGCGCCGCCGCCGGGTTCGCCCTCGGCCGCGCGCTGGGCGTCGACCCCGTACCCGAACCGGGAGTGCTGACGGCCATCGGTGCCGGCGCCCTGGTGACGGTCCTCGTGCTGGTGGTGGCGCTGGCGGTCATGATGGGGACCGCGCGCGGCCCGTTGACCGACGCGTTGCGCGCGCTGCGCGCACCCGACCGGCAGGAGGTGCCCAGTGTCTGAGCAGCCCCCGCTGTCGGGCCGACGCGTCGTCGAGGTGCTGGCCACCAGCGCCGGCGGGGTCGGCACCCACGTCCGCGCCCTGGTGGCCCCGCTCCACGAGGCCGGCGCCGACGTGGGCGTCTGCGGGGCACCGGCCACCGAGGAGCTGTTCGCGTTCACCGCGACCGGCGCGGACTTCACCCCGGTCGGCATCTCCTCCGGCATGGCCCCGCTGGCCGACGCCCGGGCGGTCCTGCAGCTCCGCCGGGCGATCGCCGGAGCGGACCTGGTGCACGCCCACGGCCTGCGCGCGGGGCTCGTCGCGGCGGCCGCACTCCGTCTCCCAGGGCAGGGTGGCCCGGGACGTCAGGGGTTCCCCGGGTCCCGGCCCCCGCTGGTGCTCACGCTGCACAACGCGCTCCAGGAGGGCGGCGGACGACTGCGCTCGGCGTGGCAGGCCCTGGAGCGGGTGACCGTCCGGGGCGCCGATCTCGTGCTCGCCGTCTCCAGCGACCTGGCCGCGAACGCCCGCAGCGCCGGCGCCCGTGACGTCCGGGTGGCCCCTGCGCTTGCGCCACCGCTGGCGCCCGCCACCCGGGGCCGGGACGAGGTCCGCGCGGAGCTCGGTCTCCCCGAGGGCCGCCCGCTCGTGGTGGCCGTGGGCCGGTTGCACCCGCAGAAGGGCTACGACACCCTGCTCGACGCCGTCCGGCGCTGGACGGAGCGCGAGGCCCCGCCGCTGGTCGCGATCGCCGGCGACGGGCCGCTGCGGGACGAGCTCGCGGCCCGCATCGCCGCCGAGCGGCTGCCGGTCGTGCTGCTCGGCCGACGCGGCGACGTCGCCGACCTGCTCGGCGCGGCCGACGTCTGCGTCCTGCCCTCCCGCTGGGAGGGCAGTCCCTTCACCGCCCAGGAGGCCCTGCGCGCCGGCACGCCGCTGGTCGCCACCCGCGGGGGAGGCACGCCCGAGCTGGTGGGGGAGGCGGCCGAGCTGGTGCCGGTCGGTGACGACGCCGCGCTGGCCGACGCGCTGGAACGCGTGCTCACCGATCCGGATCGCGCGGCGGCGCTGGCCGAGGCCGGCCGCCGCCGGGCCGAGGAGTGGCCGGACGAGGCCGGTGCCGGTCGCCGCGTGGTCGCGGTCTACCGCGAGCTGCTGGGACCGCCGGCAGCCCCCCTCCCGTGAGCGCCGTCCGGCGGTGGGCGCTCCTGCCGGTGCTCGTCCTCGCCGTGCTGCTCGGGTGGACCCAGCCGGCCGGGGCCGCCGACGACGACACCGCCTCGGCGCAGCGCGTGCTCGTGGTGGGCGTGCCCGGGCTGGTGTGGAGCGACGTCGACCCGGGGACCACCCCCGCCCTGTGGGCCCTGGCGGAGCAGGGCTCGATCGGCGCCCTGTCGGTGCGGGCGGCCCGGAGCACCACCTGCCTGCTCGACGGCTGGGCCACGCTGGGCGCCGGGAACCGCGCCCGGTTCCCCGGGCCGGACGAGGGCCTGCCGCCGGTCCCGCTGCCCACCGTGCCCCTCCCCGAGGAGGGCCCCGGCGCTCCGCTCCCCGAGGCCCCGGAGGACGGGACGGACCCCGGCGGCGAGGAGGAACCGCGGGTGGACACCTCGCTGTCGCACTGCGGGCTCCAGGAGCGGATCGCCACCGTCGCTCTCGACGATCCGGCGGCCACGGTGCAGCGCACCGCCGACGACGGGGGCACCGCCCGTTTCGGGGCCGAGCCGGCGGCGCTCGGCGCAGGGGTGGGTTGCGCGTCGGTGGCCGGCCGGGCGGCCGCGCTCGCCGCGGCCGCGCCCGACGTGCGCCTGGACCGCAGTCCCGCGCTGCCGGTCGAGCCCGCGGCGCTCACGGCTTTCCTCGAGGGCTGCCCGCTCTCCCTGGTGTCGCTGGACCAGCTGACCGTGGCGGGCCGTCCGGGCGCCGAGCAGACCGACGACGGCACCGACCCGGAGCCCCGCGCCGGCGCGCTGAGCCGGATCGATGCCGACATCGACCGCCTGCTGGGCGCAGTGGAGACGCTGCCGGGGGAGACCCTGGTGCTCCTCGCGGGCATCTCCGAGGTCAACGACGGCCGGCCGCAACTGCACGTCGGCATCGCGGCCGGCCCGGGCTTCGACACCGGCGGGTGGCTGCGCTCGGCCAGCACCGGACGGGCGCCCTACGTCCAGCTGATCGACCTCGCCCCGACCGCGCTGTCCGCCCTCGGACTCGACGTGCCCGCCTCCATGAACGGCCAGCCGGTCCGGGTCTCCGGGGACCGGCCGGCGCTGGACGCGGCGGTCGAGGACCTGGTGGACATGAACGTGGCCGGGACGGTGCACCACCGCAACGTCACGGACTTCTTCTGGCTGGTCGTGACTGTCGGCGCCGTCGTCGTCGCGCTCGGCATCCTCGTGCTCGGCCTGCGCCGGGGCGGCGACGGGCCCCTGGGGCGGGTGCACGGGGCCCGCGCGGCGCTCCGCGTGCTCTGCCTGGTGGCCGCCTCGCTGCCCGTGGCCACCTTCCTCGTCAACGTCGTGCCGTGGGAGCGGTCCGGGGAACCGCTGCGCACGCTGGCCCTGGCGATCGTCGGGGTCGTCGTCCTGCTCACCGCGGCCGCGTCGCTGGGCCCCTGGCGAGAGGCGCGGCTAGGACCGCCGCTGTTCCTGCTCGTGGTCACCCTCGGCACGCTCGTCGGTGACGCGCTGACCGGTTCCCGGCTGGAGCTCAACGGCCTCCTCGGGTACAGCGCGATCGTCGCCGGCCGCTTCACCGGTTACGGCAACCTCAGCTTCGGGCTGCTGTCGGTCAGCGGGCTGCTGATAGCCGCGTTGGCCGCCACCGCCGTCGGTCGCCGCGTGGCGCCGGAGCGGCAGCGCGTCGCGACGGCAGCCGTTGTCGTCGTCGCCGGGGTGCTTCTCGTGTACGTCATCGGTGCCCCCGCGCTGGGCCGTGACTTCGGCGGGGTCCTGGCGTCCCTGCCCGGTGTCCTGCTGCTGGCGATGCTCCTCGCCGGCGTGCGCGTGACGGTCGTCCGGCTGGTCGCGATCCTGGCCGCCGCGGTCGTCGCCGTCGGCAGCCTCGCCGTCCTGGACTGGGCGGGCCCCGCCGCCGAACGCAGCCATCTCGGCCGATTCGTCGAGCAGGTGCTCACCGGCGAGGCATGGACGGTGGTCGCCCGCAAGGCGCAGGCCAACCTCAACATCCTGCTGGGCAGCCCGCTGGCCTGGATGCTCCCGGTGGCCCTGGTCGCCGCGGTCTGGTTGCTCCGGCCCGGCGGTCCGCTGCGCACCGCCGGCGGCGTACCGCCCGGCGGACTCCCCCCGGCCGACGCTGCGGTGCTGCGTGCCGGCCTGCTCGCCACGGCGCTGAGCCTGGCCGTGGGAGCCGCGGTGAACGACTCCGGTGTGGCACTGCCGGCGACGGCCGCCGCGCTGCTGGTCCCGCTGCTCGTCTGGCTGGCCGCTGCTCCCGCGAACTCCCCCGGGAAGGGGGAGGACGCGGGTGGCGCCGCTCACTCCGGCCCGGTGGACGACCCGGACCGTGTTACGGTCGTCTCCCGTGGATCGACCGTCTGGAACGCCTGAATCCGTCGCGTCACGCGGCCTCCTCCGCAACTCCCAGCCGACGAAGTTCGTCTTCGTCACCGGCGGGGTTGTCTCCTCCCTCGGCAAGGGCCTGACCGCGAGTTCGCTGGGGGCGCTGCTGTCCGCCCGCGGCCTGCGGGTGACCATGCAGAAGCTGGACCCCTACCTCAACGTCGACCCCGGGACGATGAACCCGTTCCAGCACGGCGAGGTGTTCGTCACCGAGGACGGCGCCGAGACCGACCTCGACGTCGGGCACTACGAGCGCTTCCTCGACATCGACCTGTCGGGCCGGGCCAACGTCACGACCGGCCAGGTGTACTCGGACGTGATCGCCAAGGAGCGGCGCGGCGAGTACCTCGGCGACACTGTGCAGGTCATCCCGCACATCACCAACGAGATCAAGTCGCGGATCCTCGCTGGGGCGGAGGGCCCGGACCGGGTCGACGTCGTCATCACCGAGATCGGCGGCACGGTCGGCGACATCGAGTCGCTGCCCTTCCTCGAGGCCGCCCGTCAGGTGCGGCACGAGATCGGCCGGGACAACTGCTTCTTCCTGCACATCTCGCTGATCCCATACATCGCGCCGTCCGGTGAGCTGAAGACCAAGCCGACCCAGCACTCGGTCGCCCAGCTGCGCAGCATCGGTATCCAGCCCGACGCCCTGGTCTGCCGCTCGGACCGGGACATCTCCGAGGGCCTCAAGCGCAAGATCAGCCTGATGTGCGACACCGACGTCGAGGGCGTCGTCTCCTGCCCCGACGCGCCGTCGATCTACGACATCCCGAAGGTGCTGCACAGCGAGGGCCTGGACGCCTACGTCGTCCGGCGGCTGGGGCTGCCCTTCCGCGACGTCGACTGGACGGTGTGGGGCGACCTGCTCGACCGGGTCCACGCGCCGAAGCAGACGGTCACCATCGCGCTCGTCGGCAAGTACATCGACCTGCCCGACGCCTACCTGTCGGTGACCGAGGCCCTGCGCGCCGGCGGGTTCGCCCACCGCAGCCGGGTGCAGATCCGCTGGGTGCCGTCGGACGACTGCGAGACACCGGAGGGCGCCGCGAAGGCGCTGTCCGGCGTCGACGGCGTCTGCATCCCCGGCGGCTTCGGCGTCCGCGGCATCGAGGGGAAGCTCGGCGCGATCCGGCACACCCGGGTCAACGGCATCCCGACCCTCGGGCTGTGCCTGGGCCTGCAGTGCATGGTCATCGAGTACGCCCGCCACGTCGCCGGGCTGGAGAAGGCGAACTCCACCGAGTTCGACCCGGAGACCCCCGAGGCCGTCATCGCCACGATGGCCACCCAGGTCGACGTCGTCTCCGGGGAGCGCGACATGGGCGGCACCATGCGCCTGGGCAGCTACCCGGCCACGCTGCAGCACGGCTCGGTGACCGCCGGCGTCTACGGCTCCACGGAGATCACCGAGCGGCACCGGCACCGCTACGAGGTGGCCAACGCCTACCGCGACCGGCTGTCCGAGGCCGGTCTGGTCTTCTCCGGCACGTCGCCGGACGGCACGCTCGTCGAGTTCGCCGAGCTGCCCCGGGACGCGCACCCGTTCTTCGTCGGCACCCAGGCGCACCCGGAGCTGAAGAGCCGCCCGACCCGCCCGCACCCGCTGTTCGCCGGGTTCGTGCAGGCCGCGGTCGACTACCAGGAGTCCGCCCGGCTGCCGGTCGTCGTCGACGAGGCGGAGAAGGTCGGCATCTGATGCCGGACGCCCACGACTACCGCGTGCTCGCCAGCGAGACAGTCTTCGAGGGGCACGTCATCTCGCTGCGCCGCGACACCGTCGCGATGCCCGGCGGTGGCGACTCGGTGCGCGAGGTCGTGGCGCACCCGGGCGCGGTGGCCGTGGTGGCACTCGACGACGACGACCGGGTGGTGCTGCTCCGGCAGTACCGGCATCCGGTCGGCGGCTACCTGTGGGAGCTGCCCGCCGGCCTGCGGGACGCCGACGGCGAGCCACCGCTGGAGACGGCGAAGCGCGAGCTCGCCGAGGAGGTCCAGCTCGCCGCCGACCGCTGGTCGCTGCTGACCACCACGTACAACTCCCCGGGCTTCTGCGACGAGCTGGTGCTGGTCTACCTCGCAGAGGGCCTGCGCGACGCGCCCCGGCCCGACGGGTTCACCGCCGAGCACGAGGAGCTGGACATGACCGTCGAGCGGGTGCCCCTCGAGGACGCCGTGCAGCGGGTCTTCGACGGCGACATCCGCAACGCCGCGGCCGTGATCGGGCTGCTGGCCGCGGCACAGGCGCGGTCCGCCGGTCCTCGGCTGCGACCGGTCGACGCGACCTGATCCGCGCGGGCAGGGTGCCCGCGAACGAGGACTCATCGCGTGGGAATCGGCTGGTGGGACGCCGGTGTGGTCGGGCGGACCACTCGCCGGACGGCCGGGAAGTGTCAGTGGTCGCCCGTAGGTTCGGGGCCATGCAGCGGCTGGCGGGCACCTCCGTGGTGGAGGGATTGCTGATCGACTGGGTGTACGCCCAGCCGGAGCCGCGTGCGCTGCCGCCGGTCGAGTGGCTGGACGACGTGCAGGTCGCTGCGGAGCTGGCGCGGATCCAGCGCGACCGGGCGAGAGAGACCGCGCGGGAAGCGGAGCTCATCCTGCGGCTGGCCGAGCTGCGTCCTGACGTGGACGATCCGGCACCGGGTGCACCCGGTGCGCGGCGGCGGAGCTGGCGGAAGACGGATCCGGAGTTCGCCGGGGTCAGCGAGTTCTTCCCCGACGAGGTGGCGCACGCGATCAACCTCGGCCGTGGGACGGCAGCGTTCCGGGCGCGGCGGGCCTTCACCTGGCGGGACAACCTCCCGGCCACGTTCGCGGCGCTGCGGCGAGGGCAGATCGACGAGCGGCGCGCGGGGGTGCTGGCCGACGCGCTGCAGTCCACGACGCCGGAGCTGGCGCAGGCAGTCGAGGCGCTGCTCCTGCCCGAGGCGGGGGAGTCGTCGCCCGCCCGCCTCCGGGACCGGGCTCTCGAGCTGCTGGCCGAGCTGGACGCGACCGCGGTCGATCAACGGCGGGCCGAGGCCCAGCGGGCCGCGGACGTGCGCACCTACCCGACTGCGGACGGGATGGCGGCGCTCACCGCCGAGATGAGTGCGGAGGACGCGGCGGCCTGCTACGCCGTGATCGACCAGCTGGCGGCGAATGCGAAGGCTGACGGCGACGAGCGGCCGATCGGTCAGATCCGATCGGCGATCCACTCGATGCTCGTCCTGCGTCCCGCTGATCACGGCCTGGGCGGGGTGGCGGTGCAGCTGACCGTCAACGCGGCGCTGGACGGGCTCGAAGGGGTCAGCGATCGAGGTGGCGACGTCGCAGGGCTCGTGATCACCGCCGAGCACCTGCGCGAACTGCTGCGACGGGTGGAGGCGCTGGGGCTGACCGCACCGGCCGGTGGATCGCTCACCTTCGCCCTCACCGACGATCGCGGGCAACTGCTGGCCACGGTGACCACCGCCGAGCTCGAGCGGCTCGCCGCAAAGGGCTGCCCTCAGCACTCGGATGCGGGCTGCGACTGCCCGGTTCTCGGCATGCCGGCTCACACCGACAGGTACGAGCCGGGGGCCGGCCAGCGGCGGTTCGTCACGACCCGGGACCGGCGCTGCCGGATGCCGAACTGCGGCCAGCGGGTCGGCCTGGCCGACCTCGACCACGTGGTCGCGCACGCGGACGGCGGGCGGACGACGTGTACGAACCTCTGCTGCGCCTGCCGCTCCCACCACCGGCTGAAGACCTTCGCCCGCGGCTGGGCCTTCCGCATGGATACCGACGGCACGCTCCACGTCACCAGCCCGTCGGGCATCACCCGGACCACCCGCCCTCCCGGGTTGCGACCGCGGGAGTCCACCGCGTCGCCGCCCGATCCGGGGGACGACCTACCACCGTTCTGATTCCCGTCCGGGTCATCCGTGCTCCGGCCACGAACGCGGTCGGTCCGGGCGCGCGCTCGTGCCGTCCAGCCGCAATCCGAGGCGGGCCAGCTCCAGCTCGGCGAGTGCACGGGTGGCCGCGGGGTCGCCGGCGCGCCAGGCGGCACCGGTGCCGGTCGGCAGTGCGGCCAGCCGGGGGAGGGGAGCGGTGGCCAGCGCGCGGGCGGCCAGCAGCTCGACGTCGGGCGACGGCCCCGCGAGCAGCCGGGTGGCCGCACCGGCCTCGCGCACGTAGCGCAGCCGCCACGGCAACCAGCGCAGCAGCATCCAGCCGACCGGCAGCACGACCAGCAGCACCGCGAGGACGGTGGCCAGCGTGTCGACGGCGTCCTGCGCGGACTGACCGGCGCCCCGCACCGACCCGCTCGCCTCGGCCAGCGCGTCGAACGGGGCGGACAGCTCGTCGCCCACCACCGGCAGGTCCTCCGCCACGCCCGCGGCCGACTCCATGGAGCCGCCGACCGACCGGCCCAGGTCCTCGACCGCCCGGCCGGGCTCGGCCAGGACCAGCACGGCTCCGTGCGCCGCTCGTGCGGCGAGGATCCACAGCAGGGTCCAGGCGAGCATGCCGACGTCGGCGACGGCCTGCCGCAGGCGGAGCGCGGGATGCTGGGCGTAGGGGCGCATCGGCCCATCCTTCGATCGGCCACGCCCGGCCGCAGGTCGAAGGCCCGACACGGGCCGCCGCCCGCTCCGAAACGCACCACCGGACGGCGAGGGTCCACCACCGGGCCCCGCCCGCCCGGAGAGATCTGCCGGTCGACCGGCAGATGAGCACCTGTTCGCGGGGTGTCCGTGCCTAGACTCCGGCCGCAGGGCCGCTGCGACCGGCGCGGCCGCGGACAGGAGCGCAGGCGTTGAAGATCGGGGTGCCCCGAGAGATCAAGGACGGCGAGTACCGCGTCGCGCTCACGCCGGCGGGCGTGACCGAGCTGGTGCGCGCCGGGCACGAGGTGCTCGTCGAGAGCGGTGCCGGCGATGGCTCCTCGATCCCGGACGACGACTTCACCGCCGCGGGCGCCCGCATCGCCGGCTCGGCCGACGACGTGTGGGCCGACGCCGACCTGCTGCTCAAGGTGAAGGAGCCCGTCGCGGCGGAGTACGGGCGGCTGCGCACCGGGCAGACGCTGTTCACCTACCTGCACCTGGCCGCCTCGAAGGAGTGCACCGATGCGCTGGTCGCGTCGGGCACCACGGCCATCGCGTACGAGACCGTGCAGACGGCGGACGGCGCCCTCCCGCTGCTGGCCCCGATGAGCGAGGTGGCCGGCCGGATGGCACCCCAGGTCGGCGCGCACGCCCTGGAGCGGGGACACGGTGGCCGGGGCGTGCTGCTCGGGGGCGTGTCCGGGGTGTACGCCGCGAAGGTCGTCGTGATCGGTGCCGGGGTCTCGGGGATGAACGCCGCCGCGATCGCCCTCGGCATGCAGGCCGAGGTGGTCGTGCTGGACCGCGACATCGACAAGCTCCGCGCCGCGGACCGGATCTACCAGGGACACCTGCAGACGGTCGCCTCCACCGCCTACGAGGTGGAGCGGGCGGTCCTGGACGCCGACCTGGTCATCGGCGCGGTCCTGGTTCCCGGAGCCAAGGCGCCGATGCTGGTGAGCAACGACCTGGTGAGCCGGATGAAGCCCGGGTCGGTGCTGGTCGACATCGCCGTCGACCAGGGCGGCTGCTTCGAGGACACCCGGCCCACGACCCACGCCGATCCGACCTTCGGCGTCCACGGCTCGGTCTTCTACTGCGTGGCGAACATGCCCGGCGCGGTCCCCAACACCTCGACCCACGCCCTGACCAACGTGACGCTGCCCTACGTGATGGCCCTGGCGAACGAGGGGACCGTGGCCGCGGTGCGCTCGGACCCGGCGCTCGCCCGCGGGGTCAACGTCGTCGCCGGCGAGGTCGTGCTGCCCGAGGTCGCCCGGGCGCACGGCATGAGCGCCGTCCCGCTGGAGAGGGTGCTGTCCTGACCCTCGCCGACGTGCCGCCCCGGACCGCCGGGCCCGACAGCACCACCGGGAGCATCGCCCGGGCGGTCACCGGGTACCTGGACCACCTCACCGTCGAACGCGGTCTCGCGGCCAACACCATCGCCTCCTACCGCCGCGACCTCCGCCGCTACACCCAGTACCTGGCGGCCACCGGGGTCCGAGGCCTGGCCGAGATCTCCGAGTCCGACGTCGCCGGCTTCCTCGCGGCGCTGCGCCGGGGGGACGACGACCACCCGCCCCTGTCGGAGACGTCGGCCGCGCGGGCCGTCGTCGCGGTGCGCGGTCTGCACCGCTTCGCGCTGCTCGACGGGCTGGTCCCCGACGACGTCGCGCACGAGGTCCGCCCACCCACCCCCGCGCGACGGCTGCCCAAGGCGGTGCCGGTGGAGTCCGTGGTCGCCCTCATCGAGGCGGCCGGCTCGGGGGTGGAGGGCCCGCGGGGGCTGCGCGACCGCGCGCTGCTGGAACTGCTGTACGGCACGGGCGCCCGCATCTCGGAGGCCGTGGGACTGGCCGTCGACGACGTCGACCGCGGGCAGGCCACGGTGCGGCTGGCCGGCAAGGGCGGCAAGGAACGCATCGTCCCGGTGGGCAGCTACGCGCTGCGGGCGGTCGAGGAGTACCTGGTGCGGGCCCGGCCCGCGCTGGCCGGCAAGAGCAAGGCCGGAGTGCGCGGGGGAGCGCTGTTCCTCAACGTGCGCGGCGGCCCGCTGTCCCGGCAGAGCGCCTGGCAGATCCTCCGGACAGCAGCGGAGCGTGCGGGCGGCACGGGCGGCGACCTGGCCCGGTCGGTGTCCCCGCACACCCTGCGGCACTCGTTCGCCACGCACCTGCTCGATGGCGGCGCCGACGTGCGCGTCGTCCAGGAACTGCTGGGTCACGCGTCGGTGACCACGACGCAGGTCTACACGTTGGTCACGGTGGATCGACTGCGCGAGGTCTACGCCACCAGCCATCCGCGCGCGCTGAGCTGACAGCCCCTCAGGGCGACTGTTGGCAGATTATGGCCTCGGCTCGGCTGTAGCAGTCACATGCGTTGTCAGTCGTCGCCATGTCGACAAGTGTCCGGCGCGTCCGCTTGGGCGAGTGCGCCACTCTTCGTAGCGTTCTCATCACCCGAGCGGGCAGGACGGCTGACCGCATCCGGAACCACCGGGATCGGGCACGAGCTGGAGGCGACAGACCCATGGCGATCCGAGCGGACGCGGCCTCTGCCGTCGCGCGCCCGCACGACACCGACCCCGAGATGGGTGCCGCCGCCTCGCGGCTGGACCCCGCGCGTGCCCGGCAGCGCCCGCTGCCGGACCCCAAGCCGCTGACCCAGCACGGGCCGGCGCACGTCATCGCGATGTGCAACCAGAAGGGCGGCGTCGGCAAGACGACGTCGACGATCAACCTGGGTGCCGCGCTGACCGAGTTCGGCCGCAAGGTGCTGCTCATCGACCTCGACCCGCAGGGTGCCCTGTCGGTCGGGCTCGGGATCCCGGCCCAGAACATGGACCGGACGATCTACAACGCCCTGATGGAGCGGAAGACGACGCTGCGGGACGTGCGGGTCCACACCGACATCCCCGGCCTGGACCTGGTGCCCAGCAACATCGACCTGTCGGCCGCCGAGGTGCAGCTGGTCAGCGAGGTCGCCCGCGAGCAGACCCTGCTGCGCGTGCTCGCCGACGTCCGCGACGAGTACGACTACATCCTCATCGACTGCCAGCCCTCGCTCGGTCTGCTGACGGTCAACGCCCTCACCGCCGCCCAGGGCGTGATGATCCCGCTGGAGTGCGAGTTCTTCTCGCTGCGCGGGGTGGCCCTGCTCGTCGACACCATCGACAAGGTCAAGGAGCGGCTCAACCCGCAGCTGGAGATCTCCGGCATCCTCGCCACGATGTACGACGCCCGGACCGTGCACTGCAAGGAGGTGTTCAGCCGGGTGGTCGAGGCCTTCGGCGACACCGTCTTCCAGACCGTCATCCAGCGCACCGTCCGCTTCCCGGAGACCACGGTGGCCGGCCAGCCCATCACCACCTGGGCACCCACCTCGTCGGGCGCCGCGGCCTACCGCGACCTCGCCAAGGAGGTGATCGCGCTGTGACGCGCCGACCGGTGCTGCCCGGCGCCTCGGAGCTGTTCCGCCGCACGGACGCCGCCTCCGCGGAGGCCGAGGTCACCGAGCTGCCCAGCCTCACCACCACGACCAGCTCGCCCGCCCTGCGCGGTGCGACGGCCGGCCGGCGTGCCGAGGAGCCGGCCGCCGAGTCCGCGTCGAACATGCCGCTCACGCTGGTGCCCGGCGGCGCCACCACGTCGTCCTCGGCCGACGACGACCTGGCCGCTTTCCGCGGCACACCGGCCCCGGCTCCCGTGCTGCGGCCCAACGTGCCCACGCGGGGCCGTCCCGCGCGCGGACGCGAGCGGCCCAAGCACGACGAGAAGATCACCGTCTACATCTCGGCCGACGAACTGCTGGCCCTGGAGAGCGCGCGGGTGACCCTGCGCGGCTCGCACGGGGTCGCCGCCGACCGCGGCCGGATCGTCCGCGAGGCGATCTCGGTGATCCTCGCCGACCTCGTCGAGCGCGGCGAGGACTCGGTGCTCGTCCGTCGGCTGAAGGCGTAAGGACCCTCCTGCCCCCCGCCACTCGCACGCTCGCGGCGGGACCCTGCAGGAGAGCCACCCTTAGGCTGCGGTCGTGACGGAGGTGCAGGCGAGCGCGCGCTTCACGGTCCGCCTGACCAACTTCGAGGGCCCGTTCGACCTGCTGCTGCAGCTCATCGGCAAGCACAAGCTCGATGTCACCGAGATCGCGCTGTCGCAGGTCACCGACGAGTTCATCGCGCACCTGCGGGCACTGGGTGGCGAGCTCGACCTCGACCAGGCCAGCGAGTTCCTCGTGGTGGCCTCCACGCTGCTCGACCTGAAGGCCGCGCGGCTGCTGCCGGCCGCCGACGTCGACGACGAGGACGACCTCGAGCTGCTCGAGGCCCGGGACCTGCTCTTCGCCCGCTTGCTGCAGTACAAGGCCTACAAGCAGGCCGCCGCCTTCCTGCGCGAGCGGGAGGGCGAGGCGGCCCGGCGCTTCCCGCGGGTCGTCGGGCCGGAGCCGCGGTTCGCCGACCTGGTCCCGGAGGTGGTGCTCGACCTCGGGCCGGAGGAGTTCGCCCGGCTGGCCGCGCGCGTGCTGGCACCGAAGGCCCCCGAGGTGGTCAGCGTCTCGCACCTCCACGCGCCGCCGGTGAGCGTCAGCGAGCAGTTGATGGCCGTGCGCAACCACCTCGCCCGGGCGGGCACCGTCTCGTTCCGGGCGCTGACCGCCGACTGCTCGCACACCCTCGAGGTGGTGGCCCGGTTCCTGGCACTGCTGGAGCTGTACCGGCAGCAGCGGGTGACCTTCGAGCAGCTGACCCCGCTGGGGGAGCTGCACGTGCGCTGGGCCGGGGGAGCCCTGCCCGGGCCGGTGGACGTGGACGGCGCGCTGCCGGGCGACGCGACCGGCGACGCGACCGGGGACGCCCCACCGGGGAACGACGACGGCGAGCCGGACCACGACATCGACGAGGAGTACCGGTGACCAGCGACCAGGACCGGCCGACCGACGAGCGGGCGCCCATCTCCTGGGACGCCCTCGCCGCCGAGCTCGAGGCCACGCGGCAGGAGGCCGAGAGCCGGGGGGACGCCGACCCCGTCGCGTGGGACGCCGTCGCCGCGGAGCTGGCCGCCCGGGTCTCCGAACGCCCGGCGGAGGAGATCGCGGTCCTGGCGGTGCCGGTCGAGGACGACGTCGCGGCCGCGCCGCCGTCGGTCTCCGAGCCCGAGGGCGAGCCCGAACCGGTCTTGGAGCCGCTGGAGCCGCTCGACCCGGTGGAGCTGCGCGGCGGCCTGGAGGCGCTGCTGTTCGTGATGGACGACCCGGTCGACGAGGACACCCTCGCCGGGGCGCTGCGCTGTGACGTCGACCAGGTGCGCACCGGCCTGGCGGAGCTGGCCGAGGGCTACGACACCCGTTCGGCCGGGATCACGCTGCGCCGGGTGGGGGAGGGGTGGCGCCTCTACACCCGCGAGGAGCACGCCGCCGTCGTCGAGCGGTTCCTGGTCGACGGCCAGCGCAGCCGGCTCAGCCAGGCAGCGCTGGAGACCCTCGCGGTCATCGCCTACCGGCAGCCAGTCACCCGGGCGCGCGTGGCCGCGATCCGCGGGGTCGGCGTCGACGGCGTCATGCGCACGCTGCTCAGCCGCGGGCTCGTGCACGAGGTCGGCAGCGACCCCGACAGCGGGGGAGGGCTCTACGGGACCACGCCGCTGTTCCTGGAGCGGCTCGGGCTCACCGGCCTGGCCGACCTGCCGGAGCTCGCGCCGCTGCTCCCGGAAACCGCCACGATGCTCGAGGAGCACCCGGACAGCTGAGGCGGCCGCTCCCCGCTGTCAGTCCGAGAAGGCGTCCTCCGTGTACGGGCCGCTGCCCGGTTCGACGAGCCCCGAGCGGGCGATCTCGCGCCGCACGTCCTCGGGGACGTCCTCGGCGAACAGCACCGCGGTCGTGTCGTTGATCCGGGCCGCCAGCACCTCAGCGGGGTCGTGGCCCTGGAACTGCGCGACGGCCACCTGTGGCGGGTCGTCGGCGAAGCAGGCGCCTCGTGCGGACGGACCCGTGTCGTCGCAGGAGGCGAGGTCGGCCCCGCCCAGCGGCTCGACGGACAGCGCGGAGGTGCCGCCCTCGACGTAGAGGGTGTCCTGATACCGCACGGCCGTCGCGCAGTCCGCCGTCGACGCCGCCCCGGCGCACGGGGCGTCCCCCGAGCAGGCGGCCGACGCCACCGCCGTCACCAGTGCACAGGCCCACCGCAGCACGGCTGTCCCTTCGGGTTCGTGGGTGCTCGTCCGCGGACCGTACTGCCGAACGGGCGCCGGACCTGTGCGATCGGCCACCCCGGCGCGCTCGTCGTTCCCCTGTTCAGGGGTAGCGACGGTCGGGGGAGTGGCACAGCGGTGGGAGACTGGACGGCGATGAGCGCTGCGACACCGAACGACGAGAGCACCACCGCAGCCGGCGAGGGCTGGTCCGAGGACATGGAGCTCGCGCCGGTCCACCCGAGCGACCGGGCCCCGGAGCCCGGGGACGCCGACCGCCAGGGCGAGCGGCTGCAGAAGGTGCTGGCCCGCGCCGGCGTCGCCTCCCGGCGGGTCGTCGAGGAGATGATCGACGCCGGGCGGATCAGCGTGAACGGCTCGCAGGTGCGGGTGCAGGGCATGCGGGTCGACGCCCACGTGGACAAGATCGCCGTGGACGGCGTCCGGCTGGAGATCCGCGACGACCGGATCACCTACGCGCTGAACAAGCCGCCGGGCGTGATCACCGCCATGAGCGACGACCGCAACCGGCCGACCGTCGGCGACATGGTCGGCGACCTCGCGCCCGGGCTGGTGCACGTGGGGCGGCTCGACCAGGACACCGAGGGCCTGCTCCTGCTCACCACCGACGGCGAGCTGGCCCACCGGCTGGCGCACCCGTCGTACGGCGTGCGCAAGACCTATCTGGCCCAGGTGTCCGGCTCGGTGCCCCGCGACATGGCCAAGCGGCTGCGCGGCGGCATCGACCTGGACGACGGGCCGGTGAAGGTCGACTCGTTCCGGGTCGTCGACACCCACGCCGGTCAGTCGGTGGTCGAGGTCGTGCTGCACGAGGGCCGCAAGCACATCGTGCGCCGGCTGCTGGCCGAGGTGAAGCTGCCGGTGTCGCGGCTGACCCGCACCGCCGTCGGGCCCGTCGAGCTGCGGGCCATGCGCTCGGGCACCATCCGCAAGCTCTCCCGCCAGGAGGTCGGCGCGCTCGAGGAGCTCGTCGGCCTGTAGCGGCGGCCCTCCTGCAGGGGCCGGGGGCAGAAGGGTCCCTTATCTAGACTTGCGCAGGCTCCGTGATGCGGATGCCGCGACGAACGAGGAGTGTGCATGGCCGTCCGAGCCATCCGGGGCGCGACGCAGGTCGACGCCGACGACCGGGAGCAGGTGCTCGAGGCGACCCGCGAGCTGGTGAGCGCCGTGCTGGAGCGCAACGCCCTGGCGCACGACGACGTCATCAGCGTCCTGTTCACCGCCACGCCCGACCTGGTGTCGGAGTTCCCGGCCCTCGCCGCCCGCGAGCTCGGCATGGGCGACGTGCCGCTGATGTGCGCCACCGAGATCGCCGTTCCGCACGCGCTGCCGCGGGTGCTGCGGCTCATGGCGCACGTGGAGACGATGCGGCCGCGAGCCGAGATCCAGCACGTGTACCTCCGCGGTGCCGCGGCTCTGCGCCGGGACATCGCCCAGTGAACCGGCGGAACCCCTTCCGCGGGGCGGTCACGCTCGACGGCCCGTCGGGCACCGGCAAGTCGAGCGTCGCCCGCGGCGTGGCCGTCGCGCTGGACGCCGCCTACCTCGACACCGGTGCGATGTACCGCGCCGCGACCGTCGCGGTCCTGGACGCGGGAGCCGATCCCGAGGACGCCGCGGCGGTCGAGCGGATCGTGGCCGGAGCCCGCATCGAGGTGGGGACCGAGGCCGGTACCGAGCGCGTCGAGGTCGACGGGGTCGACGTCGCCGTCCGCATCCGGAGCGCCGAGGTGACCCGGGCGGTCTCCGCGGTCTCCGCAGTCCCCGCCGTCCGTCGCCGGCTGGTGGACCAGCAGCGCGCACTCGTGGCCGGCGCCGAGGCCGTCGTCGTCGAGGGCCGCGACATCGGCACCGTCGTCCTTCCCGACGCCACGCTCAAGATCTACCTGACCGCGGCCCCCGAGGTCCGGGCGCAGCGGCGCGCCGGCCAGCTCGGGATCACCGACGCCGCGGCGATCGACGACCTGGCCGCGGACCTGCGCCGCCGGGACGAGTACGACAGCAGCCGCGCCGACAGCCCGCTGCGGCCGGCGGCCGACGCCGTCGTCGTGGACAGCAGCGACCTCACCCAGCAGGACGTGGTGGACCACATCGTGGCGCTCGCCCAGGCGCCACTCATGACGGGGGACCGCACGTGACCGAGAGCCAGACCGGGCCGCTGCCGGTCGTCGCGATCGTCGGGCGACCCAACGTCGGCAAGTCCACGCTGGTCAACCGCATCCTCGGACGGCGGGCCGCCGTCGTCCAGGACACCCCGGGGGTGACCCGGGACCGCATCTCCTACGAGGCGCTGTGGAACGGCAAGCGCTTCACCGTCATGGACACCGGCGGATGGGACCCGAGGGCCACCGGCATCGGCGCGTCGATCACCCGCCAGGCCGAGTACGCGATGCGGACCGCCGACGTCATCGTCCTCGTCGTCGACAGCCAGGTGGGTGCCACCGACACCGACCTGGCCGCCGCCCGCGTCCTGCGCCGCAGCGACCGCCCGGTGATCCTGGTGGCCAACAAGGTCGACGACGAGCGCAGCGAGGCGAACGTCGCCGAGCTGTGGAGCCTCGGCATGGGGGAGCCGCAGCCGGTCAGCGCACTGCACGGGCGGTCCAGCGGTGACCTGCTCGACCTGATCCTGGACTCGATGCCCGAGGCACCGCGCGAGCAGGAGCACGAGGAGGGTCCGCGCCGGGTCGCCCTGGTCGGTCGGCCGAACGTCGGCAAGTCCAGCCTGCTCAACCGGCTGGCGAAGGACGAGCGCTCCGTGGTCGACTCCGTCGCCGGGACGACCGTCGACCCGGTCGACTCGATCGTCACCATCGGCGGCGAGGAGTGGCGCTTCGTCGACACCGCCGGCCTGCGCCGCAAGGTGAACACCGCCAGCGGCATGGAGTACTACGCCAGCCTGCGCACCGAGGCCGCCATCCAGGCCGCCGAGGTCTGCGTGGTCCTGCTGGCCGCGGACGAGGTCATCAGCGAGCAGGACCAGCGGGTCATCACCCAGGTCGTCGAGGCCGGTCGCGCCTTGGTCCTGGCCTTCAACAAGTGGGACACCCTCGACGAGGACCGGCACGACCAGCTCGAGCGCGAGATCGATCGCGACCTCAACCACGTGAAGTGGGCGACGCGGGTGAACATCTCCGCCACCACGGGCCGCGGCGTCGGCAAGCTGGCCGATCACCTGCGCGCCGCCCTGGCGTCGTGGGAGCAGCGGGTGCCGACCGCCGAGCTCAACCAGTTCGTCCGGGCGCTGGTGCAGGAGACCCCGCCGCCCGCGCGGGGTGGCCGCGCGCCCAAGATCAAGTACGTGACGCAGGCCGACGTGCGCCCGCCGCGGTTCGTGGTGTTCTCCACCGGCTTCCTCGAGGCCGGCTACCGGCGCTTCCTGCAGCGCAAGCTGCGCGAGCAGTGGGGCTTCGCGGGCACGCCGATCGAGATCTCGGTCAAGGTCCGTGAGGGCCGGGACAGGGACGCCAAGCGGAGCTGAGGGGGAGGGCCGGTGCGTGCCGGCCCTCCCCGCGGTCAACTCGTGGGTCGGACGTCCTGCGGGGCGTCCTGCCGGGTCCGCGGCGTGGGCACCCGGACGACGTCGTCGCCTCCTGCCGTGTCGGGCTCGTCCCGCACCTGCGCGAGCCGGCTGGGCCACCACATCCACCGGCCGAGGTCGAGGTTCAGCGCGGTGACCAGCACCGACCGCACCACGATCGTGTCCAGCAGCACCCCCAGCGCGACGGCGATGCCGAGCTGGGTGAGGAACGTCAGCGGCAGCGTGCCCAGCACCGAGAACGTCGCGGCGAGCACGAGACCGGCCGAGGTGATGACGGCGCCGGTCGCGCCGAGGCCGATCACCGCCGCCCGTCGGGTGCCGTGGTCGAACGCCTCCTCCCGCACCCGGGTCATGAGGAAGATGTTGTAGTCGATGCCCAGGGCGACGAGGAACACGAACACGAACAGCGGGAACGAGCTGTCCGTCGTCCCGACCCCGAGCGTCCAGTCGAAGATCAGCGCGCTGATACCCAGCGCGGCGCCGTAGGACAGCACCACCGTCGCGATGAGGATCAGCGGTGCGACGACCGCCCGCAGGAGCAGGCCGAGCACGAGCAGGACCACCACCATGATCAGCGGGATGATCACGCGGTTGTCGCGCTGCGAGGCGGTCTGGACGTCGAGGTTGACGGCGGTGTTGCCGCCGACCAGGGCCTCGCCGTCCCCGACGTCGTCCAGGCCGGCGCGCAGCCGGTCGATGGTGTCGTAGGCGGCCTGGCTGTCCGCGGGGTCGGCGAGCGCCGCCTCGATCAGCGCCGCGTCGCCGGTGACCTCGGGTGGCTCGACCGCGCCGATGCCCTCGGTGCCGGTCACCGCGTCGGCGACCTCGTCGGCGTCGGCTGCACCGGCCAGGACGTAGACCGGGTTGCCGGCGGTGGCCGGGAAGTGCCGGGCGGCGACCTCCTGGCCGGTGATCGACTCCGGGGTGCCGCGGAAGCCGTCGGCCTGGCTGAGACCCTTGGCGTTGAGCCCGAACATGCCCAGGCAGGCCGCCAGGAGCAGCAGGCTGGTGACCACCCACACCGCGCGCGGACGGGGCCTGATCAGGCCTCCCACGCGAGCCCAGAAGCCGGTGGCGCTGGGTTCCGGGCTGCCGAACTTCGGGCGCACGGGCCAGAACACCCAGCGGCCGCAGATGACCAGCATCGCGGGCAGCAGCGTCATGAGGACGACGAGGCTCACGCCGACGCCGATCGCCGCCACCGGGCCCAGCCCGGCGGTGGAGTTCATCGTCGCGAAGACGAGGCAGAGCATGCCGAGGATGACCGTGCTCCCGCTGGCCAGCACTGCCGGACCCGCCCGGTGGACGGCCTCGGTCATCGCCTCGTGCCGGTCTCCGTGCAGTCGCAGCTCCTCGCGGTAGCGGGCGACCAGCAGCAGTGCGTAGTCCGTCCCGGCCCCGATGACCAGGACGGTCAGGATGCTGGCGCTCTGCGCGTTGACGGTGAGATCGGCGTGGCGGGCGAGCAGGGTGATCAGCGCCTGCGAGCAGAACAGCGCGACGACCGCGGAGAAGATCGGCAGGATCCACAGGACCGGGCTGCGGTAGGTGAGCAGCAGGATGAGGATGACCACGCCCAGAGCGGCGAACAGCAGCGCACCGTCGATGCCCTCGAACGCCTCGGAGGAGTCGGCGGCGTTGCCGGCCGGGCCGGTGATCCAGGTCTCCAGGCCGGCGGGACCGTCGGTGGCGACGTCCCGCATGTCGTCGACCAGCGGGGCGATCGCCTCCCAGCCCCCGTCACCCATGTCCAGCGGCACCACGAGCTGCGCGGCCTGCCCGTCCTCGGACGGGATCGGGCCGGTGACCTCGCCGGAGAGCGCGTCGATCCCGTCGAACTGCGCGCGGTCGTCCTCGATGGCGGCGAGGTCGGCGGCGGTGAGGCCGTCCTCCCGCTCGTAGACCACCACGGCCGGGATCAGGTCCGGATCGGAGCCCAGTGCGGCCTGCTGCTCGAGCGCCCTCGTCGACTCGGCGTCCGCGGGCAGCCACGACGAGATCTCGTTGTCCTGCTCGTCGGTGAGCCCCCCGGCCAGCGGTCCCGAGGCGGCGGCGAGCACCAGCCAGAAGACGAGGATGACCCACTTGAATCGACGGTGGCTGACTGTGGATGCGTACGTCCTGCCCATGACGCAGTCCCTCCGGCACCTCGGTGCCCTGGTCGAGGAGGATGGCGACGGCCCGTGCGGAAGAGGCTGGCACCGCCGTCGTCAGCTGTCACCGGGTTCGACTCCGCGGTCGCGCGGAACTGAGCGGGGGTCGCCGGATGGTCGGCGGGGGTGCGGTAACCTTCCGGGGCGGTCGTCGCGCTGCCGGAGAACCGGCGAGGCGGACGGCACGCGGGCTGTAGCGCAGCTTGGTAGCGCACTTGACTGGGGGTCAAGGGGTCGCAGGTTCAAATCCTGTCAGCCCGACAGCGTGATGTCCCAGGGCATCCCGGAGGCCCGGACCCACGGATCGTGGGTTCGGGCCTCCGTCATGGGCGGTGTGCGCACGCGCGCCATTCGAGGCGCAGCCACGCCGCGCCCGCGCACGACGACGCGACGATCCGGCGACGACCGTTATCCCCAACAGCAGCGTCCGAACGGATGACCGGAAGACTCCGCGCCGGAGCGCCGGGGAACCGGCTCAGGACTCGGCGATGCGCCGGCACTCAGGGCAGGGGGCGGACGAACCGAGACCGCGTGGGCCGTTCCACTTCCCCTGGACCACGTCGACCGACACACCGCAGATCGCGGCCCAGGGCGCCGGCAGATCCGCGGTGGATGCGAGGACGGCGTGTGCCACCCCGGTGCTCTGCTCGCGGCCGGCGGCGTGGTCGACGGTGCTCATGGGCACAGCATGCGCGCGCGGGTGCGCGCCCTGCCGGTGGGGTAGCGGTGGGTCGTGGCGACGACGGCAGGCACAGCGGTGGGGGAGCGGCTTCCCTCGCGGGCGGCCGGGCTGCTCTACGGCATCGGGTTCGGCGGCTTCGTCGACGGCATCGTGCTGCACCAGATCCTGCAGTGGCACCACATGACCAGCGCCGTCGAGGGGCGCAGCCCACGCACGCTGGCCGGGCTCGAGGCCAATACCGTCGCGGACGGGTTCTTCCACCTGGGGACGTGGGCCGCCGCCGTGGCCGGGATGGTCACGATGCTGCTCGCCTGGCGGCAGGGCCGGGTCGCCCCGAGCTGGAGCTTTCACGCCGGGCTGGTGCTCGCCGGGTGGGGAGTCTTCAACCTCGTCGAGGGGCTGATCGATCACCAGATCCTCGGTGTCCATCACGTCCGTGACGATCTGGGCGCGCCGCTGAGCTGGGACATCGCCTTCCTGGCCTCCGGCGTCCTCCTGACAGCCGTGGGCTGGTGGATGCACCGGCGCGGGCTGCGGACCATGGCGGGGCGGGCCGTGCGCCCGATCCGGGCCGAGGGCCCTTGATCGAGCCGGTGCGGCGCGGCAGGCTGTGACTCAGACCACAGTTCCGCCCCGCAGGAGGTCGCCATGGAAGCGCACGTGGGGGACCGCATCGTCGTCCGCTCCACCCACCAGGGGGAGCCCGACCGCATCGGCGAGGTCGTCGAGTGCCACGAACCCGGCGGGGGACCGCCGTACCGCGTGCGCTGGGAGGCCGACGGTCATGTGGGCCTGTTCTTCCCTGGAGGCACCGTCACGGTGCTCCACGCCGCGGGCTCGCAGAGCTGAGCCGGGTAGATGGCGAAAGAAGCGTCTCCCGCACCGGCCCCGCGACCGGCGGAGCGGGTGCGCAACGTCGCCCTGGTCGGCCACTCGGGGGCGGGCAAGACCACTCTCGCCGAAGCGCTGCTCGTCGCCACCGGGGCCGTGCCCCGTCCCGGTCGGGTCGAGGACGGCACCACCTGCCTGGACACCGAGGACGTCGAGATCCGTCAGCGGCGCTCGGTCTCGTTGGGCGTGGCGACGGTCGAGCACGCCGACCACCGGATCACCCTGCTCGACACCCCCGGTTCGCCGGACTTCGTCGGGGAACTCCGCGCCGGGCTGCGGGCCGCCGACGCGGCCCTGTTCGTCGTCTCCGCCGTCAACGGGGTGGACGCCACCACGGTCCAGCTCTGGGAGGAGTGCGCGGCCGTCGGGATGCCGCGGGCGGTGGTGATCACGCAGCTGGACAAGCCGCGCGCCGACGTCGGGGAGGCGGTGCGGTTGTGCCAGATGCTGCTCGGCGACGGGGTGTTCCCCGTGCACCTGGCCGACCGCGGCCCCGACGGCTCGGTGCGTGGCCTCGCCTCGCTGCTCGATCCGGCGGCCGCGCCCGGGCCGGCGGACGACGAGGCCGACCGGCTCCGGTCCGAGCTGATCGAGGGCATCATCGGCGAGAGCGAGGACGAGGCGCTGATGGAGCGCTACCTCGCCGGTGACCTGCTGGTCCAGGCCGACCTGATCGCCGACCTCGAGACCGCCGTCGCCCGCGCGCACTTCCACCCGGTGCTCCTGGCCGCGCCGCTGACCGGGGTCGGCATCGCCGACCTGCTGGAACTGATCGTCGCCGGCTTCCCCAGCCCGCGGGAGCACGGCTGCCCGCCCGTGACCCGGCCGGACGGCTCGCCGGCACCGCCGCTGGCCTGCGACCCGGACGGGCCGCTCGTGGCGGAGGTGGTCAAGACGACGACCGACCCCTACGTCGGGCGGGTGTCCCTGGTCCGCGTCTTCTCCGGCACGCTGCAGCCCGACGTCGCCGTCCACGTCTCCGGGCACGGGCTGGCCGACCGCGGCCACCCCGACCACGACGTCGACGAGCGGATCGGCGCGGTCAGCGCCCCGCTCGGGCCGACCCTGCGGCCGGTGGCGGCGTGCCCGGCCGGCGACATCTGCGCCATCGCCCGGCTGACCAGCGCCGAGTCGGGCGACACGCTCTCCTCGCCCGACGACCCCCGGCTGGTGCCGCCGTGGGAGCTGCCCACGCCGCAGCTCCCGGTGGCCGTGGAAGCGGCGTCCCGGTCGGACGACGACCGCCTGGCCACGGCGCTGTCCCGGCTGGTCGCCGAGGACCCCACCGTGCGGCTGGAACGCCGTGGGGAGACCGGGCAGCTGCTGCTCTGGTGCGTCGGGGACGCGCATGCGGAGGTGCTGCTGGAGCGACTGCGCACCCGGCACGGCGTCACCGTCGTCCCTGTCCCGGTACGGGTGCCGCTCGTGGAGACGCTGGCCGGCCCCGCTCAGGTCACCGCCCGCCACGTCAAGCAGTCCGGCGGACACGGGCAGTACGCCGTCGTCGTGGTGGAGGGGGAGCCGGGCCCGCCCGGGAGCGGCATCGTCTTCGAGCAGCGCATCGTGGGCGGCACGGTGCCGAGCCAGTTCCACGGCAGCGTGGAGAAGGGCATCAGGGCGCAGGCCCAGCGGGGCATCAGCGGGGACCGGTCCGTGGTCGACGTCCACGTCACCCTCGTCGACGGCAAGGCGCACTCCGTGGACTCCTCCGACGCCGCCTTCCAGGCGGCCGGGGCCCTGGCCCTGCGCGAGCTCGCCGCCGCGGCGGGCACCCGCGTCCTGGAGCCGTGGTGCGAGGTCGCCGTGCAGGTGCCGGCCGAGTACGTGGGACCGGTGATGAGCGACCTGTCCTCCCGACGGGCCCGGGTGACCGGCACCGAGGCCGACACCGGTCGCGACCGGACGACGGTCCGCGCCGAGGTGCCCGAGGCGGAGCTGCTCACCTATCCGGGCGCGCTGCGCTCGATCACCCACGGCACGGGTTCCTTCGATCGCCGCCCGCTGGGCCACGAGCCGGCGCCCGCCAGCGTCTCGGTCCCCGCCTGAGGCTCGCCGCGAGCCTTCGAGCGGTGAGGAGGACGGGGTCCTTCGACTAGCCTCGGCCCAGGTGATCAGCGGGCTGGAGGGATCGTGACGTCGTCGAACGGGCCGTCGGCCGAGGCGACGGCGTCGGGCAGGCCCGACTTCGTCGGGCGCGACGACCTGCCCGACCGGATCTGGACGGTCCCCAACGCGCTGTCGGTGCTCCGCCTGCTGGGCGTGCCGCTGTTCCTCTGGCTGCTGCTGGGCCCGGAGGCCGACGGCTGGGCGGTGATCGTCCTGATGATCTCGGGCATCACCGACTGGGCCGACGGCAAGCTCGCCCGCTGGCTGGACCAGAGCAGCCGGCTGGGGGCCCTGCTCGACCCGGCGGCCGACCGGCTCTACATCGTCTGCACGCTGGTGGCCCTCGCGCTGCGCGACATCGCGCCCGTCTGGCTGGTCGCGCTGCTGGTCGGGCGCGAGCTCGTCCTCGGCGTCATGCTCCTGGTCCTGCGCCACCACGGCTACCCGCCGCTGCAGGTGCACTACCTCGGCAAGGCCGCCACGTTCCTGCTGCTCTACGCCTTCCCCGGACTGCTGCTGGCCGACGGAAGCGGCTGGCTGGCCACGGCGATCGAACCCTTCGCCTGGGCGTTCACCATCTGGGGCACCGCTCTCTACCTGCTGGCCGGCATCCTCTACGTCGTCCAGGTGCTGGGCATCGTGCGGGCAGAGCGGGCCGCCTCCACGGTCGGCCCGGTGCGGTGAGCGAACAGCCCCCGGGCGGGGGCCCACGGTCGCTGGGTGCCTCGCTGCTCGACGACGTGCTCGCCGAGACCCTCGATCCCGCCTACGTCCAGGCCGCGCAGGCCCGGGCGGCCGCGACCGACAGCGCTCCCCGGCGACGGTGGAAGGGGCGGGTGCTGGTCGCGCTCACGATGGTGGTCGCCGGTCTCCTCGCTGCCGTGACCTACGACCTGGCCGCCGCGCGCGTGCAAGGGCGGCAGGAGATCCGCGAGGCCCTGGTCGCCGACATCCGGGCCGAGTCCGAGGTCAGCGACGAGCTCGCCGCCGAGCTCGAGGAGCTGGGCGCCGAGGTCACCGTCGCCCGCGACGAGCTGCTGGCCTCCTCCACCACCGGCCAGCGGGCGCTGGATGCGCTCGCCCGTGCCGAGGAGGCCGCGGCCGCGGTGCCGGTCACCGGCCCGGGTCTGCTCGTCACGCTCGCCAACGCCGCGCCGAACGCCGACGACGACCCCGTCGGCGGCGGCACCGAGGCCGACCCCCGCGGCCGCGTGCGGGACGGCGACCTGCAGCAGGTGGTGAACGCGCTCTGGGCCGCCGGCGCGGAGGCGATCAGCATCAACGGCCAGCGGCTGGGCCCGACCAGCGCCATCCGGTTCGCCGGCGAGGCCGTCCTGGTCGACTTCCGCCCGGTCACGAACCCCTACGAGGTGCGCGCGATCGGTGCCCCCGACACCCTGTCCGGCGCCTTCCTGGCCAGCCCCGAGGTGCGTGCCCTCGCCCTCGTCTCGGAGTCCTTCGGGCTCCGGTTCGACTTCTCGCGGAAGGACGAGCTGACCCTTCCCGCCGCGACCACCCCTGAGCTGCGCTCGGCCCAGCCGGTCACCGACGAGGACCCCGTCCTGCCGTCCGACCCCGCTCCCGGAGACTGACCCGTGATCCCCATCCTCGGCCTGGTAGCCGGAGTCCTGCTCGGTCTGCTGTTCGATCCCACCGTGCCGCTGGGCCTCCAGCCGTACCTGCCGATCGCGGTGGTCGCCGCCCTCGACGCGGTCTTCGGCGGTCTGCGCGCCCGGCTCGACGGCATCTTCGACGCCAAGGTCTTCGTCATCTCGTTCGTCTCGAACGTCGTCGTCGCGGCCCTCATCGTCTTCCTCGGTGACCAGCTCGGCGTGGGGGCGCAGCTGTCCACCGCCGTCGTCGTCGTCCTCGGCATCCGCATCTTCGGCAACGCCGCGGCCATCCGCCGGCACGTCTTCCGCGCATGACCATGCCGCCGGAGGACACCGGGCCGCCGGAGGGCACCCGGCCGTCGGAGGACACCCGGCCGTCGGACGAGGGCGACCCGGCCGCCGCGCCCGAGGTTGGGGCCGCCGCGCCCGAGGTCGGGGCCGCTGCGCCTGGACCGCGGCGCCGCGACCCGCTCGCGGCCGCCCTGATCGGCGTGCTCACCCTGCTGCTCGGCTTCGCCTTCACCGTCCAGGTGCGCAACGCCGACGACGACCAGCTGCTGGCCGGGGCGCGCGAGGAGGACCTCGTGCGCATTCTCGACGAGGTCAGCTCCCAGGGCGCCCGGCTCCGCCAGCAGATCGCCGACCAGCGCGCCGCCCTGCGCGAGCTCACCAGCTCCGACAGCCGGTCGGCCTCGGCGCTCCAGGAGGCCAGGGACCGGGCGGCGTCGCTCGGCGTCCTCAACGGGACCGACGCCGCCCAGGGTCCGGGTCTGCGCATGACCGTGCGGGATCCCGACGGGGAGCTGCGGGTCGCCGACCTGCTCGACGTGATCCAGGAGCTGCGCGGCGCCGGCGCCGAGACGATGCAGATCGACGGTGTCCGCGTCGGCCTCACGACGGCGGTCACGGGCACGCAGGGCGAACTGCTCGTGGACGGCCGGCCGATCACGGCCCCCTACGAGTTCCTGGTGCTCGGCTCGCCGCAGAACATCGAGACGGCCCTCAACATCCCCGGGGGAGTGGTGCAGCACGTCGCCGGCCGGGGCGGCTCGGTGGTCGTCGAGCAGGTGCCCGATCTCGTCGTCGACGCGTTGCGGCCCCTGCCCGAGGCTCAATACGCTGCGCCGGACGTCGACGACTGATGAAGGACCTCCCTGCCCCCCCCGCCACTCGCACGCTCGCGGCGGGCCCCTGCAGGGAGGCCGTCACCACCATGGAGACTCTCCGTATGAGCACGCCTGATGACCGCCGCTACACCGACCAGCACGAATGGGCGCTGGTGCAGGGCACCGACGGCACGTCGACGGTCGTCCGCGTCGGCATCACCGACCACGCGCAGGACGCGCTCGGGGACATCGTCTTCGTGCAATTGCCCGCCGTGGGCGACGAGGTGACGCCCGGGACGCCGATCGGCGAGGTCGAGTCCACCAAGTCGGTGTCCGACGTCTACGCACCGGTGGCGGGGGTCGTGGCCGCCGTGAACGAGGCGCTGACGGACGCACCGGAGACGGTCAACGCCGATCCCTACGGTTCCGGCTGGCTGGTCGACATCAGCGTGCCGGCCGAGGGCGGCGACCCGATCGGCCAGCTGCTCGACGCCGACGCCTACCAGGCGCTCGTGGCGGGTTCGTGACGGCCCTGCCTGACAGGCTGTCGACGACGCCGCTCACTATGATCACGACAGGACACGGGGTCCGCTTCTGCCCATCGCGGAACTCTCGTCCCTGACCCTGCACGCGTGGTTGACCCTCGGGTCCACCGCTGGTTCCATGACCACGGCCCGCCGCACCCGCGGTGGCCGACACTCGACGGGCCGTCCGGTCCGTCGTCAGCCGGCCGCCCGCGGCCCGTCAAGGCTCGCGGCGACGCCCCTCGCACCGGAGGAGACGCAACGTGCACTGCACTCGATGTGGACACGAGAACCCCGAGGGCAGTCGCTTCTGCGCGCAGTGCGGCTCGGCGCTCTCCCCGGAGCGGGTCGGTGAGTCGACCAGCGTGATCCCCAAGGTGGGGGGCGAGGACTCCGGGGACCAGCCGGAGGTCGCCGAGGCCGCGGCCGACGCGCACGCCGGGGCCGTCGAGTCCCTGCCGGCCGGGTCGGCGCTGCTGGTGGTCAAGCGTGGCCCGAACGCCGGCAGCCGGTTCCTGCTCGACCAGGACGTCACCACCGCCGGACGCCACCCCGACAGCGACATCTTCCTCGACGACGTGACCGTCAGCCGCCGGCACGTGGAGTTCCACCGCGAGGGTGGCGGCTTCTCGGTGCACGACGTCGGCAGCCTCAACGGCACCTACGTCAACCGCGAGCCGGTCGACGTCGCCTCCCTCGCCGGAGGCGACGAGGTGCAGATCGGGAAGTTCCGCCTCGTCTACCTGACCGGTCCGCGCACCGGCGAGCCGGCCGCTCGCTGATGGTGGCGCGTGCCGTGCACGCGCCGGCGTGAAGGAGGCATGACCGCGGTGCCCGAGCGCGAGAGCGCGCTCGGGGACGCCGTCGACCAGCACACGCCTCGGCTGACCATCGGCGAGGTGCTGGCTGTGCTGCGCGACGACTTCCCCGACGTGACCATCAGCAAGATCCGCTATCTCGAGTCCGAGGACCTCGTCCACCCGCAGCGCACCCCCTCGGGCTACCGCAAGTTCTCCCGGGCCGACGTGAGCCGGCTGCGGTACGTGCTCGCGGCCCAGCGCGACCACTACCTCCCGCTGAAGGTCATCAAGGAGCACCTCGAGGCGCTCGACCGGGGCGAGCCGGTCCCGGGGACCGGCGGCCCGGCTGCCGTGCCCCCGCCCGCACCGGAGGGCGGGACCGAGACCCCGCTGACCCCCGAGCAGTTCGCGCGGGCCGCGGGACTGGAACCCGAGCAGCTCGCCGACTGCGTGCAGTTCGGTCTCCTGGCCACCGACGCCGAGGGCCGGCACCCGGTAGCCGACCTCGCCGTCGCCCGCGCGGCGGCCGGACTGGCCCGCCACGGGATCGAGCCGCGGCACCTGCGGGTCTACCGCAGCGGCGTGGAGCGGGAGGCCGGGCTGGTCGAGCAGCTCGTGGCGCCGGTCCTGCGGGCACGCTCGGAGGAGGCGCGGACCCGCGCGACCGAGAAGCTGCGGGAGCTGGCCGGCCTGTCCGCCCAGCTGCACACCGCACTGCTCGAGGCTCGGCTCCGGGACCTGCTGCGCCCCTGACTCCGGGCGTACGGTGAACCTGTCGCCGTCCCGGCGCCCGCCGCCCGCATCCGACCAGACATCGCCCCGCCCGACCGCCTCCCGGGACGGTCGCCGGGGCCGCAGCCGAGGGAGCCGTACCGTGCAGGAGCTTCGAGTCGTCGGTGTCCGCGTCGAGCTGCCGGGCAACCAGCCGATCCTCCTGCTCAAGGAGACGCAGGGGGAGCGCTACCTGCCGATCTGGATCGGCGCGGTCGAGGCCGCGGCGATCGCCTTCGAGCAGCAGGGTGTGCGGCCCGCCCGCCCCATGACCCACGACCTCCTCCGCGAGGTGATCACCGCGCTGGGAGCCGAGCTCGAGGCGGTCAACATCACCGAGATGCGCGACGGCATCTACATCGCCGAGCTCGTCCTGGGGGAGGAGCGGGTGGTCAGCGCCCGCCCGTCGGACGCGGTGGCGCTGGCCGTGCGCACCGGGGCACCGATCTTCGGCGCGGACGACCTGCTCGACGAGGTGGGCATCGAGATCCCCGACGAGCAGGAGGACGAGGTCGAGAAGTTCCGCGAGTTCCTCGACCAGATCTCCCCGGAGGACTTCGGCGCCGGTTCGGGTTCGGGCGGCGGCTCCGGCGGACCCGCCTGAACCCGGCCAGAGGAGACTTTCGGCAGGGCCGGGCGGCACTCCACTCGAAATGATGAGCGGGGCGACACGCCGCCCTGCTCAGTTGACCGACCACCGGGCCCGGCTTACGGTCGGCGAACAACAACGGTGTGACACCTGAGGTCAGCGGGCGCGAGTCCCGCCGACATGCGAGGCCCGTCGCGGGCGGAGCACAGGGAGAAAGCCGTCGACCGGACCGCGCGAGCGGTCCGGGACAGAGGAGGACGCTGACGTGAGCGACGAGGACCTGAGCTCCCAGGGTCAGCTGTTCAGCGACGCCGCGGTCGGCGCCCCTGCCTACGACGAGGTGGACACCGACCTCGTCGGCTACCGCGGTCCCACGGCCTGTGCGGCAGCCGGCATCACCTACCGGCAGCTCGACTACTGGGCCCGTACCGGCCTGGTCGCGCCCTCGGTCCGCAGCGCCACCGGCTCGGGTACGCAGCGGCTGTACTCCTTCCGCGACATCCTGGTCCTCAAGGTCGTCAAGCGACTGCTGGACACCGGCGTCTCGCTGCAGAACATCCGCAAGGCCGTCGACCACCTGCGCAACCGCGGCATCAGGGACCTCGCCAACGTCACGCTGTTCTCCGACGGTGCCACGGTCTACGAGTGCACCTCCGCGGAGGAGGTCGTCGACCTGCTCGCCGGCGGGCAGGGCGTCTTCGGCATCGCCGTCTCCGGTGCGCTGCGCGAGCTCTCCGGTGAGCTCGCCGAGCTGCCGGCCGAGCGCCTCGACGGCGCGCCCATGGCCGCTGCCGACGACGAGCTGTCGCTGCGCCGCCGTCGCCGCGCCGCCGTCTAGCCTCCGCGCGGTCGCGCCGAGTGGGCCCCGGAGGGGTCCGCGCAGGCGCGACGACGGGGCTCCACCCTGTGGGGGACGGCACCTGATCGCGTTGTCGTCCGGCAGGACGACAATGTTGTAGCGTTCTGCCAGTGGCAGACCGTGCTCAGTCCGTGGCCGCACCGGTAGGGGAGTCCCTCCCGCCGTTCGCCGGGCCGCTTCCCTCGCTCACTTCGCTGAACCCTGCCGGCTCCTTCGCCGCCCGCCACATCGGGCCTCGGGCCGGGGACACGGCCGCGATGCTGGCCACCGTCGGCTATCCGACGCTGGAGGCACTGGCCGACGCCTGCGTGCCCGAGCAGGTCCGCGACCGGACGCCGCTGGCCGTGCCTGCTGCCGCGGACGAGGCCGCCGTCCTGGCCGAGCTGCGCGAGCGCGCCGCCCAGAACGACGTCTTCACCTCGATGATCGGCCTGGGCTACTACGGCACCGTCACGCCGGCCGTCATCCAGCGCACCGTGCTGGAGAACCCGGCCTGGTACACCGCGTACACGCCGTACCAGCCCGAGATCAGCCAGGGCCGGCTCGAGGCGCTGATCAACTTCCAGACGATGGTCGCCGACCTCACCGGCCTCGACGTCGCCGGGGCCTCCATGCTCGACGAGGCCACCGCCGCGGCCGAGGCGATGACCCTGGTCCGCCGGGCGGGCCGGACGAGGACGGACGCCGTGTTCGTCGTCGACGCCGACACGCTGCCGCAGACGCTGGCCGTCCTCGAGACCCGCGCCGAGCCGCTGGGCATCGCGCTGCACGTGGCCGACCTGTCGCAGGGCTGGCCCACCGATCTGCCCGACGCCGGCGCCTTCGGCGTGCTGCTCTCGTACCCGGGCGCCAGCGGCGCCGTCCGCGACCACCGCGCCCTCGCCGCGGCCGCGCACGAGGCCGGTGCCTCGGTCGTCGTCGCCGCCGACCTGCTGGCCCTCACCCTGCTGGAGGCGCCGGGGGAGTGGGGCGCCGACGTCGCCTGCGGCACCACCCAGCGCTTCGGTGTCCCGATGGGCTACGGCGGCCCGCATGCCGGCTACCTGTCCGTCCGCGAGGGCCTGGCCCGGCAGCTGCCCGGCCGGCTGGTCGGTGTCTCGGTCGACGCCGACGGCGACGTCGCCTACCGGCTGGCGCTGCAGACCCGCGAGCAGCACATCCGCCGCGAGAAGGCGACCAGCAACATCTGCACCGCCCAGGTGCTGCTGGCGGTCATGGCCGGCGCCTACGCCGTCTACCACGGCCCCGAGGGGCTGGCGGCGATCGCGGCCCGCGTGCACCGGAGCGCGCTCGCGCTGGCCGCCGCCCTCCGGGCGGGTGGGCTCACCCTGGCCTCCGAGCACTTCTTCGACACCCTGACCGTCGCGGTGCCCGGTCGCGCCGCCGACGTGGTGGGCGCGGCGGCCGAGCGGCGGATCAACCTGCGGCTGGTCGACGCCGACACCGTGTCGGCAGCCTGCGACGAGACGACGACGCCGGACACCTTGCGGGCCGTCGCCGAGTCGTTCGGCGTCGCCTTCGACGACGCGGCGCTCGACGACGAGGGCAGCGACGCGCTCCCCGCCGACCTGCGCCGGCAGACCGCCTACCTGACCCACCCCGTCTTCTCCGCGCACCGTTCCGAGACCGCGATGCTGCGCTACCTGCGCATGCTCAGCGACAAGGACCTGGCGCTGGACCGCACGATGATCCCGCTCGGCTCGTGCACGATGAAGCTCAACGCCGCCACCGAGATGGCCGCCATCACCTGGCCGGAGTTCGCCGGCCTGCACCCGTTCGCCCCGGCCGGGCAGGCCCAGGGCTACACCCGGCTGATCGACGAGCTGTGCGGCTGGCTGGCCGAGGTGACCGGCTACGCCGCCGTGAGCGTGCAGCCCAACGCCGGGTCGCAGGGCGAGTTCGCCGGCCTGCTCGCCATCCGTGGCTACCACCGCTCCCGCGGCGAGGACCAGCGTGACGTCTGCCTGATCCCCAGCTCCGCCCACGGCACGAACGCCGCCAGCGCGGTCATGGCGGGCATGCGGGTCGTCGTCGTCGCCTGCGACGAGGCCGGCAACGTCGACCTCGGCGACCTGCGGGCCAAGGTGGACCAGCACGCCGACCGGCTGGCGGCGATCATGCTGACCTACCCCTCGACGCACGGCGTGTACGAGACCGAGGTGCGGGAGATCTGCGCCGCGGTGCACGACGCCGGGGGACAGGTCTACGTGGACGGGGCCAACCTCAACGCGCTGGTCGGCCTCGCCCGTCCGGGCCGGTTCGGGTCCGACGTCAGCCACCTGAACCTGCACAAGACCTTCTGCATCCCGCACGGCGGCGGCGGTCCCGGCGTCGGCCCGATCGGCGTCGCCGAGCACCTGGTGCCCTTCCTGCCGGGTCACCCGCTGGTCGACACCGGCACGGCGGGTCCGGCGGTGTCCGGCGCCCCGTACGGGTCGGCGGGCATCCTCCCGATCTCCTGGGCCTACGTCCGGCTCATGGGCCCGGACGGCCTCACCAAGGCCACCGAGCACGCCATCCTGGGCGCCAACTACCTGGCCACGCGGTTGCGCGAGCACTTCCCGGTGCTCTACACCGGCGCGGGCGGCATGGTCGCCCACGAGTGCATCCTCGACATCCGCCCGCTGACCAAGGCGACCGGGATCACCAACGACGACATCGCCAAGCGGCTCATCGACTTCGGCTTCCACGCGCCGACGATGAGCTTCCCGGTCGCCGGCACGCTCATGGTCGAGCCGACCGAGAGCGAGGACAAGGCGGAGCTGGACCGCTTCGTGGAGGCGATGGTGACCATCCGCGGCGAGATCGAGAAGGTCGCCACCGGCGAGTACGACGCCACCGACAACCCGCTGCGCAACGCTCCGCACACCCTGGCGATGCTGGCGGGGGAGTGGGAGCGGCCCTACCCGCGCACGACGGCGGTCTACCCGGTGCGTGGCTTGCAGGGGCGGGGCTACCTCAGCCCGGTCCGGCGCATCGACCAGGCCTACGGGGACCGCAACCTGGTCTGCGCCTGCCCGCCGATCGAGGCGTTCGCCGAGCACGACTTCGGAGAGCACGCGCCGCAGGAGAACGGGTCGACCCCGGACCGGTCGACCGGAGCACCGGACGACCTGGGGACGACGGCCGACGTGGTCGGCGCCCAGGCCTGACTCCCGGCCGTCGGTGCCGGGGCGCGGGCGGGTCGCTCAGGCGCTGAGGGGTTCGGGGGTCAGCCAGGTGTGCGGGTCGGCGAAGGCGCGGCCGTCGGGCAGCAGCTCGCCGTCGTCGTCGAAGAGGACGACGCCGTTGCACAGCAGGCTCCAGCCCTGTTCGGGGTGGCTGCTGACGACGGCGGCGAGGTCACGCGCCTCGCTGGAGACGTCGGGGCACGGGGTTGCGTGAGCGCACATGGGATGGATCCGTCCGTCTGGGTCGGCAGGAGCCGGCTGTAGCTGATGGTGAGCGTCCGATTACCGAACGCTGCCTAGTGTGCGCGCCGATCGACCACTCGGATAGTGATGCAGGTCACCAGATCACTCCGAGGAGTGGTGCAGAGTTGCCAGTGCCCGTCGGCGGACCGGATGGGTCAGAGCTTGCGCAGCAGGATCCGCCGGACGGAGTGGTCGGCGGCCTTCTGGAGCACCAGTCGGGCGCGTGACCGGGTCGGCGCGATGTTGGTGCGCAGGTTGGGCCCGTTGACCGCGGTCCAGATGCCCAGGGCCGTCTCCTGGGCCTGCTCGTCGGTCAGGTCGGCGAACCGGTGGAAGAACGCGGAGGTGTCCGCGAACGCGGTACGCCGCAACGCGAGGAAGCGCTCGACGTACCACCGCTGGATGTCGGCCTCGGCAGCGTCGACGTAGACGGAGAAGTCGAAGAAGTCCGAGGCGAACACCTCGGGAGCGGTGCCGTCGGCACGACGACCCGCCTGCAGCACGTTGAGACCCTCGACCACGAGGATGTCCGGACGGTCCACGGCCTGCCGCCGGTCCGGGACGATGTCGTAGGCGCGGTGGTCGTAGACCGGCGCGAACACCTCTTCCCGCCCGCTCTTCACATCGGCGAGGAAGCGCAGCAGCGCCCGCCGGTCGTAGCTCTCCGGAAAGCCCTTGCGCGACATCAGACCGCGGGCCTCGAGCACCGCGTTGGGGAGGAGGAACCCGTCGGTGGTGACGAGGTCCACCCTCGGCGAGCCGGGGCTGGCCGCGAGCAGCGTCTGCAGCAGCCGCGAGGTGGTGCTCTTGCCCACCGCGACGCTGCCGGCGACCGCGATGACGAAGGGCACCTTGGCCGTCGAGTCGCCCAGGAAGTCGCTCTGTGCTGCCCAGAGGCGCTTGCTGGCGGTGACGTGCAGGCCGAGCAGCCGGGCCAGCGGCAGGTAGACCGTGGCCACCTCGTCCAGGTCGATCCGGTCGCCGAGCGAGGCGAGCGCCGAGAGGTCCGCCTCGTCCAGGGGTAGCCGGGACCCGGCGGCGAGCGCCCGCCACGAGTCGCGGTCGAACACCGCGTAGGGCGAGATGGAGCCGCGTGTCCCTGCCGTCACGCCCCCATCGTGCCGTCCGGCCCCCGGGCCTCCTACGCGCGGGTCACCCATGGGGGTGGGCCGGGACCCGCGGGGACGTCCGCGCGACCGTTCCCCGGACAGGGGCGGTCTAGGGTTCCCGGTGTGTCAGCCCGCCCGGGACTGCTCGAGTGCATCGAGCGCTACTACGCCGCCGCGCCGCTGCCGGACGCGCGGATCGAGCGCGCGGGCGCCCTCGACGTCCCCGTGGCCGATCCCGCCTGGCCCTACCCCGCGCGCCCGGCACGGGGGAGCGACTCCCGGGTGACCGTGGCCGACGTCCGCCGCGCCGTCGAGCTCCAGCAGGCCGCCGGGCTGCCGGCCGCCCTGGAATGGATTCCGGAGTGCACCCCGGAGGTGGCGGGCGCCGCCCGCGCCGCGGGGCTGGTCGTCGAGGAGCTGCCCCTGCTGGTGGCGGACGAACCGGTCGAGCTGCTCTTCCCCGCCGGGGTGCGGCTGTACCTGGTGGGCGCCGAGGACCCCGAGCTGCCGCACTACCTGGCGGTGTCGGCGGTCGCCTTCGCCCACCCCGGGGGGCCGGCCGACGTACCCGCCACCGTGCCCGCCCCGGAGCCGGAGAGCGGCCCCGGGACGGCGGCCCTCCGCGAGCGGATCGCGTCCGGCCGGACCGTGATGATGGTGGCGATCGAGCGTGGCGTCCCCGTCGCCGTCGGGCTGCACCAGCCCGTCGACATCGACGGCGCGGTGGTCAGCGAGATCGTCGGCCTGGCCACCACGCCGCGCCTGCGCGGCCGGGGGCTCGGCGCCGGGATCGCCTCCGCGCTCGTCGCGCACGCCCGGGAGACCGCGGACCTGGTGTTCCTGGCGGCCGGCGACGACGACGTCTCCCGGGTGTACGAGCGGATCGGCTTCGCCCGCGTGGCGACCACCGGCGCCGCCGGACCGCCCGAGTAGGTCGTCCGGCTACCGCTGCTCGTAGGTGGCGACCAGGGTGGCCCGGGCCACGGTGTGGAAGAACAGGTTGAAGCCCAGGACGGCGGGTCGGGTGTCGCCGTCGACGTCGAGCGTCTCCGTGTCGACGGCGTGGACGACGACGAAGTAGCGGTGCGGGCCGTGGCCGGACGGCGGAGCGGCACCCACGTACCCGGCGAAACCGCCGTCGTTGCGGAGCTGGACCGCGCCCGCGGGCAGGTCGGGGGAGTCCTTGCTGCCCGCATCGGCGGGCAGCTCGGTGACCGTGGCGGGGATGTTGGCCACGGCCCAGTGCCAGAAGCCGCTGGCGGTCGGCGCGTCGGGGTCGAAGACGGTCACCGCGAAGCTGCGGGTGCCCTCCGGGAAACCGGACCACGACAGCTGCGGCGAGCGGTCCTCTCCGCCGGCACCCATCACGCCGCTGACCTGCGGCATGGACAGGGAGGCGCCGTCGGTGACGTCCCCGCTGGTGACGGTGAACGACGGCACCCGCGGCAGGAAGTCGTACGGGTTGGGCGGCAGCGGCCGGTCGGCCATGTCGGTCCTCTCGACGCAGGGGCGGGAACGGACGCCGTCCGCGCAGGGCAGGCGTCCTCGTCGCGACACTAGGCAGGAGCGGTGCGCCGCGCGCGTCGGCATGCGAGCGACCCGGTACACGAGCGACCCGGCGTCGGAACGGTGCTGCAACGGCCGCGCCGGTAGCGTCGTCGCCGTGCCTGTATCCGGCCTGGGGCTGCCCGAGTCCATCCGCGCCTGCCTCTTCGACCTCGACGGTGTGCTGACCCGCACCGCCACCGTGCACATGGCCGCGTGGAAACGCACCTTCGACGAGTTCCTGGATCGCTTCGACCCCGGACAGCCGGAGTTCAGCCAGTCCGACTACAACAGCTTCGTCGACGGCAAGCACCGGGCCGACGGCGTGCGCGGCTTCCTGGCCAGTCGCGACATCACCCTCCCCGAGGGTGGCCCCGAGGACCCGCCCGACGCGGCGACCGTCCAGGCGATCGCGAGCCGCAAGAACGAGCTGGTGCTGCGCGAGCTCGAGGAGCACGGCGTGGAGGTCTATGCCGGCTCGGTCCGCTACCTCCGCGCGGTGAAGGAGGCCGGTCTGCCGGCCGCGGTGGTGACGGCGTCGGCCAACGGTGAGCAGGTGATCGCCGTCGGCGGGTTCGCCGACCTCATCGATGCGCGGGTGGACGGCGTCGTGGCCTCGCGCGAGGGGCTGCGCGGCAAGCCCGAACCCGACACCTTCCTCGCGGGGGCCCGGCTGCTCGGGGTCGAGCCCGCCGAGGCCGTCGTCTTCGAGGACGCGCTGTCCGGCGTGGCCGCCGGGCGCGCGGGCGGCTTCGGCTACGTGGTCGGCGTCGACCGGGTGGGGCAGTCCGACGCGCTGGCAGAGGCCGGCGCCGACATCGTGGTGGACGACCTGGAGCTGCTGCTGGAGGACGCGACGTGACCGAGGGACGTCCGGCTTTCCCCGTCGAGCCGTGGTCGCTGACCGAGATCGGGCTGGACCATTCCTCCCTCGGCGTGCACGAGTCCCTCTTCGCGCTGGCGAACGGGCACATCGGCATGCGCGGTTCCTTCGACGAGGGGGAGCCCGTCGTCTTCCCGGGCACCTACCTCAACGGGTTCTTCGAGGAGCGTCCGCTGCCCTACGCGGAGGCCGGCTACGGCTATCCGGAGCAGGGCCAGACGGTCGTCAACGTGACCGACGGCAAGCTCATCCGGCTGCTGGTCAACGACTCGCCGATGGACCTCAACTACGGCGAGATCCTCTCGCACCGGCGCACCCTCGACCTGCGGGCAGGGGTGCTCCGGCGGGTCACCGAGTGGCGCTCGCCGGGCGGGCGCTGCGTCCGGGTGACCAGCACCAGGCTGGTGTCCCTGACCCGGCGGTCCATCGCGGCCATCGAGTACCAGGTCGAGGTCATCGACGACGAGGGCGACCTGTACGTCGCCCTCCAGTCCGATCTGCTGGCCAACGAGGTCAACCGTTTCGACACCGGAGACCCCCGCGCGGCCGCGGCCCTCGACCGGCCGCTGCAGGCCGAGTTCTCCGTCGGCCGCGGTCGGCACGCCGTCCTGGTCCACCACACCGCCCGCAGCCGGCTCCGGATGGCCGCCGGCATGGACCACCTCGTCGAGATCCCGGACACCAGCACCGAGGACATCGAGGCCAACGGTGACCTCGCCCGGTACACGCTGGCCGCGCGCATCCCGCCGGGCGGTTCCCTGAAGCTGGTGAAGTTCCTGTCCTACGGCTGGTCGTCGCGCCGCTCGGGTGCCGCCCTGCGCGACCAGGTCGACGCCGCGCTCGCCACCGCCAAGCTGGCCGGTTTCGAGCGGCTGATGCGCGAGCAACGCGACCTGCTCGACCGGCACTGGGACGACGCGGACGTCGAGATCGAGGGCGACGACCAGCTGCAGCAGGCGGTCCGGGTGGGCATGTTCCACGTCCTGCAGGCCGGTCTGCGCGCCGAGCGGCAGGCGATCGGGGCCAAGGGGCTGACCGGGCCCGGGTACGACGGGCACAGCTTCTGGGACACCGAGACCTACCTGCTCCCGGTGCTCACCTACACCGTGCCGCGGGCCGCCCGCGACGCCCTCCGCTGGCGTCACTCGACCCTGGAGCTGGCCCGCGAGCGGGCGCGCGTGCTCGGCCTGCGGGGCGCGGCGTTCCCCTGGCGGACCATCCGCGGCGAGGAGACCTCCGGGTACTGGCCGGCCGGGACGGCGGCCTTCCACATCAACGCCGACATCGCCGACGCCGTCATCCGGTACTACAACGCCACCCTGGACGAGGACTTCGACCGGGACATCGGCGCCGAGCTGCTCATCGAAACCGGGCGGCTGTGGGCGGCGCTGGGTCACTTCGACCCCGAGCACGGCTTCCGCATCGACGGCGTGACGGGTCCGGACGAGTACACCGCGGTGGTCGACAACAACGTCTACACCAACCTCATGGCCCAGCGGAACCTGCGCGAGGCGGCCCGGGCCGTGGGCCGGCACCCCGACGTCGCCGCCCGGCTCGGGGTGGACGACGACGAGGTGGAGATCTGGCTGCGGGCGGCCGCGCTCATGGCGGTGCCCTACGACACCCAGCGCGGCGTGCACATGCAGTCCGACGGCTTCACCCACCACGAGGAGTGGGACTTCGCGGGCACCCCGGCCGACCACTACCCGCTGCTGCTGCACTACCCGTACTACGACATCTACCGGAAGCAGGTCGTCAAGCAGGCAGACCTCGTCCTGGCCCTGCACCTGCGCGGGGACGCGTTCACCCTCGAGGAGAAGATCGCCAACTTCGCCTACTACGAGGCGCGCACCACCCGGGACTCGTCGCTGTCGGCCAGCGAGCAGGGCGTCGTCGCGGCGGAGACGGGGCACCTGGACCTCGCCTACGACTACTGGGCGGAGACCGCGCTCACCGACCTGCAGAACCTGCACCAGAACTCGGGCCACGGGCTGCACATCGCCGCACTGGCCGGCAGCTGGACGGTCGCCGTCGCGGGATTCGGCGGGCTGCGCGACCACGACGGGGAACTGATGTTCGCCCCGCGTCTGCCACCCCGGATCGACCGCCTGCGCTTCCGGGTGGTCTACCGGGGCCGCAAGCTGGTCGTGTCGGTGACGCCGTCGTCGGCGATCTACCGGCTGGCCGACGGCGAGCCGCTCGAGATCCTCCACCACGGTCGCCGGGTGACCGTCGACCAGACCGACCTCGAGCTCGACGTCCCGGCGGCGCCACTGGCGAAGCCGGTCCGGCAGCCGTCCGGCTGCGAACCCCGTCGGCGGGAGCGGATCTGAGCCCGAGGAGCGGGGTCAGGCCAGCAGCCAGCGGCCGCCCAGCACCAGGGCCCCGACGTCCACGACGAGGAAGAACCCCACCCACAGCACCGCCGGGAGCCGCGTCAGGCGGGCCAGCTGATCGGCGTCGGAGTCGCGGGCCCCGCGACGACGGCGGGCCGCCTGCAGCTCCAGCACGGTGCGGGGCGCCGCGAGCAGCAGGAACCAGGTGGCGACCGCCGCGAACGCGGCCTGCCCGCCGGGCGGCAGCCACCACGTCGCGGCGAGCACGGGTCCGCCGGTGAGCAGCACCGACCACAGGCCGTACCAGTTGCGGATCTGCACCAGCAGCAGCGCCAGGAGACCCAGCAGGGCCCAGAGCAGCCCGATCGCATGGCCGGCGGCGAGCAGTGCGGCGGCACCGAGGCCGAACAGCGCCGGACCCGTGTAGCCCGCGGCGCAGGTGAGCACCATGCCGAGCCCGGTCGGCCGCCCCGAGGACAGGGTGAGCCCGGAGGTGTCCGAGTGCAGCCGGATGCCCGACAGCCGGCGCCCGACCGCGAGCGCGACCAGACCGTGCGCGCCCTCGTGCGCGATCGTCACCGCGTGGCGGGCCCGCCGCCACGCGGGAGGCCAGAGGACCAGCAGGGCGGCGACCGCCGCGGTGCCGACGAGCAGCTCGGGGGAGAGGTCGGGAACCGGGGCGGTGACGCGCTCCAAGAACCGCTGCAGCCCCGCCACGTCGGGCAGTCAACCGTACGGTCCCGGGAACGCCCCGCACGTGCCGGCGACGGCGGGGCGACCCCGGCGCCGGGTCAGTTGCCGGGCTTGACCGCCCTGCCGCGCTCGCGCTCGTCCTCGTCGGCCTCGTAGGCGCCGGGTACGGGGGTGGCCGCGCCGGCGTCCTCGCCGGGGGAGAGCGGCTTGCGGATCAGGTTGCCCTGGCCGTGCGACGGCGAGCCGCCCGGCTCGTCCTTCTCGTCGGTGTCGGGACGCGGATCTGCCACGGGGTCCTCCTGGGGTCGTCGTCCTCGGCCGCTACCCGTCGACCGGGGATCGAAGCCGCGGAGCCTCACACCAGTCCGGCGTCGTGCACCACCAGCGCCACCTGCACGCGGTTGGCCGCCGCGAGCTTGGTGAGCAGCCGGGACACGTGCGCCTTCACCGTCGCCACGCTCATGTAGGCCTCGGCGGCGATCTGCGCGTTGGACAGCCCCCGGCCGACGGCGAGGGCCACCTCGCGTTCCCGCTCGCTGAGCCGTTCCAGCAGCGCCAGCGCGGCGGCCCGCCGCTCGTCGGGTTCCGCGGTCGGGCCCTCGGCGTCGGCGACGTGCGCCATCAGCTGGCGGGTCACCGTGGGGGAGAGCATCGGCTCGCCCGCCGCCACCCTGCGCACGGCCTCGACGATCGCGGCCGGCGGGGTGTCCTTGAGCAGGAAGCCACTGGCACCGGCCCGCAGGGCCCGCAGGACGGAGGCGTCGGCGTCGAAGGTGGTGAGCACGATGACCTCGGGCCCGTCGGCGCGCGCCCGCAACCGCTCGGTGGCGGTCAGGCCGTCGACGCGCGGCATCCGGATGTCCATCAGGACGACGTCGGGTGCGTGCTCCGCGACCGCGGCCGGCACCTCCTCGCCGTCGGCGCCCTCGCCGACCAGCACGCAGTCCCCGGACCCGCCGAGGACCATGGCCAGCGCGGCCCGCACCACCGGATCGTCGTCCACGACGAGGACCCTTGCTCTTCGCCGAGGAACCGGACAAGACCTTCGCCATGTTCTTCGCCACGACGCAGCTGCCCGTCGGGATGCTGCTGCCCGTGGTCGGCATCCTGCTGGTGACCAGCGAGTGGTCGCAGCGCACCGCGATGACGACGTTCGCGCTGGTGCCGGCCCGCTCGCGGGTGCTCACCGCCAAGGTGCTCGCCGGCGTCGTCCTCGGCCTGCTCGGGGTCGCGGCAGCCGCGGTCGCGTCGGCGCTCGGGGCGTTGCTGACCCCGGTGTTCACGAGCGACACGTCGGACTGGGGGGTCTCCGGGGACCACGTCGTGCAGGCCGTGCTCGTCCAGGTCGTCACGATCCTCATCGGCATCGCGTTCGGCATGCTGCTGTTGAGCTCGCCGCTGGCGATCGTCCTGTACTTCGTCCTGCCGACGATCGTGACCATCGTCGCGAACACCGTCGGCGCCCTCAGCTGGATGCGCGACTGGCTGGACCTCAACACGACCCTGGCGCCGATGTACGACGGCTCGCTGGACGGCCAGGGCTGGGCGCAGGTCGGGACGTCGGTGGCGCTGTGGGGAGTGCTGCCTCTCGTGGCGGGCTGGATCCGCATCGAGCGCAGCGAGATCGGCTGACGTCGTCCTACCGCGCTATCCGGTGGCGCACCCGGACGGCGGACGATCCGTCACAGTGACGTATTGAGCCGGGTTTGGCTGGGTGGACCGCCGTCCATCGGGGACGCGCATCAGCGCGATGCGGCAAACGGCGGGGGATGCGTCACAGTGACGCAATAGGGCCAGCCGGCCCCGGCCGGCGAGAGGGGCCCGGTGGCGGCCCGGCCGGACGGCCGACGGTTCGCCGCGGGGTCGGCCGACCGGGGCGAGGTGGCGGTGCGACGACGACACGGCGGTGCCGGCTCGACGGGCTTCGGGAGACGTCGTCGACGTCGCGGTGAGGGTCGGTCGCGGGCGATGTCGTCGGCGGGGAGGGCTCCGGGCCGTCAGGAGCGGGGCACCCCTCGGCTACTTGACATAATGTGCATTATCGGCGCACGACCCAGGTGGGTGGGCGCTGCTGCGGGATCAGCTCACGTCCCCGCTCGCCGGGTGCAACGCCCGCAGCAGGTGGTGCCCGAAGCGCTCGAAGTCCTCGGCGCCGACCTCGTAGGCCCAGACGGCCGTGCCGACGGCTTCCCCGACGAGACTCCGGCGCCACTCCTCGGGGTCCCGAGGGTCCCCGCCGTACCCGTCGAAGAACGCCGCCTCCAGTCGTGGGTCGCGCGCGAAGTCCTGCCGCGCCAGCCGCACGAAGTCCTCGGTCGGCGGCCGCAGGTCGGCCCGCCCGAGGTCGATCACCCGGACGACCCCGTCGTCGATGAGCCAGTTGCGAGGCTGCCAGTCGCCGTGCGTGGGGACGACGGTCGCGCCCCCGCCCGGCCAGGTCGAGACCTCCGCGCGCAGCACCCGTTCGATCTGCGGGTCGATCCGGTGCGGCTCGTCGAGACGGCGCTGGACCCGTGCCCGCAGCTTGTCGTGCCATCCGGGGTCGTGTGCCTGCGTCTGGCCGTGGAACCGGGCCAGCAGCGCCCCCGCCAGGCGGTAGACCTCCGGGTCGTCCTGGGCCGGCGTCCCCTCCAGGAGCCGGCCGGGCAGGTACCGGGTGACCAGCACCTTGGCCGGTCCGTCCGCGTGGAGCAGTGCCGGGGCATGGCCGGTCGACACCCAGGGGGCCAGCCACTCCCTGTGCGCCCGCAGTTCGCGCGCGATGTGACTGTCCGCCGGTCCCCCGGCCTTGACGATCAGCCGCCCCTGTTCGCTCTCCACCTCGAGGACGACCGTCTCGACCAGGCCCCAGCTGTGGTCGGCGATGACCCGTGCGTCAGGGATCCACCCCGCCACCAGGTGACGCTGCTCGGGTCGCAGCCGGTCCAGTCCCGAGCGGTTCACCGGCTCAGCCACCGGGCCGCCGCGTCGAAGGTGCCGTCGGGTGTGCTGTTGAAGGCGATCGCCGCCGTGGGCGCCGCGCGGTGCACGAGGTTGAGGACCCGCTCGAACAGGTCCAGGTCGTTGCGGACCCCGCCGCCGATGACGACGACCTCCCAGGGCCGGCTCGTGACCGCCCGGGTCACCACGTCCTCGATGTCGTCGCTGCCGTCCAGCCCGACCAGGCAGCTCTCCGCGCCGACCCCGGCGTCGGCGAACCGGGCCATGCCTGCGGCGATGCCCTCGGCGACGGGTGCGGGGTCCCACGGCCCGGGCACCCGGTACGGGTCGAGACCGATCACCAGCACGCGGGGCCCGTCGACGACGTCGTGCACCGGGCGACCGTAGCGCCCGGGACGGTCCCGAGTCCCACGACGACTCCCCTCGTCCCCGGATTCCCCTCCTGCCCCATCCGGGCACACCGGCGGCATTACGTAACAGTGACGCAAGGCGGGTGTTCGTCGCCGATTCGACGGGCGGGCACGACGAGGTCTTCGTAGGGTCGAGGCATGGAGATCCGACGCCCGCTCGCCGCGTTGTTCGCCGCTCTGACCCTGTTCGGCGGAGGCGCCACGCTGACCGCCTGTGGCGACCCGACGACGCCGAACGAGGGGACGACGGACGACGACAGCGAGAACACCGGCGGCAGCGAACGCGGCGAGGACGAGCGCGGCAACCTGCCGGACAACACCGACCCGGAGAACGAGGACGACGGGGACGAGGACACCACCGATCCGGACTGATTCCCGGTGACGCCGGCCGGCGTGGCGGTCAGCCGCGTTCGGTGACCCACAGGCGGTCCAGGCGACCGGTCGAGTGGACCAGGTCGGCCAGTGACCGCTCGAGCTCTGCCTTCGTCGGCTTCTCGGTGAGCAGCGTCTGGACGTCCTCGAGGGCGCAGCGCAGCTGGTAGAGCCGGTCCTGCAGGCCGTCGAGCTCGGCACGCGAGACCAGGACGACGTCGTCGGGCAGGCCGGCCTTCGCGGTGGCGGAGCGCTGCTCGTAGGCGCGTTGCCGGCAGGCCTGGCCGCAGTAGAGCCGCGGCCGCCCCACGCTGCCCTGCTCGGGCAGCACCCGGCGGCACCAGCCGCAGCGACGCTCCTCGCCGCTCCCCCGGTTGGGTGCGGGGGAGAGCCGGGTCTGCGTCACCGTGCCGGTCGCGTGCTGTGCCACGTCCGGCACGCTAGACGCCGACGGCGACAGGACCGACGGAACACGCCCGGAACACCTCTCGATCGACACCGGCCGACCCGACCCGACGGCCGTCCGGGCGCCTGACTAGCGTGTTCCCGTGGCCCCCGCGCGCTTCGCCTTCCTCGATGCGCCCACCCCGCTGGCCATGGCCCACCGCGGTGGGGCGATCGAGCACCTCGAGAACACGATGCCGGCGTTCCAGGCGTGCGTGGACCTCGGCTACCGCTACATGGAGACCGACGTCCAGATCACCGCCGACGGAACCCTCGTGGCCTTCCACGACACGGTGCTGGAGCGCGTGACCGACCGCAGCGGCCGGGTGGACGCCATGACCTGGCGGGAGCTCTCCGAGGCCAGGATCGGCGGGCGCGAACCCCTCGTGCGGCTGGAGGACCTGCTCGGTGCCTGGCCCGACGTCCGGTTCAACCTCGACATCAAGACCGCGGGTGTCCTCGCCCCGCTGGTGAAGCTCGTCCGCCGGATGGGCGTGGTCGACCGCATCTGCCTCGCCTCGTTCTCCGACGCGCGCATCGCCGCGGCCCGCCGGCTGCTGCCCGACGTCTGCACATCACTCGGCCCCCGCGGGGTGGCCGCGCTCCGGTTGTCCTCCTACTCCCCCCGTGCGGCCGGTCTCGTGCGCATCCAGGCCGGCTGTGCCCAGGTGCCGCTGCAGCTGGGCGGCCGGGCGCTGGTGGACGAGCGGTTCCTCGCTGCCGCGCACGCCCGGGGCCTGCAGGTGCACGTCTGGACCGTGGACGACCCCGACGAGGCGCGGGCGATGCTGGACCTTGGCGTCGACGGGATCATGACCGACCGTCCGGCCATGCTGCGGGAGGTCCTGGAGCAGCGCGGGCAGTGGTCGCCGGGCTGATGTCGGGCAGCCCTGACGGGCGGCTCAGCTGGCGGCTCACCCCTCCGAGGGGTGGAGGAGGCCAGGACACCCCCCCATGCGATGATGGGAAGCCATTTCGGCGGAATCTCTTCGCCACATCTGTCGTTCATCTCTGTGACTCCTCGGTACGTGGGTATGGGCCCGCTACCGGCGTCGAGTCCCGACCGACACCACGTACGAGAGGACGGTGTGCAATGGGCGAGCGTTCACTGCGCGGCAGCCGACTGGGCAGCGTCAGCTACGAGACCGAACGGAACACCGCGCCCATCGAGCGCCAGTACGCCGAGTACCGGTGCCCGTCCGGCCACCTGTTCACGGTGCCCTTCGCTGACGACGCCGAGCTCCCCGACACCTGGGAGTGCAAGTTCGACGGCGCCGCCGCGAAGCTGGTCGGCGGCTCGGAGCCGGCTCCCAAGAAGGTCAAGCCGCCGCGCACCCACTGGGACATGCTGCTCGAGCGTCGTTCCGTGGAGGACCTCGAAGAGGTCCTCGCCGAGCGCCTCGAGGTGCTCCGCGGCCGGCGGACCCGCGCCAGCTAGACGAAGGACCGCCTCACGGAGGCGGGCCGAGTGCGAACGGCCCCGGTGGGATCTCCCACCGGGGCCGTTCGACGTCTTCCGGAGTTCAGCTCAGCGGGCGCCCGTCCGGGCCGCGGAGCACCTCGCCCTCGATCACCAGGGGTGTCGTGCCGACGTCGTCGCGCTGCGGCATCTCCGCCGTGCGGACGCTGTCCACCCGCACCGGCGGGCGCAGCCCGCCCGGCAGCCGCGAGGCGATCAGCGCGGTCAGTCCCGCGCGGACCAGCGAGCGGGTGCCCGGCAGGAGGCACAGCAGGCCCAGCAGGTCGCCGATGAACCCGGGCAGGACCATGAGCAGACCACCGACGGCCACGAGGCCGGCGTTGCCGAGCTCGCGTCCGGCGGCGCGGCGCGTGCGCGCGCTCTCCCGAAGCTCCAGGAGCGCCTTGGTTCCCTGCCGGGCGAGCAGCGCCCAGCCCAGCACGGTGGTGGCCAGCGCGGCGAGCACCGTGACCCCCGCGCCGACCCACTGGGCGACGAGGACGAACACGACGATCTCGGCCAGCGCGAACAGGCCTGCGGCGATGCGTATGCGACGTCCCACGCCGGTTCCAACGCTCCGGGAGCTCATCGTGCTCCCGATGCGGGCTGCGACTTCCGCCGCAGCCGCACGGCGGCCCCGACGGCGAGGACGCCCACAGCCGTGAGCAGCCACTCCGGACCGGCTCCGAGCCGGCTCGCCACGCTGCGCGAGTCCCGCTGCGCGATCTCCTCGACGAGGACGTCCGGGGTGAACAGCTCGGAGGAACGGACGATCGTGCCGTCCGGCGCCACGATCGCCGAGATGCCGCTGGTGGCCGCCACGGCGACCGTGCGGCCGTGCTCCACCGCCCGCAGCCGGCTCATCGCCAGCTGCTGCTCGCTCTCGTCGGTGTAGCCGAAGGTGGCGTTGTTGGTCTGCACGACCAGCATGCCGGCTCCGGCCACGTCGGAGACCAGCCCGTCGTAGACGACCTCGAAGCAGATGAGGTTGCCCACGCTCGTCCCGCCGAGCTCCAGCACCCCCGGGTCCTCCCCCGCCCACTGGTCGCTGACCCGGTCGACGAGCGGGCTGAAGAAGCGGAAGAAGCCGCGTGCGGGCACGTACTCGGCCAGCGGGACGGGGTGCCGCTTGACGTAGGTGTCGCCCGGGCCCTCGTCGGGGTCCCAGACGACGGCGGTGTTGCTGATGTACCGGCCCGGACCCTGGACGATGGCCCCGACCAGGATGGGGGCGTCGATCGCCCGGGCGGCCCGCTCGATCTGCCCGGCGGCGTCGTCGTTGGTGTACGGGTCGATGTCGCTGCTGTTCTCCGGCCACAGCACCAGGTCCGGCTGCGGCTCCTCCCCCGCTGCCACCGCGTCGGCCAGTTCCAGCGTCCGCTGCACGTGGTTGTCCAGGACGGCCCGGCGCTGGGCGTTGAAGTCCAGACCGGCCCGCGGCACGTTGCCCTGGATCACCGCGACCATGGAGGTCGGACCCCCCTCGGCCAGGGACGGCCCGGGCAGGGGCAGCCAGGCCACGGCGCCGACGAGCGGGATCGCGACGAGCCCGGTGAGGGCCCCGGCGAGGGGACGCACGGCCCGGCGTCGCTCCGGCCCGGTCGAGCGGACGAGGCGGACGAGGGCGAGCGCCGCCGCGGCGAGCAGGGTGCCCAGGAGCGCGACCGAGAAGCTGACGAGCGGTACTCCCCCGTAGGCAGCCAGGGCGAGCAGCGGGCCGTCGGTCTGGCTGAAGCCCAGCCGTCCCCAGGGGAAGCCGCCCAGGATGAAGCGGCCGCGGAGCGCCTCGTCGGCCACCCAGAGGGCCGCCGCCCACAAGGGCCACCACCGCAGGCGGGACGTCAGGGCCGTGGCGGCCCCGAGGACGGCGAGGTGCAGCGCCTCGAACACCGCGAGCGCCAGCCACGGGAAGGGACCGACGTAGATGCCGGTCCACGACAGCAGCGGCACGAAGAAGGCCAGGCCGAGCACCAGGCCCAGCCAGAGGCCCGACCGCACCCGCTGCCCGTGCACCGCCAGCGCGAGGGCCGCGGGTCCGAGGACGGCCAGCGGGAGGACGCCGTAGCCCGGGAAGGACAGCATCATGGCCACGCCCCCGAGGACGGCGAGCAGCGTGCGCCACGGCAGGCGCGGCGAGGGCCGGCCGGAGGGTCGGCTGTCGGGCTCGGGAGCCGCTCGGAGCAGCGCGCCGGGTGCTGCCGCCACGCGTGCCCTCCCGGAGGACGTCGTCCCGGTCGCGTGGGGCGTGCCCTGCGGGACCGGTGGTCTTCCCCCGGCCCGGTCGGACGGGGGGTCGGGGCCGCGGCACTCGCCGCTGCGGCCCTGACCAGCATCCCACTCCCGGGCACTCCGGGGACCGGCTGCATCGCTGCGGGCCCCGGACGTGCCGGAGTGCTCCTCCCCCGGTGGCGCCGGCGGACTGCCCGTGCGGCTCGGCGTCTTCGGGCCGGACGGCCGGTCGTTGGGTGCGACCGGCGCGACCGTTGTCTGATGACGCGGTCCTCGCGGGCTCCGCCGGGGTGGCCGGACGCTCCCCCGGTCTCCCGTCGGCCCCCGCGGCCCGGTTGTGCACGGCGCGGCCCCTGGCCGCACCGTGCCGGCCGGAGGGCCCGCACGTTCGATCCGGAGAGGCACGCCGCGGTGCTCCCGGTGTGGAACTGACAGGGACTGTAAGAACAGTCAGCGCCCGTTCAGGTACTTACGGTGACCATGAGAGGGACTGTGACCTGATCGTTACATTCGGTCCGGAGGTCACGCCGGCTGCGGTTCCAGCTGCGCGCGCCGGGGTCCCGGGAGCAGGCCCCTGCCCGCCTGGTCAGGGGTGATGAAGCCTTCGACCACCGCGAGCTCGCCGAGCGGCAGCCAGCCCTCCTCGCGCACGGCCTGGAGGTCCAGCAGGTGGCGGAGCTGCTCGCGCGTGAGCACGCCCTTGGCCACCAGCACCTCGCCGATGCGGCGGGCCGGCACGACCGGAGCCCTGGTGACGCTCCGCCCCGACAGGGCGTGGACCAGGGCGATGACCGTGACGTGGGTGAGCGGCGCGAGGCTGATCAGCGCCGTGACGGCCGCCCACACGTACAGGGCCGGGTAGTGGTGGTCGAGCAGGACACCGGCGGCCATGGCTCCCAGCGCCGTCCCGGCCCACAGCAGATGCGGCCGGAAGGTGCGCCAGGTGTCGCGGGTCGCCGCGCTGCCCTTGGCGGTCACCACGTACACCAGCGGGCGGCCGGCGAGCTGGGCCGCCGCGGCCGCCACGTAGACCGGCGCCGTGACGAGGTCGAGCGCCAGCCCCGAGAGCCCCCACGACCGGCGCTCGTGCTCGACCAGGTTGAAGCGGCGCATGCCGACGGTGAACGCCAGACCCAGCGCCATGTTCGCGGCGAACAGCAGGCTCCACTGCACCAGCGGCAGATGCGTCACCGTGACGCCGCCGACCAGGTACAGGACCGAGAGCAGCACGCCCCCCACCCACACGAACGCCGTCGTCGGGTAGTGGCTCTGCAGGGCCAGGAAGGAGCGGCGCTGCTGCGGCGAACCGAGCAGCGGGAGGACGCGCGGCGAGTGCTGGCGGGCGATCTGCCAGATGCCGTAGGCCCAGCGCTTCTGCTGGCTGAAGAAGTCCGAGTAGGTGGCGGGCCCCTCCCCCACGGCCACGATGTCCGGGGTGTAGACGCCCTTCCAGGTGCGGCCGGTCTCCGGGTTGGCCGCCGCGTACAGGGCCATCGACGTCAGGTGGTCCTCGATGATGCTGTCCTGGTAACCGCCGATCTGCCGGAAGGCGGTGGGCCGGTACAGGTGGTTCGTCCCGATCAGCAGCGGGGCGTCGTGCCCGTTGCCCCCGCGCTGGATGACCCCGTGGAAGAGGTAGGCGAGCTCGGCCGCGCCCCGCACCACGAAGGACTCGTCGAGATTGCCGTAGACCTGCGGTGCGACGACGAACGCGACGTCAGGATCGGCGAAGTAGCCGAGCGTCCGCTCGAGGAAGTTCGGGAACGGCACGTGGTCGGGGTCCATCTGCGCCACGACGTCGTAGTCCAGTTCGTGGTCGGCCCGCCACGAGTTGTGGTTGCCGTGCTTGGTCCGGGCGCGGTACGGCCCACCGGGCCGGTTCCACTCGAACCGCCCCTTGCGACTGAAGTGCCGGACGCCGAGCTCCTCGCATCGGCGGCGGATCTCCGGGTCGTCGCCCTCGTCCAGCAGCCAGACGTCGAGCACGCCGTCGTGGCGGATCCGCCGCATGGCGCGCAGCGTCGCCATGACCAGCTCGACCGGCTCCTTGCCCGGGACGATCGTGGTCAGCACCGCCACCCGCAGGCCGGCCGGTGGGCGCATCGGGATCGGGTCGAGTGCCCGCCCGGCGTGGTACGCGATCGTCCAGGTCCGCCACGCGGCGACCAGCTGCAGCAGGACCATGACGACCACCCCGCCCACGGCGAGGGCGTCGACGAGCGGAGCGCGTCCGAGCAGCGGCAGGTTCTGCGGCAGCAGGACGACGACGGTGAGCGCGAGCGCCGCCGTCATGTGCGTCCCGCCGAGGGCCAGGACGCCGAACCGCTGCCGGGGGGTGAGCGCCTCGCGGTACCGCACCCGGTCGCCGGTCGGCTGGAGAGGACCGGTCACCTCGGTCGCGGTGCGCCCGTACAGGCGGCCGCTCTCCCGCCGCTCGTAGGCGGGCGCGCGACCGGTCGACGGAACCGGCACCTGCGGCGTCCCCTCGCCCGGACGCGCGGTGCGCCCGGACGTCTCCGCAGCGGTCACGACGTCCACTCTCCGGGCACTCCTCGCGCGCGAACAGGACGAACGGGGGCGGCACCACCCCAAAGGGGGCCAAGGACCGGCCCTACGGGCCGTTCGGGGCGCTTCGGCTCATGTCCACCCCCGGGGGTGCCGATGGGGCAGCGTGGACACCCGCGCCTCCCGTGCCCGGCGGCGGCCGTACCGACGCCGGCCCGGCCGGCTGCTCACCGGGTCCGTCGTCGCCCTGGCGAGCCTGGTCACCTACGTGGTCGTCGCCTCCGGGCGGGTGCCGGACCCGGTGGCCGCTGTCCCGGCCGGGCCCTCGGTCGTCGAGCCCGGTCCGCCGCCGGCCGTCGTCCCGCCGGAGATCGTCCGGACACCGGTGCTCGGGCTCTCCACGCCGACCATCGCGGAGCTGGACGACTTCATCCGCACGACCGGCACGGTCCCGGAGGTGTTCGACGTCTTCGAGTCGTGGAGCCGGAACCGACCCCTGGACCCGGTCGTCGCCGACGCCGTGGCCGCCCGGGGGGCGAAGCTGTCGATCACCTGGGAGCCGTGGGACCCCGACGTCGACGATCCGCGGCAGCCGGACTACGCGCTGAGGACGATCCTGCGCGGCGAGCACGATGCCTACATCGACAGGTTCGCCGACTCCGTGGCCGCCTACGGCCGGCCGGTCACGATCCGGCTCATGCACGAGATGAACGGCAACTGGTACCCCTGGAGCGGCACGGTCAACGGCAACCGGGTCGCCGAGTTCCCCGCTGCCTGGCGGCACGTGCACGACCGGTTCACCGCCCGCGGGGTCACCAACGTCGAGTGGCTGTGGGCGCCGAACGCCGTCTACACCGGCAGTGCTCCGCTCGCGCCGCTCTACCCCGGCGACGAGTACGTCGACGCTGTCGGGGTCAGCAACTACAACTGGGGCGACGACCGCCGTGACGGCTGGAACACCAGCTGGGCGGCCTTCGGGGAGCTGTTCGACCAGTCCTTCGCCGAGCTGCGCACGATGACGACCCGGCCGATCTGGGTGACCGAGACGGCCAGCTCCAACCGCGGCGGGAACAAGGCCGAATGGCTCGCCGCCATGCTCGTCGAGGCCTCCGCGCGGCCCGACCTCGCCGGGATCATCTGGTTCGACCACGTCGACAAGGCCCGTGGCGTCGACTGGCGGATCGAGGACGAGCCCGACGCCGTCGAGGCGTGGCGGCGAGGGTTCGAGGCGCGTCCCGCCGTCACCGGTCCCGTCGTCCCTGACTGACGGTTTCCGCGTGTCCTGCCCCCCGCTCCCGGGGTAGCCCTTCCCCGTGCGGGCGAGGGTGGAGGAACTGCTGCGGACCGAGCGGTTGCTGCTGCGCGCCTGGACCACCGACGCGGCCGACCTGGCGCGGCTGGCCGACATCTACGGCCGGCCGGAGGTCACCCGCTGGCTGGGCGGGCCGCCGAGCGTCCCGCCCGACGAGCTCGTGGCCCGCTGGGCAGAGGTCCACGCTGCGGACGACCGCTTCGGCTGCTGGGCGATCCAGCCGGCGCCCGGCGAGGCGGGGCCCGCGGGCACCCTGCTGCTCAAGCCGCTGCCCAACGGTGTGGGTGAGGTCGAGGTGGGCTGGCACCTGCATCCGGACTCCTGGGGACGCGGGTACGCCACCGAGGCCGCCGCCGCCGTGATCGACCGCGCGTTCCAGCGCGGTCTGCCGGAGGTCTACGCCGTCGTGCGGCCGGCCAACGAGCCCTCCCTGGCCGTGTGCCGCCGGCTGGGCATGGCGCCCCTGGGCCGGATGACCCGCTGGTACGGCGTCGAGCTGGAGGCGTTCCGGCTCATGGCGCCGGTGGTGGTCGAGTAGCGCGGGCTCAGCGGCGGCGCAGCAGGCCGGTGACGCGCTGCCCGAGGGACTTCTTCGGCGCGGTCGGTCCGTGCCCCGCGGCCCGCACGGCGTCGGTGACGGCGGCCTCCTCCGGGGTGGGGGCGGTGCCGCCGAGGTGGACGGGGAGCCACCAGCGGTCGTCCGGCCCGGCCGGCTGGTCGGGGTAGGCCTGCTGGGCCTCGTCCAGCAGGGCCTCCATCGCAGCCCGGGTGCGGCGGAGCAGCGGCTGCACCTTCTCCCCCGGCTCCGGGACGATGGGCTCACCGAGGAACACCATGACCGGAACTCCGCGGCGCAGCTGCACCTTGTGGCCCTTGGTCGCCACCCGGTGCCCGCCCCAGACGGCGGCCGGGATGATCGGCACCCCCGCGTCGATGGCCATGCGCGCCGCACCGGCCTTGAGGTCCTTCACCGTGAAGCTGCGGCTGATGGTCGCCTCCGGGAAGACGCCGACCACCTCGCCGTCCTTGAGGGCGCGCACGGCGGCCTCGAAGGCGGCGGACCCTGCCTTGCGGTCGACGGGGATGTGCTTCATGGCGCGCATGAACGGGCCGGCGAACCAGTGGCCGAAGACCGCCGACTTGGCCATGAACCGCACCAGGCGGTGCTGGGAGATCGCGCCCAGGCCCAGGAAGGTGAAGTCGAAGAAGCTGACGTGGTTGCTGCAGATGATGGCGCCACCGCTCGCCGGCACGTGCTGGCCACCGCGCACGTCGAAGCGGAAGCGGAACAGGTGGAAGACCACGAGGGTCAGCCGGATCACGAACCGGTAGGGCCGGTCGCTCCGGCTCGGGGAGGCGCCGAAGAGGTCACGCCGTACGACATCGCCCCAGCCCGCGGTGTACATGAGCGGACCCTAACCGGCCTGGCCGGCAGCCGCGCCCCCGGTGCCGCGGATGGCGCAGGGGCGACCGTCCTCCTCGTCCCCTCATGAGCCGTTATGCCCAAGGCGCCTGCGGGATGGCGGCATCTGCGGGTGCCGCCATTCCCTCTGCTCCCCGTCCGACATCCCTCGCGGGGCCGGCTGTTGCTGCGTGGCCGCCCGGAGGGCGGCTGGGCATTCGTTCGGCGAGTGACCACACATCAAACGCGCACCATTGTTGGGGATAACGGTAGTGTCACGTCATGAATGGTGTGTGGCAGCAGCCATTGCCCGACATGCCGGTCCCCCCGCCGGAGCGTGCGTGGCGCCGATGGTCGCCGCCGCCCGGGTACGAGACGCAGTGGCGCCGCCTGGCAGAGGCCGCACTCGAGCTGGATCTCGGGCCCGATGCGCTCGCCGAGACCGGGCTGGAACCGATCGCCACCGCGCGGGACTGGAAGCCGGCGACGGTGGCGCTGTACAGCAAGGTCGCCCGGTACGGCGGCCTGGCGCTCCCCCGAGTCCCGACGCCGGAGCCGGACCCGCCCGAGCTGGATCTGCGGCCGCTGACCGAACTGCGTGCCTCGGATCCCGAGCACGTCCGGGCCGTGGCCTGGTGCGCGCTCGCGCTGGCGTGGCCCGCGCCGGTCGGGATGTTCCGCTCGCTGCGTCGCGACCAGGTCCACGCCGGGGCCCGGCGTCTGGTCGTGCGTACCGACGAGGGCGAGTGGGCGGTGCCCGGTGCCCGAACCGCCTGGTTCGCCTGGGAGGCGGTGCGCGAGCGGTACCCGGCGCTGGCGGTCAGCCCGTGGGTGCTGCCGGCGCTGCGTCGCGGGCCCGGGCTGGACTCGCGGATCGGCGGCCGGCTGTCCAACCAGGCGCTCCAGGTGACGTTCGCCAAGCACGCGGGGCGCACTGCCCAGTACCTGCGGGCGACCGCTCCCCCGACGCGGGAGGAGGCAGCGGCCGGGCTCGCGGCCGCCTACCGCGAGCTCTCCTACGACTCCTTCCGCCGGCTGGCCCTCGCTGCCGGGGCGCCGCCGGTGGCCGCACGCGGCGTCGTGCGCGCCGCACGGTCCGTGGCCCGTACGGCGCGCGCTCCGCGCCTGGCGGGCTGATCCCCGGCGTCAGAGCAGCGAGAGCTGCTCACCGGTGGCGCTGGACGGCTCGGGCTCGACCGCCGTCGCTGACCGCTCCCCCTTCGGCCGCACCCCCGGCATACCCCCGGTCGGCAGGCTGCCGGCCGGGAAGCCGACCTCCTCGTCCCCGGGGACGCCGGTGGCGATGCGGCCGTCCGCTCCCCGTGCCGCTCCCCCGGACTGCCGGTCGAGCCCGTGCCGGGCGAGCAGCGGCGCGACGCGTCCCGCGAGCCAGGTGCGGTACTCGGCGGAGACGTAGGCCCGGCGCGCGTACATGCGCTCGTACCGAGGCACCAGTTCGGGGTGGGCGCTCCGGAGCCAGGCCATGAACCATTCCCGCGCGCCGGGTCGCAGGTGCAGCGGGATGACCGTGACCCCGCTCGCGCCGGCGGCCGCGATGGCGGCGAGGGCCGCGTCCAGGGAGGCCTCGTCGTCGGTGAGGCCGGGCAGGACCGGAGCGAGGAACACTCCGCACGGCAGCCCGGCGTCGGCCAGCGCACGGACGAGGTCCAGCCGGGCCCGCGGTGTGGGGACGCCCGGCTCGAGCGCGGCGTGCAGGTCGTCGTCCCAGATGGCCACGGACACCCCGAGGCCGAGCGGGACGTCACGGGAGGCCTCCGCCAGCAGTGGGACGTCACGGCGCAGCAGGGTGCCCTTGGTGAGGATCGAGAACGGCGTCCCGGAGTCGGCGAGCGCCCGGATCACTCCCGGCATGAGCCTGTAACGGCCCTCGGCGCGCTGGTACGGGTCGGTGTTCGTGCCCAGCGCGACGTGCTCCCGCTGCCACGACGGGCGGACCAGTTCGCGGCGGAGCACCTCCACCAGATTGGTCTTCACGACCACCTGGCTGTCGAAGTCCTTGCCGGAATCGAACTCGAGCCATTCATGCGTCTTGCGAGCGAAGCAGTTGTGGCTCACCACCCCGTTCGCGACGAAGTCGCCGGTGCCCGTCGTGATGTCGTACATCGGCATCTCGAGGCCGAGCGACTCGATGGAGCGAACGCGGAGGTCGGCGTCGCTCTTGATCGCCATGCCGGTGACCGAGCACTTCCTGCGGATGGCCGGATCGACGAGGTGGACGAAGCGCAGGTGCTCCCGCAGCCCGCCGCGCAGGCGAACGGCGCAGACCCTCGTCGGAAGTCCGCGGTCCTCGAGAACGGCATCGAAGTCGAAGGATGCGAACGCCTGGCGGGTGTACGTCAGCATCTCGGTGTCCGCATTCGAGATGCGGAGGACGCCGCAGCTCCGACTTCCCTCCGCGTCGAAGATTCCGGCGAGGAAACCGCGTCTCCAGGCACTGGACACATCGTCCGGCCATTCGACGATCCGTCGTATCGCAGCCACTCGGGCAGCTGACTGCGTGCGGATGCCGGTCATTGCTCGTCGCCGGTCGGTCGCGGGCGAGAAGTCGAAGCGGTCGGTGGGGATGCCCTCCATCGCGAGGTACGCCTGGGTCCGGGTCAGCGCATCGATGTCCGCGAGCGCCAGACGGAAGCGGTGCACATCGCCAGGATTTCGGTCGACGCGCTCGTACCGGTAGGTCTTCAGCAGCGCATCGCCACGGATCATCCCGGTCAGGTATCCCCGTCGGTAGTCAGCGCAGGCGCCGAGCGACTCCACGGTTCGTCCGAAGCCGAGCAAGGTGTCGTTGGTGGTGAGGTACGGACGCTGGTGTGCGCCACTCATCGCACCGCTGACGTGCTTCCAGCCTCGTCCGGTGAGGAACCGGTGGTCGCCGCTGGCCACGAGTGTCGTTCCGTCAGCGAGCGTGACCCGATGGGCCGGTTTCACCGACGACCAGTGGGCCTGTACCTCCGTCTCGACGTAGTGGCGGTAGGAACCCCGGCGCTCCGTGCCGATGATCCTGTCCCCGACGCGCAGGTCCGCGATCGCCTTCTGCCGGCCGTCCGCCATCAGCACGCGGGTGTCGCCCGCCAGGCAGTACACGCACGAATGACTACAGCCCCTGTAAGGATTGATCGTCCAGGGGAACGGCATCGCGGAGTCGCCCGGCACGTGGTTGAGGGCGCTGCGCGCCCTGACCTCGTGGAACGTCAGCCCCGGGAACTCCGGCACCTGCACGCTGCGCAGCAGGCCACGGATGCTCGGCATGCCCGGCAGTGCCGACGGGTCCTCGAGGTCGAGCTGCTGCGCTTCCCACCGCATGACGCTCATACGAACACCTGTTCGAACAGATGTCCAGTCTCAGACGGGTGGGCGGCCCTCGTAGCTCGTGGAGAGGACCACCGTCGTCCGGGTGGAGACCTGTGCGGTGGCCCGGATCTCGCGGAGCAGCTCCTCGAGCGCGTCCGGCGAGGGGACGCGGACCTTGAGGATGTAGCTCTCCTGCCCGGCCACCGAATGGCACTCCTCGATCGCCGGCAGGTGCGCGAGCAGGGCCGGCGGGTCCTCCGACTGGACGCCGATGGGGGTGATGGAGACGAAGGCGGTCAGCGGCAGACCGAGCAGCTTGGGATCGAGGGTCGCCCGGTATCCGGTGATCAGGCCGCGCTGCTCCAGCCGCCGCACCCGCTGGTGCACGGCGGAGACCGACAGACCCACCTTCTCCGCCAGTTCCGTGTAGCTCGCCCGCCCCTCGCGGGCCAGAGCGGCCAGGAGCATGCGGTCGACGTCGACAGCAACCGGAGCGGCGGTGACGCCTCCCGTCTCAGCCCGGGAGTTCGACGAGCTCACGGGGACCGAGGTTCAGCGAGCGGACGCCGTCGTCGGTACAGACGACGATGTCCTCGATGCGGGCGCCACAGCGCCCCGGCAGGTAGATGCCCGGTTCGACCGAGAAGGCCATACCCGGCACGAGCGGCAGGTCGTTGCCCTCGACGATGTAGGGCGCCTCGTGGGAGTCCAGCCCGATGCCGTGCCCGGTGCGGTGGATGAAGTGCTCGCCCCAGCCGGCGTCGGCGATCACCTGACGCGCGGCGGCATCCACCTGCTCGGCGGTGACGCCGGGACGCACCACCGCGACGGCCGCCTGCTGGGCGGCGTGCAGGACGCCGTACCACTCGGCCACCTCCGGCGACGCGCTGCCGCCGACGACGTAGGTGCGGGTGCAGTCCGACCGGTAGCCGGTCGCCGTCTCCCCGCCGATGTCGATGACGACGACGTCGCCGGCCTCCACCGTGCGGTCGGACAGCTCGTGGTGCGGGCTGGCGCCGTTCGGGCCGGAGCCGACGATCGTGAAGTCCACGCCGACGTGCCCCTCCTCGAGGATCGCGGCGGCGATGTCGGCGCCCACCGCGGCCTCCGTGCGCCCGACGGCGAGGAATTCGGCCATCCGGGCGTGCACGCGGTCGATCGCCGCCCCGGCCGACGCCAGCTCCTCGACCTCCGCGGCGGACTTGACCATGCGCAGCCGGTCGAGGACCGGTCCGGCGAGCTCCAGCGCCGCTCCCGGCAGCGCCCGCTGGACCCCGAGCGCGTGCTCGGCCCACGTGCGGGCGCTCACCGCGACCCGGGACGGGGCCGAGCCCAGCCGCCCGAGCGCGACATCGGCGAGCAGCGCGAACGGGTCGTCGGTCTCGTCCCACGCCAGGACCTCGAGGCCGAGCGCACCGGCGGGGCTCACCTCGACCATGGGCGCTTCCAACCGCGGGACGACGAGGAACGGCTCGCCCCGGCTGGGGACGGCCAGCGCCGTCAGCCGTTCCATGGCGTGCGCGTCGTACCCGGTGAGGTACCGCAGGTCCGATCCCGGCGTCAGCACCAGCAGGTCGGCACCGGTCTCCGCGGCGAGGGACCGGGCGGCGTGCACCCGGTCCACGGTCACGAGCGGGCCGGTCCGCACGGGCGCTGTGTCGGTTCCCACTCGGGCAGACTAGCCAGCGGGGCCGTCGCTGCCCGCATGCGTGCGCCGACCGCTAGCGTCCGCTCCCGTGACGACCATGCTGCTGGACGCCGCCTCGCTGTACTTCCGCGCCTTCTACGGCGTACCGACCAGCGTGACGACCCCGGACGGACGGCCGATCAACGCGGTGCGCGGGTTCCTCGACATGACCGCGCGGCTGCTCACCGCCCACGGCCCCGACCGGCTCGTCGCCTGCTGGGACGACGACTGGCGCCCCGCCTTCCGGGTCGAGGCCCTGCCGTCCTACAAGGCACACCGCGTGGCGCCCGAGGGCGGCGAGGAGACCCCCGACGAGCTGGGTCCCCAGGTGCCGATCCTGGTCGACGTCCTCGCCGCGACGGGCATCGCACGGGTCGGCGCACCGGGCTACGAGGCCGACGACGTCATCGGGACGCTCGCCACCCGGGCCCGCGGACCGGTCGACATCGTCACCGGTGACCGCGACCTGTTCCAGCTGGTCGACGACGGTCGCGGCCTCCGGGTGCTCTACACCAACCGGGGCATCGCCGACATCGAGACCGTCGACGAGGCCGCCGTCGCCGCCAAGTACGGCATCCCAGGGCGCGCCTACGCCGACTTCGCGGTGCTGCGCGGCGACCCGAGCGACGGGCTCCCCGGCGTCGCCGGTGTCGGCGCCAAGACAGCCGCGGCGCTGATCAACGAGTTCGGCGACCTGGCCGGCATCCGCGCCGCGGCCGCGCGCACCGTCGTGCCCCGTGCTCCGCTGACCGCGGCGGTGCTGAAGAAGCTGCACGCGGCGGAGGACTACCTCGACCGCGCGCCGGTCGTCGTCGCCGTCGCGACGGACATCGACATGCCCGCCGTGGAGGGCCCGCTCCCCCGCTCGCCGGCCGACGCCGGCGCCCTCACCGACCTGGCCGAACGGCACGGGCTGCAGTCGTCGCTGCGGCGGCTGGGCGCCGCGCTCGGCTGGCCCGCCGACGCCGCCGGCTGACCTGCCGACGGCTCACTCGACGTCCCACACGTAGGCGGGGGGCTCCTCGTCCGTGATCGTGAGGACGAGGGTGAGCTCCTCGTCGTCGGTGACCGCCTCGCACTCGTACTCCCGGCCCTCGATCACACCCATGCCGCGGGGACAGTCGACGTCCACACCGATCTCGTAGCGCTCCTCGAACTGCTCGGCGATGTCGCTCTCCACCCGGGCCCGGTCCAGGAACGTCGGGCCCAGGCCGGCCCATCGGGCGACCGCCAGTCCGGCGACGACCACGGCCACCAGCAGCCACCCGTAGAGCGGGCGGAGGCGGCGCCGCGCCCTCGGCGGAGCCGCCGGCGGGGACTCGGAGCCCGCCATGTCCGGGTCGCTCACGCCGGTCCCTCCCCGCCCCTGCGCACGTTCATCGGTCAGCCGCCCACCGCGACGGCGACCACGCCGCGCCGGACCCGGCCCACCGCGGTCCGCGCCACCGCGGCCACGTCGTCGTCGGCCACCTTCCCCACCTGGTCGAGCAGGTCGATCAGCTGGCGCATCCAGCGGACGAAGTCCCCGCCGGAGAGCTCGGTACCGGCCTGCTCGGCGCCGGCGAGCACCCGGTCGAGGCTCTGCCCGTCGGCCCACCGGTAGGCCGCCCAGGCGAATCCGAGGTCGAGGTCGCGGGTCGCCCGGACCCCGTGCGCGGCCTCGACGTCCTCCAGGCGGGCCTTCACCTGGCGCATCTCCGCCACGGCCGCCGTGACCTTGCCGGTCGGGATCGCCGGCAGCGCGGGCAGATCCCGCCGAGCCTCGAAGACGACGGTGGAGACGGCGGCGGCCAGTTCGGCGGCGTTCAGCCCGCGCCACGCACCGGCACGCAGGCACTCGGCGACGAGCAGGTCGGCCTCGGACCAGATCCGGGCGAGGCGCCGTCCGTCGTCGGTGATGAGCGGCAGGTCGTCGGCCACCCCGATCACCGCGGTGTCCGCCGGCACCAGCGGGGCCGGCTCGGGCACCAGGTAGCCGAGCTCCTCGAGGACGTCGCAGGTCGCATCGAACTGCTGGGTGAGCGAGCCGGTCCGCTCGGCCATCGTCCGGTGCAGCGCCTCGGCCTCCCGTACCGAGCGCAGCCAGCGCTCGGCCACCCGCACCCGTTCCTCGCGGTCGGGCAGCGCGTGCACGGGGTGGCGGCGCAGCAGGGCGCGCAGATCGGCCAGCACCGGGTCGTCGGCGGCGGCGGACCGGCCCTTGGCGATCCGCCGCGCCCCGAGATCGTTCTCCACGCGGGCGTTGCGCAGGGTCGAGGCGAGATCACGGCGGGCGTGCGGGCTGCGGTGGTTGAAGTTCTTGGGCACCCGCACGCGGGCCAGCGCGGACACCGGCGTCGGGAAGTCGGCCGACCCCAGCCGGCCGGCCCACTTGTCCTCGGTGAGGACGAGCGGACGCGGGTCGGCGAGGTCGGTGACGCCGGGGTCGAGGACGACGGCCAGGCCCTGCCGGCGTCCTGACGGCACCCGGATGACGTCGCCGGGCCGGAGGGCGGCCAGCGCGTCGGCGGCGTCCATCCGGCGCTTGGCCTGCGAGTCGCGGGAGAGCTCCTTCTCCCGGTCGGAGATCTGCCGGCGCAGCAGTGCGTACTCCCCCACGTCGCCGCGTTCGGACCGCATGTCGGCGGCGAACTTCTCGGCCTCCCGCTCGTGCCGGGCCGCGGCCCGCGCCAGGCCGACCACCGACCGGTCGGCCTGGAACTGGGCGAACGACGAGGCCAGGAGCTCGCGGGCGCGCGCCCGGCCGAAGGAGCTGACCAGGTTGACGGCCATGTTGTAGCTCGGCCGGAAGGAGCTCTTCAACGGATAGGTGCGGGTGCTGGCCAGCCCGGCGACGACGGAGGGGTCCATGCCCGGCGCCCAGATCACCACCGCGTGGCCCTCCACGTCGATGCCCCGGCGTCCGGCCCGCCCGGTGAGCTGGGTGTACTCCCCCGGCGTGACGTCGACGTGCGCCTCGCCGTTCCACTTCACCAACCGCTCGAGGACGACCGTGCGGGCCGGCATGTTGATGCCCAGCGCCAGCGTCTCGGTGGCGAACACCGCCTTGACCAGACCGCGGACGAAGCACTCCTCGACGGTCTCCTTGAAGGCGGGGACCAGCCCGGCGTGGTGGGCGGCGAGCCCGGCGAGCAGCCCTTCGCGCCACTCCCAGAACCCGAGGACGTGCAGGTCTTCCTCCGGCAGCGACCCGGTGCGCTCGTCGATGATCGCCGCGATCTCGGCGCGCTCGGCCTCGTCGGTCAGCCGCAGTCCGCTCAGCAGGCACTGGTGGACGGCGGCGTCGCAGCCGTTGCGGCTGAACACGAAGGTGATCGCCGGCAGCAGCCCGGCCTTGTCCAGCCGCTCGATGACGTCGGAGCGGGCCGGGGGCCGGTGGCGGGGCCGGAAGCCCGAGTCGCGGCGGCGGTCGCCGCCCCAGCCCTCGATGCGCCTCTCGTGCTCGCGGACGTAGCGCACCAGCTCGGGGTCGACCACCGAGGCGCCCCGCTCCCGGGTGGTCAGCTGGCGCGGTGCGTCGCCCTGGGCGTCGGAGTGCGCGGCCGGGCGGAGGGCGAACAGGTCGAACACCCGGTTGCCCACCAGCATGTGCTGCCACAGCGGGATCGGGCGGACCTCGCTGACGACCACCTCGGTGTCCCCGCGGACGGTGACCAGCCAGTCGGCGAACTCCTCGGCGTTGCTGACCGTCGCCGACAGCGAGACCAGCGTGACCGATGGCGGGAGGTGGATGATCACCTCCTCCCAGACGGCGCCGCGGAAGCGGTCGGCCAGGTAGTGGACCTCGTCCATGACGACGTAGCCGAGCCCGGTGAGCGCCGGCGACTCGGCGTAGAGCATGTTGCGCAGCACCTCGGTGGTCATCACGACCACGGGGGCGTCCCCGTTGACCGCGTTGTCACCGGTGAGCAGGCCGACCCGCTCGGGGCCGTAGCGCTGCACCAGGTCGTTGTACTTCTGGTTGGACAGCGCCTTGATCGGCGTCGTGTAGAACGCCTTGCGGCCCTCGGCCAGTGCCTTGTGCACGGCGAACTCCCCGACGACGGTCTTGCCGGCGCCGGTGGGTGCGCACACCAGGACTCCGGAGCCCTCGTCGAGGGCTTCGCAGGCCTCGACCTGGAACGGGTCGAGGGAGAAGCCGAGCTCCGCGGTGAAGTCCGCCAGGGCCGGGTGGGCGGTCCGGCGCCGGGCGGCGGCGTACCGCTCAGCGGGGCTGGACATGCCCCCACGTTATGCCCGCGATCAGGGACTCGCCGGGAGGGGCCACGACGGCCGTTTCGGCCCTAGGCGCGGGCGGTGCCGACGACGGTCAGCGCGCCGGGGACGCACTCGACGACGACGGGCAGCGGGGCCACCGGCTCGCCGTCGGCGTACGTGGTGACGCCGGGGCACGCCAGCTCCACCCGCGAGGCCCGGAACACCGACACCGACGGGTGCTCGACGTGCGTGCCGTCGGCCAGCCGGGGCCGGGTGCGGATCAGCTCGCCGCGGCTGGTCGGCCCGACGACGGTGACGTCGAAGAGCCCGTCGGCGGGGTCCGCTCCCGGGCAGATCCTCAGGCCGCCGCCGTACCAGGCGGTGTTGCCGACGGCGATCATCGTGGCGGGCACCGTGCGGACCTCGCCGTCCAGACCGAGGGTGATCTCGTACGGGCGCAGACGGGCCAGTTCCAGCAGCACCGCCACGTCGTAGCGACGGCGTCCGCGCGGCCAGCGCAGCCGGTTGGCGCGGTCGGTGACCGCGGAGTCGAAGCCGCAGCAGAGCACCGTGGCCCACCAGCGCTCGCCCACCCGGCCGGCGTCGAGGGTCCGGGCCGCGCCGGCTCGCAGGTCGTCGGCGAGCGCCCGGGTGGCCGCCCGTGCGTCCGCGGGGACGCCGAGGGCGAGAGCCAGGTCGTTGCCGGTGCCGGCGGGGACCAGCCCCAGCGGGGTGCCCGTCCCGGCGATCGCCTGCAGCGCGGCGTGGGCGGTGCCGTCACCACCGACCGCCACGACGGCCGCCGCGCCCCCCGAGACCGCCGCACGCGTCTGGACCTCGGCCTCGGCGCCGGTGACGGCGGGCAGCACCTGCGGGCGCAGACCCGCCGAGGTCAGCTCCGCGAGCACGACGTCCGCCCACCCGCGAGCCCGGCCACGGCCCGCGGCAGGGCTGACGAGAACGGCGACGTCCACCGGTCAGCCGCGGGTGGGCGCCGCGGTGGAGCCCTGTGGTTCGTCGAGCGTGGACGGGCGGGCGTCGAGGGGCGAGGCGTCGTCGTCGGACAGGTCGTGGAAGTGCTCTGCGGCCTCACGCCGGGCACGGCGCCGGTCGACGAACCGGGCGATCTGGATGGCGATCTCGAACAGCAGGATCATCGGACCGGCCATGAACAGCATCGTGAACGGGTCCTGCGTCGGGGTCACGAACGCCGCGAAGACGATCGTCAGGAAGAAGATCCAGCGCCGGCTCCTGCGCAGCACGTCGTAGCTGAGGATGCCCACGAGGTTGAGCGCCACGGCGATCAGCGGGATCTCGAAGCTGGCGCCGAAGGCGATCAGCAGCGAGATCATGAAGCCGATGTAGTCGGGTGCGGTGAGCGCGATGATCGTGCCGTCGCCGGCGAGCGACAGCAGCAGCTCGAGGCCCTTGGAGAGCGCGACGTAGGCGAGCACCGCTCCCGCGACGAAGAGCAGGCTGGAGACGGCGACGAACGCGATGCCGTAGCGCTTCTCGTTGCGCTTGAGGCCGGGCGTGATGAAGGCCCAGAGCTGCCAGAGCCACAGGGGTGCGGAGAGCACGGCTCCGGCGAGCATCGAGACCTTGAGCCGGATGAAGACTCCGCCCCACACGTCGGTGATCAGCAGGCCGCACTCGGTGTCACCGCCGCCGTAGCGGAGCTCGGGGTCCAGGTTGCAGTAGGGGGCGCGGATGAACTCACCGAGACCGTGCTCGTACCACCAGAACGCGATCACGGTGCCGACCAGCAGGGCGAGCAGCGCCTTGCCGATCCGGTTGCGCAGCTCGGTGAGGTGGGCGACCAGGCTCATGGTCGCCGTCGGGTCACGCGGCTTGCGCCGCCGCCGCCGGACCGCCCCCTCGCTCACGCCTGGACTTGTTCTCGGGAGAGGTCAGCGGGGGCCGTCGGCCGCGCGCGCACGCTCGGCCTGGGCGCGCAGCTCGGCAGCGCGCAGCTCGGCCGCGCGCGCCTCCGCCTCGAGCTCGGCGGCGGCGTCGACCGGCGTCACGATCTCGCCGCGCACCGGCGTGGTGCGGGCAGCCTCCTTCGCGCGGAGGTCGACGGCCGCGGCGTCGTCGTCCTTCATGCCCTTCATCTCGCCCTTGAAGATGCGCAGGGAGCGGCCCAGCGATCGGGAGGCGTCGGGCAGCTTCTTGTAGCCGAACAGCAGCAGGATGACCACAAGGATCACGATCAGTTCCGGTGCGCCGAGTCCGAGCATCAGGGGTCCTCCAAGGTCGTGGCACCGGCGATGCTACGCCGGAGGGGGGCGTCGCCCCCGTCCATCAGCGGCTGCCGACGGGCCCGTCGTCGGTGCCCGCGGCCCGGCCGGTGGCCCGTTCGAACTGCTCGAGCACGGGGCGGACCTCGCGGTCGAACGCCGCGACCTCGCGGGCCAGCCGCGCGCGGGCGCCGAGGACGCCGTACGCGAGGGCACCCAGCACGACGACGGCCAGGGCCACGACGACGATCCACACCACGAGCAGCAGCACGGCCCGACCCTAGCCGGTGCCCTCCGTGGCGGACGGCACCTCGACGCCGTAGCGGGCCAGCGCGGCCCGGGCGTCGGAGGCGACCTGCGCCGCGAGCTCCGCCGGCTCGTCGACGGTCGCGCCGCCGCCGAGCGAGGCCACCAGCCGGCGCGCCCAGGCGAGGTCGGCGGTGCGCAGGGTGACCGCCAGACCGCCGGGCGGGTCGTCGACCGGGCTGGTGGTGTCGACCGGGTAGTAGTCGGCCACCCAGCGCGCGCTGCGGTCCAGCCGCAGCCGGACGGCCGGTGAGCCGGCCTCGGGCTGGTAGATGCCGTTCTGCACGTCCCGCTCGTGTGCCTGGGGTGGCGGCGCGGCCGGCTCGTCGAGGACAGCGACGTCGTCGACCCGGTCGAGGCGGAACAGCCGCACGCCCTCGGACCGGCGGCACCACGCCTCCAGGTACCAGCGGCCCTCGACCAGCAGCAGCCGCATCGGGTCGACCGTGCGCTCGGTGCGCTCGTCCCGGGTGGGCACGTAGTAGTGCAGGTGCAGCGCCCGCTTCCGCTCCAGCGCGTCGCGGACGACGGCGAGGGTCTCCTCGCGGGCGTCGACGCTCACCGCCACGGGGGTGACCTCGGCGGCGTGCCCGGCCGCGGCCGACACCTTCGCCAGGGCGGTGGACACCGCCGCGCGCTCGGCCAGGCCCGGCAGCTCCAGGAGGGTCCTGAGGGCCACGACCAGGGCGACGGCCTCGTCGGTGGTCAGCCGCAGCGGGCGCACCATGCCGGCGGTGAACGTGACCCGCACGCGGTCGCCCTCGAAGGAGAGGTCGATGAGATCGCCCGGTCCGTGGCCGGGCAGACCGCACATCCAGAGCAGCTCCAGGTCGTTGCGGAGCTGCCGCTCGGTCACCGAGAAGTCGCGGGCGGCCTCGGCCAGGGCCACGCCCTCGGGGCGGGCGGTGAGGTACGGGACGAGCGCGAGCAGGCGCGTCATCCGGTCGGTCGTGCCGGTGACGGTCACGCGGTCTCCCCCATGGCGGCCAGGCGGGTGAGCCGGGCGATCACCGCCTCGCGGATCTCGGCGGGCGACTCGACCAGCACGTCGGCCCCGTGGCCGGCCAGCCGGTCGGCCAGGGACCACGGCTCGGTGGTGCGCAGCTCCAGCCGGTCCTCCTGCCCGTCGTCGGTCGGTCCGAGCGGCGTGGCCCAGCGGCGCAGGCCGATCGCCGTGCCGGGACGGGCGCGGACGACGACGACGTGCTCCTGGCCGCCGTACTGGCCGGCGACCATTGCACCCAGGTCGAGGTCGGCGGGCGGCTCGAACGCCCCGGCGGGGCCGGTGATCTTCGGGGTGCCGACCACCCGCGAGAGCCGGAAGACGCGGGGCTGCTGCCGGTCGAGGTCCTGGCCGCCCAGGTACCAGCGCCCGTGCCAGGCGACGACGCCCCAGGCCTGGACGTGCCGGCGGGTGGGTGCGTCCTCGTCGGGGCGCCGGTAGTCGAACTCGACGACCCGGCGGTCCCGGGCGGCGGCGTAGCAGGGGTCGAACGCCGGCTCGCCCGCATCGAGCCGCGGCTGGAGCGGGATGCCGCGGGAGGAGTCGACGTCCACGCCGGCGGCCTTGAGCTTGACCAGGGCGCTGTGCGCGGCGCCGGCGAGCTGCGCCGACTCCCAGAGCCGCAGGGCCAGGCCCACCGCCGCTGCCTCCTCGCCGTTGAGCTGGATCTCGGGCAGCTCGTAGTCGGCGCGGGCGATGCGGTAGCCGTCCTCGGTGTCGAACACGCTGGTGCGGCCGGTCTCCAGCGGCACGCCCATCTCGCGGAGCTCCGCCTTGTCGCGCTCGAACATCCGCTTGAACGCCTCGTCGGCGCGCTCGGTGCCGTCGTCGGCCTCGTATCCGGGGACGGTGGACCGGATGCGCGCGGCGGTCACGAACTGACGGGTGCTCAGCAGCGCGATGACCAGGTTCACCAGTCGTTCCGCCCGCTTGGCCGCCATGGGCACCAGGCTATCCAGGTTCGGCCGGACAGCCGTCCCCCGGGACGCTGGATAGCCTGCGGACATGAGCTCCTCCCCCTCGTCCCGCATCCGCTGGCGACGTGGGGAGGTGACCGCGGTCGGCCGCGCCTGGCGCGACGCGCTGGAGCTCACGGTGGCGGTGCCCGACGACGGCGACGTGCGCGCGCTGGCCTACCCGTCGCTGGTCGGCGTCCCCGAGGTGGGCGACTCGGTGCTGCTGAACACCACGGCGTGGGCGCAGAACCTCGGCACCGGCGGCTACGCACTGGTGGTCGCCGTCCCCGACCGGCTGCCCGAGGACCCCACCGGCCCGGGCCACCTCGTGAAGGCCCGGTACACGCCGCTGCAGGTGACCGTCCAGGGCGTCGACGAGCAGGACACCGAGCACCACGCGACGCTCGCCGAGGCCGACTCGCTGGACGGGATGCCGGTGGTCGTCGCGGACCTGCACTCCGCGCTGCCCGCCGTCCTCATCGGCGCGCTGGCGACCGACCCCGACCTCAAGGTTGCCTACGTGATGACCGACGGCGGCGCGCTGGCGGCCGGGTTCTCCCGGACGATCGACGCGCTGAAGCGGTCGCTGGCGGGTGTGATCACGGTGGGGCAGGCCTTCGGCGGCGACCTGGAAGCGGTGACCGTGCACACCGGGCTGCTGGCCGCCAAGCACGTGCTGGGCGCCGACCTGGCCATCGTCACGCAGGGACCGGGCAACCTCGGCACCGGGACGCCGTGGGGTTTCTCCGGTGTCGCGGCCGGCGAGGCCTGCAACGCGGTGAGCGTGCTCGGCGGGATCCCGGTCGGCGCGCTGCGCATCTCCGACGCCGATCCGCGGCCGCGCCACCGGGGCGTCTCGCACCACTCGCTGACGGCGTTCGGGCGGGTGGCGCTGGGCGGGGTCACGCTCGTGGCGCCGCGCGGCCTGGGCTCGGAGCTCGGGGCGCAGGTCGACGAGGACCTGGCCGGCCAGCCCCAGCGCAACCCGGTCGTGTGGGTGGACACCGACGGGCTGGAGGCGGCGCTGGGCCTCTCCCCCGTGCCGCTGCGGACGATGGGCCGCGGTTTCCCGGAGGAGCGCGCCTACTTCCTCGCCGCCGCCGCGGCCGGCCGGTACGCGGCGCTGGAGGTCCCGGTGCCCGCGGAGGCCGGGAGCGACGGCTCCTGACCCGGCTCAGCGGTCCCGCCGAGGCAGCGTCGGGGCCGCGGCGAGCTCCTCGGCGTAGCGCGCGAACCGCAGCGTCTCGGCCACGCTGCCGGGCCGCGGCGGGGCGTCCCACGGCAGCGGACGGTCCTCGAGGACCTGGGTGAGCAGCGGCTCCCACCCCGGGTCCAGTGCTTCCCGGCCCCACAGCAGCGCCGCCCGCTTGGACGTGACCCTGCCGGAGTGCAGGGTCTGCAGCATCCGGCAGTAGGTGGCCACGGCGTAGCGCTGCGCCCAGGCGATGTCGAACGTCGTCCAGGTCTGCAGCTCGGTCAGGAACCGCGGGATCTCGGTGCGCATGCGCGCCCGGAGGAGGTCGCCGGGTACCTCGTCGACCAGGGTGCGCGGGTCGGGCCCGGCCAGGGTGATCCCCCGCTCGCGCAGGATCCACCGGACGACCTCGGTGTTGCAGTGCGTCGACCACTGCATCTCCCGGGAGCCGCGGTCGATGTACAGCCACGGCCGCCCGAGGCTGCGCACGCTGCGCAGCTCGGTCTCCTCCGGGTAGGAGCCCTCCAGCTCGGTGGACCACTGACCCAGGCGGGTGGGGATCTCGTCGTGCAGCCGTCGCAGGCCCGCCTCCTGCTCGGGGTCGATCGGCCCCCGGACCGGCACGAGGAAGTCGCAGTCGCTGGCCTCGTCGAGGTCGCCCAGGGCGGCGGATCCCTGCAGGTAGGCGCCGACGAAGCTGCTGCCCAGGATCTCCCGGGCGCGCTCGACGAGCTCGACCACCAGGGCGTCGAGCTCGGGGAACGGGGTGGGGTGCTGCTCGACGGGGCCCCACGGGTCGCGGTGGGTCATCGGCGGAAGCCGCCCTCGGCGTCGATCGTCTGGCCGGTCACCGACCGCGCGTCCGGCCCGGTCAGCCAGGCGACGACGGCGGCGGCCTCGTCCGGGGTGCCCCAGCGGCCGCGAGGCAGGGCGCCGGCCAGCGCGGCAGCCAGGTCCGGCGTCGCCCAGCCGGTATCGGTGGGTCCGGGATTGAGGCAGTTCACGGTGATGTCCCGGCCGATCAGCTCGTCGGCGAGGGTCGCGGTGATCTGCTGGACCGCACCCTTGCTGAGCGCGTAGGCGACCTCGCCCGGCATGGGGCCGCGGTGCTGTCCGGAGGTGAGCAGGACGACCGAGCCCGGTCCTGCGGCGGGTTCGTACTGCGCCGCGAACGCCTGGGTGAGCAGGACTGCCGCGCGGGCGTTCACGGCGAAGGAGAGGTCGAGCTCGGCGGCGGTCACCTCTGCCAGCCGGCCCGACGAACTGCGCGCGTGGTTGACCACGAGCGTGATCAGCGGACCGATGGCGTCCCGGGCGAGGGCGACCAGCTCCGCTGGCGCCTCCGGGTCGGCGAGGTCGACCTCGAAGGACGGCGGGTCGCCCAGCTCGGCGAGCACTGCGGTGGGGTCGTCGGCGCCCCACGGCTGCTCGCCGTCGTGCGGCGCCCAGGAGGAGACCGCGACGCGGTCACCGCGTGCCAGGAGCCGGCGGGCGACGGCGAAGCCGATGCCGGCCCGGCGGCTGACGCCGGTGACGAGGACGTTGCGGGTCACAGTCTGCACACTGCAGCAACGGGCAAGCGGATTTCTCCGCCTACATGCTGGCGATGAGCTTCTCGACGCGGTCGTCGACGGACTTGAACGGGTCCTTGCACAGCACGGTGCGCTGGGCCTGGTCGTTGAGCTTGAGGTGCACCCAGTCGACGGTGAAGTCGCGGCGCTTCTCCTGGGCCTTGCGGATGAACTCGCCGCGCAGCCGGGCTCGGGTGGTCTGCGGCGGCACGTTCTTGGCCTCGAACACGCGCGGCTCGTGGGCCACGCGCTCCACCTGGCCGGCCCGCTCCAGCAGGTAGTAGAGCCCCCGGGTACGGCTGATGTCGTGGTAGGCGAGGTCCATCTGGGCGATCCGCGGCGAGGACAGCGTCAGGTCCCGCTTGACGCGGTAGCGCTCCAGCAGGCTGAACTTGATCGCCCAGTCGATCTCCCGGTCGATGAGGCTCAGGTCCTCGCTGTCGACGGCCTTGAGCACCCGGCCCCACAGCTCCAGCATCTGCCGGTGCACCGGGCTGACGCCCTCGCGGTCGGCGAACTCCAGTGCGCGGTCGTGGTACTCGGACTGGATCTCCAGGGCCGACATCTCCTTGCCGCTGGAGAGCCGCACCTTGCGCCGTCCGGTCATGTCGTGGCTGATCTCGCGGATGGCCCGGATGGGGTTCTCCAGCGTCATGTCCCGGATGGGGACGCCGGCTTCGATCATGCGCAGGACGAGGTCGGTCATCGCGACCTTGAGCAGCGTGGTCGTCTCGCTCATGTTGGAGTCGCCGACGATCACGTGCAGCCGGCGGTAGCGTTCGGCGTCGGCGTGCGGCTCGTCGCGGGTGTTGATGATCGGCCGGGAGCGGGTGGTGGCGCTGGAGACGCCCTCCCAGATGTGCTCGGCGCGCTGGCTGACGCAGTAGATGGCCCCGCGCGGGGTCTGCAGCACCTTCCCGGCGCCCACGACGATCTGCCGGCTCACCAGGAACGGGATGAGGACGTCGGCCAGCCGGCTGAACTCGCCGTGCCGGCCCACCAGGTAGTTCTCGTGGCAGCCGTAGCTGTTGCCCGCGGAGTCGGTGTTGTTCTTGAACAGGTAGATGTCGCCGGCCACGCCCTCCTCGGCCAGGCGCTGCTCGGCGTCGACCAGCAGCCCCTCGAGGATCCGCTCGCCGGCCTTGTCGTGGACGACGAGCTCGGTGACGTCGTCGCACTCGGCGGTGGCGTACTCGGGGTGGCTGCCGACGTCGAGGTAGAGCCGCGAGCCGTTGCGCAGGAAGACGTTGGAGCTGCGGCCCCACGAGACCACGCGGCGGAACAGGTAGCGGGCGACCTCGTCCGGGGAGAGGCGTCGTTCTCCCTTGAAGGTGCACGTGACGCCGTACTCGGTCTCGATGCCGAAGATCCGTCGGTCCACGATCCGAGCCTAGGCCGCTTCGCCGACCGGAGCCCGGTCCGCAGCGCCCAGCGCCTCAGCCGTCGCCGTCGACGCGCTGCAGGAGCTCGTCGAACGCCTTCTCGATGTCGTCGTGCCCGTTCTGCGACGCGCGCTGCTTGCCATGGATGAGGGCGGCCCGGTTGACCTTGGTGAAGTCCCCGTACGGGAACCGGTAGCGGGCCTTGGTCGCCTCATTGGCGTCCTGGTCGAGCGCGAGGTGCCAGGCGGCGTAGCCGCCCCAACCGTGCTTCTCGATCTCGGCGTTGCCGTCGTCTGCCGAGGGTGCGGCGTCGGACCACTCGGTGTCCGCGTCGACCGTGCCCGCATCGATGAGCTTCCGGGCCTGCGTCAGCGCGTCCTGGTTCACGCGGTAGGTGGGCATGCCGCTCCCCTACCCCGCCGGCCGGCCCACGATCGTCCTGACGTCGTCGCGGATGACGAGGGCCTCGCCGTCGCGGAGCGGCAGGTGTGGGATCCCCTCCCGCCGGTAGCGCTCGGCGATCCGGTCCAGCGCCGGGCTTCCCGGATGGCCGGGCGACCGGACGTGCGGGACGACGCGTTCGGTGAGAACGCCCAGACCGGACCAGGTCGGGGCCGCGCCGTAGAGACGCTGGACCGCCGCTGCGTCGTCCACGGCCTCGAGACCGCGGAGGGAGGGGCCCAGGACGCACGGCCCGGCGCTGTACCCGGCGTAGACGATGCGGTCCGAGCGGAGCAGCTCGGTCAGGACGTCGTCGGCCCCCGACCGCGCCAAGACGTGCCGCAGCACGAACACGTTGCCGCCGCGCACCCACACCGCGTCGCAGCCGGCGAGGACGGCGCCGACCGCCGGGCCGCCTGCACCGGCGTGCTCGCGCAGGTCGAGCTCGAACGGGCGCAGCCCCAGTCCGGTGAGGGCGTCCACCTCGGCGCGGACCTTCTCGCGGCGCACGTCGGGCGGCTCCGCGTCGACGGCGTTCGCGATCACCGCGGTGCGCGCCCCCTCCCCCGCCAGGCGGACCAGCCACGTGGGGTCGGTGCCCAGCCGGAAGGACGAGAGGTACAGCCTCATGCTGCGACCGGTCCGCGACGTCAGCTGCCGGTGGGCCTCTCGGCTCCCGTCAGCCCTCGCCGCCGTCCTCGGCGTGCCGGGCCTCGTACTCAGCGCCCCCGGCGGTGTCCGGGTTGGCCGGGTCCCCGAGTCCCGCGGGCGTGCCCGGTTCGGAGACGCTGGGCGCGTGCGCCGTGGTGGCAGGTGCGTCGTCGGTCGCGTCGGGGGTGGGGTCGTCACCGAGCAGGGTGCGCAGCGCCGACCCGGTGATCCGCCGGAAGGCCCGCTTGGGGCGCCGCCGGTCCAGCACGGCGACCTCGAGCTGGGCGCCGGTCAGCCGGGTGGGGCCGCCGTTGGTGGCGCCGGCCGTGACCGGGCTGACGGCCGAGAGCGCGCGGACGCCCACCTCGAGGGCGTCGGACAGACCCATGCCCTGGTGGAAGTGCTCGCGCAGGTTGCCGGTGACCGCCTCGGCCTGGCCGCCCATGACGACGAAGTCGGGCTCGTCCACGATGGAGCCGTCGAAGGTGAGCCGGTAGAGCTGGTCGTCCTCGGGCCGGATGCCCACCTCGGCCACGCAGAGCTCGACCTCGAAGGGCTTGGTCTGCTGGGTGAAGATCTCGCCGAGGGTCTGCGCGTAGGCGTTGGCGATGACACGGCCGGTGACGTCGCGGCGGTTGTAGGAGTAGCCGCGGACGTCGGCCATGCGCACGCCGGCCACCCGGAGGCTCTCGAACTCGCTGTAGCGGCCTACGGCGGCGAAACCGATGCGGTCGTAGAGCTCCCCCACCTTGTGCAGCGTGGAGCTCGGGTTCTCGGCGATGAAGAGGACGCCGTCGGCGTAGGTGAGGACGGCGACGCTGCGACCGCGGGAGATCCCCTTACGGGCGTACTCCGAGCGGTCCCGCATGAGCTGCTCGGGCGAGGCGTAGTACGGCATGGTCATGGCGTCACACCTCCCGGTCGACGTTGCGGCGGTCGGCGTCGGCCCGTTCGGTGACGATCGTGTCGGCGACGGCGGCGACCTCGGCGTCGGTGAGCCGGACGGCACCCTCGGCGTCGACGCGGTAGACGATCGGGTAGAGCCGGCGGACCGGGTCGGGGCCACCGGTCGCGGAGTCGTCGTCGGCGGCGTCGTAGAGGGACTCGACGACGGTGCGGGTCGCGGCGCCGGCGTCCAGGCCGCTGCGCCAGGTCTTCTTCAGCGAGTTCTTGGCGAACAGGGAGCCGGAGCCCACGGCGGCGTAGCCGCGCTCCTCGTAGTTCCCGCCGGTGACGTCGTAGCTGAAGATGCGGCCCGGGCTCGCGCCCTGCGCCGCGTCGAGGTCGAAGCCGGCGAACAGCGGGACGACGGCGAGGCCCTGCATGGCGGCGCCGAGGTTGCCGCGGATCATCTGGGCGAGCCGGTTCGCCTTGCCGTCGAGGCTCATCGTGAGCCCTTCGATCTTCTCGTAGTGCTCGAGCTCGACCTGGTAGAGCTTGACCATCTCGATGGCGATGCCCGCCGCACCCGCGATGCCGATGACGCTGTAGGAGTCGGCCGGGTAGACCTTCTCGATGTCGCGGCTCGAGATCAGGTTGCCCATGGTGGCGCGCCGGTCGCCGCCCATGAGGACGCCGCCGTCGTAGGTGACGGCGACGATCGTCGTGCCGTGCGGCGCGAGGTCTCCCACGGGCATGGTCGGGACGGGGCGGCGGCCGGGGAGCAGGTCAGGCGCGGTGGCGGACAGGAAGTCGGTGAACGAGGAGCCCACCCGGTCCAGGTAGGCGGGCGGGAACCCGCTCCGGCCAGCTGACGACTCGTTCACTCATCCGCCTCTCCCGCCTGCTCGCGCCGGCGTGACCCACTGGTCCGCCCGGTGCTCCGCCTGCTGGTGCGGGGCGCCTCCGGGCGTCGTTGCGACCCTACCGGCGGCTCCCCCGGCCGGAGGGCTCGGACCGATCCGAGGCCGGCAGCCGCGGCTGCAGCGAGGACGCGCTGCCTCAGGCTGTGGAACTGAACGTACTCGGCCGCGGCGCGCAGTACGTCGGGGTCGTCCCTGAACTGGCCGAGCCCGCCATTGCAGTTGAAACACAGCAACGCTCGCACAGCACCGGTCGAATGATCATGATCAACGTGATTCGCCGGCGCGGACCGGCAGATCGCACACAACCCGTCCTGCGTACGAAGTATGTGATCGGCCTCCGCGGCCGTGATCCCGTACCGGCGCGTCAAGTGGTAGGTGCGTGCGCCGCCCACTTTCTCCAGCGCCCGCTTTCCTCTCGCGTTGTGACACGGCTTGCAGTATGAGCCGTAACCACTCTTCGAGGCGACGTTCCTGGCGAACTCCTCTATGCGCAGGACGGCGTCGCAGTCCGGGCACCACTTGTGCCCCTCGGCGACGACGAGCCCCTCCGGTGGACGCCGCTGCACCCGGGGCTTCGTGCGTCGCGCTTCCCGGCTACGCAGGGAACGCTCGGCAAGATGGTCACGACAATAGAACGCGAGGCCATCCTTGTTGCGAGCATTCTTGGAGAATGCCGATACCGGACGATAGTCGTCGCAATCCTTGCAGTACTTCGAGTTCATTGCGCGGCGTTTGGCACAAAGATATTCACTCGCCGCCTTTTTGTACAAAACCCCTCACGAAGGCCTCGCTGTTCTCCTCGAGCACCTCGTCGATCTCGTCCAGGATCGCGTCGAAGTCCTCGGTCACCTCCTTGTGGCGCTCGGCCACCTCGGTGTCGACCGAGGCTTCGACCTCGTCGGTCTCCTCGCGCGAGCGCGTCGCTTTCTGCTGCCCGCCGGTGTCCCTGGTGGCCATGCTGCCCTCCGGTCCTTCAGGTGACTGCTGTTGATCCGCAAGCTACCCGCCAGGTGTGACAGATCGCCTCACACAGCCGGGCGCAGGATCACGATCCAGTGATGGTGTCGACCAGCTGCTGAGCTGTCGCCGACGCCTCGAACAGGGCGCCGACGTGCTCCCGGGTGCCCCGCAGCGGCTCCATGGTCGGGATGCGCACGAGGTTCTCCCGGCCGAGGTCGAACACCACCGAGTCCCACGACGCCGCGGCCACCTGGGCCGGGTACCGCCGCAGGCACTCGCCGCGGAAGAAGGCCCGGGTGTCGTCGGGTGCGTGGATGACCGCCCGCTCGACCTCCTCGTCGGTGAGCAGCCGCTGCATCGAGCCGCGCGCGACGAGCCGGTTGTAGAGCCCCTTGTCGGGCCGTACGTCGGAGTACTGCAGGTCGACCAGCTTGAGGCGCGAGTCGCCCCAGTCCAGCCCGTCCCGCGAGCGGTACCCCTCCAGCAACCGCAGCTTGGCCGGCCAGTCCAGCCGGTCCGCGCAGCGCATGGGGTCGATCGCGAGATCCTCGAGCACCTCGGCCCAGCGGCGCAGCACGTCGGCGGTCTGCTCGTCGCCGTCGCCCTGCTGGGCCACGAACTTCTGCGCCTGCTCCAGGTAGAGCTCCTGCATCTCCAGGGCCGTCATCTTCCGCCCGTCGCGTAGCCGGATCGTGTGCGTGAGCGACGGGTCGTGGCTGATCGCCTGCAGCGCCTGGACCGGCTCCTCGAGCGCGAGGTCGTGCGAGAGGGCCCGCGCTTCGATCATCGCCAGCACGAGCGACGTCGTCCCCACCTTGAGGTAGGTGGACAGCTCGGCGAGGTTGGCGTCGCCGATGATGACGTGCAGGCGGCGGTACTTGTCCGCGTCGGCGTGCGGCTCGTCGCGGGTGTTGATGATCGGCCGCTTGAGCGTCGTCTCCAGGCCCACCTCGACCTCGAAGAAGTCCGCTCGCGAGGAGATCTGGAAGCCGGCCGTCCGGCTCTCCGTGCCGATGCCCACCCGGCCCGCGCCGGCGAAGACCTGCCGGGTGACGAAGAACGGGATCAGCCCCCGGATGATGTCGATGAACGGCGTCCGGCGGTCCATCAGGTAGTTCTCGTGGGCGCCGTAGGAGGCGCCCTTGCCGTCGGTGTTGTTCTTGTAGAGCTGGATCGGGCTCGTGCCCGGCACCTGCGCCGCTCGCCGGGTGGCCTCGGCCATCACCCGCTCCCCCGCCTTGTCCCAGAGGACGACGTCGCGCGGGTTGGTGACCTCCGGCGAGGAGTACTCCGGGTGGGCGTGGTCCACGTAGAGCCGCGCGCCGTTGGTGAGGATGACGTTGGCCATCCCGGTGTCCTCGTCCAGGTCGTTGTGGTCCAGCGCCTGGGCCGGGGTGAGGTCGAACCCGCGGGCGTCGCGCAGCGGCGACTCCTCCTCGAAGTCCCACCGGGGACGCCGCCGCGTCGGGGCATCGGCCACAGCCCAGGCGTTGACCACCTGGCTGGACAGCGTGGTGGGGTTGGCCGTCGGCTGCCCCGGCACCGAGATGCCGTACTCGACCTCGGTGCCCATGACCCGCCGCACGCTCATGACCCAACCCTAGGCGGCCCGGCAGAACACGGTGGCGCGACGACGACCCGCCGCGACGGCACCGCGCCCCCTAGCCTTCCTCCGTGGCCGAGGTGTTGCTGTTCCACCATGCCCAGGGACTGACCGACGGGCTCCTGGCCCTCGCCGACGACATCCGGGCGGGCGGGCACGTCGTGCACACGCCGGACCTCTTCGACGGCGCGACGTACGCCACCCTGGACGAGGGGATGAACCACGTCCGGCGGCTGGGGTTCGGCACGGTCGTCGACCTCGGCCGGCAGGTGGCGGAGACGCTGCCGAGGCACGTCGTCTACGCAGGGGCGTCCCTCGGGGTCATGCCGGCCCAGGCGCTGGCCCAGAACCGCCCGGGCGCCCGCGGTGCCCTGTTCCTCCACGGCTGCGCTCCGCCGTCCGAGTTCGGTGGCTCCTGGCCGCCCGGGCTGCCGGTGCAACTGCACACCACACAGGACGACGAGTGGGGTGACCTCGACGTCGCCCGGGCGCTCGCCGCGGAGGTCGACAGCGCGGAGCTGTTCGTCTATCCCGGCGACGCCCACCTGTTCACCGACCGCAGCCTGCCTGACCACGACGCCGAGGCGGCCGCCCTGGTCCTGCGCCGGGTGATGGACTTCCTGGCGTCGCTCGACCTCCGCGAGTGACCCGGCACGACGACGGCCCGGCCCTCGCGGACCGGGCCGTCGTACCGACTACAGGTACTGGCCGGTGTTCGTCGCCGTGTCGATCGCCCGGCCCGACTCGTTCCCCTTGCCGCTGATGAGCGTGCGGATGTAGACGATCCGCTCGCCCTTCTTGCCCGAGATGCGGGCCCAGTCGTCGGGGTTGGTGGTGTTGGGCAGGTCCTCGTTCTCCTTGAACTCGTCCACGCACGCCTGCATCAGGTGGCCTACCCGGAGGCCTCCGGTCCCCGTCTCCAGGCGCTCCTTGATGGCCATCTTCTTCGCGCGGTCGACGATGTTCTGCAGCATCGCGCCGGAGTTGAAGTCCTTGAAGTACAGGACCTCCTTGTCACCGTTGGCGTAGGTGACCTCGAGGAAGCGGTTCTCCTCGACCTCGGTGTACATGCGCTCGACGGTGCGCTGGATCATCCCGGCGATCGTCGCCTCGCGGCTGCCGCCGTGCTCGGCCAGGTCGTCGGGGTGCAGCGGGAGCGTCGGCAGCAGGTACTTGCTGAAGATGTCCCGCGCCGCCTCGGCGTCCGGTCGCTCGATCTTGATCTTCACGTCGAGCCGGCCGGGCCGGAGGATCGCCGGGTCGATCATGTCCTCGCGGTTCGAGGCGCCGATGACGATGACGTTCTCCAGGCCCTCCACGCCGTCGATCTCGCTGAGCAGCTGCGGGACGATCGTCGACTCGACGTCGGAGGAGATCCCGGAACCCCGGGTGCGGAAGATCGAGTCCATCTCGTCGAAGAACACGATGACCGGTGTGCCCTCGCTGGCCTTCTCGCGCGCCCGCTGGAAGACCAGGCGGATGTGCCGCTCGGTCTCGCCGACGTACTTGTTGAGCAGCTCGGGGCCCTTGATGTTGAGGAAGTAGGACTTGCCCTGTCCCTCCCCCTTGAGCGCCGACACCTTCTTGGCCAGCGAGTTGGCCACGGCCTTGGCGATCAGCGTCTTCCCGCAGCCGGGCGGGCCGTACAGCAGGATCCCCTTCGGCGGGCGCAGCTGGTACTCGCGGAACAGGTCGGCGTGCAGGAACGGCAGCTCGACGGCGTCGCGGATCTGCTCGATCTGCCGCGAGAGACCACCGATGTCGCCGTAGTCGATGTCCGGGACCTCTTCGAGGACGAGCTCCTCGACCTCGCTCTTCGGGATCCGCTCGTAGACGTAGCCCGACCGCGACTCCAGCAGCAGCGAGTCCCCGGCCCGCAGCGGCTGGTCGGCCAGCGAGTCGGCGAGGTAGACCACGCGCTCTTCGTCGGTGTGCCCGATGACCAGCGCCCGGGGGGTGACGCCGTCGATCGGCTCCAGCAGCTCCTTGAGCATGACGACGTCGCCGGCGCGCTCGAAGCCCCGCGCCTCGACGACGTTCATCGCCTCGTTGAGCATGACCTCCTGGCCGGGCCGGAGATCCAGCCCCTCCACGTTCGGCGAGAGGGACACCCGCAGCTTGCGGCCACCGGTGAAGACGTCGACCGAGCCGTCCTCGTGCCGCTCCAGGAAGACGCCGTAGCCGGACGGGGGCTGCCCGAGCCGGTCGACCTCCTCCTTCAGCGTGATCAGCTGCTCGCGAGCGTCCCGCAGGGTCGAGGACAGCTTGTCGTTGCGCTCGGAGAGGAACGCCGCGCGGCCTTCCGCCTCGGCGATCCGCTCCTCCAGCGCCCGCGACTGGCGGGGGCTGTCGGCGACCTTGCGGCGGAGCAGACCGATCTCCTCCTCGAGGTAGGAGATCTGGGTGAGCAGCGAAGCGACGTCACGCTCGCGCCGCGCCTTCGACTCGTCGGGACCATCGATCGGACCTGGGCCCATCGCGCACCTCCGCACACATCGGGAGAGCCAGGAGCCAAATCTATACACGCGCGCCGACAGTCCGCCTCGGGCTCGCGGGCGGGCCCGGGAACGTCGGCGTGAACCCCCGTCCCACCCGTCCCAGGTCCTTCCTCAGTGCTTCTGCGCGCGCCGCTGCCGGATGGGGGCGACGGCGCCCTCGGCGAGCCGCCGGGCGGTCACGAGGAACGCGGTGTGCGCCACCATCCGGTGCTCGGGGCGCACCGCCAGGCCGACCGCGTGCCACGGCCGCAGCAGCGACTCCCACGCGTGCGGCTCGGTCCACACGCCCTGCGCGCGCAGCGCCTCGACGTAGGTGGACAGCTGCGTCGTCGTCGCCACGTAGCCGACGAGCACGCCGCCCGGGCGCAGGGCGGCGGCCACCGTCGGCAGCACCGCCCAGGGCTCCAGCATGTCGAGGACGACGCGGTCCACGACCTCATCGGCGGGGTGGTCGGCCAGGTCGCCCAGTCGCAGGCTCCAGTTCGAGGGCACCTCGCCGAAGAAGGCCCCGACGTTGCCGCGGGCGACGTCGGCGAAGTCCTCGCGGCGCTCGTAGCTGGTCAGGGAGCCGCTGGAACCGACGGCCCGGAGCAGCGAGCAGCTGAGCGCGCCCGAGCCGGCCCCGGCCTCCAGCACGCGCATGCCGGGGCCCACGTCGCCGAAGCCGACGATCTGGGCGGCGTCCTTCGGGTAGATGACCTGGGCACCGCGCGGCATGGAGAGCACGAAGTCGGCCAGCAGCGGCCGGAACGCCAGGTACCCGGTGTTGGCGGTCGAGTGGACGACGGAGCCCTCGGGCGCGCCGATGAGGTCGTCGTGCTCGATCGCGCCGCGGTGGGTGTGGAACTGCTTGCCGGCCTCGAGGACGACGGTGTGCATCCGCCCCTTCGGGTCGGTCAGCTGCACCCGGTCGCCGACGACGAAAGCGCCCTCCACCGTGGAAGGACCCTCCTGCCCCCCACCACTCGCAGGCTCGCGGCGGGCCCCTGCAGGAGGGCCATCGGTCGAGGGGTCCATGTCGGCAGCCTGCTGGGTGTCCACGGGCGCCGAGCGTACGGACGGGACCGGTGTGACCCGTGTCCCCAGTGCGGCGCGGGCACTCGGAAGTGTCAGGGCACCGACCTAGCCTCGGGTGCATGACGGTGACGGTGGAGAACGACGGGACGCTCGCGAAGGCTCCGGAGCCCCCTGCGGAGGGCTCCGCCCTGCCCGAGCAGGCGCCCCGTCGCCCCTCGTTGTCGCCGAGCCGCGCGGCCGACTTCAAGACCTGCCCGCTGCTCTACCGCTTCCGGACCATCGACCGCCTGCCCGAGCGCAAGAGCCTCGCCATGGTGCGCGGGACGCTCGTCCACTCGGTGCTCGAGCGGCTGTACGACCTGCCGCCGGCGCAGCGCACCGTCGACGGCGCGCTGGAGCTGCTGGAGCCGGCCTGGACGGACCTGCAGGCCGAACCGGAGGTTGCGGAGCTGTTCGCGACCACCCAGGGCGAGGGGGCCGAGACCGACGTGAACGCGCCCGAGTCGGTGGATGCCTGGCTGGCGTCGGCCGGGAAGCTGGTCGAGCGCTACTTCACGATCGAGGACCCGACCCGCATCGAGCCCGCCGGACGGGAGGAGCTGGTCGAGGTCACCCTGCCCGATGGCCTCCTGCTCCGCGGCTTCGTCGACCGGCTCGACATCGCGCCGAGCGGCGCGCTGCGGGTGGTCGACTACAAGACCGGCTCGATGCCCCGCGAGGCGTTCGAGAACAAGGCGCTGTTCCAGATGAAGTTCTACGCACTGGTGCTCTGGCGCACCCGTGGCGTGGTGGCCGCCCAGCTGAAGCTGATCTACCTGGGCGACGGCGACGCGCTCACGTACTCCCCCGACGAGGAGGAGCTGCTCCGGTTCGAGCGCACCCTGCTGGCGATCTGGTCGGCGATCGAGCGTGCGGTCAGCACCGGCGACTTCCGCCCGAACAAGAGCCGGCTGTGCGGCTGGTGCGACCACCAGGCGGTCTGCCCGGCGTTCGGTGGCACTCCGCCACCGTTCCCCGCGGACGCCGCCGCGGCGGCGGGCTGGCAGACCCTCCCCGTCGTCGAGCGCGATTGAGGTCAGCGCTGGGCGCGCACGTGGGCGACCAGTGCGTTGGCGTGTCCGTGGCCGAGGCCGTGCTCGGTCTTCAGCCAGCTCACGAGGGCCATGTGCGTGTCCAGCGGTGAGCTGCGGACGAGGTCGAGCCACTCCCCCACCGGACGCCCGTACTTCTTCTCGATGGAGGGGAAGTAGGACGCGGGACCCTTGACGCTGCCGCCGTCTGCCGTGCTCATGCGCTCTCCTGCCGTGGCTGGGGGTCGGCTCCCCGGCCGCCCTCACCAGCACAGACGCCGGAGCCGCGCGGAACTCATCGGGCGGTCGCGTCCACCGGCTCCCGCGCGGCCAGCACCTCGGCGAGCTCGGGCAACCCGACACCGGCCAGGGTGTCCACCTGCGTGAGCCCGGGCGCGGGCGGGACCGGCTGGAACCCGGCCACGCCCAGAACGGCGGCGCCGGCGGCCAGCCCGGACGTGACGCCGACCAGCGAGTCCTCGATCACCACGCACTCCCCGGGGACGACGCCCAGGGCGCCCATCGCCTGCAGGTAGGGCGCGGGATCGGGCTTGCGCGCGGGCACCTCGTCACCGCACACGGTCAGGTCGAACGGGTCGCCGCCCAGGTCGGCCGTGATGCGGCCGAGCACGATGTCGGTGAGCCGGCGCGGCGTCGTCGTCACCAGGGCGCTGCGCAGTCCGGCCGCGTGGACCGCCGTCACCAGTTCCTGGGCGCCCGGCCGCCACGGGATGCCGGCGGCCATGAGCTCGGCCACCCGCTCCTCCACCCGGTGGGCGTCGGCCTGCAGCTGCTCCTCGCTCCGGACCACGCCCAGGTCGGCGTACAGCACGCCCATCGCCCGCCGCATGCTCGTGCCGACCGTCGACGCCCGGGCCTCGGCGGACATCCGCCCGCCGAGCGTGGCGGCGAGCTCGAACAGCGCCTCGGTCCAGTACTCCTCGGTCTGCACGAGCGTGCCGTCCATGTCGAACAGCACCGCCCGGAGCCCGTGGTCCGTCGAGGGACTGCCGGAGTCCCCTTCAACTCCCGGAGCCCCCGACACACCCGGCAGTCTATGGCGCGGGCAGGCACCGCCCGGCCGGCGCCGTGTCAGACCGGACGGATGTCGACCAGGGTGGCGAAGGCGATCACGTTGTCCTCGTAGCTGCGCGCCGCGGAGTCGAAGTCGCCTCCGCAGGTGATCAGGCGTAGCTGCGCGTCCGCGGTGTCGCCGTAGACCGCGATGGTCGGGAACTCGTCCTTCCGGTGCCGCTCCACCCGGTCGACGGCGAACACGGCCACCGTGCCGTCGGCGCGGGCCACCGTGACCTCGGCGCCCGGCCGCAGCGCGCCGAGGTCGAAGAAGACGCCCGGCCCGTGTTCGGCGGAGTCCACGTGCCCGAGGATCACCGCCGGGCCGACCGCTCCCGGTGCGGGGCCGCGCTGGTACCAGCCGGCCTGGTCGTCGGGCTCCAGCGGCGGTACCTCCACGCTGCCGTCGTCGTTCAGGTCCAGGCGCAGCAGGTCGCTGGTCACGTCGATCGCCGGGATCGCGACCGAGACCGGGTCGGGTACGACGGCCGCCTCGTCGACGGCTGCCGTGGGCTGCCCGGGCACCGTGGCCGGGGCGCGCTCGGCCGACGGCGACGAGGACCGGTCCGCCGTGGTCGCGGCCGGCTGCGGGGCCCGCTGCTGCCCGGTCACCGCCACCACGAGGGCGACGGCCGCCACGACGGCGAGGGCTACCGCCAGGGCGACCCAGGTTCGGGTGCTCGGCCGGCGGGCGCTCTGCTCCGTCATGGGTGTCCTTCCGAGAAGAGGGGTGGGGGAGCCCGGTGGCGCGGGCGGCGTGCGGCCTCCCGCGCCACCGGGCAGCCGGATCAGGCCTGGTCGGCCTGACGACGGCGGTAGGCCACGGCACCCGCGGCAGCCGCACCGACGGCGGCCAGCGCGCCGACGCCGATGGCGCCCTGGTTCTCCAGGCCGGCCGTGCTTCCGGCGCCCGTCTCGGCGCCACCGGAGGGCGTGGTGCCCATCTGCGCGGCCTTCAGACCACCACAGGCGGCCGGGGCGGTGGCCTCCATGGGCAGCGACTCGTCGAGGTCGCTCACGACGTCGCCGTCGTAGGCGCCGCTGCCGTCCTTGTCGATGCCGTGCAGCACGATGACGGCGGTGCCGGCCTCGAACGCCTGGTGCACCTCATCGGTCACCTCGAAGGTGCGGTCGTAGCTAATCGAGCCACCCTCGGCGGTCGGGAAGCGGTCGACGGCCAGGCCGCTGTCCGGGCTGGTGTCGCCGTCGAGGGTCAGCGACGTCCCGATGGCGCCGTAGTACTTGGCGGCTTCGGTGACGCTCACGAAGCCGTCGCCGTCCGCGTCGTCCTCGAGGCCGTTCGTGGGACAGGTGCCCTGCGCGCCGATGTGGAAGTGCTGGGCGTGCGGGGAGCCGGCGAGCAGGCCGGACGCCTGGATCTTCACGGTTGCCGTGTTGCCGTCCAGGGTCACCATCCCGGTACCGGAGACACCCGATCCGTTCACGGAGGCGAGGTTGGCCTGGTAGCTCGAGCTGCCCTCGTGCGCCGAGGCGGCGGACATGGCGAACAGCGGGAAGGCCGCGGCGGCGATGGCGACGGTCGGGAGTGCGAATGCCTTGCGCAAGGTGTGCTCCTCGTCGGTTCGGTAGAACCGGCAGCACCGCGGTGGTGATGCCGGCAGGCTGCGGTTGGTAACCACCGCCCGTCGTGCTGACGAGTGCGCTGGTGCGCTCGCCTCGAGCAGGTCCCCTGGGACCTCGGCCGGATGGCGGTTCCCCCGGCGGAGGAACTCCCCGCCACCGCGTCGACCCATCCGGTGTTCGGCGTGCCTGCCCCGGGTGGTTCATTCCGATGTCCGATTCACACGATCGTTATCTTGTTGTGCACCGTTGGGTTGCCCGTGACCTATCCCGCCGCGAGGCTGGGCGGATCGCCATCCGGGAACCGGGCCGCCGACGAAGGACGGGTATGACTGCTTCGAGTGGCGCGTTCGTGGGGCCGGCGTTCCGGCGAGCGAAGACGGTGCTGGTCCTGCTCGCCGGGGCCGTGATGATGGTCCTGGGCACGTCGACGTCCGCGCTCGCGCACGACGGCCTGGTCGGCACCAGCCCGGCGACTGGCAGCACGGTCCCCGCTGCGCCCAGGTCGGTCGAGCTGGAGTTCACCGGCGAGCCGCTCCCCCTGGGCACCGTGGTCGCGGTGACCGGGCCCGTCGGCGACTCCGTGTCCTCCGGCGCCACGGAGATCCGGGGCACGACGGTGGTGCAGGCGATCGCCGGCGACCCGGCCCCGGGCATCTACCGCGTCGAGTGGCGCAGCACGTCCTCCGACGGGCACCCGCTGTCGGGCACCTTCGAGTTCACGGTGGCCACGGGCAGCGCACCGGCGGAAGCCACGTCCGAGGTGTCGTCGTCGGCCGCGGAGCCGGCCCCGGCCGAGCCGGTGATCGCGCCGGTGTGGCTGGTGGTCGGTGCCGTCGTCCTCGTCGGGCTCGGCCCGGTGCTCGTGACCCGGGTGCGGCGACACACGTGAGCAGCGCCGCGCCGGGCGCCCTGGCGCCGCCCCCTCCCCCGGTCACGGACGGCCGGTTGCGGGCAGGCCGGCACCGCCGGTACGCGCTCGCGGCGACCCTCGGGGCGATGGGGCTGGGGGCGCTGCTGTTCTGGGCGACCGCCGTCGGTGCCGGCGAGACTGCGGACGCTGCCACCGCGCTGCCCTCGGCCGGTCGGATCGTCGAGTGGGGCCTCCCACTGGTCACGCTGGCCGGCCGGATCGCAGCCGTGGGAACGGTCGGAACGCTGCTGTTCGCCGCGGTCCTGCTGCCCGGCCGCGACGGTGCGCTGCCCGCGGAGTCGCGGAGAGCGCTCCGTGCCGCTTCCATCTGGGCGCTGACGTGGACGGCAGCCACCGCGCTGGGCGCCGTCCTCACCCTGAGCCGGCTCCTGGGCACCTCACCCACGTCGGTGTCCTGGGCCTCGCTCCAGGTCTTCCTCGAGGACACAGGCGCCGGCCGCGCCGCGCTCCTGGGGACGACGCTCGGCCTCACCCTGTTCGTCGCGGCACGCCGCTGCACCCGTGCGACCGGCGCCCGGATCCTGCTCGCCGTCGCGTCGGCGGCGGTTCTCCTCCCGGTGGCGCTCGCCGGTCACTCCGCCGCGTCCGAGGACCACCTGCTCGCCGTCACCACGTTGGGTATCCACGTCGTGGCCGCCACCGTCTGGGTCGGAGGGCTGCTCGCCCTGCTCGTCCACGGTCGTGGGAGGGCAGCGACCACGACGGCCGCACCCCGGTTCAGCCGCCTCGCCCTGGTCTGCTTCCTCGCGACGGCGGTGTCCGGCGTCGTCGCCGCGGTGCTGGTGCTGGGCGGAACGGGCGCGGTGCTTCCCGCGCTGGGTACCGGCTACGGCGCGCTGCTGGTGGCGAAGACCGCGGGGCTGACAGCGATCGGGCTGCTCGGCCGGCAGCACCGCCGGCGCACCCTCCCCCGGCTCCGCGCCGGCGACGGCCGCGGCTTCCGCCGGTTCGCCGCCGGGGAAGTCGGGCTGATGCTGGCGACCGTGACGCTCGCGGTCGCGCTCGCAGCGTCGCCACCCCCGGCCGGCGGCGCGCCCTCCGGCCCCGCGACCAGCGCGCCCGCAGCGGAGACGCCGGTCCCGGACGCGGCGGCCGACCCCATGGCCGGGCACGACCACGGCGACCTGTCGGTCGGCATCCTCGTCGACGACAAACGCTTCCACGTCGCCCGGCCGGTGGCTGCCGGTTCCCGGGTCACGGTGCTCAACGACTCCGGCGGCGAGGTGACGCTGACGTCGGCCGACGGCTCCTTCGACGTCGCCGTCCCGGCGGGGACGCTGTCGTCCTTCGTCGCTCCTCAGCGGCCGGGCGAGTACCCGTTCACCGGCCGCCCGTCGACGTCCTTCGCCGACGTCCTCGTGGTCGAGTGAGGTGACGTGATGAAACGGCCGCGGGGGGCACCGGGGTCCTTCTATTCGTCCTCGGTCCGGTAGCCCAGGTTCGGCGACAGCCACTTCTCTGCCTCGTCGACGGTCCAGCCCTTGCGGCGGGCGTAGTCCTCGACCTGGTCCCGGCCGACGCGGCCCAGCAGGAAGTACTGGGACTCCGGGTGGGAGAAGTACAGCCCGCTGACCGCCGCGCCCGGCCACATGGCCATGCTCTCGGTCAGCTCGATGCCGGCATTGGCCTCGACGTCGAGGAGCTCCCAGATCGTCTGCTTCTCGGTGTGCTCGGGGCACGCCGGGTAGCCCGGTGCCGGGCGGATGCCGCGGTACTTCTCGGCGATCAGCGCCTCGTTGTCGTGCGTCTCGTCCGGGGCGTAGCCCCAGAACTCCTTGCGCACCCGCTCGTGCAGCCGCTCGGCGAACGCCTCGGCGAGCCGGTCGGCCAGCGACTCCAGCAGGATCGCGCTGTAGTCGTCGTTGTCCTTCTTGAACTGCGCGATCCGCTCGGTGGAGCCGAGTCCCGCGGTCACCGCGAACGCGCCGACGTAGTCGGCCAGCCCGGTCTCCCTCGGCGCGACGAAGTCCGCGAGCGACTTGCGGGGTGATCCGTCACGGCCCTCGGTCTGCTGCCGGAGCTGGTGCAGCACGGTGCGCACCTCGGCGCGCGACTCGTCGGTGTAGACCTCGATGTCGTCGCCCTCGACCTGGTTCGCCGGGAACAGCCCGAACACCCCGTTGGCCCGCAGCCACTTCTCGGCGATGACCCGGTCGAGCATCTCCTGGGCGTCCTCGTACAGCCGCCGGGCAGCCTCACCGGTGGTCGGGTTGTGCAGGATGTCCGGGAACCGGCCCCGCATCTCCCACGCGTTGAAGAACGGCTGCCAGTCGATGTACCCGCGCAGCTCCTCGAGCGGGTAGTCGGTCAGCGTCTTCACGAACTGGGTCGCCCGGTGCTGGACGTGGTCGCAGGCGGGGCCGGTGCAGAGGGCCCCCGTGTCCGCCTGAGCGGCCTGCTGCAGCAGCATGTGCGGCCGCGGCGGCGTGTAGCCGCTCCAGTCGATCGCCGGAGCCGCGGCACGCGCGGTTGCGATCGGCAGCATGGTCCGCGAGTCCTGGCGGGCGGCGTGCCGCTCCCGGAGACGCTCGTACTCCGCCGCGGTCTCCTCGAGCAGCGCGGGCCGCTGCTCGTCCGACAGCAGAGCGGCCACGACCGGCACCGACCGGGACGCGTCCTTCACCCAGATGACCGGCCCGTGGTACTTCTGCGCCACCTTGACCGCGGTGTGCGCGCGCGACGTCGTCGCCCCGCCGATCAGCAGCGGGATCTCGAAGCCCTGCCGCTCCATCTCGGAGGCCAGGTTCACCATCTCGTCCAGCGACGGCGTGATGAGGCCGGACAGCCCGATGACGTCGGCGCCCTCCTCCTTGGCGGCGTCCAGGATCTTCTGGGCGGGCACCATCACGCCGAGGTCGACGACGTCGTAGTTGTTGCACTGCAGGACGACGCCGACGATGTTCTTGCCGATGTCGTGGACGTCGCCCTTGACGGTGGCCATGACGACCTTGCCGTTGCTGCGCTCCACGTCGCCGGGCTTCTTCTCCGCCTCGATGTACGGGATCAGGTGGGCGACGGCCTTCTTCATCACGCGGGCGGACTTCACCACCTGGGGCAGGAACATCTTCCCGGCCCCGAACAGGTCGCCGACGACGTTCATGCCGTCCATCAGCGGGCCCTCGATGACCTCGATCGGCCGGCCGCCGCGCGCCGCGATCTCCTGCCGGAGCTCCTCGGTGTCGCTCTCGGCGAACTCGTCGATGCCCTTCACCAGCGCGTGGGTGATCCGCTCCCCCACCGGCAGCGACCGCCACTCCTCGGTCGCGACCTCCTTCACGCTGCCATCCCCGGCGTAGTCGCCGGCGATCTCCAGCAGTCGCTCGGTGCTGTCGGGACGGCGGTTGAGGATCACGTCCTCGATCCGGTCGCGCAGCTCCGGGGGCACCTCGTCGTAGACCTCGAGGGCACCGGCGTTGACGATGCCCATGTCCATGCCGGCGGCGATCGCGTGGAAGAGGAACACCGCGTGGATCGCCTCGCGCACGGGGTTGTTGCCGCGGAAGGAGAACGAGACGTTCGAGACGCCGCCGGACACCAGCGCGCCCGGCAGGTTCTGCTTGATCCAGCGGGTCGCCTCGATGAAGTCCACGCCGTAGTTGGCGTGCTCCTCGATGCCCGTGGCGACGGCGAAGACGTTCGGGTCGAAGATGATGTCCTCGGCCGGGAACCCCACCTGCTGGGTCAGGATGTCGTAGGCCCGGCGGCAGATCTCCTTGCGCCGCTCGAGGTTGTCGGCCTGGCCGTCCTCGTCGAAGGCCATGACGACGACGGCGGCGCCGTACTTGCGGCACAGCCGCGCCTCGCGGACGAACTTCTCCTCGCCCTCCTTGAGGGAGATCGAGTTGACGATGGACTTGCCCTGCACGTTCCTCAGGCCCGCCTCGATGACCTCCCACTTCGAGGAGTCGACCATCATCGGGACACGGGAGATGTCCGGCTCGGAGGCGATCAGCTTGGTGAAGCGGTCCATCGCCTCGACGCCGTCGATCATCCCCTCGTCCATGTTGACGTCGATGACCTGGGCACCGGCCTCGACCTGCTGGCGGGCCACGGCCAGGGCTGCCGGGTAGTCACCGGCCTTGATCAGGTTCCGGAAGCGGGCCGAGCCGGTGATGTTGGTGCGCTCGCCGACGTTCACGAACAGCGTGTCCCCGTCGACGACCACCGGCTCGAGTCCGGACAGCCGCAACGCCGGCCGCACCTCCGGGACCGAGCGCGGGAGCTTCCCCGCGACGTCGCGGGCGATGGCGGCGATGTGCGCGGGCGTCGTTCCGCAGCAGCCGCCGACGACGTTGACGAACCCGGCCTCGGCGAACTCGGCGACGATCGCGGACGTCTCGTCGGGCGACTCGTCGTACTCACCGAACGCGTTGGGCAGGCCGGCGTTCGGGTAGGCGGAGACGAACGTGTCGGCGATGCGGGACAGCTCGGCGATGTAGGGCCGCATCTCCTTGGCGCCCAGCGCACAGTTCAGCCCGACCATCAGCGGGGCCACGTGCCGCACGGAGTGCCAGAACGCCTCGGTCACCTGGCCCGACAGGGTCCGGCCGGAGGCGTCGGTGATCGTGCCCGAGATCATCACCGGCCACCGGCGCCCGCGCTCCTCGAACAGCGTCTCCAGCGCGAAGATCGCCGCCTTGGCGTTCAGGGTGTCGAAGATCGTCTCGATCAGCAGGATGTCGGCCCCGCCGTCGACGAGGCCGTTGGCCTGTTCGAGGTAGGCCGCGACGAGCTCTTCGTAGGTGACGTTGCGGGCGCCCGGGTCGTTGACGTCGGGCGAGATGGACGCCGTCCGGCTGGTCGGCCCGATGGCGCCGACGACGTACCGGGGCTTGTCCGGGGTGCGCTCGGTCATCGCGTCGCACTCGCGCCGCGCCAGCCGCGCGGAGGCGACGTTCAGCTCGTAGGCGAGGTCGGACATGCCGTAGTCGCTGAGCGAGATCGACGTCCCGTTGAAGGTGTTGGTCTCGAGGAGGTCGGCGCCGGCCTCGAGGTACTCGCGGTGGATGCCGGCGATGATCTCCGGCCGGGTGATGCTGAGCAGGTCGTTGTTGCCCTGAACGTCGCTCGGCCAGTCCGCGAAGCGCTCGCCGCGGTAGCCGGCCTCGTCGGGGCGGTCCCGCTGGATGGCGGTGCCCATGGCGCCGTCGAGCACGAGGATGCGCTGCTCGAGCAGCGCCGTCAGCTCGGCCGTCGCGTCGGGACGGAGGGTGGGTGACTCGGACACAGGTGATCCCCAGTGGTGCTCGGCTGTGGGTGTGCGGGCTGTCGCTCTGGCTGTGCGAGCTCCGGCACCCCGGCGGGTGGGCCCAGGCTTGGGCGGTCCCGATGTCACCCCCATCGTCTCACTTCCGGGCTCCGAAGCCGACCCGATGGCCCGCTTCACCCTCCGGAGCGGTCCGCCGCGCCACCCGGGCGGATCGACGTAGGCTCGGAGGGGTGATCGACCCGACGTCCCGCGCAGAGGACCTGCCCGAGCTCACCGACCCCCTGGTGGTCGTGGCGTTCGAGGGCTGGAACGACGCGGGGGACGCCGCGACGGGCGCGGTCGAGCACCTCGAGCTGATCTGGGACGCGCAGCCGCTGGCCGCCCTGGACCCCGAGGACTACTACGACTTCCAGGTCAACCGCCCCACCGTCTCCCTGGTGGACGGGGTGAGCCGGCGCATCGAGTGGCCCACCACGCGGATCTCGGTGGCCCGCCCGACGGGCAGCGAGCGCGACGTCGTCCTCATCCGCGGCATCGAGCCCAACATGCGCTGGCGCTCGTTCTGCGAGGAGCTCATCGGGCTGCTGCACGAACTCGACGTGCAGACCGTCGTCGCCCTGGGCGCGCTGCTCGCCGACACACCGCACACTCGCCCGACGCCGGTCACGGGCTCGGCCTACGACCAGGAGTCGGCGCAGGCCTACGGACTGGAGACCTCCCGCTACGAGGGGCCCACCGGCATCCTCGGCGTCTTCCAGGACGCCTGCGTGCAGGCCGGGCTGCCGGCGATCAGCTTCTGGGCCGCCGTCCCGCACTACGTGTCGCAGCCGCCCTCGCCGCGCGCGACGGTCGCCCTGCTGCAGCGGGTCGAGGAGGTGCTGGAGCTCGCGGTGCCCCTGGGCGCCCTCCCCCAGCAGGCCGACGACTGGGTGACCACGGTCGACGAGATGGCCAGCGAGGACGAGGAGGTCGTCGAGTACGTCCGCTCCCTCGAGGAGAGGGCGGCCGAGGTCGACCTCTCGCAGGCCAACGGCGACCAGATCGCCCGCGAGTTCGAGCGCTACCTCAAGCGCCGCGGGACCTCGGGCGGCTGACTCGGGAACCACTCCCGCCCTTACGACTTCCTCTGCTCACACGCTCCGTCACACCCCCGCGGTGCACGGTCGGACCGCGCGGCGCACAGCGTGCCGACGGAGCAGAGGAGAGGTCATGCCGTTCATCAACGTCAAGGTCATCCAGGGCGTGTTCACCCCCGACCAGAAGCACGCCATCGTCGAACGACTGACCGACGCGATGGTCGCGATCGAGGGCGAGGCCATGCGCGGCGTCACCTGGGTCGTCGTCGAGGAGGTCGCGAGCGGCGACTGGGGCATCGGCGGCACCTGCCTCACGACGACCGACGTCAAGGCGCTCGCGGCCCCCGCCGGGGTGTGAGCCTCGGGGCGGCGGCCCCGGCATCCCGGTACCGCCGCCCGCCGGGGCCCATCGCGGCCCTTCCGCCGCTACCGTCGGATCCGTCGGAGGAGGCGATGCCATGACCGCCTCCGTCCGCGTGCTCGGTAGCCGGCGGATCGAGTGCGATGGCATCTCCACCCCGCTGCGTGGCAACAAGGCATGGGCGTTGCTCGCTTACCTGTTGCTCGCCGAGCGTCCGCCGTCACGACGGCACCTCACCTCGCTGCTGTTCCCCGAGGCCGAGGATCCGTTGCGGGCCCTGCGCTGGAACCTCAGTGAACTGCGGAGGGCACTGCGAGGAGTCGCCACCGTCGACGGCGATCCGGTCGTGCTCGATCCCGTTGCCGGATGCGACATCGACGTGCGCCGGTTGACCGCCGGCCAGGCCGGCCACGCTCTTTCCCTGACCGGCTCCGGCCACGAGTTGTTGGAGGGCCTGTCGATCCCCGATTCGCCGGCGTTCGAGGCCTGGCTCGCCGCCGAACGCTGTCGCATCGCCGTGTGTGCCGAGACCGTGGTGATCGAGCAGGCGCTCGATCTGCTGGCGGCGGGCGAGCCCGGAGCCGCCGCGCGGCTCGCAGCGCGAGCGGTGGCGATGAACCCGCTGGAGGCCGACCACCACGCCGTCCTGGTGCGCAGCCTGACGGCGGCCGGCGACCGGCAGGGCGCACGCCGGCAGGCCGATCGGTGCGCCGACCTGTTCCGGCGCGAACTGGGCTGTGCTCCGCCGGCCGAGGTGGTGGCCCTGGCGCGGGCCCCGATCGTCCTCCGACGTGGTCCCGCCGCCACTCCGGCGAGCGCCGCCACGACGCGGTCGTACCTCGATGCGGGGCACGCCTCGCTGGACTCCGGGGCGGTGGCTCGTGCGCTGGACCAGTTGCAGTGCGCCGTCGCCGTCGCGAGCGAGGTCGGTGACCCCCTGCTGCGGGCTACCGCCTGCGTGGCACTGGCCGGAGCGCGCGTCCACGGTGCTGGTGAGCGGGGTACCGCCGTCCGCGGGCTCCTCCACGAGGCAGCGGTCCTGGCCCGGCAGGCCGGGGCCGGTGACGTGGCCGCTGCCGCCTGCCGCGAGCTCGCCTTCCTGACCCTGCAGCGGGGGCCTTCCGAGCGCGCCCTCGTCTGGCTGGACCGGGGGCTGCAGCTCACCGACGACGACGGTGAGCGGGCCCGGCTGCTCGGCGTGCGCGGCATGTGCCTCAGCGACGGAGCCCACTACACGGGGGCGCTGGCCGCACTGGACGCATCGGCATCGTCAGCACGGAAGGTCGCCGACGGGCGCCAGGAGGCGTGGTCCCTGTCCATGTCGGGCCGCCTGCACGTGGTGCGCGGCGACCACTCCCGCGCAGCCGCTGTGCTCGACCGCGCGCTCGGGCAGGTCAGCGGCCTGGGCTGGACCGGCTTCCTCCCGTGGCCCGAGTCGTTCAGGGCCGAGGCAGCGATCGGGCTCGGGGACCTGGACACCGGTCGCGCACTGCTCGACCACGCCTGGGTGCTGGCGACGGAGAGCGATGACCACTGCTGGATCGCTGCGGTCGCCCACGGCCAGGCCGTGTTGGCCGTGGCCGAGGGCGACTGGCTGCGCGGCAGGCACTGGTGCGACCAGGGCCTCGCTCCCGCGCCCTGGTACCTGTGGCCGTACGCGCGCCTGCTCGACATCGCGTGCGCGATCGGCTTCCGCGCGGGCTCGACAGCAACGGCGGCGGGGATCGATCGCCTGGAGGACGTGGCGGCCCGTGGTGGCATGCGCGACCTCGTCGTCCATGCCCAGCTCCACCGGGCGAGGGCCGGATCGCCGACGGCGCTCGCGACCGCCGGCGCCCTTGCCGCCGGCATCGACGATCCCGCACTCCAGCGCAGGATCCGTGACTGGACGCCCACTCCCCGATGAGCCAGGACGGCCCCTGCGCCGGCCGGCTATCGCAGCAGGGGCGTCAGGCGGGAGGACGCGTCGTCGTCGAAGAGGCGGTCGTGCGTGGACAGCGCGAAGCGGTCGGTCATCCCGGACACGTAGTCGACGACCTGGGTGACGGCGTCGGCCTCGGTGTCGCGGTAGCTCGCGGGGATCAGGTCGGGGTGCGCGAGGTGGTGGTCGACCAGCCGCCGGATGACGTCGATGGCAACCTGCTTGGCCCCTGCGGCGGTCTCGGAGTTGTAGACGCGTTCGAACATGAACGACCGCAGCTCGTGCATGGCCTCCAGCGGCTCGGCGGCCATCACCACGGCCTCGCTGCCCGGTGCCAGGGACCCGTCGACGACGGCGTCGATCATGGCGCCGACCATCTGGCTGCCCGGCTCCCCGAAGACGGCGCGGGCGCGGGAGGGCAGGTCGGCGGGCCGCAGGACGCCGGCGCGGACGGCGTCCAGCGCGTCGTGGGAGAGGTAGCCGATGCGGTCGGCGTACCGGACGCACTCGCCCTCGCGGGTCGCCGGCGGCGGGCTGATCTTCCAGCTGTGCGCCCGGACGCCGTCGCGGACCTCCCAGGTGAGGTTGAGGTCCTCGAGCACCTCGACGATCCGGACCCCCTGGGCGGCGTGGTGCCAGCCGCCGGGCACGTACGGGTCGAACGCCTCCTCGCCGATGTGCCCGAACGGTGAGTGGCCGACATCGTGGGCCAGGGCGATCGCCTCGGCGAGGGTCTCGTTGAGTCCTAGCGCCCGGGCCAGCGATCGCGCCACCTGGGTCACCTGCAGCGTGTGCGTCAGCCGGGTGACGAAGTGGTCGCCGTCGGGGTTGAGGAAGACCTGTGTCTTGTGCTTGAGCCGGCGGAAGGCCTTCGCGTGCAGGATGCGGTCGCGGTCGCGCTCGAACGCCGTCCGCAGGGCGTCCTCCTGCTCCGGACGTGCGCGGCCCCGGCTCGCGCCCGACCGGGTCGCGGCCGGGGCGAGCTCCTCCTCGGCCCGTTCGCGCGCGGGCCGGTCGGTGAAGCGGAAGGGAGCGCCGGCTGCCATCAGCGGTCCCGGGGCGTGGGCGTTGCGGCGCACGTCTCCAGGGCCACGCCGAGCAACGCGTCGACGGCGTCGCACACCACCGCCGGCGCCTGCTCCTCCCGCTCCCCGGCCGCCGACAGGGTGGCGGCCGCCCAGGCGTCGACCACCGCGATGGCCCCGGGGCTGTCCAGGTCGTCGGAGAGCCGCTCGCGCAGGCCGTGCAGCACCGGCCCGGCCGGCGCCCCGGCGTCCTGGGCGACGGCACGTCGCCAGGTGTCCAGCCGCTCGTGCGCCTCGTGGAGCAGTGCCGGCGTCCACGCGCGGTCGGTGCGGTAGTGCCCGGACAGCAGGGCCAGCCGGATCGCCATCGGGTCGACGCCCTCGCCGCGCAGCTTGGAGACGAAGACCAGGTTGCCCCGGCTCTTGCTCATCTTCTCGCCGTCGAGGCCGATCATCGCCGCGTGCACGTACGCCCGGGCGAACGGCCCCTTCTCCCCCGTCGCCGTGGCGGTCAGCGCCTCGGCGTGGACGGCGGAGTACTCGTGGTGCGGGAACACCAGGTCGCTGCCGCCGCCCTGGACGTCGAAGCCCATGCCGATCGTGTCCAGGGCGATCGTGGCGCACTCGATGTGCCAGCCGGGCCGGCCCTCGGTGCCGCGCGGCCCGGGCCAGGTCGGCTCGCCGGGGCGGGCACCCCGCCAGAGCAGCGGGTCCAGGGGCTGCCGCTTGCCCGCGCGCTCGGGGTCGCCGCCGCGCTCGGCGATGAAGCCCAGCATGGTCGCCTCGTCGTAGCGGGACTCGCTGCCGAAGCCCGGCGCCTTCGCGACGTCGTGGTAGACGTCGCCGGTGCCGTCGTCGAGCACGTAGGCCAGGCCCTCGTCGAGCAGGGTCTCGATGTGGGCGACGATCCGCGGGATGGACTCGACGGCCCCCACGAAGTCCTCCGGCGGCAGGACGCGCAGCGCCGTCATGTCCTCGCGGAACAGCGCCGTCTCGCGCATGCCCAGGACGACCCAGTCCTCGCCGTCGCGGTCGGCGCGCTCGAGCAGCGGGTCGTCGATGTCGGTGACGTTCTGGACGTAGTGCACGGCGTGGCCGGCGTCCCGCCAGACCCGGTTGACCAGGTCGAAGGCCAGGTAGGTGGCGGCGTGGCCGAGGTGTGTGGCGTCGTAGGGCGTGATGCCGCAGACGTACATGCGCGCCGTCCGGTCCGGGCTGGTGGCCACGACCTCGCCGCGGGCGGTGTCGTGCACCTTGAGCGCGGGGCCGGTCCCGGGCAGGGTCGGCAGGAGCGGAGCGGGCCAGGAGAGCACGACCCGAGCCTAGAAGGACCCCGTCCACGCCACCCCGCTCGGGCCCGGGACGAGGCCGGGAGGCCGACGCGTCGGCGGTGGGCCGTGCGAGCCACCGCAATGATCACCGCACGCCCACGGTTGCCTTCGGCCCCGGAACCACCGCCCTCAGCGGGTGGTGATCTTCCCGTCGGACCTCGCGGCTCAGGGCCAGGTGACGGCGTGCCGGTCGAACTGCTCGCCGGTCTGGATGCCGACGACGCAGAAGACCATCCCCGACGGGTCGAGCAACTGCCAGAACGACCCCATGTCGCGGTGCCGGGTCGCACCGAGCGCCTCCAGCCGGGCCACCTCCGCGGGGATGTCGTCGGTCTCGATGTCGACGTGCCAGCGGGGCGCCGTGCCCTCGCCGGTCCGCTGGATCTCGACGTGCCAGCCCTCGGCGAACGAGCCCAGCGACGCCCACTTCTCGTCGTCGCCGTCGGGCTCGGCCGTCCGGCCGGTGGCCCCGGCCCAGAAGGCGGTGCCGGCCGCATGGTGCTCCGGCGGCAGGTCCAGCAGCAGGATCGACAGACGCGAGCGGTGCGGCATGGCGCTCATCCTGGATCACGCCACCGACGAGATCGGCCCGGTCGCCCGGATCAGCGTGCCGAAGGGGGCGGGTGTGCAGATCTCGTCGTCAGAACGGCGGCCATGGCAGGGCGGGCCAGTCGCCGCTGGGTTCCGGGTGCCGGCCGGTGCGCAGCATCTCGGCCACCCGCTGCTGGGTGCAGCGGACCTCGCGCCGGGTGAGGTGCTCGTGCAGCCGCTCCCCCAGGTCCCCGCGCAGCCCGTCGGCCAGCCCCTCCAGCACCCGCACAGCCTCGGCCGGCAGCTTCGTGCCCGCCCAGCGCCAGAGCAGGGTCCGCAGCTTCGGGTCCACGGAGAAGCAGATGCCGTGATCGACGCCGTACACGTGGCCGTCGGGCACCGGGATGATGTGCCCGCCCTTGCGGTCGGCGTTGTTCACCACCGCGTCGAAGACGGCCATCCGGCGCAGCGCCGGATCGTCCCGGCGCACGAACTCCGCGAGGTCGACCTCGTCGTCCCCGTCGATCCAGAGCTGCACCATGCCGGGGCCGAACGGGCCGTCGCGCAGCACGGTGGGCGGCACGACCCGCCAGCCGGTGGCCTCGGAGACCAGGTAGGCCGAGATCTCCCGGCCGGCGAGCGTGCCGTCGGGAAAGTCCCAGAGCGGCCGCTCCCCTGCCACCGGCTTGTAGACGCACTCGGCGGCGAGCGACTCCGTCCGGATCGCGCCGACCAGGGTCACGTTGGAGGCGTCGAGCATCCGCCCCTCGAGGTCGATCTCGCCGGTCTGCAGCAGCTGCAGGGCCTCGGCGTCGTCGGCGGGCGCGCGGAGGACGGGTTCGACGGGTCGCTCGCTCATCGCTCGCCGCCGGTCAGCGGCGGTACCCGTTCTGCCGGGGGCAGACGTGCCCGGTCGCGTCCAGCGGCAGCGAGCACAGCGGGCAGGAGGGGCGGCCCGCGGCGATGACACGGCGGGCCCGCGCGATGAAGGCCCGAGCGGCCATCGGCGTGATGGTCACGCGCAGCGCGTCAGGCCCCTCGTCGCTGTCGGAGAGGATCGCGTCCTCCTCGATCGGTTCCTCGCCGGCGGCCACCGCTTCCACGACGACCGCCTGCGCGGCGCCGTCCCAAGCCAGGCCCATGGCCGCCACCCGGAACTCCTCGTCCACGGGCGGGGTGAGCGGTTCGAGGTCGTCGACGTCGGCGTCCGGCGGGATGACCGCGTCGGCACGCCCGGAGACCTCGTCGAGGAGCTCGGCCATGCGGTCGGCCAGCACCTGGACCTGCGTCTTCTCCAACGCGACGCTGACCGTGCGGCCGGCGTCGTCGGAGGCCTGCAGGTAGAAGGTGCGGTCTCCTGGCTGGCCCACGGTTCCGGCGACGAATCGGCTCGGACGGTCGAAGAGATGGACCTGGCGGGGCACGCGCCCAGGTTACGCGGGCGCGCCCGCCGTCCGTCCCGGCCACACCGCCCGCAGGGGGCTCAGGCCCCCGAGCCGGCCCCGCCGCCGACGACGGCGTCCGACGACGCCTTCTTCCGCCGGCGCTTGCGCGGCGGAGGGATGAGTGCCGCGACGTCCCCGCCGGAGTCGTTGACCCGGACGACGAACGGACGGGTGTCGGTGTAGGTGACCACCGAGATCGACGCCGGGTCGACGACGATCCGCTGGAACTGGTCCAGGTGCAGGCCGAGCGCGTCGGCGAGGATCGCCTTGATCACGTCGCCGTGGCTGCAGGCCAGCCACACCGCGTCGGGTCCGAGCTGGGCGTTCCAGGCGCGCACCGCGGCCACCGCCCTGGTCTGCGTCTGCGCCAGCCCCTCGCCCTCCGGGCCGGGGAACACCGCGGCCGAGGGGTGCTGCTGCACGACCTTCCACAGCGGCTCCTTGACCAGCTCCTTGATCGCGCGGCCGGTCCAGTCGCCGTAGCGGGCCTCGCCGAGCCGGTCGTCGGTGCGCAGCTCCAGGTCCCGGCCCTCCAGCACCGCCGAGGCCGTCTGCACGCAGCGCTCCAGCGGGCTGCTCACGACGGCGGCCAGGGGCACCGTGGCCAGCCGCTCCCCCAGCGCGCGCACCTGCGCCTGCCCCGTCTCGTCGAGCTGGACAGCGGGGGTCCAGCCGGCGAGGATCCCGCCGGCGTTGGCCGTCGTCCGGCCGTGCCGGAGCAGGATCACCGTGGTCACCGGCGCAGCCTATGCGGGTGGCCCGGTCAGGCCCCGTCCCGAGGCTCGCCCCGAGCGTGCGGGGTCCTTCTGGGGGTCCTTCCACCGACGCGAGCTCGCGAGCGGTCGGGGGCTCGGGGGTCCTGTCGCACGACCGCGGAGCCTACGGTGGCGCCGCTCAGCGCGGCGCCGGCGAGGGGCTGACCTCGATGGTGCCCACCGGGTCGAGGACACCGGTCCAGACCAGCACGAGCAGCAGCGTGCCGAGCGCGATCCGGTAGACGACGAACGGCGTGAAGCTGCCCCGGTCCAGGTAGCGCAGCAGCCAGGCGATGACGGTCAGCCCCACGCCGAAGGCGATGACGGTGGCCAGGATCGTCGGCCCCCACGAGATCGACTCGCCCTCGACGTCGCCGGTCAGCGCCTCGTAGGCCTGGAAGAACCCCGAGCCCAGGACGGCGGGGATGGCGAGCAGGAAGGAGTACCGCGCCGCCGCCGAGCGGGAGTAGCCGAGGAAGAGCCCCATCGTGATGGTGCCGCCGGAGCGGGAGACGCCGGGGATCAGCGCCAGGGCCTGGGCGAAGCCGTAGCCGAGGCCGTGCGGCACGGTGAGGTCGGCGAGCTGCCGCTGCTTGGCGCCCACCCGGTCGGCCCAGTAGAGGATCAGCGCGAACACGATGAGCGTCGTCGCCACGATGCGCAGGTCGCGGAGCGTCGTCTCGATGGAGTCCTGGAACAGCAGCCCGAGGATCACGATCGGCAGGCTGCCGATGATGATCAGCCAGCCCATGCGGGCGTCGGGGTCGCCCTTCCGGCGGCCGCCGAGCGACGCCACCCAGGCGGTGACGATCCGCCAGATGTCCTTCCGGAAGTACAGGAGGACGGCGGCCTCGGTGCCGATCTGGGTGATGGCGGTGAAGGCCGCGCCGGGGTCCTGCCAGCCGAAGGCCTCCCCCACGACACGCAGGTGGGCGCTGGAGGAGATCGGCAGGAACTCGGTCAGCCCCTGGACCACTCCCAGGACGACCGCTTCGAACCAGCCCATCTCTTCCTCTCCCACCGGGGAACCACGGTCAGCCGCCCACGACGGGCACGAGCGGTCACCCTAGGCGGAGGCGCCGACGGGTTCCGCCGCGCCGCTCCGAGGCGGCGCATGCTCACGCGTGGCAGTCCCCCGGCGCCGGTAGGTTGGCCGGTCGTGGAACAACGGGCACTCGGGCGCAGCGGTCTGGTCGTCAGCAGGCTGGCGCTGGGCACGATGACCTGGGGCCGCGACACCGACGAGGACGAGGCCGCGATGCAGCTCACGGCGTTCGTCGACGCCGGCGGGACGCTCGTGGACACCGCGGACGTCTACTGCGACGGGGACAGCGAGCGCATCCTGGGCCACCTGCTCGCCGACGTCGTGCCGCGCTCCGACGTCCTCGTCTCCACCAAGGCCTCCGGCCGCACCGGCAAGGGCCCGATGGGCCGCGGCGCCTCCCGCGGGCACCTGCTCGCCGCTCTCGACGCGTCCCTGGAACGGCTGGGCCTCGACCACGTCGACCTGTGGCAGGTGCACGCCTGGGACGATGCCACCCCGATCGAGGAGACCCTGGCCGCCTGCGACCTCGCCGTCTCCTCCGGCCGGGCCCGCTACATCGGCGTCAGCAACTTCTCCGGCTGGCAGACCGCCCAGGCCGCCACCTGGCAGCGCGCCTGGCCCGGCCGCACGCCGATCGTGAGCACCCAGGTCGAGTACTCCCTGCTGCAGCGCGGCGTGGAGCGCGAGGTCGTGCCGGCCGCCGAGGCGCTGGGCCTGGGCGTGCTGGCCTGGTCGCCGCTCGGCCGCGGCATCCTCACCGGCAAGTACCGGCACAGCACGCCCTCGGAGTCCCGCGGCGCCTCCCCGCAGTGGCAGGCGTTCATCGACGGGCTGCGCTCCCCCACCTCCGACCGCATCGTCGAGGCGGTCATCACCGCCGCCGAGGGGCTCGGCACCAGCCCGCTGGGCGTGGCACTGGCCTGGGTGCGCGACCGCCCCGGCGTCGTGGCGCCGGTCGTGGGCGCGCGGACCGCGCAGCAGCTGCAGGCCTCGCTGGACGCCGACGGCGTCCGGCTGCCCGCGGCGATCCGCACCGCGCTGGAGGACGTGTCCGTTCCCGCCTCCGGCTATCCCGAGCGCAGGGCGGACCGATGACGGCGGCACCCGTGCCGGTGCCGGGCGGCGACCCGGTCTTCGCCGCCTTCTGCGCGGCGGGTCTGTGGCCGGGCCTGGGACGGCGGACGGCGGCGGAGCTGCCGGGCGTGAACATCACCGCCCCCGACGACGTCACCGCCGACCGGCTGCTGAAGCTGCCCCGCGTGGGACGGCAGCGCGCCGAGCGGCTCTTCTCCAGCTTCCTCGCCGCCCAGCCCACCTACGAGGTCGTCGAGCTGCTGGTCGCCGCGGGGCTGCAGGCCAAGCTCGCCGCCGGCGTCGCCGACACGCTGGGGCCCGACGCCGCCCGGCGGCTGCGGGACGACCCGTGGGCGCTGCTGAGCCTGCCCGGGGTGTCGCTCGGCGACGCCGACCGGCTCGCGATCGCCGTCCTCAAGGGCGCCGACCGGCAGGACGGCCGCCGCGGCCGTGCGATCGTCGGGCTCACCCTGCGGACGGCGACCCGCGACGGGCACACGGTGCTCCCCGCCGACCTCGTCGTCGCCGCACTGCAGGCCGAGGGCATCACCGATCCGGCGTCGGCCGTCGTGGCCGCGGTCGAGTCCGGCGAGGTCCTCGAGCACGAGCCGCCGGAGCGGGAGGACTCGGACGCGGAGCCGGACCCGGCGCTGCGCGCCCTCTCGCTGGCCCGCTACGGCATGGCCGAGGAGGCCGTCGCCGAGAACATCGCCCGGCTGGCCGCGGCCGCGGGGCGGATCGCCGACCCCGCGTCGGTGCGCGCGGTGGCCAAGGGGCTCGACGACGCCCAGAAGCGGGCGGTGGCGCAGGTCCTGGGCGCCGGGGTGAGCCTGCTGACCGGCGGACCCGGCACCGGCAAGAGTCGCACGGTCGCCGCCGTCGTCAAGCTGCTCCGCACCAAGGGGACCGAGGTGGCGCTGGCGGCGCCCACCGGCCGGGCGGCGAAGCGGCTGGAGGAGCTCACCGACCACCCCGCGGTGACCGTGCACCGGCTGCTCGGCGCGCAGGGCATGACCGGCGGGTTCGCGCGCAACGAGGAGTGGCCCCTGGACGCCGACGTCGTCGTCGTCGACGAGGCCTCGATGCTCGACGTCGAGCTCACCGCCGCGCTGCTCGAGGCCTGCCCGGACGGCACCCACCTGCTGCTGGTGGGCGATCCGGCCCAGCTGCCCTCGATCGGTCCCGGCCACGTGCTGGGCGACCTCATCGACTCGGGCGCCGTGCCGGTCACCGAGCTGACCACGCTGTACCGGCAGGCCGAGGGCGGCGCCATCGCACGGCTGGCGACCGGGGTGCGCGGCGGTGAGCTCCCACCGGTCGACTCACCCGACCGCGAGGTGGTGATCGTGCCGGCGACCGGCTCGGCCGAGGCCGCCCGGCGGGTCGTCCAGCTCGTCACCGACTCCATCCCGCGCGCGCTGGGCATCGATCCGGGCGCGGTGCAGGTGGTCACGCCGGTGCACCGCGGGCCGGCCGGCACGATCGAACTGAACAAGGCGCTCAAGGCCGCGCTCAACCCCGGCGAGGGCACGGTGTTCGGTTTCGACGTCGGCGACCGCGTCGTCGCCACCGCGAACCACCTCGACCTCGAGCCGATCGGCTTCGCCAACGGCGAGGTCGGCACGGTGACGAAGGCCGGCGACGGCTCGCTGGGCATCGACTTCTCGTCCGGACCGGTCACGGTGACCGGCACCGCGCTGTCGGACCTGCGGCACGGCTGGGCGATCACCGTGCACCGGGCGCAGGGCTCGGAGTGGCCGGGCGTCGTCGTCGTGCTGCCGCCCGAGGCCGGCGGCATGCTGTCGCGGCCGCTGGTCTACACCGCGCTCACGCGGGCGCAGCGGCACCTGTCGATCGTGCATGCCACCGGCTCGGCGCTGGTCCGCGCGGTGCGCGAGGTCGACGTCCGGCCGCGGCGCACGCGGCTGGCCGCACTGCTGGCCGAGTACGCCGCCGACCTCGCCGACTGACACCTCTTCGACGAGATCTGCACACTGGTCGTCTTCAGGACGCCGATGGGGGCGAGTGTGCAGATCTCGCGGCGCGAACGCGACGGGCGCGGCCCCCGCCCGGAGGCAGGGACCGCGCCCGCGCGCGGTGCGGAGGAGCGAGGTCAGCCCTTCAGGGACTCCTCGACATCCGGGTTCTCCTCGAAGAAGGCCTCGACGGCCTCCTCGTACTGGCCCTCGCCGTACTCGTTGACGACGAGGTTCTCGAGGCTCCCGTACTGGTCGTCGGTGAGCTCGAAGCCCTCCATCAGCTCGGCGACCTCGGAGCAGTCGTCGCCGAAGCCGGTGCGGGCCAGGGTGTGCAGGCCCTCGGCCTCGCCGAGCGCGCCCTCCGGGTCCTCGAGGTCCTTGATCGGGAACTCGCTGTTGGCCCAGAACGGACGCCACAGGGTGACGACGATGTCCTCCTCCGCGTCCACGGCGGCCTGCAGCTCGGTCAGCATCGCGGTGGTGGAGGACTCGACCAGCTGGTAGGAGTCGGTGAGGCCGTAGGTCGGCATCACGTCCTCCTTGGTGATGCGGGTCAGGCCCGCGCCGGGCTCGATGCCGACGATCCGTCCGTCGAAGCGGTCGGCGTTGTCGGCCAGGTCGGCGATCGACTCGATGTCGACGTACTCGGGCACGGCGAAGGTCAGCCGGGCGCTGCCGTACCAGGCACCGAGGTCCTCGATGTCGTCGCCGTACTCCTCCATGTAGTCGGCGTGGGTCGCCTCCGACCAGGCCGAGGGGTAGACGTCGACGTCGCCACCGGCCAGGCCCGCGTACAGCGGCGCCGCGTCGGCGATCTCCTCGAACTCGACCTCGTAGCCCTTGTCCTCGAGGACGTTCTGCCACAGGTAGGCCATGCTCAGGCCGTCGGTCCAGGAGGGGATGAACCCGAGGGCGACCGACTCGCAGCTGCTGCTGCTGCCGCCGTTCCCGGAGGCGTTGGTGTCGTCGCCTCCGTCGTCACCGCCGCAGGCCGTGGCCGTCAGGGCGACGGCGGCCAGACCGGCCGCCACCTTCATGCTGCGGCGCTTTCGCTGCCCCGTCATGTCGTGCTCCTCTCGTCGTGTCGGCCCGCGTCGGTGCGGACCGTCGTACGTGTTCGACCGGCGGGCGCCCTACGGCGTCCGCTCGGTGACGTGCTGATCAGCTGCCGGTCCCCGCGGGGATCCGGCCCGGCTCGGCTGCGTCCGGGGAGGCGGCGACCGGGGTGCCCACCGCCGGCGCGGTCCGCCGGCGGACGAGCGCCGACCGCCAGCCGCCGGTGCCCTTCCGCTCGCCGAAGGAGGCGGTCAGCCGGTCCAGGAAGATCGCCAGGATCACCACGGACAGTCCCGCCTCGAACCCCAGCCCGAGGTTGAGCCGGGAGATGCTGGTGACGACGACCTGGCCCAGGCCGGGCGCTCCGATGAGGCCGGCGATGACGGCCATGGACAGCGCGAGCATGATCACCTGGTTGACGCCGGCCATGATCGTCGGCCGCGCCAGAGGCAGCTCGATGCCGCGCAGGATCTGCCACGGCGAGCTGCCGAACGCATGCCCCGCCTCGACCGTCTCCCGGTCCACCTGGCGGATGCCGAGCTCGGTCAGCCGGACACCCGGCGGCAGCGCGAAGATGATCGTGGTGACGACGCCGGGGACCAGTCCGATGCTGAAGAAGGTCACCGCGGGGATCAGGTACACGAACGCCGGCATCGTCTGCATGAGGTCGAGGACCGGGCGGACGGCAGCGCTGACCCGCGAGCTCTTCGCCGCCGCGATGCCGACGGGGATCGCGATGACCACCGACACCACCGTGGCGAACAGCACCAGGGCGAGGGTGTCCATCGCCTGCTCCCAGAGCTCCATGCTCTGGATCAGCAGCAGGCCGGCCAGCGACCCCACGGCGAAGACGACCGAGCGGACGAACAGCGCCAGCACCGCGAGGAGCGCGGCGAACAGCAGCGGCGGCAGCACCAGCAGAGCGTCGGTGACGCCGTCGACAGCGCTCTCGGTGCCGGAGCTGATGGCGTCGAAGACCGGGTCGAGGTTGTCCTTCAGCCAGTCGATGGCGGAGTCGGCCCAGTCCCCCACCGGGATGCGGGGAAGGGGGCCCTCGTCGACGGCGAGCAGCGTGGTCGGCTCAGCCACGGGAGCCCTCCAGCTGGTCGGCGCGGTCACCGACGGACCCGGCGGGAGCGCGGCCGTCGGACGGCGTGCCGGCCAGCGCGGCGAGGACGGCCCGGGAGTCGACCAGCCCGCAGGGGCGCCCCGCGTCGTCCACGACGATCACGGGCGCGTCGCTCGCGCCGGCCGGGGCCAGCACGTCGGCCAGCGACGTCGTCGGGGTGACGCGGGCGGCCGGCGGGCGGACCGCGGCGGCGACGTCGCCGGAGGAGGTCATGAGGTCGGCGCCGGTGGCCACGCCGACGAGGCGGCCGTCCCGGTCCACGACGACGAGTGCCGTGAGGTTTCGCTCGCGCAGCGTGGCCAGGGCGGCCGGCGGGGCGAGATCAGCGGGCACCGTCGTCACCGGCACCATGACGTCGCCCACGGCGAACACCCGCGAGCGGTCGACGTCGGCGAGGAACCGCTCGACGTACTCGTCGCCGGGGTTGGCGAGGATCGACTCGGGCGTGCCGAGACGCACGATCCGGCCGTCCCGCATGATCGCGATCCGGTCGCCCAGGCGCATGGCCTCGTTGAGGTCGTGGGTGATGAAGACGATCGTCTTGCCCAGCCGGGCCTGCAGCTCCAGCAGCTGGTCCTGCATCTCCCTGCGGATCAGCGGGTCGAGGGCGCTGAACGCCTCGTCCATGAGCAGCACGTCGGCCTCCGAGGCGAGCGCCCGGGCCAGGCCGACCCGCTGCTGCATGCCACCGGAGAGCTGGTCGGGGCGCTTGTCGCCCTGACCGGCGAGCCCGACCATCTCCAGGGCCTCGCGAGCGGCGGCCAGCCGGGTCCGCCGGTCGACCCCGCGCACCTCGAGGGCGTAGGCGGCGTTGTCCGCCACGCTGCGGTGCGGCAGGAGGGCGAAGTGCTGGAAGACCATGCTGATGCGGCGCTGACGGACGTCGCGGAGGCGCTTGCCCCTGAGTGCGGTGATCTCGTCGTCACCGACGTGGACGGTGCCCGCCGTCGGCTCGAGCAGGCCGTTGAGCATGCGGATGAGGGTCGACTTGCCCGAGCCCGACAGCCCCATGACGACGAAGATCTCACCGGGCTCCACCCGCAGGTCGACGTCGATCACCGCGGGGGTGGCTCCCGAGGCACGGATCTCGTCCGCGGAGGCACCGGCGCGCAGTCGCTCCACCGCGTCGCCCGGGGTCCTTCCGAAGACCTTGAAGAGGCCCTCGACTCGTAGTGCGGTCACATGTCCCTCTCGCCTGGGTTCCGTCGGCCGTTCGCTCGACGGAGCCGGTGTGCCGGGTGGGCTCTCTCCGCGCTGCCCGGTGGAACGACGAACGGACCGCCTTCCACCCATACCCGGCCGGCCTCGCTGGTCGAGGCACGCCCGTCGCACGGCGCGGTCGGACCGCGTCGTGCCGTTATCCGACGAGCCAACCTACCGGCGGTTCACTGCCCGGAACCCCGCCGAACGGGCAATCGATAAGTACCTGTAACCCGATCGTCACACCGCTGCGCCGGCCGGACACGCCGTGTCACGACCCCTGGAGCTCGGTCGTCCGCGGGGTGCACCCGGTGCTCTCAGCCGGGGATGTCGTCCTCGTCCGGAGGGACGTCGGCCTCCTGCTCGAGGAGGTCCGCCTCGTTCGCCTCGCGATCGCCGACGGGCCGCAGGGGGCTACCCGCCTCCCCCGGCCGCGCGGACAGCTGCTGCTCGAGGGCGTCGGCCTCCGGCACACCGTCGCCGGGCGTCGCGGCGTCGCCGGCCACGGTCACCGCCGGTGGGACGAGCAGCGCCTCCTGCTCCGCGCGGTCGGCGTCGTTCGCAGTACCGGGATCGGTCACGTCGTCCTCCCTCGGGATGCGGTCGGGTCCGGTTCCCATCCTGCCGTCCCCGCGCCGGTCCGGCAGGCCGGCGGTGGAAGCCGTGGGTCGATCGCGTGACCGAGCGGCGACGGGCAGGCACAATCGGGCTGATGGAGGCGGCCGCGGATTACGAGTTCGCGCCGCTGCGGATCCCGCCGGGCACGTCCCGGTCCGCGGCGGCGACCATGCTGAGTCTTCAGGCCGACGTCGGCGGCTGGGAGCTCGCTCGGCTGCAACTGCACGCCGACGGCACCCGCAAGGTGGTCCTGCGACGCCGCTCGCGCCTCTCCTACCTGCCCGGCCCGGTCGTCTAGGCCCTCGCAGGGTCCCGCCGCGAGCGTGCGAGCGGTGGGGGCGAGGGGGTCCTCTTTCAGGGAACGAGGACGACCTTGCCGACGGTGCCGCGGTCGGCGAGCCGGGCCAGCGCCTGCGGCGCCTGGTCCAGCGGGAGCACGTCGCCCACCAGCGGGTCGATGTGCCCCTCGGCGACCAGTCGCAGGAGCTCCTCGTGCGTGCGCCAGAACAGCGCCGGCTCGTGCTTGCGGTACAGCCCCCAGTGCAGGCCGACGACGCTGTAGTTCTTCACCAGCACGTGGTTGGCCGGCGCGTCCGGCAGCCGGCCGCTGGTGAAGCCCACGACCAGCAGTCGCCCCTCGAACGCGATGCACCTGCGCGACTTGTCGAACACGTCGCCGCCGACCGGGTCGTAGACGACGTCGGCGCCGTGCCCGCCGGTGATCTCCTTGACGAGCGGGACGAAGTCCTCGGCCGTGTAGTCGATGACCTGATCGGCCCCGAGCTGCCGGCAGACCTCCGTCTTGTCCGGCCCGCCCGCGGTCGCGATCACCCGCGCGCCGGCGGCCTTGCCCAGCTGGATGGCGGCCGAGCCCACGCCGCCCGCGCCCGCGTGCACGAGCAGCCACTCTCCCGCCTGCAGGTGGGCACGGCGGTGCAGGCCGACGTGACCCGTCGAGTAGGTGAGGTACAGCGACGCGGCCTTCTCGTCGGAGAGTTCCTCGGGCGCGGGATAGGCGGAGGCGGCATCCATGAGGGCGTACTCCGCGAAGGCGCCGGGGCCGCCCGACGGCGAGCCGATCACCCGCTGGCCGGTGCCGACGACCTCGCCGCACAGCTCCACGCCCGGGGTGAACGGCAGCGGTGGCCGCTCCTGGTACTTGCCCTGCGCCATGAGCACGTCGGGGAAGTTGAGCGCGGCCGCCCGGACCTTCACCAGGACCTGCCCGTCGCCGGGGGTGGGCGTCTCGACCTCGTCGAAGCTCATGACGTCCGCAGGATCGCCGAGCTCGTGGACCCGCCATGCGCGCATGTCCCCGACCCTGCCAGATGCGGGGTGACGACCGTCACCTGCCCCTGACCAGCGTTCGCTGACCGCCGGGGGTCGTGACAAGGTGCTGGCGACGACGCCCGGCCCGAACGGTGAGGACCGCATGAGACAGCACCTGACGGACCCGCTGCGATTCTTCGCCGCCTTCGTCGCGCATCCGCGCCAGATGGGCGCGGTCCTGCCCACGTCCCGCAGCGCCGTGCGCGACATGCTCGACCTGGCCGACGTCCCCGCCGCCGACCTGGTCGTGGAGCTCGGGGCCGGCACCGGCGTGCAGACCGGCGAGATCCTGGCCCGGCTGAAGCCGGACGCCCGGCTGGTGGCCGTGGAGATCGACTCCAAGCTGTCCTCGCTGCTGCGGGAGCGCTACGCCGGGGACGACCGGCTGCTGGTCGTGACCGACTCGGCCGAGAAGGTGGATGCCTACCTGGACGGGCAGCGGGCCGACGTGCTCGTCTCCGCGATCCCCTTCACCTCGCTCGACGGCAAGCTGCGGAAGCGGATCCTGGACGCGCTCCCGGGCCTGCTCGCACCGCAGGGCGTCATGGTGATGATCCAGTACTCGCCGCTGATGCTGGGCGAGCTCCGCCGCCGGTTCCGTTCGGTGCGCTGGCGGATCACGCCGTGGAACGTCCCGCCGGCCTTCCTCTTCGCCTGCTCCCAGGACGACGCCGCCTGATCAGGCGCGGGACTCGAGCACCCGCTGCCGAAGGGCGTCGTTCATCGCGCGGAACCCGGCCAGCGTGCCGCCGTCGAGGAAACCGCGGAGCGGCCGCACGAGCACCCCGCTGAAGTCCTCGCTCTGCACGAGGCGGGTGCCCTGCCCGGTGGGGTGCAGCTCGAAGCGGTGCCGGCCGTCGAAGATGCCGGCGACCCCGAGGTGCCCGAGCCATTCGAGGACGGCGCCCTCCGTCGCTTCCGTGACCGTCGGCTTGATCGGCAGCGCGCGGCCACCGGGGGGCTGCAGTCGCAGGGTGAGCCGCTCCCCCGGCGCGACGGCGCCGGAGGCGGACGGGATGAAGGGGTTCCACTCGGCGTAGCCGGGCAGGTCGGTCAGCACCGCCCACACGGACCCCGGGGGCGCCTCGATGTCGATCTCGGTGCTGATGCGGTGCCGCACGGTCAGCTCGCCGCGCCCGGCCGCAGGGCTCCGGGGACGGCGGCGGTCTCGCCGCTGGTGGTCTTCGCCGAGGGCACGCCCTTGAACTTGTACGGGATCGCGCCCAGGCCCGGCTGGATGACGTAGGCGGCGCCCGGCTCCCCCGACGTCCAGGCCGCGAGCATCGCGTCGGCGACCTCCTCGGCGCTGAGCACCGGGAAGCCGGCCTGCTGGAACGTCTCGCGGATGCCGTCGATGATCGCGGTGTCGGCGAAGCCCGGGCAGATCGCGGTGACCTCGATGTTCTCACCGATGAGCCGCGGGGCCATGGAGCGGACGAAGGCGATCGCGCCGGCCTTGGCGACGCCGTAGCCGGGGTCGGTGGCCATGGGCGCCAGGCCCGCGAGCGACGCCGTCACCACGATCGAGCCGCCGCCGGCCCGGCGCAGGGCGGGCAGCGCGGCCTCGGTGCCGTAGACGACCCCGAGGAGGTCCACGTCCAGGACGTGCAGGAACTCGTCGACGTCGAGGGACTGGCGGGACTTCCCGGCGATGCCGGCGTTGAGGAAGGTGGCGTCCAGGCGGCCGTGCTCGGCCTCCACCTGGTCGACGACGGCCTGGTTGGCGGCGCGGTCGGTGACGTCGAGGGCGACGAAGGGGCAGCCCAGCTCCTCGGCGACGGCGCGGTTGCGCTCGCTGTCGAGGTCGGCGAGGACGGCGGTGACGTCGAGCGCCTCCAGCTTCGTGGCGAGGGCGCGGCCGAAGCCACCGGTCCCTCCGGTGATGAGCGCGACGGAGCCGGGACGGGGAGCTGCAGTGGTGGAGGTCACCCCTGCATCACACCACGGCTCAGGCGCTGCGCAGGAACCGGTCGAGCACGCGGACGCCGAACGTCAGCGACTCGACCGGCACCCGCTCGTCGATGCCGTGGAAGAGCGAGGCGAAGTCGAGGTCCGCGGGCAGCCGCAGCGGCGAGAAGCCGAAGCAGCGCATGCCCAGGCGCTGGAAGCTCTTGGCGTCGGTGCCGCCGCTCATCGTGAAGGGCACGGGGCGCGCGCCGTCGTCCTCGGCCTTGAGAGCGGCGACCATCGAGTCGACCAGCGGCCCGTCGAACGTCGTCTCCACCGCCTGGTCGTGGACCAGCCACTCCCGCTGGATCCCCTCGCCGACCAGGGCGGCCAGCTGGCGCTCGAACTCCTCCTCCTGGCCGTAGAGGAACCGGCCGTCGACCGTCGCGCTGGCGGTGCCCGGGATGACGTTGGCCTTGTAGCCGGCGTCGAGCATCGTGGGATTGGCCGTGTTGCGCAGGGCGGCCCCGATCATCCGGCTGATGCTGCCCAGCCGGGCCAGGGCCTGCTCCGGCTCGGCCGGGTCCAGCTCGATGCCGTAGGCGTCCTCGACCGCGGCCAGGAACTCCCGCATCGGCGAGGTCAGGGTGAGCGGGAAGCGGTGCGACCCGAGCCGGGCGACGGCCTCGCACAGCCGCGTGACCGCGTTGTCGTCGTGGACGAACGAGCCGTGCCCCGGCTTGCCACCGGCGGTCAGGCGCATCCAGGCCAGGCCCTTCTCCGCCGTCTGCACGAGGTAGAGCCGCAGGTCGTCGCGGACGGTGATGCTGAAGCCGCCGACCTCGCTGATCGCCTCGGTGCAGCCCTCGAGGAGGTCGGGGTGCTGGTCGACGAGGAAGTGCGCGCCGAGCTTGCCGCCTGCCTCCTCGTCGGCGACGTACGCCAGCACGATGTCGCGCGGCGGCTGCACGCCCGTGCGGGCCCACTCCCGCACGAGAGCCAGGACCATGGCGTCCATGTCCTTCATGTCCACCGCGCCCCGGCCCCAGATGTAGCCGTCGCGCTCCTCGCCGGAGAAGGGGTGGACGCTCCACTCGGAGGGGTCGGCGGGGACGACGTCGAGGTGGCCGTGCACGAGCAGCGCGGGGCGGCTGCGGTCGGCGCCGGGGATGCGGGCGACGAGGCTGGCCCGGCCGCGCTCGGACTCGACGATCTGCGACCCGATGCCGACCTCGTCGAGCTTGCCCGCCACCCACTCCGCGGCGACCCGCTCCCCCGCGCTCGTGGCCGTGTCGCCGGTGTTCGTCGTGTCGATCCGGATCAGGTCGGAGAGCAGTTCGGCGACCTCGTCCTGTGCCGTCACCTGCGGGTTGCTGTCCACCCGTCGAGCCTAGAGCCGCCTTCTCCGCGCGCCAGCGGGCGCGGCAGAACCCGGCCGACGACGGCGTCGGGGGGTGCGTGATCGGCCCCGCGGGCTCGGGTAGTCTTGCCCCGCACTCGTCCGGGTGGCGGAATGGCAGACGCGCTAGCTTGAGGTGCTAGTGCCCTTTATCGGGCGTGGGGGTTCAAGTCCCCCCTCGGACACAACATCGCCCCGGTGTTCCTGCACGTCAGGAGCCCGGGGCGTTCTGCTGGAACGGCCTCCTAGGGCCTCGTGATACCCGCGTGATACTTCGCGCACCGGATCACCCTTCGAGCAGGGCAGCGAAGCGGTCGGCCGCCTCGCGACCCATGCCGGGGTGCACGTGCTGGTAGACGGTCAGCGTGATCGTGGCGCTCGCGTGGCCCAAGCGCTCTGAGACGACCTTGACCGGCACGCCGTCGGCCAGCAGGAGCGTGGCGTGGGTGTGGCGGAGGTCGTGCAGCCGGATCACCGGCAGCCGCTCCTCCCCCAGCGCTCGACGCGCCCGCGCGATATGGCCGGCGAAGTGGCGGGAGAACCGCTCAGGGTGCCGATGGGTGCCGTCGAAGTTGCTGAGCACGAGCGCCGAGTCGCGCACGAGATCGAGCGCCAACAGTCCGCGAGCGGCCCGGTAGGCACGAAGCGCGGCCACGGTGCCGGAGTCCAGGTCGACAACGCGTGACCGGCCCGTCTTGGTGGGGCCCTCGACCAAGCGCTCGCCGGCGCCCTTGGTCTTCACGACGCCGACGCTGCGGCGGATGGCGAGGCGGCCGGCGTCCAAGTCGATGTCGCGCCAGCGCAGGGCCAGCGCTTCTCCGCGGCGCATCCCGGTGGCCGCTAGCAGCCGCCAGCCTATGGCGAGGTCCTCGTCATAGGCCTCCGCCCAGCTGAGGAACCGGCCAAGCTCGGCCGCGGTCCACGCCTGCATCTCCGGAGGACGCGCCTCCGATGGGCTCGGCGGTGTCGACCGGTCGGTCGGGTTGACCGAGAGCCGTCCCTGTGTGACCGCGTCACCCAGCGCCGACCGCAGGATGGTGTACACGTAGCGCACCGTTCGGGCGGAGAGACCGCCTTGGCCGTCCGCGCGGCCGGATTCCTCCAGTCTGCGCATCCATACGTCCACCGCTGGACCGGTGAGCCGGGCGACGGGCTGAGCGCCGAGGTACGGATCGATGTGCAGCCGGATGTTCTTCCGGTAGGAGGCGAGCGTGGCCGGGCCGAGCCGTTGGCCCTGGATCCACTCGGCGAGGTAGGCGTCGAGACGCTGCTTCGACGGCTCGACCCACTCCCCTACTTCGGTCTTGCGGATCTCCGCCCGCAGAGCCACCGCGGCGTCCTTCCTGGTCTTGAAGCCGCGTTTGAGGACGACGCGCTTCGTCCCGTCCGCCCGCTGGGCCGTGAACTTGATCAGAAAGCGGGGACCAGCCTTGGTCATGTATTCGCTGATGCCGCCCTCGCCCGCCTGACGTCGCCGTGGCTTCGCCATCGCAGACCTCCATCTTCGACCCCGCGAACCCGCTGTCAGCCGGATAACTGCTGCGGGCAGCCACTTGTAATGACCACAGAACAACCAGGTGTAGTCGGCCGAACGGCACCGGCTTGCATCTGTGGACACGCTTCGACGCTGTGGACGACGGTCAGGACGCAACCGCGTGGTGGAACGCCAATGCCCGTGCAACCTTCACGGGCGGCCTACCGAGCTCCTCGAGTCCTTCTCCGGTACGGCCACCCAGGGATGGTTCTCGCGCGGACGAAGTCGATCGCCTTGCCTCGGACCTCGTTGACGCGACGAAGAGTGCGGACATGAGGGAGCGCGGTGAGATACCCGGACTTCCAAGCTGGCCATGCCGGTTCGATCCCGGTCACCCGCTCCACGTCCTGACCAGCTCGGATGCCCGTTTACGCAGCTCAGCCGGGCAGTGCCGCTCCTTCCGTGCCTTTACGGTGCCGACCCCTGTTGACCGCTGACCACCAGCTTTGGCCGGTGCTTAAGGCACGGATAAGGCACGAACACCGACTCCACGGCTGAGCCAGCCGGACGCGCGGTGGGGACACGCAGCTTGCCCCGGCGTCACCGCGACCGACTCAACGGTTCCGCGGGGTCCGCCCTTTCGAACAAGGCGCTGCGATCGCGATCCGACTCGCAACCCTGCCCAACCGGCGGATGCTTCGACGGCGCAGGAGTGGTGCCCTGGTGACCCATCCTGTCCCGCTCTGGGTTCGGTGGGGCACCGCCGGTGGACGCCCGTTGCACGCTCTGAGGAGGTCGGCCCGTGCGGTGGGTGCGAGCACCAATTTCTTCACTGGGAAAGGGCAGGAGTTCGGGAGGTCCATGCCGTACAACCCCTCGATCACAGGATCGTCGCCGCGAGTGACTGCGGCACCGGTCCGGACGCGGCCAAGCGATGGGCGTCCGGCAGCCCACGGGTGTCCGCGCCGGCGAACGCGACAAGCCCGCCGTCTTAGGGTCCCGTCGTGTTGGTCGAGGCGCTAGATGTCGTGACCGCGGACGTTGTTTACAGTCGGCGTGGTGGCTTGATCACGAAGGAGACCTCCGGAAGGAGTGGCGATGTCTGACGTAGCAATTCCAACCGGTGGTGGGGTCTCACCAAGCCGATTCTCGCCGACAAACTGTCACATGCCGTTCGACGACGACCCGTCCTGCCCAGCAGGTTCTAGCGGCCGCCCCAGGTACTCAAGAAGCACGTCCCGACGAAACCTAAGGGCGACGGCATCGTTTGGGCTCTGGGCGTACCTATCGAATTCCAGCATGTTGTAGTTCGCGGCGGGGTCTTCCTGCAGAGCCTTGGCGCGGTTCTCCTGACGTTCACGATCGAACTCCTCGAACTGCTCACGCTGGAGATCGCTCGCCCATCCGTCCTCCATAGCCTGACGAACTACGAGGTAGTAAATGCTGGCCATGCCCACGGCCGAAAGCAGCTTGTCACGAGTCAGAAAGATGTCAGCCATCACGTCCATGACGGCGACGACACTCTGGCGCCATTCATCGAGCACGGTCGGGGCGGACTGCCGGGCGCCGCGCACGAAGCGGTCCAGGTAGGTCCTCTTTGTGTCCGCGACTCCACCGCGTTCTTCGAAGTGCAGGAACTTGGTTGCTATGTCGAAGTGGCGGTAACGGCGGTTGGCGTAAGGCAGCCGATCAACAAAGAATGTGTGAGAACTCAACTCCCTCGTGATCGCCGGAACGGGTCCGCCGAAGGCATTTCGCTTCTCGGCGGCATTAAGCGCCGAAGCCTCGTTCAGACGCAAGAACATGTCTTCTATGACGTCGAGATCGTCAGTTTCGATTGTGACGACGTCCAGCTGATAGTTTAGGAACTGGTCAACCAGCCGGGGCAACCAGTGCCGGATCGCTTGAAAGGTCGCCGCCTCACCGTTAGGAAGGACGAGACCGTCGATCTGTGCGTCGGCGTCAAGCGAGAGGTCCCCGTCCATGAACGCCCAGATTGCTTCAAGCCGCTGACGCCCGTCGATCACCGTGTATGCGATGAGCCGCTCCCCTTGGTACTCGGGCGGGACAAGGGCCCTGAAGTACAACTTCGGGACGTCGAAGTCATTGAAGATGCTGTCGATGAGCAGCTTGCGGCGCGACAGGGACCAGATGTCTCCTGCCCGCTGGTAGTCCGGATCGAGCTGGATGCGTTCGCGCAAAGCGGCGATGTCGCGGAGGGTCGAGGTCTTGAGCTGTCCTCTGATCAAGTTGGTCACGGCAGTCGGTCCGCGACGCGTCGAGCGAGATGTTGCAGGTCTGGATACATAGCGGCGGCGTTCACACCAAGTCGTTGCAGCTCTCGCGCCATCGCCGGCTTGGCAACGTCAGAAATCACATACTTGACCAGTGTGTCCGTAGAAGTCTCCTCAAGCGGTTGCGGGTCCTTATGCATTATGGTGAATACGCCGGTCTGCGCCCGGATGCGGTCAAAGCGACGTACCGCAGTCAGAGCCGCAGGCGCAAGATCGCGACCTGGCGCCGCTACCTCAGCGGGGGAATACCAGTCGGCCTCCTTGCTCGATCCACACAAGGGCACGTCCCACGGTTGACTGCTCGTGATCCTCGCTTGCGCATTCAACAGCTGCGGACGGAGCGCCCACAGCGAGGCGCCTTCGCCTGGCGAGGGCGGCAGATGTGCGTCGTCGAAGGCAAAGAACAGCGCGGCGAGCGGGGATTCGCTCCAGTCCAGCAGCCGAGTGGGAACACCGTAGTGCTGCATGAGGAACAGCCAGTCCCACTCGTTCAGTTCGCCGCCACGGACGTCCGCGCCGAATAACAGCGCCGTGGCGTCACGCTGGAACTCGGACATTAGTTCGCGTTCCATGTGAAGCCCGTTGCGCCGGGCGAGCGAGGACTGCAGGACGTAGGACTGCCGAGCTTGCCCTCTGAACCAGACCAGTTCGTCGTCCGCGAACCTGGTGAGCAGGTCGCTTAGGAGCTCGCCGACCGACGCGATCGACACCTCGGTCAACGGTGCTGCGGTCGTCACGAGGGAAAGCTAGCGTGCCACGCCGATTGACGAGCCATCGACACCTGGGGTCCACGGCAGGAGGCGTGACGCTCGCAGTCCTGCGGCGAGCCTGTGGACAGCAGCGACGTCCTCGCGGCCGGGTGCCGGCGCCGACGCGCTTCCTCGGAGATCTCGAGATTCCCTCCTGTTATTCGCCAGTTCCCCCTCCAAGAGCCGGCCAGAGCGCGCAGCCGTCCTTCCGCTCCGGGGTCACCCTGTCGGAAACACGCGGCGCTGTCCGCGGCCGTGTGGGCCTCAACGCACGGCGGCCCGGAGGACGCGGTCGATGAGTTCACGCAGCGCCTCGGCGCTTCCGTCACCTGTTCTGTCTGCGGCCAATACCTCCCCGTCGTAGGCGTGCTCTGGGGCGAAGAGCGCCACTGCCCAGCCCTCGTGCTCAGCACGGGCCCAGGACAAGCTGTCCTCAGCGTCGGTGACTAGCAAAGTGTGTCCACCGTCGAGGGGGATCTCAAGCGCGGCGTTCATCCCACCGGTCTGAGTGAAGGAGGCAGGCAGCCCTGCCGCGACCAAGGCGTCAATGACGTCCTGGTACTCGGCCTGGCCAACGGCCATGGTCTCGTCATAGCTAAGCAAGGCGGTCTCCTCCCGGTCAGAGCGGCACCGACGGTATGGCGGGGTGGGGCCAGGACTCACGTGGCTCGCCGGCAGAGGGTGCTGTGTTCGGGTCGAACTGAGCGTGGCGCGCTACCGCTGTAGACATTGTCGCGATGCCAGGCGAGGTAGACATTGCCCGGAGCCACCGCGCCGGCCGGCAGCAGCAGCGCTTCCGCCAGTGGCGGTCGGCCGAATGCCGCCTGCGCGCCCGGACTGCCTTCGGCGGCGGCCGATGCGATGTCGGGCGCGAGATGGATGCGCAAGCCACCGTTAACCATTAGAAGGCCTGTATCGAAGGCGACATCGTGCGTGGGACACGCCGTGAGCCCGTTTCGCGGGTCGAGGCGTTCAGCTGGCCGGCTGATCCGCCAGGGCTTGATGTGGCTCGCCACAAGCATCCGGCGGGCTCGCTCCCCCGCCGCCGTCACGCTGAGGCCGCAGAAGACGCACGCATGCCCGTGATTGCGCAGCACCTCGCCGGCGAACCTGTGCTGCCCGACGCGCGCCGCAGCGACAAGCAGACGTTCCGTCACCTGCTGGGCTAAGTCCGTGCGCTCAGTCGCCCAGTTGTCGGCCGCCGCCTGCACGGCCCCCTCGAGGTCCTCCAGCAGAAGCTCCTCCTGACCAAGAAGCAGCAGGTCACTGTCGTCGCCCTCAAGTAGTAGAAAGTCGGGCAGCCGATCCGCTTTGATGCCACTGTCGCGCGCTGCTTGCAGGAGTAGCCGGTAGGTGGTGGCGAGTTGACCAGGTGTGGCAAGAAGCCGGGCAGCGACCTCGATCTCGTGCCTGGCGCCGTTGCGGCGGCTGCCGTCGAGGTTCGCCATCTTCGCGAGCACGCTGCTGTTTGGGCGTCGGAAGAGGGCGGCCATGGCCGGGACGGGCTGCTCGGCGCGATGCGCAGTGCTCCCGCCGTACCGGCGATGGTTGACCAGCAAGCTGGCCGCGAGGCACATCAGCGTCTCCACGGGCGTGAAGTCGACCTGACGGCCGCTGACGGCGGGCTGTCGCGCGTCGATCACGCGCCACTGATTACGCGCTTCCGCGACGTTGATCGCGAGGTAGTCCTTGACGGTTCGCACGCCCGCCCTTCCGGTGAATCACGGCATCCCGACGTAGATCACTGCCCAGCGCAGCGGCGCGCTCGAACGCGACCCCAGCTTGTTTAGACGTCGACTGCTCGTAGGAGCCGATCCAGTATCCCGTCGCGGCCGAGTACGCGGTCTCGACAGCGCAGGTAGTCGTCGGCGGTCAGGAGGTCCGTGTGAGCGGCGCGGTTGCGGACGTTCTTCGACAGGTCGGCGAGCACCGCTGGCAGCCCGTCGCCATCCAGCAACCAGGAGGCTGCGGTGCGGCTGCTCACGACCCTAAAGAGACTGCCTACCAGCGGACTCGTCTCGCGCCTCGAGCGGGAGCGAGCGGCGACACCGAGGGTGTACCCAAGCGCGCCGAGTTCAGGTGCCGGCGCTCGGCCCGCGCAGTAGCGAGCCACCCTCATCAGGTCCCTGTCCTTGAGGTCAGCAGCTAGGTCCAGTCCCGCGGTGGCGTCTTTCCACGGCTCGGCGATGCAGCGGACAACTTCCACCTCGACGGCCTTGCACAGGCAGATGATCGCGGCGGACCAGTCAAGGCCCGAGGTGTGACGCAGGGCTCCGCTGACGGCCTCGGCCGTCGCGAGCATCAGCTGAGCCTGAGCGCTAACCCTCGAGTAGACGGCTGCCTGCTCCTGCAGCCGACTCCGCGCATCGGCGATGTCGGACACCGGGACGTTCTTGGCGAGGAACTTGACGACCGCGAGATCGCGCTCGGCGGCCGGGAGGTCTCCGGCCCTTATGTCCCACAGCGACAGAAGCAGTCCGTAGCAGCCGTTGCACAGCAGCCGCTCGGGATTGGCGTCGATGATCGTGACAAGTTTCGAGGTCTTCGACGATCCGCAGCGCCAGCAGGTGAACGTGCGCGACGCCGGCAACCTGTACTGCTGCAGGGGACCCCGGGCGACGTAGGTCCGGACAGCTGTGGCGAGCACCTCGCGTGCGGATCCGGCGCTCACTACAGGCACCGCCGGCCGACGCTAGCGCTCATCACAGGCCGGTGTGCTCAAGCAGGGCGAGCCCGATGGTGGCGGCGACCTTGACCGCTACGGCGTTGCCGATGACGCCCATGACGCGGGAGCGGGGGCCGGGGAACTGGTAGTCCTGCGGGAAGCCCTGCACGAGCGCGGCCTCGCGGACGCTGAGGTACCGGACGCTGCCGTCGAGCTCGCGAAGCATCGCTTCGCCGCCCGCGACCCCGTGCACGCCCGCCTTGATCGTCTTGCTGGGCATGTCCATCGGGCTGCCGGTGTGCTTCGCGTAGGTGCGGGCGCCCGGGATTGCCCTGTGATCGGGCCACTCGGTGTCGTCGTCGGTCGCCATCGGCTCCGGCACGTTTCGGAGGGCGTCACGGAGCGTCCGCCACCGCTCGAACTTCTCGTCCACCCCGGTGAGCTGGAGTCGCGCCACGTGACGGACCAGTCGGGCTGGGATAGTCGGCATCGGCAACCCGTGCGCCTGCCAATAGGTGCCGGTGACGTACTGGTCATGCAGCAGCCGGTCACGGCTGTGTGTCGTCGAGATCTTGTCCCAGGTTCCGGCGCCGGCGACGTCGGCGCGGATCGCGATAATGAAGACGCGCTTCCGGCTCTGCGGAACGCCGAGGTCAGCCGCGTCGACCTCTTCCTGGTAAATGCGGTAGGTGGGCTTCTCCTTCGATGCGCGGATCCGCTCGTGGTGGTGGTCCCAGAGCTCGTCGCTGTCGAGCGGCTTGATGTCCGGTCGGCGCAGCTGGTCCTTGACGTAGTCGAGGTACGGCTCGAACGTCGGGCGGAGCAGGCCGGGCACGTTCTCGAACACGACCAGTTCCGGGCGGAGCTTGCGCACGACCCGTAGCGCGGACGGAAACTGGTTGCGCTCGTCGCTGTCGCCGGCGTGCGTCCCAGCGAGGCTGAAAGGTTGGCACGGTGGCCCGCCTGCAACGAGCTGGACGGTGCCGCGTTCACCCAGCTCGTCAACGGCTTGGTTGACGTCATTCTCGATGACGCTGTCGGGCTTCCACAGGGTCGGCTGGCGTTCGGCGTTGTGCCGCAGGACCCGAGCGGCGGGCTTCCACCACTCGACGAGGCTCGTGTGCTCGAAGCCGGCTTCGCGCATGCCGAGTGCCATGCCGCCGCCGCCCGCGAACAATTCGACGGACTGCCTCACGTCGGTCATGCCGCTGTTGTCCGCAGACGCGGGCCGTCGGAGCGCACGGCGTCCGCGACGAGGTCGGTGACAGCGGAGAGGTCGCGCTCGATGTCGCTCTCCCAGCAGCGCAGGACGGTCCAGCCGGCGCACGTCAGCGTGGCCGTGACTTCGAGGTCCCGAGCGATGTTGCGACGGATCTTCGCGAGCCAGAAGGGTGCGTTGCCGCCACGGCCGTAGTAGGCGTCGAAGCTTTCAAAGCCGCGGGTGCGCCAGGCGTTCCCGTGCCAGTAGTCCCCGTCGACGAACACGACGACCTTCGCGGGCCCGAACACGATGTCGGGCTTGCCGGGCAGCGCGGTCCGGAGCCGGTAGCGCAGTCCTCGGCCGTGCAGCGCTTTGCGCAGCGCGAGTTCAGGCTTTGTGTCGCGGTTGCGGACGGCGCTCATGATCCGTCGGGTCGTGTCGGGGTGGCGGCTCATGGCTGACCGCCCGCGATCCCGAGGACTTCCCGCATCCGGTGGACCGTCAGGGCGCATCGTTCCGCGAGCCTCTGCTGTTCTTTGACCAGTTCGGGCGGGCTGGCGGTGCCAGGCGGCTCGAGCACGACCAGGTGTGCGTCGAGCCCATCGAGAGCGGAGGCGCGCAGCGCCGCCCACAGTAGGTTCTTGAAGTTCCGGCTGTGATCCCACGCGATGTACGCGGTGGCCCCATCGATTTCGCCGAGGCAGTGCAGCGGCTTGCTTCCGAGCGACCCCTCGACGAGGGTCGCGGTCGGACCGAGCGCATGACGCACAACGTCGTTGGGTCCAGTTCCGCCCTGGCGGCCGTACGCGGCGAATCGGCCGGCGCCCCGGAGCGCTCGCCCGTACTCCTTCATCGGCCCGTCCTTGATCCAGGACCGGGCCTGCTCCGGGGTCATGAACCGTGTGAGGGGTCCGCCGACTCGCTCGTCCTCGATCCACCGGTTAAAGGTCGCGGTTCGGTCCGCGAGCGGCAGGGTCTGCCAACCGAGCCGATCGGCGTCGGCGTAGATGGCGCGGACGACCTGCTCGCGGACCGAGGGCGGCAGGAGCTTGTCTCGGTTGCTCATGCCGGGAGCACGTCGGGGTCAAGGAACTGCAGGCGTGCTTCGTCGTTCGCAGTTTCGATGTCGGCCGCATCCAAGATCCACTGCTCGAGAAGACTCTCGGCTCGCACATCGTTGAACTCGATCTTGCTGTGCGGGACACGCGGCAGCACTTCCACATCCGCCGCGCCGATCTGACGCTTCAAGGTGAGTAGGGCCGCAACCCGGCGGATGTCGCTCACGAAGTCGAGTGCAAGAACGTGGCTCTTGCCCTGACGCAGCCGTAGTCCTCGCCCGAGCTGCTGCACGAAGATCCGCCGGCTGTGCGTGACGCGCGCGAACGCCAGGATGTTCACATCGGGCACATCGACGCCCTCGTTGAGGATGTCGACCGCGATCAGGAGGGGGACGCGTCCGGCTCGGAAGTCGAGGAGCCGCTGCTGCCGTTCCCGCTTCGGCATGTCCGTGTGGATCGTGGCGGCGGCGCGCCACTGCGGATGCCGGCGCAGCAGAGTCTGCATGTGCTCGCAGTGCGGGATCGTCTGGCAGAACACGATGCCGCGGGGGCTGGCGGTCGAGTGCCAGGCGTCGACGAGAGCGTCGACGACGGCCTCGTCCCGCTGCACGAGGAAGAGCTTGCTGTTTAGCTCTTTGAGCGAGTACTGATGCTCGCTCACGGCCTTGACCGCGTCCCAGTCGATGTTGTCGACGAACAGCCGGTAGTCAACGGCCGCGAGGTAGCCACGCCGCATCCCTTCCTCAATCCCGAGCCGGTAGCTGGCCCGGCCGAACCGGTGCTCGATGTCGTACTGGTCGTTGCGCCAGGGCGTCGCGGTGACACCGAACTGCAAGCTGCTGTTGAGCTCGGTCAACAGCTGGTCAAACTGTCCTGTCTCGGCGACATGGTGTGTCTCGTCGACCATGATCAGGCCGGGTCGCCAGCCGCGAAGGACCGCGTCGAGTGCACTCGTGACCGTCGCGCACGTGACGCCCGACAGGTCGCGGGGCTTGTCGTCGCCGGTCAGAACCTGCGTCTTGACGCTCTTGGGCAGGTGGCGCCACAGGGAGCGCTCAAGCTGGTTGACAAGGTCCTTGGTGTGGGCGACGACCAGTACGTCACGGTCTCGGTTCTCCCGTAGATACCGGCCGATGATCTCGCCGCCGACCACGGTCTTGCCGAGCCCGGTCGCGAGGATCAGGAGCGCGCGCCGGCGCGCCGTCAGGTCCGCCCACATCGCCGACACGGCCTCGTCTTGGTAGTCGCGAAGACTGAGGGCTTCGTGCTCGTCGGCGTTGCTCGCGAGCGCCTGCAGCATGCTGCCGTTCCACACCTTGACGTCCCGACCAACACGGCCGAGCACGTGCGCACGCTCCAGCGCGGCCGCCGACAGATGCGTGTTCGTCAGGACGACACCACGGTCGGCGCCGTAGTGGTCCCACGCGCGCGTGACCTCCTCGACCGCGTCGGCGTTGACGGCGCCGCGGCTCTTCCACTTGGCCTGGAAGACCCAGAGCTTGCCGTTGCGGGTGCCGAGCAGGTCCCCGCCATGATCGCCGCTGCCGTCGATGTTGACGACGTCAGAGAAGCCGAGCTGCCCGAGGAGGCGCTCCATCTGCCGGGTGAAGCGGTGCGGCCCGCCGTCCAAGAGCAGCTGCGGCGCGACGTATGACGTCATGCCGCGTCGTCCGCGAGCTCGGCTTCCAGCAGCCAGATCGACAGGCGTCCACGCTGGAGTTCTTCGGGGCTGCGACGGATCGGCTGGTCGGACAGCGCAGCGACGTCCGACAACAGGTCCGTTACGCGCTCGAGGCCAGCGCGCCGGGCGGTCTCGTCGGTGAGGCTGACGTAAGAGGTCCGGAACACCTGCGCGTCGAGGAACGCGTCCGGGCGGGTGTTCACGACACGAACGAGGCACAGGGCCGGTGCGTAGTCCAGCCAGTCGCCGCTGCTGATGACGTCCTCCCAGTCGCCTCGGCCGCCTTCGATCGCGAACTTCTGCTGCGTCGCGGCGCGCTCGGTCTCGCTCAGGCGCTGCCAGTAGCCGCTGCTGTTGCCGGCGATGACAGGCTGCATGGTCTCTCGGATCCGAGACACCAGCCGGTCCGCGTTCTCCTTCAGGTGTGGCCCGGTGACCTTCTGATCAGGCAAGCAGCGCTGCTTGAGCCGTGCGAACAGGTCGCCAAGATCGTCGGTGCCGCCGTCGCGGGTCCGCATGAAGTCGGCCAGCTCGAACACGACGAGGTCGCGAATCTCTACGGCGAACTCGGTGAAGATCGGGTGCTCAGCGTCGATAAATATCTCGACCGCGGCGCCCCGCACCGTGCCGATGTACACGGGCCGGGGCGGCTCGCCCGCGGGTCCTATCTGGTCCCGATGCCCGGTGACCCGCCAGGCCGCGTCGACCTTGACCGCGGCGCCGCGTCCCGGAAGCCCGAACGGCGTCTCTAGGTCCGAGACGGGCCGGGCGTCGGTACGCCAGCGGGCCCTACGCTCGTCCTCTGTCTCCCGGACGGGCTCCGACGGCGGCTCGGGCTGTCCTTCGCCGGGCGCCGGGTCGTCGTCGAGTCCGGCCTGGCGCCGAATCTCGTCCGGATCCCCCTCGGCCGGCGGCTCCTCGGCTCGCGGAGTGGGGTTGTCGTGCTCGTAGGCAGCCCGGTACCAGCGTTCGTCCGTCTCGTACTCGTTCTCGCCCTTGCGGAACAGCTCCGCCCACTCGCGGGCGCGCTCGTGAATCGGGCCTCGGTCGTCGCCGGGCGTCAGGTACTTCACGCCGGCGTCATTGCGCCGGTAGCCCGTTATCAGCCGCGCGAGCGGGCTCGTGTTCGCCGTGGCGAAGCCGAGCTGGCGCGCCTTTTCCGGAAGTAGGGGGCCCTCGCCCCGCAGCACGCGCTTGACCTTGGTCCAGTCCGGGCTGCCGTACTCGAACGCGTTCTTTTGATAGTTAACCGCGACGTGGTCGACGTGGATCTCGCCGATGAGGCGGCCCTGACCGTTCGGGATTTCGACCGGGTACTCACGCAGGCCGCCGCCGGAGGGCTCGTCCGGGTCGACCCACGAGAACAGGCTCTTGTCGCGGAGAAGGATCTTGCGGCCATTGCGGAGGAAGTCAATGCCGAAGTCGCTCTGGTGCAGGTACCGCTGGACGCCAACCCAGCCCCAGATGCGCCGCTCACGCCGATCGAGACGGTGACTGTTGCAGCGCACGCACGCCTGCTCGCCCAGGTCGTCCTGCCACTGGCCGCAATGCAGGCAGGCGAGCCGATCGGTCAGCGGGATGTCAATGTTGATGACGGCGGGGATCTGGTCACCCTTGCGGACCACGCTGCGCTCGGGCGACCACGTGCACGGTCGACGCGGCTTCACAGCCTGTCGGTCCACGACCAGCCGGAAGTCGCGCTGCGTCAGCAGGTAGCTGTAGACGTCCCCCAGGACGTTCCGGATCGCCGGCTGGCGGCGCACGAGCGCGTCGTGGTGCTCCGGCTTGAGGTCCTTGATCAGGATCTCAGTGCCGCGATCCTCCGGGTTTTCCTTCGGCTCCGTGCGTACGGGCACGTTGAAGTGGCCCTGGGCCTGCATGGCGGGCAGGTCGATCGTCACGACGGTCCAGTGTGAGGCGTCCGCGCGAGCCGTGCGGACTACAGCGGTGCTGCCGAGCCGGGCGGTCGCGATGTTGAAGCCCATGCCGAACAAGCCAAGCTGCCCGAAGCGATCGTTGCTGGTCCAGCCGGCGCGCAGTGCGTTCTGAAGATCACCGAGGCTCAGGCCCGGGCCGTTGTCCTTGACCCAGACTTCAGCGGTCCGCGGGTCGCTGTTGCGGCCGGGGAGCGTGACGGTGACGGTCGGCTCCTCCAGGTTCGGGTGGCGGAGGAACTCGTCGAAGGCGTTGTCGATGAGCTCAGCAAGACACTGCCACGGGGCGAACTCGATGTCGCCGAGAACGCTCAAGAGCCGGGGGTGCGGCTGGAGGTCGATCACCTCGGGCTGGGCCTGCGTCTTCATCATCACCTTCATCTGGAGGACTACTCGGATCGTGGCAGCATGTACCGACAGAAGCGGCGGACCGGCCAGGGGACGTGTCCCCTTGTCGGTGACCGCGCTTGTAGTGCTTGGCCTACTTGTCGTGCTTGGCGTGCTTGCTGAGCGCCGTGCCTGTGCGGAGGACTGCCGCCTCGGCAGTGCTCGTTCCTCGCGTCCTCCACTCAGACGACGGTGCGACGGTCAGTCAGATACGGCAGCCCGCAGTTGGTGCCGTTGATCAACGTCCGGGCGACGCTGGTGAACGATGCCGGGCTGAACGGCAGCCACCGACGGTGTGTGCCGAAGCCACCCGGAGCCTATAAGCGCTGAAACCCGGTGACGTCTTTCAAACAACATGCGGGCGTTTCGCATCGGCCGGCGGGAGAACCAGTTGCGGTCACTGCGCACCACGGCTGTCACCCCGCTGCGATCTTGTCGGACGAACCCGTACTGATGCACGAGTCCGAGTCCCGCGACGACCGAGGAGCGCGAGCCATCTAGCACCCAGGACCTTGCCTACGCTCGCTGCCCGAGCGAACAAGTCGCGTCCCCTGCTGACGGCTCTACCGCCCCCTCCTCGTCACTCAAGAGTCCAAGATCACCAGCCGACACACGTCTTGCATTTCGGGCGGCCCGTCCGTGGCGGTCCGCTGGCAGGTGACGGGCGTCCAAGCCCAGGTGACGCCTGATGGTTCGTGATGCGAAGCCTTGGTCGTTGCGCCGGGATCTGCGTCATGTCCCCGTCTACGCGACCGACGAGGGGCCCTTGCCGACACTCTCGCGCCACCGAGCTACTGGAGAAGTGCGGCAGCTGTAGTGGAGTCCGCCTTCCTACGGTCGGCAGCCGTGATGACGCTGCACAAGCTGACCGCCGGGGACGGCTACACGTACCTGACGCGGCAGGTGGCAGCGTTCGACGCGACGGAGCGGGGTCACGCTGGCCTGGGTGACTACTACTCCCAGCGCGGAGAGTCGCCGGGCAGGTGGAACGGCAACGGCCTGGCCGGGCTCGGCGGAGTGAGTGCCGGTCAGCCCGTCACCGAGGAACAGATGAAGTCGCTTTTCGGGGAAGGCCGGCATCCCGACGCGCTGCGGCTCGAGAAGGAGGCCCTGGCCCGGGGACAGACACCGCAGGAGGCGCGGGCAGCAGGGGCCCTGGGGCGGGGCTTCTATGTCTTCGCTCCTCAGGCCGACGGGTTCCGAGCCCGCTGCGCAGAGGAGTTCGCCGCCTCTAACGCTGCCCACGGGCAGCCCGCCACCGCCCCAGTCCCGGACGACTACCGAGCGAAGATCCGTAGCGACCTCGCCCGGGTCATGTTCGCTGAGGCCTACGGCCGCGCGCCGCGCGATGCCCGCGAGCTGTCGGGGTTCCTCGCCCGGGTCTCACGGCCGGCGACGAAGGCGGTGGCCGGCTACGACCTCACCTTCTCCCCCGTCAAGTCCGTGTCGGCGTTGTGGGCGCTGGCACCGCGGGAGGTGGCCGAGCAGATCGAGGCCGCCCACGCCGCCGCGGTCGTCGACGCCCTTACTTGGCTGGAATCCAACGCGTCCTTCACACGGGTGGGAACGGACGGGGTGCGACAGGTGGAGACCACCGGGTTGATCGCCGCGGTGTTCACCCACCGCGACTCCCGCGCCGGCGATCCCGATCTGCACAGCCACGTGGCGGTGAGCAACAAGGTGCAGACCCGCGACGGGCTCTGGCGGGCGCTGGACGGGCGGGTGCTGCACAAGGCCGCCGTCGCCGCCTCCGAGCGCTACGACACCCGAATGGAGGCACACCTCGTCGCTCGCCTGAGTGTCCGGTTCGCCGACCGCCCTGGCCAGACGCCCGGACGGAGAATGGTGCGGGAGATCGTCGGTATGGACGAACGGCTGCTGAGCGCATGGTCATCGCGGCGTCGGGACATCGACGCCCGCCGCGCGGTGCTGGCCGGCGACTTCCAGCGCAACCACGGCCGGCCGCCGACGGCCGTGGAGGCGATCGCGCTGGCGCAGCAGGCGACGTTGGAAACCCGCGGCCCCAAGCACGAGCCTCGCTCCCTCGCCGAGCAGCGGGCCACCTGGCGGCAGGAGGCTGCCGCCGTCCTTGGCGGCCCTGACCGCATCACCCGGATGCTCGGCCGCGTCCTGGGCGCTCCCGGGTCCCCGCGCCCGCAGGCCACCGAGGCTTGGGTCCGGTCGGCCGCCGCCGAGGTGCTGGACACCGTCTCGGAAGCGCGGGCCACCTGGCAGGTCTGGCATGTGCGTGCCGAGGCCGAGCGGGTGGTGCGGGCCGCCGCCCTGGCGCCGGACGACGTGGACGCCGCGGTCACCCGAGTCACTGAGGGCGTGCTCTCCCCCGCTCTCTCCGTTTCGCTTGGTACGTCGGATCCGGTGGTCGAGCCGGCGGAACTACGCCGTTCGGACGGGGCCAGCGTCTACACCGTCGCCGGTGCCCGGCTCTACACCAGCCAGGCGGTGTTGGACGCCGAGGCGCTGCTCCTCGGCGCCGCCGGCCGCAGCGACGGACGACGTGCCGATCCGGCCACCGTGGAGCTCGCGCTGCTGGAGTCCACCGCTAACGGCGCCGAGCTCAATCCCGGCCAGGCGCAGCTGGTGCGCGAGCTCGCGGGCAGCGGCGCCCGTGTGCAACTGGCCCTCGCCCCGGCCGGCGCGGGCAAGACGACCGCGCTGGCGACCCTGGCTCGCGCCTGGGCCGCTGGCGGTGGCACGGTGCTCGGCTTGGCGCCGTCGGCCGTGGCCACCGCCGGGCTGCGCGAGTCCCTGAGAGCACCGTGCGACACGCTGGCCAAGCTCATCTGGTGCCTCGACGCCGAGCAGGCACCCGACTGGATGGCCGGCATCGGGCCGACCACATTGGTGGTCGTCGACGAGGCCGGCATGGCCGGCACCCGCGAGCTGGCCCGCGCAGTCGAGCACGTCCTGGGGCGGGGCGGATCGGTGCGGCTGGTCGGCGATCACCAGCAGCTGACCTCGGTCGCCGCCGGCGGCGTGTTGGCCGAGATTGCCGCCAGTCATGGCGCGGTCACCCTGACCCAGTTGGTCCGCTTTACCGACCCGGCCGAGGCCGCGGCCACCGTCGCCGTCCGGGACGGCGACACCCTCGGACTGGGCTTCTACCTCGACTCCGGCCGGGTGCACGTCGGGGACCTGGCCGCCTGCGCCGAGCAGGCCTACGCCGCCTGGGCCGCCGACTCCGCCCGCGGCATGGACCCGCTGCTGCTGGCCGCCACCCGGGACCTGGTCACACAGCTGAACGAGCGGGCGCGGGCCGACCGGCTGGCAGGCACCGCTTCCTCCCCGGGTGCAGAGGTCGAGCTGGCCGACGGCACCCGCGCCGGGGCCGGGGACCCGGTCATCACCCGCGCCAACAACCGGCGGCTGCCGATCACCGCCACCGAGTGGGTCAAGAACGGTGACCGCTTCACCGTCCAGGCCGTCGGCCGGGACGGCGCCCTCGACGTCGTTCACACCGGTACCGGACGGCGGATCACCTTGCCGGCGAGCTACGTCAGCGAGCACGTGCAGCTCGGCTATGCGACCACGGTGCACGGCGCCCAGGGCACCACCGCCGACGTCTGCCACACCGTTCTCACCGGCGGCGAGTCGCGACAACTGCTCTACGTCGCGCTCTCCCGCGGGCGCGCCGCCAACCACCTGTACCTCGCCACCGTCGGCGACGGCGATCCGCACAGCATCGTCACCCCCGCCGCCGTGTCGCCGCCCACCGCCACCGACCTGCTGGCCGGCATGCTGGCTCGCGACGGCGCCCAGATCTCCGCAGCCGGCGCGCGCCGGGCGCTGGCCGACCCGGCCGAGCAGCTGCACGCCGCCGCGCCGCGGTACGCCGACGCGCTTCGCGTCGCCGCCGACCACCGCCTGGACGCCGCGACTGCAGAAGAAGTGGAGAACGGCGCCGAGCGCCTCCACCCCGGGCTGACCAGCGCGCCGGCGTGGCCGGCCCTGCGCGGACACCTGGCGCTGCTCGCGCTCACCGGCGCCGACCCAGTCGCCGTCCTGAGGACGACGGCCGAGGCACGGGAACTGGAGACGGCGAACGACCCCGCTGCCGTCCTCGACCACCGGCTGCCGGTTCTAGCTTCGGCCGGCCCGCTGCCGTGGCTGCCCGGCATCCCGGCCGCCCTGATCGACGATCCGCGGTGGGGCCCCTACCTGACCGCCCGCGCCGATCACCTCACCGCCTGCGCGGCACGGGTTGCCTCCGCCGCCACCGACATGACCGCGGCCACCGCACCGACCTGGGCCAAGCACCTGCTGCACCCAGACCACGAGGCACTGCGGGCCGACCTCGCCGTCTGGCGCGCAGCACTCGCTGTTCCCGACAGCGACCGGCGCCCCACCGGACCGACCCGGCGGCCGGCCGCGGAACGCCGATCTCAGACGCGACTGGACGAAGCGTTGACCGCCGCCGCTCCCGCCCGGGACCGCTCGGTGTGGGCGGCGCTGGCCGACGGCGTCGACCCCCGCGTCCGCCGCGACGAGCACTGGCCGGTCCTGGTCGACCGGCTGGCCGCCGCCGACCGCGCCGGTCTCGATGCCGCCGGCATTCTCGCCGCCGTCGCCGCGCAGCGCCCCCTGCCCGATGACTTGCCTGCCGCGGCCCTGTGGTGGCGGCTGTCGCCTCACGTCGCTCCGGCCACCGTGCCCGCGGCGAGCTCGGCCGGACCGCGCCCGGACTGGTGCGCCACCCTGCTGGGCCGGCTGCCCGACGAACAGGCCGGGCGCGTGCTGGCCGATGCCGCGTGGCCGGCGCTGGTCGCTGCGGTCACTACCGGCGTCCGCACCGGCTGGTCCCCCGCCGATCTGCTCACCACCGCATTCGCCGGGCTGCCACCCGCCGTGACCAGCGACGCGACCGGGCTCGCCGAGGCGCTGGTCTTCCGGGTCGCCGCCCTCATAGACCCAGCGCCCGTGCACGATCCCGAACCGCTGCCGGCCGATCTGCAGCCACCCGACGACGCGCACCTGCTGCCGTCTGTGCCCGCCCCTACCACCGCCACCGACCCGGCAGACGTGCCGCCCGGCGACGAGGACGTGCCGTTCGACCCCGACTACGACACCCCTCCCCCGGCGTCGCCGCCGCGATACCTCACGCCGGACCCGTTCACCCTCACCGGCGCGGTCGAGGCCGCCGACGACGCGGACTACCTGCTCGAGCAGCACTTCTGGGCCACCGCCGTGGTTGGCCGCGACCGGCTCATCGAGCTCAACACCCAGGCCGCCGCCTTCTTCACCGACCTCTACTCCGCCTCCTGGGCGGCGTGCTACCTGCGCGACCGGCTGGGCACCGACCTCACCGCCGATCCTCGATTCACCCCCGGCCACGCTCCCCCCGGCTGGACGGCGCTTGTGGATCACCTGCGTGGCCTCGGCGCCACCGATACCGAACTGGTCGCCGCGGGCCTCGCCCAGCGCGCCCGCACCGGCGTGCTGATCGATCGGTTCCGCGACCGGCTTACCTTTCCCATCCACGACGCCGACGGCGCCATCGTCGGTTTCATCGCTCGCCGCAACCCCACTGCAGCCGACGACGGACGTGCGGGACCCAAGTACCTCAACACCTCGGCTACCGACCTGTACCGCAAGGGCGAGCACCTGTTCGGCCTTTACGAGACCCGATCCGCGCTTGCCGCTGGAACCACCCCGGCTCTCGTCGAGGGACCGCTGGACGCGATCGCCCTCACCCTGGCCGGCGCGGGGCAGCCCGTCGGCGTCGCAACCCTCGGCACCGCCCTCACCGCGAGGCAAGCAGATCTCCTCGGCAGCTACATCCGCACCGACGGTCCGGGCATCCTCGTGGCCACCGACAACGACCCCGCTGGGCAGCGCGCCGCCGAGCGCATCTACTGGCAGCTCACCGCCCGTGGCGACGCCCCGCGCCGCCTCGCCCTACCCGACGGGCTCGATCCGGCCGACCTCTTCCACCGTGACGGCGCGAACGGGCTGCGGGCGGCCATCAATTCCTCACGCAGCCTCGCTGACATCCTGCTCGACGCCCGCATCAGCTCCGCTTTGCGCGAGAGGAGCGACTCGGACATCCGAACGACACTGCGCGAGGCCAGCGCGATCATCGGTGCACTGCCACCCAGCCGGTGGCTGGCGCACATCGATCGGGTCACCGAGGCCCTCGGCGTGCCGCCCGGCACTGTCCACAGGGCCGTACTCGACACCGACTCCCGTACCTCGGTGCCTACCGGGACCAATACTGGTGCGCTTCGAGTGTCTCGCTTGACGCCCCCTTGTGACGACCTTCACCGGACGGCCCATACGGGACATGCCGCGGGAGGCAATGCGCCCCACCTGCATCCTTCTCGGTAGCGGTTCCACCTATGGAACACGCGGAGATGCCGAGATCAGGACGTCGCCTTTCGCCGAGCCGACCGATGGAAGGCGAGCGGCCACGCGCCCGCGTAGACGCCGCCAGCGTCTCCACCCCACGCCCATGCGGGCGCACCGTCGGCGCGCTCTTCGGCACGGTCGGATAGGCATGAGAGCGTTTCGATGAACGGCGCCGCCGCACAGGGGCCCGCCGGGGAGGGGACGCCACGTGAACACCAAGATCCTGCTTAGCGCGCTGCAAGAGGTCGAGAAGCGCGCCGAGCGGGTCAGCGAGGACGACGTGCTCGCGACGTACGTGAACGTCGAATCGCTGACTGCCGCCCTGGGCGCGAAGGACAACGGCATCGTCTTCGGCCGCCGGGGCACCGGCAAGACCCACGCGTTGAAGTACATTGCGCAGACCGAGCGGGAGAAGGGCAACCGGGTCGTCTACATCGACATGGAGCAGGACGTCGGCTCCACCGAGGGCCGCTACGCCGACCCCCACCTCAGCATCAGCGAACGGGCGACCCGCCTCGTGGTCGACGTGCTGAGCATCGTCCACACCCAACTGCTCGAAGCCGCGTTCGCGGGCGAGATCAAGGTGCAGATCGACGCGCTCGACCGGATGCTCGACCACTTCCAGGAGGTGCTGGTCGCCCAGGAGACCGAGCAGGAAGGCACTCGAACCGACCGGTCGGCGCAGGGATCGAAAACTGATGCCGGGGTTGGATGGCCCCCCGGAGGGATGCCGTCGCTGAAACTCGGCGCGGGCTCCACGCGCGAGACCGCCCGCGAGGACGGCGTACGGACCCGGCAGACGGGCGTGATCCGGCACCGCATCCACTTCGGGGGCGTGACGCAGTCGATGCGCCAGGCCGTTGAGGCAGACGACGCCAAGCGGTTCTGGCTGCTCATCGACGAGTGGAGCGGCATCCCGATCGACCTCCAGCCGTACCTCGCCGAGATGCTCCGACGGTTGTTCTTCGGCATCCCCAAGGTGTCCGTGCGCATCGCCGCCATCCCGCACCGCTCGGAGTGGCGCATCGCGGGCGAGCGCGGCGACTACATCGGCGCGGAGGTCGGTGCTGAGCTGTTCCCGCTGCTAGACCTCGATGAGTTCGTGGTGTTCCCCGCTCGGAGCCGCGAGGAGCAGGCTCAGCGCTCCCTATCGTTTTTTCGAGCCCTGCTGTTCCGTCACATCTCGACCGCCGTAATCGGCATGGGTGAAGACCCGCCCGAGTCCGAGGCGGACCTGATCGGCTCGCTGTTCACCCAGGTCACCTCGTTGCAGGAGGTCATCCGCGCGGCCGAGGGTGTGCCCCGTGACGCACTCAGCATCGTCGGCCGCGCGGGACTCCGCGCGGGGGGGTCAAAGGTCGCCGTGGCCCACGTCCGCGAGGCCGCATCCCAGCTCTACACCACGACAAAGGCAGCACAGCTCAACGGCATGCCGGTTGCGCGCGCTCTGCTCGACCGCATCTTGAGCGACGTGATCGCCGGCCGCAAGGCGCGCGCGTTCCTCATCAAGCAGGATCAGACCCAGGACGGCCTGATTCAACAACTCGTGGACGACCGCATCCTGCACATCATCAAGCGCGGGTGGTCCGGCAAGGACAACCCCGGCGAGCGGTACGACGTCCTCCAGATCGACTACGGCTGCTACGTCCACCTGCTCGGCACGAACGCCGCACCGCAGAGCCTGCTCGGCGGGGACGACGACGACGAGTTCTCGGCCGTTGTGGGTGACGTCGAGGTGCCGGACGAGGACTATCGCGCCATCCGTCGCGCGATCCTCGACTTGCCGACCATGCTCGGGGACATCGCCGCCAGCACCGACACCGACGCCTCAACCGCAGACTAGACGGAGCCCCCCCCGTCCCCCTCGCAACGGGGACCGCAGCGTTGCCGTTCTCTGGCCATGTCTGCCAGCGCGATGGCCTCCGCCGGGAAGCGATGGCCTCGGCCGGGAACATGTCGTCGTACGCTCGAGGCCGAAGGCGTTTGTCGCCGCCCAGTCGGTGGATACGCGTACGCCATCCAGGTCGGAGCCACCCGCGACGCGGTGGCCCTTCGGATCTGCCGCGATCCGCGCGGTCGCACGAATCGGGTCGCCGTGAAATCGTCCGTCGCCGCAAACCGATCGGCTTTAGGCTATGCACGCTCGGCGTCACGAACTCTCGGGAGGAAGGCTTGAGTAACTCGCCAGCGGCCGGCCCGAGAATCCTCGGGCGACGCATCGGGCCGCGTGGTCGCTAGCCGGACCACCCGGACTGACATCACTCTTGAACGCATCCACCAGTCTACGGAGTCGACACGGCGGTCGACCACGGTCCGCCCACCGACCCCCGCTGCATCTCTCGAGATTGTTAATCTGCAGGGGAACGGCGGCCGGTTGCCACTAAACTGCCCTGAGATCTGAACCGATACCAAGGCTTTCGAGGTCCGCGACCACGCGCCAGTAGACGTCATTCTCGTAGAAGCCCTCAGCGTCGCTGTTGCCTTGGCTCGCATCGATTTTATGCATGTCGGGAACGTCATACGAGATTTCGTATCCCGCTTGAAAGTCGCTCCACTCGACGCGGACGTCCATGGTCGCGGTGTCGATGTCGTAGCTTCCGTTCCCATGATTCGTGGCGATGTACTCGAACTGGTACGAGAACGTGTAACTATCGTCCTTTTTCAACGACCGCAGGTAGTCTGCCTCGTCCGAGAAGCCATGGTTGTCAGATTCCGACCACACAATCAGCATCTCCTTCGTCGGTCAGCTGGCCGGTGGCCAAGCGCTGTTTGCAGCGATCATGCCCGCTGAGCGCAGGATGCCCGCTCCCCGACGCGCCGCGCCGCGAGCGACGTGCGGAGCAACCAGTCACCCGTCGTCGACGCCGAAGTGTGTCTTGCGCCGGATGATGCAGGCATCCTGGCGTACTGAGCCCCGGTCTGACGGCCATGCGGAACTGGCCAGATGGTTTCGCTCCGCGCGGGGATCCGCTTGCGGGATCACCCCACGTGCCGATCGGAGACGTTGACGGTGTCCGGTTCGGGTTCCCGTTGCGGGACGTCCGGACCTCGGCCGGTCAGCGTGACCAGTCTTGAGAGCCTCTCGGTGCCGCACGCAATGAGGCCCGCGGCTATTCTCGAACTCGTGAAGCAAGGTCACGTCGAGGCGCTGATCGCCACCTATGGCCCCAGAACTTGGCGGATCTATGCCGACCTCGACGTAAGCATGGCACCCGACGGACCCGACGAACTCTTCGACGTCGCCGCGTCCCTGATCCGGCCAGGAGACCTAGTCCTGGACGTGGGGTGTCGCGACGCCTCCCACTTGATTGGGCTCTGTCGCCGACACGACATCACCGCCATCGGTGTTGATCCAGTGCCCGTGCATATCGCGAAGGCCGCCGAGGCTGTCTCCGTCGCTGGTCTTGCCGACCGTGTCTCCCTCCATCAGGCGACGTTGGAAGAAGCTCCGATCGCGATGAAGTCGGTCGATCTCATCTGGTGTCGCGACGTCCTCGAACAGGTGGCCGATCTGCCGGCGGTCGTGCGTGCTGCTGCCCGAGCGCTCCGGCCGGGCGGAGCCATGATTGTCTTCACTGTCCTAGACAACGGACTGACAACCTCGGACCGCGAACTGCTGGCTCACCACCGCGGTGTCGTGCCCGCCAACATGGACTCCGCGCGCCTGATGGCTATTTACGCCGAGTCCGGCCTGCTCCTCGAGCAGACGATCGAGATCGGCACCCGCTGGCGGGAGCACGCCGAGGAGCGGACTCAGCCCGTCTCCCGCAAGCTTCTGCAGTTGGCTCGGCTACGTCGCCAACGCGACGAACTGACGACGACGTATGGTCCTGACGACGTTGCACACGTCGAAGCCAACCTGCACTGGGAGCTTTGGCAGTTCCTGGGTCTCACCCTTCCGAGCGTGCACGTTCTCCGCCGGGACAGGTAGCCAGCGCGCCGACCGGGGATGGGCCGCAGTAGAGCCGTGTCTCGACTGACACGCCGAACCCAATTCGATGCTTTGTGTCACAGACCGATCCCCATTGCGAAACGTTGCGGCCGACCGCTCCCTCACCTGGACGTCGCCGTAGCGGGTTCCTCAAACGGGCAGCTGGCCCTTTGGGAAGCCGCCGTTGCTGTGGATCAACTGCCCGTTGACCCACTGACCCTGCTCGGAGAGCAGGAACCGGACGAGGTTCGCGATGTCGACGGGTGTTCCTAGCCGTCCGGTGGGTTGCATGGCCACCAAGCTGGCGTTCAGCTCGGGGGTCATCCAGCCGGTGTCGACGGGGCCTGGGTTGATGACGTTCGCTCGTAGCCCGCGATCGCCGAGTTCGTGCGCGGCAGCAAGGACGAGGCGGTCCAGCGCTGCTTTTGTGGTGCCGTAGGGCAGGTTGCCCACGGTGTGGTCACTGGTGAGAGCCACTACCGAGCCGCCTGCTTCAGGCAGCTGCCGAGCGAACGCCGCGAGCAGCAGCCAGGTGGCTCGCACGTTCACGGCGTAGTGGCGGTCGAAACTTTCCACCGTGGTGGTCAGAAGTCCGGAATCCACGCTCTCGCAGTGCGACATGACCAGCGCTCACCTGGACGTCGCCGTAGCGGGTCCCTCACTGGGAGGTCACAGAAGGCCTCCATGCGTCGTCGACTGTCCCGCCCCGGGTTCAGTGGAGGCTCGGAACTGACGCCGCGACGGTAGTCGCCGCGGTGTTGTACCGGTAGAAGCTGTCTTCGTGCTCGGCCGGGGGAACGAGGCCGATCTCGCCGTGCAGGCGTCGGTGGTTGAACCAGTCGATGTACTCGGCGACGGCGATCTCGAGGTCGTCGATGCCCTTCCAGGGGCCGCGGTTGCGCACCAGTTCGGCCTTGAAGAGGGAGTTGAAAGCCTCAGCGAGCGCGTTGTCGTAGGAGTCGCCGGTGGAGCCGACCGAGGCGACCGCGCCGGCCTCGGCGAGGCGCTGGGTGTAGCGAACCGCGACGTACTGGACGCCCTTGTCCGAGTGGTGCACCAGGCCGCCGAGGTCGTGGCCGGTCCGCCGGCGGGTCCAGATGCCCATCTCCAGCGCGTCGAGGGCGAGGTCGGTGCGCAGCGAGCGGGACAGCTGCCAGCCGACCACCCGGCGGGAGTAGACGTCGATGACGAAGGCGGCGTAGACCCAGCCGGAGAACGTCCGGCAGTAGGTGATGTCGGCGACCCACAACTGGTCCGGCCCGGTCGCGGTGAACGCCCGGTCGACCAGGTCCGGGCGGGTGTCGGTGCCGGTGCCCGGCACGGTGGTCCGCGGGCCCTTGGCCCGCGTGATGCCGCGCAGCCCGGTGGCGCGCATCAGGCGTTCGACGGTGCAGCGGGCCACCGGGTGGCCCTGCCGGCGCACTTCGGCGTGCACCTTGCGGGCGCCGTAGACCCCGTAGTTGTCGGCGTGCACCTGCTCGATCACCGCGGTGGTGGCTGCGTCGGTGACCGACCGGGCCGAGGGCGGACGGGTGTGGTGGGCGTAGTAGGTGCTGGGGACGATCTTGGCGCCGGCCTCGGTGAGGACGCGGCAGATCGGCTCGATCCCGTGCTCCTTCTTGTGCTGATCGATGTAGTCCACGATCAGCGGGAGGGGCGGTCGAGCTCCGCCGCGAAGAAAGCCGACGCGCTCTTCAAGATCGCATTCGCCCGGCGCAACTCCCGGTTCTCCCGCTCCAACTCAGCCAACCGCGCCGCGTCATCAGTCGTGGTCCCGGGCCGGCGCCCCTCATCGACCTCGGCCTGGATCACCCAGTTCCGCAGCGTCTCGGCGTTGATGCCCAACTGCTCGCCGATCCGCTTCAACGCCCCGGTCCGGGTGACCGGGTCACGCCGTGCGTCGACCGCCAAGCGGATCGCCCGCTCCCGCAGCTCGTCGGGGTACTTCCTCGGTGCCGCCATGACTCTCATCCTCACGTGGATTGAGAGCCTCCATCAAACCCGGGGCGAGACAATGCGGCCGTCGTTCTCAGCGACCCACGCGGCCACCTCGTAGTCAGGAGTAATAAACGCTGGAACGTCGGCAGGAAGGTAGAGCGGGTAACCGTCCGTCCGGTGGACCCGCAGCAGCAGTTCAAGGCACTGCGCTTCGTCCCCCTGCTCTTTCTCGCGTACCAGCACGGGACGCACGTTAGCGGCAGCCCCGGTCAGAAGGCCGTTGGTTCATCGGACTGGGGCGGGCCAGCGAATGAGCTCGCGGCTACTAGCGGTGGCGTTGGTAAGAGGCAAGCGCCCGGCATCACGAGGCGACCACCCGCTGCAGCCGCAGGTCGTCCGCCGCTCGCAGCGGAGGCAGCAGCAGCGTCGTGATGCCCCGCTCGGCCGCCGCGCCGTCCCAGGCTCCACGGACGCATCTGACCCTCGTGTGACATCACGCCCTTCCACCGCCTCGCGGCAGTGATTGCGGGCGACCCGACCGGGAGCCCTCCGTGGGGCCATCGGCAAGGTGAAGGTCGAGCCGCCGGGAGCGTGCCGTCGCGGGTCCCCATCGCGATTGCACGCGGGATGCTGGGCGGGTGAGCCGATGGCCGAGGTGGGCGACAGAGCAAGTGCAGGTCCGAGAGTCCCAGAAGGGGTGGCAGCGGCGTGGGGAGCAGCTGTGCCGGCAACTCGACGTCACGCTTGCGCCGTGGCTGGTCGCTTCCGTCGAACACGTCGGCTCAACTGCGGTGCCGGGTCTTGCGGCCAAGCCGATCACCGACGTGCAGGCGGCGGTGCTCGAGCTCGAGTGCGCGGACACGATTGCAGATGTCGTGGCGCCCTTCGGTTGGCACCTCGTCCCTGCGGAACTCGACGCCAGGCCGTGGCGGCGGCTACTCGTCCAGGTGGTCGACGAGCACCGCGCGGCGCACTTGCACCTGCTGCCCGCCGGCAGCGCTCGCTGGAGTGAGCAGCTTGCGTTTCGCGACGCCTTGCGCGCTGATCCCGTCCTCGTGCACCGCTACGCCGATCTCAAGAGGACATTGGCTGCCCAGCACGCCGCCGACCGCGAGGCCTACACAGCCGGCAAAGCGGGCTTCGTCCGTAGCGTCCTGGAACGATCAAGCCCAAGACGCAAGTGAGGTCCAGCCCGCGTGGGATTTGCGTTCGGAAAGCGAGCGGGACAGCGGCCCGGCGAGTATCCCTTTCCAGGGTGCCGACATCGTTTCTCGTGCATCCGTAGCCAAGCTCGGTGCCCGCCGGTCGGCTACGCTCCGCCTGTGCCTTCGTCCATGTGCACCTGGTGGCAGCTGCCTTTCCGGCAGCCGTGACCTGATCCGTCCTGCGAGCTGCCCTCACCGGCAGCTCGACATCGGACGCAACCGCCGATGGCTGACGGCGGGCGGCTCTCCTCTCCGAGGGAGCCCTGATGACCACCACACCCGAGCAGCACTCCTACCTGCGGGCCGCAACCCGTAGCGCCGAACTCGAGTCACTGATCGCCGCCGCGCCTGGCCAATTCCGGGTACTTACCGGTGACCGGCCCACCGGGCCGCTGCACTTGGGCCACTACTTCGGGACGCTGGCCAACCGCGTGCGCCTGCAGGACTTTGGCGTCGGCGTCATGCTGCTGGTCGCCGACTACCAAGTGATCGCCGACCGGGACGCTGTCGAAGGCATACCGGGGGCTGTGCTCGACCTGCTCGCCGACTACCTGGCGGCCGGGATCGACCCGCGCCGCACCACGGTGTTCGCGCACAGCGCCGTGCCGGCACTCAACCAGCTGATGCTGCCCTTCCTCAGCCTGGTCAGCGTCGCGGAGCTGCACCGCAACCCCACCGTGAAGGCAGAGGCCGCCACGACCGGCGAGCGGGCAATGTCCGGGCTACTGCTCACCTACCCTGTGCACCAGGCTGCGGACATCCTCTTCTGCGGCGCCAACCTGGTTCCCGTCGGCCGCGACCAGCTGCCCCATCTGGAGCTCACCCGGACCATCGCCCGCCGGTTCAACCAGCGCTACGCCGCCGATGCGCCGCTGTTCCCCGAGCCGGAGGCTGTGCTGTCGGCCGCGCCGCTTCTGCTGGGCGTTGACGGACAGAAGATGAGCAAGAGCCGCGGCAACGCCATCACGCTTCGAGACGACGATGACCGCACCGCGGCCCTTATCCGTAGTGCCCGGACCGACGGCGAACGAACGATCACCTACGAGCCGGACCGCCGTCCCGAGGTGGCCAACTTGCTGCTGATCGCCGCGCTGTGCAGCGACCGAACCCCTGAACAACTCGCCACCGAGGTGGGGAGCGGCGGGGCAGCGTTGCTCAAGAGCACGGTTACGGAGGCGGTCAACGAGCGACTGCGGCCCCTCCGCCGCCGGCGCGTCGAACTCGCCGCCGATCCCGGGTACCTCCTCGACCTCCTAGCCGCCGGCAACGCCGTCGCCAGGGACCTGGCCGACGCGACCCTGAATGAAGTACGCCAGCGGATGCACATGTGCTACCAGTCGGTCGGCTGAGGATTGCCGCGAAGTTGTGTCCCGTCGCGAATCTTTGCGGCCTACAACTCGATGACGGGGACGTCCGCCGTAGCGGGTTCGGCTACCGAAAAGTTCTGCGTCGTCGGCTGATGATCCTCTGGAGATAAGTGTGCGCTGCTGCTCCACCTCAGTCAGGGCTAAAGGTAGAGGCGGAAGCCCTCGGCTTCTGCAGTGAAGCCAAGTCGCCGGTACAGCTCGTGCGCGCCGTCGTCCGCATGGCGCTTGTGAGAAAGCAGCTGCACCTTCCGGCAGGAAGCGGCGCGTGCGTCGTCGAGTGCTTGCTGCACCAGCGATCGAGCCACGCCGCGACGGCGGTGGGCGTAGGCGACCACAACTGCTTCGATGAACGCGGACGGGTGGCAGTCGTAGGTGAGGTGGGGCATGAGCACCATCGCTGCCGTCCCCACCGGGTGCTCCTGCGCTGCTCCTTCCCCATCCGTAAAGTGCTGGACTGCGAGGTAGACGGTGAGGTCCGGGGTAGCGGCCATGCGTTCCCAGCTGACGCGCTCCCGCCGGGACGGCACTTGAGGCCCGGGCGACGCCTGGTCTGGAACGCCCACCTGATTCTGTGCCAGCACCTCGAGCACGGCTGGCAGATCCTCGGCTGACGCCTGTCGGAGTCGATATGTCCCAGTCGCGTCGGCCATTCACCCATATTCGTCCCTGCGGCAGTTCGGGAACACGCGTCACCGCGTGTCTCGCTCGAGGATCCTCACGCGAGACTTTGCGGCCGACCGGTCAATCACCTGGACGTCGCCGTAGCGGGTTCGCCTAGCGAGACGGCTAGCTGAGCAGATCCCCAAGAGTTCAAGTCTGCCTGAAACAGGACACGGATGGCGGATCGCCGTCAACCCCAAGGGCTGAGCGCGGGGGCTGACCCGCGGCCCAGTGCCCAGGCCATAAGGGTTCGCTGGTCCGCCCGGTGACTTAGACCCTCAAGTAGCGCGGGCAGCCATCGGTCCACGAGCGGTTGTGGCCACTGCGCTGCACCGTATCCAAGTCCGAGGTCGACGTGGTGGGTCTCGACCTCTCGCCACCGAGCGAATGCCAGATGCGCGGCTGGCACCTCGCGGCCACCACCAGCGAGCACCGGTCGATCCCAGGCCGACTCGGGCAGCGTGGCGAAGACCGCTTCGACTGCGGCATCAGCCCGGTACAGGTCCGCGACGAGGTGACTAGCGTCGGCTTCCGCGCCGGCCTGAATGGCCGCGTCGCGAGCCGCCGCGCCGCCCTCGTATTGCTCGATGACTCGACCGCTCGCCGCCCCCTCAAGCCTCCGCACGACGCTGTCGCCATTGAGGGCCAGGTGCGCCACTACGTGCGCGACCGTCCATTCCGGAAGCAGGCTCGGCGCCGAAGCTGCCGCATCGGTTAGGCCTGCGAGCGTCTGATGTAGCCGCGCGTGGGACTGTCTGCACGCGGTGATCTCGTCCAAAGGAACAGGCACGACGGGAGATTAGACGGCGGCAGTTGCACGGAGGCCGCTTCGGTGACCGATCCCCGCTCGCACCGTATCCGTGCCAGGACGCTCGCAGACGAACGAGGATGGCCGGGTGCTCGATGAAGTTCGTCTCGCCGACCTAACAAGCCGCATGGCCGACGTCCCCGGCGTGATCGGCGTGGTCCTTGGTGGCAGCCGCGCCCGCGGAGAGCAGGCGGCGGACTCTGACGTCGACCTCGGTTTGTACTACCGCCCGCCCCTGGACATCGACGCGCTGGCTGCTCTGGCCCGGGACGTCGGCGGCGTCGGCGCGCAGGTCACCCAACCTGGAGCGTGGGGTCCGTGGGTGGACGGCGGGGCCTGGCTGCGGATCGATGGTGTGGCGGTGGACTGGATCTACCGTGACCTGGACCGGGTGCGCTCCAGCTGGCAGTCGGCGCAGCGAGGAGAGTTCTCATTTCACGCCCAGGTCGGCCACCCGCTCGGCGTGCCCGACTTCGCGTATGCCGGGGAACTCGCCCTCGCCGTGGTGCTGGCCGATGCCACCGGGGAACTTGCCGCTCTGCGGCAGCAGATGGCTGACTACCCGGCGGCGCTGGGCCAAGCCCTGGTCGCTGGCCTGTGGGAGGCGGAGTTCAACCTCACCAACGCCCGCAAGGCGGCGTCACGGGCGGACGCCGCCTACGTGGCCGGTTGCCTGTTCCGCGCGGTGCTCCTGTGCGCTCACGCCCTGCACGGGCGGGCCGAGCGGTGGCTGATCAACGAGAAGGGCGCCATTGCCTCGGCCGGACGCCTGCCCCTGGCCCCGGCTGGTTTCGCCACCCGGGCGCACGGAGTCCTGGCCCACCTCGGTGACCAACCCAGCCATCTGAACGCGGCCATCGGGGCAGGGCAGGCACTGCTCGACGATGTCCGCGCCGTCGTCAACTCGTCCCGCTAGCAGATCCCCTTCGGGGCACCGGTGATTGGTTTCCCGCTCGCCGAGCGACGCCGTTGCGCGTTTCCCTTACTCATGTAGGTCCTGGCGTGACCTGCTAAGGGCCCGCGAGTCGTCTCGGCCCGGAAGTAGCCTCCCTGGCATGACCGACACCACCATCGACCCCGTCATCGACGAGCTGTGGGAGCGGCGCGCGGCGCTCGGCCCGGACGACGAGGATGCCCGCGCGCAGGTGGTAGCCGCCGTCGACCTGCTCGACGCCGGGGAGGCGCGAGTTGCCCGGATCGAGGGCGACGACGTCATTGTCGACGAGCGCGCCAAGCGGGCGATCCTGCTGTCGTTCACCGTGCTGCCGATGGTCAAAGGCAGCCATGGCGGCTCGTTCGTCCACGACCGCGTGCCGCTCAAGACAATCTTCCCAGGCGTGCGCGTCGTGGCCGGCGCGATCGCCCGGTGGGGCAGCCACGTCGAGCCGGGCGCGGTCCTGATGCCGAGCTTTACCAACATCGGCGGCTACGTCGGCAGCGGCTCGATGGTCGACACCTGGGCGACCGTCGGCTCCTGCGCACAGGTCGGCCGCAACGTGCACCTGTCGGGTGGGGTGGGCCTCGGCGGCGTGCTGGAGCCCCCACAGGCGGCGCCCGTCGTCGTCGAGGACGACGCCTTCATCGGTTCGCGCTCGATGGTGGTCGAGGGCGCGCGCGTGCGCCGCGGGGCCAAGCTCGGCGCGGGCGCCGTCCTCACTGCCAGTACGCGCGTCTTCGAGGCCGAGACCGGCGCCGAGCTGGCGCGCGGCGTCGCTCCCGAGCGAGCAATCTGCGTCGGCTCGAGCCGCGTTAGGGGCTTCCCGGGCGGCGACTTTGGACTTCCGTGCCTGCTCGTCCTGCGCTACCTCGAGCCGGGCCAAGAGCACGACAAGCTCGCCCTCAACGAAGTCCTGCGCGAGCACGGGGTGGCCCCCTGAGCGGGTACCGACTCTGACGCCTGGTTGCGCGAGACGGGGTGCGGGGCACCCCGCAAGGGATGCGCTATCGGGCCGGTGGGGTCTGTCGCGGCCAATGGAGCAGCCGGGTCCCCGTGCTGTCGCGGTCTACGGCGTGAGCGCGACTGAGCAGGCGCTCCGCGTCGCCCGGCACCTTCGCTCCCCGGTCGCGCCGCTCGACGCGGGGCCGTTGCGCCACTTCCCCTGTCCCGGAGGAGCGGTACAGCGCTTCGGCCAGTCCGGTCGACAGGTCGGCAGCCCTGCCGACCACCTTCCGAAGCCGGTCAAGGTCGGCGCCGCTGGCCCGCACATGCCTTCCGGCGATCACTGCCTCGATTCGGTCCTGAGGCATGGCCTCCATGCGTGGCAGGTCTCGGGCGTTCGCAAGGAGCTGGCCAGTTCGTGACCAGTGATCGACCGCCATGGTGAGGCGGTCGGCGAGGACCGGCATGTAGCGCAAGATCTGCCGGACCGTTGCTGCCACGTCCGCGGGCGTCTTCTGGCCGTGCTGCTCGCCAATGTCGGCGGGCGCCCCGACCTCGTTGCGCAGGGCGCGGACGAGCGCCTGCGACGACGCGACGACGCCTCCGCCGTCGCCGGGCACTCCTCGGCGTCCGTCGTGGAAGACCATGCTGGCGCGACCGGCAAGTTGCCAGGCGAGCCCGGCGACCAGCAGCGGTCCGGCGTCCCTTCCGGTCATGCCTGCCGCGACGGCGGCGTAGCGGCTGGTGAGCTCGGCGGCGGCGACGGCGGCACGGAAGTCCCTCAGTGTCAGGTCGTCGGCTCGCTGTGCACGGTCGAGCGCACCCAGGAGACCAGCGGCGGCGTCCAGGACGGTCACCTCGGCCTCTCCGGACGGCGGGCCTGGCAGCGGGACCAGGCGGTCGAGCACCACGGAGGCCACGGCGGTGGGCGGATCGGCCTGCGCGTCACGCTCGATGGTGGCGGCTGAATGGCGGACGACGTCCAGCTCCGGAGCGGCCGCTTCCGGCAGCAGCCGGCGACCGAGCCGTGCGGAGTGGTCAGCGACCTCGGCCACCTCGACGGTGACCGCCCAGCGGTGGGAGCGGCCCATGACGGACCGGTCGCGGCCTATGAGGTCGGCGGCGGCGCCGGCGAGATCGGTGAGCGGCCCGCCGCTGTGCGGCCACAGCCGGCCGGAGGTCGTGCAGGCAGCCGCGAGCCCGGTAACGTTGCGCTGCCGGTGGCTGTCGCCGGGGGTGAGCCCGTCTTCGGCCAGTCCGGACAGCGCTCGGCCCAGGTGGGCCAGTGCTCCGCTGACGTCCTCGATCGTCGCCGCCACGGGGCGGGAGCCGGCTCGGTCGGCGAGGTCGTCGAGCATCTGCCGCAGAGTGGTGACCACCGTTCAGCCCAGCCGTCGCAGGGCACGGCGAGCGGCGCGCGCGGCGTCGAGGACCGGTGTGCTGGCGAAGGTGCGCTCGTCGAGGAGGCCGAGTGCGCCCATCGCTGCGCGGATGCTGGCGGCGGGGTCGCCGGCGATCAGCGGGACCGGTTCGGTACGTCCGCCGGCGAGCTCGAGCAGCTCGGCGGCGTAGAGGCACTCCAGTGCGATGTCGGCCGGCACCTGCTCTCGCGCGGCGCCAACGGCGTCGAGCAGCGAAGCGGCGTAGCCGAGCGGGTCGCTAGCCGTGTCGACGGTCATGGGGCACGTCCTCTCTTCAGGGGTTGGTGTTGTCGACGCTTGCGTCGGCGCGGTCGGCTGCGGGAACGTCGCGGGACATCTGTGGAGGGCCGACCGGGCTGTGCGCGATCGAGGAGCGGTGGTCGGTGGCGCCGCGCGTGGGCAGGGCGGCGGCGCAGTCGTCGAGCAGCCGCCAGTGCAGCTCGCGGGCGGGGTGCCGGGCGGGCAGCGGAGCGGCGGCGGCCAGCGCA
>NZ_HG931175.1:161435-250911 GCF_000582785.1 Candidatus Blastococcus massiliensis AP3
CAGTGCAGCTCGCGGGCGGGGTGCCGGGCGGGCAGCGGAGCGGCGGCGGCCAGCGCAGGCAGCCGGGCAGCCACGTCGTAGTCGGCGGTTGCGGCCCGGGCGAGCGCGGCGGCCAGCGGTAGCCAGTCCGGGCCGCGAACGAGGCGGGCGTCGACTCGTGCCACGAGCTGCCGCCAGGCCGCCTCGGTAGCTGCGTCGTCGTCGCCGTGCTCGGGTTCGCTTTCCAAGTCGGCGGCGATCTGGACGATGCGCGCGGCGATCGCGTGCCGGTCGTCGGCGGTCGCGGCGTAGCAGTAGGCAGCCAACAGGTCTGGGGTGTGCCGGACCATCCACGCGCGGCTGATCCGCACGCCGGCGAGCATCGATACCCAGTCGCCGCGGTCGGACAGTGAGGCGGTGGCCATCACTGGCCTCCTGCCGCTTCGGGAGTGTGGCCGGTCGAAGTGGCGCCGAGGTCGCCGTCGAACAGCGTCTGCCGCGCTGCGGTCGCCTGTGGGCTGTCGTACTCGGCGGCCCAGGAGCGGGCCGGCCAATCGGTGTGCCGGCCGGGTGGGCAGCCGATACCGAGCCGCTCGGCCAGGCGGGCGTGGAAGGCGGGCAGCGCGTAGCGGTGCCACTCCTCCAGCGCATGCGGAGCCGCCGCGTCGGCCGCGGTGGCCCGCAGGCAGGCGAGAACCGCGAGTTCGTGCACGAGGTGGGGATGGGTAGGCCAGCAGGAGGGGATGGCCTGCGCGGTCTGCCATGCGTAGCTGTGGTTGAGCCAGGCGGCGACGTCGTCCAGCCACGCCCACAGTGGGGTGCGCACATGAGCCGAGCAGGTCGCGGGGTCCCAGGGCCGGTCCAGCAGCCGCAGGCCGGCGGGCTCGAGGCCGGCTTCCTCGGCCTGACGGAGCTGCTCGAAGGCACGGCGGATCTCCCGCGGCGGTGGGGGGAACGGCAGGGCCACGTGAGAGACGGTCATCGAAGGCCCCGCTCGACCGGGGTGAGACCCGCGCGGGCGGCCGCGGCGTGGGCGCGACCGGTGCGCTCGGCCACGCTGGCGTTGTGGTCGCGGGCGGCGGTGACACGGTCGCGGGCCGAGGCCTGCGCGGCCAGCAGCTGCGCGCCGCGCCGTCCGGTGAGGCAGCGGGTCAGGCCGGCGACCAGCGGCGGGGCGTTCTCTGCGACCACGAGGGCCCGGCCGGGCGGCAGCTGGCGGATCTCTTCCGGGCGCAGCACGGGCACGGTCTCGCCGTGGGTGGATCGGGACCATCCGGTTCCCCGGTAGCTGTAGGAGGTGCGCCGGACCCGGGTACTGCCCAGTAGCTCGGACAGTTCGCGGTAGAAGCCGCCGTCCTTGCCGCCGCCGAAGGCGACGAGCACGTTGGTGAGCCCAAACAGCGCGCGGGCCTCGTCTTCGCCGTAGATGAGCACCAGCTGTCGCCACGTCTGCGCGGCGTAGAGGAAGCTGATCCCGAGGGCTCGGTCGTTGGCCATCCGAGTGCGCAGAGTGGGCAGCGGCGCGGTGGAGGGCAGCTCGTCCAGGCAGGCCAGCAGTGGCGGGCACAGTCGCCCGGTCGGTGCGTCTCCTGCCAGCTGCAGGGCGGTGTCGAGGACATGCTCGGCCAGAGCCGTCATCAGAGGGGCCGCCGAGGCATAGGGATCCTCGCGACCGAGCAGGTAGACGGTGCCACCGTCGGCCAATAGCGCGGCCATGTCGGTGGCTGGCCGGCCGGGTCCGGGAGTGCACCGGCTGCGGATGTCCGCCTGGAAGAACAGGGTCAACGCCTGCTGCACCGTGGTGGCGGTGTTCCCAGCGGTGCGCGGGTCGCCGTGCAGAGCACCGTGCAGTAGCCCGTCCCAGAAGGGCGCGGCGTGCGGATGAGCGCGCAGGACGTCGGCCGGCCGGGTCGCCGCCTGGGGGTGAGCGGTCCACTCCAGGACGTCCTCGATGGTGCGGCCGGTGAGCGCGGCGGCGTGCAGGTAGCCCTGAAGCACCTTGGCGGCTTCGAAGGCGTAGAAGCGGGCCGCGGAGTCGGTGGTGCCGCCGGTGACCGCACCAGGAACGGTGCCGGCGGTGAAGGCCTTGGCACGGCGCTCGGCCGTCATGGGATCAGCGCAGCCAGCGACGGGGTCCCACACCAGCTCCGGCAGTCCAGGAACCGCGCCGAAGGGGTCTAGTACGGCGACGGGGCGGTTGCCGGCGGCGCGGGCGTCGACGGTGAGCAGCAGGTCCTCGGCCTTGGTCAGGGTGACCAGCGCCGCGCCGGGCGCGTCGAGCAGCGCAGGGGCGAGCAGGTCGAGAGTCTTACCGGACCCCTGTGGGCCGTAGACGCCGGTCGTGCGGTCGAAGGGCACCCACAGCTGCCCGGCGGCGGGAACGGCGGCGTGGCCCAGCCGCCATCCCACGTCCGTGTTGACGACGCGGCGTGGTCTGCGCCGACGAGCCGAGGTCAGATCCGGACGGACGACGGGTCCGACCCGGCGCAGCCGACCGCCGCCCAGCACGTCGGCGACCTGGCTCCGGGTGGCCATGCCCGACCGCCCGGTCAGCCAGCGGTGACCGGCCCAGACCGCTCCCGCGCTGGCGGCCAGGAAGAGTGCGAGGCATCCGGCGATGGCGGTGTAGACCGCTGCGGGCGGCGGTAGCGCCGCCGTCTGCGCGGCGTCCAGCCCGGCGGTGGGCTCGGCTGTCAGCAAGCCACCGACGGAGGCGACAAGGGCGGCCGACCCGTGCGGCCACACCCAGCCGCCGCCGGCCAGCAGTGCCGCGGCTGCGCGGGCGGCCGGGAGCAGCAGCGCGGCGGCCGTCACCCACACCAGAACGGCGGCGAGCGGAATCTCCCAGCTCGCGGGGCCGACATCGGGCCGCGCCCGGCCGGCGTTCATCGCCGACCGCCTGCGCTCACGTGGTGCATGGCTTCTCCCTCGTCGAAGGTCAGGCGGCTCATCCGGCATCGGAGGCGAGCAGGTCGACGCCGCGGTCGGCCAGCCACGGCATCGGATCGACGGCCGCGCCGTCGAGGCGGACCTCGAGGTGCAGGTGGACGCCGGTGCTGTTGCCGGTGGACCCCTGGAACCCGAGCAGCGCCCCGGCGCTGACGCGCTGGCCGGCAGTAGCGGTATAGGCCGAGAGGTGCGCGTAGCGGGTTATCACGCCGCCGCCGTGGTCGAGTTCGACGAGGTTGCCGTAGCCGGCCAGGCTCAGGCTGCCGTCGCGGTCGCAGTAGGCGCTGGTGCACGCGGCTGTGACCACGGTGCCGTCGGCGGTGGCGTAGACCGGGCTATTGCGGGGTCCGGCGATGTCGACCCCCGCGTGCAAGGTGCCCCCACGAGGCCCGAACCCTGAGGTGACCGTGCCGGCGGTGGGCCGGATCCACGACCCGGAAGCCACCGGCAGGCCTGGGCAGACGCCGGCCACCGCGCCGCCCGGGTCGGCCGCGGTCGCCTGGGCGGCCGGCCAGAGCATGGTGGTCAGCTCGCTGGCGAGCGGCTCCCAGCGGGCGTACGCCGACCCGTACGCCGACACCTGGACTGCCTGAGCCGCCTCGGTCAGCGGGATGTTCTGCCATTTCGGCACTTCGATGAGTCGTCGGTAGAAGGCCTCGGCGGCGTAGACGGGGTCCATCAGCTGGGCGACGGTGCCCCATCCGGCGATCCAGCGCTGTTGAAAGGTGTTGACGCTGTCGTGGTCGGAGCCAAGGCCGTCATGCGGATAAGCCACGCTGTTGGCGGTCACCGCGGCCTCCTCGGCGGTGAGTCGGGGGCTGCTGCCGTCGTTGGCCAGCATCCGGAATCGCGACTCCTGGTACGCCGTGGCCAGCGCCACAGTGGCCGCGTACGGGTCGAGTCCTTGTGCCGAGGCGACGGTCACGATGGTCTGCGCGTGGCCCATCTGGACGGCGTCCAGCTCTGTGCCGGCGACGGTGGCGCCAGTCCCGCCGATCGAGCAGGACGACGACGCCACCGCCGTTGACGCCTCCGGAGCGGCGAGAACCGCGAGAGGGATCAGCAGCAGCGTCAGCACGCCGAACACCGGGACGGCGACGGGAGCGGCGACCTTCCACAGCCATCGCTTCGCGTACGCCCGCGCCAGTCCTTCTGCCGTCCCGCTCATGCCGGACGTCCTGTGAGGGCCTCGTTGGTGTCGGTCAGCGTCAGCTCCGGCGCCGTGAGGACGGTCTGCACCTTGAAGGCTCGGTCGCCCACCAGCCACAGGGCACGGCCCTTGCCGGCGATCGCCCAGCCGGTGACCACACGCTGGGCGATCGGGGTCAGCCCGAGCATGGTGGCGAGCTCGTCGGCGACGGCGTGGTCCTGGCCGTGCAGCACCTTGACGTCGCACAGGTGCAGCAGGTCACGGGCGATGGCCACCGCCTGGGAGGAGGCGTCGCCGGCGGTGAGCATGTCCGAGGGCTTGTGCGCGAGCAGGATCTGAACGTCGGCGTCGCGGCGGGACAGCCGCAGGTTGGCGTCCAGGCTCTTCATCGCCTCGGCGCCGAGACGCATCTGCCGCCAGGTCTCGTCGCGGATGACGATGCGCAGGTCGCCTGGGTCGGCGATCTCGCGCATCGCCTGTCCCCACGAGTTCAGGCAGGTCAATGCGATGCCGACGGCCTGGTCACCGAGCGGCTCGAGGCGGGACAGCGACAGCGACTGGATCGGCGCGCGCCAGTCGACCTCGATCGACGTGTGGTCGTCGAACAGCCCGGCCAACGAGCCCTTGACGAGGGAGCCGAGGGCATCGCGCAGGGTGCGGGTGGCGTCGAGGAAGTGCCGCCGGTCGGCGTAGCGGCAAGAGGCGACGAGGTCGTCCGTGGGCTCGTCGAGGGCTTGCCACAGCTGCGGGATGGTGGGCTCGGACAGCCGGGTGGCTCCGCTGCGGTAGCCGGTGAGCAGTCGCAGCGCCTCGCCGACGGCGGTCTCCTCGACAGGGCCGAAGGGCACGTTCTGCGAGCCGACCAGGCCCCGGATCAATACCAGCCAGCGGGCAAACATGATGGCCTCGCGACGGCGGGCCTCGGCGGCGTCGAGCTGCTCCCAGCCGTGGCCGAGCGGGCCGAAGGCCAGTGGGTTGACCCGGGCGGAGAGTCCGTGACCGATGACGAACGGCTCCACGCCCAGCGCGCGGCACAGCGGCTCGTACTCGTCCTTGGTGTCGCCGAGGACAAGCGTGCGGTAGCCGTAGGCGAGCATCCGCAGCGCGAAGGCCTTGACGGTGGCCGACTTGCCGCGGCCGGGCTTGCCGAAGACAACGACGTTGGGGTTGGTGACCGGGATGTCGTCGTCGGTGACCCAGCCGACCGGATCGCAGTAGAACGCCCCGCCCGACAGCAGGTCGATGCCCATCTGCGCGCCAGTGGGCGGTAGACCGCTGCTGGCGATCAGCGGCCACACCACCGGCGTCTGCTCCGAGGTCATCCGCCACACCGACAGCGGCGCCGTCGTCGACGCGCGGCCCCGGCCACGGCCTCGGGGTCCGCGGCGAGACACCAACTGGGTGAAGGGGCCGCGCTCGCGTGGTGCTCTGTCCACGGCGGGGACGGTCGGGAGCCGGTGACCGAAGTCGTCGAGCAGGACGGCGACGTCCCGGCCCCGGTGGGAGCCGCGGCGGTTCATCGTCGTCCCCTGCGGTCGGGCAGCCCGACGCCGAGGGGAATGGCGGCGGCGGCAAAGCCGGAGTCCTGTGCCAGGTCCAGCCGCAACGGCACGAAGCCGGCGGCACGGACCGATGCCGCGAGCCGGCGGCCGTGCTCGTCCACCGGCCAGGTGGCCGGGACGGTGACGCAGGCCGCGACGGCGGGGCGGACGAGCGCCCGCCCGGCGGCCAGCTTCTCGTCCGCGGCACCGATCCGCTCGGTGTCCCGTCGCTGCCGGGCCCGCTGCCGAAAGCCCATGCGGGCGCGCAGCTCGTTGCCGGTGGTGGCGCTCATGTCCTCCCGCCCGACCAGCCGGGTGGCCCGGTCCAGCGGCAGCGGGGCGAGAAAAATTGTCAGACAGCGCCGCTCCCCCGCCGTCGTCGGGACCAACACCGGGGCCAGTGCGCCGAGCACCGCCCCGGAGTCGGGCAACAGGATCGTGTCGGTGACCGACGCCCACGCGTCGTGCACGTAGTGCCGTAGCTCGGCGCGGGCCTGGGTGGGTCCGGCGGCGGCCATCGGGACCCCGGTCGCTAGCTGGGCGCCGTTGGCGGCGGCCAGGTCGGCGGCGATCAATTGGCCACGGTCGCCCGGAGCGAAGCCGGTGCGCACCGCGGCGGCGAGTGTCGCCGAGTCCAGCCAGGTGACGGCGGTGCAGCCGACCGGGCCGCGCAGCGCACTCTCGACCTCGGCCATCACCCCGTGCAGCACCCGGGCGCGGCCGTCCACCCCGCCGCCGCTCTCCTTCGCGGCCCGGCTGATCCGGCTCTCGCCGACGACGACGGTCAAGAAGGCCTCGGTGCGCACCGCGGCCGGGGTGAGAGTGGCGCCCAGCAGCGCATTCACCCGGACGGCCAGGGGGGCGGCGTCGGAACGGGTGTGGTCTCGTTCCCAGGCGGCGCGCTCGGCACCGTCGTCGGGCACCGTGCGCACCTGCAGGGCCAGGACGTCGATCAGTTCGGTGCGGGCGGCGATCTCGCACAGCTCGGCCAGGCCGGCGCCCATCCGGTCCCGCTCGCCCGGTTCGGCCAGCCCGATGCCGGGATGATCGATTCGCGCCACGGCTGCCCAGGTGCGCGCTGCGGAGTTCTGCACGATCACCGGGCGGGTGAACAGGTGCCCGTAGGGCGGTCCGTCGTGAGTGCGGATGCCGGCGAGCACTCCGGGCAGGTCCGCCTCGGACAGGTTCTCGGCCGTCCCGGACGCGGCTCGGGAGCCGAATATCGTCCAGCCCATCGCACCTCCGATGGTGTGCAGGCAGAGATCGGCGAACCAGCGGCCCGCGGCCCGCCCTCGGATGGGGACCAGCAGCACGGCGGCCAGCAGCGCCCACACCGGCAGCCAGATGACGAGCAGCGCCCATGCCTGCGCGTTCAGGGCCAGCAGCGCCGGTACGCCGGTGACGGTGACCAGGGCCAGTTGGGCGCCGGTCATGCCGAGGAACCAGCCGGAGACATCGCGGGAGTAGTCGCCGTAGCGGACGGCGTTCATCGGGCGTCGTCCTGGTCCGAGCCGATCGGACCGCTCTCGCCGGGCCGGTCAGGTGCCATACCGTCGAGGCGTTCGGCGGACCAGGCCGCAGGAGGGCCGTCCTCGAGGTGCTGGGCGTGCCCGTTCTCGATCGGTCTTGTCGGCATTGTTCCGCCGTCGTCAGGACGACGTCCTCGGCCCTGCCCGCCTCCGGTCGCCGGCCCTCCGGCGGAGCCGTTGCCGCGCGCCGGTACCCGGGCGGGCAGCGGCTGCCCGTAGTAGGGATGGGTGTGCCCGACTCCGGCGCCCGACAGCACGTCGGACGCCGAGGTCGCCACCCCCGCGGCCAGTCGGCCGGCCGTGGAGGTGCCGGTGGCGAGCGCGCGCAGCGCGCCGGCGAAGCGCCCGCTGGTCGCCGCGTCCGCAGTCGACTCGCCCTGCGCACGGTCACCGGCCAGCTGCGCCGCTGCACCTGAGGCGGCCACTCCCCCGGACGCGGCACCCGCCGCCGCGGTGGCCACGGCCGCTCGCCCACCACCGGCCTTCTGCAGCGCGCCCATGACTCCGCCGGACGCGGCCAGCGAGGAGCGCAACGCCGCACCACTCGACGTGCCCGGGTCGACGAAGGCCAGCAGCCGGAACAGCGCAAGCGGACAGATGGCTCCGAGCAGGATCAGCAGACAGCCGACCACCGCCATGCCGATCGCGGCCTCGGTGGTCGTCTCCTCTGCTCCGGTGAGAATGCCCTCGGTGATGGTCACTCCGACGCCGAGGACGAGCACGGCGACGGGTGCAACCAGCAGCGCGGCGAGGAACCAGCGCAGGCTGCGCCAGAACCAAGCACTGGACGTCTGCGCCAGCAGTCCCCCTGCCGAGATCGCCGAGGTCGCGGCCAGCACGATCAGCGCCGCCTCGCGGACCAGCATCAGCAGCAGGTAGCCCACGCTGGCCGGCACCAGCAGGAAGATCGAGCTGACCCCCAGCACGGTGGCGACCGTGCCGTCGACCAGGTCGCGGCTCACGCTGATCGAGGGGTCGAAGGCGGCCATGGTGTCGATGTCGAGCAGGCTGCGCAGCAGGGCGGTGGTCAATCCTGAGACTCCCGTGACCAGCAGCGCGGCCACCCCGACGTAGCTGGCCCAGACCAGCCCGAACTGCAGCAGTCCGATGAGCAGCCGGCCGAGCGTCTGCCCGTCCCGGCGCACGGCCGCGACGCCCAGCTGCACCAGGGCCATCAGTGCGGCCACGGTCGCGCCGATACCGAACGTCACCGGATAGACGGCGGCCAGCGGGCCATCGGCGGACAGGTCCGGTGTGGCCAGGGCGTCGATCACTGAGAACGCCAGGCCCAGCAACCACAGGCCGGCCTCCCACAGCGACAACATGGCATTGACCCAGACGTCTTCGACCACCGCGCCGGCGGCTTCGCCGACCGCGCAGAACGGATTGATCGGCAGGCACGGCAACGAACCGCCCACCCCGGGAACCGCCGGAAAGGCCGTCACCATCTGATCTGCGGCCGCTGCTGGACCTGTGGACACGAAGCAGATCGCCAGGGACAGAAGAAGGACCGCTCCCAGGCGGCGCGTCCAGCCGCTACGCCCTTCGCGTCGCTGCTCAGACATAGCGCAGGTCCCGGTAGCCGGCTGCGATGGCTGCCTCGGTGCCTGGCCAGACCGACGGCGCCGGCGCCGGCTCCTCCCCCGGGCCGATGACCCACCGGTCCCCGACCCAGGCCATGCGCTGGCAGTCGGCGATCGCGATCCGGGAGGTCTGCTCCACGGTGACGGTGAACTCGAAGTTCACGCACACAACGGCGAAGTCCTCGCCCACCGTGCCTTTGATGAGCCCCATCACCGGACGGACGACGATCGCCAGCTGCGGCGACCCCGCACCGGACAGGCCAGCTGCAGACAGCAGACTCGCCATGCCGCCGACCCCCGACCACGTCTCTGAGGTCGGCCCGCCAGGAGCGGCCCACCCGACGATCACCTGTCGCACGCCGTCCATCGAGCCGCTCTGCATCGCCGTCACGTCGATAGCGGCCAGCTGCGCCAGCGCGCCCTCGGGCGTGCGCGGGAATCCAGTGGCCACGGCCGCCGGCCCGACGCCGGTAGCCCGCGGCAACTCGAGAACGCCGGCAGCCTGCTTCGACACCGGGCCAGGCAGGGCGTCGTCGGGGTCTGCGGTCGGCATCGGCTCGGAGGCCAGCGCATCGTGCTGTGACATGTCGCGGGAGGGCGCTGCAGCCTGTCGAGCGTCGTCCCTCTCGTCCGGCTCCTCCTTGAGCCCTTCGACGACTGCCAGGACTAGGCCTGCCAGAAGCGCCAGCGCTACCACCGCGCTGACCACGAGCGCCGCAAGGAGACGCGCCGGGCTCCACTCCGGCGCACCGCTGTCTCGGACGTCTCGACGGCGGCGCATCAGGTGCACCCACTGCCGGTGATCGATTCGAGAATGACCAGGATGACCGTGTAGGTGATAGCCACCATGACGACCACCGCGATGCCCATCGCCCCGTACCGGGAGGCGTGCGGATGGGAGAACATCCGGCCCACAAGGACCGAGCCCAGCGACACGACCGCGGCGATCCCGATCAGCGCCAGCACCCCCCACTTCACCCACGCCGTCACCTGATCGGCGAAGGCCTCCACCCCCGGCGGCGCCTCTGGACAGACCGCCGCGGTGATCACCGGCGCCGCCGTCGCCGGTTCGCTGCTCAGCACGACCAGCGCGGCGAGGACGAGCGCGACGATCGACGCCGCCCGCACCGCCGCGGGCCCTTTCCCGACCCTCATCGGATACCCCCGGCCCGTCCGGTCCGCGCTGCCTGGCGCCGGTGCCGAGGTGTGGCCGCCGGCATCACGAGCTCCGCCAGCGCACGCCCCGCGGCAGCCACCGCCTTCGGTAGCCGGTCCCCAGTCAGCCCGGCGATCTGCAGACGCTGGTCGAACGGCACCGGGACCACTTGGCCGGTCGACCGCGCCTCACGGAGCCGGGGACCGCAGCTGGCCTCCGCCAGCCGTGGCCATCGCGCCGGGCCCACCGCCGCGACCGCCGCCTCCGCGCCGACGGTCGCCAGGACGTGCTCGGCCTGCCGGACCGCTGGAACCGTGACCCGGGTGACGACCACCAGAGCGCAGCCGGCGAGCGACGTCGACGAGTCGAGCAGCGCACAGGTCGTCGACCAACCCGCGTCCACCACCACCGTGGCGTCCGCGTCGGCCTCCGGGAGCCGTGGAAGCGCTCCGTCGGCGGAACGCGGAGCGAGCCGGACGACATCGAGTCGACCGCGGCGACCGCACCGCCACCCGGCGCCGTCGATGCCCAGTTCGATGGTCGGGGCCGCCGCCAGCCCCGACCGGGCCGGCTCCGAGTAGTCGACCAGCTGCACCCGCCCGCCCTCCGCCAGCCCCTCGGCCAGCGCCAGCGCGACGGTGGAAGCACCTGCCCCGGCGTGGCCGGCCACGACCAGAACGACACGGCCTCCGACGCCCGTTCGCTCCCACGGGACATGAGAGAGACCCGGTTGACCGGCATTGCCGCGGAGTGCGACCCCGAACGCTTGGTCTCCGTGAGCGAGGACGTCGTTGGCGACGTCGTCGAAGAGCCCCGCGCGGATGGCGGCCACGGCCGCGCGCATGGCGGGCACGGTCATCGACCGTGTCACTCGGAGACCGCTTGGGTTGGGAGACGCCGTCGCTGCCGACGGGGGCGCGTCCGCAATGAGTGGGCCGCGCCTCGATCCCCGATGCGGGGTTGTGGTGTGCATGCGCCGACGGTGGCGACCGAACCTCCAGTGGTCCTCCAGCCGCGGAGGCATGCGGCCTTCTGCAGTTGCGAGGGTTACCAGTGCAGGTTGTGGCCGGGTCGAGGCGCACGCACCGGAGAACTACCGGCGGTTAGCGGAAGACTCGTGCTGAGGGCCTGCGGCATGCTGCCGCCCGTTCCGCTGCTGGGCGAAGGCGCGCGGCGAGGACGGCGCGCTGTCAGTGGGCGGTCGGGCTGAGGGCTGGCCAGCCCTGGCACGGCACTCCCGCCGCGTCCCGCCCCACCCACACCAAGAGGTCAGCCGACCGTTCCTCGCCGTCAGGAGAACCGCTGGACAGGAACTGGGCCGTCCTCACGACGCCCGGTCGAGGAACTGCCGGCGGGCGCGGTTGATGGTCTCCGCCGTGCTCATGGGAAGGTCCATCTCGTCCTCACCGTCGTGGACGGCCACGATGCGCCCGATGTAGGTCTCGGCCTCGGCGCGGTGGCCCTGGTGGAAGGCCACCCACATCGCGTCCAGCAGTACCTGCTCGTCGTCCGGCGCGACGAGCAGGGCGCAGGCCGAGGCGGTTGCGGCAGCGGCCAGGTCGCCGTCGGCGAGGGCCGTGGAGACGACCTGGTGGGCGACGTCGCAGATGGCTGCCGTGAGCGTCAGATCGAGGCCGTCCAGCCACTCGTAGCCAGCCGGCCGCTGCGCGAATGGCGGGCCGGACACCAGCCGCAGGGCGGCCAGCAGGTCGGGCAGGCCGTCGTCGCGCACCGCGGCCCGGGCCCGCAGCTGGCGGAACAGGTCCGCGTCGACGAGCACACCGGTCAATGTGTAGCGACCGCGGTGACCGGAGCTGAGGTGCTTCTGGCCGGTGGTGGGGTCTGTGCCCAGCCATGCGCGAGCGCCGGCGGCGACCCGGTGGACGTAGGCGCGCGCGCTGACGGGGTCGGTCCTGCCGCCGCGCGCCGGCTGCAGCGCGGTCGCCGCCTCGTCAGCGGTGGCTCCGTGCGGGCGGGTGGCGAGGTAGGCGACAGTCTCCTCGTAGCGGCGCCGCAATCCAGATTTGGCGACGGCCGCCTCATCACCGTGCGCGCGCAGGGCGACCGGTCCGAGCAGGGTCAGCCGCGGCCGGGCCGAGTCCGGCGACCACCAGTCGGCGAGATCGCGGTCGAGTTGGGCGAGGTCGTCCTCGACCTCCCTGCGCACGTCGGCCGGCGCGGCAGACCCCAGGACGTCCGAAGCACCGCCGGTCTTCCACGGCGTCTCTGCCTCCAGGGAACTGCGGGTCGGCGTTGGTGGCGTCGAGTCACGGACTGCCTCGGCAGTAGACCCCCGTCGTAGCCGTGGCAACGGGGTGGAGGTCGGTGATGGAGCGGTATCCGGACCGGTCAGGCCGTCGAGGAGCGCGCCGGCGGCGTCGGTGCGCGCCTGCCAGGGGCGGTCGCCGTCGGCGGCGGGCATTGGAGCGTCCTCGGAGTCGCGCTCGAAAGCCAGCAGCGTGGCGATGTCACGGGCGTGCTGGACGGTCAGCTGCGGCGCTGGCAGCCGCAGTCCGAGTGCCGGGACGACCAGTGACCCGTCGTCGGTGAGCGTGAGCAGCCACTCGTCGCTGACTTGCTCCGGTTCGCCGCCGAGCACGAGTGCGACCGCGGCGCGCCGCTGCCGCGTTCGGAGAGCAGCGGCGGCCTCAACGAGTCCGCCGCCGATCTGATCCGGCAAGTACGGGATGAGGACGACCTGCGGCATCCAGCCGTCCCCGGCTCCGGCCCGCAGCCGCCCGTCCAGCACATCGTCGCCGTCGGACTCGGCGGGTTCCCCCAGGCCAGGGTCGGTGGTGCTGTGGACCGGGTGGACCCGCCCGGGGGCGAGGTCGACCAGTTCGCCGCCGAACCCGACAGGTGTGACGGTGAGCAGGTCAGACCAGCTGTTGACGGCCAGTTCGGCGGCCAGGTGCCGGGCGAAGTTCTCGCGGCGGTCGGCCGGTCCCGTCACGTACACAGACCCGAGACGTTCCAGGTCCAGCAGCCAGCGGCCCGCGGTGTCGGTGCCGATGGTGACCAGAGTCGGGTACGGCGCCAGACGGGTGCGGGCCACCTCGGGGTCGACACCGGTGTCCTGGTCGAGCCGCGCCGACCACCGAAAGCCGGTGTCGTCCGCGATCCACGGTTCCGGCGGAGGGCGGTCGGCCGGAGCGTGCAACCGGAGCTCGAGCCGGCCGCCGTTGAGTCGGGCGGCGACGACGTCAGGAAGCCGCCCGTCCGGATCGGCGGAGATCTGGACGGCGAGGCCGCGCAGCGCCAGGTCGAGCGCGGCGTAGTCGGCCGTGCCCTCGTCGGCCGCCGATGCCACGACCTCTTGTGTGGCCGACTGGGCCTTCGGAAGTGGGGCCAGCCGTCGGCCGGGACGGCGGCGGCGGAGCCGCTGGCGGCGATGCGTCAGCCACGCGGCGCCCACACCCGCGGCGAGCAGTGCCCCACTGCCGGCGAGCACGGCCACCAGCTCCGACGGTCCCTCGGCGGCATCCCCGCTGTGGGTGTCAGTGTCGCTTGCCGGCTGCTCCGATCGCTCAGGGAAGCCACCTGCTGTCGGCGCGGCCGAAGTCGGCGAGGGCTCCGCCGAGACGACTGGCTCGCCCACGTCGGGCGCCGGCTGGTCAGCCGGGGGTCTGCGATCGGCTGGTGGCGGAGGGGCGGCGTCCGCGGGGTCGGCCGGCGGAAGGTCGAGTACCTGCCCGGGGCGGATCAGATCGGGGTCGGTGAATAGGCCGCCGCCGGGCAGCGGTTCGCCGGCGTTGAGGTCGAAGATCGGCTGCCAGTGCTGCAGATCGTGCTGCTCGGCGATGTCGGTCAAAGTCTCGCCGGGCTGCACCGTCACCTCCGCGGCTTCGGGAAGGCGTGCGTCCGGTGGAAGGACCAGCGTCCAGCCAGGGCGGATCAGTCCCGGGTCGGAGAGGAGCGCGCCGTCGGGCTGGGGCCGGCCGCGGTTGAGCTGAAGGATCTCCTCGAACCGGGTCCAGTCGCCCAAGTAGCGGGCGGCGATGCGGCCCAAGGTGTCGCGCGGAGCCACCGTGTATGTGGGACCGGCCGCTGTAGGCCCTGTCGGCCTTGTGTTCACGGGCGGTGCAAGGGCTGGCGACGGCTCCTCGCGGCCGACCGGCTGGTCGGCCACGATCGGGGGGCCGGCAAGGGCGGGAGCAGCTAACAGCGGTCCGCTGCCAACACCGAGGACGGCAGCCACGAGAAGGCCGGCCATCTGCTGCGGCGCCGCCAGGCCGGGCAATCGCATCGGTGGCAGGCCACGCAGCTGGCTGGCGAGCTCGACGGCCACCGAGAGGGCGAAGCAGGCCCACGCGACCCAGCCGATGACCACGAGCAGGCCGAGGAAGAGCGCGCCGGTGTCCGGGCGACTCAGCGTGGTGGTCACCTGTTCCCAGGAAAGCCTGTCGTCGGGCAAGTAGGCGCCGCCGAGCCGCCACAGCCCGACCGGGATGCCGGCGACCGCGGCGGCTAGCAGGATCCCGGCGATCAGCCGGTGCAGCAGGTGCCGTGCCCCATCCGGTGTGGTCATGGGCCCTCTCCCCCGTTCTGGCCGGTCCCGCTGATCAGGTCGGCGGTCCCGGAGCCTTCGACGGTCATCGCGGTGATGCCGACCAGGCCGAGGAATGCAGTCGGCTCGGTGAGGCTGGTGGTGACTTGCAGGGTGTCGCCGTCGACGACGGTCACCGACCCCGCCACGTCGCTGCGGTCCAGGTAGTCCTGCGCCGCGGCGACCGCGGCGGCCGGATCCACGCGGACCTGCCCGGTCAGGGCCGCGGAGACGTCGAGCGCCTGCCCGCCGGCGCGGGCGGCCTCGTCGGCGATGGCGTTGGCGCGCTGGGTGGCGGCCACCTTGGCGCCGCCGTCGACGGCCAGGCCGATGATGAGCAGCAGCCCGGGGACGAGGACGACGAGGAAGACGCCGATCGCGCCGCGCTCGGCGTCCGGCTGCTGACGGCGTCGCTGGCTGGTCATCGTTCGCGGTAGGCGTCGACGGGGCTGGTGAAGGACGCCTCGACGGTGACCGATCCGGGCAGGCCCGGCGCGAGCAGGTCCGCCATGCCGACGACGCAGGTGATCGACACGGTGACGTCGCCGGGCTGGCCGGGCGGAGTCTGGAAGCCGGTGGTGTCGATGTCGACGCTCGTGCTCTGGCAGCGCAGGTCCTGGGCGGCCAGGGTGCGGTCCGCCTGGGCTCTGGCCAGTGCGGCGGCGGTGACGTCGTCCCGGGCAAGTGATGCCTCCCGGGCGGCCGCGCGGGCGGCCTCGGCGACGGCGCCCTCAGCGACCTGGGTACGTCCGGCCACGACGGCGAACGACAGCAGCAACAGCAGCGCCGGGGTCAGCAACGCCAGCTCGACCGACACCGAGCCCTGATCCCCCGCCCGTCCGTTCATGGCGTGGGCCGTTCCACGGGGCCAACGGCGCTCTGGGTGACCGCCCACCCGGACAGGCCGGGGAAGAGGCTGATCGACGTGCCCGTCACGGTCACTTCGATGCTGCTCGGGGAGCCCGCCACGGTCACGTCCCGGCCGGTGAGCAGATCCTCCGCGGTCTGGTCGAGGAAGCCTTCGGCCGCCGACTGGGCGCGTGCGGTCGACGCGGGCTGCACCCGACCCTCGCGGGCGCCTTCCTGGGCCGCGCCCAGGGCGACCGAGCGGGCGTAGAACCACAGGGCCGCCTGGATCAACGTCATGACCAGCAGGAGCACGACGGGGAACGTGACCGCCAGTTCCACCGACGCCGCGCCGCGTTCCCCTGACAGCTGCCGGCGCGCCACGCCGCTGGTCCGGCGGCCACGGACGTGGCACAGCCGGGACAGCGGTGTGGGGCCGCGTGAGCTGGCGGAGCGGGCCACGGGCGGGCTACTGGATCTCGGCTGAGCGGGAGGTGACCGCGTTGGCGATGATCGCGACCAGCGCGACGGCGATGCCGATCAGAGCCACCGTGATGATCACCTGCTCCACCGACAGCGAGCCGCGTTCCGGCTCGCCCCGCAGATCGCGGAGCCGGTCGCGCAGTGCTGCGGCGAGGATGGTCAGGGTGGTCATCAGCGGCATCATCGGACTCTCCTTCTGAGGGGCATGGCGGTCAGGTGGCCATCAGTCGGGCCAGGGCGGGATAGAGGAAGAGCAGCAGGAAGGCGATCGACAGCAGCGCCACCGGGGCGGTGAGCTTCTCGCTGGCGGTGTTGGCCGCCGCCTCTTCGTCGGCCAGCAGCTGGACGCGCAGGGACTGCGCACGGGCCCGGAGCGTCGGGGCGATCGACGCGCCCTCCTGGGCGGCAACCGCCGCGATGTCGGCGACGTCGGCCAGCTCCCCGACACCAGAATCCGCGGCCAGCCGGCGCAACCCCTCCCACGGTGGGTCGCCTGCGAGCCGGGCCGTGACCAACGCGTCGCTGATGCGGCCGAACACCCAGCCGTCGCCGATCGCGGCGGCACGCTCCAGAGCCATGGTGGGGCCCTCGCTGGCGTCCCGGCGGAGGCTGACCAGGTCGAGGTAGGAGCAGAGCGCCCGGCGCATCTGGCCGCGCGCCTCGGCGGCCTGGTCCCGCACGACCAGGTCGACGACGAGGAACAGGCCAACGGCCAGCGCTAGCGATCCGGCCACCGGAACCACGACCGGCAGGTGGACGCCGACGATGCCGAGGACGGCCGTGAGCAGCGGCACAAACGCCGCGCCGAACAGAGCCATGCCGATCTTGCGGACGGCGTACCCCGCCGGCGTCCAGCCGATCAGCGCCAACGCCGATCCCGGCGCCTGCAGACCGGTCGTGGGCAGCCGAGCGGCGGCCCACGACCCGGTCCGTCCTGCCGCCTGCGCCCAGCGGTCTCCCACCTCCCCGACAGGTCGCACGGAACCGATCGGGGCGCGCCCGTCCAACCGGGCCAGCGCGTCGGACAGCCGCGGCTGCTCGATCACGAGCGCGGTCCGTAGCAGCAGGAACAGCCCCAGCCCGACGGCTGCGCCGCAACCGATGAGGAGTACCTGCGCCGCGCTCACCGGGCCGGCACCTCCTCCGGGTCCCGTGCCGCCCCGCCGCGCGTCGTCGGGTCGACGAGGAAGCGGACCGTCGGCGCCGCCGCCGTGAGCCGGCGCATCCACAGCAGGCAACCGACCATCAAGGCGGCGATGACGGCCAGCACCAGCTGCCCGAGCGCGGTGCCGTAGGGAGCCAGGTGGTCCCCGTTCAGGGCGGCCAGCCCGGCGGCGGCGACGGTGATGAGCAACAGCCAGCGCGCGTTGGCCCGGGGCTTGGCGCGGTCGGCCTCCACCTTGCGGCGCATGGTGACCTCCTCGGTGAGGCTGTGCGCCAGCTCGGTCAGCACCCGGGCCAGCCCCGGACCGCGCAGCTCCGCACCGAGCAGCAGGGCGGCGACCACCAGATCACCGGCGGCGTCGTCCAGGTCGTCGGCGAAGGCCAGCAGCGCACGGGACGTGGACCAGCGCGCCTGCAGCCGGGCAGCCAACGTCGCGACCTCGACCTGGATCGGCTCCGGTGCGGTTCGCGCCGAGCGGATCAGCGTCTGCTCCAGCCCTCCGCCGGCGGCCAGGACATCGGAGGTGCGCCGCACCCACTCCTGCAACGCCTCGAGCCGCTCCACCGCCGCATTCCCGGCGGAGAACTGCGTCAGCAGCCACGGCACCCCGACTACCGCGAGCCCGGCCAGGACCCCGCCGACCGGCCACCCCGAAGCCAGCCACACGACAGCGGCCGCTGCTGCACCCGCCGCCCACAGCGCTCGCTGCCGGCGCGTCGTAGGCCCGTCGGCCCACGCCGCCGGGCGGCGTCGGCGAGGAGGCCGCGCCGGCCGCTTATCGGCGGTGAGCGCATGCGCGGCGAGGAGGGGGCCACCGACCACCAGCGCGCCGCACACGCCGGCCAGCAGCACCACGCCGGTCACCGCCGTCCCCCGGTGGCGCTTGCCCAGTGCTCCTGGCCGGGGCGGAGCCAGCCGGGATCGAAGCCGACCCGCACGTAGTCGGCCAGGTCGACCGGATCGTGCGCGGGCGTCGCCCGCCCATCCGGCCCGGCGGCGAAGACCTCCGTGACCGCCGGTCGCCCGCCCTCCCCCATGCCGTTGCACTCCACGACCTGGCTGACGAAGCGGTGCCGCTGCCCGCCGATCCACCGCTCGTCAACCGTGGTGATGTGCACGATGAGGTCGATCGCCGAGGCGCAGGACCGGTAGGCGTGCTCGGGGGTGACCGAGCCCCGGCCGCGCATGCACAGGTTGGCCAGTCGTTCGAAGGCGTGGTGGGCCGACCGGGCGTGCAGGGTGCAGGCCGAACCACCCTCGCCGGCCTCCATGACCTCGATCAGCGGCCAGGCCTCCTCGCCGCGGACCTCGCCCAGCCACACCCGGCTGACGTTCATCACCAGGGCGTGCTCGACGAGTTCGGTCAGGGTCACCTCCCCGAGGCGACGTCCGTCCGGGCCGCGCTCGCCGGTGCCCTCGCGCGCCTCGAACGGCACCACCCGAGGGTGGCGGTCGGGCAGCTCGTGCAGCAGCAGTTCGAAGTGCTTCTCGATCGTGGCCAGGTTCTCCTCGATCGGGAGTTCGTTGGCCAGCGCCCGCAGCAGCAGGGTCTTGCCGGCGCCCTGTCCGCCGGTGACCACGATGTTCTTCCGGGCCCGCACCGCAGCGCGCAGGAACTCGGCCAGCGGCTGGTCGATCGCGCGCAGCCCCACCATGTCGTCGAGGTCGACGTCGCGGATCCGGTGCCGCCGGATCACAAGCTGCGGGCGGGGCACGGTCTCGATCACCGCGGCCAGCCGGGAGCCGTCAGGGAGGCGCATGGTCAGCAGCGGGCTGGCCGTGGTCAGCGTGCGCTCGGCGCGGCCCAGCCGGGCGGCGATGTGCTGCAGCTGCCGGACCAGGTCCTCGTCGGAGTCGGCGATCGCGTCGACGCGGACGTCGCGGCCGTCGGCGTAGCCGATCCACACGTTGTCGAAGCCGTGCGCCTCGATGTTCTCGACCTGCGCATCGTCGACGTAGGGCTGCAGCCGGCCCAGCCCGAACTGGGCGGCGAACACGGCCTCGGCGATCGCCAGCTCCTCGTCCGGGGACGGCACCGCCTGCCCCGCGCGCATGCGCTCTCGGACCAGCGCGTCCATGCCGTCCTGGATGAGCGTGCGAGCCAGCTCCTGCTCCGCGGCCGAACCCAGGGAAGGACGTCGCTTGAGCTCCTCGGCGAGCGCGGTCGCCGTCGTCTCGTGCAGTCGGCGCACCAACGGCCAGTCGACCTGCGGCCTGACGGCGGGCAGGGACCGCCCCAGGTCGAGCTGCTCAGCGGACATGCTCGTGTCCGATCGGGTGCACCGGTGCGGGGACCTGGGCCGGCGGGCTGAGTATGGCCTCGTGCCGGGCGGCGAACTCTGCGACGCGGGCGGCGACCTCCCGCGCCCCTCTCAGCAGCGCCGATTGGTGGAAGGAGCGACCGGCCGGTACGCCGTCGCTGAGCACCGACGCTGCCTTGTCGTCGCGGGGCAGCGCGCCGAGGACCGGGATGCCGAGAGCGTCGCCGATCTCGCGCTCGCCGTAGGGCTCCCCTGCTGCGACGACGACCGCGGCGAGCGCACAGACACCCGCCCCCGATGCTGACTCGGCCTTCAACGCGGCGACCGCGTGGGTCGCGGCGCGCACGGCGCGCAGCGACGACCGGGTCACGACGATCACGGCGGCCGCCCGCCGGACGGCGTCCCGGGGGAAGTGCTCGGCGCCGAGCCGGCCGCAGTCGGCCAGCGCGTCCGTCGTGCCGCCGTCGATCGCGGCGAGCGCCCCGGCCAGGCGGTGCCAGTCCACGTGCCGCGCGCCGATGGGGTCGGTCAGACCGGGCAGCAGCCGCACCCGCGCGCCGGCGTCCAGTTGCAGCAGGTGCGCCTCCAGGTGCCGTGCCGGTCCGCCACGCCGCGCCGCCAGCTCCAGCTCGGCCAGCCCGCCTGCGGAGACTTCGCCGCGGCCGTAGCCGGCCAGGACGTCGCCGCCGGCCGGATCGAGCTCGGCGAGCACCGTGCGGCGGGGCCAGGACAGGGCGAGGGCGAGCGCGGCGGTGGTCACGCCGGGGGCTCCCTTGGCCGAGGTCATCGCGATCAGCACGGTGGGTCGCCTACTCCCCTGCGACCACGACGAGAGCGACCAGCCCGGCGGCTGCGCGGGCTGCCACGTCTGGGCCGTCGGCTTCGTCGACGAGGACGTCGACGACACGCCGCCCGTCCGTGCCCGGCTCCCCTGCGCGGACGACGGTGGCCGCCACGGTGACCGAAGAAGCGGTGGGTGCCGCCTGACCTTCGGTCGGCAGAGGCACCAGCAGCACGTCGTCCCCCGGTCGCAGCGGCGTGCCCGGAAGCTGCACGGCCGGCAGTCCGATGCCGACGAGTTGTTGACCGGGCGGAGGAAGCCGCTGATCGGTGGTCGCGTCGCGGGTGAGGAGTGTTCCGGGTAGGAGGTCTGCTGTTGCTGTTCGGCCGATGACCCGCTCGCGGTCGGTGTACGGGACCGGGGACAGGGCCGGGTCGGCGGCGATGCGTGCCTCCACGAGATCGGCAGCGGTGATCGTCTGCCCCCAGGCGACCGGCTGAGCGACGGCGATCACCGACGTCGTCTGGCCGAGCGAGGTGGCGAGGTAGGCGGCACCGAGTGCACCGAGCACGACCATGGCGACCGCCAGGGCCAGCAGGGCGGGGCGCCGGCGGCGTCGTGGTGGCGGGAGCACCGGAGCCTGGGGCAGTGGTGGGGGCACCCAGCCGTTGCCCTCGACGACGTCGTCGGTGGGGGCTGTCCGCATCCTGGCCATCAGCGCTCCTCGGCCTGGTTGAGCACGTGGAGCTCGCCGACGAAGAGCTCGCCGGTCGAGGACAGCTGCACCGTTTCGGTGCCGGTGCGACCTCCACCGGACCAGGTGACCGTCCACGTGGTCGTAGCGGTGATCGGCCACGGTCCGCCGCCGGGCACGTGGTTGGCCGATGCGCGGTCATAGGTGTGGCCGCAGTCCGGGGAGGGGCCGTCGGCACCCGGGGAGTGAGGCGTTCCGAGGCCGCAGGTGACGGTGGTCCCGTCGCCCATGTCCCAGGCGATGCGGGAGACCACGCCGGTCGCTTCGACGGCGACCGGCCCTTCGGTAGCGGAGCGCGTGATGGGTCCGGAGACGTTCTCCGCGCGATCGGTCCACATCCACATCGGGAGGCCGACCAGTCCGCTGGCCGACGCCTGCGGGGGTGCGGTGCGCAGTAGCGGCGGCTGCAGTTGCATGGCGGCGATGGCGCGCTGTGCGAGGACCTCGGGGTCGATGACTGCGGCCGGTGGCCCGCGACGCCAGGCGATCCCGGTGGCCGTGGAACCGAGCGAGCCGCCGTCCGCCGCACCGCAGTTGGCGATGTAGAGGGCACCGCCGTCCCCTGGCGTATGCCCTTCCCACAGCGGCGAGCCGGGAGGGGGTTGGGGGTCCATCAGCTTGAGGTAGCAGCCGCTGGATGACTCATACCAGCCAAGGTTGTCCTGGTAGCAGGGCACCGCAGCACCGTTCGACGAGGTGCACTCGGACGGTGCCGGCGCCGCAGCCCGGGCGGGGACGGTGGAGGGCGAACTGGGCACGGCCGGCCGGATGTCCTCGATGTAGCAGAAGCCGGAGGGCAGGCAGATCTCCTGGGGCGCGGCGGTGGCGACCGCGGCCGGGACCTGGAGGAGGACGGTCGCCAGGACGCCGGCGGCCGCACGCGCCCAGGAATGGGTCAGCACGTCTCGTCCTGCACGTCGACGGTGGCGACCAACCAGCGGTCCTCGGGTGGCGGGTAGAAGACAACCGTGGCAACGGCGACGTGCGGCGGTCGATCGACGCTCACGACGTCACCAGTGGCCTTGACCGTGGCCGGGAAGTCTCGGGTGTCGACGCAGTCCTGGATCGTGACTGTGCGGAGGGTTCCGTCTGTGCCACCAGCAAGGTCGACAGCGAAGACGTCGGGCGTGTGGATCACCTCGCCGGTGTGGGCGATACCGCGATCCCGGAGAGCCGAGATCTCGAGCAGCTCGGCGGACCGATAGGGGTCTGCGGTCAGCTGCGCGTAGGCCGGCAGCCAGTCCTGCGTCGGGTCGCGGCGCGCATCCTGGACCAGCCGAGTCACATCCCGGTAGACGGCCATCGCCGCGTCGGCGGCCGCCGCCTCGTCAGGGTTCATCGACGGGCCCGAGCTGGTGGACGCCGCACTGGTCTCGGAGGCCGATGCCTGGGGCGAGGTCTGCTCCGTGGCTTCCCCGTCCGTTCCGCATGCGGCGAGTGCCAGCACCGACGCGAGAGCGACGATGCGGCCCCGTACCCCATCGACCGCCCGCGAAGCGGTGCCGTGCAGCGCGGCCGGCGAGCTCGCCGGTCCAGTCTCCAGGACCGCGCCGAGGCCAGCCGCCATCGCACAACGCGACTCTGACCTGCGGATCACGGGCGCCTCCCGGACGAGGTTGCGGGAAATTACCACCAAAGACCGTCAGAAGGGAAAGCCCCAGATCTCCAGTAATCCTCCGGTCAACCTCCAGTTGACGCCAAGGGCGCGTGGTCACGGCGCGCGCGACGGATCGCGGCCTGGACGCGGGACTCGTCCACACCCAGCAATCCGGCCACGGCATGGACGGCGTCCGCCGTCGGCTCGGTACCGGGCCTGCCGTCCTCCAGTCGCACGTACGTCATGACGGACACCCCCGGTGCGCCCATCTCGTTCGTCGCCAGGCCGGCCGCCAGCCGGAGCGCCGCCAGCGGTGGATCGTCGGGATCGACGTCGAGCAGGTGCAGCGGATCGATTCCCACCGCGGCGGCCAGTCGGGGCACGAAGCGGGGCCGCGGACGCTCCAGGCCTAGCTCCCACACGCGGACTCTTGCGGGGCTCGACAGCTCGAGGCGTTCGGCGAGGTCGTCCCGGCTCAATCCCGCGGACTCCCGGGCGGCCTGCAGGCGATCGCCTCGAAGCAGCGGCCGCGCCACGGCAGCCCCCCATCACCCGTTCGGTGGACACCCGTTCGTGGCGTAGGACCCTAGCGCTCACCGTCCGCCTCGGTCGCACGACACCTCATCGTCCGGCGCGGGGTACGCGGCCGACGAGCGTTCGAGCGCCAGGGCTGACCTTTGAGCAACCGTGGCGGCGGAGGGGGTCCGGTCCCCTGACGGCTTTCCATTCACTGGAGAACGTCTCCAGGCTTACAGCGGGCTGCGCAAGCCTCCTGGCACAGGGCTGGGAAGGCCCGGAGGACGGCCGGACCATTACCCCGGAGCTCCCGCGCGGCAGCCGAGGGCGCCTGCACCGTCGTGGCAGAGCATCGAGACGAGGTCTCAGCGACTGCAGGAAGACCGGGTTGGTCTTCGTAGCGCCCAGGGGTTGGCCGATCCGGCGGAACAACGTTTCCGCACGGGTTCGGCCACCTCATCGGGCGGTGGCCGTCGCTGGCGCCCGGCTTCCGAGGGGCCGTGACGGGTCACTCGCTCAGTGCGGTCACGAAAGTGAGCAGCGCCGCGTAGAGGGTGAGGCCGGTGAGGAACCAGCCGAAGCTGGACCTGCGGGTCGAGGGCAGCTCTTCCTTGAAGACGTTGAGCAGGATGGAGCCGCCCAGCAGAGCGGTGAGCAGCGCGACGACGAGGGTGCTGGACGGCGCGAACAGTGCCGCGACGGCCCAGCCGCCCAGGAGGGCAGCGGCCAGTGCCAGGCGTCCGCGGGCGGTGAACCGGGTCGGGTAGTGCTCCTCCAGGCCGCGGTCGGTGAGCACGAAGTGCAGGCCCATGGCGATGGTGAACAGGACTGCGAAGGCGATTCCGGTGCGGAGCCGGAGCGCCATCGTGTACGTGATCAGGGCGTTGTAGACCATGAACGAGGAGAGGTGGAGCAGGTACACGCCGCGGCTGGGCTCCGTCCCCGGATCGCGGTCGTCCTTCGTCGCCGTGCCGCCCTCCGGCGAGCCGGCGCCACCGCTGCTCCGTGAGACGGCGTGGACGGGCGCTGCGCGGTGCTGGCGATCGGCCAGTCGTTCCAGCCCGTAGAAGACGGTGAAGCCGAACAGCGCCACGAGGAAGATGCCGAGGTCCATCAGCGGTGTGGGCCGCACGACGTCGGACAGCGCCTCTCCGATGGCTTCGTTGCCCTCGGCGATCTCGGGCAGGAGGTGCAGGAACACGTAGGCCACGGCGAGCCCACCGGCGAAGGAGCCGGTGGCCCGTTCCGGGACGAGGGGGAGCTTGCGGATCCGCGGGGCTGCCAGGTGCAGCGCGGCGAGTGCCAGGGCGATCAGGAAGGCGCCGATCACGCTCTGCCCGGTGGTCAGCTCGACGTCCACAGCACATCCGTCCTGAGTCGCAGGTCGCGCGGCCGACGTCGCCGCCCACGCCCCCGGTGGAGCGCCACACGGACAACGGGTCCACCGGCAGGCGCCCCACTCATGCCCGGGCAACCGCCGACTACTCCCGCTCCAGCACGGACGGCCTCTGATCAGCGTGCCGGCATGCATGGCGGCGCACTGTGCGTGCTGCGGCTGATCCGTTCGTCCCGCCGAGTGCAGGGCCCGCTACCGGGTACCGGTCGCGGATGGCACTTGACGAGGACACTTTCCACCCCGGTCAGATGGTTCCCCGCAGCGGGATTTACCGCTGTTCGGAGGGACACGGCGACCATGCCTACGAGTCCACCGACGTCAAGGGGCACCGCTTCCCGCCGCTGCCGGACGGGTGCCGTGGAGAGGGCTGGCGGCTGGAGCGGGCGGCCGATCACCACTGAGGCCCAGCCAGCCGCCTCTCGTCGTCACGAGGCTGGGCCGACACCCCGCCGGCTCAGTGCCCACCCCTCAGTTGTCAGACCGGGTGGTGCGTGCTCCGCCGGGCGATGCACGCACGAGCCTCCACCCGTCGGCCGCTCAGTTCAGAGACGACTGCATGCGTACCCCGTCCCTCACAGCGGGGCCTGCCGGTCGCCAGTCGGGCGCACGGAGGGGCCTGGATGGCCTGAGAGGGTCATGCTTGGACATGGCCTAGCTGAGTAGCAGCACATCGGCGCACGACCGCCTCGCCGCGTCACTTGCGGGACCGGCGCATGGCCGGGATGAAGCGGGGGGTCGTCGCGGCGTATGACGGGTAATCCGGAAAGCGAGTGCTCATGAGGCGCTCCTCCCATCGTGCCTTGGCGGCCAGGAGCAGCGTGAGTGCGACCGCCGGAGCAACCCGACGACGGCCTGCGGTCAGGAGTCGACCGGCGCCCAAGAGGAGTAGGCCGCTGTAGATCGGATGCCGCACTCGCCCGAACATTCCATCGCGCCGAAGCTGCGCTTGCGTTGAAGGCAGCGGAGAGGGAGTGAGCGCCGGTCCCAAGCCGGCCGCGGCCACCCCTGCTATGACGAGTCCCGCCCCACTCATGACGCGACCGATCCACCGGAGGGTCCGTGGGTGGGGAGGCGGGCGGACGGGCCACGCGAGCCCAGTGAGCAGAATCGCTTGGGCGCTGACCGCCGCGACTGCCGTGCACGGTTGATGCCTTGAACGCTGGTCCATCGTCGACCCCTCCCCTCAGCCGCTCATCCCACCTCACGAGTCGGCGCGTGGCGAACCGGTCCCCCCAACGACGACCGGTCTCGAAACCGGTGCCGCGAAACATCCACCGGCTCGACAGGGAACCTCTCGAGACCCGGCTACCTGTTCGCCCTGAAGAGGGCTCGCGGTTCCGCCCACAGGCATACCCATGGACACGCACCGGTCAGCCCACGGCGAGGTTCGTATCGCGGAGGCGCTGAGCCGCCGCAAGGCCGGTTGCCGATACCCCCCGGGGTATGTACGGTAGTGCCGTGGACATCCCCCAGGGCGAACTCGCCGACGTCGTCAAGCGCCTTAAGCGCATCGAGGGCCAGATCGGCGGCATCGTCCGCATGATCGAGGACGGCCGGGACTGCTCCGCCGTCGTCACCCAGCTCGCCGCCGCCTCCAAGGCGCTGAACAAGGCTGGCTTCGCCGTCGTCTCCACCGGGATGCGCTTCTGCTCGACCAACGAGGACAGCGAGACCCGCGAGATCGACCTGCGCGAGCTCGAGCGCCTCTTCCTCTCCCTCGCCTGACCAATCTTTCTTGGAGTCACGATGACCCAGCAGATTCCCCAGCTCACTCCAGCTCAGGCCGCCGACCGCACCGAGGCGGTTCTGCTCGACGTGCGGGAGGCCGCCGAACTGGCCGAGGGCCGGATCGCCGGCAGCACCCACATCCCGCTGGGCCAGCTGCCCGCCCGCGTCTTCGAGCTCGACCGGGCCCGCCCAGTCATCACTGATTGCCGTAGCGGCGGGCGCAGCTCCCAGGCCGCGAAGTTCCTGGCAGGCCAGGGCTACGACGTCGCCAACCTCGACGGGGGCATGACGCAGTGGATCGCCGAGGGTCGCCCCACCGCCTGACGTCGTCTCCTATTTGCCACGCAGATACCCCTGCCCCGTACCGTACTGAGGAGCCTTCCGTGCAGATCGACATCATCGAGACCACCGGCCTCGGCGACCGCAGCTACCTGATCAGCGACGGCGGGATCGGCGTCGTGATCGACCCCCAGCGCGACATCGACCGCGTGCTGGCCCTGGCCGAGAAGCGGGCCGTCCGCATCGCGCTGGTCCTGGAGACCCACCTGCACAACGACTACCTGACCGGTGGCCTCGAGCTCTCCGGCCGCGTGGGCGCCGACTACGTCGTCCCGGCCGGTGACACCGTCGCCTACGACCGGGTGCCGGCCGCCGACGGGGACGACCTCGAGGCCGGCCCGATGCGGCTCCGCGTGCTGCACACTCCCGGACACACGCACCACCACGTCAGCTACGTGGTCGCGGACGCCGACGGTCAGGTTCAGGCCGTGTTCACCGGCGGTTCCATGCTGTACGGCGCCACCGGCCGCACCGACCTGGTCGGTCCGGAGCACACCGATGAGCTCACCCATGCCCAGTACCACTCGGTGCGCCGGCTCGTCGACGAGCTGCCCGCCGGCACTCCGGTCTTCCCCAGTCACGGCTTCGGCTCATTCTGTGCGGCCACCCCGACCAGCGGAGACTCCTCCACCGTCGGCGAGCAGGCCAAGGTCAACCCGGCCCTGACCCGGGACGAGCAGACCTTCGTCGACGAGCTGATCGCCGGCCTGACGGCGATCCCTGCTTGGTACAGCCACATGGGGCCGGGCAACGCCGCCGGCCCGGCGCCCGTGGACCTCTCCGCGCCGCGACACGTCGACCCCGCCGAGCTGGCCGGACGACTGGCCGCCGGCGAGTGGGTGATCGACCTGCGCACCCGCACCGCGTTCGCCGCCGGCCACCTGCCCGGGGCCCTGAACTTCGAGCTGGCCATCGCCAACTTCGTCACCTACGTCGGCTGGCTCATCCCATGGGGCGGACCGATCACCCTGATCGGCGAGACCGAGCAGCAGGTCGCCGAGGCCCGCCGCGAGCTCGTCCGCATCGGCATCGACCGGCTCGCGGGTGCTGCGATCGGCAGCCCCGAGGCCCTGTCCGCCGGCCGCGAGCTTGCCTCCTATCCGGTCAGCGACTTCTCCGGCTTGGCCGCGGCGCTGGGTTCTGACCCGGACCTGGTCGTCCTCGACGCGCGCCGCGACGACGAGCGCGCCGGAGGCGGCGTGCGCGGCTCCCGGCACATCCCGATCCACGACCTGCCCGGCCGCCTCGACGAGGTTCCCGACGGCGACGTGTGGGTGTACTGCGGCTCGGGCTACCGCGCCTCCATCGCCGCCTCCATGCTCGCTCGCGCAGGCCGCCGGCCCGTGCTGGTCAACGGCGGCTACGGCGATCCCGACGCCGGTGCGGCCGCCGTAGGTCTGCACGACGACTCCGCCGCTCGCTGACTCGGCGGCCGCCGCCGGCCGCCACCCACTCCCCTTCTGACGAAAGCGACTCATCCGTGACCACGACGGCGACCAGCCGCCAGCCCGACTCCGTATCCACGTCATTCCGCCCTGGCCCGCTCGGCCGGCTCGGGGTCTGGGTCACCGCCCACGCCAGGACGACGACCGTCGTCTGGCTGCTGCTCATCGTCGGCCTGGGCTTCTTCGCCCCCCGCGTCGAGGCCGCACTGTCCGGAGCCGGCTGGCAGGCCGACGGCTCCGAATCCGTCGCCGCCCGCGAACTCGCCGTCGACCACTTCGGCGGCAACGCCAGCTCGGCCATCCAGGTCGTCGTCCACAGCTCCGACGGCCCGGTGACCGAAGGCGCCGGGGCGGACGTCGTCGCCCGCGCCACCGAGCTCCTCGCCGGCGACGACCGCATCGGCGAGGTCCTCCAGCCGCAACCCGGCGCGACACTCAGCCCGGACGGCAGCACCGCCGTCCTGCTCGCCGGCGCCGGTGCCGACACGAACGAGATGGTCCGGGTCGCCGATGACCTCAAGGGACCTCTGGAGGCGATGTCCACCGGAGCGGTCGAGGTCAACCCGACCGGCGCCTCGCTGCTGTGGTCGGACTTCAACGAGGCCAACCTCGACGCGATGCTCAAGTCGGAGATGCTGTCTTGGCCGGTGACCCTGGGCATCCTGGTGCTCGCCTTCGGCGCGCTGGTCGCCGCCGGGCTGCCCCTGCTGCTCACGCTGGCCGGACTGGTCGCCTCCGCGGGCTCGCTGGTCCTGATCAACGAGCTCGTGCCGGTCTCCATCTGGGCCATGAACTTCGCGATGATGTTCGCCCTAGCCCTCGGGATCGACTACGCGCTCTTCCTCGTGGTCCGCTACCGCGCGGCACGGATGGGCGCGGGCGCACCACAGGTGCGCGCGATCGCCGAGACCATGGACACCGCCGGCAAGGCCGTCCTGCTCTCCGGCGCGACGGTGCTCGTCTCCTTGTCGGCGGTGATGCTGGTCCCCTCGCCGTCGTTCCGGTCGATGGCCGGCGGCATCATGCTCGCCGTCGTCTTCGTCCTGGCCGCCACCCTGACGCTGCTCCCCCTGGTCCTGTTCAAGCTGGACCTGAAGATCAACCGGATCGCGCTTCCCTGGGTCCGCGCCGGAGAGCACCGCTCCCCGCGCTTCGCCGCGTGGGGTGAGCGCCTGTGGAAGCGACCGATGGTCTACGGCATCGGCTCGCTGCTCGTCCTGCTCGCCCTCGCCGCCCCGATCATCGGACTGAAGACGGCGATGCCCTCGATCAAGGTGCTCCCGGAGGACGCCAGCGCCCGGATCGGCTACGACCAGGTGCAGGAGGCCTTCGGCGAGGGGGCGCCCGGGACCCTGCAGGTCGTCGTGGACACCGCTGACGCCCCGACCGCTGCCGCCGTCCTCGGGGATGACCCCGCCGTCGCGGGTGTGATGCCCCCCATGCCGGCGTCGGACGGCACCGATCTGGCGATGATCCAGGCCGTCCCCACCGTGGACCCCTCGGACCCCGAGCTGTCCACGCTGGTCGACCGGCTGCGCGCCGACCTCCCCGACTCCGCCCTGGTCGGCGGCGCGCCGGTGGAGAACCTCGACCTCAAGACGCAACTGGACGAGTCCACGCCCCTGGTCATCGGGGTCGTTCTCGTGCTGGGCTTCCTGCTCCTGCTGGTCGCACTGCAGGCGCCGTTGATCTCGCTGCTGGGCACCCTGGCCAGCCTGCTGTCCACCGCCGCCGCGTTCGGCGTCGCCCGCCTGGTCTTCCAGGAGGGCATCGGGGCTGGCTTCTTCGGCTTCGAGAGCCAGGGCTTCCTCGACGCCTGGGCCCCGGTGTTCTTCTTCGCGATGATCTTCGCCATCGCCATGGACTACACGGTCTTCCTCCTGGCCAGCGCCAAGGAGCACTACGAGCGGACCGGTGACCCGCGAGAGGCGATGATCGGCGCCCTTGCACACTCCGGCCGGGTCATCTTCGCTGCAGGCGCCGTCATGGTCGCGGTGTTCTTCACCTTCGCCCTGTCCGGCCCCTTGCCGCCCAAGGAGATGGGGATCATCCTCGGCGTCGCGGTCCTGCTCGACGCCTTCCTCGTCCGACTCGTGCTGCTGCCGGTGATGCTCCGGCTCACCGGCGCAGCCGCCTGGTGGAGCCCGGCATGGCTCACCCGGGTCCTGCCGAACATCCGCTTCGCCCACGACTGATCCGGTGGCCGACGGCCGCCCCACTCACCGACAACGAGGAGATCCACCATGTGCCGAGCAGCCACCTGCAAGACCTGCGGCAGGACCACCTGGGCCGGATGCGGCCAACACGTCGACCAGGTCATGGCCGGCATCCCCAGCGCCGAGCGCTGCCCGGGCCACCCTCGCCCCGAGCGGTCCGGCGGCTGGCTGAGCAGGTTGATCGGGCGCTGACTCCACCCGCCTCCGCGCTCACCCACCGGGCGCAGTGCAGGTCTGTCCCTGACGGGCTGGGCGGTCTCCGGACCGCCCAGCCCGTTCCGCATGTCCTGCCACTCGGGCGGTCCGGTGCCCACGCCCTCGAACCTCGTCCGCGCAGCCCCCTGCGGCACGCCCTCGCCGAGGCAACGAGATGGTCGGGAGGGAGTCGGCTGACTGGTACCCCCACCGTCAGACCTGGGCCGTTCGACAGGTATGCCCGGGACCGCTCCTGCCAGGCCTGTTGCACTCGTCGGCGCCTTCTGCCTATTCTCGATCTGTGTACTGGGGATTTGCACCGGGTCGGCCCGCGTTCTGCGTGTGCCTTCTCGCGGTGACCCCGCTTTCGGTCGACGACCGGCTCTGTCCGGGCGGCACGCACTCCCGCTGAGGAAGCCACCCAGCGGCCTACCGCGCCCGCCCGCACTGCCCTGAAGGATTCTCGTTGACCCAGATCGCCGCGCCCCTGCCCTCACCCGCGCCGCTGCAGCCCGGCCTCACCGCGGAGCCGGCCTTGACGACCACGCCGGTTGCGAACACCCCCGTTCCGGCCGGCGAGTCACGCTGGCGGCGCCTTGTCGCTGCCGTCGCCGACACGCATCGGGCAGCCGTCCCCTTCTGACGACACGCGCTCCGCCGCGGCGAGGAGCCGCAGACTCACACAGCAGCGGGGGTGCTGGGGGCCGAGGTCGCTTCGCGCGCCAGAGAGCGTCCGGTGCGCCGATACCAGGCGGCGAACAGGGCGACGAGCAGCAGCAGGTCAGCGACGTGGCCCCCGTAGTACATGACCTGGGCCGCAGCCTCCACCTCCGCAGCGTCGTGCCCTCCGCCCACCGGGAGCACAGGAGCACGGGAGTACAGCAGCTTGGCCAGGAAGGCATGCAGGCCGCCGGCGACGACGACGACGGCCAGGCGTACCGCCATGCCTGGTCGGCGCGGAGCGGGATCGGGGCCGGCCACCGCCCAGGCGAACAGGTACCCGGCCAGCAGGAAGTGCAGGTGCACCAAGTGGTGCACCACCTCCGAGCGCGCGCTGAGGGCGTACAACGGCGTCAGGTAGAGCAGGTACAGCCCGCCGACGCTCAGCACGGCGGCGGTGGCCACGTGGGACAGCGCGTGCAGCGCCCGGGATCGCAGCAGCACGGCCACCGGGCGCCGAGCGGACACGGGCAGCCCGGCGAGCAGCAGGGTCACCGGGGCGCCCAGCACCAGTGCGATCGGCGCGAACATCCCCAGCAACAGGTGCTGCGCCATGTGCCCGCCGGCCGTGCCGGCGTCGACCGCTGGAGACAGCGCGGCGCTGATCAGGCCGGTACCCAGCAGGAAGCTCGCCGTCCGTCCGCGGCTCCAACCGCGTCCGCTCCCCCGCAGCCGGACGACGCCGGCCAGGTAGCCGGCGGCGAGCACGGCGGCGACCAGCACTGGCAGGAGCCACGTGGCGGCGGCCGCGCCTGTCCCATGCGAGCCGCCGTGGGCGAGCACGGCGAGGGCTCCACTCGGCGTGCTCACCGCCGATCGGCCCCGGCCGGCCCCTCGTCCCGGGACCGCCACAGCATGATCGCGCCCACCGCCAGCAGCACCAGCGCAACGCCGTTCCAGGCCAGGTCGTACGGCAGCACATCAACCCCGTAGCGGATCTCGTGGAGGTCCAGGAGCTTGTGGTCGACGATCCCGTCGAACAGATGGAAGATGCCCAGGCCGAGCACGAAGCCGCCCCACGCCGAACGCCGCGCCAGCGTTCCGCGGCGGCGCAGGTCGGCGAACCAGAAGAATCCGGCGACCAGCAGCACGAGGTAGGCCGTCTGCAGCAATCCGTCCGACAGCAGGCTGATGTCAGGGGTGGACCGGTCGTAAAAGTGGTGCCAGCTCAGCACCTGGTGGAACACGATTTCATCGGCGGCGGCCATGATGGCGATGCCGAGCATGGTGCCGGTCCACACCGATCGGCGGCGGTCCGCCGCGACTTGTCGCGGGGCGGTGTCCGTCATACCCGTCCTCCTGCGTCAGTGGCTGGTCAGCCCACGCCGGGACTGCAGGGAGGGCTGGATCCACCGCTCCGCAATCAGCCCGGTCGTGACCGAGTAGATGGCCTTGTGCAGGATGTCGACGACGTGCTCGTTGCGGGGCCAGACCATCGGCGGGGCCCCCACCCCGGTGGTGTTCTCCAGCGTCTGGTCGGTCGACAGCCGCACGATGGTGTGCGCCACGTGCGCCTGCGGGCCACGGAGCCCGACCGCAGCCCACACACCGCGCAAGGCCCCAGCACGGCCCCGGTTCCGTAGTGCATCGCCCAGTTCCAGCCCGTCGGACGGTCGGCGTCGGTCGGATGGCGGCCGAGCAGGGTGAGCAGCGTCCGGGCGGGGATGTAGGAGTTCGGCCGGTGGGTGACGGCCTGTTCCAGCTTCTCAGCCGCCGTCATCACAGCCACCCCGACCAGGCCTGCGGCCGCGCCGCGGCCTGCTGCCGGAAGCAGAGCGCGGGCACGACTCGACTCGCTAGCAGTCACCATGGGGCTTCCTCCTGATCGGTCATCGGGGTCTTAGCCCCTCGGCGCGGATCTACACCATCGTCAGGGACGCCGTCCGCACACGAGCGTGTCCACCGCAGTACGGGAGTCGGTTGCCCGGTCATGCGCTCGAGGCGCGATGCTCCAGCTCGCGACCGCTCCGCGCAGCAGCTCGCGGTGGTGGAGCACTCGGGTTCTCGCGGGCCGCCGATGCCGCGGCCCAGGTTCTGCCCGGTCGTGCCCGAGGACCAGCAGGTGCCGGCCGGGCGGACGACGTCGGCCAGCGGGCGAGGACGTCGACCAGCTGGGGGCGCGGAAGGTGCAGGTCCAGCACCAGGTCGAACTCCGCGGAGCCCAGATCGGCGGTCAGCATTTCCTCGACCCGCCACGTGAAGCGGCCCCTGGCGGCGCGCTCTCCTGCTCCCGCGCGAGCCGACGGCCGAGAAGCCGATCGCATCGACGCCCCCATCCCGCACCGGCCAGCCACAGCACCACCACGTTCCGGCAGCGCGTCGATGGGAATCACCTCGACCTGCACCGTGACTCGACCTGCGGATTGCACCTGTCCGGACAATTGGTGTAGACATGACCGTACACGTTCCGATGTGACGCGCACCCCCACGTCGGAGCCGGATCAGGAGACTTCTCGGCGGCACGGCAGGGAGCTTCATGACGGTCGATTCGGCGTCAGGCAGAAACGGAGCGGGGCGCCTGACGCGCACGCCGGGAATGCCGCTGTGGCATCAACTGCTCACCGACCTGCGCGCTCGGCTGGACCGCGGGGACTTCGCCGGCAGCTTCCCCGGCGAACTGGACCTGGTCGAGCAGTACGGCGTGAGCCGGCACACCGTCCGCGAAGCGCTCCGCCACCTACGGGCCGAGGGCGTGCTGAAGGTCTCCCGCGGCCGACGCGCACGCGTGGCAACGCCCGACACGGTGATCGAACAGCCGACGGGGATCGTCTACTCGCTCTTCGCGTCCGTCGAGGACACCGGGCTCGAGCAGCTGTCCGAGGTCCGCGCCCTCGACATCCGGGCCGACGGCGTCATCGCGCCGCGGCTCGGCCTCGAGGAGTCCACCCCACTGCTGTACCTGGAACGACTCCGCCTGGCCGGCGGATCGCCGCTCGCGCTGGACCGTGTATGGCTGCCGGCCTCGGTGGGCGAACCTCTGCTCGGGGTCGACTTCCGCCACACCAGCCTCTACGACCAACTCCTGGCGACGACGGGCATCCCGGTCACCGCCGGCGAGGAGACGGTGCGCGCGATCATCCCCACCCCGGCCGAGCACCGGACACTGCACCTGCAGCCACCGTCGGCTGCGTTCGCCGTCGAGCGGGTCGGCATCAGTTCCGGCGTGCCCATCGAGTGGCGGCACACCGTGATCCGCGCCGACCGCTTTGCGCTCACCAGCGCGCTGACATCCGCCCACGGGACACCCGGCGGGCACGGAAGCCTGATGTTGACGCCTACGTACAGCTGACCTCCGCACCGGAAAGGACGCCGGACATGACAACTGCGAACCATCAGGACCGGCTCCCCGACGTCGACGCGCAGCGGGCCGAGGAGATGCTCGACCGCGGCGAGGCGCTACTCCTCGACGTCCGTGAGCCGCAGGAGTGGGCCGCAGGCCACGCCCCTCGAGCCCAGCACGTGCCGCTGGGCGAGCTGCGGCCCGAGTCCATCCCCGCCGGCCGGCCGGGCATCGCGGTCTGCCGGTCCGGCAACCGTTCGGAGACGGCCGCCGATCTGCTGGCCGCCTCCGGGGTGCCCGTGCACAACCTCGCCGGCGGGATGAAGGGGTGGGCCGAGGCCGGTCTGCCGGTGGTCACCGACAGCGGGCAGCCGGGCACGGTCGCGTGATCGCCGCCACGGCGATCGGGCTGGGCCTGCTGATCGGGCTCAGCCTCGGCGCCCTCGGCGGCGGAGGCTCCATCCTGGCCGTGCCCGCGCTCGTCTACGTCATCGGGCAGGATGCCCGCACGGCCACGACCAGCAGCCTGTTCATCGTCGGCATCGCCGCCGTCACCGGGGCCCTCGGGCACGTGCGCAGCGGGCGGGTGCGATGGGGCGTCGGCCTCGCCTTCGGGATCGTCGGCGTCGCCGCCAGCCTCGCCGGCACCGCGGCCAACCGCCTCGTCGACGCGGACGTACTGCTGCTCGTGTTCGCCGGGGTCATCCTCCTGGCCGCTGCCGGGATGCTGGCCCAGAGCCGCAGCTCCACGAACTCCCCTCCGGAACGGCGGCTCGTGCACTCCGGCGTCGGCGCCGTCGAGGCCGCGCCGCGCGCGGGGGCCGAGGCCGAGCCCGAGGCCGCATCATCCGTCACCGGGGGCAGGCACACGGGTCGGCGGTGGACCGGCGCACAGGCCGGAAAAATCGTTGCCACCGGCCTGCTGGTCGGCTTCATGACGGGCTTCTTCGGCGTCGGCGGCGGCTTCGTCGTCGTGCCGGCCCTGGTCCTCGCCCTGCGCATGCCCATGCAGCAGGCGGTCGCCACGTCGCTGATGATCATCGCCCTCAACTCGGCCAGCTCCCTGCTGGCGCGAACCGGGTCCGCAGACTTCGACTGGTCCGTGATCGTGCCCTTCACGTTGGCGGCGGTCGCCGGCTCGCTGGCCGGAAAGAAGGTCGCCGACCGCCTGTCGGGTACCACCCTCACCCAGGCCTTCGCCGTGCTCCTCATCGCTGTCGCCGTCTACACGGGTACCGACAGCATCCTCGGCCTGGCCGGCTGATCGACCTGTCAGCGGGTGAACCTTCCGGCGACACTTCGGCTGGGGACCGAGTCGGATGGGCTCGCTTCTGCTCCGCCGTCAATGTTCACCGTGGCAGGGCGACCGGACGACCTGACCTACGACCCGGCGATCCCCGGGAGAGGCGGTGGAGGCGGGTAGCAGTCAGTGGGCGCCGAGCCCGTCCAGCAGGACCGCGACGAGGGTGCCTGTGGCGTCGTCGACCCCGATTCTGCCGCCGGCAATGAGGTGCGACAGCCCAGTGACAGTCACAGCACCGAAGATCATCAGGGCGGCGGCGTCGGCGTCGGCGACCTGCGCAAGAGAGCCGTCAGTGGCGCCTTGGTGCAAGAGTTCGACCACGGGAGCGTGGTAGGCCGCCCGGATCGCGGCGGCCAGCGCAGGCACCCGACCGGCCCGGCCCAACTCTCCGGTCAGCGCGCGACAGACCGCCGGCTGCTCGGCCATCACCGCGAGTTGGGCACGAACGACGCCGACGAGCCTGTCGCGGGCGCTGCCCTCCCCCATCGCCGCGATGGCGACCTGATCCGCAATGTGACGGAGGACGTCCTGGAACAGGAACGCCAGGATCTCCTCCTTGCCACTGAAGTAGTAGTAGAGGGTCGCCTTCGGCACGCCCGTGGCGGCCGCGACATCCTCGATCTTCGTGCTCTCGACACCCCGGTCGGCGAACAGCTCGGCGGCCGCAGGCAGCCGGGCGGCGATCTGGACCGGTACCGCACGCATTGACACTCCTCCCGATGTGCTGTTTAGACTGCGAGTACAAACTCCCGACGCAAGGGGTCACCATGCCAGAGACGGACCTCCGGTACGACCCCTTCGACCCGGCCGTGCAGGACGACCCGTACCCGGTCTACGCGGACTTGCGCGCCACCCGCCCTGTCTACTGGTGCGCGCCACGGAACTGCTGGGTACTCAGTCGCTACGAGGACGTCAGCGCAGCCCTCCAGGACCCGACGACATTCTCTTCCGCTCGAGGCATCTTCCCGGCACAGGGCTTCGACCTGGCGGGCGCGTTCCTGCCGATGATGATCATGATGGACCCACCGCGGCACGACCTCCTGCGGCGTGTGGTCGCCAAGGCCTTCACGCCGCGCCGGATCGCCCTGCTCGAGACATCGGTACAGCAGATGGCTGCGGAGCTCACCGAGCGTCTGGTCACCGCCGGCGGTGGCGACGTGGTGCGCGAGTTGTCCGGCCCGCTGCCGGCGATGGTCATCGCCGACCTGCTCGGCGTGCCGCGTGAGGACCGGGACCAGTTCAAGGCCTGGTCGACGGCGCTGGTGACCACCGACATCTCCGCGCCCGATCCGATGAGGTCGAACCTCGACGCCGCGGCTGCGCTCTACGAGTACTTCCGCCAGTTCCTCGACGAGCGCCGGGCGCGGCCACGACCGGACCTCATGTCGGCGCTGGTGACTGCGGAGGTGGAGGGGCGACGGCTCTCCGAGGACGAGCTGCTCGGCTTCTGCCTCCTGCTGCTGGTGGCCGGGCACGAAACCACCACGAACCTCATCTCCAACACCATCGCCGTCCTGGCCGAGCGGCCCGAGGTCATCGACCGGCTCGCGCGCGACCGCAGTCTTCTTCCGTCGGCCGTGGGAGAGATGCTCCGCTACGACTCCCCCGTCCAGGGCCTGTCGCGCACTCTCACGCGAGACGTACTCCTGCACGACGTTCAGATGAGGTCCGGCGACACGGTCCTGCTGCTCTTCGGCTCCGCCAACCGGGACGGCAGCGCGTTCCCGGACGCCGACCACTTCCACATCGACCGGGTCGTCGACAGGCAGCTCGCGTTCGGCCGCGGCATCCACTTCTGCCTCGGCGCCGCGCTCGCCCAACTCGAGACCCGATTGGTGTTCGACGAGCTGCTCAGCCGGACCCATGCCTGGCGGCTCGGCACCGGCGCCGCGCCGGTCAGGTTGCGGTCAGGCCCCATCCGTGGCTACGGGTCGCTGACCATCAGCATCTGACTCTCCGAGGCCGGGACGCTGCGGTGCTCGGCGGCGCCTCGACCGACATCCTGCTGTTCATCGGCCGGCGAAGGCGAGAGCGTCCTGCCAGGCGGTTCGCCAGCCGATCATCGCCCGGTACTTCATGATCTTGCCCGGCATGTTGAGCCCCAAGGTGCCGACGAGCAGGTCGTCCTGGCGGTAGAGGGCGAGCCATCGAGCGTCGTCGAGGTCCCCGATCACCGTGACCTCGTCGGCGGCGGTGATACCGACCATCTGGAGCTTGTCGCGGTACCAGTCCGACCAGAAGTAGGGGACGGCGCTGTACGGGGTGGCCCGAGCGGGAGCCAGAGCGTTGCGGGCGGCAGCGGCGCCCTGCTCGGCGGCCGACGTCCAGTGCTCGAGGCGCATCGTCCGGCCGAAGAGTGCGTTGTGCCAGCGCGCGACGTCACCCGCGGCGTACACCTCGGGGCCGGCACGCAAGGTCTCGTCGCAGACGACGCCGTCCTCCACGTGCAGTCCTGAAGCGATGAGCCAGTCGGTGACGGGGTCGGCACCGATGCCGACGACGACGAGATCGGCGGGCAGGACCGAGCCGTCGGACAGCGCGACACCTTCCACTCGACCCTCGCCTTCGAGCCCGGTGACGGAGACACCGCACCGCAGCTTGGTGCCGTTGCGGGCGTGCAGGTCTGCGCAGGCGGCTGCCATCTGCTCGCCGACGGCACGAACGAGCGGCAGCGGGGCCGCCTCGAGGATGGTGACGTCGACGTCCCGCTTGCGGGCGGCTGAGGCGACCTCGGACCCGATGAAGCCACCACCGACGACGACCATGCGGCGTCCGGCGTCCAGTGCCCCCCGGATGCTGCGGGCGTCCTCGACCGTGCGCAGGGTGTGCACACCGTCGAGCTGCTCGCCGGGCAGCTGCCGGGCCCGCGCACCCGTTGCGATGACCAGCCGCTCGTAACACAGCCGCTCCTCACCGCCCAGGACGATTTCCCGGGCATCGGTGTCGAGCGCGGTCGCGGGCACGCCGAGGCGCAGCTCGACGTCCAGGGCTCGCAGCTCGTCGTCGGTGCGGTGGTGCGGCATCGCCGGGTCGTCGCCCGGGTCGAGGAATGCCTTGGACAGCGGTGGCCGGTCGTAGGGCAGGTGCTCCTCCGCCCCGACGAGCAGCAGCCGACCCGAGTATCCGGCCTTGCGGGCCGACTCGACCGCACGCAGTCCCGCAAGCGAGGCGCCGACGACGACGAAAGGTGCTTCGGGCATGACTCTCCAGAGAACGGTCAGCGCTGGTGCGCCGAGACCACAGCGCGCAGCAGCGGTCGGCGGTCACACGAGCCGGGAGCAGTGGAAGGCGCGACGGGCTGGTCGGCCGCGCCCAGCGGTGGGCTGGAGCCCGCTCTCCCTTCAAGCCAGAGGGAGGCGGGATCAACCTGTGCGGTGATGGTCAGCGAGGCGTCGAGACCGAAGACGGCCGAGATCGCCCAGCCGCCGGCGACGTGCAGGCCCGGGTTTCCGAAGACGCGGGACGTCGTGCTCCCGGCGATGGACCAACCTCACTCCTCGATGCTCAGCGCGCTGGTGGGACAGGCCGCGACGGCCTCCTCCATCAGCGCCCGCTGGTCCCCCGAGGGTGTGGGATTCAGCAGCTCGAGTGCGCCGTCGTCACGGACCTCGAAGAAGTCGGGGGCGACCGACTCGCACATCCCCAACGACGAGCACTTGTTCTCGTCCAGCACGATCCTCACGCGAGTGTCCTTTCCGATCGGGTGGGTCGGTCAGCGCTCTGGGGTGAAGCGCACGGGCAGGTGGTTGACGCCGTGGAAGAAGGTGCTGACCGTGTAGGAGGGCTCGCCGGCCACCTCGATGTCGGGCAGCCGGGTCAGCAGCTCCCGGTAGATGGCCGCCAGCTGCTGGCGGGCCAGCTGGTTGCCCAGGCAGTGGTGGATGCCGCCGCCGCCGAAGCTCACGTGCGGGTTCGGGTTCCGGGAGAGGTCGAAGCGCTCGGGCGCGTCGAACACCTCGGTGTCCCAGTTGGCCGAGGCGTAGAACATGACGACCTTGTCGCCCTGGGTGATCTGTTGCCCGTTCAGCTCGCAGTCGCGGGAGGCGGTGCGCCGGAAGGTCATGATCGGTGTGGCCCAGCGGACCATCTCCTCGACCGCCCCCTTGAGGCGGCCGTCGAGGTCCTCCATCAGCCAGGCCTTCTGCTGGGGGAAGTCGGTCAGGGCCTTCATGGCATGGCTGGTGCTCTGCCGGGTCGTGTCGTTGCCGGCAATGGTGAGCAGCCCGAAGAAGGACATGATCTCCTCGTCGGTCAGCCGCTCGCCGTCGACCTCCGCCTGCACGAGGTTGCTGAGCAGGTCGTCGCCCGGGTTGCGCCGGCGCTCGGCGATGTACCGTCCGGACAGCTCACTGAGGTGGAGCATGGCCTCGAACAGGCGGCCGAGGGGTTCCTGGTCACCCATCAGCTCCGGGTCGTTCCAGCCCCCGGCGAACTGCGACTCGTAGGCCATCCTCGCCCGGTCGGCCTCGTCGATGCCCATCATGTCGCAGATGTTGTGCATCGGGACGAGAGCCGCCACTTCGGGGACGAAGTCGACCTCGCCCCGGGTGGCGATGTCGTCCACGATGCGCCGTGCGTTGGCCTGGATCTGGTCATCGATGCGACGGATCTGCTTCGGGGTGAACGCCGAGCTCAGCAATCGCCGGATCTTGGTGTGCCGTGGCGGGTCCATCGCGATGAAGCCCTGCCCCGCGTCGAGCAACTCCTGCGGCATCGACTCCATCACGATGCCCTCGCCGGAGATGAAGTCCTCGTGCCGCTTGGTGACCTCGACCAGGTCGGCATGGCGCACGACGGCCCAGAACCCCTGGTCGTTCGGGTCCTTCATCAGCATGTCCTCGACCGGCTGGTGCCATGTCACCGGACGCTCGGCGCGCAGCACGGCGTAGGTCTTCTCCCGCTCGGCGGCCGTCTGCGACCAAAACGCTCGGGACGAAAGGTCCGCCTGGTCATAGGGGCGGGTGTCGCGTGGCTGGGCAACAGCGGTCATCACGGCTCCAAGGTCTGCTCCATACGGATGACGCTTAGGTTGACACACGGCACGGTTTTGTCAAGTCTTGGACTCGATCACCGAATCTGTCACGGCTGGCCTCGCGAGCGGGGATTTCGGGCAGTGCGCCGTGACAGACTGTCGGCACTTGTCAAAGACTCAACAAGGACGAGGGGACGGAGACGGCCAGTGGCGGCAGAGCCTCTTCGTCTGACCTTCCGCCAGCACGTGCGCGACCGCGCACTGGACGCAGTGCGGGCCCTGACCGTGGAGAAGGGCTGGTCCGGCGTGCGCATGGGGGACGTCGCCGCGCTGACAGGGGTATCGCGCCCGACGCTGTACAAGGAGTTCGGCGACAAGCAGGGACTCGGCGAAGCGCTGATCATGCAGGAGACCGAGAGGTTCCTCGTCGGCATCTCCCGCACCCTCGACGCGCACCCTCAGGACGCCGCGGGGGGAATCTCCGCAGCAATCGAGTACGTGCTCGGCGAGGCCGACGCCAGCCCCTTGCTGTGCGCCATCCTCACCTCGGCACGTGACGCCGACAACGACCTGCTGCCCATGCTCACGACGCGTTCTGCGCCGGTGCTCGACGCCGCCACCCGAACCCTGATCAGCTGGTTCACGCAGCACTTCCCGCAGCTCGACCCACGAGACCTGGCCGACGGCGTGGACGCACTGGTCCGACTGGCCGTCAGCCATCTGGTACTCCCCGTCGATGACCGCACGACCACCGCGCACCGGCTGACTCGGATCGCCCTGCGCACCCTGCAACTCGACCAGGTCGTAGGGGACTCCCCCCGGCGATGAACCCGGGCGGCTTCAGCTGGCGCAGCCGTCCACGAGAGGCGATACGGCGGGCCGCTCGTGACGACGGGGCCCGACCGCCCTGCTTCATCGGGACGGACTCGACCACGCCTCCGCTCCGCCACGACCGTGGTGCTGATCGTGCGTGTCCGATCCCGCCACTCACGCCAGCGCGGGGTCGCAGGAGGGCCGCCCTGCCGTAGCACCGCTACCTAGGTGCTGTACGAATCGTTCGAGGTCGCGGGCAGGGCACGACCTCGCCGCGAGGACGAGCGCCGTCCCCCGCCCATCTCATAGCTCACGCCGGCGACCCGCCGGCGGACAGGCGTTCGCTCGTGCGTCGGCAAGCGCGAGTGCCCTTGCGCAGGTCACGGCCCTCAGCTCTGGGGCCATTGCCATGGTCCGGGACGCTGCGGCCCTGACCGGGCATTCCGACCGGCCCGGCGCTCGCGCGAGTCGGCCTCACGGCCGTGAGGCAGCTGTGGAAGGTGTGGAGGAAGCCGAGCTGAGTCAGGGTGCGGGCGGCTCGGGTGGGAGCAGGAGGTCCAACATCCGGACGAGCGCGTCATCCAGTCCGCTGGCCGGATGGGTGATCCAGTACTCGTGCGCGGCCAGGGTGCCCGCCAGCACCGCGTGCCCGACGACCACCGGGAACACGTCGTCGTCGGGTCGTCTGCCTCGCGCGAACTCGGCGGCCGCCTTTCGCCACTGCGCGTAGATCCGCGTCGCATGGGCCTGCAGGACAGGTACTTCCAGCACCAGCTGCGCCCGCTGCCACGCCCACTCCCGCTCCCCGGGCGGAAAGCGCAGGGCCGCCACCACCGCTCGGACGATGACGAGGCGGTAGGACTCATGCGGGTCCGCCGCCGACAACGCCTGCTGCAGCCGGACCAGCTCTGTCGGCGAGTCAGCGAAGCAGACGTCGGCCTTGACCGAGAAGTAGCGGAAGAAGGTGCGCCGACTGATACCGGCCGCCGTCGCGATGTCCTCCACGCTGGTCTCGTCGAACCCGTGGGCGACGAACAGCCGCTGCGCCACGGCCGCCAGCTCGTGGGCGCTCGTGATCGCCGGCCTGCCGCCGCGGTCGCCAGTCGCGACCCGCCCCTGCTCCATCCCCTCAGCAACCTCCCCTCCGGATCCAGGCATCGAGCGCCCTTCCATTTCTGACACACGGTGCCATAACCTGAGACGCAGGTCACAGTCGGCAATCGGCCGGCGCACGAAGGGAGATCGCCGTGGGACGAGTCGAAGGCAAGGTCGCCTTCATCACCGGGGCGGCTCGCGGCCAGGGCCGCAGCCACGCGGTGCGGCTGGCGCAGGAGGGCGCGGACATCATCGCCGTCGACCTGCTGGGGACGGTCGGGACGGTGGGGTACCCGCTGGCGACGCAGGAGGACCTGGACGAGACGGTCCGCCAGGTGGAGGCGCTGGACCGACGGATCATCGCCAGCAAGGCCGATGTCCGGGACAGCGCCGCGCTGAAGGCCGCGGTGGACGACGGTGTCGCCCAGCTCGGCCGGCTGGACATCGTGCTGGCCAATGCCGGGATCGCCAGTTTCGCACCGGTCGACGAGATGACCGACGAGATGTGGGACGACATGATCGACGTCAACCTCACCGGGGTCTTCAAGACGGTGCGAGCCGCTCTTCCCCACCTGAAGGCCGGGGGGAACGGCGGGGCCATCGTTCTGACCAGTTCGACCGCCGGGATCAAGGGTCTGGCCAACCTGGCGCACTACGTCGCGGCCAAGCACGGCGTCGTCGGACTGGTGAAGACACTGGCCAACGAACTGGCGCCGCACATGATCCGGGTGAACTCGGTGCACCCCACCGCGGTGGACACCACGATGATCCACAACGAGCAGACCTACACCCTCTTCCGGCCGGACAAGTCGCCGTCGGACGTCACCCGGGACGACGTCGGCGAGGCGTTCCAGAGCCTCAACGCACTCCCGATCGAGTGGGTGGAGCCGGTCGACATCAGCAACGCGATCCTGTGGCTGGTCAGCGACGAGGCCCGGTACGTCACCGGCGTCCAGCTGCCGGTCGACGCCGGGTCGGTGATCAAGTGATGGCCGGACGCGTCGAGGGCAAGGTCGCATTCATCACCGGCGCCGCCCGGAGCCAGGGCCGCAGCCACGCGCTGCGGCTGGCCCAGGAGGGCGCAGACATCATCGCCGTCGACATCGCCGGGCCGGTGCCGTCCATCCAGATGTACCCGCCGGCCACCGAGGACGACCTGGCCGAGACAGTGCGGCAGGTCGAGGCGCTGGACCGGCGGATCGTCGCCACCAAGGCCGACGTGCGCGACAGCGGGGCGCTCAAGGCCGCGGTGGACGAGGGGGTCGCCCAGCTGGGACGGCTGGACATCGTGCTGGCGAACGCCGGCGTCTTCGAGATCCAGCCGGCCCTCGAGGTCTCCGACGACGCCTGGCGGGAGATGATCGACATCAACCTGACCGGGGTGTGGAACACGTGCAAGGTCGCGCTCCCGCACCTCATCGAAGGCGGCCGGGGCGGGGCGATGGTCCTCACCAGCTCGACGGCCGGGCTCAAGGGGACGCCGAACACGATCCACTACACCGCGGCCAAGCACGGCGTCGTGGGGATCATGCGGACGCTGGCGAACGAGTTCGCCCAGCACTCGATCCGGGTCAACAGCGTTCACCCGACGGGGGTCGACACGGTGATGATCCAGAACGAGAAGACCTGGGGACTGTTCGCGCCCGACGATCCGGCACCCAGCCGGGAGAAGGCCGAGCCGATCTTCCAGTCCACCAATGCGCTGCCCGTCCCGTGGGTGGAGCCTGTCGACATCTCCAACGCCATCCTGTTCCTCGTCTCCGACGAGGCGCGATACATCACCGGGGTGACCCTCCCGGTGGACGCCGGGTACACCGTCAAGTAGCGCCCGCCGCCTTTCTCCGAGGAGCTCGTCCTGACCGAGCACATCCCGCACGCCACCGGCGACGACCCGGTCGTCACCGGCCACCGGGTCACCTTCGACGACGGCGCGCACGTCCGCACGATCCGCACCCGGGTCGCCCAGCACCTCGTCGGACGCACCAGGGAGCTGGACCTGCTGCTGGCCGCGGTCGCGGCCGGCCGGGACGTGCTGCTCGAGGGACCGCCGGGGACGTCGAAGTCGACGCTGCTGCGCTCGATCACGGCCGAGTGGGGCATCCCGCTGGTCTGCGTCGAGGGCAACGCCGACCTCACTCCCACCCGGCTCGTCGGGCACCACGACCCCGCCCGGGTGCTGCGCGAGAACTACTCCCCGGAGAACTTCGTGCCAGGCCCGCTGGTCGAGGCGATGCGCTCAGGCGGCTTCCTCTACGTGGAGGAGTTCAACCGGGCGCCGGAGGACACCCTGAACACGCTGCTCACAGCGATGGCCGAGCGGCGGATCGCGGTGCCCCGGGTCGGCACGGTCGAGGCGGAGGCCAGCTTCCGCGTCATCGCCTCGATGAACCCCTACGACACGATCGGCACCACCCGGCTGTCCACGTCCGTGCACGACCGGTTGTGCCGGCTGGTGATCGGTTACCAGGATGCCGAGGCCGAGCGGGGCATAGCCGGCCGCCGGACCGGGCTGGAGTCGCCGCGGCTCCTCGCGGACGCAGTGGCGCTCACCCGGGCGACCCGGGAGCGGGATGACCTGCGGCAGGGCAGCAGCGTGCGGGGCGCGATCGACCTCGCGCTGATCGCCGCCCAACTGGCCGCGATCCGCGACGTGCAGCTGCCGGCCGAACCGTCGGTCGCGCCGCCGCGTGGGCTGCCCGAGGAGTACACCGACATCGTCCTGGACGCGATGCTGCTGGCCCTGTCCGGGCGCGTGTTCCTCGACGAGACGCTGGAGACGACGCCGGAGACGGTGCTCCGGGAGATCTGGCAGGACCACTTCCTGCTCCACCCGGCGGCGGCGGAGCCTGGTTGAAGAGCCGTCGACGCCGACTCCCCGGTGACCCGCCGCGACCGCCCGGGCGCGAGCCGGACCCGGGGAATGCGACCACTCCGGCGCAGGCCCAAGCAGCTCACCGAGCAGCCGACGCTCTATGAGCCGTCCCGCGGCGAGGGCGGCATGGCGCTCGTCTCCGGCGACCGGCGGCGGACGCAGACGGCGGCGACCCGGGCCGGCGGGACCGCGTCCGGCACGACCGACGAACCGGCCGACCTCATCGCGCTGGCCGACCTGGCGACCGAGAGCGGGGCGGACCAGCTGACCCGGGCACGCGCGCGGCAGATCGCCCGCCGGCTCGCTGTGCCGCGCCCGCCGCGCGACCAGCGGTCCCGGCGCGGCGTGGGCGAGCTGGCCAGTCTGTCCTGGAGCGGGGGGTCCGACGAGCTGGACCTGGAGCGCACCCTCGAGGCGATCGTCGGCATCCCGTACCCGGAGGGCACCGACCTGGTGGTGCGCGAGCGGGTACGGCAGCGTCGCTCGGTCGTGCTCGTCGTGGACGTGTCGGGGTCGATGAAGGGCGAGCGGGTGCGGACGGCGGCGGCCACGGTGGGGGCGCTGGCCGGCGAGCTGGCCCGCGACTCGCTCGCCGTCGTCGCCTTCTGGTCCGACGCTGCGGTGTTGGTGCGGATGGGCGAGCAGGTCGCGCCGCTCGCCGTGCTCGACCTGTTGCTGCGGGTGCCGACCCAGGGGCTGACGAACGTGTCCTTCGCGCTGGATACCGCGGCCCATCAGCTGGAGGGCGTGCCGCCGCGTGACGCACGGGTGCTCCTGCTGTCGGACTGCGTGCACAACGCCGGACCCGACCCGCGGCTGACCGCTGCGCGGCTTCCGCGGCTGGACGTCCTGGTTGACACCTCCGGGGAGCAGGACGTCGAGCTCGGCCGCGACCTCGCCCGGCTGGGTCGCGGCCGGGCCAGGCTGGTCAGCGACCACCGGGACGTCGCTGCGGCGCTCTCCGCTGTCTTCAGTGATTGACCTGTGGGGATTCGTCACGCACTGCGCCCTCCCCCACCCTGTCCAGCAGTCTCCGCCTACGCCTCGAGGCGGCGTGGTCGAGCGGCATGCCCGCACCTTGCGCGTCCCGTCCGGAGGGACTGTCAGGCGCAGCCGCAGGAGCACGCGGCCACTGTGCAGGAAACGGCGACGGCGCGTGCTCCCCGGGCGGGGAACACGCGCCGTCGCCGGTCCTTCTCCTACTTAGGGTCGTGCTCCGTCGCCGCGGAGTCGAGCCCGACGACGTCGTCGGTCTTGGTGCCGACGTCGGCACCGGAGGCCGCGCCCTGGACGCCCGCCGCCACCGGCTGCATCGAGCGCAGCAGGATCTGGCTGACGTCGAGGACCTCGACGTGCTCGCCGGCCTCGCCGTTCTGCTTCTTCGACGTGAGGGCGTCGGAGAGCATCGTGATGCAGAACGGGCAGGCGGTGGAGATGACGTCGGGATCGAGCTCGAGCGCCTCCTCGGTGCGCTCGACGTTGATCCGCTTGCCGATCTTCTCCTCCATCCACATGCGCGCACCGCCGGCGCCGCAGCAGAAGCCGCGGTCCTTGCAGCGGTGCATCTCCTGCGTGGTGAGGCCCTCGACGGCGTCGAGGATCTCGCGCGGAGGCGTGTAGACCTTGTTGTGCCGGCCCAGGAAGCACGGGTCGTGGTAGGTCACCTTGCGGTCGATCGGGGTGACCGGGACGAGCCGGCCCTCCTCGATCAGCTGGCCGAGCAGCTGCGTGTGGTGGATGACCTCGTACTCGCCACCGACCTGCGGGTACTCCTTGCCCAGCGAGTTGAAGCAGTGCGGGCAGGTGGCCACGATCTTGCGGGTGCCGGGGACGCGGCCCTCGAAGACGCCGTTGAGGGTCTCGACGTTCTCCATGGCCAGCTGCTGGAAGACGAACTCGTTGCCCAGGCGGCGGGCCGGGTCACCGGAGCAGGTCTCCCCGTTGCCGAGGACGGCGAACTCGACGCCCGCGGTGTGCAGCAGCTCCGCGACGGCCTTGGTGACCTTCTTGGCGCGGTCGTCGACGGCGCCGGCGCAGCCGACCCAGAACAGGTACTCGACCTCGTGGGGCAGCGGGCCGTCGGCCATGCGCACCTCGAAGTCGAGCTCCTTGATCCAGTCCTCGCGGACGTTGCCGCCCATGCCCCAGGGGTTGCCGCGCTTCTCCAGGTTGGTCAGCATCACGCCGGCCTCGGAGGGGAAGTTCGACTCGATGAGCACCTGGTAGCGCCGCATGTCCTCGATGTGGTCGATGTGCTCGATGTCCACCGGGCACTGTTCGACGCAGGCGCCGCAGTTCGTGCAGCTCCACAGGACGTCGGGGTCGATGACCCCGCCCTCCTCGAGGGTGCCGACCAGCGGGCGGTGCGCCTGCGCGTCGTTGGTGCCCTCGATGCGGGCGTAGCCGCTGGCCCAGACCTGCTCGTCGCTGGGCTTGAGGATGTCGTAGTCCGGCGCCGTCTCCGACGCGGTCTTCTCACCGAGGAGGTAGGGGGCCTTCGCGTAGAGGTGATCGCGGAGGTCCATGATCACCATCTTCGGGCTGAGCGGCTTGCCCGTGTTCCACGCCGGGCACTGGCTCTGGCACCGCCCGCACTCGGTGCAGGTCGTGAAGTCCAGCATGCCCTTCCACGTGAAGTCCTCGATCTTCCCGCGGCCGAACACCGCGTCCTCGTCGGGATCCTCGAAGTCGATCGGCTTCCCACCCGAGGTCATCGCCGGCAGCGGGCCCAGGGCCGGCGCGCCACTGGCACCCTCCCGCTTGGCGTAGATGTTGAGGAACGCGCTGAACCGGTGCCACGCCACACCCATGTTCAGCACCCGGCTGATCACCACCAGCCAGGTCAGGCTGACCACGACCTTCACGAACGCCACGACGGTCAGCAGGTCCGGGCTGTCGGGCATCACGTTCGCCAGCGCGCCGGAGATCGGATGCGACCAGCCAGGCGCATCGGTCAGGCCCGAGGACACCTTCAGCGCACGGATCAGCAGGATGCAGATCCCGATGGTCAGGATGACCGCCTCGACGAAGTAGCCCCGGCCCTCGTTCGACCCGGCGAAGCGGCTCTTGCGGCCCTGCCGGCGCGGGTGGTCCCGCTGGCGCCGGTAGATCAGGTAGCCGATCCCGAGGATCGTGCCGGTGCCGATGATGTCCGCGAACAGGTTCCAGACGCCCCACTCACCGATCAGCGGGATGTGGAAAGCGGGGTTCCACACCTCACCGAACGCCTCCACCAGCGTCAGCACGAGGCCGTAGAACCCCATGAAGACGAACCAGTGCGCGACCCCGATCGAGGACCACTTCAGCATCCGGGTGTGACCCAGCGACTCGACCAGCGTCGTCTTCAGGCGGGTCCTCACCGGCCCCCACCGGGTGCCGTCGGGCTGGCCGGTGCGGATGATCCGCACCATCGCGCGGACGGCCCGGTAGGCCATCACCACCGAAACGAACAGGAACAGGACGCTGATCGTCCCCAGGACGACCTGCAGCGGGCCCGTCATCAATTCCTCCCCCGCACGCCTGACGGCGTCGGTTGACTCCCGTGCGCCGATCGGCGACGGCGAAACTCTGTGCGGTGTGCGCCTGGGGGCTCATCGCTCCGCGCCCCGGAACTCGCGCGCGAGAACGCGGCCTCGGCGATCACCCGGCGTCCCCTTCCTGAGGGCTGGCGCCGTTCGGACGGCTGCTGTCCGGCTCGCGCGAGGAGCTGGCCATCCGGATTGCCATGAAGCCGCTTCGCATACCCTCCACGCCGTCCTTCTCGTCGAGGGGAGGCAGCGACTCAGCCTGGTCGGGTCCCATTGCATCGAAGACCAGGGACACGTACCGGCGCCGGTCTGCCGGCGAGGCCGGGGGCGTGGAGAGACCGACGACGAGGATGCTGAGCACACGCGGGATGTCGTAGGGCTGCAGGTCCGCCCGGATCTCGTTCCTCTCCTGCGCGTGCCGCAGCAGGACGGCGAAGGGCTCCAGGAACTCCCTCAGCAGGTCGTCGGTCAGCACCGCGAAGTCAGCGGACGAGGCGATCAGTCCGCGCTCCCGGTCGAGTAGCTCCAGCAGTCGCTCGACGATCAGCAGGAACGACTGCCGGGCGCTGCCTTGGGCGCACGACTGACGAAGCAGGGGCAGGAGCTCGTCCCGCATGATCGATCGGTACACCGCCCGGGTCAGGCTCTCCCGGCCGGAGAAGTGGCGGTACAGGGTGGCGATCCCGACTCCGGCTTCGCTCGCGATCTCCTCCAGCGAACCCTGACCACCGGAGGCGAACACCTTGCGGGCGGCCGCGATCAACCGTTCGCTGTTCGCGAGGGCGTCTCGCCGCCGTGTACTCGCCGGCGGTGTCATGGCAGGGGATCCTCTCAGCCGACGCGAGCGGCACCCGCAGTACCGCTGGAGACCACCGGCTGCAGCCAGGGCCTTCCGTGCATACGATAGCTCCCTATCACTTCTGGTCTTCCACGGTGCCCTCATGGGAGCCGTGACGCACTGACCGGCTCTGGGGGCTGCGGTGTCGACATTGCTGTACAGGGTGGGGCGGGCGACGTATCGGCACCCGTTCCGTGTGGTCGCGGTGTGGGTGGTGCTGCTGGTCGCGCTCGTCGGCGCACTGGCCCTCAATCCCCCCAAGCTGAGCACGGAGTTCCGCATCGACGGGACACCGGCCCAGGAGGTGATCGACGAACTGGCCCGGGAACTCCCGGAAGTGAGCGGCGGTCAGGGTTCGCTGGTGTTCCAGGCGTCGTCCGGCGAGCGTCTCGACTCGGACCGGCTCGCCCCGGTGGTCGCCGAGGCCGTTCAGGGCGTCTACGGGATCGATCCGGTCGTGGATCCGGCCGAACTGACCGGAGCCCGAGAGCCAGGGGGCCCGCCCGCAGCCGGTTCCCCGGGCGACGTACCGCAGCCTCCCGGCGCGGCGGCTGTCGCGCCGGGGGCATTGGTCGTGGACGGCCGGCCGATCCCGGGCGTGATGGTGTCCGAGGACGGCCGCGTCGCGCTGTTCCAGTTCCAGTTCGAGGACCAGCTGTTCGAGCTCCCCCAGGGCACCGTGGCCGACACCGTCGCAGCGGCGGAGGCACCGGCGGAAGAAGCGGGGGTGGCCGTGCTTCCGGGCGCCACCCTGCAGGAGATCCCCGAGATCATCGGCATCGGGGAGATCGTCGGCCTCGCCGTGGCGGCCCTGGTCCTCGTCGTCACGCTCGGCTCCGTGGTTGCCGCCGGGCTGCCGCTGCTCACCGCCCTGGCCGGGGTCGGCGCGGGCATCGGCGGCGCCTTCGCGCTGGCCCACCTGTTCGAACTGAACTCCTTGTCCGTGGTCCTGGCGCTGATGCTGGGGCTCGCCGTAGGCATCGACTACGCCCTGTTCATCGTCAACCGGCAGCGGTGGCTCATCCTGACCCGCGGTCTGGACGCAGGAGAAGCCGCGGCCCGAGCCGTGGGCACCGCCGGAAGCGCCGTGTTCTTCGCCGGAACGACTGTCGTCATCGCGCTCACCGGGCTGTTGGTCGTGGGTATCGAACTGCTGACGGTGATGGCGCTCATCGCCGCCGCGACAGTCGCCATCGCCGTCGTGGTCGCCCTGACCCTGCTTCCGGCCCTGCTCGGCCTGGTCAGGGAACGCATCTGCTCACCTCGCGCCCGGGCACACCAGGCCCGGCCCGGCGACCGCTCCCGGAGCCCGGCGCGTCGCTGGGTCGGGCTCGTCGTGCGACACCGCTGGGCGGCCGTCCTCCTGGTCACCGGGGTCACCGCGCTGCTCGCCCTGCCGCTGTCCAGCATGCGGCTCGGGATGCCCTCGGCCGAGAGCTACGGCAGCGGCAGCGCACAGCGCGAAGGTTATGACGTGGTCGCCGAGGGCTTCGGCGAAGGCTTCAACGGGCCGCTGACCGTGGCCGTGCGGACCGCCGAGCCGGGCGCACCGATCGAGCCGCCGACTCTGGAGCAACTGGCGGCAGACCTCGACGCGCTCGAGGGCGTCCAGACGACCATGCCCGCCGGCGCCAGCCAGGACGGCACCATCGCGGTTCTGCAGGTCGTTCCGACCACGGGTCCGACCGACGAGGCGACCGAGGACCTGGTCGCGGAGATCCGCGACCGCTCGACGCAGTACGCGGGCGACCTCGGGGTCACCCTCGGCGTCACCGGCCTGACAGCCATCGGCATCGACATGTCCGAGCGACTGTCCGAGGTGCTGCCCCTCTACCTGGCGGTCGTCCTCGGCCTGTCGCTGATCGTGCTGCTCCTGGTGTTCCGGTCCGTCCTCGTCCCGATCAAGGCGACAGTCGGGTTCCTGCTCAGCATCCTGGCGACGTTCGGGGCGACGACGGCCGTCTTCCAGTGGGGCTGGCTCAACCAGGTGTTCGGGCTCGACAGCACCACCGTGGTGATGAGCGTGATCCCGATCATCGCGACCGGCGTGCTCTACGGGCTGGCGATGGACTACCAGATCTTCCTGGTCTCCTCGATCCGCGAGTCCCACGTCCACGGAAGTCACGGAGCCGACAGCGTCACCGACGGGTTCACCCAGGCGAGCCGCGTGGTGGTCGCTGCGGCGATCATCATGACTGCGGTCTTCGCCGGCTTCATCTTCAACGCCGACCCGACGGTCAAGCAGGTCGGCTTCGCGCTCGCCGTCGGCATCCTGATCGATGCGTTCCTGATCCGGCTCACCCTGGTCCCGGCGGTCATGGCCATGTTCGGCGACCGGGCCTGGTGGCTGCCCGCATGGCTCGACCGGCTCCTCCCCGACCTCGACGTCGAAGGTGAGAAGCTCCTCCAGCGGCTCGACGAAGAGCGCGGGGAGGTTCCCGCCGCCACGGATCAGCCTGGTCGGGAGCCGGCGTCGATCCCCGCGGGGGGAGGATCCCGATGACCCTCGCGCGGTGGGGACGACGGTTGATCACCGGATCCGCCGTAGCGTCGGCGACCCTCCCCTGGCTCGCCGACTGGAACCACGGCCACACCTTCGGTCCCGAGTACGGTCCGCACGCCCGGTGGCACGGGACCTCCGAGGTCCTCGGTGCGACGGCGGAGGGAGTCCTCGCCCTCTGGCTGCTCCGTGCCGCCGGCGACGAGCATCGGCCCGACGAGCGTCTGCTCGTCGCCGCCGCACTGCTGCCCATCGTCCGCTGGGCGCCGTTCAACCTCACGCTGCTGGTGCCCGGGACGTCCCCCTACGACCAGCACCGCATCCCGCAACGGGTCCTGGGCATGCCGGCCGCCCTGCTCAGCCAGGACCTCATCGCGGCCACCGCCGCCGCCGGGCTGCTTCTACGCCGCCTCGCCCGCCGGCGCCCGTAGGGCCGCGGGCGGCCGGCCGTCCGGCCGCTCGGCGAGCGCTCTGCAGGTTCAGCCGGCAGCAGGGTCCCCGTCGTGGAGGTGGTGGGAGAAGAAGCCGAGGATCCGCCGCCAGGCGTCCTCCGCGGATGGATGGTGGTAGCCGAAGCCGGCCACCCGCTCGAGGACGGCGAGTGGCCCGGCGTTGTGCCGGTTCATGAAGGAGTGGCCGGCCTGTGGGTACTCCTTGACGTCGTGGTCGACCGCGAGGCCGGTCAAGGCCTCGTCCAATCGCTCGGCCGCACCGGGCAGGGTCCTGTCGCGACCCCCGTAGCTGGCCACCACGGGGCACGCGCCCTGCAGCACGCGCTCGAGGTCCGATGGGATCTGCCCGTAGTTCGGGGCCGAGGCGTCGAAGCCGCGGGTGGCTGCGAGCAGGGCGAAGCCGCCCCCCATGCAGAAGCCGAGGATTCCCACGCTCCCAGTGCAGTCGGAGCGCCCCGTGAGCCAGGAACGGGCAGCCGCCAGATCGTCGAAGGCCGGACCTTCTCCACGGGCCAGCGTCCGGAACGTCGAGCGAAGGCAGCGGACAGCTCCCCCGGCGCTGAACAGGTCCGGCGCCAGGGCCAGGTAGCCGCCGGCCGCCAGGCGGTCGGCCTGCTGCCGGGTGTCGTCGGTGAGTCCGAAGGCCTCGTGCACCACCACGACGCCGGGCCACGGGCCCGTGCCGACCGGCGGTACGGCGAGATAGGCCTTCAACTGCGAGGCGCTCGCGGCCCCGCCGATCGTCGTCTCGGGCATCACGGCCTCCGGGGTCAAGTACCAGTCGATGAGCTGTGGGGCAGGCCCGGCGTCACATGGACGCCCGCAGTTCCTCGGCGGCCGCCTCCAGGAACTCCACGGCCTCCTCCTCCAGGCCGGGCAACCGGTCGGCCACCTCCGCCACGGCAGCGACCCGGTCCGACAGCGGGGTGTCGACTCTGGCAGACCGGCCCAGCCGGCTCCAGCCTTCGGCGCACCTGTCGTAGGCGAGGCCCGCCTGTTCGCTCGCCGCGCTCCCCGTCCGCCTGGCCACGTCATGGCAGCACTCGGCCTGCAGCCGACGGAACAGCCCACCCCCGGTGCCCGCCTTCTCGATGAACACGGGGAGGGCAGCCAGCGCGGACTCCAGGGTCACGTCGTCGAGGACCTGCGGCCAGCGGGCCAGGTCGTCGGCGAATCGGCGGATGCCGGCCAGCCCGGCTGCACTGATCGAGCCCGGCGGCAGGTCAGGGCGGTTCGCCAGCCCGGAACCCCCGCTGCGCATCCCGGCCCCCGCGGCGGCGAACGCGTCCGCAGCGGTGGAGCGCAGGTCCGGAAGCCGCTCCGGCCACTCCACGGCGAACGTCGCGTGCCGTGTGGGCGCCGGGAACCCCGTCGAGCGGCGCGCCCGGGCCAGCGCCGCGTAGGGCACCTCCTGGACGTCCTCGCGGTCGTTGTCGACGACGTAGGCGATCTCCCGCTCGTCGTCGTAGCCGACGATGACGACATCGTGCCGGCTCATCTGCAGCCGGACGCGGAGGTAAGGGAGCTCGGCGATGTCAGCCCACACCATGACGGGCCGGCCGGCGACCAGCTCGTCGCGGACCCACTGCCACCCCAGCGCCTCATCATCGGTACGCCGCAGGTCCACGCCGGCTCCGAGGCGACCGAGCAGGTCCACCTCCATGTCTCCTCCCCTGCCGACGAGGTAGACCGGCGGGGTCAGGCCCGGCACCCGCATGTACGAGAAGTGCAGTGCACCACCGAGGCCGAACACCAGGCCTTCCGCGGCCGCCTCCCCTCCCCAAGCAAGGCCGGCCCACTCCAGCAGATCCCGCAGGGCTCCGGATCCGCAGTGCCCGGCCATGCGGTGGGGGTAACCCTCCAGCAGCCGTCCCCCGGTCACGGTGCCACCCTCACCACGTCGCCGCCGCCACGAGCGAAGTGCTCCCGGCCGACGACGACGAAGACGGCGTTCGCTTCGACGACGAGCGCGCCCCCCTCGTCGGTGCCCTGCGCCCGGACGAACAGCTTCCTGCCCTCCCGGCGCTGTAGTCCGGCCTCGAGCAGATACGGGGTTCCGAGCAGCACCGGCGCCCGGTAACCGACCTCGAGATGGCGGGTGACAGCGGGCTCCCCGATCCGGTAGAGGAGGAAGCCGAACAGGTCGTCCAGCACCGTGGCGACCGCGCCACCGTGCGCGATGCCCGGCGCGCCGACATGCCGCTCGTCGAAGGCGTGCTCGGCGCGGACCGCGTCCCCTTCTCGCCAGACCTGCAGGTGGTGGCCGTGTGGGTTCTCCGGGCCACAGCCGAGGCAGCGTGGATGGTGCGGGGGCAGGTCTCGGGCATGGTCGTGCCCGGCGAACCCCCGCGCCCAGTCGCCGACCACCGAATTCACGTCGTCCACCACCACTGCCTCCTGTCGGACCCGTCTGATTGAGATTTCACGCGTGCACACTCCGGCCCGTGCGTCCCGGCGAGCCGGATGGGGGCAACTTCGGCGTCGCCGACCGGCGTGCTCAGCGGTGTACCGCCGCTTCTCCTCCGCCGTGCTGCTGCCGCAACACCGTCTTCAGCACCTTGCCGGTGGCGTTGCGCGGGAGCTCGGCGACGAACTCGACCCGCGTGGGGCACTTGAAGTGTGCGAGCCGTTCGCGGGCGTACGCGATCAGTTCCTCGGCCGTCGTCGCGGCGCCGTCCTGGAGCGCGACGACGGCCACCGGTGTCTCCCCCCAGCGGTCGTGGGGGACGCCGACGACAGCCACCTCGCGGACGGAATCATGCCGGTAGAGCACCTGCTCGGCCTCGATGGGGTACACGTTCTCGCCACCGGTGATGATCATGTCCTTCTTGCGGTCGACGAGCGTCATGAAGCCCTCGGGGTCCATGCGCCCGAGGTCGCCGGTGTGGAACCACCCACCGCGGAATGCCTCGGCCGTGGCCTCCGGTAGACCCCAGTAGCCGGCGAACACGTTGGGTCCGCGCAGCACGAGCTCTCCGACCTCCCCGGTGCGGACGTCCCTGTCGGCGTCATCGACGATGCGCGCCCGGACGTGGAACATCGGCCGGCCGATGGAACCCGCCTTCTCCTTGACGTGGTCGGCGTCCAGCACTGACACACCGGGCGCTGTCTCGGTCATCCCGAAGCCCTCCTGGAAGGGCAGTCCCTTCCCCTGGAAGAAGTCGATGACCGGCAGCGGGCACGGCGCTCCCCCGGACACTGCCAGCTCCAGCGACGACAGGTCGAAGTCGTCCAAACCGGGCACCGACATGAGCGCCGCCCACATCGCCGGGACCATGAACTGCACGGTGGTCCGCTCCCGGGACATGGCCTCCACGGTCCGGAGCGGATCGAACGACGGCAGCAGGACGTTGGTCCCGCCGACGTAGAGCAGCGGCAGCGTGTGGACACCCAGGCCACCGATGTGGAACATCGGCGCCACTGTCACCGTGACGTCGCTCTCGCGAAGCCCTCGGCCGAAGGAGAGACTGTTCACGACGTTCCACAGGTGGTTGTCGTGGGTCAGCATCGCCCCCTTGGGACGTCCCGTGGTCCCGGACGTGTACATCAGACAGGACAGGTCCCGACGGTCGACGTCGGTATCCACGGGCCGGGGATCGCCGCTGCTCAGCACCTGCTCGTAGTCGAGCTCCCCGTCCTCGGGCTCTCCGCCGACGACCAGGCGGGACCGGACCCGCACCCCGTCCGCGGTGACTGCTGCGCGCGCCACTGGCGCGAGGGGCGCCGAGTACACGAAGGTGTCCGACCCAGAGTCGACCAGGAGGTAGGCGACCTCCGCCGGCCCGAGCCGCACGTTCATGGGCACGAACACAGCCCCCAGCTTCGCGGTGGCCAGCATGGTCTCGAGGAACGCTGTGCTGTTGAGCAGGAGCCCGGCGACCCGGTCCCCTTGGCGGACCCCGAGCGCACGCAGCGCTCGGGCCAGCTGATCGATGTTCCTGTCCAGCTCGGCATAGGTGAGGCGCCGGTTTCCGTCCACCAGTGCGAGCCGGTCCCCGGACAGGAACGCCCTCGTGGCGACCCAGCCACCGATTCCCTCGTCCATGCGCCACCCTCTTCGTCGGGACAACAGTCCGTGACCCAGGTCACGGCAGCTTGGTCCAAACTTGACGGTGTCGTCAAGATGGAGCCCGCGGCCATCGGCGGAAGGGACGGAGCATGACCTCGGCAGGACCTGCGTCACCTCCGGCCACGGCGCGTGGCCGCCGCACCCGATCCGCACTGCTGACGGCCGGACGGCAGCTGTTCGAGGAGTGCGGGTTCTCCGCCGTGGGGATCGATGACATCGCCTTACGCGCGGGGGTCTCCCACGGCACGTTCTACACGTGGTTCGACTCCAAGGAGACGTTGCTCCGCGAGATCGTCAGCGAGGTCGCCGCAGAGGTCTTCTCGGCGACCTCGATCGGTACCCGCCTGCCGGCCAAAGCTGCGTACGCGCGCATCGAGGCCGCCAACCGGTCCTTCCTGCGTGCTGTCACCCGGCACTCCCGCATCCTCCGAGTGCTGGACTCGCTGGCGGACACCCAGGAGGACTTCCGACAGCTCCGCTCGGAGATGCGTGAGTCGTTCGTCCAGCGTGGGATGGAGGGCCTGATCCGGCTGCAGGAGCTGGGCCTGGCCGACCCGCTGCTGCCACCGCGGGCGACGGCCAGCGCGCTGGGCGCGATGGTGGAGTCCTTCGCCCACGTGTGGCAGGACCCGGTGGAAGAACTCGACGAAGCCGCCGCCGTCGACGTCCTCACCCGGTTGTGGGCGGGGGCGATAGGTCTGGCGCCGCCGGCCCGACCCGCCGGTGAAGGCACCGCCGAGAGCCCCGGCGCGGGCTGACCCTGCTGGGACCGCCGAGGGACCGCGCGGGGCGGCCCGGCCGGTCAGTGCTGCACCCAATGCCACGGCGTCTCGCGGCTGCGCCGCACCCGACCCCTGCTCTCCAGGAGAACCAGGTGCGCCAGGGTCTCGGCAACAGCCGCTCTGCGCATGAAACCCGAGATCTGCTGCCATGGCCGCGACCAGCTCAGCGCGGCGGTCAGCTCCCAGGTCGTGGGCGCCGTCGTCACAGCAGCGTGGATCTCCTGCAGTCGGGCGTCGTGGTGGCCCACCAGCGCCGACACGCGCGCCGCCAGACCGGCGAAGCGGTACTCGTGCCCGGGCAGCACCTCGTCCAGGTGGGAGTCCAGCGCCCCGACACGCGCCAGGGAATCGATGAAGTCGGCCAGCGGGTTGCCGCCCGACTGCGCGTGCACCCCGATGTTGGGTGTGATGCGGGGCAGGACGTGGTCGCCGGAGAAGAGGAGGCGACGACGGTGCTCGTGGAAGCACAGGTGCCCGGGCGAATGGCCGGGAGTGTGCACGGCACGCAGATCCCATCCAGGCAAGGGCAGCCGGTCACCGTCGCGGATGAGGCGGTCCGGTTCGGCCTGGCGGACGTAGTCGGCGATCTGCAGCGAGGCCCCGGACAGGACCCGGAGCTCGTCCTCGGGCACTCCGCAGTTCCGCAGCAGTGCGACCATGCCCTCCAGCAGGTCGGTGATGCCGGCCCCGTACCGGGCCGGCAGCAGCGCAGCGTCGTCGGGATGCAGCCCCACCCAGGCCCCTGACGCCTCACGGACCCGGCCCGCCAGGCCGTAGTGATCGGGATGGATGTGCGTCACCATGACGCCGCGGACGTCGGCGACCACGTACCCCGCCGTCGCCAGGCCCTGGGTGAGGGCTTGCCAGGCGTCGTCGGTGTCCCACCCGGCGTCGATCAGTGCCACCCCGTCATCGAGCTCGAGGGCGTAGACGAGGACGTAGCGCAGGGGGCTGTCGGGAATGGGCACCGGGATCGACCACAGCCCCTGCTGGACCCGCTCCACCGGCGGCAGTACGTTTTCGACCCACGCCCGTTGCTGCTTGACGCCGGTGACCCACAACGGGCCGGCGGACCCCGCGGTCACAGACCCATCCGCTTGCTGATGACCTCGTTCATGATCTCGTTCGCCCCGCCGCCGATGCCGAGTATCCGGGCGTCCCGGTAGTGCCGTTCGACCTCCGACTCCCGCATGTATCCCATGCCGCCGAAGATCTGCACCGCCTCGTCAACCACGAAGTCACAGGCGTAGACGGCGGTGTTCTTCGCCATCGACACCTCGGTGACGACGTCCTCCCCGGCCAGGTAGCGCTGCGCCACAGCTCGCGTGTAGGTGCGGGCGACGTCGACCTGACGCGCCATCTCGGCGAGCTTGTGCCGGATCACCTGTCGAGAGGAGAGCGGCCGCCCGAAGGTCTCCCGGTCCCGCGCCCACCCGAGGGCCAGGTCCAGGGCGCGGGCCGCGGTGGCGTAGGCCTGGACTGCCAGGCCGATCCGCTCGCTCTGGAACTGCTGCATGATCTGCACGAAGCCGGAGTTCTCTGTGCCCACCAGCTGCGCGGCCGGCACGCGGACGTCGGTGAAGGCCAGCTCGGCTGTGTCGCTGCACCGCCAGCCCATCTTGTCCAGCCGCCGGGAGACGCTGAACCCGGGCGTGTTCGTGTCGATGACGAGCAGCGAGACACCGCCGTGACCCGGTCCGCCGGTGCGCACAGCGGTGGTCACGAAGTCGGCGCGGACCCCGCTGGTGATGAAGGTCTTGGCTCCGTTGACCACGTACTCGTCGCCTTCGCGCACGGCCCGGGTGCGCAGATTTGCGACATCCGAGCCCCCGCCGGGCTCGGTCACCGCGAGCGAACCGATCAGCTCCCCGGCCAGCGTGGGTCGGACGTAGCGGTCGACCAGCTCGGCGCTGCCGTGGGCGGCGATGTGCGGCACGGCGATGCCGTGGGTGAACAGCGAGGCACAGACACCTGTGGACCCACCCCCGTGCAGGATCTCCTCGGTCATGACCGCCGAGTCGATCGCGTTGCCGCCGCTGCCGCCCACCTCTTCGGCGAACCCGACGCCGAGCAGGCCCGCGCCGGCCGCCTTACGGTGCAGATCGCGCGGCAGCTCGCCATCCCGTTCCCACTCGGCCATGTTCGGAGCGATCTCCCGGGCCACGAAGTCGCGGGCGAGCCGGCGGAGGGCCACCCGCTCGGGCGTGCTCCATGGGTCGGGGGCGTGCGCGGTGACGTCGGTAGGGCTCATGACTGCTCTCCTCCGGTCGGTCCTCCCGCAGCTGGTACACAGGCGGCCGCGTGCATGTCGAGCAGGGCCGCGATGCACCCTCCGCGCCTCGAACGACGTGAGCCACTACGACACCTCAAGCAGGTCGTAGGGACGGCCACGGAGGACTTGACGTCACCGTCAGGTTAGTCGTCCGTGGATGTGGCGCACAACACCCGCATCGTTCGCGCCGGCCATTCCGACAGCGGACTCGCAGCGCCGAGAGGCTCCGGTTGCGCTGGCTGCAGCGGTGGCGGATGTCGGCTCCACTACGCGCGATCCACCACGTCCTGCGGGAGCGGGAGTACCGCCAGATCGCCCACCAGTGCGGTAGGGAGAACGCATGACGCACAGATTGCTCGTCCAGTACGGCCGTCCGACGGACCCTTCTGCGTTCGACCAGCACTACCGCGACGTCCACGTCCCGCTCGCACGGAAGATCCCCGGCGTGGTGCGCTTCGACATCGGCCACGCCAACGCTCTGGACGGCGACACCGCGCCGTACCTGGTTGCCGTGCTCGACTTCGCCTCCGCCGAGGCGTTCGCTTCCGGCATGGGGTCCCCCGAGGGCACGGCCGCCGCCGGCGACGTGCCGAACTTCGCCACCGGCGGCGCGAGCATGAGCCACTACGACATAGAGGACTTCACTCCCTGAGCTGCCGGGTGCCGTCCTCCGGTGCGACGGGGGACGGCACCCGCGTCGGTCCAGGGGACTGCGCTCCCTCGACCGATTTCCCATTGCCGGCGGGCGCGGGAGGCGGCGGCGGCTCTACCGTCGCACCGGTGGGGGGGGCTCCGGTGCCGGGTCCCGGGGGCGAGCGGGGCCGCGACGCGGGCCCCTGCTCGTCGCCACCGCCTCCGGCACGGTGCTGAACCCGCTCAATTCCTCGCTGATCGCCGTCGCCCTGATCCAGCTGGCGGAGGACTTCGAGCTGTTGTTCGCCTGCGTCTCCTGGATGATCTCGCTGTTCCACCTGACCAGCGCGGTGGCCCAGCCGGTCTCCGGCCGGCTCGGAGACGTGTTCGGGCCACGCCGACTGTTCCTCGCGGGGCTCGCGCCGGTCGGCCTGGCCAGCCCGCGGCGCCGCTCTCCCCCGAACTTCGCCACGCTCCTGGCCATCCGGGCGGTCCAGGCGCTGGGCAGCTCCGCGATCTACCCCCTCCGGCATGGCGATCATCCGCCGGCTGGTCGTGGAGGGCCGGGCCCGCGCGCTGGCCGTCGATCAGCCCGGCGTTGGGGCGGTCGTGCAGGTCGCGGGTCGCCGTCCACGGTGACCGGGCCGTCGGCGAGGGCGGCCACCGGGGGGAGGAACCGCAGCACCGTGCCGGCCAGCCCGGCGTCGACCGTGACCGGACCGCTGAGCGTTCCGGGTGCGACCAGCCAGTCGCTGCCGTCGACGTCGTCGATGCCGACTCAGAGTGCGCCCAGGCCTGCGGCCATGAGGTCGGTGTCGCGCGCCCTGAGGGGGTGCACGAGCCGACTGGGGCCGTCCGCCAGCGCGGCGAGCACGAGTGCCCGGGCGGTCAGCGACTTCGACCCGGGCAGGGACACGACGGCGTCGACCGGAGCAGGGTGGTGCGGCGCGGGCCAGACGTCTCTCACGAGGTCAGTCTGCCCGCCCGCGCCGCACCTCCCCGCACGTGCTCAGCCGGCCTGCGGCTTCTCGGTCTTCTTGACCGGGACCGTGCGGAGCAGCCGCCGGTTGGCGAACTCGAACATGGCCAGCTCGGAGAGCTCGCGGCCGTAGCCGGACCGCTTGACGCCACCGAAGGGCAGCTCCGGGGAGGAGCCGGTGGGCTGGTTGATCCAGACCATGCCTGCCTCCAGCCGCTCGGCCACCGACCGCGCCTCCTCGGGGTTGCTGCCCATGACGGTTGCACCCAGGCCGAAGTCGCTGTCGTTGGCCAGCGCGACCGCCTCGTCGGCGTTCTTCACCTTGTAGACGACGGCCGCGGGACCGAAGAGCTCCTCGCGGTAGGCCCGCATGTCGGGAGTGACGTCGGTGAGGATCGTCGCCGACACGAACGCGCCGGCGTGATCGGGGCGCTGGCCGCCCGCGACGACGGTGGCGCCCTTGTCGATGGCGTCCTGGATCTGCGCCTGCAGGTCCGCGGCCGCCTTCTCGCTCGACAGTGGCGCGAGCGACGTCGCCGGGTCGGCCGGGTCGCCGGGGGCGAAGATGCCGAATGCCTGCTTCAGGCCCTCGACGAAGGGCTCGTAGGCGTCCTCGGTGACGATCAGCCGCTTGGAGGCGGTGCAGGCCTGCCCGGTGTTACCCATGCGCCCGGCGGTGGCCGCCTTGACGGTCGCCTCCAGGTTCTCACCGTCGAGGACGATGAACGGGTCGCTGCCGCCGAGCTCCAGCACGGACTTCTTGAGGTGCTTGCCGGCCAGGGCGGCGACCGACGAGCCGGCCCGCTCGCTGCCGGTCAGCGTCACGCCCTGGATGCGGGGGTCGGCGATGACCTGCTCGACGTCCTCGATCTTGAGGAAGGTGTTGATGAGCGCGCCCTCGGGGGCGCCGGCGTCACGGAACAGCTGCTCGATCGCCACGGCGCACTGCGGGGTGATCTCCGAGTGCTTGAGGATGACGGTGTTGCCCAGCACCAGGTTCGGGCCGGCGACGCGGACGACCTGGTAGAAGGGGAAGTTCCACGGCTCGATGGCCAGGAGCACGCCGACGGGGCGCGTCTCGATGACGGCCTCTCCGCCGCCCATCATCGGCTCGATCGAGGTCGGCTCGAGGAACTTCGGGCCGTTGCCGGCGTAGTACTTCAGGATCATCGAGCAGAGGAAGAGCTCGCCGACGGCCTCGTCCCGGCGCTTGCCCATCTCCTTGGTGATGAGGGCGGCGAAGTCCATGACGCGCTCGTCGAGCAGCTCGGCGGCCTTCTGGACAACGGCCGCGCGCTCCTCGACCGAGCGGTCGCGCCACTCCAGGTACGCGGTGTGCGCCTGGCCGATGATGCCGTCGATCTCCGACGTCTCGGTGAAGGGGTACTCCTTCTCCGTCTCGCCGGTGAACGGGTTGACGGTCGCGTAGCGCCGCTCGGCGCTGTCGCTGGCGGTGGTGGGGGCGTTCTGCGTAGCGGTCACGCGGTGATCCTCGTCTCTGGGGGGCTTGTTCCGCCTAGGCCTACCCCACGAGTGCCCGGCTGTCACGGGGCGGCCCGCTGTCAGCGGGCGCACCTACAGGGCGAGAGGTCAGCCGAACCTGTGCCAGGAGGCGCCCATGTGCGGTTGCTACGCCGCCAGCCGCAAACCCGAGGACCTGGCGCTGGAGTTCGAGGCCGTACCGGCCGGCGGGCAGTCCCCGGTGCCGGCCGACTACAACGTCGCCCCGACCAAGGACGTGCACGTCGTCCGCTGGAAGAAGGAGCGCGACGCCGAGGGCGCGCTGACCCGCGGCGTGCACCGCGAGCTCCGGGCGGTGCGCTGGGGCCTGGTGCCCTCGTGGAGCTGTCGAACGCGGCGACGGCGGGGCTGCTCGCGGTGATCGGCGTGAGCGTCGGATCCACCAACCTGGGGCTGCAGACGGCGTTGTACGACACGGTCCCGCCTGACGAGGTCGGGGCGGCAGCCGGCCTCTTCCAGACCTCGCGCTACCTCGGGGACCATCCTCTCGGCCAGCCTGCTGGGACTGCTGTTCGGCGACCAGATCGACACCGGGAACCTGCACCGACTGGCCTGGTGCCTGTTCGCCGTCAGCGCGCTCGTCCTGGTCCTGCACCTGCGTCTCCCGGGACGGCCACCCGCTGCGTCCTCGACCTGATCGCCCGTCCGTCATCGCCCGGCGAGGGCCCCGGCGTCATGGCAGGGTTCTGGGGGACGCGGAACCCGGCGGTGGAGGATCGGATGCCCGATCAGGCGATCGAGAGCCAAGCGCGGGAGACCGATGTCAGCGGCGTGCGGGTGCTGCTGACCGGCGGCACCAGCGGGCTGGGGCTGGGCATGGTGCGGGCTCTGGTGGCCGATGGGGCCTCAGTGGTCCTGACCGGCCGGGACGCCGACCGCGCGCGCCGGGTCGCCGAGCAGGAGACTGCCGCCGGGCCCGGATCGGCGACCGGAATTGCGATGGACGTGCGGGACGAGGCCTCCGTCGCCGATGGCGTGGCGGCGGCGCGCGCTGCCCTGGGTGGCATCGACGTCCTGGTGAACAACGCCGGCATCGGCATGCGGACTGTCAATCCGCGGTTCCTGACCGAGCCGCGACGGTTCTACGAGGTCGCCCCGGCGGGCTTCGCCGACCTCATTGCCACCAACGTCACCGGCTACTTCCTGGTGGCCCGCGCGGTCGTACCCGACATGGTCGCGGCGGGACACGGCACCGTGGTCAACGTCAGCATCAACGAGGAGACGATGCGTCGCCGAGGGTTCGTGCCCTACGGCCCGTCCAGGGCCGCCACCGACGCGATGTCCCGCGTCATGGCCGCCGACCTTGCCGGCACGGGCGTCCACGTCCACCTGCTGCTGCCCGGTGGCGCCACGGTCACCGGCATGATCCCCGACGACCTGCCGGATGAGGCCCGGGGCGGCCTGCTGGAGCCTGCGGTGATGGGCCCGGCCATCCGGTGGTTGTGCTCTCCAGCGGCGAGAGAGCACAACGATCTCCGCGTCGTGGCCCGGGAATTCGTCCCGCCGGTGGACACGTCCCCCGCGTGACCGACCCGCGGTTCGTCGCACCCACGGCTCGAGCGCCGGGCAGCCGGCCCCCCCGTGGCGGGTCGGCTGCCCGGACCCCTCAGCCGCGCAGCAGCTCGCCGAACCGGGCGCTGCTCTCGTCGATCGCGCTCTGCGCTGCCGGCGAGATGGCGCCCATGTCGAAGAACCCGTGGATCATGCCGTCGTAGCGACGGACGTCCGCGGCGACGCCCGCGGCACGCAGCGCCTCGCCGTAGGCCTCGCCCTCGTCCCGGAGCGGGTCGAACTCCGCCGTCACGACGACCGCAGGAGGCAGCCCCGACAGGTCGGCGCCGTGCAGCGGCGACAGTCGGGCGTCCTTGGCGTCGTCCCAGGCGCCTGCGTAGTGGCCGTAGAACCAGTCCATGGTGTCCTTCTCGAGGAAGTAGCCCTTGGCGTTCTCCACGCGGGAGGGGTACTCCCCCTCCGCGTCCACGGCCGGGTAGATCAGGAACTGGCCGGCCAGCGGCGTCCCGTCGGCGTGCAGTACCTGCGCCACGACCGCGGCGAGGTTGCCGCCGGCGCTGTCCCCGGCGAGGCCCAGCCGCTGGTCCCCGCCGAACTCGTCGAGGTGCCCGGCGATCCAGCGGGCGGAGGCCACCGCGTCGTCCGCTGCGGCCGGGAACGGGTGCTCCGGGGCCAGCCGGTAGTCCACGGCCACCACGACGGCGTTGCTGCCCTTGCAGACGTTGCGCGCCATGTTGTCGTGGGTGTCGAGATCGCCGATGACCCAGCCTCCGCCGTGGAAGAAGATCACCGTGGGGAAAGGGCCCTCGCCTTCCGGGCGGTAGACGCGCGCCTCGAGGTCACCCTCGGCACCGGGCACCGTCCGGTCCTCACTGCTCCCGACCTGGACGACGTGTTCGGGCGCCCGGGAGCCGTGGGTGAGCGCGAGGTACTGGGCGCGCCCGGCCTCGGCGCTCCCCTCGTACATGGGCGGCATGCCTGCCTGGTCGATCATGCTGAGGACGGCGGCGATGTGCGGGTCAACCGGCACAGGGTTCTCCTTGTGGGGGACGGCTGGGGACGTGCGGGAAGGGACTCCGGAAGCGGTGCGGCGCGACGGCCGGTCAGCCGTACACCAGCGAGCTGTCGTCGAGGTCGAGCGCAGGCAACGAGTCGCGCTCCTCGGCGTACTCGCGCAGGTGGACCCAGGGCTCCTGGTCCCCCTGCTTGAACATCAGGTGCATGGTGCGCATGACGTAGCCGGCGTTGAAGTTCTCCGGGTCGCCCCAGGGCCGCAGCTGCATACCGTCGTCCTCCCGGCGCAGCGTGGGGACGACGGTCGCCACACCCCGCTCCTCCATGTGAGCGAGCAACCGGCAGACGAACTCGCTGACCAGGTCGGCACGCAGGGTCCAGCTGGCGCGGAAGTACCCGAACACGTAGGCCATGTTGGGAACGCCGCTGATCATCATGCCGCGCCACGTGACCCGCTCGGTGAAGTCGACCGGCTCTCCGTCGACTGTGAAGGCAACTCCCCCGAACAGGCTCAGGTCGAATCCGGTGGCGGTGACGACGACGTCGGCCTCGATCTCCTCACCCGAGGACGTGCGGATCCCGGTCGCGGTGAACGTCTCGATGGTGTCGGTGACCACCGATGCCTTGCCCTCCCGGATGGCGGTGAACAGGTCGCCGTCCGGGAGTAGGGCGAGCCGCTGCTGCCACGGCCGGTAGGTGGGGTTGAAGTGCTTGTCGATGTCGAAGCCTTCGGGTAGCAGCGGACGCATCGATTCGATGATGAAGGCCCGCAGTTCGTCGGGCGCCTCCTTGGACATCCGGGTGATCTCGTCCCCCTCGGCGATGTACGCGCGCCGGAGGATCTCGTGGGTCCACTCGTCAGGGACGTCCAGGGCGCGGAGTGTGTTCGCCAGCTCGTGGGTCCTGGGGCGGGCGAAGAAGAACGTCGGCGAGCGCTGCAGCATCGTCACGTGCGCCGCCTCCTGCGCCATGGCCGGCACGAGGGTGGCCGCGGTGGCTCCGGATCCGATGACGACGACGCGCTTGCCGGCGTAGTCGAGGTCCGCGGGCCACTGCTGCGGGTGCACGACATGACCGCGGAACCGGTCCAGCCCCTCCCACTGCGGCTGGTGGGGCCGGGAGTGGTCGTAGTAGCCCTGGCACATCCAGAGGAAGTCGGTGGTGAACCGCAGCGACTCGCCGGTGTCCTCACGGGTCACCTGCACAGTCCAGCGCTTCTCCTCCGAGGACCAGCTGGCCGCGCTCACCCGGTGCCGGTAGCGGATCCGGTCGCCCAGGTCGTTCTCCTGGATGACCTCGTCCAGGTAGGACAGGATCTCGTCCGAGGTGGCGATCGACGCCCCCCGCCAGGGCTTGAACTTGTACCCGAAGGTGAACAGGTCGCTGTCGGACCGGACGCCGGGGTAGCGGTGGGTCCACCAGGTGCCGCCTCGGGCGTCCAGCGCGTCGAGGATGACGAAGCTCTTGTCCGGGAACTGCTGCTTCAGGTGATAGGCGGCGCCGATCCCGGAGATCCCCGCCCCGACCACGAGCACGTCGACGTGCTGGGTCTCCGCCGCGGTGCCGGTTGCTGCTTCTGCCGTCAAGGTCATGCTTCATTGCCCATCTGCCTGGTGATGTCGGTCACGACGGAAGCTAGCCGTGCGAGGCGGAGGTGAGCCATGCCACAATCGGCCGTGAGTTGAGTATTCCGGCCAACCCCCAACACCCCTTCGACGCGCCCGTCCGCGGCACGGGCAGCGTGGCACTTCTGTGTGGGCTGGCCGTGGAGCACGGCCTCCCCCGCCGTGACGTGCTGGCCGGCGGGGGGATACCGGAAGAAGCCCTCGAGGACCCGGCTGCCGAGATCACCGGCGAGCAGGAGATGCGTGCAATCGCTGCCATCGCCGGCTCGCTGCCCGAGGACGCAGGCCTGACCGCCGGAGCGCGATACCGGCTGGCGAGCTACGGCATCTGGGGCTTCGCCCTGCTCTCGAGCCGCACCCTCCGCGAGGGGACCGAGGTCGCGATGCGATTCGTGGACCTCACGTACGCGCTGACGCGCGTCAGCGCCCGGGAGGACGACGGCGAGGTCCGGCTGTTCTTCGACGACCTGGACGTCCCGGAACACGTCCGGCGCTTCGTCCTGCTCCGCGACAGCTCGGCGGCCCTGCAGCTGTGGCGGGAGACACTGGGGCGCCCTGTCGTGCCGCTGCGCGTGGCGCTGCGACTGCCGCAGCCCGCCGATCCGACGCCGTACGAGACCGCGTTCGGAGTGCCGCCGCGGTTCGGCGCCGCACGGTCGGTCCTGGTCTTCGACGCTGCCCTCCTCGACCAGCCGTTGCCGCAGGCAGCCCCCCTGACCGCCGCACTCTGCGAGGCCCAGTGCCGGGACCTCCTCCAGCGCCGCCACTCACGGCGAGGGACGAGCGGGCGGGTGCGTGACCTCCTGGTGCACACCGGGGGCCGGATCCTCGGACAGGAGGAGGTCGCCGCGGAGATGCACGTCAGCGTGCGGACCTTGCGCCGGATGCTCCGCGACGAGGCAACCACGTTCCGCGCGATCGTGGAGCAGACACGTGAACACCTGGCGGAGGAGTTGCTCGTGACCGCCGGTCTGAACGTCGAGCAGGTCGCTCGACGCCTCGGCTACACGGATGCCTCCACCTTCGTCCATGCCTTCCGGCGGTGGAAGGGAGTCAGCCCCGGCCGCTGGAGGGAGGGGGAAACCCGGCCGTCCACGAGCGGTGACACGTCCCGGCCTGCGGCCGGGCCGGAGTGACGGCGGCGCGGGCTGAGCTGCGCATCGAACCCCGGTGTCGCATCGGAGGGTCGAGAAGCGACGCGCCGGGCCCTCCAGGGCTGCACCGACCCCAGGACTGAGCCTTTCCCTGAGGCCGCTCAGTCAGAGGTCTTCGGCGGCCCTGTGCGGTCCCGCTCCGGCCGAACAGCCCGTGGCGGACAGCCGGCCCGCATCCAGGACTCCAGCTCGGCGAACCCCCGCGCCGCCTCCAGCGCGATCATGACCTGTCGGCGACACGGCCCCTGCCAGGTCGGGGGCCCGGCCGCCAGCCAGTTGGTCAGTACCGCCGGACGCCCTGCCCACGACGTGCCCATGGCCAGGCCGCCAGTCATGAGGCACCACAGCAGGAACCGCGCCACGGCCCGAAGCCACATCGCAGCGGCCTGGAGATACAGGGTGCCTCTGAGATAGCAGTCCACCGCGCACCCCACTCCGTAGGGGTCCAGCGCCGTCAGGGGGTGAGACAGCACCGCCGGTCGGCGCTTCTCCCGGCGTTGCACGCAGCAACCATCGTCGCCCCGTGGCGCCGCAATAGGAAGGGTTTCGGCCCCCGCTGTCCCACGCGACCGGGTGGGGTTGCGACCCGAATGACCCCTCGGGCCTCCGCGTTTCGGAGGTCGGCGGAGGCGGTCGTGTCGCGGCCGCCGCGGGCGTACAACGCTACGGCCGGGCCTTCGGTGGTTGCGTGCCTGCCGTGCCGTGAGTGTCGGAATGAGGAGGGCGAGCGACGTCGTCGGTTCCGCGCCGGAGATCGGAGTCCGGAACGACCGCCGTCTCGAAGGCCTCGGCGAGGTCTTCACCGCTTGTCTGCTCCTGCGGGTGACGGCGCAGCGGGGTCTCCCGCAGGAACAGCAGAACGAGAAAACCGACCAAGGCGAACGGGACGGCGGCGAGGAAGGTGGTCTGCAGCGCATCGGCGAAGCCTGTGATGACCGCGGTGTACACCGGCTCGGGCAGCGCGCCGATCTCTTCAGGGCTGCCGAGCGTCGGAGCCCCTCCCCCGAGCCTGTCGGCCGGGACGCCGGCCTCGGCGAGCCGGGACGGGATGGTGTCGGCGAGGCGATGCGTGAGCAGGGCGCCGAACACGGCCACCCCCAGCGCGCCACCGAGCGAGCGGAAGAACGTGGCACCAGAGGTCGCGACGCCGAGATCTTTCCGCTCCACGGCGTTCTGGGTGGCAAGAACGAGGACCTGCATGACCAGCCCGATCCCGGCACCGGTGACGAACATGTACCCCCCGGCCACGACCAGCGAGGTGTCGGCGGCCAGCCGGCTCATGAGTCCCAGCCCGGCGGCGGCCAGCAGCAGGCCGACGACCGGGAACATCTTGTACCGGCCGGTGGCGGTGATGGCTCGCCCGGACCCGATCGAGGCGCCGAGCAGGCCCACCATCAAGGGGAGCGTGAGCAGCCCGGAGGCGGTCGGCGACTGCCCCTTGACGATCTGCAGATACTGCGGCAGGAAGACGATCGCCCCGAACATGGCGACGCCGACGACGAAGCCCGCCAGACTTGTGATGACGAACGTGTGGTTCGCGAACAGGTGCGGCGGCATGATCGGCTCGCGAGCGCGACGCTCCTGCCACACGGCGAGGGCCAGCAGGACGGCCGCCGCGGCGGCGAGCGCGTAGGTCCACGCGGAGTTCCAGGCGAACTCCTTGCCGCCCAGCGACAGCACCAGCAGCAGAGCGCTGACCGAGCCCACGATGAAGAACGCGCCCAGCCAGTCGATCGAGCGCTTGCTGCGCGGGAACGGCAGTCGCAGCACCCGCTCGGTGACCAGCAGGGCGGCCACGCCGATCGGGATGCCTACCCAGAAGGTCCATCGCCAGGACAGGTGCTCGACGAGGAACCCGCCGAGCAAGGGCCCCGCAACGGTGGCAATGCCGAACACCGATCCGATGTAGCCCTGGTAGCGACCACGCTCCCGCGGACTGACGATGTCGCCGAGGATCGCCTGCGACAACGCCATCAGCCCACCGGCGCCGATGCCCTGGACCGCGCGGAATGCAATCAACTGGGCCATGTCCTGGGCGAAGCCACAGGCGAGAGAGGCGAGCAGGAAGATCCCGATGGCGGACTGGAACATGATCTTCCGCCCGTAGAGGTCGGACAACTTGCCCCAGATCGGCGTGGATGCAGTCGAAGTCAGCAGCGTCGCCGACACCACCCAGGCGAGCTGTTCCTGCCCACCGAGCTCCCCCACGATGGTCGGCAACGCCGTCGCCACGATCGTCTGCGACAGCGCCGCGACGAGCATGCCCAGCATGAGGCCGACCAGCACTGTCACGATCTGCCGGTGCCCCAGCGGCGGCAGACCCTCGCCGCCGGCGGAGTCCGGAGGCGGGTTACGGGGAGCAGGAGAACTCACGCGCGCACGACCTCTTCCGCACGAGTCGTGTCGGCAGGCTGTCCGCCAGGCGCTGCGTCGCTGGCCAGGCCGTCGAGATCCGCGTTCAACCGTTCCAGCAGCGCCGCGAACATGTCCTGTTCGTCGGTCGGCCAGGAGCCGACCAGCTCGCGGACGGCATTCCGGCGGAGCTGGCGTGTCTCCGCGACTGCACTCTGCCCGGCGGACGTCAGTCGCAGCCGGCAGGCCCGTCCGTCGTCCGGATCCGCCTCCCGCGTGGTAAGCCCGGCCTGCTGCAGGGCGGCCACGTGCCGGCTCACCGTCGAGGCGTCGAGGTGCAGGCGGGCCGCCAACGCCCCGTTGCGCATGGGTCCCGCGTCGTTCAGGAGGCCGAGGATCGTGTACGCGCTCCGGTCCAGCAGCTGTACGGGCCCATCGGTATGAAGCCGGACGCGCTGTGCTCGGTGGACGAGGTGGGTCAGCGCCTGTTCAATGCGCTCCAGCGACTCGAGGGCAACCCCACCCTGATCCGGTTGCATGTCCCAACCATACTCGGCTGCTGTACGGCGTCCAGCCGCACAGAGCTGGTCCGCCGCAGCCTCCCCGGCCGCGATCAGGCATCGTCGTCGCCCACCGATCCCGGTGACGCCTGGGCGAGCCAGGACTCCAAGGCAGCAATACCCCGCACCGCCTCACGGTGCACGACCTGATCGTCGACTCCCGATGGAGGCAAGCTGTCGACGAGCTCGGTCGGCCCGAGGCGACGGCCGAGCAGGTGTCCGGCGGCGGCGTAGATGCCGTAGCAGGACAAGGCCGCGGCCCCCAGACATGATGCGGCTGCCGCCGTCCAGGTGAAGACGGACAGGGTCTCCTCCAGCAGACGCCAGAGCGCTGCATCCAGCGCTTGCCAGGCCGAGAACGAGACACCGTCCATGTCGCCGCCGATCAACCGGTGGCGCCGCGGTCCCCGGGGGCCACGGCGCCCGTACGGAAGAAGGGGATCCTAGTCGCCCGAGGGGGTCATACCGACCTTTGTCAGTCCTGACTCCTGGAAGGCGCGGTGGTTCGCCACCCGTCACATCTCACGGCATGGAGTGCGGACACGAGGCGGGCGGACTCAGCGGGTGACCCCGCACGTGGGCTGTTCCGCGGTCCGGCTCACCCGACGGAGAGCATGGCTCCCCGGCGACGGACTGCCTTGCGGTAGCCGGCGAGCATCTGCGCGGTGATCTCGGTGAGCTCTTCGCGGAGCCAGTCCTCGGTGACGTCGGCCGGCGCGGCGAGCAAGGCCCCGGTGAGCGCCTGCAGCGTCGCGCCTCCCCACACCGCGCCCAGATCATCTGCCCCGTCCCCCAGGAGCATCGACTCCACCTTGCCCCGGAGCCGCGTCGTGAGTTCCAGGACGGCAGGTCTGGACATGGCGGCGGCGTCGCGGACGAGGTACCCGGCCAGCCGACGGTGCCGCAGCAGGTAGTCGACGTAGCCGGCCACCTCGATACCCCGGCTCCGGTGCCGGCTCTCCCTCGAGCTGTTGGCCTCGACCAGTCGGATCAACTCGTCCAGTGCCGGCCTGACCAGTGCGAGGAGCAATTCGTCCTTGGTCCGGAAGTGGTAGTACACGGCCGCCTTCGTCACGCCGAGCCGATCCGCGATCTCCTGCAACGAGGTGCCGTCGAACCCCTGGGCGGCGAACAGGTCGAGGGCGGCCTCCAGCACGCGCTGCGCCCCAGGAGTGCGGGGAGCCGATGTCGGGCTACCTGCTGCCGACGTCGCGAGCTGCGGGCTGGTCACCACGTCAGGGTAGCCATCAGCCCGTGTGCCCCACGGCCCACGGCGCTACTAGCCGCATGGCTAGTAGCCTCTAGCCGATTAGCTAGTCACCGATGCCGGTCCCCCTCACCGCCCCCCCTGACCTCCGGAGCACCACACGTGGCCGTCTTCCTCCACCGTCTCGGACGCTGGGCCTTCCACCGTCGCAAGACAGTCCTCATGGCCTGGGTGCTCGCCCTGGTCGCGCTCGGCAGCCTGGCCGGCGCTGTCGGAAAGGATGCCGACGCTCAGCTCTCCATCCCCGGCGTCGAGTCGGTCACCGCGTTGGAGACGCTGCAGGAGCGCTTCCCCGACGGCGCGGCGGGTGGCGCCACCGCCCGCATCGTCTTCCGCGCTCCCGAAGGTCGGACGGTGAGCGATCCGGAGATCGGCGCCGCCATCCAGGAGACGCTCGCCGCCGCGGCGGAGGCGAAGCAGGTGACCGAGGTCAGCGACCCCTTCCAGGACCGCGGCGTCTCGGCGGACCAGACCACCGCCTACGCCACGGTCGTCTACGAGGTGCAGCCCAACAACATCACCGACGAGGCGCGAGCCGACCTTCTCGACGTGGGAGAGGGCGCCCGGGGCGCCGGGCTCCAGGTGGAGTTCGGCGGCGAGGCCACCCAGGCCGCACCCGAGCAGGGCATCGCCGAGGCGGCCGGGGTCGTCGTCGCCCTCGTCGTCCTCGCGATCACCTTCGGCACGCTGCTCGCCGCGGGCCTGCCGCTCCTGACCGCCCTGATCGGCGTGGCCACCGGCATGGCCGCGGTCCAAGCCCTCTCGGCCGTCGTCGACTTGGACAGCGCCACACCGACCCTCGGTCTGATGATCGGGCTTGCGGTCGGGATCGACTACGCGCTCTTCATCATCATCCGGCACAAGGAGCTGCTGGCGACGGGCACGCCGGCCCGCGAGGCGGCGGGGCGAGCGGTCGGCACCGCCGGCAGTGCGGTCGTCTTCGCCGGGCTGACCGTCATGATCGCCCTGGCCGGGCTGGCCGTCATCGGCATCCCGTTCCTGACCACGATGGGTCTCGTGGCGGCCGGCATGGTCGGCGTGGCGGTCCTGGTCGCGCTGACCCTGGTGCCGGCCATGCTGGGCTTCGCCGGCGATCGGTTCAGCCGCTGGCCGGTGCCTGGTCTGCGGCGCCGTCAGGCAGCACTGGCCACGACGGAGTCCTGGGGCACGCGGTGGGCGCGCTTCGTCACCCGCCGACCGGTACCCGTCGTCCTCGCTGCCGTCATCGGCCTCGGGGTCATCGCCTTGCCGGCCCTGGACCTGCGGTTGGGGCTGCCCACCGACGGGGACCTGTCGGAGGAGGCCACTCAGCGGCAGGCCTACGACCTGCTGGCCGAGGGCTTCGGGCCCGGCTTCAACGGTCCGCTCACCGTGGTCGTGGACGCTACGGACGCCGAGGCGCCGGACACTGCCTTCGTCGCCACTGCTGAGGCGATCGCCGCGCTCGACGGCGTGGCGACCACGGCACCGCCGCGGCCGAACCCGGCCGGCGATACGGCAACCATCACTGTCATCCCGAGCGAGGGGCCGTCCGCGGCCGCGACCGAGGATCTGGTCGGCGACATCCGCGACCTCCGTCCCGGCCTGAGGGAGCAGACCGGCTCCGAGCTCGCCGTCACGGGCAACACCGCGCTCGGCATCGACATCTCCGAGAAGCTGGCCGATGCACTCCCGCTGTTCCTCGCGGTGGTCGTCGGCCTGGCGATGCTGCTGCTGATGGTGGCATTCCGCTCCATCCTGGTGCCGCTCAAGGCAACGCTCGGCTTCCTCCTGAGCGTTGCGGCCACCTTCGGTGCCCTCGTCGCCGTGTTCCAGTGGGGCTGGCTGGCCGAACTGCTCGGCGTCGCCTCGACAGGGCCGATCGTGAGCTTCCTGCCCATCCTGCTCATCGGACTGCTGTTCGGCCTGGCGATGGACTACGAGGTGTTCCTGGTCAGCCGGATGAGGGAGGAGCACGTGCACGGCGCCGAGCCGCGTGAGGCCGTCATCGGCGGCTTCCGTCACGGCGCGCGGGTCGTGACGGCCGCAGCCTTGATCATGGCGTCGGTGTTCGCGGGATTCGTCCTCGGCCCGGACGCCACCATCAAGAGCATCGGGTTCGCCCTCGCCTTCGGCGTCCTCGTCGACGCCTTCGTCGTCCGGATGGCGCTCGTCCCTGCGGTCATGACACTGCTGGGTCGCAGCGCCTGGTATCTGCCCCGTTGGCTGGACCGCGGGCTGCCGAACGTGGACATCGAAGGCTCGACCCTGGAACGCCACACCCCGGCGCCTGACCGCGAGCTCGCCGACGCCCGTCGCTGAGCTCACTGAGCGACAGCTGGGAGGGCCGCTTCCGGAGATGGAGGAGCAGCCCTCCCAGCGTCGCCATACCGCGTTTCGCTCCACCAGCCGGTCCAGCAGGGGCCACGAGTCGGGGAAGGAGTTCCGGGAGGCCACCGACGCCTCACGCTCATCCCGTTGGCCGAACTGCCGTCGGTTCGGCGTACGGACCGGCCCGGTGAGCGTCGCCCGTGATCGTTGCCGCCCCGGTACGCCGTCCATTCGGCAATGAGGGACGCAGAAGGGACATGGGACCTTCGCAAGATCGGTGCGGCGTCAGCACCCACACCTTCGCTCGGAGGTCTCCCCATTGGTCCAGCCCCCGACGCCGTCAACAACCCTCATGGGCACTACAACCAGTCCCCGACCTCGCCGACGGGGACCCGGTAGAGGGTGGACGGAGGCGGAGTCCGACGATCGGCCAGGGGCACCGGACACCTCGCCCCGGCAGCACTGCTCCGGGTGGTGCGCCGCTGAGAGCGGCGGCCGATCTCAGCGGGCCGCTGCGGTCCAGGACGTGAGAAGGGTGCGTAGGGCTGCGACCAACGGCAACGGCTGGTCGAGCATCGGGTGATGTCCCGCGTCGGGCAGCTCGATCACCGGAACCCCCACGGGTAGCAACTGTTCCATCCGCACCGCCATCGCCGGCGGGACCAACCCGAACTCGGACCGGAGGAGTGCGGCCCGGCAGCGTAGGGCGGGCAGCAGTTCCCGCATCAACGCGCGCTGGCCGAACATCGCGGGGTCGAACTTCCAGGTCCAGCCACCCTCCACCTGCCGGAGTGATTGCTCCGCGATGTGCCGGGCGATGAAGGGGAGCATCACGTCCTGGCGCGGCAGCGTGGTGAAGCGGGCCACCGCCTCCTCCAGGGTCGGGTAGACCCGCCGCGGCCGCATCCGGTGGCGGATTCCCTTCTCCTCCGGGGGCTGGTCGTTCAAGGGCGAGTCGATGATGACGACGCCGGCGAGTCGCTCGCCGTGCTGGACACCTGTGGTTGCCGCCGCCCAGCCGCCCATGCTGTGGCCGACCACCACAGGTGGCCGGGTGATCCCACCGGCGGCCGCCGCAGCCATCACCTCGGTCGCCCACAGAGTCATGTCGTAGTGCTCACGGTGACCACTGTCGCCGTGCCCGCTCAGATCGAGCGCCACCACCCGCTGTTCGCCGGCGAAGAAGGGAGCTACGTGATCCCACCACCCGGAGTGAGCGGCGCCGCCATGCACCAGCACCAGGCCCGGGAGCGCCGGGTCCCCCCAGCAGCGGAGGTGGATCGCGCAGCCGTCCACGTCCACGTCCACGTGGTCCGGGCGCGAGGCCAGCGCCGCCGAGAACCAGCGGGGGGTGGTTGCCGTCTCCGGCGATGGATCGTGGTGCTCCAATGGATCCTCCTCCGATGCGCCACGGCAGGCTATCCCCGCTAAACCGGTCATCCGGCGGCGGGTGCCTCGCTGCGACGACCAGCCGAACTCCGTCAAGCCGAGGCCGCGAACCGGTGAGTAGCGACGCCCACCTCTCGTCACCGACCGTGCCGCAGGACGAGCTAGCGACGGATGCGGCCTGTCACGGTGGACGTCACGACAGCAAGGACCTGAGCTGCGGCGATGTAGTCGGCCCCGGCAATCGGGGCCGACGGAGCGCATTCCCCGGGGGCAGCCGGTCGGTGATGTCGTGGATCGTTCCGCCGGTGTCCAGGTTGGCGGTGCGGCGCACGTGGATCCGGTTCCCGGCCGGGGTACGTCGTCCATCAGCCAGCCGGCCTCGGCGCCGACGGCGCGGGTTGTGTCGTCCAGCGGGATGCAGGACTCGCCACCGGTGGCCCTTTCCCGGCGGCGGCGCGACCCATTGACCCTCACCTGGCCGTCGGCCTGCCCCAGCTGGTCTGCACGTTCCGGCCGCCCTGTGAGTGCCCTACTTGCATCGGCGACGGCCCGCTGGCCGGGGGGTCATGCGGGCGGGACCGCACGGTCGAGCTCGGTGCGCCGTCCGTAAGGGCGCCCCACTACTGACGCGCCCGGGCAGTAGCCGATGTCCCGTACTCAAGGCTGACCTCCGGTACTTCTCCGGGGGGATCCTCCGGTAGCAGAAGACGGATCCGAGGCGCCGGCCTGTCGGATGACGGCGGGCGGGCGGTGCTGCCGTGCACTGGAACGAGAGAACTTCTGGAGCCTCGTTCGCGATCGTTGGACGGCAGGCAGCAGGCAGCAGGCAGCACCCGCTCCAGCACGGTTCGGGCCGTGGCAGCGGAGCGGGACAGTTCCGGAGGATAGCGACATGGGCGATGCGCAACTGCTCCGCGACGTGCTGGGCGCCGGTCCCTTGCTGCTGACGCCGGAGGAGGCGGTGTGCCTGCTCGGGGCCGGCTGTAAGACGACCATCCGTCGGGCCTCCGGCACGGACGGGTGCGGTCCTAAGGCGCTCCCGATCCAGCCCGACGTCATCGCTCGTAGGGAGGGACCGCGGTGAACCTTGAGGACCTCAGGGCCAGCGGCTCCGCCGTTGTGACGATCGCGCAGGCGGCCTCGGTATTCGGTGTCGACGTCCGCACGGTTACCCGGGCCATCGAGAACGGCGAGCTGCCGGTGGTCCGGTTGGGTCGACGACTACTGATCCCACGCCTACCCCTGCTGGCCGTCCTCGGCGTGGCAGTCGACGACGCTGTCGGAGGCCCGAACGACACCACTGCTGGTAGTCGTTAGCCGCGCACTCCACAACGACCCAGCTGATCGCAACGAGGACGCCTAGCGGCCCCGTACCGACAAGTCGCCGCCCAGCTGACAGCGCATCGTCTGCGTGGGATGGCGTACTCGTTGACCTGAGCTGGCCGACCGATCGGAAGTCGGGTCCGCGAAGGATCGCCTCGTGATACTCCGCGTGATACTGCTGCCCGTGGATTTAGGGGTATCTGGATGCGAACCTGGGTCGTCTGGGCGTCTCTGACGCAAGGCAAAAGCCCAGTTCAGAGCATCGTGACGTACCTAGATGCTGAACCGAGGACAGGAGTTCAAGTCCCCCCTCGGACACTTGTTTTGCCCAACATCTGGTGGGTTGGGCTCACCTCCGCCTCGACGGAGCTGGTTGAGGGGTCGTAGGTGATCCGGACGCCCAGGGTCGCGTAGATCTCAGCGCGGACCGTGCTGGCGACCTGACCCAGGCGGGTCGTCAGAAGGCTAAAGTCGGTGACGATGGCGCGCAGCTCCTCGCGCGTGAGAGTTGCTGCCGCGGAGGTCGTCAGCGTCGTCTGCTCAGCCCGCGCCTCGACGACCTCCTTCTGTGCATCGTTGATCCAGGCTGCTGCGAGGTGAGGGTCTACGCCCGCGGCCAGGGCCTCCTTGAAGCGCGACAGTTTGCTCTCCGCCTCCTTCAGGCGCCGATCGACGGCCTCCCTCCGCGCGACGTCAGCCATGGAGGGCTCAGTTGCGCTGATCATCGCCTCGACCGTCTCCTCGACGTTCTCCGGCGAGAACACGGCACGGAGCCAGTTGTCGAGTCCGTGGATGAGCCAGTCCTCTCGGAACATCACGTTGGAGGGGTGCTCACCTGGAGCCCCGGGCACGGTGTCCCTGACACGGCAGCGGTAGTAGATGTCGGTCGAACGGGTGCGGCTGCCCTCCATCTTCCGGCCACAGATGCCGCAGTGGAGGAGCCCCCGCAGGAGGTAGGGCGTCTTCGACGTTCGAGGGGAGCGAGGCGCTGACCGTGACGAAGCGGTCGAACGCTTGAGAGTCGTCTGTACGCGCTCGAAGTCCTCCACCGAGATCAGCGCCTCGTGCGAAGGGTTGGTGCTAGAGACCACCCGCTCCGGCTCGCTGCGCCTGAAGCGAACGAGGGTGCCCGCGCTCGCGTCAGTCGGGTCTACGAGCCTGTCGAAGCGTTGGAATCGGCCCCAGACTTGGTGGCCCGTGTACCGGGCGTTCTCGAGGATCGCCCGGACGGTGGCTGCCTGCCAACCGTCAGCCTTTCGGTGTGGATTCCGGCGGCGGTCGTGCGCTGACGGGCACGGGATGCCATCGGCGTTGAGGCGGCTGGCAATCGTCCGGAAGCCGGCGCCATCGAGCCGCATCTGGAAGATCCGCTGGACGACGGACGCCGCCGCGGGATCGACGTCGAGTCGATGCGCCCTGATCCCGTCAGCGGCCTTGGCGGGATGCGGATGCGGGCCGGCATCGCCGATGACGTACCCATATGGAGGGCGACCACCGAGGAAGCGGCCGGCGTTGATCGTCGCAGCCTCCATGGCGCCGATGACGCGACGCTGGACGACACGGCGTTCCGCAGCGCCCAGGCCGCCGAAGATCATCATCAGCAGATCATGAACGTCGGACTTGGCGTCGAACCGCCCTCCGACCTCGGGGAGCCAGACGTCTACTCCGTAGTGCTGGAGCGTGGGATAGATGTTGGAGAACTGCGGCCCCGAGAAGGCACGCTGAGGCTCGCTGATGACGATCGCGTCGAAGTCGCGCTTCGGGTTCGCGACGTCGGCCAGCAACGATGAGGCTTGGGGCCTGCGCTTCCAGACGACGGAGCGGCTCTGCCCGATGTCGAAGTACTCGCGCACGATCGTGCCGTGCCCCTGGATCAACCGCATGGCGGACTGGAGTTGCCACCCGCGGCTCACCTCGGGGTCCTGCCTGTCCTCGGTCGACACCCGTCCGTAGAACACGAACCGGATGCCTTCGTCATTCGTATCCTGGCTTGTCACGCTGCGTCCTCCTCTGCTTTCTCCTGATCATCCAGGTCAGGTCCGACAGGTAGAACGACCTTGAGGAGCAGTCGGGCCAGGGCAGGAGTCATTACAGGGCTGGGCGAGGGAACGCGGAAGACGATTGGTCCCCCAGTTTCGATGATGATTGGCTCGGTCACGGGCGTGGCATCGGCAGACGATTTGCTGGACTGGGCCATTCGCGAGACCTTTTTATTCACTCGTTCGGCGGACAAGGCAGCGTCCGACGCGCTCGGCAAACGGCGCCCCTATTGCGTGAGCGACAGGGGCATGCGGCGAGAGGCATCCCCATTCGCGAGAGGGTGCTCGGTTCCCTCGGGCGGTCAGCGCGGCGAGGACCGGCGGAGTCAAGCGACGCTGGCGACGTGGGTTCTCGCGGGCACAACGGTCTCGACGTGGACCTCAGCAGGTCGGGCTGGCCTTCCGACCCTCGCGGTAGGCGCGTGAAAGCCGCGGCGCTCCCCGTCGATCTGCAGGCGCCTGGCGCGAGCGATTCCAGCCACCCCTATTGCGCGAGCGCAGGCGTCGAGGTCCTCCAGCAGCGTGTCCGGTTGCGTGGCGGCCATCGCAATCTGTCGGCCCTCCCTCTCGATGAGCACGGGAGCCATCTCATGCTCGCTGCGTCCAATGGCGAGCAATCTGGAGACGGTGGATTCCATCGTGTCCACGTTCAGACCAGTTACCGCGGCCAACGTGGTCACGTCCAGGCCGACCGGATTCGACGCGAGCGTAGCCATGATCAAGGCGCCCTCGAAGCCCAGACCGCGCCGTCCAGGGCGAGACGGGAAGTCGGGCGGGACGTCGGTAGCGAATGCGTCATGGCGGGGCACGTCCATGTCCGGAGCATCGACCGGTCGGACGACCGCGACTTTGTTCATAGATCTCTCCTGCAAGGAAGAGACCTGTGAACACGTGACGATCTGACCGCCCGGGCGAAGCACGTAGGTCGATGCATCCCCGCGCGTGCCCTGCCGTTCCAACGCCACGAGCGTCCGATGGGCACCCGATGCTGCAATGACGCTTTGCCCGCAGATCTGACGCAATCGACGCGAGATCCGCGGTTGAGATGTGTTGGCCAAGAGAGCGAGACTACGAGAAGCGGCAGCGAGGTAGAGCCCATCGCCGTCCGTTGTGAGGGGCAGCGCGGCAACGTGCTCGCGCGCTAGGGCTAGAAGGGCGAACAGAGTGACGCGCTCTTCGGCTGCCGACTTCCCTCCCGAGAGGATTCGGTGGCCCACAGGCAGAAAGCCGTCGTGAATGACACGGTGCTGGAACGCGTCGAGCAGGCGGAGCACCATCTCATCGTGGCCGGGGTCGACGTTCTGACTTCGTCCCGGGTCGGACGGGAATCGGCGAACTTGAGTCATCGCCTTCCGCCAAGCGCGCTCGAACTCGCGGGGACGCCCTCGTCGATCCACGGACCACCACCGCCCAGGCGTCCCTTCGGTCTGCCATGTCCTGAGAGCCCGCTCGACATGAACGCGCCCCCAGCCTGCGTTGGCGAGCCCGGTCAGCACCGACTGAAAGTCGACCCAAGGCTTCGAGGACGCACCGTCGGAGGGCCCTTCAGTCAGGAGGCGCCAGACACGCTCTGACGGCATGACGGCGGTATCGGCCAGCCACACAGGGCGTTGCCGTTCGAGGCTCTGGCGAACCAGCGCGGCAGGTCGTACCGCGTCCCGTGGATGACGTGCGTGGCTGCGACGCTTCAATGGGCGACTTTGGCGGGACAGTTCCCGGACCACTGGGACCTGGATGTCGTTCTCGTTCATGGGGCCTCTCCGGTCCGGACGGTCCGGACGCCCGCCAGCAATCGGCAGGTTGGGCGTCCGAACCGACAGGAGCGCTGGACGAGGGCCGAGTTGCCCGCTAAGTGCCGCGGTCGCAGCGGTTCTCCGTCAGGGGGCCGGTGGTGTTGTGACACCGGATCGCTGGGTTCTTGAGCGAGGTGACAAGCGGGCTACTCCCCCGCTCGCCCGAGCGGCGGTGAAGTGCGTAGGTGCGGTCTGTCCAGTCAGACCGTGGAGTAGCCGATGAGAGGTGGGTGAGCCTCTCGATCCCCACCCGCCTCCAGTCCTTCGGCGCACCGGACAGCCGTGTCACGTTCAGGGAGACCAGCCGCGGGCTTCGTATCGAGGCGGCGAACGTCCTGGAACCGCTCGCACGCAGGCATCGGTCAGACGCGGGTTGCGGCGTGTATGTGCGCCTGGTGGTCGATCTCGGAATCGAAGCCGAGGGCGACTTCGACGAGGCGGTCGAGGAGAGCGTCGCTGGCGCGGACCTCTGGTGGGAGACGGCGGTCAAGGCGACCGTTGAGGTGCGCGGAACCCACGCCAGGACCGCGGAGCGCCTGACACTTCATCAACTCGCGGGCGAGGGCACGTTCATCCTTGGGCTGCCTCTCATCGACGACTCAACGACACCTGGCGCCTTCGACGAATGCGCCTCGATCACGCTCCAGTCCGCGGACGTCCGGAGGCTCTCACTCGCGCGAGCGCTCTGGATGGCGGGCGCAGCACCCCACTCACACCTGGACCTTTGGGTGGCGGCGGGTATCTGCCCGTCGGAAGTGGCTGGAGTCATGGCACTGCCCGAGGCGCAGCGCCGGCGTGAAGTTGGCACGCTGGCCGCCCTCCGCGGGGAAACGTTGCTTCCGATGCCGACGAGCGACTGCTACTCGATTGAAGCAGCCGACGTGGCGCTGGTTGTGGAGTCGGAAGCAACAGGGCCGATCAGTCGCCACGCCTGCAGTTGCTGACCTTGACGGCTCAACACTCTGCGATCGGAAGCCGGTGGACGTAATGGACGCGCCAGCCCGAAGGGTCCTTAGCGACTTCCAGCATGGCGTCGGCCGCGGCGGACAGCCGTCTGCTGACTCGCGAAGCGTCCATCGTGATCACGACGAGATGACCTAGGTCGCCGATTGACGCGAAGGCTCCGTCGCTACTCCCCACGAAGAAGTACGTCGCCCCTCGGGTCGCAAGGTCCCTTGCGAGCCGCAGCAACAGCCGATCCGCGCCTTGGCGTCGCCGGCCAGCGGATCTGACCCCGAATCCTGCCTGGCGGGCGAGGGCCCCATGGCTACGACAGATCACCTGGTGGCCAGCTGCGAATCGCTCCGTGTCTGGCCCCCCGAAGCGCCCCATCAAGGTGGCCAAGTCCTGGATTTGACCCGCCCCGGTTGAGAGGTTGTCCAGGTCCCACAGCAGCACGGTTCCTGGCGGCACGACCGCTGGCTTGGAGTCGGGCATGGTCGGACGGTGCAGCGAGGCTCTGACAGTTTCGCAAGACTGCCCCCGCCGTGTCGGCCGGGCACCCGGAGGTCAGAAGGGCGGCTCTTGGCTAGGAACCAGCCGCAGGCGCCTGTCCCCCTTCCCAGAGGCGTCTATTGGCGAGTGCACTGGTGGCTGGCCGGTTGAGCGCCGAGAGATGGCTGACACTGCCGCACGCAGCGATTCGTGCGGCTCCGACAGTCGAGCCGTCCTGCTGGTCACGGGAACCCATCCCCTTTCCTCGGGGACGCTCAAAACCGCCGTAAGCAGGTCCGCCTTCGAGATACACCCAGCGACGTGCGCTAGATGGCCGGTGATGTCGGCGACGTACTCGAGGAGTCGAAGCAAGTCCAGTCGCTCGAGACCGCTCGCCTGGGCCCACGCCTCCCCTGCGTCGATTCGGTCATCATCATCGCCGTCATCACGCCAAGCGACGTCATCACCGCGTCGCAGCATCACGAGGGCGTGGGTCTTGATCAGGCGTTCTGCCAGTTCGGCGAGGTCCAACATGGTCACTCCAATGGTTCTACGCAGATGGACCGTTCTGCTATCGGCACCCGACTTCGTTGGCTGTTCGACTACACGCGAAAGATTCGTCCGTCCTCCCCGACAGCCGTTGGACGCGTGGGCCACTAAGGCTTCGCGTCGCATACGCCGCAAGACTGCGATCTGAATGACCCGGCGCGCGCCAGTTGCGGTAGTTCAAGAGCTTCCGCAGATGGTGGCAACAAGACACATCACTTTGTCGCGTTGTTGGCCTGTGGGGGCTCAACTGTCCGCCTTATCAGACCGTTGCTACGGGTGGCGCCGAAACCACCATTTCGGCATTGGAGATGGCCGAGCTGATCAAGACCCGCACACCGGGCGTCTATAAGGCGCACCGGGCCAAGGGAACCGTCTACGTGGCCCGCTGGCGCGAGGTCGACCCGGCGACTGGCAAGGCCCGCGTCCGCGACAAGACCTTCCCCACGGAGGCCGCCGCCCGGCAGTACCGGGCCAGCGTCGAGCACGCCCAAGCGACCGGCACTTACGTGCCGCCCAACGTGGGCAAGGTGACCGTCCGAGAGGTCGAGGAGCAGTGGCTCGCCGTCCAGGCAACGCGGGTCCGACCCCGCACGCTGGAGAATTACGAGCGCGGCCTACGCCTACGGGTACTGCCCACATTCGGAGCCCGGCGCCTCGACAGCATCACGAGCCGGGACGTAGAGCGGTGGGTCGTGGAGATGGGACCGGTGATGCCCGGCACGGTCAAGCACGCAACCTTCCCGCTCTCCGCGACGCTGAACTACGCACGAAAGCACGGGCTGATCCAGTCGAACCCGTGCGAGGTCGTGGACCGACCCAAGCGGCTACCGACCGGCCGCGAGAAGCGGGAAGGGCACTTCCTGAGCCGCGCCCAGGTCGCCGCCGCGGCCGCCAGGTGCGCGGAGACGGAGCCGGTCTACGGGCTGCTGGTCCGCTTCGCCGCCGGTGTCGGACTGCGGCGGAGTGAGATCGCCGGACTACGGGTGCGCGACCTGCGTATGGCCCGGCGCGAAGTGCACGTCGAGCGCATGGCCGAACGGACCTATCCCGGTGGCGTGTGGGTCATTCAGGACCCCAAGAGCGCCAGGAGCCGGCGACGGGTGCCGATCCTCGACGACGAGCTGCTACACGACCTCGGCCTCCACCTGGCCGCCCACCCACGACGGGACCAGCTCGATGCGCCGCTGTGGCCCGCAAGGCCGCAGCGGCCCGCTGAACTACGCGGGCGAGGAGCTGTGGAACGCGGGCAGCTTCTACAAAACATGTCTTCGTACCGGCGGTCGCCGCCGTCGGGCTGCCCACCGACCCGCACACCGGGGTCCGCTTTCACGACCTGCGGCAGCCAGTGGCTCGCAGACGGGCACGACATGTTCTCGGTGTCCCGGGGGCTGGGTCACCACTTCCATCGCCTTCACGGACGCGGTGTACGCCCACGTCGCCAAGGAGCCCGACTACTCCGCCGCCATCGAACTCACGCGCGGAGCGCGCCAGAGCGTGTAACCTCGGTCACGCACCGGAGGGTCCCCCGTCGGCAAAGACGCGCGACGCTTCCCCTGAACCCACCGGTGTCCGTTGACGAGAGTCCACGGTGGCAAAAGGGGGCTGGATGCCAGAAGCACGGTAACTGCGTGTTTCTGGAGGCTTGGGTGCCATCTATCGCGATGCTCGCGACGATCGTCGGACCGATCTGCCTCCTCCTGGGATGGCTGGCGTATCTGAGATTCGCGCGCTGGCTGGTGCAGCACACCGGCGACCCCGCCTCCCTCGCCCACGCTGCAACCCTGGCCCGCGCGGTGCGGAAACAGCCCGACGCCCCGCCCGGAACGGACGTCAACTCCACGTAGTCGCTCGGCTCGACGTCGATGGGCTGGTTTCGGCTGGCGACTGTGCCCTGAAGGCGGCTTCCGGGGGCAGTTGTCTGACCCTTGCCCGCTGGTCTGCAACAGCGTCCAGTGTGCGATTTGCAGGTGACAACGATCGCGCAAATACGAGAAGGTCTTGCCGTGACTATCACTGTCTCTCGTGGCCACTCCACGATCACAATCGAGCGCAAGACCTTCGTGGCGCTGATCGAGGACTCCTGGCAGCGAGAAGCGAAGGAATACCTGAGGGCGTTGAAGACATCGCGCATCTCGTTCACGGACCTGGTGAGTCTCGGGCGGAGGGCGGAGATTCCGTACACGCTGTTCTTCGCCCCGATAGACGTCGTAGAAGCGCAGCTCAAGCGGAAGCAGGAAGTCCTGCTACGTGGGGTCAGCAAGGGCACCTTCTCGCTCAACTCACGCGGCACAGTCCTTCTCGCCGACATCGAACTGATCGTGAAGGACTTGCTGCGCAAGCAGCAGATGTTGAAGCGGCACGATCCAGACCTCCCTGACAATGTGATCGTCGGCGCCCTGCGGCGGTCCCGGCAGACCGTGAAGGATGACGCCGACTGGCTGGTTGCCCAGCTCGGCGTCGATCGCTCCTACCTGCTGCGCGTGAAGACGAAAGAGCTCGCCTTTGATCATTTCGTCGACTGGCTCGAAGAACACAACATCTTCGTGTCGCAGGGCATGAGAAATTACATGCCGCAGCCTATTCCGAAGCGGGCGCAATTCAGTGGCATTTGCATCCGGGACAAGAAGGTACCATTCCTGTTCGTAAACAACGGCGCCCACCGCGACAGCTTGGAGCCCGCGGGCCGGCGACTCCTCACGCTAGCGCTGCTCACTGTGTGCCTTGCTCGGAGCAAGTTCAAGCCAGTCGCCTACTCCGACCAATCCGACGATCTGATCGAGAACCGTGAGTATGAAATCGCCGAAGAGATGCTGATGCCCGCAACGTCAGTGGCTGACCTTCACGTCTCTTCCTTGGACGACGTCAAGGCGCATGCGACCACCTACTGCGTCACACCCAGCGCCTTTCTGATGCGAGCGCGACGACTCGCCCTCATCGACGCTGTGACGGCTCGCGGCTACATGACCATCCTGCGCGAGGAATTTCGGAATCGGCCGAAGACGCAGGCGCGACAGCCGAAGCCCGTAAACGCGCTGCGCAAGTACAACAGCGCGGAGTACTCCCGATCGCTGCTGAAGCAAATGGACGCCAAGCGGCTGCCTTCCTCGGAGATCGTCAGGGTGCTGTTCCAGAACCGCAAGGCCGTGTCCCTCAACGAGTACAGGGCGACGCTGTAATGATCGACCGCTACCTGGTGGATAACGTAACCCTGTCAATGATGACGGCCAGTCAGAAAGCGTCCACGTTCATGCTCAACCGGTGTCGGATCCCGGAGGAGATCTTCTACGAAGCCCGAGGACTGCCCGACATTGAGAAACTCAGACCGCTCACTTACCCGATCACAACGACGGTGCTCGACAGCGTGAAGGTTGTGCTGGCAACAATCAAACCGGAGGACAAGGTAGTCGACCTGTACCGCAACGAGGGCAACGGCGACGTTATGCTGCTGGCGACCGCCCTCACCGAGATGTCGGTCAGTGCCGAGCAGCTGTTCGGGGACCGCTGGATCATCGCCACAGCAGACAAGGGGCTCACCAGAAAAGCCGTCGAACTGGGCGTGCCCACCTGTACGTCGACCCATTTCATCGCGCTCGTCTGACAGTTTGGATGAGGCATGCGCTGACCGACTCCTGATGCCCTATTGCGCGAGGTCGCTGAGCGGCCCGCTCAGAGACACCGGTCGCATAACGACGAAGAGTTTCGCCCAGACTCGCAACCAGGGTCTGCACTGTGGTCAGGTCAGTACCGACCACGGCAGGCGGCATGCGACGAAGGCCAGCAGGCAGGTACCCGAACGGCTCACAGGTGACCGACGAGAACGGTCAGCCCATCACTTTCGCCACGCCTGGCGCGCCAACTCAGGATGAGCGGCGCCGGTACGCGCAAGCGGTGCAGCGGACGACGACCCCGGCACCGCTAACCCCAGAGCTGCAAGCGGAAGTCGACGCAATCCATCGGCGCAACCTCGAGCTCTTCCCGCACCGCTACAACTCCGATGACTACCGGCCCCAACCCCGCCCCAAGCCGTTCCCTCCCGTACTCGCGTGAAGTCCGTCACCAAGGAGCTGCAACGGCTGCGCCGGCGACCGCAGCCGTGGATTCCTCGGATGCCCTGGGCCGCCCGTGCCGCCTGCAAGGACCAAGACCCCGAGGACTGGATGGACGGCCGACCGGCTCGGCCGATCGCTGCCGCTAGGGCCGTCTGTGCGGCACGTCCGGTACGCGCGGCCTGCCTCGCCCACGCCCTGGCCTACGACGAGCCGCGGGGCATGTGGGGCGGGCTACCCACTCGGGAGCGGGTGGCGCGCCGCCTGGGGCTGCCACTGCAGGACAGCCAGGCCCGGCCGCACATGGGCACGCACGGCCCGAGGAAGATCAAGCCGCCGTCGACGCGCGCTGGCTAGGTCCACAAGCCGGGTGCCCCTGGGAGTGGCCTGGCGGCTCATCCCAGGGGCACCCTTGTCCACTCGTACCGGCAACTCGCGGAAGACTGTCTATGCCGACCTGTAGTCGTCGTTGCCGTACAGCTCGCGGCTCAGTTCATCGTCGTCGAGCGCCGACAGGGTTTCCACTTCTCGATGGATGCGTCGGTTCACTCGCTCCAGCTTGCGCCAAGTGGAGCACGGGAACTCCTTCTCATGGCACAGCTTGCAGCGCCCGTCCGCTGCTGCCTCGTGCTCCAACAGCACCTCGGCGAGAGCGGCCTTCCACGTGTCCCGGGAGTGCAACGCGCTCTTCATGCGGTCGTGGAACTGGTTCTGGAAGTTCCAGGCGACGGTGTAACCACCGCGTAGGCGATGGTCGTGGTCGCGCAGCCGCGTCAGCTCGCGTTCGGGCGCTTCGCCGGCGACCGGGTAGTGAAGCCGACACCGGGGGCAGTGCAGCGTCTCGTTGTCGTCGGCCGCCCGCGCAAACCTCATCGCACAGCAGGCGCAGGAGGGGCCGCGGTCGATCGGCGGGATGTCAGAAATCTCGGACACGTTGTACATGGCGGCATCCCTCGGTCGCAGGCGCATAGCGGAGATAGGAACGGGTGCGAGGCCCTGCGGTCGCGGTGGAAGCCCGACGGAAGTCCGCCCGCTATTGCTGGCTCTTGGCTTGAAGTGATCCCGCAGTCGCTTGACCTGGTCTGGTCGGAGGAGCGAGCCGACGCGGGTGGCCGGGATGCCGAGGCGGCTGCACGCGGCGAGTACATCGTTGCGGTGGACACCGCAGTCCTGAGCGACCTGCCAGAGAGGCGTCATCTGCACGCCTCCAGTACGCCACGGACCTACGACAGTTCTGTGTGGTGCACCGGCCGACTCGCCGACCGAGCCACCCCTACAGGTGAGCGCAGGCCCGGGCAGCGGCTCTAACCCAACGTTTGACCCAATGAGCCAGGGCGATCAAGGGTGATCAGGCGCTCCCCTGCCGATCACCGAACTGGGCTGTTTCCGCAGGTGAAAGGCCGACCCCCAGGCCAGCGGCGTGAGCCCCGCAGGCCCTGCGACGTCCTTAGGATCTGGTGCCTACGGCGTGTGCCAGCCGCGCCCTTTCCATCTGCGCTGCAGGAAGTCAGGCCACCGCCGCATCGCCGGCCTCGCCATCTGCAGGCTCGCCCCGGCTCATCCATGCCTCAGGCGCCGACCTACCGTTCTCGACTCGCTGGGCAAGCACATCCGGGGCGTAGCGCATGAGCGCCGTCAAGTAGTCCTCGGCGGCGGTGAGGTACTCCTCGGGGAAAACGGGGCTTGCTGCGCTTGGCATCCTCCGGCACAGGGAACAGAGGACGCCATCCGGGATCTCGAAGATGCGGGCCGGGGTGTCGAGGAGACCAGGGCAGCCGGTGTGAGGACAGGGCCGGAGCGCGAGTCGGGCGTGCGTCCGGCAATTCGGGCGGCACTCGGGTAGAGGGCAAGCGACGCGCGTCAGAAGCGGTGGCTTCTTGTTCACGCCTCGCAGCATGTGACTGATCGTTCCGGCGGGGGCGCCCGCCTGGTTGGCGATGCGTTTGACGTCGGACAAGCGGGCGGTGCCGGCTGGTTGCGCGCGCAAAAAGCGCATCACCTCGGCCCGAGGTCGGTTGTGGTACGCCCAGGCGCCGCTATTGCCCCGGCCAACGGATGCAGTCGGTTCGTCGGACCATCCCGTTGCCGCGCACTCTCCGAGGTATGCCCGAGCGACGTAGGCCGCGAAGTGCAGATCCAGGCTGTTCGGCGGTTCTTCGCCGTAGATGGCGCGCCACAGGGTGAGCCGCACGTCGGTAATGGGGTTGCGAAGGGCGACAGCGGCGACGCTCTCGCCCATCGAGAGGCCGTGGGTTCTGGCCAAGGAAGCGAGGTGCTTGGCTGCGGCAAGGCGAGGTGCTCGTCCCCATGTAGACGTTGGAGTCTG
>NZ_HG931175.1:251855-295617 GCF_000582785.1 Candidatus Blastococcus massiliensis AP3
GAGTCTGGCGGCCTTCGAAGGGAGGCATCAAACTGACCAAGTCGGAGCCGTGGGCCATGATCTGAGTGACGAGATCGGCCCGGCTCAGGTCGCTGTAGCGTCTCCGCGCCTGCGCTGGTGGCAGTGCGACGCTGGCCTCCGCTGCCACAGGCATGGCGGTGCCACGTGCGCGCACCCTTCCGCTGCCGGTCAAGACGATGACTTGGTCGTCGTCGGCAGGGATGGATACTTCGACGCTGAAGTCGGCCCACCGCAGCTCCCGCCGCTCGACCCGCACGCGGAGGAACTCCTGCAGCCCGCCGGCGTACAGCGCATCGACGAGCGTGGGGCCGCGCAGCCGGTCGAGGGCGGCCAAGAAGCCGTCCAACTCTCTCGTGGTGAGTTCTCCATGCTGACGGGCGAGGCCGCCGCCGAGGCTCGAGTCCACGGCAGATGCCCTGCGCGACGTCTCGATCAGGGATATACGCGCTCGTACGGCCTCGATTTCTGTTTCGGCCAAAGTCAGCCGTTCCCGGATGCGCGCGAGATAGTCGACAGGGTCACCAATGGCTGGCTGATTCAGCATGTCGAATGCGAGGTCTCTCGCCTGCTCTGCCGCAGCGAGAGCGGTCTGCTCGCGCACCAATGGGTCCGGAGTCGGCATTCGCCGCCGGAAGATGGGCCTCAGGACTGCATAGTCTTCGTCCTCCTGTCGCCGCGGAGACACATTCTGGGTCAGGACCTGGCTGACGACGTCAGCCACTGCCCGGTGCAGTTCGTCGGCCCTGACGGTGGCGCACTTATCCCCCAAGATTCGAGTGCCGTCGCGCCATACCAATGAGCCTTCAGCCGCGGCTTGTCGACGCAACTGATAGGTGTGTTTCGGCTGGCCCGCCTCTCGAGTTTTTCCAGACATGAGCCGGTACTCGAATGGCCCCTCCCGATAGGTGCCGACGGATCCGAGGAAGGGAAGGGTTCCCCGGCTCTGGGCCTCTCGGATGACCACCCCCCGGCTCTCGGCTTCTACCGTCCAATGGTCGAGTGCTGCCTGCGCTCGAGAGAAGTCCTGGTCTGACGCGAACGGCTCCGGCGGTCGAGGAAGGTCGACTCGCATCGATGCCACGGTCTTGCCAGAGGCCTCTCGCCAATAGCGGATGCCGGCTACGGATACATGGGCGCTGTCGGGCAGCGTCATCTCCCACTCGAACACGGACTCTCGCCAGGCAATGAGCCACCTGCGCAGCCGATGGACGTCAAGGCTTCGAGCAGCGGCGAAGAGGCGCTCGCCGGACTCTGTCACGTAGCGAGGCTGTGGAGCCTGGGCAGGCGTCAGACCGAATGCACGGAGCTGCGCCTCGACGGCTGCTGGGTCCCAGGTCCACTGCTTGACCGGGCTGGTCCTCGGCGAGACGAGCCTCGAAGCGTGAAGTACCTCGCGTAGCACGTCCCTCGACTCGTGACCGATGGCGTGGACGAGTAACCGCACGAGGGGCGCTGCGGCCAAGTCGACATGCGGACGAGTAGATGTCCGGTCCCGCCGCCAGCCGGGGGGCAGGGCCGTGTAGGTGAGCGCCAAGTGGTTCTCCCGCGTCCGGGAGAACTTTCCGCCCACCTGTGCTTGCACCAGGTTGTCGCGGTCCAGAGCGGAGAACAGGCCTTGGAAATTCAACTCCAGCTGGCCTTCGGGGCTACGAGGGTCGATCTCCCGCCGGTTGTTGTCGACGACCCTATGGACACTCGTGACAAGCGTCTGATGGATCTCGCCCATGAACTGAAAGGCGCGGATCATCCGTCGGCTCGAGGCAAGGTGGAGATAGTGAGGCTGGTGCAGGGTCACCAACGCCTTGAACACGTCGGTGAACCAGTTGCTCGTGGCGGTGTCCGTTTCCTGGAAGGCCTCCGGCCGGAAGGGAGCTACCTCGGCACGCCGTTCCTCGCTACTCAGGGGCGCGTCCCGGAGCGTTCCGGGGAGCGCGTCAGCGCCGTACGTGATCACACGGCGCCGCCCTCGTCGCGCCTTGCCGGTCACGGTCGCCGATGCGAGAAACACCGCGACGAAGACGTCCTGGTCGCCAGGCTGCCGGTCCCGCTGCACCCACAGCGTCGTGAGGGTCGCACCGTGTGGTCCCTGATAGACCGACGCTCCGTGAGTGGACGGATCCAGGACCAGCTCTTTGCCGATCCGCTGCAGGCGATCGCGTGCCCAGTCGGGCAATGAGGCGTAGGTCTGGCTCAACTGGTGTCCGACGTCCTCGGCCCCGCTGACGTTACTGAGGCGCGCGCACGCCATTCGTCGGCGATCGCTGGTGCGGTGACCGAAACTGGCTTCCGCGATCTCGCGGGGGCTCAAGGACCTACTCATCACTACTGCCTCGTTCGACTTCATTGGTGGCCTGCTGTGGTGTATGCCGTGTGGCGATCGGCAGGTCTAGACCGTCACTGGACGGGCTAGAGGAATTTTCTTCAACGCTCCTGGCCGAGCCGCGCCGTCGGTCACGCTCGCCGTCCCACACGACATCCACCGATCGCATGCAAGCGACCCATCCCGAAAGGACTGCGCTGCGCCGAATCCCCTTTGTTGCCGCGGATGTGAGGGGGGCCTCGTCGGCAGACCTGCCGGTCGTTCGTTCGTCAGGCATCGCTGTTCCAGAAAAACTCGGCGTCGGTTCTGGCTCCCGCACGTGCCATCAGGCGGCGGTACTCATCCCCCGCCCAAGAGGTCATGTACGCGTGTGTCAAACCCCGAGTGGCTGGTAGCGACTGGGCCGGCGGATGCGCCCGATAGCGCCTGATCAAGCGGACCAGTCCCCGCCGACCCGCCCCTCCCCCTTTGCCCTCGATGCAGTTGCAGGACTGGCAGAGCAACCCCCGCACCAACCCGTCGGCGTCGTGCACGTGGTCGAGGCGAATGGCGCGTCCGCGATATGGGGTGTGCGGGTTGAGCGCGGGGTCGTTCAGCGCACAAGCGCCACCCTGGTACACCCAGAGGGCCTGAGCCGCGTTCCGGAAGCGGTTCCAGTCACGCTCGACGAGCGCCTGCTTGTCCGCCTCCGAGACAGCGAGGTCTCCGGCAGGGATGGGTCCCAGGGATAGGCGCAGCCGTAGGAGTGGAGGTGCCTGCTCCACCGGGCTAGGGCTCAGCAGCGGGTCCGAGCGAAGCGAGCATCCGTGGCACACAAGGCCAGCAATCCGTGTGCGGTGCCGGTCCCACTTGATCCGTGCGCTGATCGGAACCTCGTTGCCGCATCGGGCGCAACGGCCGTGCTGCAAGCGGTGCAGCTCATGACGGGGCAGGGACGATTCTGCGTGCAGTGGAAAGAGCGTCAGCTGCAACGGTTCCGTTGCGTTTCTCCGCATGCGGGCGACCGCCGGGCCTCGAGCCCGAGAACGGCGAGGCGCCGCTGGAGGCTGCCCTCCCACGTCGGGCGCCTGAGAAGTTCCGGCGTCTTGCGGGTTGGGGCTTGATGCTGGCTGCGCGGGGGCCTGCCCCGTGTCGTCGCCGTGGAGTTCGTTCACGCCCTGGACGGTGGATGCTCGGTCCGACAGGTGCCCTGGACGGGTGGCGACGAGCGGCCTCGCTCCGACCTACAGGCCGGAGCGAGGCGTCCAGACCCGCCGCCGGGTGTGGACGACCCTCGGGGCCGCCACTGACTGCCCAGAGAGCCCGACGAGCCCCAGCGTGCTGTCATCGCGCTGGGACGGGACGTGCCGTCGGTCATCCGGCGCGTCCACCGCGGAACCTATCGCCGCCTAGCGACAAGTTGCGCACGGGTGAAGTGGCCGACCTCTGAGGGTGGCGACCCGTGCCCGGCCGGAAGGCTGCCGGTGGGCGCGGGCCGTGAAGCTGCAATCCGCCGTGCAACCGGAGCCGCCGTTGACTGCGGCTCGCGTCACAGCCGTCGTTGGAGTCGGTCGAGCAGCTCATCCACGGTGTCCACCGGATGTCCGCCCTGCACGACAGGTACGTAGTGCCAGAGCAGCTGCGTGAGGTCACTGATCAGCACGAGGCAGTGACCGACTTGCAAGCGGCACCTCTCGACGTACAACTGATCACTGGCCTCCGAGCGGATGGAGTCCAACGGCAGTTCCGGGTTGGTGCGCACCCACCCCGCCCATCCGCTCGAGAGCTCACCCGGCTCGACGTCGATCCAGTAGTCGTGCACTACGCGATTCCGAAGGCGCGTGGCCTCAACCACCAACTCCAAGACGCCGGCAGCTGCCTCCTTCACCGTGGCCGGAACTGGAAGCCGGCGGATGCTTGTCCCGCATCTCCTGACCAGGTTGGCGAGCCCCCGTGGCGGCTGTTGCGTGTCTCCCCCATAGCCGAGCGCCGCAAGCGAACCCCACAACCCGCGCAGCGTCAGCTCCATCGCCACGTGCGTCTGCGCGACCGCGCCGATGCTGTAAAGCATGTAGTCGTAACGGCTGAGAGCCGTGGGCTCGGCCGCGGCCCCAGACGTGTCCACGGAACGCATCATGCCGACCAAGGCGTGGAAGCGACCGGGTCTCAGGCGACTCGGCACCGGGTGCCTCACCTGCATTCGACGACAACGCCGACAAGAGTTCCCCGTCGTTTTCCGGGCAACTGAACCTATGGCAGGTGTGATCAACGCGTTTGCCCCTGTTGAGCCCTGGGACTCCGGGGCTGCGCAGATGTCGGCCCACAACCGACCGCAACGCCGCGTCGCGCGCCTCCCACGGACGCGCCCCAGCGACTTCTACTATCCGCCCTAGTGGATGTGGCCGGCAGGAGCCCAGTCGCGACGATGCAGGACGGAGTTTGACCTGCGCATCGATCGGTTGACGAGAGCCACGTGGCACGGGGCGTCACAGCCCCCGGCGGAGCGGAGTGGGCAACTCGATGGACGGGCTCGCGCAGGTTCAAGCACGCATTGCTTCGATCCAGGCGCAGTTTCAGGCACCGGTGCGGGTCTCCGGGCGAGCGCCGTCGGACTGGGCCTCGGTGGCTGCCAGTGCCGGCCTGACCGGGGGGACGACGGACCCGTCCGCCGCCGAAGCCCCGGCAATCTCCAGCATGGGGCTCGATCTCACGGGAGCCGGCGGGGCCGTCGTGGCGAAGGCTGAGCAGTACCTGGGAGTGCCCTACCTGTGGGGCGGTACGGACCCCGCAAAGGGCCTCGACTGCTCCGGGTTTACGCAGCTGGTCTACAAGAGCCAGGGCGTCGACCTGCCTCGTGTCTCCTCGCAGCAGGCGACCGCGGGGCAGCCCGTCGCCTCTCTCCACGACGCCAGGCCGGGCGACCTCCTGTTCTTCGACTACTCACCCAGCCGCCCAGGGATTGACCACGTGGGCATCTACGTCGGAAACGGCCAGATGATCGCAGCCCCGCAGCCCGGAGAGGTCGTGAAGATGCAGTCGGCGGGCCAGCCCACAGCCATCCGACGAGTGCTGCCCGAGGGAGCCGCCTAAGCGGTGTCGGAGGACCGTGGGGACGGCGACCTGGATGTCAGCGGCCGCCCACTGGCTGCGGCTCGGCGCTCGAAGCCGCCCCCGTCGGTGCACCCGGAGCGGGCTCCGGTAGCCGGAGCCGCTTGAGCAGCAACGCGTTCACGGCGACGATCAAGGACGAGCCGGACATCGACAGCGCGGCGATCTCGGGGCGCAGGACGAGGCCGAACGCAGGCGCGAAGACACCGGCCGCGATGGGCAGCGCGATCGCGTTGTAGCCGATCGCCCAGGCCAGGTTCTGCCGCATCTTCCGCAGAGTGCCTCGCCCGATCCGGAGGGCAATAGGAACGTCCAGCGGGTCGGAGCGCATGAGAACCAGGTCGGCGGTTTCGATGGCCACGTCGGTGCCGGCGCCGATGGCGATCCCGATGTCGGCCTGGGCGAGGGCTGGGGCGTCGTTGACCCCGTCACCAACCATCGCGACTCTCTTGCCCTGGCGTTGCAGCTCAGCGACCTTGTCGGCCTTGTCGCCGGGCAGGACCTCGGCGATCACGGTGTCGATGCCGAGGTGCGCAGCGATCCGCTCGGCCGTCGCCTGGTTGTCGCCGGTGAGCATGACGACTTCGATGCCGGATTCGTGCAGCGCGGCCACGGCCGCTTCCGCGGTCTCGCGCGGGGCGTCAGCCAGGGCGATCACCCCGGCACCCTGGCCATCGACAGCGACGAGCACCGCGGTGCGGCCGGCGGCTGCCAACTCGTTGCGCCGCTCGGCGAGGTCTCCCAGCTCGACAGCCTCGGCGTCCATGAGTCGTCGGTTGCCGACGAGCACGCGGCGTCCGGACACGTCGGCGACCGCGCCATGCCCGGGCACGTTGCGGAAATCCGTCGCGGTCAGGCGGGGAACTCCCCGCTCCGTTGCGTGCTGCACGACGGCGCGGGCCAGCGGATGCTCCGACTCTCGCTCGACGGCGGCGGTGAGTGCGAGCATGTCCTCCTCGGACAAGCCGCGGCTGACGACGTCCGTGACCTCCGGCTGACCCTTGGTCAGCGTGCCGGTCTTGTCCATGACGACGGTGTCGATGCGCGCGGACGTCTCCAGAGCCGTGGCGTTCTTGAACAGGACGCCACGCTTCGCGCCCAGCCCTGTGCCGACCATGATCGCGGTCGGCGTGGCCAGGCCGAGCGCGTCGGGGCAGGTGATCACCACGACGGTGATCGCGAAGAGCATGGCCACCTCGATGCTCTCGCCGGCCAGCATCCAGGCCAGGAAAGTGGCGCCGCCTCCGATCAGGGCGACGAGCACCAGCCAGAACGCTGCCCGGTCCGCCAGCCGCTGGCCGGGGGCCTTGGAGTTCTGCGCTTGCTGCACGAGGGCCACGATTTGGGACAGGGCGGTGTCGGCGCCGACCTTGGTCGCCCGGACCCGGAGCGTCCCCGTGGTGTTGATGGAGGCGCCGATGACCTCGGAGCCTGGCGTCTTGGCCACCGGGAGGCTCTCGCCGGTGACCATGGACTCGTCGACCTCGGACTCACCGTCCTCGACGGAACCGTCGACCGGAATACGGGCGCCGGGGCGCACGAGCAGCAGGTCGCCCACCTGGACTTCGGACGTGGGCACCTCGACGGCTTCACCGTCGCGTAGGACGACCGCGCGCGCCGGTGCCAGTTCGAGGAGGGTGCGGACGGCGTCGTTGGCGCCTCCCCGGGCGCGCATCTCGAACCAGTGGCCCAACAGGACGAAGGCGGTCAGGACCGTCGCGGCCTCGTAGAAGACCTCTCCCCCGCCGGTCAGCGTCACGCCGAGGCTGTAGAGCCAGCCGGTTCCCACGCCGACGGCGACCAGCACCATCATGTCGAGGGTGCGGTTCCGCAGGGCCCGGTAGGCACCGTCGAAGAAGATCCAGGCCGAGTAGAAGATCACCGGCAGCGAGAGGATGAGCGAGAAGACGTCGTCCCGCAGGCCGAACGGCGCCGCGGCTTCGAAGCCGAGCACCTCCCGGCCGATCGGCGAGTACAGCAGGATCGGGATCGAGAGCACGGCCGCCAGGAAGAAGCGGTTGCGCATGTCGCGGGTCATGTCGTCCATCGACATCCCGGCGTGATGGCCGCCATGCCCCATCACGTCCTGCGGCGAGGCTCCAGGAGCCGCACCGTGGCCTTCGTGCCCCATCGCGGCGTGGTCGTGCGCCTCGGACGGTGGTGCTGCGTCCGTGTCGGCGTGCGTCCCGTGGCCGGCTCCCGAGGCCGCCGGCTCGGTCATCGGATCGCACATGTGCGCGGGAACCGACTGCCCGGCGCAGTGGTAGCCGCAGTCTCGGACCCAGTCGGTCAGCTCGGCGATCGTCGTCCGGTTGGGGTCATAGGTCACCGTGGCGGTCTGCGAGACGGGATTGGCCTCGACCGCCAGGACACCCGGGCGGCGGGACAGGGCCGACTCGACGACGGTCTTCGATGATCCGCGAAGGATGCCGGAGGCCTCGATCACGGCGGTCGCACTCGCCATGCCGCGCGCATTCTGGTGTGCCGCCTTGGTCATCGCGTTGCTCCTCGCTCGTGTGGCTGTGGAGTCAGGTGACGGTCACGTGCGCCCGCTGATCGCGGACGCGGGCGGCCGAGAGGACTCCGCGTCGCCAGCCGTAGCAGGGCCGCCGTCCGCGCGGGTTGAGGCCTGGGCGGAGAACCGACGCAGCCGCAGGCTGTTGGAGACGACGAACACCGACGAGAACGCCATGGCTGCGCCGGCGAGCAGCGGGTTGAGCAGGCCGGCGGCAGCCAGGGGCAGGGCGGCGACGTTGTAGGCGAAAGCCCAGAACAGGTTGCCCTTGATGGTGCTCAAGGTCTTCCGGGACAGCCGGATGGCATCGGCCGCGGCACGGAGGTCCCCGCGGACCAGCGTGAGGTCACTGGCCTCTATCGCCACGTCGGTCCCCGTGCCCATGGCCAGGCCCAGGTCGGCCTGAGCCAGGGCAGCGGCGTCGTTGACTCCGTCGCCCACCATGGCGACGACCTTGCCCTCGTCCTGGAGGCGCTTCACGACGTCGACCTTGTCCTGCGGCAGGACCTCGGCGATCACCTCGTCGATGCCCACCTGCGCAGCCACCGAGCGGGCGACCGTCTCGTTGTCGCCGGTGAGGAGGATCGGCGTCAGGCCCAGGTCGCGGAGCTGGCGGACCGCCTCGGTCGAGGTGTCCTTGACTGCATCGGCGACGACCAGGACGCCACGGGCAGCGCCATCCCACCCGACGACGACCGCAGTTCCGCCGTCCGCCTCGGCGGCCGCTTTGGCGCGCTCGAGGTCGGCAGGAAGGTGCTGAGACCACTCGGCGAGCAGCCGGGTCCGCCCCACCAGGACCGCGTGCCCTTCCACTACACCCTGGACACCGAGCCCCTCGAGGTTGGTGAAGCCTTCCACGGGCGGCAGCGTGCCGACGCGTTCGGTCGCTGCCTTGGCGATCGCCTGGGCGATGGGGTGCTCGGAGGCGTCCTCCAGCGCACCGGCCAGTCGAAGCAGCTGCTCAGGGTCTCCGTCCTCAGCGACGAGGACGTTGACCAGGGTCATCCGGCCGGTGGTCACGGTGCCGGTCTTGTCCAGGACGACGGTGTCAACCCTGCGCGTGGACTCCAGCACCTCCGGTCCCTTGATCAGGATGCCGAGCTGGGCGCCGCGACCCGTGCCGACCATCAGGGCCGTCGGCGTGGCCAGTCCGAGGGCGCACGGGCAGGCGATGATAAGGACGGCCACGGTCGCGGTGAAGGCGGCGGCGACACCGGCGCCGTTGCCGAGCCAGAAGCCCAGGGTCCCGATGGCGATTGCGATGACGATGGGCACGAATACGGCGGAGACCCGGTCGGCCAGCCGCTGCACCTCGGCCTTGCCGTTCTGCGCCTCCTCGACCAGCCGGGCCATCTGTGCCAACTGGGTGTCCGACCCGATGCGGGTCGCCCGGACGACGATGCGTCCGCCGGCGTTGACGGTGGCGCCTACGACCGCGTCGTCCGGACCGACCTCCACGGGCACCGATTCGCCGGTGAGCATTGAGGCATCGACCGCGGACGAGCCCTCGGTGATGACGCCGTCGGTGGCGATCTTCTCCCCGGGACGGACGACGAACAGGTCGCCGACGGCAAGCCGGTCGACACCGATCCGCTCTTCGCGCCCGTTGCGAAGTACGGCGACGCCCTTGGCCCCCAGTTCGAGCAGCGCGCGCAGGGCTGCTCCGGCCCGACGCTTCGAGCGGGCCTCGAAGTACCGGCCGGCCAGGATCGCGGTGGTAACGCCCGCAGCGACCTCGAGGTAGATGTTGCCGGCACCGTCACCGGCCTGGATGGTCAGCTCGAAGGGGTGCTTCATGCCGGGCATACCCGCCGACCCGAAGAACAGGGCGTAGAGCGACCAGCCGAACGCCGCCAGCGTGCCCATCGACACCAGGGTGTCCATGGTCGACGTCCCGTGGCGGAGGTTCACCCAGGCCGCCCGATGGAAGGGATAGGCGCCCCAGACGACGACCGGCGCGGCCAGGGTGAGGGACAACCACTGCCAGTTCTCGAACTGGAGGGCCGGGATCATCGCCATGGCGATGACCGGCAGGGTCAGTGCCGCCGAGATGAGAACCCGCTGCCGCAGGACCCGCACGGGGTCGTGCTCGTCGGTCACCTGGGTGTCGTCCGCCGCGGCGGGCGGTTCGGGCAGGCGAGCCGAGTATCCGGCCTTCTCCACGGCGGCGACGAGGTCGTCGGTGCTGACGCCGTCGGGGTAGGTGACCTTGGCCTTCTCGGTGGCGTAGTTGACCGTGGCGGTGACGCCGTCGAGCTTGTTGAGCCGCTTCTCGATGCGAGCGGCACACGAGGCGCAGGTCATGCCGCCGATGGCGAGTTCGACCTGGGCGTTCCCGGTGGCGGCCGGGGCTGTGCTGCTGCTCGTTGCGGAGCTCATGGTCTCTCCTGTCAGAGATCTCTGGTGTCGCTGGGAGTCCGGGCCCCGGGGGTGCACTCGTCGTCTGCGCACCCCCGGGTCCGGGGTCACTTGCCGGCGTCGCCGCCCATGTCCATGTCGTCGTGGTCGACGCCGGTCTGCACGGGTGCGTCTGGCCGCTCGGCTGCGGGTCCGAGGGGCTCGACGGCATCGCCGATCCCCAGGGAGCCCAGGAAGACGGCGGCGAGGCCCAGCAGGTAGGCGCCGACCTTGGTGCGTATGTTCACGTCACGTCACGTCCTTCCGCGTCGCGGCGCCGGGCGGCTGTCGGCCCGGGGAAGGGTTACTTGCAGCCGCACCCGCAGCCGGAGCCCTCGCTGGTCGCCATCTGGACGGCAGGCGCCTTGACCTCGTAGCCGGCCTCCTCGACGGCGCCCCGGACGGCGGCGGCGTCGACTGGCTGCTCGCTCGTGACGGTCAGGCCGCCGCTGGCCAGGTCGACGTCGACTCCGGTCACGCCGGGGATCTGGCTGACCTCCTCGGTCACGGACTTGACGCAGTGACCGCACGTCATGCCGGTCACGGTGTAGGTGGCGGTGCTCATCTGGAGTGTCCCTTCGGTGATTGTGCTGATCCGGTGTTCCGGCTTGGGTGGGCGAGGCTGTCAGGGGTCGTCACGAGCGGACGAGGCGGGCGATGGCCTCCGATGCCTCGCGGATCTTCTCGCCGGCCTCAGGCCCGCCGGTGGCGGCCGCCTGGACGACGCAGTGGCTCATGTGCTCCTCCAGCAGCCCGAGGGCCACGGACTGCAGGGCCTTCGTCATCGCCGAGACCTGCGTGAGGATGTCGATGCAGTACTGCTCGTCGGCGACCATCCGCTGCAGCCCTCGCGCCTGCCCTTCGATCCGTCGCAGGCGCGTGAGGTAGTCGTCCTTGCGGTGGATGTATCCGTGCTCGCCCTTGACGTGTCCCGCGTCCATCGAGACTCCTGTGAGTTCTCTCGTCGCTGTCTCACTACACGCGGAACCATACCCCCCTAGGGTTCCCAGTCAAGTCCTATCCCGCATAGTTTCGCGTTACCCGTGTGGGCCCAGGGGTAACGGTCTCGGTATCGGCGTCCGAAGCAGACCGGCCCCTGCGCCGGCATTCAGAGGAGCGAACGTGACCGTTGCCAGCCAGATGCTCGACACCTATCCCAAGGACCTGGGCGGCGTGGACCGGGCGAAGCTTCAGGCGTGCATCGACGCGTGTGTGGAGTGCGCGCAGGCGTGTACCGCCTGCGCGGACGCCTGCCTCAGTGAGGGCATGGTCGCGGAGCTGACGAAGTGCATCCGCACCAACCTCGATTGCGCCGACATCTGCGAGACGACGGGCCGCGTGCTGTCGCGCCACACCGGTTATGACGCCAACGTGACCCGGTCCGTGCTGGAGGCCTGCGCGGCAGCGTGCAAGGCGTGTGGCGATGAGTGTGCGCAGCACGCCGAGATGCACGAGCACTGCCGGATCTGCGCGGAGTCGTGCCGCCGCTGCGAGGCTGCCTGCCGCGACCTCATCGCTACCCTCGGCTGAGCACTCGCTCGAACGGGGCCTCGCCGGGAAGGGGCACCTCCGTCTTAGCGCAACCGTCGCGTGGTTGGGCTTCCCGTCCGCTGGTCGCCTCCGTAAGCAACGAGGTGTCAGTGACGTGCGACGCGGATGGTCGCAGAGCGCATTCTCCGGCCCAGCACGGGACGTGTATGAGGGTTTCATCCTCGGCCATGCAGGGCGCCTCCTCCCCCGTTGAGACGCGAGGGCCGCACTCGCCGCTCGTCCTCCTTGCCCGCATGAGCGAGCGCGACGAGCAGACAGTGCGAACTCCACTTCCGCCGGACCTGCTAGCCGTGGCGCCGCCTTGTCGCCACCCAGAGGGCGCAGCGTCGGCACATGAAGACGCCGGGCGTATCGCCCAACTCGTGAACCGACGATCGAGGAAGGTCCCGACCGCAGCAGCCGCACGCAACGCGCTCCTCGGTGTCAGTCTCTCGCCGGCCGAGGAGCCTCATTGCAGTGCCTCCACAAGTTGCTCGACCGTGGGAGAGCCGCTCAAGCCGTCCGGTGTGCGGTACACACGGCACGACAGTCCCACGGGGCGCTCATGGTCCAGGAAGGGGTCGCGGCCGTTGACGAGGACGGTGGGCGAGCCGCGAAACTGAGCCGCCTCCGCCTCCTCCGGCGTTGACACACGGCGGTACTCCACGTCGGCATCGCCATGGCCGACGCGTGTAAGAGCCTCCCGGAGGCGCCCATCCGTGACGGTCCAGTTCGGACATCCTTCGAAGTACAGGAGCGAAACCCGCACGTTCACCCACCATTCGTCAGATCACTGGGTTTGGCCCGGCCAGATCGTAAGGCGGCGAACCTCGCGCAGTCCCGGCAGATTGACGCGCCAGGCGTTGCCGCCCGGGCGGTCACCGACCAGGCTCCGACGACGCCGCCACAGCAGCCGCAGCGCCTCAGGCCAGGTACGACCTCGAACGGCGCTGGAAGGGCCCACATGGACCGAGTCTGGCGCGGTCTGATGCCGCGTACCAGTTGCGCTGTGGCGGAACCTCTTCCGGACCGCACCGACGTGTTGATGGACTGCGCGGTATGAGGCTGATCGTGCGAGGACGGGACTTGCCGGGCAGCACATTCGCCGAGCACATCAACGTCCACGTGGGGCTCCAGGTGGGCAGTGACCCGGCAGGTCTCGTCCGGGGCGACTCCCCTGACGCATCTTGGGAGACCGACCTGAAGGTGCTGGAGGGCTCCGAAGGCGTCGACTATCGCGGCGAGGCAGTCCAAGGCCGCCGGGGAGAGCGATTCGTCTACCTCACCTGGGGCACCGTCGAGGGCGACGCCTTCACCATGTTCCGCCGCGCCAAGGTGATGCTCAGCGATCTCCCGAAGACCCTCCGGCCCAGGCCAAAGGTCGTGGTGGACATCCCGCTTACCCAGGAGGACGGATCCCCCCGATGCGCTCGGGTCCCTGCCAACCTCATGACGTGGCGCGAAGGCTCTGCTTAGCGGCACGCCCGATAGTGCGGTGAGACGCGCCCTGCTGGCCTCTGAAGCTTGAGCGCGGCGCACTGCGCCTGTCCCGTGCTTGCTCACACCTGACCACGACGCTGACGGTCTAGTTGCTCAGCACCGGGTGGAACGCATAGCCGCCGTCGACCGATTCGACGAGTGCGGTGTCCGTGACGGCGAGGACGTGAACAGCCCCGGCGTCGTCGACACGCAGGTGAACCGCCTGCGGAGCAGCGTCCAGATGTGCGCGCTCCTCCCACGTCACGCCGCCGTCGGTGCTCGCCCAGAAGCGGCCCGCGCTGTCGATGCCGCCAACGGTCCCGCTCTCAGCCCAACTGAGCACGGCCAGCCACGAGGCACCCTCGACTGGCGACCAGGAGGTCCCCGAGTCCGTCGAACGCAGGAGGCCCTGCTCCGTAGCGGCGAGGACGATCTGGCCGTCGGGTGAGGCGGCCAGGGCGGCTGGTTCGGCCGGGATGGCGAGATCCTGCCACCGGCGGTGGTCCGAGGAGCGGCGTAGAGCTCCGTCGAAACCGAGGACGCCCGCGGAGCTGACGGCGAGGGCGTGGAAGTCGGACTCCCCCTCGCGGGACAGGGCCGTCCATGTCTGTCCGCCGTCGGTGCTCTCGATCAGGCCGACCGGTTGAGCCATGTCGACGCCGATCCCCGGGTGTCCGGACGCCAGGAAGTGACCGGGGCCGGCCACCGCGAAGCCCATGAGATCGATGGCGGGGCCGACGCGGGTCGACTCCGCGCGATCGCTGACCCGGAAGAGGCCGTCGTGGGTGGCGAGCACGGTGGTGCCGTCCGCCGGGTCGACGCCGACGCCGTGGATGTGCGCGGAGGGCAACGAACCCGCCGGGACAGCGGGGGTCGCCTGTTCGTCGGCCCCCGAGGCGGTGCAACCCGCCATGACGATTGCGGCAGCCACGCCGAGGACGACCGTGCGCAGCGAGCGTCGCCGGCCCGGGCCGCGGAGTGCGAAAGGATTGAGGGTCACAGGAACGAACTCCCTAGTCCGGTCTGGGCGAGCCAGGCACGCAGCCAGAACATGAGGTCTTCCCAGAATCCTGTGAGCAGCAGGAAACCGAGCAAGAGGAGCAAGCCGCCCCCGAAACGCATCACCGTTCGGGCGTGCCGTCGTGCCCACGCGGACATCCGGACGGCCCGGCGGGCGCCGAGCGCCATCGCGACGAAGGGAATGCCGAGTCCGAGGCAGTACGCCAGGCCGAGGATGGCGCCGCGGACCGCGGACGCCTCGTTGTAGGCAAGGCTGTTGACCGCCCCGAGCGTTGGGCCCATGCACGGCGTCCAGCCCAGACCGAAGACGAAGCCGAGGACTGGTGCCCCCGCGAGACCGCCTGAGGGCAGATGGTGGAGTCGCTTCTCGCGCTGCAGCCAGGGAACCCAGCCGAGGAAAGCCAGGCCCATGACGACGGTGACCACGCCGGCCACACGGGTCAGCACAGGCTCCCATTGGAGGAGGAGTCGTCCGAGGCCACCGAAGAGGGCTCCGAAGGCCACGAACACCACGGTGAAGCCGGCGACGAAGAGCAGCGATCCAACCAACAGTCGCCGCCTCGACAGCCGCGCCTCGGGACCACCGGCGGCCGCGGTCACGGACAGCCGGTTCTGCGCCGTCGTCGTCGCGCCTCCCGCCCGTCCCGCATCGACCGTCGATTGGGCTGTGGTGTTGTCAACGGTCGCGTCGGATCCGGCCAGTCCGGCGATGTATCCCACGTAGCCTGGCACGAGGGGCAGACAGCAGGGCGAGGCGAAGCTGACGAGGCCGACGAGGGCCGCCACGGCCATCGCGAGCAGCAAAGAACCATCGGTGACGATGCCGGCGAAGGTCTCGGCGAGGCCGCTCATGGCCCCTCCTCCGCCAACAGAGTGCTCAGCGCCTGACGGAGATCATCCTGGGTGATGGCGCCCGTGTAGACGGCGGCGACACCTCCGTCGCGGTCGATGAGAATCGTGGAAGGCACGGCATTGGCCGGAAATCCGCGGAAGGCCATGGCGACCTCGCCTCGCGGGTCGAAGAGGGAGGGGTACTCGGCGCCGACCTGGTCCATGAAGGCGATGGCGAGCTGCCGGTCGTCCTTGACGTCGACCCCGAGAAATTGGACGCCCCGGTCCCCTAGGTCCGCGTGAACGGTCTGCAGGTCCGGGGTCTCCACGCGGCAGGGACCGCACCAGGAGCCCCAGAAGTTGATGACGGCGACGTCTCCGGCGAGCTTCGCGGAGTCGAACGAGGCTCCGTCCAGAAGCTCACCGTTGAATGTCGGTGACGCGGCTCGGTTCGCCGGTGCGATGACCTGCCCCCGGGGCGTGACACCGGTGAACTCGTACTCGACGTTCGAAGTACTCGATCCGGCGTCGCCGGACGAACAGCCGGCGAGAAGCGCCGCGCTGAGCGCTGCTGCCGCGACCTTGAGCAGTAGTGAAGCGCCGGCGCGGACCGTCCGGCGCGGGGAGTACGTGGGCATGCGGGGATCCCCTTCGGCAGTGGCCGAGGACGTCGGCGAACAGAAGCGGGTGGCGCTGCCGATCCATGGGCGACAGCGCCACCCGCCGAGGGGAATCAGCTGCCGAGCTCGCTCAGCAGCGTCTCCATCTCCTCTATTTCGGCGGTCTGCGAGGCCACGATGTCCTCCGCCATTTGGACCGCGCCGGGGTAGGTGCCGTCGTCGATCTCGGTCTGCGCCATGTCCACCGCGCCGCGGTGGTGCTCGATCATCATCTCCAGGAACATGCGGTCGAACTCGGCGCCGGAGGCGGCCTCGAGGCTGGTCATGTCCTCCTCGGACATGCCCTCCATGTCGGAGCCACCCATGCTGCCGTGGTCCATGCCGCCCATGCCCTGGTCTTCGGTCTCCTCGGGAACCGGCTCCCCCCACTCCTCGAGCCAAGCGGTCATGTTCTCGATCTCCGGCTCCTGAGCAGCCTCGATCCGGCTGGCGAGGTCGAGCACGCGCGGGTCCTGTGCGCGTCCATCTGCAAGCTGAGCCATCTCCAGGGCGCCGCGGTGGTGCGGGATCATGCCCTGAACGAAGCTCACATCAGCGTTGTTGAAGGCAGCGGTCTCGCTGGCTGGGGTGTCGGAGGTGCTGGCCGCGGCGTCGGAGTTCTCGTTGCTGTCGGAGCAGCCGGCCAGGATGAGAGCGCCGGCGATGGCACCCCCGGCAATACGGACGAGTCGAGCGGTCGTGCGGGTCACTGGTTGTCTCCCTGTCGTTCGGATGAAGGCCTGCTCGTTCGGCTCGTGACCCGAGGGCCATGAGCGGACGAGTCGGCCTAGGTCCGCAGGACGCAGAGGACGGAGAGATCCGGTGGTCGGATGGCGGCGAGAAACTGTTGCGGCCGGCTCAGGGCGCCGGTCGCTCGTGCGCACGGTGGGGCCTGCCGCCGACGAAGGGACGTGACCACGGCCAGCAGTGCGATGCCGGCCAGGAGGATCGCGAGGCACGCCCCCCACAGGTGCTCGGCGACACCGTGCGACTCGGTCGGCGCCTGCTGATCACCGAGCAGTTCGGCGTCGCCCCGTTCGAACAGATCGATCTCGGCGACGGACAGGGTTCCCGTCGCGGCGGCCATGGCAACGTGCGTCGGTGCAGCCGTCTCGCTCGTCGGGCTGTCGGCACCGAGAAAGGGGATGCCGTGCATCGAGAAGACGGCAGCCAGCAGGATGAGGACGGCCATTCGGCGCACCTGCACTCCTCCCGCTCCTGTTCACGTACTAGCAGCCATAGTAGCTGCGTGCTGCCCGCGGCCGCCCGCACTGGGACGTGGCGTCGGCCCCCTCGCCCTACATATGCACTCAGACGATCCGGCGCGCCCCCACGTAACCGGCCATGTCCACGCTGCCGACCTTGACGGGCTCCCCGAAGGTCGACGCGTGCACCATCTTGCCGCCACCGATGTAGATGCCGATGTGGCTGACAGGGCTGTAGAAGTACACCAGGTCCCCGGGCTGCAGATCGGCTCGTCCGACCGCCTGCCCCATCGTGGCCTGCATCCGGCTCGAGTGCGGCAGGTCGATGCCCGCCGCGGCAAAGGCGTACTGCGTGAGGCCGGAGCAGTCGAATGAGTCAGGGCCGGCGGCCGCCCACACGTAGGGATCGCCGAGCTGCGCCATGGCCGTGTCGACGGCGATCTGCGCCGCCTCGCTGTTGGCGGTCACGGTCGCGGGCGGGGGCGCGTCGAGCGCTCGGCCACCGTGAGCCTGGTCGGCCTGCTCCTGCTCCTCTGCGCTGAGGGCTTCGTACTGGGCTTGGTACGCAGCAATCTCCGTCTGAAGAAGTGCCTGCTTGGCAGCGGCGGCGTCGACCTGCTCCTGCGCCTCGACGGCGGCCTGGTCCGCGGAGCGCCGGGCAGCCTCTGCTGCCGCACGGGCAGCGCCGACCTGGTCGATGACGTCGTTCTGGTGGCCGGCGACGGCCTCGAGCATGGCGACCCGGTTCAGGAACTCGTCCGGCGACCCGCTGGTCATGAACGCTTGTAGTGTCCCGAGCCCTCGGCCGGTGTACGCGGTCTGCGCGACACCGGCCACCGCCTCACTGAGTGCGACCAACTGCGTTTCGGCTCGAGCGACCTCGGCACCTGCTGCCGATGCAGCCGCCTTCTGTGCCTCGACGTTCTCCCTCGCCTCGTTGAACGACTCGGTCAGCACCTCGAGTTCGTGGCCACGCTCGGCGACGAGCGATGCTGCATCTGCGGCCGTGGCGGCGTCTCCAGGGGCAGCGGCGGCCGGGGCCGTGGCGAGCTCGAGGCCCACGACGGCGATGACGGCAAGTAGAAGGGTGCGCTTCCCGAGGCGTTGGATCGGGCGGCTCGAGCGCGTGAGGGTGCGGTGGGCAGTCGCCACGAGAGGCGGCTCTCCTGTCTTCCAGCGGCCGCCTACCGAGTTAGCTGACGGATTCGGGCTGGAAGACGCCCTATCTGCGGCCGTCGGCTCGCAGAATTCACCCCGGAACTACGGTGGGTCCCCGGTCCCGGACGGTTCATACGTCCGAGTTCGGCGGCGCCCGGACGGGTCCCCACGGGCGGGGACGACTGCCGAACCGGGCCCCGTCAACATAGGTCCGTGACCCTTTCGTGACAACTATGCGGGACGGATAGTTGTCACGTGTCTCGTCGAACCCCTGAGTCACCGCTGACTCAAGGGCCGCCGGGACCGTGTTGTCGACAAGTAGTGTCTCGCCGATCAGGCTCGGGTTCTCAGGCCTCGGTGCAGGCCGACCGGTCACCATCCGCACCGGCGACCACCCGTGATCGAAGGAGAGACCGTTGCCATCGCTGGGCAAGCTCGAGGCAGCCGTCATGGGCGTCCTGTGGTCCGCCGGCGGCGCTCTGACCGTCCGGGAGGTGCTGGAGCAACTGCCTGCGCAACGCAACCTTGCCTACACGACGGTGATGACCGTGTTGAGCAACCTGCACCGCAAGGGCATGGTCGAGAGGCGACCAGTGGGTCGGGCGTACAGCTACCTGCCTGCCCAGAGCCGGGAAGCCGTAGCTGCCGCATCTCTCCGGGAGGTCCTCGACGCCTCGGATGATCCGCGATCCGTTCTGCTCCATTTCGCCGAGACGGCGACGGACGACGAATCCAACAGCCTCCGCGACGGTTTGGCCAAGCGGGACGCCGACCGATGACAGCGTTGATCGCACTCGGGGCCGGCACCGCTTTGGTGGGCTGGCACGGGCACCGCCTGCTGCTTCGACTGGGCGACCTTCGGCTGGATCCGACGATCCTCCTCACCGGCTGGCTGCTGACGACGCTGGGCTTCGTCGGGTCTCTGCTTGCGGCAGTAAGTCTCGCCGCGCTACCCGTGGACAGCCATCACGCGGGCACATTCGACCTGGCCGGCCACTGCTGGGTGGCTCTCTCCTCCGGCACGCTCCCCCGAGCCGCAGAAGCAATCGCCGCCATGGGGCTTGCGAGCGCCACCCTTGTTCTTGTCCGACTTGCCCTCGTCGTGCACGCCCGGCTCCGCAGCCGCCGTCGCAACGCCCCCCACCTGCACCAGTTGCGTCTACTCGCCGGTGACTGCAGGACTACTGACCCGTTGTGGATTCAGGACGACCGGCCGATCGCACTGGCCATCGGAGGCCGTTCGGGACTCATCGTCATGAGCCAGGCGCTGCGGGATCACCTGACACCCGCCGCGGTGCACGCCACGCTCGAGCACGAACGCGCCCACCTCCGAGGCCGACACCACCTGCTGCTCGCCGTCGTGGAGACGCTCGCAGCTGCCCTGCCCTGGTGCCCCTTGCTGCGAGCGGCGCCTGGAGCGACCCGGGACCTCGTGGAAATGGCCGCAGACAGCCGGGCGGCCCGCCGATGCGGCCCCTCAGCTGTGCGGGAGGCGCTCAGCCGCCTTACCAGCCACGCGGTTCCCACAGGCGGGCTGGCCATGGCCGGACGACTGACGGAAGCGCGCCTTCAGCGACTGACCACCGGCAGCGTCGGCGCGAACCGCTACAGCCGCCTTGCGGGCTGTTCGGCTGTCGCCGTTGGGGCGCTCATGCTGCCGACGGCTGCGGCAGCGCTGGTCGCCAGCGTCGTGCAATGCGCCTTCGTCTGACGCGCCCGAGCTTGTCCCTCCGACGCACTTCCGGCACGGACGCGGACGTCTTCAGAGCTGACCGGGTTGTTCCGTCCGCTCGAGCCGCATCGGGAGCTCGTCTGCCGGTGGCGGTTCGCGCGTCGATCCTGCTGTCGCTAGTGCTCATCGGTGTACTAGCGGCCACTGTCGTCGGCCTACCAGGCGTCCTATCGGTGCGCTCTTGGCTCGACGACGCCGGCCCGTGGGCGTGGGTAGCCGTCGTGCTGGGCCAGGCAGTCGCCCTGGTTACCCCTGTTCCACGGTCGGCGCTCTCCGTGTTGGTAGGGGCGGTCGTCGGCTTCACGGCGGGCCTGGTGCTGGTCGTCATCGGTGGCGTGCTCGGTGGGCTGGGTGGCTTCGTGCTCAGCCGTTGCCTCGGCCGGGACGCGATGATCCGCGTGGCCGGTGATCGTCTACGCCGGCTCGACGATGCACTGGGCGAGCGCAGCGTCGTCGCCATAGTCGTCGCACGCCTCATGCCGATACTGCCGTTCATGCTGGTCAGCTACGCCGCCGGCCTCAGCGCGATGCGCATCGCCCCGTACACACTCGGCACGGCCGTCGGCCTGTTGCCCGGGTCAGTCATGTACACGGCCATCGGTGCGTCTATGGCGGCGTCTCCACCGTGGACCACAGCCGCGCCGGTCACCGTGGCGATCACCGTCGGCCTCGTTCTCGCCGTTCTGGGTCGACGGTTTCTAATGCGGTGCACACGGACCCCCATGGGCGACTGCTCAGCTCGGTGGACGCAAGCCCGCCAGAGTGACGGAGACCAACCGTCGGACAGCCGCTTCCGATGGCAGGCGACCGGCAGCCGCTAGGGCGTGCACGCAGAACGTTGCGAGCTCGCCCACTCCGACGTCCTCCCTCAGCCGGTTGGTCGATGCCACCTCAACCAGGATCTCGGTGATCAGGTTGACGATCTCGTGCTGGGCGCGGTCGATGTGTTCGCCGCGATGCACGAGCGCCGCCATCTCCTCCGTGCCATGGCGTCCGCGGTGGTGAAGGATGAGCGCATACGCCTGCAGGACAGCCTCGAGCCGCTCTTCAGCGCCCCCGTGCTGATCTCGGATCTCTGACAACCGGCCGAGGTGGTCGGCCACGTGGCGCTCATGGCATGCCACCAGGATCGCCTCGACGTCTGGGAAGTACTTGTACAGCGTGGCCCGACCGATGCCCGTCGTCTCGGCGATCTGCGACATCGTCACGGCCAGCAGCCCGCGCTCGGCCACGAGCGCCCACGCCGTGTCCAGGATCGCCTCGCGCACCGAGCGGCGATGCGCATCGATCGTCTCGGTCCACAGCTTCGGCACCCCGTGACTATACGCAGCGACGCGCCCGATACAGGCTGACTTGATGGCGACATATTGTCTCGCTAACGTCCACGTTGGAAGCCAGGCACCCCGCCCCCACACAGAGGACGAGCCGATGACCGAGCCGGCCAGCCGATCCGACAACGATCGCGACATCCCACCGCGCATGCCTCGCTGGGTCCGAGTCACGGCGATCGTCGCCGCAAGCCTCGTCCTACTGTTCCTGATCCTGAAATTGACCGGCGTCGGCGGCGAGCACGGACCAGGGCGTCACATGTCCGGACTCGAAACGCCCGATGTCGTCATCGTTCCGTCGACAGAGACAGCTGGAGCGACGACCGTTCGATGACGATGTCCCCTCGCCTGCGCAAGGCAGTTCTCACAGCGCACGTGACGTCGTCGTTGGGCTGGCTGGGCGCCGTGGCTGCCTACATCGCGCTCGATGTCACGGCAGTCGTGAGCGGCGATGTCGAGCGGGTTCGTTCCGCCTACGTCGCGATGGAGCTGGTCGCGCTCTACGTCATCGTTCCGTTGGCGCTGGCATCCCTGGTCGTCGGAATCATCAATGCGCTGGGTACGCCGTGGGGCTTGTTCAGGCACTACTGGGTCGTGGTGAAGCTCTTGCTGACCGCGGCCGCCGCCACTGTCCTTCTCCTCGAGACGCGAACGATCCGTTCGCTGGCCGAGGCAGCCGGGGCGGGCGCCGATCCCCGGGACCTATCGGGCTCGCTCCCCCACTCCATCGGCGGCCTGGTGGTGCTGCTGGTGATCACAGGGCTCTCCCTCTACAAACCCAGAGGCGTGACCCGGTACGGATGGCGCAAGCAGAAGGCGCCTGTGCAGTCCTAAAGGAAAAGCCAACAGGCGCATAGCCGTCAACGGGCCCAGGCCCAAACGGCCGCGAAGACCGCTGGCAAACGCGAACATGCCGGTCCTGGTGCCCGCCGCCGACCCCGGCGCCAACTGCCGGGCCTGGACCTCGGTGAGTGCTGCCTGTGCACGCCGCGCTGCCCGCGCCTGGGTCAGTCGAGCGGGAGGCGGCGGGCCACGTCGGCCAGGGGCGGGTCCCCGGGAGACTCATGCACGCAGCGGGCGAACAGCCAGCGGCGCAGCCGTACCGGGTCCACCTCGAGCAGGTCGGCCATCCGGTCGGCCAGTCCGGCCGGGTCGGCGTGCAGCCGCTCGGCGCAGTTGAGCAGGTGCTGGGTCGCGTCGTAGGCCGGGTCGCCGACGTACGGCTTGGGGTCGCACACCAGGAACGGCTCCCGCCGCGCGGCGAGCACGTTGCCCGCGTGCAGGTCGGTGAGCAGCAGCACCGCCCGGTGGGCGTCGACCGGCATAGCCCGGAACAGCGCCATGCCCTCACGGGCCAGGCCCGAGTCGACCACGCTGGGAGAGGCGGCGAGCCGCTCGGCGAAGTCATCGGCCCACCGCTCGCACATCTCCTGCAGCGGACGGAAGGCGGACCCGGCCGGCGGCGCGATCCACAGCCGGCGCAGCAGGCCGGCGATCACCTCGTCCTGCTCCGGTTTCGGCACCGCGGCCAGCGGGGTGCCGGGCCGGCACCGCTCGAGCAGCAGCGCGCTCGTGTCGGCGGTGCACTCGGCGGCGTGCAGCCGGACCGCGCCGCGCCCGGCCCAGGCGCGCAGCCGTCGGCCTCGTGCTCGGCCTCGGGATGCCGCCAGCCGACCTTCAGTACCCGCTCGTCCCCGGCCCGGTCACGGACCGGCGCCACCCATGCGGTCCGCCCGCCCGGGGCGAACGGTGCCTCCACGGTCAGCGACCACGCTCGCGCGAGCCGGGCGACGGTGCCCGGCAGCGTCGCCAGCCAGGCCGTGCGGCCCTCGGCCTCGGCGGCCGCGACCAGCGCGGCCGGCAGCGGCAGCCCGGCCACGAGCTCGGCCATCGGGCGACCAGTCACTGGCCGCCGCGGAGGGACAGCTGGCGGCGGTGGTGCTCGAAGTGCCGGGTCGGGTAGCGGTACACCTCGGCCAGCGTCAGGTATCCGAAGTACGGGTCCCAGCCGGCCGGGAACGGCATACCGCGGTGCAGTGCCGCCTCCGGCTCCCTCGCCAGGTGCCGCTGCAGCGCGGCGATGGTGCGGTCGGCCAGCGGCCCCATCCGGGCGTGGTCGAACACCCGAGCCGCACCCACCGACCCCCAGTAGTTGACGACGTGGAACGGCCGGGTGACGGAGTTCAGCAGCGCCGCCCAGCCGCGGCCGACCGGGGCCGGCAGCCGGCTGACCACGCGGACCAGCGGCAGCAGCGTCCGCACCACCAGATAGCCGAAGACCATGTGGAACAGCAGCTGCTCGTTGGTCCACCGGGTGCCGGCACTGGGCCGACGCAGGTCGGCGGCGTCCACGCCAGCGAGCAGCGCGTGCAGCCGGGCGCGGGCGTCGTCCATCTCGCGCGCGATCGCGGCCCGGTCCACTGGGGGTTCGGCCGCGGCCGCCGCCGGATCCGACCGCGGGGTACCGCTCACCCGGACACGGTGAAGGAACCGGGACCGCGACCGCAAGCTCCCCGCGCGCCGCGCGGAAGACAGCGGATGTCCAGCACCGCGGCACCGCCGTGGGCGACGTCTCAACCGTGCTTGTGCGGCGACGCCCGGGTTGCTGCCGCGCCGACCCGCCGCCGCCAGCAGGAGCAGACCGCCGGGCAGGTACACCGCCTGGATGCCGACGGCGCCGCGACGAGGGCGGGGGGCAGCGGGCGCGAAGGCGGGCCGGGCATCGCCGGTCAGGTGGCCGGCAGCCGGCCGAACAGCGCAACGCCGAGGGCGTGCGCGTCGCGCAGCGGGAGCACGACACCGGTCATGCCGCGTTGCTCGAGCGCGGCGTTCGCCTCGGTCGGGTCGTCGTAGAAGTCGATCACCGAGCAGCACTCGCTGGCCAGCGGGCCGGTGCCGGTGCGGGCCAGCAGCACGACCGCCTCCGGCGGATCGGGCACCGGCGGCTGGGCGTCCCCCTCGGGAGCGTCACCCGGGTTCCCGGCGGGCACCTCGACCCGCACCGGGCGGCCGGTGCCCGGGTCCGCGCTGTCCACGGTGGCCGGCCGGCCCAGCATCGCGGGCACGCCGAGCGCGTCGACGGCGCACATGGCGTACAGCCGCCGCCCGTCATCCAGCCGCACCACGTGTCGGGTCGGCACGGCCGAGAGCGGGAACACGCCGGTCACCGCGCCGGCGGCGTCGGCGGCGACGAGCTCGGCGGCGACCAGTTCAGCCAGCGCCGCCCGGGCCCGATCGGCGGTCAGCCCGGCCGCGGCGGCCGCCTCCGCCGTCGGCGGCACGCCCTCGCCGGTGGCCAGCGAGGCCAGCAGCACCCGGTGCAAGGCCCGGGCGTCGGCGGGCGCGGCGGCCAGCAGCTGGTCGAAGGTGCACTCGGGCAGGCCGGCGGCCCGCTGCGCGGCCACCAGGTGCGCGGGCAGTGCCCCCACGTCGGCCGGCCCCCAGCGGGGTTCGCGGTCGCCGTTCATGCGCAGCAGCTCGTCGGCTTGTCGTCGCGGTAGAGCCCGGCGGCGATGCGCAGCGCCTCACTCATCGTCAGGTACGGCGCCCAGGTGTCGGCCACGTCGTCGATTGTCATCCCGGCCTTGATGGCGTAGGTGGCGGCGAGCATCACATCCCCGGCGCCCTCGAGGGCGGCGTGCACGCCCAGCACCCGGCCGGTGTCGGCGTCGGCAACGATCTTCAGCGCCCCCAGGGTGTGCTGGTTGGTCAGCGCCCGCGGGATGTCCTGGCCGCCGAGCACCCGGCAGTCGCAAGCGTGCCCGGCGGCCAGCGCCTGCGCCTCGGTCAGCCCGGCGCTGGCCAGCTGCGGGCGGGTGAAGATGACCGCCGGCAGGCCGGTGTAGTCCACCTCGTGCTTGCCGCCGAGGGCGTTGACCGCGGCGGCGCGGCCGGTCTCGGCGGCGACGTAGACGAACTGCGGCGCGCCGGTCACGTCACCGGCCGCCCACACCCTCGGGTTGGACGTCTGCTGCCGGGCGTCCACGGCGATGAAGCCGCGCTCGTCGACCGCGACGCCGGCCGCGGCCAGGTCCAGCGCGTCGGTCTGCGCCCGGCGCCCGGTGGCCACCAGCAGCCGGTCGCCGGTCACCGTCTGCCCGGCGTCGGTGACCACCTGCACCCCGTCCGCGGCCGCGGCCACCCGCACCGCGCGCTGCTCGAGCACGGCGATGCCGGCCCGGGCGAACGCCTGCCGCATCAGCTCGACCAGCTCGGGCTCGGCGCGCGGCGCGACCCGGCCCACCAGGGTCACCCGGGTGCCCAGCCCGGCGAACAGCTGCGCCTGCTCCAGCCCGACGTAGCCGCCGCCGATCACGATCAAGCTGTCGGGCAGCTCGGTGAGCTCCATCGCGGTGGTCGAGGTCAGCGGGTCCACCTCGGCGATGCCGGGCAGGTCCGGGATCGCCGGCGCGGCGCCGGTCGCCAGCACGTACGCGGCGGCCGGCAGCGGCTGCCCGTCGACCAGCAGCGTGTCCGGCCCGGCGAACCGGGCCTCGCCGCGGCGGATCTCGAAGCCGTGCGCGGCCGCGACGTCGACGTACTTCTCCGCACGCATCCCCTCGATCAGCGCGTCCTTCTGCGCCACCACCGCGGCCAGGTCGACCGGCCCGGCCTGCGTCGGCACGCCGCGGAACGGGTTGTGCAGCGCGTGCTCGCGCCGCCCGCTGGCCGCCAGCAGCGTCTTGCTGGGAACACACCCGATGTTGACGCATGTGCCGCCGACCACGGCCCGCTCCACCAGCACGACCGACCGGCCCGCGCGGCGGGCGTGGATGCCCGCGGCCATCGCCGCGCCGCCGCTGCCGACCACCACCAGGTCCAGTTCCTCGCTCATCCCCGGACCGTAAAGCCTCCCCTGCACTGGAAGGTCAAGCCGTAGCCTGGACGCATGCGCATCGGCGAGCTCGCCGCCCGGACCGGGCTGACGGTCAAAGCCCTGCGGTTCTACGAGTCCGCCGGCGTGCTGCCCGCACCGGAGCGGCAGCCGTCGGGATACCGCGACTACGACGAGGACGCGCTGGCCCGGCTGCGGTTCGTCAAGGCCGCCCAGGCCGCCGGCCTCACCCTCGCCGAGATCCGGCAGGTCGTCACCGTCCGCGAGCACGGCGGTCCGCCGTGCCGCCACGTCACCGCCCTGCTCGACGCCCACGCCGCCGACCTCGACCGACGCATCGCGGAGGTCACCGCCCTGCGCGGGCAGGTCCGGCGGCTCCGCAACCGCGCCGAGGGGCTCGACCCCGCGACGTGCGACGCCGCCACCGTCTGCCACGTCATTCCAGCCGGCGGATAAGCGGAGCCGGGCGGCATCCTGTCGACGGCCGGCCACCGGACAGGCAGCAGATGCGCGACCCGCCTGAGGGGGCGCCAGGTTCAGCGGCGGGCGGGGTCCTGGCCGGCGTCCCCGCGCTCGGCGGCCTGCTGGACGTCCGCGGGGAAGAACAGGCCGACGGCCGTGCCGTTCTGTCGGGTGACCACGATGCGGGTCACGCTCTTCTGCTCCATCCGGTGGGTCAGGTCGGGGACCGGTTCGCTCGGTCGCACCGTGGTCATGCCGAAGCGCATCAGGCTGCCGACCGCGGTGTCCGGCGGGGCGGCGGCGAGTTGCTCGCGGCGGACCGTGCCGAGGACGACGCCGGCCGCGTTGAGGATCAGGGCCGGGCCGAACCCGACCGCGTCCAGCCGCTCGAGGGCTTCGGCGGCCGGGGTGTCCTCGGTCGCGGTGGGCACCTGCCTGCGGGTGATCTGCCCGACCAGCTGGGCGTCCCCCTCGAAGGGCAGGTCGGCGGCCAGCCAGTCGGCCTTGCCGTCGGTGTAGTCGTACACCGGGTTGAACCCGGCTGCTTCGAGCCGCCACGCGGCTCGCGGACTCATGTCCTAAACGGTGTCGTGGCAGTACACGATCACCGGCCGGGACCGGTCCAGCTGGTCGGTGCGCGCATCGAGCTCCTTCAGCGGCAGGTTGACCGCGCCGGGCAGGTGCGTCGATCGGTATTCCGCGGCCGGCAGCACGTCGACGACCTGGGCGCCGACGGCGGCGAGCTGGCGGACCTGCTCCCGGGTGGCCTCGGTTGGCATCGTCGGTGTCCCTCCGTCGCGGACCAGCCGCGCGGCACCGGCCAGGTTGATCAGACGGGGACGACGAGCGCGCGACATCCACCCAGCATCATCGACTCGGCCGACGGGCCAGCACAACGTCCCTGGACCCGCCACCCGATGGCAAGAATGTTCCAATTCCCCGTCGCCCCGACCTGGCCACCCGGCAGCGCACGCACCAAGCGGCGTCAGCTCGCGCGACCCGCTGCCACGCATCCCTTGCCAAAACTCGCGGTGAGTTATCGAACCCGCGGGCCTCGTCGTGGGAGAAGGCCCCCCGGCCTAACGGGACGATGTTGTCCGACCGGCGCGCTACGTCCGACCATGTCCACGAAGCCGCGCGCACCGCGCCCCTCCCCACCGAGACGGCCGCTGGTGGGACGGCTCCCACTTGGCGGCCAGCGGAGACGGCGAGGGGGGCGACAGCGCAACTGCACCGCCGACATCGCCGCCACCTCTGCGGACATGGTCTCGGTGAGGCCAGGACCTCTCGTGCCCGACGTCGGCTTGGCGCGAGCGTACGAGCGCCGCGACGCCCAAGGCATCGACCGGTGGAACGGCGGACTAACCGGTTTGCCCCGCCCCTGCCCGTGCGCACGAGCGAATCGGATTCGACTTGGCTATGGCAGGGCACGTGCTCAAGCTGTTGACCAGGGCATTTGGCCTGACTGACCTCACGGCCGCCTCAGGGAAATGCGTTGGGCTATGTACCAAGTCCCCCCTCGGACACCGAGTTGAACCCCCGCGGCTTCACTGGCTGATGGGGTTCTTCCGCTTCTGGCATCGGCTGTCCGTGCCGTCCGCCTTGCCGACGTACAACTCGCCGCTGCTGGTGTCCGCGACGAGGTAGACGCCCTGGACGGCGACGAGCGCTGCCCTCCACTCCGCGCGCAGGCCCCATGAGCGAACAGGCCAGGCCCGACCGGTCGCGAACGCCCGTCCGGGCCTCGGATGTCCGCGGGGACCGATGAGTCCCCGCCGCCGCCCGGGTCGTACCTTCGACGACCTGAGGAGGAGCCATGGGCACCACCGTCGATCCGGTCACCGACGTCGACCCCCGCTACGGCGAGTCCGGCGCGGGACCGCGGCCCTGGGCGGAGGCGCAGGAACTGCTCGCGGCGGCGCCGCTGAGCTGGGTGTCCACGGTCCGTCCGGACGGACGCCCGCACGTCACCCCGCTGCTGACCGTCTGGCGCAACGGCGCCCTGCACTTCTCTACCGGCGCGGCCGAGCGCAAGGCGCGCAACCTCGAGGGCAACCCCGAGGTCGTGCTCACCACCGGCGGCAACCGGTGGGACGAAGGGCTCGACATCGTCGTGGAGGGGACGGCGGAGCGAGTGCGCGACCGGGACGAGCTCGCCGCACTGGCGCGGGCGTGGGAGGAGAAGTACGGGCCGGAGTGGCACGTCGAGCTCACCGACGACGGCTTCGCCGACCCGTACGGCACCGCGCTGGTCTTCCGTGTGCGCCCGCGGAGGGCCTTCGGGTTCGCGAAGGCGCCGGCGAGCCAGACCCGCTGGCGGTTCCCCGAGGGCTGAGGACCGGCCCGCCGTCCCCCGGCCGGCATCGCGGAGTGGCGGCACCGACCGGCTGCGAGCGGACGTTCCCGACATCCGACGATCTACCGGGTGTCCGCGACCGGCTCCACGGCGACCGTAGCGAGACCTACCCGACGTGGTGGCCGCTGCCGTCGTCGACTTCCTCCGCGGCCCGCTCGCCGAGGATCCGCAGCGCGTCGGCGAGCCGCTGCGGCTCCGGCTCCAGGGCTGCTGGTCGGCCCGGCGGGGCCAGTACCGGGTCGTCTGCTCCATCCACGACGACGAGGTGCTCGTACGCGTCGTCCCGCATCGCTCACCGCGCCGACGCCTACGGGTGATCGAGGGCGCGCATCTGTGCGGTGAAGCCGACAGCGGTCCCGCACCGCCGAGACAGTCCTACGCGACGCGAGCGTGCTGGTGGGCTCGGGTGTCCCAGTCGCCCACGGGGCTCCGGCGTCAGGCGTTGTCGGTCGGGCCCTTGCGTGCTGGACTGGGCGCGTGACCCGCCTGCGCCAGCTCGTGCTCGCGGCACACGAGCGCGCACCGGTCGAGCAGGCGCTGAGGGTGCTCCTCGCCGCCCCCGCGGCGCACCACGACCCCGGCGTCGGCAGCTTCGGTCTCACCAACGCCGTCCTCGCCGCGGGCTGCGACTTCGTCGAGGTCGTCGCGCCATCGACGACGGGGACGGCGGCCGGCAGGTGGCTCACGCGGAACGGCGGGGACGGCGGCTACATGCTCATGGTCGACGGGCCGCGGGCGCTCACTGCGTCCGACCGCCTCGCGGCACTCGCCGTGCGCGAGGTGCACCGCGGCCAGCACCCCGACATCGTGGACGTGCACCTGCACCCGCGGGATACCGGCGGCGTGCTCCTCGCTCTCGACGCCGTCGACCCACCCGGGTCGTGGCGGTGGGCGGGACCGGCCTGGACGGGTCACGGTCCGCGGTGCGCCGGTGGGCTGCGCGCGGTCACTGTCACGGTCCTCGACCCGGCCGAGGTGGTGCGCCGCTGGGCGGCGCTGCTGGATGTCCCGGTGGTCGACGGCGAATGCCGGCTGCGGCTCGACGACGGTCGTCAGGACCTCTCCTTCGTCGCCGGCGCAGTCGACGTCGCCGCCGTGACCGCGGTGCGTCTGGCGTTGCCCGGAGCGCCTCGCTCGGCCGACCTCGGCGGAGTGCGCTTCGAGGTCGTCCCACTGGAGGAGGAGACGTGACCGACATCGAGACCGGCACCGACCACCTGCTCGCCCGCGTCGAGGACGGCGTCGCCGTGCTGACGATGAACCGCCCGGAACGACGGAACGCGCTGTCCGACCAGATGCTCGCCGCGCTCGGCGCGACGCTCGCACAGGTGGAGGCGGACGACGCCGTCGGTGCCGTGGTGCTGACCGGGGCGGGTGGCGCGTTCTGCGCGGGCGGTGACGTGAAGGGCTTCGCCGAGCGCTCCCCCGGCGCGCCCGAGGCATCGAAGGAGCGACTGCAGCGCGCCAACCAGCGCGCGACCAGCGGGCGCCTGTGGCGGATGCCGAAGCCGACCATCGCGGTGCTGCCTGGGGCCGCTGCCGGAGCGGGCCTCTCGCTCGCGCTGGCGTGTGACCTGCGCTATGCGGCGTCGTCCGCCGTGCTCACCACGGCGTTCGCCCGCGTCGCCCTCGCCGGCGATTACGGCAGTGCGTGGTTCCTCGTACGCCTCGTCGGTCCGGCGCGCGCCCGCGAGCTGCTGTACCTCTCGCCGCGGCTGACCGCGGACGAGGCCCTGCGATGGGGGCTGGTCAACGCAGTGCTGCCGCCGGACGCGCTCGAGCGCGAATCGTTGGCTTTGGCGCGGCGGTTGGCCGATGGACCGCGTACGGCGCTGGCGTCGATGAAGGAGAACGTCACGCTGGCGATGACCACCCCGCTCGAGGAGTACATGGACGTCGAGGTGACACACCATCTCGCGACGTTCGCCACGGCCGACCACGCGGAAGCCGCGCGCGCCTTCGTCGAGAAGCGCGACCCGGTCTTCGGCGCCCACGAGGCCCGCCCCGGGGGCCCCTAGCGGCGGCCCGCGGCACCGGCGACGAGGCCCCCGCCTCACGAACTGTTGCTGCCCGGGTCGGCACCATCGCTGAGCCACGCCGTGCCGACGACCTGCGCTCCGTGGCGGTGGCGATGCACTGCACCGAGGCGGATGTCTCGGTGCAGCACAACGCGACCGCCCGCGAGCTCGCGATGTCGAGCAGGCTCAGCCGATCGGCACCGGCACTCGGGCGCGACTCGCGGGAGCGGTCCCCACCTCGCCCTCCACGCGCACCACGGGAAGCAGCCGGTCGAGCCACCGCGGAAGCCACCAGTTGGCCTTGCCCAGCAGCGCCATCGTCGCCGGTACGAGCACCATGCGCACCAGTGTCGCGTCGAGGGCGATGGCGACGGCGAGCCCCAGTCCGATCATCTTGACGAACGGGTCCGGGGTCGCGACGAACGACAGGAACACCGCCGTCATGATGAGCGCTCCGCAGGTGATGACGCGGGCGCTGGACGCCAGCCCTCGCGCGACGGCCTCGACGTTGTCCCCGGTGGCGTCGTACGCCTCTCGGATGCGCGAGACGAGGAAGACCTCGTAGTCCATCGACAGGCCGAACAGCACGGCGAAGAAGATGGCCGGCAGCGGCGAGGCGATGGGCTGGGTGCCCTCGAGCCCGATCAGGCCGCCGAGCCAGCCCCACTGGAAGACCGCGACGACGACGCCGTAGGCCGCGCCGATCGACAGCAGGTTCATGACGACGGCCTTGAGGGCGACCGTGACGGACCGGAACACCACGACCAGCAGCAGGAACGACGCGGCCAGGACCGACCCCAGGAGCAGGGGCAGGCTCGACGTGAGCGAGGTGTCCAGGTCGATCGCCAGGGCGGCCTGGCCGGTCACGTGCACGCCGTCGGGCGCGCCGGACCGGATCCGCTCCAGCGTCTGCGCCGTGGCCGGGTCGGCCGGCGCGGTGGTCGGCAGCGCCGTCAGCACGGCCGTGTCGCCGTCCGTCGAGAGCCTCGCCTCGGCGACCGAGCCGATGCCGGGGTCGGCCGCGATGCGCCCGGCGAGCAGCGGGACGTCGTCGGCGCCCGGACCGGAGCCCGAGAGGTCGGCGACGACGAGCAGCGGCGCGTTGATGCCAGGCCCGAATCCCTCGGCCAGCAGGTCGTGCGCCTCCCGGTGCGTGGCGCCCACCGGCGCGTCGCCGGCGTCGGGGAAGCCGGTCTTCATGAACAGCGCGGGCGCGGCCAGCGTCAGGAGCAGCACCGACGCCCCGACCAGGTACCGCCAGGGACGCGCGGAGATGCGGTGGGACAGCCGCCACCAGACGGTTGCCTCGACGGGACGCGCCGGACGCCGCCGGCCGACCACCCGACCGGCGTCGATGCGGTCGCCGAGCAGCGACAGCAACGCAGGCAGCAGGGTGAGCGCCGTCGCCACCGCGAACAGGACGACGAGTGACGTCGCCAGGCCGATCGACGCGAGCACGCCCATGCCGGTGAGCACGAGGGCGGCCATGGCCAGCACCACGGTGACCCCGGCGAAGAACACCGCGGTACCGGAGGTGCCCATCGCGGCCGACAGGGCCGTCGCGTTGTCCTGGCCGGCGATCCGGTTCTCGCGGTAGCGGGACACCAGGAACAGCGCGTAGTCGATGCCCACGCCGAGCCCGACCATCGCGGCGATCACGGGCCCGGAGCTGGAGACGTCCATCGCGCCGGCGAGCAAGGTGATGCCGCTGAGCCCGGCGGCCACCGCGACCAGCGCCAGCACGATCGGCACGAGTGCGGCCACCACCGTCCCGAACGCGACGACGAGGACGACCAGCGCGACGAGGACGCCGACCGCCTCGGCGCCCGACGGCTCGGGCTCGGTGTTGAGGAACACCGCCTCACCGCCGACCTCAGCGGTGAGCCCGGCGTCGCGCGCCGGGGCGAGGGCCGCGGCGAGCGCCTCGGCCGGCTCCGGCCCGAGCTCTCCGGACGGCGCGTCCAGGACGATGTCGGCGAAGCCGATCCGCCCGTCGGGCGAGACGGCGCCGCTCGCGAAGGGCTCGGTCACCGCGGTGACGCGCTCCACCGCGCGCAGCCCGACGAGCGTCGCCTCGACGTCCTCCCGGTAGGCGGTGAGGAGTTCGCCTTCGGGTGCCGCGAACGCCGCGACGGCAGAGCCGACGGCCGCCTCGGGGAAGCCCTGCTCGAGCAGCTCGGTGGCGGCGGCGCTGTCACTGCCAGAGACGGTGAGGTCGTCGACATAGGCGCCGCCGAGCGGGCTCGACAGCGCGACGACGAGCGCGGCGAGCAGGACCCAGACGCCGATCGTCCGCTTCGGGCGGCGGGCGCTGGCGGTGCCGATCCATCGGATCCAGCCGTTCATGGTCGCTCCAGGGAGTCGGGAGGAGGCGGTCACCCCGGACTCTCCGCGGAAGCCGCGCTGCCGTCGCCCGGCGCGGGACGGGCTCGGGGCGGCGCCGCCTCCCCCTGGAGGAGGAGACCGGTCTCCGACTGCGGACCGGCGACAGCAGCGCCGGGCGCCCCTACGTTCAGCGCATGCGCCCCGGCCCGTTCACGCGCTGGCCCAGGGCGGCCGACGCCGCCCTCGCCGCGGTGCTGTTCGTGCTCACGCTGCTCTTCACGACGACCGGGCCGGAGGACTCATGGGTGCTGCGTGACCTCGGCGACGTCCCGCTCTGGGTGGTGCTGCTGTTCGCGGTCGGCAGCGGCGCGCTGTACTGGCGCCGCTCCGCACCTGTCGTCGTCCTCGCCGTCGTCCTCGCCGCGTGGGCGCTGACCCTCGGCAGCGGCCACGCCGACCTCGGCGGCCATGCGCTCTTCGCCCTCTACGCCCTCGGGCGCTACGGGTCGGTCGAGCGGTGGGGACACGTCGGGGTGGACGTCGCGCTCGTCGTGCTGGTGCTCGACGGCGTCACCGGCGACGTCCCGTGGAGCGGGGTCGCGTTCGGCGTCGTCGTGTTCTTCGCCGTCTGGTACGTCGGCCGCCGGCTCCGGCTGCGCGCCGAGCGCGCCGTACTGCAGGAGCGTGAGCTGAGGGAGCGGGAGCGTCGCATCGTGACCGAGGAGCGGTCCCGCATCGCGCGCGAACTGCACGACGTCGTCGCGCACCGGGTGAGCCTGATGACCGTGCAGGCCGGGGCGGCCAAGACCGTCGCGGCGGACGACCCGGTGGCGGCCGCGCGTGCGATGGGCGCGGTCGAGGAGGCGGGCCGGCAGGCGCTGGACGAGCTGCGGTACCTGCTCGGCGTGCTGCGCCCGTCCGCCGTCACGGACGACACCGCACCCCAGCCGGGCCTGGCGGACCTCCCCGCCCTGGTGGGGCGAATGCGCGAGGCGGGTCTGGACGTCGACCTGGACATCGACGATGTGACGGGCGGGCTGCCCGCGCGGGTGGAGCTGTCGGCGTACCGCATCGTCCAGGAGTGCCTGACGAACGTGGTGAAACACGCGGGCCCCGGCGCACGCACCGGCGTCCGGCTCACCACCGACAGAGGGGATCTCGTCGTCGAGGTGCGCGACGACGGCAGCGGAGCGACGTCGCTGCCCGGCGCCGGGCACGGCATCGTCGGCATGCGCGAGCGCGCGCAGCTGCTAGGCGGCACCCTCGACGTCGGCCCGCGTCCGGAGGGCGGGTTCGCCACGCGGGCCCGTCTGCCGCTCGACGGCGGGGCGGCATGACGATCCGGGTGGCCGTCGTCGACGACCAGGCGCTCGTGCGGGGCGCGTTCGCGATGGTGCTGAACCACCAGCCGGACATCGAGGTCGTCGCGGAGGCCGGCACCGGCGTCGAGGCGATCGACGTCGCCCGCCGGCACCGGCCCGACGTCGTGCTGATGGACATCCGCATGCCGGAGATGGACGGGTTGGAGGCCACGGCGCGCATCGTCGCCGAGCTCGGCGACGCGGTGCGGGTGCTCATCCTCACGACGTTCGAGCCGGACGAGTACGTGTACCGGGCGTTGCGCGCGGGAGCGAGCGGCTTCGTCCTCAAGGACCTGCCGCCCGAGCAGCTCGTCGTGGCGGTCCGCACGGTGACCGACGGTGGCGCGCTGCTGGCGCCGTCGATCACCCGGCGGCTGATCGGGCGGTTCGCGGCGCAGCGCTCGCCTGACACCGCCCTCGCCGGACGGCTGGCGAGCCTGACCGCCCGCGAGCGCGACGTCGTCACCGCCGTCGCGAGGGGGCGGAGCAACGCCGAGATCGCCCGCGAGCTGTACATCGGGGCGGCGACGGTGAAGTCGCACGTGTCGAGCGTGCTCACCAAGCTCGGCCTGCGCGACCGCGCCCAGGTGGTGGTGTTCGCCTACGAGGCGGGGCTCGTCGAGCCGGGCGCCTGAACGCGGCGACGTCAGCCACGTGGAAGGGTCCTCGTCAGCGACGAGAGGCGGAGCGAGTGCATTCACCGGTGCCCGACTACCTGACGGAGATCCTGGACGCCTGCGCCCACGACGCGGGCGCCCTCGCCGACTACATCCCCGAACTGGCGTCGGCCGACCCGGACCGGCTCGCCGTGTGCCTGTCGACGATCGACGGGACGCTCTACAGCGCCGGTGACAGCGGCATCGAGTTCTCCATCCAGTCGATCTCGAAACCGTTCGTCTACGCGCTGGCCCTGGCCGAACGCGGGCTCGACGACGTCCTGCAGTCGATCGGTGTGGAACCCAGCGGCGAGGCGTTCAACGAGCTCTCGCTGGAACATGAGTCGCGACGGCCCCGGAATCCCATGATCAACGCGGGGGCGCTCACGGCCCACGCACTGGTCGGCGATCCGGGGGACGACGTCGACGCCCGCGTGGAGCGGGTCCGGCGGCTGATGTCGGACTTCGCGGGCCGAGAGCTGCACGTGGACCGGACGATCTACGAGTCGGAGGTGTCGCAGGCCTACCGCAACCTGGCCATCGCCAACATGCTGCGCAGCTACGGCGTGATCACCTTGGATCCGCAGGACGTGGTGCGCGGGTACACCCAGCAGTGCGCGATCTCGGTGACCACGGCCGACCTGGCGACCATGGCGGCCACGCTGGCTGCCGGCGGTGTCCAGCCGACCACCGGCACGCAGGTCGTGCCGGTGGAGGTGGCCCGGCAGGTGCTGAGCGTGATGATGAGCTGCGGCATGTACGACGCCGCCGGGGACTGGATGACCACGGTCGGTTTCCCGGCGAAGAGCGGCGTCTCCGGCGCCATCCTCGGGGTGATGCCCGGGCAGCTCGGGATGGCCACGTTCTCGCCGAGGCTGGACTCGCACGGCAACAGCACGCGGGGGGTCCGATTGTGCACCCGCATGTCCGCCGACATGGGGCTGCACATCATGCAGGCCCCGGAGCCGGCACGGTCGACGGTCCGACGGGACCGGACGCTCCGTGGGCCGGACGGCTCCCTCGCACGCGTGTGCAGCCTGCAGGGCTCGCTGCAGTTCAGCAGCGTGGAACGCGTGCTGCGGACGGTGACCGACCGCAAGCCCGTCTCGGTGTTCGTCCTGGACCTCCGGAGGGTGTCGTCGGTGAACGACGTCGCCCGGCGGATGCTCGCGGAGATGCTCCGCCGGCTCCAGCTGGACGGCGCCGAGGTGGCGCTGCTCGACCCCGACCACGTCCTGCACCTGTCCGACCAGGCGGTCGTACGGCTCCCGGAACGGTGGAGCTCGCTGGCGCCGCTGGAGGGCTACGAACGCGTCTGACCTCGCTGCCCCGGGCGTGCCCGGATGGAGCGGGCTGAGGCAGCACGGTGGCGCCACCCCTACGGGGTGCATCCCCACCGGGCGCTCAGGTTTCTGTTCCACCGCGCCGAAGGCAGAAGCATGTCCTCGATGGCCACGGTCGACGCGGCGTCACCGGGGCACTCCGGTGACGGTCCGGCCGGGCGGCTGACCGCGCAGGTCACCGATCTGGAGGCCCTGTCCCGGTTCTCCGTCGACGGCATCGCCGAACGCGCCGATCTCGTGGCCGCAGAGGCCGAGGCAGCCGATCTGACCGTCGTGCGCCTGCGGGCGCAGTTGGTCGGAGCGGACATGCGGCGTCGCCGGGGTGACCATGCCGAGGCCGGCCGGATCGTCCAGGACATCCGCCGCTGGGCGACCGAGCACCAGCAGTCCCACCTCCGGGCGCGCAGCGCCTTCGTGCTCGCCGCGATCTTCCAGGAGCTCGGTGACCTGGCGACGGCGCTCGAGCACGCCGTCGAGGCCGTGGACCTCCTCGACGAAGCCGCGCCCCCCGAGCTGCGGATCGACCACTCCCTCCGGTTGGCCGACTGCCTGGGCCAACAGGGCGACGAGGCGTCGTCGCAGCGCTACGCCGAGGCCCTGACCCTGACGCAGGAACTCGGCGACGCCGATCGTGAGCTGCTGGTGCTCAACAACTGGGCCTACGTCGCCTCGCTCCAGGGCCGGTACGAGGAAGCGCTGCCCATCGCCGAACGGCTCGAGGCCCGTGCGGCCGAGCAGGGCGAGTCACTCGGCGTGGGCCGCCTGGACACCCTCGCCCGCGTGCTCATCGGGCTGCACCGGCTGGACGACGCGGAGGCGGTCCTGCTGCCCGGGCTGGACCCCGCGGAGCTGGAGGCGTCCGCGGACGGGGACGCCGGCGCGGACTTCCTCCTGACCGTGGCCGAGGTAGGGCGGCGACTCGGGCGACTGGTCGAGGCGCAGCGGATCCTGGACGACTGCGTGAACCGCTGCGACCGGCACGGCCTCACGGCGATCCGGGTGCGCGCCCGCCAGGAGCAGGCCGAGCTGCACGCCGCCCGCGGGGATCACGAGGCTGCCTTCACCGAGTACAAGGTCTTCCACGAACAGCTGATGCAGCTGCAGTCGGCCCAGCGCGACGCCCGCGCCCGCGCGATGCAGGCCATGTACGAGACCGGCGAGGCGCGCCGGCAGTCGAGGCGCTACCGGGAGATGTCCCTGCGCGATCCGCTGACCGGCTTGTACAACCGCCGGCACATCGACGAGCAGATGTCCCGCCTGCTCGGACCCGGCAGCCTCCCGGCCGGGCCGGTGAGCATCGCGCTGGTCGACCTCGACCACTTCAAGCGGATCAACGACACCTTCGGCCACGACGTCGGCGACGCCGTCCTCCGCCGGATGGCCGAGCTGCTGCAGGCGGCGGTCCCGGCCGACGGCGCGCGGGCAGTGGGCGGGTCGTTCGTCGCGCGGATGGGCGGTGAGGAGTTCCTGCTCGTCCTGGTCGACACCGAACCCGCTGAGGCCGCCGCCGCGGCCGAAGAGCTCCGCTCCGCCATCGAGCGCCACCGCTGGGACGACCTCTCAGGAAGCCTCCCTGTCACCGCCAGCATCGGTGTCGCCACCGCCGCTGACGGCGATCCCTCCCCCGCTGAACTGCTCGGCCGCGCCGACGCACTGCTCTACCGGGCCAAGGCACAGGGGCGCAACCGCGTCGTCACCGAGAGCCCGTAGGCCCTCCCCCCTCCCCCGTCAGACGCTCGCGGGCTCGCGGAACAGGGCGCGCAGCCGCTGCGCGATCTCGGCCCGCACGGGAGCGCCCGACAGCACGACGCCGACCATCGTCAGCGACGTGTGCGTGTGACCGCGGGCAGCCACGTGTTCCACCGGCACACCGGCCGCGCGCAGCGCCTCGACGTAGGCGACGCCCTCGTCCCGCAGCGGATCGAACTCGGCGGTGACGACGATCGCGGGCGGCAGCTCCCCCAGGCGACCGCGCAGCGGTGAGGCCGCCGGGTCCGTGCGCTGCGCCGGATCGCAGTAGTGGTCCCAGAAGTAGCGCATGAGCTCGCTGGTCAGCACGTAGCCCTCGGCGTTCTCCCGGTAGGAGCCGGTGGCCATCTCCGCGTCGGTGACCGGGGTGAGCAGCAGCTGCCCGCGCAGGACGGGTCCGCCCTCGTCCCGTGCCCGCTGGGCGACGACGGTGGCGAGATTGCCCCCGGCGCTCCACCCGGCCACCACGAGGTCGTCCGGGATGCCGCCGAGCTCGATGGCGTGCGCGGCGGTCCACTGCAGCGCTGCCCATGCATCCTCGACCGCCGCCGGGTGGGCCGCCTCGGGACCGTGCCGGTAGTTCACCGACACCACCACCGCCTCGCTGCGCACGCACAGGTCCCGGCAGAACGGTTCGTCGGACGCGTGGTTCCCGATCACCCAGCCGCCACCGTGGAAGTACAGGACGACGGGGTGCGGCCCGGGCGACGACGGACGGAACAGCCGGTACTCCAGGTCCCCGGCCGGTCCGGGCAGCACGCCGTCGACGACCCCGCCGACCTCGGGGCCAGGGGGCCGGTCGGCGTCGGCCATGGCCATGAACTCCCGCAGCTGCTCCGGAGGCAACGAGTGCAGCGGCGGGAGCCCCAGCTCTCCCATGGCCTCGAGGACCAGCGCCACGTCGGGCTGCAGCCGACGGACGACGCCGTCGACACACTCCTCGCCCGACGGCCCGGTCCGGCGGAAGCCCAGGTAGCCGCGCTCCACGACCTCCTCGCACGCAGCCCGGTACCTGTCCACGCCACCGATGTAGGGGTAGAAGACGCGCGGCTTGCCGGGCACGTTCGCGCCCATGTACCAGGAGTTCGCCGTGGGGTGCAGCGTGATCGCCGCGTAGTCCGCGACGTGCCGGTCCCAGCCCTGCTCGGCCGTCGGGGTCGGCTCGATCGTCGTCCAGCCGCCGGCGCGCAGGGCGACCAGGCAGTCGGTGACCCAGTCGACGTGCTGCTCGATGGAGACGGCCATGTTCGAGAGCACCGACGGGCTGCCCGGCCCGGTGATGCTGAAGAAGTTGGGGAAGCCCACCGTCATGAGCCCGAGGTAGGTGGAGGGCCCGTCTGCCCACTTCTCCTTCAGGGGAACCCCGCCGCGGCCGGCGATGTCGACGCCCACGAGCGCGCCGGTCATGGCGTCGAACCCGGTGGCGTAGACGATCGCGTCGAACTCGGACGACTCCCCGGACGTCTCGATCCCTGTCTCGGTGATCGTCGTGATCGGTGTCGAGCGCAGGTCGACCAACCGCACGTGCGGCAGGTTGAACGTCTCGTAGTACTTCGTGTCCAGGCAGGGCCGCTTGGTCCCGAAGTAGTAGTCCTTCGGGCAGAGTGCCTCGGCGGTCGCGGGGTCGGAGACGACCGACCTGATCTTCTCCCGGATGAACTCGCAGATGATCTCGTTCGACGCCGGGTTCACGCCTTGGTCGGCGAAGATTCCGTAGATCTCGCGCAGCTCGCCGGCCTCCCAGGCGGCCTCCAGCCGCTGCCGCCGCACATCCTCCGGCGCCGTCACCCCCATCACGTCCGTCTTCTCGCCGGGGACGCCCATCGAGGACCGCTTCGCCTCCTCGCGGTAGCCCTCCCGGTCCGCCCTCAGCCGTTCGACCCGTTCGGCCGGCAGCGGCCCGTTGTGCGCCGGGATCGAGAAGTTCGGCGTCCGCTGGAACACCGTCACCTGCGCCGCATGCTCGGCGATGAGCGGGATCGACTGGATGCCCGACGAGCCGGTGCCGATGACGGCGACCCGCTTGCCGGTGAAGTCGACCCCCTCGTGCGGCCAGCGTCCGGTCGAGTAGACCTCGCCGCGGAACCGTCCGGCCCCCTCGATGTCGGGCTCCTTCGGCACGGACAGGCAACCGCTCGCCATGACGTAGTAGCGGCAGGCGACGGTCTCGCCGCCCGAGGTGCGCACCTGCCAGAGGCCGGCGGCGTCGTCCCACTCGGCCCCGTCCACCCGCGTGCCGAAGGTGATGTCGCGGCGCAGGTCGTAGCGGTCGGCCACGAACTGCAGGTAGCGCAGGATCTCCGGCTGGGTGGCGTACTTTTCCGACCAGGTCCACGCCTGCTCCAGCTCCGGGTCGAAGCCGAACGTGTAGTCGGTGGTGGGGATGTCGCACCGGGCGCCCGGATAGCGGTTCCAGTACCAGGTGCCGCCGACGTCGTCCGCCGCCTCGAAGGCGCGCACGGAGAAGCCCGCGCCGCGGAGGCGGTGCACCAGGTAGAGGCCGGCGAAGCCCGCCCCCACGACGACGACGTCCACCTGCGGCTGGACGTCCTGCGCTCCTGTCTCCGTCATGCCCCACCCCTCGATCGTGATGCCGGTCACGCCGCCCTGGGGCTCAGTGTGCACTCGAAGGAGGCCGGTGGAGCGCTACTGCGCCGTGTAGCCGCCGTCGACGGTGTACTGCGCACCCGTCACGAAGCCGGCGCCGTCCGAGAGCAGGAAAGCGACCACCTCGGCCACTTCGTCCGCAGTTCCGAGCCGGCCCATCGGGTGCGCCGCCGCCAGCACCTGGTGCAGCTCCGCGGGCAGCACCTCGAGCAGCGGCGTCTCGATGTAGCCGGGGTGCACCGAGTTGATCCGGATGCCCCGCGCGGCGTAGGCGAGGGCCGCCGCCTTCGTCATCCCGGTGACGCCGTGCTTCGCGGCGGCGTAGGGCAGGACCAGCGAGCTGCCGACGAGGCCGAGCACCGACGACATGTTCACGATCGCGCCGCCGCCCGCCGCGAGCATGGCGGGGATCTCGTACTTCAGGCCGTAGAACACCGCGTCGAGGTTCACGGCCATGAGCCGGCGGTAGTCGTCGACCTCGATGTCGGCGACGTCGCCCCCCGGCCCGATGATGCCGGCGTTGTTGAAGGCGAGGTGCAGTCCGCCGAACTCGCGCACGGCCAGGGCGACCGCGGCCTCGACCTGGGCGGGATCGGTGACGTCGCCGACCGCCGCGACGGCCCTGCCGCCGCTCGAGACGATCCGTTCGACGAGCCGGTGGGCGCCGTCCTCGGAGAGATCGTTGACGACGACGTGCGCTCCGCCCTCGGCGAGCCGCAGCGCGACCGCCTGGCCGATGCCCGACGCCCCGCCGGTGACCAGCGCGGTCCTGCCCGTGAAATCGAATGCCATTCCTGGTCCTCCCTGTGGGAGGCCGAGCATGTCATCGAGGTCGTGCCGATCGGCGTCGGCTCAGTCCAGGTCGCGCGACGGGTTCCGGGCCGTCCTCCGCCGGTGAACGACCGCGTACCCGGCCACGACGGCGATCACCCCGGCGCCCATCCCCGCGAGCGTCCAGCGCAACCCGACGGCGTCGGCGAGCAGGCCCAACGGCAGGGCGGCGATGCCGAAGGCGCCGAAGCTGAGCATGACCAGGCCCTGCACCCGGCCGTGGTACTCCGAATCCGCCAGGTCGAGCAGCTGGGACTGGTTGCTGGTCTGGAACGCGAGCATCGCCGCGCCGACGGCGAGGAGGACCACCACGGCCACGTAGGCGTTGGGCGCGATCGCGAGCAGGCAGACCGCGAGCCCGAAGACGGCGCCCGCACCGACGAACACCCGCGTCCGCCCGACCCGTGCGCCGCTCCGCCCCAGGACCAGACCCGCCGCGACCCCGCCGACCGCGGACGTCGCCGAGAGGATCCCGTAGCCGACCGAACCGAGGCCGAACAGGTCGCTCGAGATGGTCGGCATGAAGGCCAGGTAGGGCATCCCCAGCATCGTGACCCCGATGCCGCAGCACACCAGCGGGCCCAGCTCGGGATGCCGGCGGACGTAGTGCAGCCCGTCGGCGAGCTCCCCGAGCGGTGACCGGCCGGAGGCCTCCGCCACCCGCCGCCCGGGCGGGAGGGCGGTGGTCAGGAGCACTCCGACGACCGCCAGGGCCGCGCTGAACAGGAAGATCGCCTCGATGCCCCACGCCACCGCACCGATGACCACCCCGGCCAGCGCTGGTCCGAGCACGCGGCTCACCTCGGCGTTGACCAGCAGCAGCCCGACGGCCTGAGGCATCGCGGTCCGGGGAACCAGCTCGGCGAGGAAGGCCATCCGGGCAGGGCCGAAGAGCGCGAAGCCCACCGCCTGCAGCACGCTCGCGCCGAGCAGCATCCAGTACGCGATGACGTCGAAGACGACAGCCAGCCCGATCCAGGCGCTCGACACCGCCAGCAGGAGGACCGAGAGCTGCAGCACCAGCCGCTTGGGCAGCCGGTCGGCGGCCACGCCACCCCACGGGGTGGCCAGCAGCAGAGCCACTCCGAAGGCCAGCAGGATCCCGCCCAGGGCAGCGTTCGAACCGGTCAGCTCGAACGCCAGCCAGCCGCGGGCGATGGCCTGCGCCATGACGCCGAGGAAGACCGCGGCGGAGTTCAGGTAGAGGACCAGGAAGCCACCCACCCGCAGGATCCCCATGGCGCCGAGCGACGTGGTCGCCGGCGGCAGCGGAGGGACGGTCTCACCGGGGACGGGGACCGCCGGCACCGCCACCTCGGGCAACGCAGCCGGCTCCGGGGCGGCCGGCTCCGGCGCGGGCCCGTCGCGCTGTGCGTCGACGCGTCCGACGGCGTCCCCGCTCATGGTCCCCCTCGCCCGGTGCTCGTGCGCAGCACCCGACAGTCCAGCACCACCTCCCGGAGGACGGGCGCTCCTCGACCCTGCCACACCGGGCGTCCGGCCTCGGGTGCGCCCCGGGTTCCTGGCCGGCACTCGCCGAGCACCCGCGACGGGAAGGTCCTGGGATGCTTGCGTGTTCAACTGGTCGAGACCCCCGCCGCGGACACCGCTCGGTGTCGCCGGGCCGGGGAACAGCACCCGCACGACCTATCGGAGGTGCCCGTTGTCCATCGCCACCCTCGACCACGACGTCCAGCCCGTTGCGCCTGCCGTCCCGCCCCTGACGGCGTTCGACCGCTGCGACGCGTCCGCGGTGGTGGGCGGCCCGAACGGCACGTCCGCCCGCGGCGCCTGCAACGCCCAGGCATACGTCAGGGCAGTGCTGCCCAGCGGCCAGGACCTGGTCTTCTGCGCCCACCACGGGCGCAAGCACGAGGCGGCACTCGCCGCCGCGGGCGCGACGATCCGCGACGAGACGGACACGATCGACGCCTAGGT
>NZ_HG931175.1:295642-373521 GCF_000582785.1 Candidatus Blastococcus massiliensis AP3
CCTAGGACGCGGTCGCGTCACGAGACCTGCGTCAGACCCTGCCGCAACTCGTCCATCGCCTGCGCGAGGCTCACCCGCGGCGCCCAACCCCACCCCTGCGCGCGGCCGGCGAGCAGCCGCCCGGTCCAGACCGGTTCGTCGGTCCACTCCGGCGCGACCCCCAGGGCGTCGGTCACCGTGCCCAGGTAGTCCCGCCAGGTCGCGCGCTCGCCGGCGACGATCACCGGGATCGTCCCCCCGGCCACCGGGCCGCGTTCCGGGTCGTCGGAGGTGGCGACGGCGCCGGTGGCCACGTCCGCGATCAGCACCGCCAGGTCGTCGACGTGCACCCAGCTCCAGGTCTGTTCCGGGTTCGCCCGGCGCTCCCCGTTCCGGACCGCCTGTGGTCGCAGCGTGTTCCAGACCGACGTCTCCCCGGCGCCGATGATCGCCGGCGGCCGGACCAGCACGGTCGTGAGCCCGTCGACCTGAGCGAGCGCGGCGTCGGTGGCGTTCTTGGTGTCGGCGTAGGCGCCGCTCCCCTCGGGCGCCAGAGGGCTGTCCTCGGCGACGTCGCCGGCCCCGGCGGAGCGGTCGTACACGGCGGCGGTGGACACGTGCACCAGGCGGGCGACCCCGGCGTCCCTGGCGGCCCGGGCGATGACGGGCGTGCCCTCGACGCCCACGCTGTGCTGCACCTCCCGGGACGAGCCCATGGGGTGGACGGTCGTGACGACCGCGTCGGCGCCCCGGGTCACCTCACGGGCGAACGACTCGTCCGCGAAGTCCCCGACGTGCTCGGTGACGCCGTCGAGGGCGGGGGCGCTCCCGGCCCGGCGGACGACGGCGCGCACCTGCGCCGATCGCTCGACGAGCGCGCGGCACACCGCGGTGCCCACCAGTCCGTTGGCACCGGTCACGACGACGACGGGCGAGGAATCGGTCATGTCCTCCACCCTGCCAGTCACGGTGCGACGGCGCCCTGCGCGCGTCGTCCGCCGCCGAGGCGTCGGACAGCGCTCCGCCGTTCCGTGGCCGGCGGCGATGCGGCCGACGTGGTGGTGATCCAGTCGTCGATCGTCTTCCACCACCCGAACAGCCATGCGGTCAGCTGCGGCTCCTCGCGGGGCACGTCCGCGGCGGGGACCGACCACCAGCGCAGGTGGAGGGTCTTGTCCATGGGCAGGCCACGCCAGATGTCCCGCACCGTGCTCAGGTGCTCCAGCCCGGTGTGCGCCACGAACACGACGTCGGCGTGCGGTGCGGCGGTCAGCGCCGCGGCGACCCCGCCCGGTCTCGGTGGCAGGACCCGCTGCATGGCCTCGGCCCGGTCGACCGCTGCCGCGTGCCCCCGGTCCCGGAGTCGCTGGATGGCCCGCGTCCGGCGCGCGGGGGTGAAGTTGGCGCCCTCCGGGAAGATGAGCAGCGCGTCCTCCTCCCCCAGGCCACGGGCCAGGTCCGCGATCGCTGCCTCCGACCGCTCGCCCGCCCCGGGGCCGGACGAGACGAAGTGGTTGGGCAGCCGGTTGAGGTGGACGTCGATCACCGGGTCGAGTTGCAGGACGTCCTTGAGGACGACGCGTGGCCGGCGCAGGTGGTCCCGGTTCATGAGCGTGTGGACGAGCAGGAGTGAGTCGCCCGGCCCGGCGTGCCGCGAGAGCACCACCATCGCGTTGGTGGAGCCGGGCACCCCGTCGTCCAGCGGTGACCACGACTCGCCGTCGGTGACCAGCCGCAGGGCGAACAGCCGCTGGGCGGTGCGCATCAGGGCGTCGAGAACCAGCCGGAGAACGGTGTAGTGCGCGGCCTGGAACCTCGGCGTCCGCAGGCGGCGGCCGAAGCCGCTGAGCACCCAGAGCACCGCCGCGGCCCCCATCGCCGCCACCTGCAGTGCCAGGTACACCAGCGCGAACGCCAGCAGCCGCAGCGCGCGCCAGCGCCCCGGCAGCCACACCGAGACGATTCCCGCGACGACGACGAGCAGGGGCAGCAGGGCGACACCGGCGACCAGCGCTCCGATGAGGAGCGGCCCGATGACGCGACGGACGCGGCGGGGCGGGAGCACGTCAGGCGCCCGCGTTCCCGGACGGCGCGACGCCGTCGAGGTACTCGCGGGCCGCGGCGTGCGCCAGGTCGATGCGGGCGGGCACGGCGGAGAAGTCGCGGTAGCGCAGATTCGCGGCACCGACCGGAGCGGGGTCCCCCGCAGGGAGCACGTGCACGGTGACCCCCTCCGGCAACGCGGCCAGGTCCGCGGCGAAGCGGTGACGACGGGCGATCTCGAAAGCCACGGTCGCAACCTCCCACGGCCGGGTCGGCGGGCGCAGCGGACGGTCGATCCGGCCCACGTGCAGCACGTAGATCGTGTCCGCTCCGAGAGCGACCGCCCGGCCGACCGGGATGCTGTGCACCAGCCCCCCGTCCAGGTAGTGCTCGCCGTCCAGCTCGACCGGCGGCAGGAGCCCGGGGACGGCGGAGGACGCGAGCACGGCCTCGATCAGCGGCCCCTCGGTGAACCACCGCTCGGCGGCGCGCTCGATGCTGGCCGCGACGCACTGGAACGGCACCTGCAGCTCGCCGAAGGTCCGCACCGGGAGATGCGCCGTGAGCAGATCCCGCAACGGCTCGCGCGGGTGCAGGTGGGTGCGGGTCCGCACGAGCGTGTTCATCCGGGACAGCACCGAACCGCCGAAGATCCGTGCGGCCGCCAGCTCCTCCCACACCGCACGCAGCCGGTCGACCGCGCCCGCCGCCGGATCGGCGGCGACGAGCGCGCCGTTGATGGCGCCCACCGACGTGCCCACGATGAGGTCGGGGCGGATCCCGTGCTCGAACAGGGCCTGCAGCATGCCGACCTCGGCCGCGCCCAGGACTCCCCCGCCGCCGAGGACGAAGGCCGTGCCACCGGGGACGGCCGGCATCCGTGGCGGCCCCATCCTCAGGCCTCGGCGGGGTCGTCCTCCGCCGGCGGCAGGTCCTGGAGCACCCCCTCGGACGGGCTCGCGTGCCGTCCCGGCTCCAGCTCCCGCGCCAGCTTCTGCTCCACCTCGGGGGTTTGCTCCGCGTCGGTCATGCCCCGACTGTGCCCGCGACCGCGCGCGCCGTCGATTCGGGAGGGCCGCCGGGATCCGGTCCGACCGGTCGGCCGCCCGCATGCCAGGCTCGGGGGTGCCGCCCTTCCGTCGGGACACGTCGTGACACGCACTCGGCTCGCTCCCGGCGGGCCACCCCGCCGCCTGAAAGACCAGCTGAGAGGGACATGTGATGCAGAGAGCAGAGCCAGCCGAGCTGTTCGATTTGCGCATGAGCGAGGAGGCCCGGCCGCTCTACGAGCGCGTCGTCCGCTTCCTCGAGGACGTCGTCGCGCCGATGCAGGAGGAGTTCTTCCGGCTCGGCGAGGGCCGCGCCGACCGGTGGTCGTACGCGCCCGGCCAGCTCGAGGCGCTCGAGGGCGCCAAGACCAAGGCCAAGGAAGCCGGCCTGTGGAACTTCTTCCTGCCCAACTCCGAGGTCGGGGGCCTGACCAACCTCGACTACGCCTACATCGCCGTCGAGCTCGGCAAGTACCCGCTCGGCTCCGAGTCGCTCAACTGCTCGGCCCCCGACACCGGCAACATGGAGGTGCTCGAGCGCGTCGGCACCCCCGAGCAGAAGGCGCAGTGGCTGGAGCCGCTGCTCAACGGCGAGATCCGCTCCGCCTTCGCCATGACCGAGCCCGATGTCGGGAGCTCGGACGCCAAGAACGTCCGGCTCCAGGCGGTTCGCGACGGCGACGAGTACGTCATGAACGGCGAGAAGTACTACATCTCCGGCGCCGGCGACCCACGCTGCAAGATCATGATCGTCATGTGCCAGACGAACCCGGACGCGCCGGCACACCAGCAGCAGTCCCAGATCCTGGTGCCGATGGACACCCCGGGCGTCCAGGTGCTCGAGCCGATGGAGGTCTTCGGCCGGGACGACGCCCCGCACGGCCACATGCGCATCCGGTTCACCGACGTGCGCGTGCCCGTCGCCAACATCCTCCTCGGCGAGGGCCGCGGCTTCGAGATCAGCCAGGTGCGCCTCGGCCCGGGACGCATCCACCACTGCATGCGGGCCATCGGGCAGGGCGAGAAGGCCCTGGAGCTGATGGTCCGCCGGGGCAAGTTCCGGGAGGCGTTCGGCAAGCCGATCCTGAACCTCGGCAAGAACATGGAGACGGTGTCGCGGGCGCGCATCGAGCTCGACGCCTGCCGTCTCATGGTGCTCAAGGCCGCCAAGGCGATGGACGTGCTGGGCAACGCCCAGGCCCGGGTCTACGTCTCGGCGGTGAAGGCGATGGTGCCGGAGAAGGTCTGCCAGATCATCGACCAGGCCATCCAGATCCACGGCGCCACCGGGGTGTCCCAGTGGACGCCGCTGGCCGGCATGTACGCCAGTCAGCGCACCCTGCGCCTGGCCGACGGGCCGGACGAGGTGCACCACTTCGTGGTCGGCCGCGCCGAGGCCGGTCGCTACGACGAGCCGGCACCCGGTCGCTCCGAGGCCCGCGGCGAAGGCGTCTTCGCCGGTCCCTGACCGGGCGGAGGCCCGGGAGTGCAGCCTCCCGGGCCTCCGAGCACGGCGCGCGACGTCTCACGCCCGACCGGCGGCCCGCAGCGCGCTCGTGCAGGCCCGCTCCAGGGCCCGCTGCCGTCGTACCCGGGCCAGGAGCCCAGGGACCGGTTCGAGCTGCCGCGGGCCCGAGGAGCTGACCTCCGCGAGACGCCCGTCGGCATAGCGACCCGTCGTGGTGTGCACCGTCCACCGCTCGACGTCCGGCACGGAGAACTCCTGCCCGATGGCGACGGCCGGACCCTGCTGCGGAACAGGACCGCCGGACAGCACCAGCGGGTCGGCATCCCAGTCCGCCACCCGGGCGGTGGTCACGTGCAGTCCCCCGTCGTCGACGCCGAGCACGACGTCCATCGGCCCCTCGCGCGGACGCAGCGCACCAGCACGGACGTCCTCGAGGACGATCACGAGCCGCGGCAGGTACCACCAGTGCTCGCGGCGGAGCATCACCGAGTCCGCCAGCGCGCGCGACGGCGGGAACTTCCGGAGCTCCTGGTCGAGCAGGTGCTCGCCGAACAGGTCGCCGTCGCCGTCCTCGATCAGCCGCGGCCGCCCACTGAGCACCATCGGCCGCCAGGCCGAGCCGGTCAGCCGGGGGTCGGAGAGGGCCAGGGCCGCCTCCCCCGCCGCGCCGACCGCGCGCGCCGTCTCCCACTGCGCCCACGGGAGGGCCACCGCGGGCCGGCCCTCCAGGACGAGCGGAACGACCCCCACCGCCGCGGGCGGTTTTCCGGCGACCGGCCATAACAGTTCGGCCACACCGGCCGAATGGACAGCCGCTCCCACTGTTGTGACGTCCATCACATGGTTTCTACTCGCTCGTACAAGCGGCGAGGGGCCGCCCTGTCCTTGGAGCTGCCATGCCGGCCTTTCTCGTCGGAGCAGTGGTCGGGATCCTGTTCTTCCTCGGGTACCGGTACTACTCCCTCTACCTGGCGCGGAAGGTCTACGCCCTGGACCCGGCGTTCGTCACGCCGTCGCACGAGTTCAACGACGGCGTCGACTTCGTGCCCACCAACAAGCACGTGCTCTTCGGGCACCACTTCACCTCGGTCGCCGGCGCCGCGCCGATCGTCGGCCCGGCCATCGCGGTCTTCTGGGGCTGGGGGCCGGCCCTGGCCTGGATCGTGATCGGCACCATCTTCGCCGCCGGTGTCCACGACCTCGGCGCCATGGCGGTCTCGGTCAGGCACAAGGCGAGGAGCATCGGGACGCTCGCCGGCGACGTGATCAACGGCCGCGCCCGCGTGCTCTTCCTGGCCATCATCTTCTTCCTCCTGACGCTGGTGAACGCGGTGTTCGCCGTCGTCATCGGGAACCTCTTCGTCGCCCAGCCCGGCGCCGTGATCCCGATCGTCGTGGAGATCCCGCTCGCCATCGGCATCGGCATGTACATCTACCGGACCCGCTCGTCGGCGCTGCTGCCCTCGATCGTCGGCGTCGTGGTGCTGTACGCGCTGATCCTGGTCGGCAACGCGGTGCCCGTCTCCCTGGACGGGGTGGCCGAGGCACTCGGCTTCGACCAGACCCGCAACCTCTGGGTGATCCTGCTGTTCGTCTACACCTGGATCGCCTCGCGGATCCCGGTGTGGGTGCTGCTGCAGCCGCGCGACTACATCAACAGCCACCAGTTGTTCATCGCACTGGGTGTGATCGCTCTCGGCGTCATCATCGGCATGAACCAGATCCAGGCCCCGCTGATCAACGACGTCCCCGAGGATGCGCCGAACTTCTTCCCCTTCCTGTTCATCACCATCGCCTGCGGCGCCATCTCCGGCTTCCACTCGCTGGTCTCCTCGGGCACGTCCTCCAAGCAGCTGGACAAGGAGACCGACGCCCGTTACGTCGGGTACATGGGCGCGGTCGGTGAGGGCTCCCTCGCCACCGGGTCGGTACTCGCCACCACGGCGGGCGTGGCCGCCACCCAGGCCGACTGGGAGGCGCTCTACCCCGACTTCGCGACGGCCTCCGGCGGCGCGATCGGCAACTTCGTCAACGGGGTCGCCGAGTTCGCGAACAACCTGGGCGTCCCGCTGGACATCGCCGCGGTCTTCGCCGCGGTCGTCGTGATCAGCTTCGCGGCGACCACCATGGACACCGGCGTGCGCCTGCAGCGCTACGTCGTGCAGGAGATCGGCGAGCTGACCGGGATCCGCGTGCTCGCCCGGAACCTGACCCTCGCCACGACCATCGCCGTCGTCATCCCGTTGGTCATGGCCCTGCTGCCCGGTGGCGGCGAGGCCGGCTACACGTTCGGCGTCCTCTGGCAGCTGTTCGGGACGACGAACCAGCTGACCGCGGGCCTCGCACTGGCCGTGGTCGCGGTCTGGGTCACCCGCCGCGGACGGAACCCGCTGGCGGTACTCGTCCCGCTGGTGTTCCTGCTCGTCATGACGACGTGGGCGCTGATCCTCAACCTGCGCAACTTCATCGAGGCCGAGCAGTGGGTGCTGGCGCCCCTGGACGCGGTGATCTTCGTCCTCGCGCTGTGGCTGATGGCCGAGGCGGCGCTCGCCCTGCGGTCCGCGTTCGCCGACCGCCGGGGGGTGAGTGGAGCCGACGACGGGACCGGCCGCACCGACGAGTCGGCCGTGGCGCGGGCGAACCCCGAGCGTGGCGAGTCCACGTCCGGGCCCACGGAGGGACCGACGGGAGGCACGCGCCGGTGACCTCCCGGATCGTCCTCGTCCGCGGCACCCGCTCGGCGGCTCCGGCCGGCGGTGGGTGCTGCGGGGGCGACGTCCGGCCCTTCGACGAGGGCGGCTCGCACTGCCATCCTCCGCCCCGGGACGAGGTGGGCGAGGTCTACCGGGCCCTGCGATCCGCCTTCCCCCACCCCGTGGACATCCAGGTGGTCGCACCGTCGAACTGGCTCTGGCTGCTGCCCGAGCTGATCCGCGGGGGGCGCCGTCGCGGCATGCGCGGGATCGCCCTCTACCGCTCCGTGCGGGCGGGCATGGCGGTGTCCTCGGTCCTCGTCGACGGCGTGGTGGTGATCTCCGGGGGCCTGCCGGCACCCACCGACGTCGTCAGGCTGGTCGGGCAGGAGCCCGCGCTGCGTCGAGCACTCCCGCGCTGACCCTGGGACGAGCGACCGCTCACCGGGCGGCGGTGGGTCGCGCTCCCTACGGTGGCGGGGTGTTCTTCCTCTTCGGCTTCGGCACCAAGGAACGGGACCTGGGCCCCGGGGCGACCCGAACCTGCCCGAACTGCGGGAACACCACGACCTGGGCGCGGGTGCGGACGGTCAGGCAGGTCACCGTCTTCTTCCTCCCCATCGCCCGCTGGGGCCGACGGCAGCTGGAGGTCTGCGGCATCTGCGGCACCGCCGTCGAGGTCTGAGCAGATGGTCAGGCGGTGCCGGTCCCGCACGTCGACAGGCGGACGGTCTCCGGCAGCTCCTGCAGCGCGGCCAGCAGGGCCGGGGGCAGTGCGGCACTGACGTCGGTGACCGCGTACCCCAGCTCCCCCCGGGTGGCCAGGACCTGACCGTCCACGTTCAGCCCGTGCTCGCCCACCAGCGAGTCCACCCGGGCCAGGACGCCGGGCACGTTCCGGTGCAGCAGCGCGAAACGGGCAGCCGAGGAGCCGTGCAGCGCGACGGTGGGCATGTTGACGCTCAGCGTCGTCGTCCCCGCCCGCAGGTAGTCCACCAGCTTGCCGGCGACGAAGCGCCCGATGTCGTGCTGCGCTTCCTGGGTCGACCCGCCGACGTGCGGCGTGAGGACGACGTTGGGCAGCCCCCGCAGCACCGAGTCGAACGGATCGCCCTGCTCGCGCGGCTCCTCCGGGAACACGTCCACGGCAGCCCCCGCGATGTGGCCGCTGAGCACGTGCTCGCGCAGTGCCTCGTGGTCGACGACGAAACCGCGGGAGAGGTTGAGGAACAGGCTGCGCGGCCGCATCCGGGCGAACTGCTCGGCACCGAAGAGCCCGGCGTTGCCGCCGCGGCCGTCCACGTGCAGGGTGACGGCCTCCGCCCGCTCGAGCAGCTCCTCCAGCGAGCCGCAGCGCTCCGCGTTGCCGAGGGCGAGCTTGTCCTCGAGGTCGTAGTAGACGACCCGCATGCCCAGCGCCTCGGCCAGCACCGAGAGCTGGCTGCCGATGTTGCCGTACCCGACGATGCCGAGGGTGCGCCCGCGGATCTCGTGGCTCCCGGACGCCGACTTGTCCCAGGTGCCCTCGTGCAGCGCGCGGTCCCGGTCGATCAGCCGGCGGGCCAGGCAGATGATCTCCGCCAGCGCCAGCTCGACCACGCTGCGGGTGTTCGAGTACGGCGCGTTGAACACCGCCACCCCGGCTGTCGCGGCGGCCGCGAGGTCGATCTGGTTGGTGCCGATGCAGAAGGCCCCCACGGCGGCGAGCTCCGGACGCTGACGGAGCACGTCGGCCGTCACCTGCGTCTTCGACCGGATGCCCAGCAGGGAGACCCCGTCGAGGGCGGCCGCCAGGTCGGCCTCGTCCAGCGCCCCTCGGCGCGACTCCACCGCGTACCCGGCGGAGGACAGGACCTCCACCGCGACCGGATCGATGTTCTCCAGCAGGAGGGCGTTCGGCATCGCCCGAGTATGTCCGATTCGGGCGTCCGTCAGCCGCCGGCGGCCAGCAGGCGGCCCATCTGCTCGTGCACGGCGTTGATCGCCCGCAGGGGCCGGATCATCACGCGGAACTCCACGATCCGGCCCCCGTCGTCGCACCGGATGATGTCGACGCCGTTCACGTACGTGCCGTCGACGCTCGTCTCGAACTCGAGCACCGCGGTGTCCCCGGCGAGGACCTCCTTCGTGTAGCGGAAGGCACCCTCTCCCCCGCCGGCCAGGGCGTGTGCCGCCGCCGCGAGGTACTGCGTCGTGATCGCCTTCCCCCGCTGCGGCGTGTAGACCACCGGGGAGTAGAAGACGACGTCGTCGGCCAGCAGTTCGTCCAGACCGCCGGGGAGCTCGCCTCCCATGTAGCGGTGCCAGCGGGCGATCACGTCGTCGATCACGGAGCCTCCTCGGTCGCGGGCGCGGGCGCGCCCGGAACCGATCCTGCCGGTCGGGGTGTCGCACCGGATACGGCGACGGCCCCACCGGGGAACCGGTGGGGCCGTCGCCGTGCGTGCCGGTGGGTCAGTGCAGGAGCACCGGGGCCGGCGCTGCGTCGTCCTCCTCGTCGAGGAGGTTCGACTCCTCCTTCCTGCGGGGCAGGAAGGCGACGGGGATCAGGGCGAGGAGGATCAGGACGAACGCGACGGTGAACGTCGTCCCGAAGCCCTCGGCCATGGACTGCAGCGGGTCGGTGAACCCCGGGAGCCGAGACGTGAGCTGGTTGGTCAGGACGACCGACAGCACGGCGGTGCCGATGGAGCCACCGATCTGCTGGACGATGTTGACCAGCGTCGAACCGCGGGCGACCTCGGCGTTGGTCAGCGACTTCAGCGCCGAGGTCATGATCGGCATCATCGTGCCGCCCATGCCGAGGCCCATCACGAACAGCGCGCCGCACAGCACCAGGTACGAGGTGTCGGCGTCGACCTGCGTGAAGACGAAGAAGCCGCTCGCCATCACCAGCAGGGCGACCGGCACGGTGCGGCCGATCGGCACCTTGTCGGCGAGGACGCCGGCGATCGGCATCGTCACCATGGCGCCCAGGCCCTGCGGGGCGATCAGCAGTCCGGCCATCAGCGTCGTCTCACCGCGCACCTGCAGGAAGTACGACGGGAACAGCAGCCCGGCTCCCATGAACGCGATCACGAAGACGAACATCGCGATCGTGGCGATCGTCAGGCGGCGGTTCTTGAACAGGCGCAGGTCGATCAGCGGCTTCTCCGTCCGCAGCGCATGCTGGACGAAGCCGAGGATCAGCAGGACGCCGATGGTCGCCGAGATCCACACCCGCGGGCCGAAGGACGCGCCCTCGCCGCCTTCGGCGATCGAGGAGACACCGAACAGGAACAGGGCCAGGCCCGGCGAGAGCAGCAGCATGCCCGTGACGTCGAACGGCTCGGTCGGGCTCGGCTCGTCCTTGGGGAGCACCCGCAGCGCGTACGCGAGGGCCGCGATGCCGATCGGCAGGTTGATCAGGAAGATCCACTCCCACGACGCGATGTCGATGAGCCAGCCACCGAGGATCGGGCCCGTGATCGGGCCGAGCAGCATCGGGATGCCGAGCACGGCCATGAGCCGGCCGATGCGGTCCGGGCCGGCGGCACGGGTCAGGATCGTCATGCCCAGCGGCATGAGCATGCCGCCGCCGAGGCCCTGCAGGACGCGGAAGGCGATCAGCATCTCGATCGAGGTGGCCATCGCGCACAGCACGGATCCGGCGGTGAAGAGGAACAGCGCCGCGAGGTAGAGGCGCTTCGTGCCGAAGCGGTCGGCGGCCCAGCCGGTGAGCGGGATGACGGTGGCCAGGGCCAGCGTGTAGGCCGTCATGGTCCAGGCGACGGTCGCGTAGGTGGCGCCGAAGACCTCCTGAAAGGTCGGCAGCGCGACGCTGACCACGGTGATGTCGAGGATCGACATGATCGCGCCGAGGACGACGACACCGGCGATCTTGAGGACCGGCCCGTCGATCTTCTCGGGGTACACCGGCGGCAGCGGTGGGGCGGAGCTGGTCACTGGTCGTTCTCCTGGTCTGTACGCGGGCGGAGGACGCCGCCCGCGAGGATGTCCGTGAGTGCCCGGTGCAGCTGGTCGCGCTGCTCCGGGGGCAGGGCGTCCGTGAACGCCTTCACCGAGTCGCGCTTGGCCTCGATGTGCTGCGCCGCGAGCCGCTCGCCGACCGGTGTCAGCGAGACGAGCTTGACGCGGCGGTCGGTCGCGCTCTCCCGCCGCTCGACGAGGTCCAGCTGCAGGAGCTGGTCGACGTTCCGCCCCGCCGCGGCCACCGAGAGCCCGAGGGCGTCGGCGACGGCGTTGATGGGCAACGGCTCGGGGGTCTTGGCCAGCAGGAACAGGGTGCGGGCCTGGGAGAACGACAGGTCGCTCTCGATGAGCGCGTCCAGACCGTCGGACTCGCTGAGGTTCATCAGACGGGTCAGGAACTCCACGAGCACGTCGTGGAGCTCGTCAGGTCGGCCGGGCACCGGAGGACGGTAACGCGATTGCAACCTTTGACGAAGTGAAATGTTTGCTACATCACAATGACTGCTGGGTCACAGGTGCACGTCTTCGACGCGTCCGATCGGCGGCTCGCTAGTGTCCCGGGTCACACCACCTCAGGAGGAACCGTGGCCCGGCCGACCGCCGCTGACGAGCAACTCGTCCACCAACTGCCCGAGCTGCTCCCGGCCGTCGCGACGCCCCATCCCTACTGGCGGGAGAGCCACTTCTTCGACATCCACGACCCGTCGGGCACCGGGGACGCCGTCTTCTTCACCCTGGCGGTGCGGCCGGCGGCGGACCTGATGGACAGCCTCCAGATGGGCCGGGTCGGTGGCGAGCAGATCCTGCACTCCGGAGCCCGGTCACTGGGCGACGACCCGCACACCCCCGAGGTCCCCGGCGCACGCGTCGAGATCGTCGAGCCCTGGCGGGAGGTCCGGCTCTGGGCCGACCCCGACGTCAGCCCCATCGGGGTGGACCTCGTGTTCCGCGCCCGCACCCAGCCCTACGGCCTGCGCCGCGGCACGATGCGGGCGACCGACGGCATCGTCTGGGACCAGAGCCACATCCTGCAGTCGGGCACCTGGTCGGGCACCTACACCGCCGGTGGCGTCGAGCACCGGGTCGACGGATGGGTGGGCCAACGGGACCACTCGTGGGGTGTGCGCGACCACGACCGGTGCCCGCTGTGGATCTGGTTCCAGATCCAGCTCGACGACGGGATGCTCGGCGTCTGGCACTGGGAGCTGGCCAACGGCGCCACGATCTACACCGACGGCTGCTGGGCCGGAGCCGACGGCAGCGATCCGGTCCCCGTCGTGGGCTTCACCTACGACGTCGACTGGCGCGGCCGCGACGGCGCCGTCGTGGCCTACGGGACGAACGGCGAGCAGGTCTCCGGGCTCGCGGGCAGCTGCCGTTTCGTCCTCGCCGACGGCCGGACGATCGACGTCGAGGCCGAGGGCGACTTCGTCCGGCCGTACGAGCCCTTCCACCGCGGCGGGCTCAACGTGGTGCGCGTCCGCACCGGCGACGGGCGGAGCGGCACCGCCGTGTACGAGGTGACCGGCGCCCGCCACCACCGGTTCTTCCCCGACACCGAGGTCGCCGGGGTCCTGCCGTGCTGACCATCGCCGACACGCCCGGGGCACTGACGCCGGAGTGGCTCACCGCCGCCCTCACCGCCTCCGGCTCCCTCGACCGCGCGCGCGTCGTCGACGCGGAGGTGCGGCCGCTCGGCACGGGGCAGATGTGCGACAGCGTCCGGGTCCGCCTGACCTACGACGACCCGGCGGCCGGGCCCGCGTCCCTCGTCGCCAAGCTGCCTGCCGCGGACGAGGGCAGCCGGGCCACCGCCCGAGCCTTCCGCTCGTACGAGAAGGAGGTCCGCTTCTACCAGGAGCTGGCCGAGCGGCTGCCGGTCCGCACGCCCCGCCTGCACTACGCCGACCTCGACCTGGCGACGGCGTCCTTCGTGCTGCTGCTCGAGGACCTCGCACCCGCCCAGCCGGGCGACCAGCTGCGCGGCTGCGACACCGACGTCGCCGCCGCCGCCGTGGCGGAGCTGGTCAACCTGCACGCGCCGCTGTGGGGCGACCCGTCGCTCGCGCAGCTCGACTGGCTGCACGGCGACCCCGAGGGCCGGGGAGCGCTGCTCGGCGAGGTGCTGCCGATGCTGTGGGCGGGCTTCCAGGAGCGGTACGCGGCCTCGCTGCTGCCGCACGTGAAGCAGGCGGGTGACGTGTACTTCAGCCGGCTGGCCACCGGGCGGGCCGCCGACCGCGTCGCCACCGTGACGCACACCGACTACCGCCTGGACAACCTGCTCATCGCGCCGGACGGCGCCGTCACCGTCGTCGACTGGCAAACCTGCGGGACCGGCGTCGGGCCGAGCGACGTCGCGTACTTCCTCGGCGCGGGCCTGGCGCCCGAGGTCCGGCGCGAGGCCGAGGACGGCCTCGTCCGGAGCTACCACGACGGCCTGCTCGCGGCCGGCGTCACCGGCTACGCCTGGGACGACTGCTGGCTGGACTACCGGCGTGGCACCTGGGCCGGCCTGTCCATGGCGGTGCTGGCGTCCATGAGCGTGAAGCGCACCGACCGCGGCGACGCGATGTTCCTGGCCATGGCCGACCGGCACGCGCGGCACGCCCTCGACCTCGACGCCGCCGACGTCCTGGTCTGACCCTCCCTCCTCCCTCGACCCAAGGACACCGACGTGACCCAGCACCTGATGACCATCGACGGCGAGTCCCGGGACTCCTCGAACCGGTTCGACGTGATCAACCCGGCGACGGGAGAGCCCTTCGCGACCGCGCCGGAGGCCGACGCGGTGATCCTGGACGACGCCATGGCCGGTGCCGAGCGGGCGTTCCGCTCCTGGAAGCTCGACGACGACGCACGCCGCGACGCGCTGCGCTCGGCCGCGGCGGCCCTCAACGACGCCATCCCCCGGATCGCTCCCCTGCTCACCCAGGAGCAGGGCAAGCCGCTGAACGAGGCCATCTTCGAGGTGGCGGGCGTCGGCATGTGGCTGCAGTACTACGCCGACCTCGAGGTGGAGCGCGAGATCCTCCAGGACGACGACGCGGCCTTCGTCGAGGTCGTGCGCCGGCCGATCGGCGTCGTGGCCGCGATCGCCCCCTGGAACTTCCCGCTGCTGCTGTCCTCGTGGAAGATCGCCCCGGCCCTGCGCGCCGGCAACACGGTCGTCCTCAAGCCCTCCCCGTACACGCCGCTGTCCTCGCTCGCGATGGTGGAGGTCCTCAACCGGGCGCTGCCGCCCGGCGTGCTCAACGTCGTCACCGGCGGGGACGCGCTGGGCGCCGCGATGACCGCCCACCCCACGCCGCGCAAGGTCAGCTTCACCGGATCGGTCAGCGCCGGGAAGAAGGTGGCGGTGGCCTCCGCCGCGGACCTGAAGCGGGTGACCCTCGAACTCGGCGGCAACGACCCCGCCATCGTGCTGGACGACGCCGATCCCGCCGTGATCGGCAAGCAGCTGTTCTCCGCGGCGTTCCAGAACAACGGCCAGACGTGCATCGCGGTCAAGCGCGTCTACGTCCCGGAGCGCCTGCACGACGCGGTCGTCGACGCCCTCGTCGCGGAGGCCGAGCGCGCCGTCGTCGGCGACGGCATGGACGAGAAGACGCAGTTCGGCCCGATCAACAACCGCCCCCAGTTCGACCGGGTCAGGGCCCTGGTCGACGGCGCACTGTCGTCCGGAGCCCGGGCCGTCGCCGGAGGAACGGCCCTCGAGCGGCCGGGCTACTTCTTCGCGCCGACCATCCTCACCGGCGCCCGGGACGGGACCGCGATCGTCGACGAGGAGCAGTTCGGCCCGGCCCTGCCGGTCATCCCCTACCGGGACCTCGACGACGCCGTGGAGCGCGCCAACGCCACCAGCTTCGGGCTCGGGGCGTCGGTCTGGGCCACCGACACCGAGCGGGGCGAGAGCGTCGCCCGGCGCCTGGACGCCGGATCCGCGTGGGTGAACACGCACGCGGCACTGGCGCCCCACCTGCCGTTCGGCGGGTTCAAGTGGAGCGGCGTCGGCGTGGAGAACGGGACGTGGGGCTACAAGAGCTTCACGGACCTGCAGGTGGTGCACCGGCGCAAGCAGTAGCACCGGCTGCCACCGATCCCCCTGGTCGGACCCCGGAGCGGCTGCCAGGATCGCGGGATGCCCTCCCTCGCCGGCGCCTCGCACCTCGCTCTCACCGTCCGCGACATGGAGGCCAGTGCCGACTGGTACCGGCGCGTCCTCGGTCTCCAGGAGCTGCGCCGGTACGGCGCGGACGAGGCGGGCTCCCCGCGCATCCTGCTCCTGGACCGGGCGAGCTTCTTCGTCGTCGGGCTGTGCCAGTACGACGGCAGCTCGGCCGGCGCGTTCGACCACCGTCGGACCGGCCTGGACCACTTCGCCTTCAAGGTCGCCGACGAGGCCGAACTCGACCGGTGGATCGCCCACCTCGACGAGCAGGGCGTGCCCCACTCCCCCGTGCGCGTCCTGGACCTCGGGCGGTTCGTGTCCTTCGAGGACCCCGACGGCATCCAGTTCGAGCTCTGGCTCTAGGTCCCCGGGTGCGACCGGACGTCCGGCTGCTGCTCCCCCGGCAGGCGGGCGAGTACCGCGGAGCGCGGTGGGCCGTCGTCGTCCTCCTGCTCTACAACGTGGTGGCCACCGGCCGCAGCCTGGTGCACGTCTTCCTCGGTGACAGCGGAGCCGGGTCCATCGCGACCATCGACGTCGACGTCGAGGGTGGCTCCGACGTGGTCGCGCTGCTCGGTCACTGGGGTGGCGCGCAGCTGTCCATGGCCGTGCTCGTCTGGGTGGTCCTGGCGCGCTACCGGGGACTCGTGCCGATGATGTTGGCGGCCGCCGTGCTGGAGGCCCTCCTCCGGTTGCTGATCGGGTCGATGAAGCCGCTGGAGACCCTCGGGACCCCGCCCGGCGCCGCGGGGACCTATGCCGCGCTGGTCGTCTGCGGGGTGGCGCTGGTGGCTTCCCTGGTGCCCCGCGCCGAGGTCAGTCCTCGACCCTGAAGCCGATCTTCAGTGCCACCTGGACGTGCGCGACGTCGCCGTCGACGACCTGACCGCGGATCTCCCCGACCTCGAACCACTCGATGTTGCGAACGGTCGCCGCCGCCTTGCGGATGCCGGTGCGGATCGCGTCGTCGACGCTCGTGGGGCTGCTGCCCACGATCTCGCTGAGCCGGTAGACGTGGTTGGACACGGCCCCTCCTCGGGGGTTCTGGTGCGGCCGGGACGCCGGCACGGGTTCATCGTGGCGGCTCGACGGCGGACGCGCCGCCCGGCGGGTGCTCCCCGGCGGCGCGGTCAGCGCGGGCGGCTGTGCCCGTCGCGCATGAGCAGCGCGACCGGGACGGCGGCCAGGACGCAGGCGGCGGTCAGCAGGTAGACGAGGACGAAGGGTCCCGGGGTCGTGGCGTCGCCGGCGACGGCGGTGAACAGGCCGATCCCGACCACCGAACCGATCTGCATCGCGGTCTGCTGGAGGGACGTCGCCAGCCCGAAGTCCCGCTCGTCGACGGCGTGGCCCATGGCCGAGAGCAGGCCCGGCTGCGCATGCCCGAACGCCCACCCCGACAGCGGCAGCGCGATCGCGATGGCGACCACGGAGGTGGCCGCCGCACCGATGGACATCGACCCCATCACGAGAGCCAGCCCGGCCGAGGCGACCACCACCATCCGGCGCTCGCCGAAACGCTGGCCCCAGCGCGAGGCCGTCGGGGCGGCAGCCACGATGAACGTCGCGCGCGGCACGCTCAGCAGCGAGGTCAGCCCCGCGGACAACCCCATGACCGACTGCATGAGCAGCGGCGTGAGCACGAAGTTGCCCATCCACCCGGCCCCGAGCAGGAAGCTCGCCACGGTCACCACCCGGGTGTTCCTCGACGACAGCACCCGGATCGGCAGCAGCGGCGACGCCGACCGCCTCTCGATGCGGACGAGGGCCCAGAGGGCGAACGGGGCGACGGCGAGGCAGGCCAGCGGCAGCGGCGCCCACCCCCAGACCCCGAGGCGGTTGATGCCGAAGGTCACCGACAGGGTGAGCACCGCCAGGGCCAGCGCCCCCGGCAGGTCCAGGGGCACGCGGACCCGGTCGCGCGGATCGGCCGGCAGGACGGGCAGGGCCGCCAGCAGCGCGGCGGCGCAGACGGCCGCCTGGACGGCGAAGATGATCCGCCAGCCGACGAGGTCCACGAGCGGGCCGCCGATGACCACCCCGATCACGGCGGCCCCGGCGAGGGTGGCCGAGGCCAGCGACGAGACCCTGACCCGCTGGGCCGGCGGATGGGCGCGGAAGAGCATGGCGAACGAGCTCGGCACCGTGGCGGCCGCACCCAGCTGGGACACGGTGCGGGCGGTGATCAGGCTGCCGGCGTTCCACGCCAGCGCCGTCGCCACGGCGAAGAGCCCGGCGACGACCATGCCCGTCAGGAACAGCCGGCGGTGCCCGCGGATGTCGCCCAGGCGCCCCAGCAGCGGCGTGCTGACCGCGGCGGCCAGCAGGGGCGCCGTGGTCACCCACAGCACCGTCGACGGCGCGGAGTCCAGGTCGAGCGCGATCGGCTGGACGGCGATGGTGAGGATGGTCGCCGGGAACGTCGTGGCGAACATGCCCGCCAGACAGGCGACCAGCACCCAGCGACGGCGCCGGGGGTCGAGGACCTCCGGCGGCTCCGCCGGTTCGTCGGGATCGGGACCGTCGCTCACCGGGGTCGGCGCCGGCGGGTCAGGACGCGTCGGCGACGAAACCGCGCCAGTTGCGCATGTACTCGACGAACACCGGCGAGAGCCCCTCGGCGGTGAGGTGGTCCGGGGTCACCGGCGTCGGGACCGGCACGAAGCCGCCGTCCCGCCGCACCTGATCGGGGAAGTCGTGGTGCAGGATCGCCGCCCGGCCGACCATCACGAAGTCGGCGCCCCGCTCGAGGGTCTCGGCCGCCTCCTGCCCGGTCCGCAATTTGCCGGCCACGCCGAGGCGGGTGGTGCCGCGGTCGAGGTCGGTGAACCAGTCCATCAGGGGCCGGTCCTGGTAGGCCTCCTCCTTCGGCTGCTTGGCCACGTCCCAGAGCGACATGTCCAGGTAGTCGACGTCGTCGGACAGCAGGACCTGGGCGGCGACGTCCCGGATCTCTCCGAGGCGCAGACCGAAGCGCTCGGGCGAGAGCCGGATGCCCACCTGGAAGTCGGCGCCGCAGCGCGCCCGCACCGCGGCGAGCACCTCGAACAGCAGGCGGGCGCGGTTCTCCAGGGAGCCGCCGTACTCGTCGGTGCGCTGGTTGACCTCGGGCGAGAGGAACTGGGCGAGCACGTAGCCGTGCGCGCCGTGGAGCTCGACGCCGTCGAACCCGGCGCGCTCGGCCCGGTGGGCCGCCGAGGCGAAGTCCTCGACCAGCTGCCCGACCTCGTCGAGGGTCATCGCGCGGGCACCGCTCTGCTCGTCGTCCGACGCCCCGACCGGCTGCCCGACCAGTTCGCGCGGCGACCGGTTGCCGGCGTGGTGCAGCTGCAGGGACGCGAGCGACCCGGCGTCCTTGACCGCGGCGGCCAGGCGGGTCAGCCCGGGGAGGTGGTCGTCGGAGAAGACGCCGAGCTGACCGGGGAAGCCCTGCCCGCCGGCCTGGACGTGCGCGGCACAGGTCATGGTCAGGCCGTGCCCGCCGCGAGCCCGCAGCGCCAGCCAGTGCAGTTCCTCGTCGGACAGCGTCCCGTCGGGGTGGCTCTGCGTGTTGGTGAGCGGGGCGAGCCACACCCGGTTCGGCGCGGCGGGGCCGTGGGCGAGCGTCAGGGGCGCGAAGAGGTCGGACACCGGCCGAATGTACGGCGGAGCCCCGGACGGCTTCCCGCCGGCTCGGCCGATCGGCCTCGGGATCGTCCCGCCCCACCCGAAAACCCCTACCGGCTGCTCCGGCACTTCCCTAGCCTTGCCCGCGCAGGCGGACCGCTGTCCATTCGAACCCTGGAGTTCCGGTGACTTCCCTCCCGTCCACGGACGGCCACTCCCCCGCGCCCGCGGCCCGCGCCCGGTCGCTCAGCAAGATCTACGGCGAGGGCGACACCCAGGTGGTGGCGCTCGACAAGGTCGACGTGGACTTCGACCGCGGGCGCTTCACGGCGATCATGGGGCCCTCGGGCTCGGGCAAGTCGACCCTGATGCACTGCATGGCCGGGCTCGACTCGGTGACCGAGGGGCAGGCGTACATCGGCGACGTCGAGCTCACCACGCTCGACGACAAGGCGCTCACCGTGCTCCGGCGCGACCGGGTCGGCTTCGTGTTCCAGGCGTACAACCTGCTGCCGACGCTGACCGCGCTGGAGAACATCACGCTGCCGATGGACATCGCGGGTCGCACACCCGACCGCGAGTGGCTGGATCACGTCATCGACACCGTCGGCCTGCGGCCCCGGCTCACGCACCGCCCCACCGAGTTGTCGGGCGGGCAGCAGCAGCGGGTGGCCTGCGCACGCGCGCTGGCCGGCCGCCCGGAGATCGTCTTCGCCGACGAGCCGACCGGGAACCTCGACTCCCGCAGCGGCGCCGATGTCCTGGACTTCCTCCGCCGCTCGGTGCGCGAGATGGGTCAGACGATCGTCATGGTGACGCACGACCCGTCCGCCGCCGGCTACGCGGACCGGGTCCTCTTCCTCGCCGACGGCCGGATCGTCGACGAGATGCACGAACCCACCGCCGACCGCGTGCTGGAGCGGATGAAGGCCTTCGATCGCGAGGGCGTCCCCCGCACCGGTCCGGACGCGGCCGTGGTGGGCGACGGTCCGCGGGCAGAGGCGCACTGACGTGTGGCGGACCACCTGGCGCAACCTGCTCGCGCACAAGCTGCGCCTGGCCATGTCCGGGCTGGCGATCGTCCTGGGCGTCGCCTTCGTCGTCGGGACGCTGATCTTCACCGACACCCTGAGCAAGACGTTCAACGACCTGTTCGAGAGCACCTCCGCCGACGTCAACGTCACCCGCGCCACAGCCTTCGATCAAGGCCTCGCCGGGACCGGGACCGGCGGCACGGCGACCTACGTGCCGGCCGAGCTGGTCGACCGGATCGCCGAGGTCGAGGGGGTCGCGGCCGTCGAGGGCAGCGTCCAGGCCGAGGGCGTCTACATCCTCGAGAAGGACGGCGAGGTGCTCGACACCGGCGGTGCCCCCGGGCTGGGCATCAGCTGGGACACCGAGGCGTCGCTCTCGCCCCTCACCCTCATCGACGGGCGCGCGGTCACCGGCCCCGGCGAGGTCATGATCGACACGAACGCCGCCGAGGAGACCGGCCACCAGGTCGGCGACACCATCATCCTGCTCACGCCCGGGCCCCGCATCGAGGCCGAGCTCGTCGGCACCTTCCGGTTCGGCGAGGAGGGCGGGCTGGCCGGCGCGACCCTCACCGCGTTCGACACGGCGACGGCCCAGGAGCTGCTCACGGCCCCCGGGCAGTTCACCGCCATCGGGGTGGACGCAGCCGACGGCGTCGACCCCGACGAGCTGACCGACCGGGTGGCCGCGGTCGTCGGCGACGACTACGACGTGAAGACCGCGACCGAGCAGGCGGAGACCCTCGCCTCGGACTTCTCCGAGGCCCTGCAGTTCTTCAACATCTTCCTGCTGGTCTTCGCCGGCATCGCGCTCTTCGTCGGCACGTTCATCATCCTCAACACGTTCTCGATGCTGGTCGCGCAGCGCACCAAGGAACTGGCGCTGCTCCGCGCGCTCGGCGCCAGCCGGGGGCAGGTGACCCGCTCGGTCCTGGGCGAGGCGCTGGCCGTGGGGCTCGTCGGGTCGACCGTGGGGCTCGCCGCGGGGTACGGGATCGCCGCCGGGCTGCGGGCGCTGTTCGGTTCCTTCGGCCTGACGCTGGACGGCGACCTCGTGTTCGCGCTGGACACCGTCCTCTGGGCCTACGTCGTGGGCGTCCTGGTCACCCTGGTGGCCGCCTACGTGCCGGCCCGGCGGGCCGCGCAGATGCCGCCGGTGGCGGCGATGCGCGACGACGTCGTCGCCCAGCAGCGCGGGCTGCGCCGGCGCACCGTCATCGGGGTCGTGCTGGCCCTCGGCGGACTGGTGTCGCTGGTGACCGGTTCGATGTCCGAGGACGGGAGCACCGCCGCCTCGCTCGTCGGGCTCGGTGCCCTCCTGCTGATCCTGGGCGCCACGGCGCTGAGCCCGGTGCTGGCCCGGCCGTTCCTGGGCGCGGTCGGCGCCGTGCTGCCGCGGGTCTGGGGCACGACGGGACGGCTGGCCCAGGAGAACGCGGTCCGCAATCCGCGCCGCACCGCCGCCACGGCCTCGGCGCTGATGATCGGCCTCGCGCTGGTGAGCGCCTTCAGCGTCATCGGCGCCTCGACGAACGCCAGCATCGAGAAGCTGATCGCGGGGTCGGTGCGCGCGGAGTTCGTCGTCTCGAGCGCCGTCGGACAGCCGTTCAGCCCCGACGTCGCGAGCCGGCTCGCCGAGGTCGACGACGTCGAAGGGGTCATGCCGCTGCGCTGGGGCCAGGCCCAGCTCGACGAGCAGACCACGTTCCTCACCGCGGTCGACCCCGGCGGTCTGGACCGCAGCATCGAGCTCACCTGGGTGGACGGCTCCGCCGAGGGGCTCGGGAACTCCGGGCTGCTCGTCGACGAGGCGACGGCGCAGGGCCGCGGCTGGGGCGTGGGCGACACCGTCGACGTGCTCACCCTCGACGGGCGCGAGCAGGAGCTGACGGTCTCCGGCATCTTCGAGTCCAACCAGGTGATCGGCTCCACCGTGGTCTCCCTCGACACGCTGTCCGGCGCCGGCGGCGTGCCCCTGGACCGCTTCCTGTTCGTGGGCCTCGCCGACGGGGCGGCGCCGGCCGACGTCCGGTCCGGGCTGGACGAGGTGCTCACGGCCTACCCGATCGTCGAGCTCAAGGACCGGACGGAGTTCCAGGACGAGCAGAAGGGGCAGGTCGACCAGCTGCTCCTGCTCATCAACGCCATGCTGGTGCTGTCGGTGATCATCGCCGCGCTGGGCATCGTGAACACCCTCGCCATGTCGGTGATCGAGCGGACCCGCGAGATCGGGCTGCTGCGCGCGGTCGGGCTCAGCCGCGCTCAGCTGCGCCGCATGGTGCGGCTGGAGGCCGTGGTCATCTCGATCTACGGCGCGGTGCTGGGGCTGGTGCTCGGCACCCTGTTCGGGGTCGCCCTCGCCCGGGCACTGGAGGAGCAGGGCATCACCGAGCTGGTCGTGCCGATCCCCCGGATGGCGGTGTTCCTGCTGGTCGCCGCGCTCATCGGCGTGCTGGCCGCGGTGGGTCCGGCCCGGCGGGCCGCCCGGTTGCAGGTCCTGGACGCCATCGCCCGGGCCTGAGGCCACGCCGCCGGGCGCCGGTGGCCTCCGGGCTGGCCGACCGGACGGGGACCGCCATAGGGCAGGCTCTCCGTGGCGGGTGAGGACGCTGCACGCGGACCACCGGCCGTGCAGCACGGCACGGGCGCCCGGATCGGCGTCCTCGAGCGACGGAGGTGCGCGGTGGCAGGCTCGGGATCGTCCGCAGGCGGACGGGTGGTGGTCGGGGTCGACGGCTCGGAGTCGTCGACCAGGGCCGCCGTGTACGCGGCGGGAGTCGCCCGGCGCCGGGGCCTGGGCCTCCTGGTCGTACACGTGACCCCCAGGAAGGGCATCGACGACGCGCTGCCGATGGCCGGCCCGGAGATCAGGGCCCGGTTCGCGGACAGCGCCACCGCGCTGGTGGAGTCCGCCGCCGACACGGTGCGGCAGACCACCGGCCTCACGGATGTCGGCGCCGAGGTGATCGACGACCACCCGGTGGACGGCCTGCTCGCCCTCTCGGCCGAGGCCGAGGTGATCGTCATCGGCCGCCGCGGCGTGGGTGGACTCCCCGGCATGATCCTGGGCTCCACCGCCGGGGCGGTGGTGCAGCAGTCGGAGTGTCCCGTGATCGCGCTGCCCGACGAGCCGGACGACGCCGAGCCGGGGCGGCAGCCGGTGGTCGTGGGCGTCGAGGGACGACCCGGTGACGACGAGGTGCTCGCCTTCGCCGTGGCCGAAGCCGCCGCACGGCGCACCGACCTCGTGGCCCTGCACGCGTGGCAGGAGGTGGCCATGGTGGCGGCACTCGGGGCTTACCAGCCGCTGGTGGACTGGACCGCCGTCGAGGAGCAGGAGCAGCACGTCCTGACCGACGCGGTCGCACGGTGGCGCACCGAGGCACCCGGGGTCGCGATCCGGGAGACCGTCGCTCGGGACCGCGCCACGGCCGCCCTGCTCGCCGCCTCGGACGCCGCCGAGCTGCTCGTCGTCGGCCACCGGCACCGTGGCCGGCTGGCGCGCCTGGGATCGACCATGAACGGCGTGCTCCACCGCGCGTCCTGCCCGGTCGCGGTGGTCCCACTCCGCGACTGACGTCTGCGGGTCAGCGCCCGTCGTAGGCGGCGGCGACCTTCTTCGGCACGCACATGCGCCAGGCGTCGACCAGCAGTTCCTCCAGCTCGTCGACGTCGATCGCGGCGAGCCGGACGCAGACCCACTGGAAGCGCAGCTCGGACTGCCGCGGCAGGAGGAACGTGGAGGGCGCCGAGGCCACCAGCGCCTCCCGCTCGTCCCGCGGATGGGCGAACCCCATGACGGTCTCGTCGCGGGAGAAGGCGGCGTACACCGTGCGGCCCACGCGGAGGCGCAGCTCGTCCCGCACGAAGGCCTCGTACGACCGCGGCAGCGTCGCTGCGATCGCCCGGGCCGCGCCGACCGTCACCCCGGCCGGGTCGCCGTTCACGGCCGGCCGAGCGCCAGGATCGCGTCGGCGACCGCACCGGCCGCCGCGACCGGTATCGCGGTGGCGGCCTCGTCCAGGACGAGCAGCCGCGCCCCGGGGATCTCACGAGCGAGCGCCTCCCCGTTCCCGACGGGGAAGAACGGGTCCCGGCGGCCGTGGACGACGAGCGTGGGGACGCCGATCGCGCCCAGCCGCTCGCGCCACCGCGGGGCGCAGTCGAGCCGGGCGAAGACCGTGCCCAGCTGGTTGGCCAGGTGGACGGCGGGCGAGGACTCGGCGGTGCGGTTCCAGATGCGCGCGGCGACGTCGCGCGCTTCGGCCGGGTCGTCCCCGAGGACCGCCGCGCCTGCCGCGGCGAACTGCGCCACCGCCTCGCGGTCGGTCCAGTCGGGCATCGGCTGCGAGAACAGCCGGCTCATCACGGCCGGGTCGTGGTCGGGGAGGTCGGGGTCGACCGCGCCGGGCGCCACCGCGCGGGTGCCGGCCAGCACGAGGCCCGAGAACCTGCCCGGATGATCCAGGGCGGCGACCTGGGCGACCATCCCGCCGACCCCGATCCCCGCCAGCAGTGCGGGGCCACCGCCGAGGCTCGCGGCGAGGGCCGCCGCGTCGGCAGCGAGGTCACGCAGGGTGTAGGCGGGGGCCTCCGGGTCCGCGGTCGTCGACGCCCCGCTGTCCCGCAGGTCGTAGCGGACGACGCGTCGCCCGCCGGCTGCGAGGCGCTCGCAGAGGGCGTCCGGCCAGGAGAGCATCGTCGGCCCGCCGGCGAGGAGGACGAGCGGCGCGTCGTCCTCACCGAAGAACTGGACGCCCAGCGTCACCCCGTTGGTGGAGACGGTTCCCACGGCGTTCCTCCTCATCGGCCCGGTCGGCCTCCCAGGATCAGACGGCGGCCGGCCGGAGAACTCATCGCCCGGGTCCACGGCCCAAAGGCTCTGTCCGGTGCCGACGACCGGGTGGACGATCGGAGGCGGCAGCACGGCCCTGCACCTCCCGGAGGAGGCGGACACCATGTCGGCTCCGACCCCGCGCCGGCCCGCGGAGATGTCGCTCGCCGAGAAGCTCGCCTGCGAGCGCGAGGCCCGGCACGACGTCCTCGCCCGCGGGCGCTCCGGCGACCTCGCCCCGGTCCAGCACTACTGCGCGCACCTCCGCTGCGAGGACGCCCGGCATCCGCCGGCCGGACACCGGACGCCCTCGCACACGCGGCTCCGCCCGGTCGAGCACGACAGGACGGTGTCCCCGGCGCTCCGGCACTGGCTCCGCTGGGGCGAGGAGGGGGCGGCCGGGGAGCGGGCCGGCCCCGGCTGACCCGCCGTCCTCGGCGCCCGGTGCATCAGCCAGGTGCGGGGTCCGGCGCCGGGCAGGTCGACCACGTCGGTGACCGCGAAGCCGAGCCGGCGGTAGAACCGCACGTTGCCCTCGGCGCTCGTCTCGAGGTGCACCGGCAACGCCTGCTGGTCGGCCCTGGCCAGCCCGGGTTCGAGGGTGGCCGTCCCCCAGCCGTGACCGTGCAGGGACGGCAGGACACCGAGGCTGCCCAGCGTCAGGTGCGGCTGTCTCGGGCGGTGCCCGGCCCTACACGCAGCCAGACGTCCTCGGGCACGCCGGTGCCCGGCATCCAGACCGAGCCGACGTCGACCCGGCCGAAGGGCAGCGCGACCTCCTCGAGGAACAGCCGGCGCAGGGCGAGCAGGCGCTGCTCGTGGTCGGCCGCGTCGACCGTCCAACGGGTCCAGGCGTAGTCCGCGAACGCCTCCGCCAGCACCGCGGCGGCGGCCGGGACGTCCTCGGGCCCCGCGAGGCGGACCTCCGGTGTCACGCGGACGCGGCAGCCTGCACCGCCACTCCGCGGCGGATCACGTCGTCGGCCGCGTCGGGTGCCAGGCCCGACTCGACGAGCAGCGCGTGCGTGTGCTGCCCCAGCGCGGGGACGTCGCCCATGGCGGCCTCGACGTCCGCGAAGGTGGCCGGCGGCAGCAGCGCCTGCACCGGCGCGTGCTCGGTGCCGATCGTCCGCCAGCGCTGCCGGGCCCGCAGCTGCGGGTGCTCGACGACCTGGGCGACGTCCTTGATCTGGGCCGCCGGGATCCCCGCGGCCGCGAGCAGGGCGTCCAGCTCGGCGGTCGCCCACCGGGCGGTCCGGACCGCCACCTCGGTGTCGCACTCGGTCCGGTTGCGCACCCGTTGCACGTTCGTGGCGAACCGGGGGTCGTCGGCGAGCTCCGGTGCGCCGAGGACCTCGGTGACCAGGGTCCGCCAGCCGCGATCGTTCTGGACGCCGATGAGCACCTGGCCGTCGTGGGTGGGATACGCGTCGTACGGCGCGATCGCGGCGTGGCTCAGCCCCATCCGCGGCGGCTGGCTGCCGGTGTGCATCTGCGTGTACATCGCGTGCCCGAGCCACTCGACGGTCGACTCGAGCATCGTCACCTCGATCTGCGCACCCTCCCCCGTGCGGGCCCGGCGCAGGAGGGCGGCCAGCACGGACTGGGCGCAGTACACGCCGGAGGCGATGTCCGCGGTCGGGATGCCGGTCTTCACCGGGGTCTCGGGGGTGCCGGTGATCGAGATGAGGCCGGTCTCGGCCTGGATCAGCATGTCGTAGGCCTTGCGCTGCTCCAGCGGGCCACCGGCACCGAAGCCGGACATGTCCACCACGACCAGCTCCGGGTGGTCCCGCCGCAGCTCCTCGGCGCCCAGCCCGAGCCGCGCCGCGGCGCCGGGCGCGAGGTTCTGCACGAACACGTCGGCGGCGTCGACGAGGCGCCGGACGACCGCGCGGCCCTCCTCGGTCTTGAGATCGACCGCGATCGACTCCTTGCCGCGGTTGAGCCACACGAAGTGGGCACCGGTGCCGTGGACGACGTGGTCGTACTCGCGGGCGAAGTCGCCGCCGTCGGTCTTCTCCACCTTGATGACCCGGGCGCCGAGGTCGGCGAACTGCCGGGTGGCGAAGGGTGCGGCCACCGCCTGCTCCAGGGCGACGACCGTGACGCCGTCGAGCGGCAGAGTCATCGGACAGGCCCTCCGGCCGCCGGGAGCCCGGTTCCGCTGGTGCGCGTGCTCAGGTGCATGGGGGCAACGTAGCGAGGCGGCCGGACGTCATCGGTCCAGGTGCGCGGTGTCGTCCAGGCGCAGGACGCTGCGGTTGGCGAAGAAGTCGTCCTGCTCCAGCACGGTGATGCCCCCGCTGGAGGCGCGCAGGCTGACGAAGCCGGTGGACTCCAGCGGCATGCCGATCCACGCCGCGACGACGAACGTGAGCGCGAAGCCGTGGGTGACGACGACCTGGTGCGCGCAGGGGCTCGCCAGGATGCCGTCGACGGAGTCGTAGATCCGGGCGGCGAACCGCGCCCTGGTCTCGGCCCCGTCGATGCCCTCGGAGTGGTCCATCCGGTCGCCGTCGGGGGGCGGGGGCACGAACCTCGCGTCCAGCCACGACTGGGCCCGCCCCTCCGCCTCGCCGTAGGACTTCTCGCGCAGCCCCGCCGTCAGCCGCGGCGGCACGCCGAGCCGATCGGCGACGGCCTCCGCCGTCTGCACCGCGCGGGCCAGGTCGGAGGACCACAGCTCCACCTCGGCGTCGGCGGGGACCAGCGCACGCACCCGGTCGGCGATCGCACCGGCCTGGTGGCGTCCGCGCTCGGTGAGGTCGGAGTCGAACCATCCGCCGACGAGCGAGGAGACGTGGTGCGTCGCCTCGGGATGGGTGACGACGACGATCCGGCGCACGGTGTGCCTCCTGCCAGGTCACGGGAACGTCCCGGTCGGCCCGCCGGACGGTAGCGGAGCCGGCCGGTCCCCGGCGAGACCCGCACCTGCCACGTGCCGTCCGTCGGCAAGGACCGGCCCGCCCACGTGACCGGCCGACGACGTGGCGGCCGCCGCTCCGGCCGGACAGGCTGAGCCGGACGACACCACAGAAGGAGGAGGCACTCGATGGGTGACAAGTCCCCCGGACGCTCCACGAAGAAGGTCGGGAAGTCCATCAAGGAGAAGCGCGCCGAACGCAGGGCCCGGGCCGAGGGTCCCGGCTCGGTCGAGCGGCTCACGTCGCGGAAGCGGGGCTGACCTTCTCGGCTTGACGCTGCCGGGCCCCGGCAAGCATGGTCGGGGCCCTGCGGACGGTCGACCGGCCGGCCCGCCCGAGGAGGGCACGTGCCACCGAGCCGGCGACCAGGCCGATCCCCCGATCCCGGCTCCGACGGCTGGCTGGACGCCGTCGGAGCCGCGGCGGCGAAGGCGGCGAACGCGCCGCTGGACCTGCTCAGCGACTACCTCCCGCTCCTGGCCGATGCGGCGGTGGACGGCCGCCGGCCCGAGTCCTGGGAGCTCGACGCGGTGCGCGACCTCGGCCGGCGCGCCGCCGCGCAGGGGGTCGGCGCCCGCCGGGCCGTGGACTTCTACCTGTCGGCGGCGTGGCGGCTGTGGCGAGCGCTGCCCGTGGACGAGCGGTCCAGCGATCCGGAGAAGGTGCGCCGCTCCGCGGAGGCCGTGCTCCGCTGCCTCGACGACGCCGTCGGAGCCCTCGTGGCCGGCCACCAGGCCGAGCGCCAGGACCTGGTCCGGCACGAGGAGGCACTGCGCCGGGAGTTCGTCGACGACCTCCTCCGTGGCGACGCCGACGTCGCGCAGATGGTGCAGCGCGCCGAGCCGTTCGGGATCGACCTCGGCAAGCCCCACCGGGTGGCGCTGGCCGCGCTCCGGGACGGCCAGGACGGCATCGGCCGGTCGGCGATCCTGCTGGAACGGGCCATGGTCGACCGGTTCGGCGACCGGGACGTGCTGGTCACCACCAAGGACGGACGCGTGGTCGTCGTCGTCCCCAGCCGGCCTGCCCAGCCGGCGCCGGCCGGGCCGGAGCTCGGCGACCTCCTCCTGCACGAGCTGCGCCGGCTGCAGCCGTCGCGCGGATGGCGGGTGGCGGCCGGCCGGTCCTTCCCGGGGGCGTACGGCGTGGCCCGCTCCTACGAGGAGGCCCGGGAGGCCCTGACGTTCGCCGAGCGGCTCGAACCCGACGCCGACGTGGTCGGTTCCCGAGAGCTGCTCGTCCACCGCGTCCTCGGGCGCGACCAGACGGCGATCACCGACCTCGTGCGCGACGTGCTGGGGCCGCTCGCGGCCGTGCGCGGCGGGCCGGATCCGCTGCTGGAGACGCTGTACGAGTACTTCGCCGCCGGCGACGTCGCCACCGAGGCCGCCCGCCGGCTGCACGTCTCGGTCCGCACGGTCACGTACCGGCTGGCCAGGATCCGGCAGCTGACCGGGTACGCCGTCGCGCAGCCGCAGGACCGGTTCGCGCTGCACGCCGCCGTCCTGGGCGCGCGCCTGCTGGACTGGCCCTCGCGTCCGCTCCCTGCCGAGGCCTGAGTCCGCCCGGCTGGTCGTCCCGTTTCCGGGGGACGGCAACCGGACCGGGTGCCGCCTCGCGCACACGCGAGGTCCCGTCAGCCGGGATGCGAGCGGCTCGTGTCGACGCCTTGCCGGGACCCGGCAACGCATCGGGTGCCGGGATGGCCGGTGACGCCCCTGGAGACCTCCGCTCCCCCGGGCCAGGCTGAGAGCACGTCCCCCCGAGCCGAAGGAGATCCGACGTGTCCCTCACCCTCTCGTCCCCCTCGATCCCGCTGTCCACCCAGGACACCGCGGCCGAGGCGCCGCTCTCCTCGGTCGACCCCGCGCCGGCGCGCGCTTCCGCCAGCCCTGCGCCCCCGCGGTCCCAGACCCCGGTCGTCGACGTCGTCGAGCACTGGGGCCTGGCGTCCTTCCCGGCCAGCGACCCGCCGTCCAACTGGTGACCCCTCCCCCGACGAAGGAGTTCCCGTGCCCACCTCGGTAGCGACCCCGCGCCCCGCCGTCCGGACCACCCCGGCTCCCACCCCTGCCGCCCGGTGCGGCGCGTGTCCCCACCCGGTGGCCGACCACGACGCCATCGGCCTGCGCTACTGCCGGGCCACCGTGACCTCGGCCCTCGACCGCGGCTGCGTCTGCGGCGTCGGCTGACGTCGGAACAGCGCCGGTCCGGGGCGCGCTGCACCCACCGTGACCGATCCCGGACCGCGGCTGTCCCTGCTGGACCGGGCCAGGACGCGCACCGGCGAGCCCGACGACGCGGCGCTCCGCGGAACCGTGGCCCGGGCGGTCTCGGCCGAACGCCTCGGCTTCGGGCGGTTCTGGGTGGCCGAGCACCACGGGGTCCCGGGGATCGCCGGCGCCGCGCCCGCGGTGCTGCTGGCCGCGATCGCCGGTGCGACGTCCACCGTCCGGCTGGGCACGGCCGGCGTCATGCTGCCCCACCACCAGCCCCTCGTGGTCGCCGAGCAGTTCGCCACGCTGACCGCCTTCGCGCCCGGGCGGACCGACCTCGGCCTGGGCCGCTCCCCCGGCTTCACCCCGCCGGTGCGCCGGGCGTTGCGGGAGACCGAGCGGAACTTCGCCGCCGACCTGGCCGAACTGCGCGCCTTCCTGACCGGGACGGCGGAGATCACCGTGCACCCGCGACCGGCCGGCGACGTACCGATGCACGTGCTGGCCACCGGGCAGGGCCTCCAGGTGGCCGCGGAGCTGGGGCTCCCGGTGATCGTCGGCGGCCCGATCCTCGGCGTCGCCGAGGATCCGGAGCCCGGCCTGGCGGCGCTGGCCGGCTACCGGCGCGATTTCCGGCCGTCGGCGCAGCAGCCCGAGCCGCGGGTGTCGATCAGCCTCGACGTGCTGGTCGCCGACACCGCCGCCGAGGCCGCGGACCTGCTGCTGCCCGAGGCCTGGGCCATGGCCCGGGCCCGCTCCGAGGGCGCCTTCCCGCCGCTGGAGCCCGTTGCCGCGGGACGGGCCGCTTCTCGCACCCCCCGGCAGCAGCAGCACCTCGAGCAGACCGCCGCGGCGGCTGTCGCCGGCACCGCCACACAGGTGGAGAGCCGGCTGACCGAGCTGCTCGACCGCACCGGCGCGGCCGAGCTGGTCGCCGGCAGCAGCACCTTCGACCGGGACGCCCTCGCCGCCTCCGACGCCGCACTGGCCGACCTGTTCGGCTAGCCCCTCTGGTCGGAGAGGCCGCCGAGGCGGGCAGCGAGCTCGACCACCAGGGCCGCCGGCACCCCGACCGCCGCGGCGATCAGCACCGCCCTCGTCGAGAGTTCGAGCAGGAACACCCCCTCGGCCAACGGTGGGACGGCGAGCACGAGCACCGCAGCGCCGGCGAGACCCGCGACCAGGCCGACCTTCCGTGCCGACAACGGCCGGGCGAGGACGACGACGGTCCACAGGCCCACCACCAGGACGATCATCGTCGCCGTCGTCCGGGCCGCTTCCACCCCCAGGCCGCCGGCGAGCTCCCGGGTCAGCACGTAGCCGGTGTACGCGGCGGCGCCCGTCACCAGCCCGGTGGGCAACGAGAAACGCAGCACCCGCCGCAGGAAGCCCGGCACGTACCGCCGGCGGTTGGGCAGCAGCGCGAGGAAGAACCCGGGGACGCCGATGGTGAGGGTGGAGATCAGCGTCAGGTGCACCGGAGCGAGCGGGTAGGCCGCCAGGGTGACGACGGTGATCAGCGCCATCACCAGCGCGTAGACGTTCTTGACCAGGAACAGGCTCGCGGCCCGCTCGATGTTGGCGATCACCCGCCGCCCCTCGGCCACCGCGTCGGGCAGGTGGGCGAAACGGCCGTCGAGGAGCACGAGCTGCGCGACGGCGCGGGTGGCCGGTGAGCCGTTGCCCATGGCGACGCCGATGTCGGCGTCCTTGAGGGCGAGCGCGTCGTTGACCCCGTCACCGGTCATGGCGACGACGTGCCCGCGCCGCTGCAACGCCCGCACCATCGCCCGCTTCTGGTGGGGGGTGACGCGGCCGAACACCCGCACCCGCTCCAGCACGTCCGCGAGCTCGTCGGGGTCGTCGGGCAGGGTCCGCGCGTCCACCGCGTCGGCGGCGCCCGTGACACCGGGCACGCCGACGGCGGCCGCCACGGCGCCCACCGTGCGCGGGTTGTCGCCGGAGATCACCGTCAAGGCGACGCCCTCCTCGGTGAAGTAGCCGAGCACCTCCGCGGCGTCCTCCCGCAGGTGCTCGGCCATCACCACCAGGGCCGCGGGCACGAGCCCGTCCGGTAGCTCGGCGTCGTCGCCGGCGACGACCGGCGGCGCGGTGGCCCGGGCCAGCAGCAGGACGCGACTGCCCTGCGCCGCGAGCTCGTCCGCGCGGGCGCGCGCCGCGGCGGGCGCACCGGGGCCGGGAGCCGGCAGCACCATCTCCGGGGCGCCCAGCACCCAGCTGACCCCGTGCCCGGTGTGCACCGCCGACCACTTGCGGGCCGACGAGAACGGCACCACCTGCGCCGCCGTCCCCCCGGCCGGGAAGGTGGCGGCCAGCGCCGCGGCCGTCGCGTTCGCGGTGTCGGCGGCCACCAGGGTGCCGAGCCCGGCGCGCAGCTCCGCCTCGTCCGGCCCGTCCAGCGGCTCGAGCCGGTCGAACCGGACGTCGCCGTGCGTGAGGGTGCCGGTCTTGTCCAGGCAGACGACGTCCACCCGCGCCAGCCCCTCCACCGCGGGCAGCTCCTGCACCAGCACCTGCCGACGGGCCAGGGAGACCGTGGCCACCATGAACGCGAGGGTGGTGAGCAGCACCAGCCCCTCGGGGACCATCCCCACGAGGGCGGCCACGGTGCCGGTGACCGCCTCTCGCCAGCCGAGGTTGTCGTCGCTGCGGAACTGGCTCCACAGCACGGCCGGCGCCACCACCACGAGGACGACAGCGATCCAGCGGAGCAGCCGGTTCGTGTCGGCCACCAGCTCGGAGAAGGTGGTCGTGAAGCGGCGCGCCTCGGTGGCCAGCCGGGCGGCGTACGCGTCGTCCCCGACCGCCGTGGCCTGCACCCGGGCCCGCCCGGCCACCACGATCGCGCCCGACCAGACCCCGTCGCCCGGCTCCTTGGCCACCGGCTCGGCCTCGCCCGTGAGCAGCGACTCGTCGACGGCCAGGCCCGTGGCGGAGCGGACGACGCCGTCGGTGGGCACCTGGTCGCCCGCCCGGATCTCCAGCAGGTCGTCGAGGACGACGTCGGCGACGGGCAGCTCGGCGGGAGCGCCGTCCCGGACGACGCGGGCGGTGGGCGCGTTGAGGACGGCCAGCCGGTCCAGCGTCCGCTTCGCCCGCAGCTCCTGCACGATGCCGATCCCGGCGTTGGCGACGACCACGCCGCCGAAGAGCGCGTTCTGCCAGCGGCCGGTCATCATCGCCACGACCCAGAGGGCGGCCAGCAGACCGTTGAAGAAGGTGAACGCGTTCGCGCGCACGATCTCGCCGGTCGTCCGGCTCGTGCGCACCGTCGAGGCGTTCGTGCGCCCCGCGGCCACCCGCTCGGCGACCTCGGCCGACGTCAGCCCGGAGGGCGGCGTCGACGGCCCGGCCGTGTCCCCTGGCAGCGGGACGACGGGCATCCGGGCGCTGCGCTCCACGGCGACCTCCCGTGTCGGGTTCCTGACGGACGCAGCATCGCACCGCGCGGGACACGGGCGTGCACGCCGGACCTGCCGGGCACGCCGGCTCCGGTGGCCTCCGGCCCTTCCCCGGCGGTCCGGCACTCTGCATGCTGCCCGCATGGGGACGTCGCCGGAGGTGCTGGTCGCGTACGCCACCGCTGCGGGCTCGACCGCCGGGATCGCCGAACGGATCGCCGCGGTCCTGACCGGGGCCGGCAGCCGCACCGTCTGCGCCCCGGCGGGACCGGAGCTGGATCCGGCCCCGTTCGACGCGCTCGTGATCGGCAGTGCGGTGCACGAGATGGCGTGGCTGCCCGACGCCCTGGAACTCCTGCGCCGGGCCGCGGGCACCGGGCGGCCGGTGTGGTGCTTCAGCGTCGGCGGCCTCGCCCACCCGGACGGGCGGCGGACGCGCTGGATGGCCCGCGGCGAGCTCGACCGGATCGAGCGCGGCTTCCCGCCAGGGCTCACGCCACGGGACCACTCCCTCTTCGCCGGGGTGGTCGACGTGCGCCGGTCGCCGCTGTGGGGGCGGGTGTTCTACCGGCTCACCGGTAGCTCCTCGGGCGACCACCGCGACTGGCCGGCGATCGAGGCGTGGGCCGGGAAGGTGGCGGCCTCGCTGCAGGCCGGGACGCCCGACCCGGACCTGCCCGCATGACTCCGTCGTCGGACCTCGGCGGTCGCCCCGCCGTACGGGCTGGCCGACGTGCCGCAGGCCCTGCTCTACTCGGTGCTGGCCCGGCGGCTGCCCGCCGGGCGGGGAGGAGCACGCTGACATGGCCCGCCGACGGTGGCAGGACCTGACCCCGCGACAGCAGACCGCCGTCCTCACGCTGGGCTCGGTGCAGCTCTCCCTCGCGGCCACGGCGTGGACCGACCTGGCCCGCCGACCCGCCTCGGCCGTCGCCGGTCCCAAGGCGGTCTGGGCACTCGTCATCGCGGTCAACGGCGTGGGACCGCTCGCCTACTTCCGGTGGGGCCGCCGGCCCCCCGCGGAGGTGGACCCTGCGCGCCCCCGGCCCCCGCCCCGTTCGCCCGCAGGCTCGCGCGGTCGGGACTCCCCCTGGGTCCGGACCCGACCCCGGTGACCGACGCCGATCTGGCGGAGCTCCCGCCGGCGGCCGCCCGGTACCTGCGCGCCATGGGCGTGGTCGGCCGGCCGCGGACGTGGTCGATGCGGGCGCACCTGACCGGCCGGTTCCGGCTGGGCGTCGACAGCCCCTGGCTGCCGATGGACGCGTGGCAGTACAACTCCGCCGTCGAGGTGGCCCGGCTGTTCCGGATGCGGCTGCTCGTCGGCCGGGTGCTGCCGATGTGGGGCTGGGACACGTACGTGTCCGGCACCGGCCGCATGCGCGGCAAGGCCCTCGGGCTGGTGCCGGTCGCCGACGGCTCCGGGCCGGAGTTCGACACCGGCGAGCTGACCACCTGGCTGGACGACGCGGTGCTCATGGCGCCCGGCATGCTGCTGCACCCCCGCGTGACCTGGGCGGCGGCCGGCGACGACGGTTTCCGGGTGGCCGTCACCGACGCCGACCGGACGATCACCGCCGAGGTGCTCCTCGACGACCGCGGCCTCCCGCGCGACGTCCGCAGCCGCGACCGGTGGGCCGCCCTGCCCGGCGGTCCGGTCCGGGCGCTGTGGAGCACACCGGTCGACGGCTGGACCGTCGTCGACGGGCGGCCGCGGATGACCGGCGGCGCCGCCGTATGGCACCTCGACGACGGGACCTACCGCTACGCGGAGCTGCGGCTGGTCGACCTCGTGCTCGACGTGCCGCCCTGACGGAGCGGGCTCAGGCCTGCGGAACCTCGGCCGCCTGCTCGGCGCGGCGCCGGTGGTGCTCGCGCACCATGGCGCGCGTGGCGTAGGACGAGTACCTCGGCACCCACCGGGCCAGGCCCGCGGCACCGAGGAGGCCCACCCCGCCCATCACCGCGATGCCGACCCCCAGGGTCGCGACCGTCGCGATCGCCGTCGGGACCACCGGGCCCAGCGAGGTGCCCACGTCGTTGATCAACCGGAAGATCGCCAGGAAGGAGCGCCGGTCGACCTCGGGCGAGACGTCCGCGCCCAGCGTCATCACGATCCCCGAGCCGATCCCGTTGCCGAACGCCATCACCATCGCGACGGCCGTGAGGGTCACGGCGCTGCCGGTGAGCGGCAGCGCCATGGTGCCGAGCCCGAGGACGACCATGCACGGGACGGCGATCCACAGCCGTCCCAGCCGGTCCATGACGTGGCCGGACGGATAGAACAGCGCCATGTCGACGGCGTTGGCGATCCCGAAGATCAGGCTGGTGGTCGCCGCGTCCAGCCCGATGTGCTCGGCCCACAGCGGGATCACCGCCATCCGCGCCGCGCGGATGGCACCGATCGAGGCGACGGCGACGCCGAGGGTGAGGAACAGCCGCCGGTGCCGGCGGAACATCTCGCGGACCCCGACCGGGCCGTGCGCCCCCCCGAGCGGATGGCTCCCCGGCACCTTCTCGACCGGCGCGAGGAACAGGATCAGCGCCGCCACCAGGGAGGCCACGACGGCGACGGCGAACGCCGACCGGGTGCCCCAGACCGAGATGACCGCGGCCCCGACGAACGGCCCGATGAACAGGCCGATGCGGAAGACCCCGCCGAGGGTCGACATGGCGCGTGCCCGGTGGTGCACGGCCACGACGTCGGCGACGTAGGACTGTCGGGCGAGGTGCATCGTCGCGCCGCAGGCCCCCAGCACGAGCAGCGCGACCGCCAGCGCGGCGACCGAGTCGGTGATCAGCACCGACAGCATCGCCGCGGCCGAGGCGAGCATCGCTACGAGCATCGCGCCCTTCTCGCCCACCCGGTTGGCCAGCCAGGCGGCGGGGACGTCACCCAGGATGGTGCCGATGCCGATGGCGGCGAGCATGAGACCGGCGACCGTCGTGGACGCGCCCGCGTCGAGGGCCACGAGAGCGATGACCGGCATGACGGCGCCGTGGCCGACCTCGTAGACGAGCATCGGCAGCATCACCGACGGCCCGATCTGGCCGACGACCGTGCGCAAGGTCGAACTCATCTGCCGTGGTCCCTCGTCCCCGCTCGGTGGCTGCACCGTCAAGCATCGGACACCGGTGGCTGCGGTTCACCGGGAGGGCACGGCCGCTCGGTCGCGGGGCAGCACGGACCCCCCGCTACCTTGCCGCCATGGCCTCGACGGCGCTGCTCGTCCTCGACCTCGTCGGCACCTTCGCCTTCGCGCTCAACGGCGCCCTCACCGCCCTGCGCGCCACCCGCCTCGACATCGTCGGCGTGATCACCCTCGGCATGATCACCGCGCTCGGCGGCGGCACCATCCGGGACGTCTTCCTCGACGCCCTGCCGCCGGCCACCTTCGTCGACTGGCGCTACCTGGCGGTGGCGGCCGCCGGCGGGCTGATCGCCTTCCTCACCGGCTCCTACCTGGAGCGGATCAACGGCACGATCAACCTCCTCGATGCTGCCGGGCTGAGCCTGTTCGCCGTCACGGGCGCGCTGAAGGCGGTGGATCTCGGCTTCGGTCCCGCCCAGGCCGTTCTCGTCGGCGCGATCACCGGCGTCGGCGGCGGCACGCTGCGCGACGTGCTGATCCGTCGCGTGCCGTCGGTGCTCAGCAGCGGGCTCTACGCCGTCCCGGCGCTGTTCGGCGCGACCGTCGTGGTCGTCGCGGACCTCCTCGACGCCCGCGGCCCGGTCGCCGCGGTCGGCGCCGCCGGGGTGTGCTTCGCCATCCGCATGCTCGGCGTGCACTTCGACGTGAACGCGCCGTTCCCCCCGGGCAGCCGGAACCGCCAGGAGGAGTGACCGAGCGCCGGTCGGGCCGGTGATCATCGTCACCGGCGCGCCGCGACGCGCTGTGTGTTCGCGCACGATCCCGCCCGTCACCGCCCGGAGCGGCGCAGACTCGGGAGGTTGCGACCGTGCGAGTTTTCGGAGTTTTCCCCGTGAGATTGACCCGTTCCTCCGTCATCCTGGCCGTGGTGGGCGTGCTGCTGATCGTCGCCGCCGCGGTCGTCCGCTTCGTCGTCGTCCCGTCGGTCGCCAAGCTGCCCACGGACCTCGACGTCACCCTCGAGTTCGAGGGCACCTACAACGGCATCAACCCGGGCGTGCTCACGGGTTCGGCCACCGAGGTGCTGTCGCAGGACGTCCCGATCCAGGCCACCCGTCAGGTCCTGGCCGAGGACGTGGACGGCGACACCGAGATCGTCCTGCGCCAGGACGAGCGGACCATCGGCGAGCGGAAGCCGCAGGTGACCGAGGTCCGCTTCGCCGTCGACCGCGGTACCGCCGAGGCCGGCCCCGCACCGGACGGCGCGGAGAACGTGACGTCCGCCGAGGGCCTGGTCTTCACCCTGCCGGTCGACCCGTCGACCGAGGAGGGCGCGTACACGTACTGGGACCAGTCCACGATGCAGGCGACTCCGCTGACCTTCGAGGGTGAGGACACCCTCGGCGGCCGGGACGTCTACCGCTACCAGTCGGTGGCGGAGGGCGAGTTGGCCGACCCGAACGCCATGGGCCTCCCGACCTTCCTGCCCAAGGCCCAGCTGGCCGCGCTCGTGCCCGGCCTCGAGGGCCTGGTCGCCCCTGAGCTCCTGGCCGCGCTGCCGGCGGTGCTGCCGACGCTGCCCACCTCGATCCCGATCGAGTGGACGTCGAAGACCACCACCCTGGTGGACGCCGACCAGGAACTCGGCGCCACCATCGCCGGCGGGAGCACCCAGGAGATCACCGGTTCCCTGGACCTCGGCGTCACCGAGGTCGACGTGCCGTTCGCGACCATCGAGGTCTACTCCACCGACGACTCGATCGAGGACCGCGGCGACGAGGTCGGCTCGCAGTCCAGCCTGCTGAGCCTCGTCGGGACGATCCTGCCGATCGTCGCGCTGGTGCTCGGGGTCCTGCTGATCGTGGCGGCCCTCCTCCTGGCCCGCCGTGCGGCCACCCGGACCGCGCAGCCGGTGGAGACGAGTACCTCCGCCTCCGTCTGACGACGAGGATCGACGAGAGCGGCCCCGGGTGCTGGTGCACCCGGGGCCGCTCTCGTTCTCCGCTGCTCCGGCCGGTCAGCCCACCGGGGCCGGCGCGGGCAGGTCGACCATGTCGGCGAGCCGCGCGCGGTGGGCGCCCGGGGTGCCGAACGCGATCTGGTCGGCCTTGGCGCGCTTGAGGTAGAGGTGCGCCGGGTGCTCCCACGTCATGCCGATGCCGCCGTGCAGCTGCACGGCCTCCTCGGCCGCCTTGACCGCCACGTCGGAGCAGAACGACTGGGCCACCGCGGTGGCGACGGCGCTGTCGGGATCGCCCTCGGCCGCGGTCGCCGCGGCGTAGCGCGCCGCCGCGGCGGCGGACTCGACCGCCGCGTAGAGGTCGGCCAGCCGGTGCTTGATGGCCTGGTAGCCGCCGACCACGCGACCGAACTGACGGCGGTCCTTGAGGTAGGCGATCGTGGTGGTCAGGCACCACTGCGCGACCCCGAGCTGCTCGGAGGCGAGCAGGGCGGCGCCCATGTCCAGGCCGCCGCGGATGGCCTCGCCGCCCGCGTCCGCGCCGAGCAGCTCCTGACCGGAGATGCCGTCGAGGGTCACGTCGGCGAGCTGCCTGGTCATGTCCAGCGAGACGACCGGCTCGATCCGCGCGTCCGCGGCCGGGACGGCGTGGACCGCCGTCCCCCCGCCGGACGTCACCGGCACGAGGAGGACGTCGGCCTCGAGGGCCCCGGCCACGCTCCGCGCACTGCCGCTGATCCGCCCGTCGCCGTCCACGGTGAGACCCGGGACCTCGTCGCCCGGGCCCACCGACAGCGGGAGGACCAGCGCCGCGGTCCGCTCCCCCGCGGCCAGTCCGGCCAGCAGCTCGTCGGCCGGCCCACCCGGTCCGGCGGCGAGCAGCACCGTGGTGGCGACGACGCTGCTGGTGAGGAAGGGCACCGGCGCGGCGGCCCGGCCCAGCTCCTCGAGCACCACGGCCGCCTCGCGGGCCGACGCTCCGGCGCCGCCGCGCTCCTCGGGGACCAGCAGCCCGGCCAGGCCGAGGTCGCCGGCCAGCGCCCGCCACAGCGGATCCACCACCGAGCGGTCGCCGTCGTAGACGCCCACCACCGTGCTGGCCTCGCTGCGGGCGGCGAGCAGGTCGCGGACGCTGCTGCGCAGGTCGTCCTCGACGTCGGTGTAGAGCAGGTTGAGGTCGCTCATCGGGGCAGGTCCTTCCACGGGATGCCGGTGTCCACGCGCGGCTCGGAGGGCAGGCCGAGCACCCGCTCGGAGATGACGTTGCGCAGGATCTCCGAGGTGCCGCCCTCGATCGAGTTGCCCTTCGCGCGCAGGTAGCGGTAGCCGGCGTCGCGGCCGGTGAAGTCGACGTGCTCGGGACGGCGCAGCGTCCAGTCGGAGAAGCGCAGCCCGTCCTCGCCGAGCAGCTCGAGCTCCATGCCGCTGGCCTCCTGCGCGATGCGCGCGAAGGTCAGCTTCATCGCCGAGCCCTCGGGGCCGGGCTCGCCCACGGCCAGCTTCTGCCGCAGCCGCTGGCCGGTCACCCGGGCCACCTCGGCGTCGACCCACAGGCGCATGAGCTTGTCGTGCTGGCCGGCGCCGCGGCGCTCGGGGTGCTCCCGCCACGACTTCGCGAGGACGCCGACCATGCCGCTCTCCCGGCCGCCCCCACCGCCGCCGATCGCGACGCGCTCGTTGTTCAGCGTCGCGGTGGCGACCTTCCAGCCCTGCCCCTCGTCGCCGAGCCGCTGGCTGTCGGGGATGTGGACGTCGGTGAGGAACACCTCGTTGAACTCGGCCTCGCCGGTGATCTGGCGCAGCGGCCGGACCTCCACGCCCGGGACGGTCATGTCGCAGAGGAAGTAGGTGAGCCCGGCGTGCTTGGCCAGGTCGGGGTTGCTGCGCGCGACCAGGATCGCCATGTGCGCCTTGTGCGCGCCCGACGTCCACACCTTCTGGCCGTTGACCACCCAGTCCCCGCCCTCGCGGACGGCTCGGGTGCTGACGGCGGCGAGGTCGGAGCCGGCCCCCGGCTCACTGAAGAGCTGGCACCACAGCTGCTCGCCGGTCCACAGCGGGCGGAGGAACTTCTTCTTCTGCTCCTCGGTGCCGAAGGTCAGGATCGTCGGCGCGGCCATGCCCAGGCCGATGCCGTTGGCGCGCGGATTGTTGTCCGGGGCGCCGGCCGCGGTGAACTGCGCCTCCACCTGCCCCTGGAAACCGCGGGGCAGGCCCAGCCCGCCGTGTCCCTCCGGGAAGTTGACCCAGGCCAGCCCGGCGTCGTACCGGGCCCGCAGGAACTCCATCCGCTCGGTGGTGGCGGGGTCGTGCTCGGCGAGGAAGTCCGTGACGCGCCGGCGCAGGTCCTCCCCCACCGTTCGTGGGTCGGTCGTGGTCATGGCGAACTCCCGTCGGGTCGGAGGTGGGTCTCTCGGGTCGGTGCTACTGCTGGGCCGGCACGCGGTCGGCCAGCAGCTGCGAGCGACGGACCTTGCCGGCGTCGTCGCGCAGCGGCTCGCCGACCAGTTCGAAGGTGCGCGGCTGCTTGTAGCGGACGAGCCGCTCGGCGAGGTGCCGGCGCAGGTCGTCGAGGTCGATGGCGTCCAGGCCCGGGGCGGGCTGCACGATCGCGTGCACCACCTGCCCCAGGTCGTCGTCGGGAAGCCCGATGACCGCACTGGAGGCGACCTGGGGGTGCTCGTCGAGGGCGGCCTCCACCTCGGCCGGGTACACGTTCGACCCGCCGACGAGGATCATGTCGGTGCGCCGGTCGGCCAGGTAGAGGTAGCCGTCCTCGTCCATCCAGCCGACGTCGCCGAGCGACTCCCAGTTCCCGCGGGTCCGCGCCTCGGCGCCGATGTAGCGGTACGAGGGGCCCTGACCGGGAGCGCGCCGCAGGTAGACCTCGCCGACCGTGCCCGGCGGCACCTGCTCGCCGTCGGGGCCCAGGATCGTCATCTCGCCGTAGGCGACCTTGCCGACCGAGCCGCGGTGCTCGAGCCACTCGGCCCCGCTGATGATCGTGCCGGCCTGCGCCTCGGTGCCGGCGTAGAGCTCCATGAGGACCTCGGGACCGACCCAGTCGATCCAGACCTCCTTGAGCCAGGCCGGGCACGGGGCGGCCAGGTGGTAGACGGTCTCGAGAGAGGCGACGTCGTAGCGGGCGCGCACGTCGTCGGGCAGCCGCCAGATGCGGCTCATCATCGCCGGCACGAGGTAGAGCCAGGTGGCGCGGTGGCGCTCCACCAGCCGGAGCACCTCCTCGGCGTCGAACCGGGGCATCAGGACCAGCGCCGAGCCGTTGAGCAGCCCGGCCATGGCGCTGGTGAACGGCCCGTTGTGGTACATCGGGCCGGGCATGACCATGACGCCTCCGGGCCGGTGCCTCCACACCAGCGCACCGAACGGCTCGACGACGCCGGTCTGGCCGGACACGATCAGCTTCGGCCGGCCGGTGCTGCCCCCCGAGGTGGGCGCCTTGTAGGCCGGGGACACGACCGGCGGCAGCGGGGCGTCGTCGTCTGCCTCGGCCAGCAGCTCGTCGACGTCGGCGATCGGGCGGTCGAGCGGCAGCTCGCCGCGGGCGACGACCAGCGGCGGTGCGGCGAGCTCGACGACGCCCTGCAGCTCCAGCGGTGGCATCGCCGCGGACACCGGCTGCGGGACCGCCCCGGCCTTCCAGCAGGCGATGCAGGCCTCGACGAACTCGACGCTGTTGGGCAGCCCGATGGTCACCAGGTCGCCGAGGACGACGCCGCGGGCGAGCAGTGCCCGCGCCAGCCGGTTGGTGCGGCTGTCGAGCTCGGCCCAGGTGCGGGTGGTGCCCTCGCAGACGACGGCCGTCGCGTCGCCGTGCTCCCGCGCGAGCTCACCGATGCGCACACCGATCGGCACCGGCGGCGGGTCCTCGACGGGCCCGGCGCCGGGTGCGGTCTCGGTCATCGGCTGCCTCCCCGGGGAGGACGTCCGGTGTCGACCTTCCCCGGTTTCGGACTGTAACGCAGGCCTCATCCCGCCCGCGGACGGTCGGGGAGAAGGGACGCGGCTAGCCGACGAGGTGGTGCGGAACCGGCTCGGGCGCCTGGTCCTCGGAGCCGGCGCCCGACCGCGAGCGGGCCTCCAGCCACGACTGCCACTCGGCCGCGTCGATCTCGTCGTCGGAGAGCGACCGGGCCACCAGGAAGCCCACGCCGACGAGAACGGCGAGGACCAGCAGCACGACGAGGCCCACCCAGCCGTGCAGCGGCGGAACGGTGAGGCTGCCGGGCAGCGGCGAATCGGTGGGCATGTCGACAAGGGTGCGCGCCGGTGCGGGCGGCCGCAGGTCGTACGCCGTCGTCGTCACCCGCTCGGGCGAGGCGCCCGGTCCGGCGGCCGGGAGGGCGCGGCACAGCCGCCCTCCCCGAACGGGTGAGCCACCCACCGTGATCGCAGGACTACAGGCTTTCGCCGCCGTAGCGTTCCTTCTCGTGTCGGAACTCGAGGGGAAGGCGGGTGGGATGGGCGTCGAGCCGCATGTCGACGGCGAGGGCGCTCTCGTCCTGAGCGGGGACCGGACCGCGTCGTCCCCGGACGCCCCGGCCCGCAGGCGCCCGAACGTCTCGGGTGACCTGCCCACGGTCTTCGAGACCGCGCCGATGTTCCGCCGGACCCTCGCCGGCTACGACCGCTTCCAGGTCGACTCCTACGTCCAGTGGGCCGAGGAGGAGCTGGCCACCGCCGACCGCGAGCGCGAGCACCTCACCGGCCGGTACCTCCGGACCGTGGCCGAGCTGGCCGAGGCCCGCGAGCTGCTGTCGCACTCGTCCTCGGGTGCCGAGCTCCTGCAGCTCTCCCGCCGCCTCGGGACCCTGCTGGCCACCGCCGCCGACGAGGCCGACGGCATGCTGGCCGATGCCGACGGCGACCGGCGCACCGCCGCCGCGCAGGTCGAGCAGGCGGCCGCCGAGGCGCAGCTGATGGCGGAACGGGCCGCGGCCCAGGCGGAGCTCACCACCGCGGCGGCCGCATCCGAGGCGGCCGGCCTGCTCGCCGAGGCGCGCCGCTTCGTCGAGGAGGCCGAGGCGACCCGCACGCAGGCCCACGCGGAGGCCGAGGAGGGTCACGCGCGGATCCTGGACCTGGAGCAGCGCGCCCAGGAGCAGGCCGAGCAGGTCCGGTCCCGGGCAGCCTCCGAGGCGACCGCCGCGCGCCTGCAGGGCCGAGCCGAGGTGCTGGCGATGCTGACCACCGCCCGTGCGGAACGGCAGCGCGCGGACGCCGAGGCGGCCCGGATCCGGGAAGCCCAGGACGAGGCCGCCGCCGCGCGCCGGTCCTTCCTGCTCGCCGACGTCGCTGCCCTCGAGGACCGCCGCAACGCCCTGCGCGCCGAGATCGACGGCCTGGCCCGGCAGCTCACCGGCGCGACGGTCGACGCACCGGGTCTCCGCCTCCACGCGGTGCTCGCGTGGCTGGGCTGGCCGCCCCGGTCGGCGCCGGTCAGGAACCCGGTGTCCCTCCCGAAGCGGTGACGGCGGCGATGACCGCGGCGTAGGCGCCGTCGGCCGCCGTCCGCAGCTCGTCGTCCGTCCGGTCCTGGACCGGGTGCGGCACCAGCACGAACGGGGCGGGGAACCCGAGCGCGGTGCCCTGCATCCGGGCGGCGTCGGCGAACACCTCGCTGGCGAGGAAGACACCCACCACGCCCCGGCGCTCCAGGTCTGCGATGTCATGCACACTGCACGACGTGCAGGAGCCCTAATCGGCGAGCGCCTCGATGACCACCTCGCACTGCTCGGCGATCTCGTGCCGCAGGTCGACCGGCGCGGTCCGCGCGAACGTGGGCTTGCGGTACCGGCGCACGACCGCGCCGTCGGCGGCGAGCAGCTCCTCCAGCCGGTCCAGCACGACGTTGCCGCGGGGCTTGCTGATGTCGAGCAGCCCCACGGTGCGACCGCGCAGGGATGCGGGGCGCGGCAGGAGCTCCCGCGTCGTCGTCCGCTGCTCGCCGGTCGGGTCCAGGACGGTTCTCATGCGCGTACCTCTCTGGTCACCGGGACGCTCCCGGTCGCACCGGACACCCAGCCGCCGATGATGGCGCTGAACAGGCCGGCGTCGCCGCCGGCGTGCGCGACGAGCAGACCGCCGGGCCGGAACTTGGGCAGCTCGATGCCGGCGAGCCGCTCGGCGATCCCCTCGGAGATGCCGCCGACGCCCTGCAGGAGATCGTCGGACGGCAGGGTGAGCAGGGCCTCCAACTCGGCCACCAGGCGGGCTCGGTCCCACCCGGCCTCGCGGAACACCCGACCGTGCTCCGGGGAGACCACCAGGACGGCGTCGAAGGCCATCGGCAGCTTCGGGTGCCCGTTCACGCGCAGGCAGGCCGCGAACGACCGCGCCAGCGATTCCGGGGTCCGGCTGAGCTGGTCGACGACGGGCTGCACGCCCGCACCGGCGAAGAGGGTGACGGCGTCGCCGGAGACGCCGCGGTCGGCCGCGAGCGGGGCGAACGGGCTGCCCTCCTCGCGCTCGGCGAAGCAGAAGGTGAACTTGCCGGGGTTGCCGAGGGTGGCCCGGTCGATCTCGCCGGGCCGGCCACCGCCGACGTTGCGGACGACGAGCTGCAGTGCGCGGCCGATGGTCGCGTTGGCGCGGTTGCCCTGGCCGAGGGCGTTGACGCCGCTGTTCATGCCGATGCGCCGGGCGATGGGGCCGTTGACCACGACGACCGGGCCGGAGAAGTACGTCGTCGCCAGGAGGCCGTGCAGGGCGAACTCGTCGGTGCAGGCGGCCTCGAGCGCGGCCAGCACGACCGGCAGGTGCTCGGGCAGGCAGCCGGCCATGACCGCGTTGACGGCGACCTTCTCGACCGTGCACTCGACCAGGTCCGGCGGGACGACCGCGACGACCTCCTGCGGATCGCGGGTGGTACCGCGCAGCATCCGCAGCACCCGCTCGGGGGTCGGTGGGACGACGGGCAACCCGTCGGTCCAGCCGCGGTCGTGCATCGCCTCGTGCTCGTCCTCGAGGTCGGCGAGCTCCACCCGGCGGCTGCCCAGACCGCTGCCGCCGTAGCGCGCCTCCAGTGCGTCGACGCGGAACGGGTCGACCGACAGCGAGCCGCAGCCGGGCCGGTGCTCGGGCAGGTCGGCGCCGAGCCCGGTGCGGCCGGTCAGCTCCTCCCACTGCTCGCGGCTCCAGCCGACCACGCGCGCCGTCTCCTCGCCCCGGTCGACGCGCATCAGGGTCGGGACGGTCTCGATGCCGAGCCGGTAGGAGACCTCGAGTTCGGTGTCGTCGTGGTCGAACCAGGTGGCGTCGTCCTGGCACCACACCGCGGCACCGAGCTCGCGCAGCACCGGCTCGACGAGGACGCACGTGGGGCAGTCCCGTTTGACGACGGCGACGAGACCGTCAGGGAGCTGCATGGGCGGACCGTAACGCACGCGCACCCCACGCGAGCCGGTCGCGTCGTCCGGGAGCTGCTCCCGCGACATCCGATGCCAAGCCGCGTCAAGGCCCGCTGAACATCTGTGGACAAGCTTCTGACCTGGGCATTCATGGCGCGGACTACGCCTCGCGGCGATAGGATTCGTACATGTGTTCGACCGACTGTGCGACCCCGCTGGAGTGCCTCAGTGGTGCTCTGCAGGCGCTGGCCGGTCAGGACCTCAAACCGCTGTTCGGCCCGGCGGTGCTCGACCGGACGAACGTGCTGCTGCGGGCGCGGAACCTGCTCGGCTCCGAAGTGGGCCGCACCGTCCGCGAGGGTGAGCTGACCCAGGCGTCCGAGCACGACGGCAAGGCATCGATGAGCGGCTGGCTGCGCGGGCACCACCGCCTGCCTTCTGGTGTCGCCAGCCAGCTGGTGCGCAACGGGCGGGCGCTGGAGCAGTTGCCCGCCTTGGCGGCGGCTGCTGCGGCCGGCGGTGTGCCGCCGGAGGCGGTGTCGGTGATCGCCCCGGTCGCGGCACCCGAGAACGTGGCGGCGGCTGAGGCGCAGGGCGTGGAGCTGGCCGGGATCGACGCCGCACTGACCACGGTCGCCATCAGTCGGTCGCACGCGGAGCTGCGGCAGGTGGTCGCTCACTACCTGGCCCGCCTCGACCCCGATGGTCCCGAACCCGACCCGACCGAGTCGCGCAGCCTCACGATCGGCCGCGACGGCGCGGGCATGGTCGTCGGGCGGTTCGTGCTCGACGCGGTCGGTGGGGAGAAGCTGCAGTCTGCGATCGAGTCGATCCTGCAGGCCACCCGCCCCGCCGGTGACCTGCGCACCCGCGCCCAGCAGGCCGGCGACGCCCTGGTCCAACTCTGCGACAACGCACTGGCGTCCGGGAACCTGCCGATCCTGCGCGGGCACAAGCCGCACGTGGTGGTGCGCCTCGATCTGGACGACCTCGTCGACCCGCACCCCGGCGCGGGTGCCGCCCGTACCGGGTTCGGCGGCATCATCTCCGCCGCCCGCGCCCGCTGGCTGGCCTGCGACGGCAACGTCAGTCGCGTGGTGTTCGGCCCCGACGGGCACCGCCTCGACCTCGGCCGCAGCCACCGCGTCGTGCCCCCGGCCTTGCGCAGGGCCGTGGAGCTGCGGGACGAGCACTGCGTGTTCGCCGGCTGCGACGCCCCGTCCTATTGGTGCGACGTCCACCATCTGCTGCACTGGATCGACGGCGGAGAGACCGAACTCCAGAATTCAGGGCTGTTGTGCGAACGGCACCACGCCAAGGTCCACCACGGCTTCCAGATCGTGCGAGACACCGCCGGCCGATGGCACACCTACCGGCCCGACGGCACCGAGATCCACACGTTCGAACCCTTCCTCGTCCCCGCCTGACCACACCCCAGCGCTTGTGCGGCCACGTCTCCCCGGCGTCGCCGCGCAGCGGCATGCCCTCGGTCGTCCGGGGTCTGGGAGAGTTCTGTCGTGGCCTTGGTGGGGACGTACGAGCCCAGCACGGTGCCGTGGGTGCGCGAAGAGGTCGAGCACCTCGAGCAGACGGGGCAGGGCCTGCGCGGCCGCGCCGTCGTCCTGCTCACCACCGTCGGAGCGCGCAGCGGACTGCTGCGGAAGACGCCGCTGATGCGGGTCACGCACGCCGGCGTCTATGCCGCCGTCGCCTCGACCAGGGGCGGGGACGCGCACCCGCACTGGTACGCCAACGCCCTCGCCCATCCCGCCGTCGAGCTACGGGATGGCGACCAGGTGCTCGACCTGATCGCCCGGGAGGCGACCGGCGCGGAGCGCGGGCGGTGGTGGTCACGGGCCTGCACGGTGTTCCCGTCGTACGTCGAGTACCAGCGGAGAACCAGCCGTCGTATTCCGCTGCTGCTGCTGGAACCGCCTCGAGGGGCCTAGGACTCAGCTGCGTCCGGCCGCGTTTCCCTGCGGCGGATGCTTGGCGAGCAGCGCCCACACGCGCTTCCTGTCCTCGTCCACCTCGACACCGTGCGCGGACGTGAGGTCGGCGATGACGTACAGGCCGTACCCACCCTGGCCGGCGGGGCGGTCGACGGCCGGCGTGGGGAGGGCGTCCCGAGCCGAATCCGTGACCACGACCACCCAGTGATCACCGGCTTCCCGAAAATCAAGGCTGGCCGGAGTGGCTCCGTGGCGCAGCGCGTTCGATGCCATCTCGTCGATGACCAGGATCGACCGCTCCACAACGTCGTCGACGACGTCCCCGGCCACCACACCATCGGCCAGCAGCGACGTGGTCAGGAACTGCCGAGCGGCACGGCGGACGGATCCGAGCTGGCGGAGGGACGTCAGCTCGAGGACCGCCGCTGGGACGAGATCGGGAACGGGGCTCACGCGTCGCCAGGAGGCCCGGACCTCCTCGACCGGGTCACCCGGCTCCACCGTGGCCGACCGTGGCCGCACCGCCAGCATGGCGACGTCGTCCTCCCCCGCACGTGGGACCATGACCTCCAGGATCGCGTCGCAGAGCGTCTCGAGATCCTCAGAGGCATGCTGCTCGACGGTGGCCAGCAACCTCCGCAGCCCCTCGTCGAGATCCTCCCCGCGCCGCTCGACCAGGCCGTCGGTGTAGAAGAGCAGGGTCGAACCGGCCGGCAGCGCGGTCGCCTCGCTGGCCCGCCGCGCCTGCGCATCGACGCCCAGCAGGAGGTCGGCCCTCCCGGTGGGCGGCTCGAGCGCCCGGGCCCGACCGGACGCCTCCAGCAGCACCGGCGGCGGGTGCCCGGCATTCGACCACTGCATCCGAACGCCGCCCGGGTCGTCACCTGCGGTGGGAAGGGAGAGCTGAGCCAGGACGGCGGTGGCCATGGTGTTCAGCTCCAGCCCTCCGATCGCCTCGTCCACCGATGACAACAACCGGCTCGGCACGTCACCGGAGTTGAAGCAGATGCCGCGCACCAGCCCGCGGAGCTGACCCATGGCTGCCGCGGCCCGGGTGTCGTGTCCCACCACGTCACCGATGACGAGGACGAGATCCCCGCTGCGCTGACGGAAGGCGTCGTACCAGTCACCGCCGACCTGGGCCTGCTGGCCGGCAGCGACGTAGCGGACGGCGATGTCGGCGAACTCGACCACCGGCGGGTCCGTGAGCAGACTCTGCTGCAGTTCCGTGGCCAGGTGGCGCTGTCGGGAGTAGAGCCGTGCGTTGTCCAGCGCGATGCCCGCCCGCCGGCCGATCTCGACGGCGAGCTCCAGGTCCGATGCGCCGAAGGGGGCGCTGGCCGGGCCCTGCGCCAGGAGCAGGGAACCCAGCAGACCCGTCCGGCCCGGGACGGGCACGGCGATCAGACTGCGCGCGCCCAGCTGCCGCACGAGTGAGCGCAGTTCCTCGTCGGGGACCTGCGCCGTCAGCTCCTCGGCATCGAGCTCGCGGACTAGAACCGATTCGCCGCCGGCCGCACGCCGGCTGGGCTCGGTGCTCACACCTGTGCTGGACTTCAGACGCGCCGCCTCGCCGGCCACCGTGGCGAGCGCGGGATCTCGGTGGCGGATCAGGACGTCGCCATGCTGGTCGCGCTCGTTCCGCAGGTGGATGCCGACCCAGTCCGCGAATGCCGGGACCAGCGCGCCGGCCAGCCGGGACTGGGACTCCACGAGATCGAGGGACACCATGAGCGACTGCGTGACCTGCCCCAGCAGGTCGACGTGGGCGGCCAACCGGTCGCGTTCCCGCTCGGCCAGCCGCTGATCGGTGACGTCGACGGCGAGCAGCAGCACGACCGGGCGGCCCAGGTCGGTCTGGCTGCCCACGGCGCTGAGCTCGACCTCCACCCGGTCACCGATCCGGAGGCGCAGCGGAGGGCGGACGGCGACGGCAGGAACGCCTGGGCCGGTTGCCGGCCGGGCGGAGCTCACCATCGACAGTGCGCCGGGGATGACGTCGTCCACCGGCTGCCCACTCATCGCCGGCAGGAGTCCGAACAGGTTCTCCGCACGGCGGTTCCATCCGAGGACCTCGCCGGTGCCGCTCGCGACGAGGACCGCCAGCGGCGCGTGCTCCAGGAGCGCGCCCACCGCGGTGACCGGCGACGGCGCAGGCGTTGCTCCTCCGCCGGCCCCGGAGACGACGGCCGCGAGGACGGCGCTGTGCCGGCGCCGCCCGACGCTCTCCGACCGCAGCTGCTGCAGCCGGGGCAGTACGTCGTCGTCGTCGACCCCGGCCACCAGCAGCTCCAAGGGCACCCCTGGGGCGAAGGACGCCTGTCGCCGGACGGCGACGGGGTCCGTTGCGAGAACCGCGACTCCCGCCTCCGGCCACCGACGGTGCGCCCGCTGGACCCCCACCACGGCGGACGTCGCCAGCGACCCGATGACGACGAGGTCCACCGGCCCGCCCGCCGGGTCCGCCGGATCGACCAGCTCGGCCGACCGCATCCGCTCCGACCCCGCCAGCCCCGACAGCAGGGCGACCTCCACGGCCGAGACGTCGACGAGGATGCAGCGGCCCGGACCTCCCGAACCGGTCAATCGCCCAGCAACGGCAGCCCCAGCGCCGCCCGCCCCGTCCAGGTGCGCAGGATGTCCGTGGTCGGACTCATCACGTCGGCTGCCCGGGCATCGCGCAGGTGCCGTTCCAGGGGTGAGCGGTCCCGGTAGCCGATGCCGCCCACGAGCGTCATGGCCTCGTTGGTCACCTCTACCGCGCACCTGGCCACCTCAGCCTTGGCCGCAGTGAGGCCCAGGAGAGCCTTCGGCCCACCGGCGTCGCCCTCCTCGGCGGCCCAGTAGACGAGCCTGCGGGTCCGCTCGACCTGGGCCCAGAGCTCTCCGAGGCGGTGCTGGAGGATCGGCTCGGTCGAGAGCCTGCGGCCCGTGTGCGCCTGCGCCCGACGGCTCAGGTGCGCCGTCGCCTCGTCCAGCGAGGCCTGCGCGACCCCGAGATAGCTCCCGGCCATAGCCATCAGGAAGTAGGGCGCGACGACCTCGAACACGTACCAGATCTGGTCGCCCTCGGCGCCCAGCAGGTGGTCCGGGCCGACGCGGACATCCTGGAGCAGCGCCCTCCTCGAGGAGTTGCCGCGCATGCCGATGCCGTTCCAGCCGTCGGTCCAGGTCAAGCCCTGCGCGTGCCCCGGGACGAGCACGCAGGAGAACTCACCGACGGGCCCGTCCGGGTCGGCCGCCACCGTGCTGACGACGTAGGAGTCGGCGTGCGAGCCGTTGGTCACGAACGATTTCTCGCCGTCGATCCGCATGCCGGCCCCGGCCTGCGACATCCGGGTCTGCGGCAGCCAGAACGCCGCGCCGGTTCCCGGCTCGGACAGCGCCAGGGTGGTGAGGTGCTCTCCCGCCACGATGGCGTCGAGGAACTCCGTGCGCTGCCGTTCGGTCGGCTTGGCGGCGATCACCGCGGTGCCCACCGAGTGCATGCCGAAGCACAACGCGGTCGAGGCGCACACCCGGCCGAGAGCCTCGCCGACCGCCGCGACGCCGCTCAGGCCGAGCCCCGCCCCACCCACGGACCGCGGGGCCGCCAGGCCGCCCAGCCCGGCTTCCTGCAGGGCGCGCAGCGCCTCGGCCGGCCAAACGCCGGAGTCGGTGCGGTCGACCAGCGGTCGCGCGACGGTCTCGGCGACGTCCGCGGCGCGCACCGCCGCCTCCGCGACACTGACGGGGGGCCTGGTCACGAGGGAGCAGCCTAGGCGAGCGCCGGGAACGACGTGGTGTACGCGCGACGGGACCTCGCGCGCAGCTCGGCTCAGGCGGGCGTGACCTCGTAGGTGTGCCCGGCGGCCCGCAGCCGCTCCACGAGAACCTCGCCGAGCGCCGTCGCCGGCGTGAGAGAACCGGCGCGGTCGGGCAACCGGTCGCCGTCCAGGGCCAGCGCGAGCGCGGCCTCCCCCAGCATCACCGCGGTCGCCGCGTAACCCGGGTCGCCCTTCCCGGCGGCGGTCGCCTTGTACCGGCGGCCGCTCTCGGTCGACGCCTCGACGTCCATCCGGAACCAGCCCTTCTGCCGGACCTCCTCGCTGGGGCCGGTGCCCGGCGCCGGCAGCACCCGGTCGAGCAGCGTCCGCGTGGGCGCGAAGCTCATCGCCGCCAGCGCCCCGGCCAGTCCACCGGTCACCCCGGCGGCGGTCAGCGCACCCGCCGGGCCGCGGCCGACGCCCATGACCTCGCCGTAGCTCATCTCCCGCCCGTAGGCCCAGTCCTGCAGCGCGTTGCTCCGCCGGACGATCCGGGTGTTGAAGGACGCCATCACGAAGGGCGCCGCCCACCGCCCGTCCGGGAGGCGCGCGGGCGGGCCGGCGTCGCGGGGCTGGCGGGTCTCGGGCTCGGCGGCGCGGTCGGGGCTCAACGCGAACGGGTGGCCGGCGACCTTCCGCAGGGACGGGTCCTTCCCCATGGCCTCGACCTGCGCCCGCATGGAGTCGATCGTGCCGCCGCTGAAGCCGCCCTTGAGGGTCGCCACCAGCCGGACGTCGCGCAGCCCGCCGGCCCCGTCCTCGGCCGCGCGCGCGGCCAGGAGCATCGTGGCCAGATCCGAGGGGATGGAGTCGTACCCGCAGGCGTGCACGATCCGCGCCCCGGTCCCGCGCGCGACCTCGTCGACGCGGTCGATGGCGTCCCGGACGAACAGGACCTCCCCGGTCAGGTCGGCGTAGTGGGTGCCGGCCGCGGCGCACGCCTCGACCAGGGGCATGCCGTACCGCGCGTACGGGCCCACGGTGGTGACGACGACGCGGGTGCCCTGCGCCAGCGCCGCCATCGACGCCGGGTCGGACGCGTCGGCCTCGATCAGCGGCCACCCGGCGGCCGCCGGGGGAAGCGCGGCACGGGCCTCCTCCAGCCGGGCACGCGACCGCCCGGCCAGGGCGATGCGGAGGCCCGACGGGGCGTGCTCGGCGAGGTAGGCGGCGAGCAGCTTCCCGACGAAGCCGGTCGCCCCGAAGACGACGAGGTCGGAGTCGCGTGCGCTGGCGATCATGCACGCATGCTTACCGGGCCGGGTGCCGTCCGCGCACGCCGGGCGTCATCCGGCTGTCGGTACCGGCTGCCACGATGGCCGGGTGCTGCTCGCCGACGTCGTCGCCGCGTCCGCCCAGGTCGCCGCCAGCCGCTCGCGCTCGGCGAAGGCCGCCACCATCGCCGACCTGCTGCGCCGGGCCCAGGTCGACGAGGTCGAGCCGGTCACCGCCTGGCTCTCGGGCGAGACGGGGCAGGGCCGGCTCGGGGTCGGCTGGCGCACCCTGGCGTCCCGGATGGGTCCGGTCGCCGAGCGACCGTCGCTGACCGTGGCCGCGGTGGTCTCTACGTTCACCGAGCTGGCGACGACGTCGGGCGCGGGCTCCGCGGCCCGTCGGGACGACGTCCTGAACGGTCTGCTCGCAGCCGCCACCGCGGAGGAGAAACGGTTCCTGGTCAGCCTGCTCACCGGCGAGCTGCGGCAGGGCGCGCTGGAAGGGGTCGTGCTGGACGCGGTCGCGACGGCCGCCGACGTCCCCGCCGCGACGGTGCGCCGCGCCTTCATGCTCTCCGGCCGCCTGCCGGAGACCGCCGCCACCGCGCTCACCGGCGGCAGTGCCGCCCTCGACACGGTGCGGCTGGAGGTCGGACGGCCCGTCCGGCCCATGCTCGCCAGCCCGGGCTCCTCGCTCGACGCCGCCCTGGCCGACCTCGGCGCCGACGTGACCGTGGAGTTCAAGCTCGACGGCGCCCGCGTCCAGGTGCACAAGGACGGCGAGGACGTCCGGGTGTGGACGCGCACGCTGCGCGAGATCACCGACGGGGTGCCCGAACTGGTCGCCCGGGTGCGGGCGCTCCCCTGCCGCACGGCCGTGCTCGACGGCGAGACGCTCGCGCTGGACGACGACGGCCGGCCGCGCGCCTTCCAGGACACGATGAGCCGCTTCGGCAGCGAGAGCGGCGACGAGAGCGTGCTGCTCAGCCCCTTCTTCTTCGACCTGTTGCACCTCGACGGCCTCGACCTGCTCGACGAGCCGCTGCGCGTGCGCCTGGACGCCCTGGCCGGGCTGCTCGCCGCGCCCGAGCACGCGGCGCTGCGGATGCCCGGGGTCCGATCCCCCACCCCGGAGCAGGCCGCGGCCGTGCTCGACGACGCGCTGTCCGGCGGCCACGAGGGCGTCGTCGTCAAGGCACTCGACGCCCCGTACGCCGCGGGCCGGCGCGGCAAGGCGTGGCAGAAGGTCAAGCCGGTGCACACGCTTGATCTCGTCGTCCTCGGCGCGGAGTGGGGGTACGGCCGGCGCACCGGATCGCTGTCCAACATCCACCTCGGCGCCCGCGACCCCGACGGCGGCGAGCCGGTGATGGTCGGCAAGACGTTCAAGGGCATGACCGACGAGCTGCTGGCCTGGCAGACGCGCACGTTCCCGGACCTGGCCCGCGAGAATCCCCCGTGGGGTGTGCTGCTGCGGCCCGAGCTCGTCGTGGAGATCGCGGTGGACGGCGCACAGCGCAGCACCCGCTATCCCGGCGGCGTCGCCCTGCGGTTCGCCCGCGTGCTGCGCTACCGACCCGACAAGACCGCCGCCGAGGCCGACACCCTCCATGCCGTCCGTACCTTGCTGGCGCCGTGAGATCGCACGTGGTCGCGACGAGGACCAGCTACGACGCCATCGCCGAGAGCTACGCCGAGGTGTTCCGGTCCGAGCTCGACGAGGCGCCACTGGACCGGGCGCTGCTGGCCGGGTTCGCGGAGACGGTGCTGCGCGATCACCCGGATGCCGAGGTCCTCGAGGTCGGCAGCGGTCCGGGCACGGTCACCGCCTACCTCCACTCGCTGGGACTCGACGTGAGCGGCATCGACGTCTCCCCGGGCATGGTGGAGGTCGCGCGCCGCGCTCATCCCGCGGTCGGCTTCGAGGTGGGCGACATGGCTGCCCTCGCCCGTCCGGCTGCCGGACTCTCCGGCCTGGTCGCCTGGTACTCGTTCATCCACGTGCCCGGCGCCCAGCGGCAGGACGTGCTCGGCGAGTTCTACCGGGTGCTCCGGCCGGGCGGCCACCTGCTGCTCGCCTTCCAGGTCGGCGACGGCACCCTGCACCTGGCCGAGGCCTTCGGCTCCGATATCTCGCTGGACTTCTACCGTCTGCAGCCGGATGCCGTCGCCGGGCTGCTGGGCCGTGCCGGGTTCGAGCTGACCGCCCGGCTGGTGAAGGCGCCCGAGACCACCAGCGCCGCGAGCCGGATCCCGCAGGGGTTCCTCATGGCCCGGAAGCCGGGCTGAGGCCTGGCAGGAACCTCACCAGCCGCGCATGTCGACCGGCCAGCAGTCCACGACCTCGTCGCCCTCGACGACCCACATCCGCTCGTGCAGCGCGCAGGTCGGGTCGACGTGGGCGGGCTCGAAGCGCACCCGGTCGCCGAGGGCGGGCAGCGGGCCGCCCTCCTCCGGAGCGAAGATCGTGTGCTCGTCCGAGCAGTACCAGACCGCTGCGTCCCGCAGGGTCGGGTTGCCGTGGTCCATGCCGAAGGCCTTGAGGCCGGCGTCGGCCACGGCGTAGCCCTGGCCCGCGTTCACCGAGATCACGGCCGCGAGGACCGTCAGCGCCTGCTCGAACGGGACGTCGTCCTGCCCCGCGTACGCGGTGTCCATGAGCGCGTAGGAGCCGGCCTGCAGCTCGGTGACGACCGTGTTGGTCCGCCAGGTGCCGGTCCCGCCCCCGGACAGGATGTCGCCGCCCACGTCGGCGTGCGCCTGCTGCAGCAGGCCCATCGCCTTGGCCGTCCGCCGCGCCCGCTCGACGGGATCGGCCACCAGCATCAGGTGGCCCTCGTAGCCCATGACACCGCGCACCTCGAGCCCCGCGGCGCGGGCGGCGTCGGCCAGCCGGCCGGCGTCCTCCGGCGCGCACCCGCACCGCGGCAGGCCGACGTTCACGTCGATCAGCACCTCGCGGACGCCGCCGTCGACGGCTGCCCGGAGCACCGCGTCCGAGTCGACCGCGACCGTCACCCGGGTACCGGAGTCGACCAGCGCCCCGAGCCGGCGCATGTCGAGGACCTCGTTGGCCAGCAGCAGGTCCTCACCCAGCCCCGCCTCGGCCATCACCTCGACCTCGCGGATCGTCGCGCAGGTGAAGCCCAGGTGCCCCAGCCCCGCCTGGAGCCGCGCCAGTCCGCTCGTCTTGTGCGCTTTGACGTGCGGCCGGAGCCGGCGCCCGGGCCAGACGGCGGCCATGGCTGCCAGGTTCCGCTCGAGCGCTCCCCTGTCGACGACGAGGGCGGGTGTCGGGAGCTCGCTGAGTCGCATCACGCCCCGAAAACTAGAGCGCCGGGACGTCGGTGGACATCCCACCCGCGGCGGACACCCACGGAGCGCAGCGGATGAACCACTCGGTGGAGAGCATCGCGACGCGAGCGTCCTGCGGCAGCGAGGCGACGAGTCCGGGCACGGCTCCCCGCTCCACCTCGCTCCGGTGCGCCAGCACCGCGGCGATCTTCTGCTCCACCCACGGGCTCACGTCGAGGCGGTCGGTGACCTGCTCGTCCGGCACGCTGTAGACGGCCCGCTGGGCACCGATGAGGCCGGTCAACCGCGCCGCGACGGACCGCGGGTGGGTGGCCAGGTAGAGAGCCCGCGGCTGCCAGGGCGCGCCCGCCTCCGGGTAGAGCTGCTCGAGACCGGCGGCCTGGGCGGCGAGCATCGTGACCCGGTAGGTGTGGACGTGGTCCGCGTGGCCGGTCACACCGCCGTAGGCGTCGTGGGTGACGACGACGTCCGGACGGAAGTCGCGGATGTGCGTGACCAGCCGTCGCACGGCCTCGTCGAGGGGTGCGTCGCAGAAGCGCGGGCTCCCCGGGGCGGATTCCGGCACCTTCTGGTCGGCGTAGCCGAGCATGCGCGGCGGCTCGCCGACGCCCAGGTTGCGCAGCGCCTCGGCCAGCTCCCGTGCGCGCACGGAGTCCTCGGCCCACGTGGAGGTGACCACGGCGGTCCGCGCACCGGCAGCGGCCTGACGGGCGAGCAGCCCGCCGGCCGACAGCGATTCGTCGTCGGGATGCGCGAAGACGGCGAGCACGCTCGACTCAGCCAAGCCGCAGCGCCGCACCGATGAAGGCGACGACGTCGGCGAGGACCTCGTCGGAGTTGGTCTCGTTGACGATCTCGTGCTGCGCACCGGGATAGATCTTCTCGGCGTACAGCTTCCCGGCGGAGTGGTCCCCGCGGAGCTGCTCCACGCCGGGCCGCGTGCCGGCGAGCGGAACGAGCCGGTCGCCCTCGCCGTGCGCCCACATCAGCGGCAGCGACCCGAGGGACGGACCCGCCTCGATCGCCGCCAGCCCGCGGACGATGGCCTCGATGGTCGGCCGCTTGAACGGGCCGTGCCAGACCAGCGGATCCGCCTCGTAGGCCGCCCCGACGGACGGGTCGCGGGACAGCGTCGTGCTGTCCAGCGGGGTGTCGGGCAGCTCCGGCAGCGACAGCAGCAGCGGGCCCGCCGCCCAGTTCCCGACGAGCGGGCCGGACAGCACCAGCGCGGCCAGCGAGTCGCCGTACCGCTGGGCGTACCGGGCGGCGATCAGGCCGCCCATCGAGTGCCCGATCAGCACGACCGGCAGGTCCGGGTGCTGCTCGCGGGCCTGCTCGTCGACGGCGTGCAGGTCGTCGACGACCCGCTCGAAGTCGGTGACGACGACGCGGTCGCCGTCGCTCTGGCCGTGGCCGACGTGGTCGACGGCGTGCACGACGGCCCCGGCCTCGACCAGGGCGGCGGCCACGTGCCCGTACCGCCCGGCGTGCTCGCCGTACCCGTGCGCCAGCAGGACCACGTGCGTGGGCGCCCCGGCGCCCTCCCACGTCCGGCAGGCCAGCCGGCCCGCGTGGCCGTCGAGCCCCCACTCCCGCTCGGCGGTCACGAGAGCGCCGCCACGCGCGGGGCGACCTCGGTGCCCAGCAGCTCGATGCCGCGCAGCAGGTCGGTGTGGGCCAGCCGGGGGTTGGTCATCTGCAGCGAGATCCGGTCGACGCCGCCCAGCTGCCCGGCGATGCGCACCAGCTTCTCCGCCACCGTGTCCGGGTCACCCATGAAGAACGCGCCGTTCGGGCCGCTGGTCGCGTCGAACTGCGCCCGGCTCGGCGGCGAGAACCCGCGTTCGCGGGACACCTTCTCGAACATCTCGTGCCACCCCGGGTAGATGGTGTCCGCCGCTGCCTGCGTGCTGTCCGCGACGAAGCCGAACACGTGCAGCCCCACCTGCAGCTTCTCGGGCGGGTGACCGGCCTGGGCACCCGCCCGCCGGTAGAGGTCGACCAGCGGCGCGAACTGGCGCGGCTCCCCGCCGATGATCGCCACCATCAGCGGCAGCCCCAGGAGCCCGGCCCGGACGAACGACTCCGGCGTCCCGCCCACCCCGACCCAGATCGGCAGCGGGTCCTGCAGCGGCCGCGGGTAGACACCCTGGCCGGTGAGCGGCGGGCGGTGCCGGCCCGACCACGTGACGTTCTCGGATTCCCGGATCCGCAGCAGCAGGTCGAGCTTCTCGGCGAACAGCTCGTCGTAGTCGGCGAGGCTCAGCCCGAACAGCGGGAACGCCTCGGTGAACGAGCCCCGGCCGACGACGAGGTCGATCCGGCCCTTCGAGATCAGGTCCAGCGTGGCGAACTGCTGGAACACCCGGACCGGGTCGGCGGCGCTGAGCACCGCCACCGCGCTGCCCAGCCGGATGCGGGAGGTCCGCGCGGCCGCGGCGGCCAGGATCACCGGCGGCGCGGAGTCGTAGTACTCGCTGCGGTGGTGCTCGCCGATGCCGAAGGAGTAGAGGCCGACCCGGTCGGCGAGCTCGATCTCCTCGAGCAGGTGCTCCATCCGCTCCTCGGGCCCCACCAGGCGGTCCGTGGCGGGATCGGTCACCGCCGCCACGAAGCTGTCGATGCCCAGGTGCATGCCGGCCAGTCAAGCAGGCGGACGGCGGAGTCGCTGCGCGTGCGCGGACGCCCCGGACGAGGATGGAGCCGTGGCGGCAGCGCGGGCGGGCGGGTCCGGGTCGGCGCACGCCGGAGGCGGCCGACCGGTCCGCGGGCACGACGCGCACGCCCCGCACCGGATCCCCCCGCGCGGCTGGCTCCAGGTGCTCGAGCGCGCGGCGCGGCACGTCCTCGACGACCGGCTCATGGCGCTGGCCGCCGCCGTCTCGTTCTTCGCCATCCTCTCCATCGCCCCGTTGCTGGTGACGGCGCTGTCGGTCTACGGCGCCGTCAACACCCCCGACCAGGCGCTGGACCAGCTCTCGTCGGTCGCCGAGGTGCTCCCGCCCGAACTCGAGCCACTGGTCGCCGAGCAGCTGACGACGATCACGACCGCCTCCGCTCAGGTGCTCACCTGGCGGGGCCTCAGCGGTCTGGCCGCCGCGCTGGTCACCGCCACGACCGCCGCGACCTACCTGATCGACGCGCTGACGCTCGCCTACTCCGAGACCGAGACCCGCAGCTTCCGACGCCGGACGGGGCTCGCGGTCACCTTCGTGCTCGCCGGCGCCCTGGTCCTCGGCGCGGTCATCGCCGGCACCGGCGCCCTCTCCCGCCGGCTCGACCGCCTGCCCGATCCCCTCCAGCCACTCGCTCCGGCCGTGCTCTGGCTGACGCTCGCGGTGCTGCTGGCCCTGGTGCTCTCCATGCTCTACCGCTTCGCCCCCGATCGGCAGCGCGCCCGCTGGCGGTGGATCAGCGTCGGCGCGGCGTTCGCCACCGTGCTGTGGCTGGTGACGTCGCTGGCCCTGTTCGCCTACGTGCAGAGCCTCGGCTCCTACGAGACCACCTACGGTTCGCTCGGCGGCGTCGCCATCAGCATGTTCTGGCTCTGGCTCAGCGTCTTCCTGGTGATCGTCGGCGCCGCGGTGAACGCCGAGAGCGAGCGGCAGACCGCCCGCGACTCGACGGTCGGCCCGGAGCGCCCGCCGGGCGAGCGGGGCGCCGTCGTCGCCGACAGCGTTCCGCCGCACGGGGACGACGAGCCCTGACGCCACCCGGATCGGCAGCGGGTCGGGCAGCGGTCAGGGGACGAGGGGCTGGGCCAGCACCGCCGCCGCCGCGGCGCGGTCGCCGGTCACGGTCAGCCGTTCGTCGTCCACGCGCATCCGCCGCCAGACCAGCAGCGCCAGGGCCGGCTCCGATCCGGTGATCTCGGCGACCGGGTCGGGCCCGAGCACCCAGCTGCCCGAGGGCGCGGTGAGCCGCACGCCGCGGTCCAGCGGCGCCATGCGACCCAGCGCCACCTGCCGCGGCTGCAGGACGTCGACGACCTCGGCCACGCAGTCCGCCGCGACGGCGGGGTCGGCCGTTGCCTCGCGCCCCAGGGCCGCGGTGAGGTCCAGCCGGTGGATCAGCGTCTCGTGCACCTGGCGCCGGGTCCACCAGGCGGCGGTGCCCGGACCGGTGAGGGTGACGCAGGGACGCGCCGGGTCGGCCAGCGCCGCCCGGAGTTCGGCCGCCGCCGCGCCGTAGTCGGCAGCCGAGGTCGACCGGAACACCGGCCGGACGTCGGGGAGCGCCTCCGTGTCGTCCGTCCCGACCGCGAGCGCGGCCCAGCGGTGCACGGTGGCGAGGTGCCGCACCAGCACCTCCGCGGTCCAGGTACCGCACGCGGGCACCGGCAGGTCCCCGGGGGCGTCGGAGGCCAGGCTCGCGAAGGCTTCCTGCTCGCGAGCCAGGGCGGCGGTGTGGTCGACGTCGGCGGGCACGGATCCGGCTCGGCGGCTCAGGCCTGACCGGAGGGCTCGTCCGCCCGCAGGTGCTCGTCGAAGAACCGCAGGATCCGCGCCCAGGCGTCCTCGGCCGAGGGCTGGTGGTAGGCGAAGCCGGACACCGTCTCCAGCACGCTGAACGGGCCCAGGTTGTGCCGGTTCAGGAAGGAGTGACCGGCGTCCGGGTACTCCTTCACGTCGTGCTCGACCCCGAGCCGGGTGAGCACGCCCTCCAGCTGGTCGGCCGCACCCCGGAACATCCGGTCCCGCTTCCCGTAGCTGGCCACGACGGGGCAGGCCCCTTCGAGCACCTGCTCGGCGTTCTTCGGGACAGCGGCGTAGTTCGCCCCCGCCGCGTCGAAGCCGCGGGTGGCGGCCAGCAGCGCGAACCCGCCGCCCATGCAGAAGCCGAGGACGCCGACCCGCCCGGTGCTGTCGGGGCGGTCGGCGAGCCAGCGACGGGCCGCCTCGAGGTCGCCGAAGGCCGCGCCCTGCCCCTGGAGCATCGCGCGGAACGTCGAGCGCAGGCAGCGCAGCACCCCGCCGGCGGTGAACAGGTCCGGCGCCACGGCGAGGTAACCGGCCGCGGCCAGGCGGTCGGCCTGCTGCCGGGTGTCGTCGTTGAGCCCCAGCGCCTCGTGCACGACGACGACGGCCGGCCACGGTCCCCTCCCCGTGGGCGGGACGGCGAGGTAGGCCCGCAGCTCCGGGGCGCTCTCGGCGCCGGGGATCACGATCTCGGGCACGGGGTCCCCTGACGTCGGAGGGATGGGGCGGGATCAGCTGCCCGGGCGGAAGGGGTTCTTGCCCGCCCGGAACAGGGTCTCCTGGGTGAAGCTGGCGGCCAGCGTGCCGCCCGCGGTGAAGATGGCACCGGTGTACCAGCCGCGTCCACCCGAGACCGTGCCCGGCTCCATGTCCATGAGCACCCACTCGTCCAGCGGCGCGTGCCGGTGGAACCAGACGGCGTGGTCGAGCGTCGGGCCCGGGCTCGCCTCGTCCTGCGGCATGTTGGCCAGCCCGGTGCCGATGTCGGAGAGGTAGGTGAGCGCGCAGGCGTGCACGAGGTGGTCGTCGGGCAGCGGCACCGTCGTCCGCGCCCAGAACCGGGTCGGCAGCCGCCAGCCGGGGTCGGCCTGCCCGGGACGGCGGCTCTCCATGGTGAACAACCGCGGCATGCCGTGGCTCTCCAGCCCGTCCGGACCCTCGACGTCGGGCATCTCCTGGACCGGGAAGTCGGGTCCCGCGCCACCGGCGTGGAAGGAGGCGGCCATGCTGAAGATGACCTCGCCGCCCTGCACCGCCACCACCCGCCGTGCGGAGAACGAGCCGCCGTCGCGGTCCCGCTCGACGCGGAAGATCGTCGGCCGGGCGGCGTCCCCGCTGCGGAGGAAGTAGCCGTGCAGCGAGTGCGGCAGCCGGCCCTCCCCCACCGTCAGACCGGCGGCGAGCAGCGCCTGCGCGGCGACCTGCCCGCCGTAGAGCGGGAACGGGTCGGCGAAGACCAGCGTGCTCCGGTACAGGTCCCGGTCGATCTCCTCGAGATCCAGGACGTCGAGCACCGTCGGCCCGGGGCCGCCTCCGTCGCCCTCGTGCTGCACTGCGTTCCCCTCGGTCGGTGAGATGACATGCGGGACCTTACGGAGTCCCGAGAAGCGGCTGACGCGGCCGACCACGGACCGTTGAACCCGGAAGACCCGGAACCGCGCTGGTCCTGGGTCTCCCGGGTTCAGCGGTCGACGCGTCAGCTCGCGGCGAGACCGTTGAGGCGCTCCACGGCGTCGACGAACTCCTCGACCATCTCGAGCACCACCCGGCGGGCCGGCCGGACGCTGCTCATGCTGGCGCTGCCCACGATCTGGCCCACGAAGTAGGTGGCCAGGTCGTTCGCCGGCGTCCCCGGCTTGTCGGCGACGCGGTTGATGCGGGCCAGCGCCTCGCCGACCAGCATCGGCTGCAGCGGCATCGGCAGCGTGCCGGGACCGTCGGTGGACTCCCACTCCTCGGTCCACGGGCTGCGCAGCATGCGGGCCGGCTTTCCGGTCATCGAGCGGGAGCGCACGGTGTCGCCGAGCCCGGCGCGGAGGAACTTCTCCTTGACCGCCGGGTTGGTCTCGGCCTCCTCGGTGGTCAGCCACACCGAGCCGCACCACACGCCGTCGGCACCCAGCGCCATGCCGGCGGCGAGCTGCCGGCCGCGGCCGATCCCGCCGGCGGCCAGCACCGGCAGCGGGCCCACGGCGTCGACGACCTCGGGCACCAGCACCATCGTGGCGATCTGCCCGGTGTGCCCGCCGGCCTCGGTGCCCTGCGCGACGACGAGGTCGGCGCCGGCGGCCTTGTGCCGGATCGCGTGCTCGACCGAGCCGGCCAGCGCCGCGACGGGGATGCCGGCGCCGTGGGCCCGCTCGATGAAGTGCGGCGGCGGCGGGCCGAGCGCCGAGGCGACGAGCTTGGTCTCGTGGGCGAACAGCACGTCCAGCAGCGGCGCCATGCTCTTCGGGTCCACCCGCATGCCGCCGACGCCGGAGCTGCGGCCACCGGAGGGCGCGTCGGCGGGCAGCGGCGGGATGCCGTACCGGTCGAGCATTCCGTCGAGCCACTGGCGGTGCTCGGCGGGCAGCAGCTCGCCCAGGGCCTCGCGGTCGAGGCCGCCGGCCTCGGCGCCGGCGAACTTCCCCGGCACGAGCAGGTCGACGCCGTAGGGCCGGCCCTTGACCTCCTGCTCGATCCAGGCGAGGTCGATGTCGAGCTGCTCGGGGGTGTGGGCGACGGCGCCGAGGACGCCGAGCCCCCCGGCGTTGGTGACCGCGGCGACGACGTCGCGGCAGTGGCTGAAGGCGAAGATCGGGACGTCGATCCCGACGAGGTCGGTGGCGGCTGTGCGCACGGGAGTGCCTCTCTCAGTGGTGGGGCCCGGTGAGGGACGTGGGGGTGGTCGGAGGGTCAGGAGCGGCCGCCGGGCGGTGGGCCGTCGGTCGCCCCGCCCGCGAAGGCCTGGGCCTTCACCATCCAGTCGCGGGCGGCGGCACCCTGCGTCTCGAGCGCGGTGTCGTCGACGTGGCGGCGCTGGGTGACCACGAGGCAGAAGTCGAGCGCCGGTCCGCGCACGGACTCCGGTGCGTCGGCCTCGCCCCACCGCCAGCTCTCACCGGACGGCGAGGTCAGCTCCAGCCGGACGGCGGCCTCCGGCTGTTCCTCCCGCCGGACGGCGTAGGTCCACTTCCGCGTGATGAACCCGATCTGGCAGATGTGCCGGAGCCGGTCCGTCGGCTCCCGGGTGGCGCCGACGGCGTCGACGACGTCCTGGCCGTGCGCCCAGGTCTCCATGAGCCGCGCGGTGAGGAACGACCTGCCGCTCATCGACGGGCCGTACCAGGGCACCCGCCGGCCGGGCTCGATGCTCTGCGCCACCTCGAGCAGGTGCTGCCGGTTCGCCCGCCACGCCGCCAGCAGCTCCGCCGGAGCGAGGTGGCGGTGCAGGGTGACGCCGTCCATGTCCTCCAGCAGCGGGCCGATGGAGTCCGCGAACGCCGCCTCGTCGGTGATCGCGGTCGCGGCGGCGCCGTCGAAGTAGGTCAGGTGGCCGATCTGATCGGCCACCGTCCACCCGGGGCTCGGGGTGGGCGTGGCCCACTGCTCCCCGGTGAGCCCGGCGACGACGGCGTCCAGCGCCTCGTGCTCGGCCGCCAGGTCCGCGGCGGTCCCGGAGATCTCGCTCATCGCTCCTCCGTTCATGAGGCAAGCCCCTTCAGGACGATCTCGACCACCTCGTCGGCGGTCTGCTGGGGCGAGCTGCGCAGGGTGCGCGACACCTCGGGGGCGGCGAAGCCGCGGCCGAGGCCGGCCAGCACCCGCGCCACCGCGGCGGTGTCGATGTCGGCGATGTCCCCCCGGCCGACGGCGGAGTCCAGCAGCACCCGGGTGACGTCGACCAGGTACTCGTTGTGGCTGTCGACGAGCTGCCGGACCGCCGGGACTGTCGTCAGGTCGCGCGACCAGGCGTCGGTGGCGCGGCTGACGGCGACGTGCGCCGCGCGGAGGTAGGCCCGGATGGCGTCCAGGGGCGCCATGTCCTCGCGCAGGATCCGCTGGGCGTCGCCGCCGATCCGCCACAGCTGCCGGTCGACGACCATGAGGACGAGCTCGTCGCGGCTGGGGGCCAGCGCGTAGAGGGTGCGCAGCGAGCAGCCCGCCCGCGCCGCGATCTCGGCCATGGTGAGGTCGGCGAAGCCCTCGCGGAACATCGCGTCGAGGAGCTCGAGCACCTCGCGCTGCCGTTGGGTGAGCTGCGCCCGGCGCTCCCTGTCGAGGAACGGCCGGGGGCGCTCGACGGCGACGGGCACGCTCACGTCGTCGTCCAGAGGATCCCGACCGGGATGTCGGCGTGCCGGGCGCGCAGCCACTCCCCCAGGCTCTTGGCCTGGCCGTCCTGCCGCGTGGAGGCCGCCACGCCCTCGCCGAGCAGGCCGTGCACGACGAAGTTGAGCGCCCGCAGGGCCGGCAGCCGGTACCGGTCGACCCGCAGGTCCGCGATCTCGGGCAGGAGCTCGGCCAGGCGCTCGACGGTCAGGAAGTCGTCGAGCCAGGCCCATTCGACGTCGCTGCGGGTGAAGACGCCGAGGTTGGCGTTGCCGCCCTTGTCCCCCGACCGGGCGCCGACGACGTGGCCGAGCGGTACCCGCTCGGTCTCGCCGGTCGGCACCGGCACCGACGGTCCCGGGAGCGGCTCGATCGGGGCGGCCGGCGCCGTCGGCGCCGTGGAGGCGACGACGGTGGTCGGCCCGCCCAGCAGCGTCACCTGCTGCGGCACGAGCTCGGCCGGCACGAGCGACGGGCGGTAGACGCCGTACGGACGGGCGTCCCGGCCGCCTCCGCCGACGCCGAAGAACCCGGGGATCGTGGCGAGAGCGAGCTCGGTCATGGCGGCGCTCACCGAGCGCCCCAGCTTCTTCTCGTCCGGGTCCTTGAGGGTCAGCCGCCAGACGGCGACGGCCTCCTCGTTGGTGGCCGGGTCCTCCTTGTCCGTGCGCACGACCGTCGTGGTCACGTCGGCGAAGTCGGCCGGCTCGTACGGGCAGGCGGCCCAGAACGCCTCGTCCACCAGCGCCGCCTTGGCCTCGACGTCGAGCCCCACCAGGGCGACACCGAGGTCGGTGCGGAAGCCGCCGAGCGAGTTCATCGCGACCTTGAGCGTGGGCGGCGGCGGCTCGCCCTTGGCGCCGCTGATCCGCACCCGGTCCGGCCCGGTCTCCTCGAGTGCGACGGTGTCGAAGCGCGCGGTGACGTCGGGGCCCAGGTAGGCCGGGCCGCCGATCTCGTAGAGCAGCTGCGAGGTGACGGTGCCGACCGAGACCTGGCCGCCGGTGCCGTCGTGCTTGCCGATGACCGACGAGCCGTCGGCGGCGATCTCCGCCCAGGGGAAGCCCGTGCGGGCCATGCCCGGGACCTCGGTGAAGAACGAGTAGTTGCCGCCGGTGGCCTGGGTCCCGCACTCGATGACGTGGCCGGCCACCGCCGCGCCGGCGAGGGCGTCCCAGTCGTCGCGGGCCCAGCCGTGGTGCCAGGCGGCGGGGCCGCAGACGATCGCGGCGTCGGTGGTGCGCCCGGTGATCACGATGTCGGCACCGGAGTTCAGCGCGTCGACGATGCCCCAGCAGCCGAGGTAGGCGTTGGCGCTGATGAACCGCGACGGGTCGCCGAGGGGCTCCCCGGTGTCGAGGTGCGCGAGGTCGACGCCGGCGGCGACCAGCTCGTCGAGCCGGGGCAGCAGGTCGTCGCCGCTGACGTAGGCGATCGTGGGCGAGAGCCCGAGCCTCCCGGCGACTTCTGCCACCGCCTCCGCGCACCCGTCCGGGTCGAGCCCGCCGGCGTTGGCCACCACCTTGATGCCGCGGTCGAGGCACGTGCCCATGACGTGCTCCATCTGCTTCACGAACGTCCGCGCGTAGCCGCCGCCGGGCCGCGAGGCGCGGGTCCGCGCCAGGATGAGCATGGTCAGCTCGGCCAGCCAGTCACCGGTGAGGACGTCGATCGGCCCGCCCTCGACCATCTCCCGGGCCGCGGAGAGCCGGTCCCCGTAGAAGCCGGAGCAGTTCGCGATCCGCAGCGGCTCACGCATCGGGAGACTCCCCCTCGGGCTCGACCACGAGGAGGACGGCGCCGTTCTCGACCTGCTGGCCGACCGCGACCCGCACCTCGGTGACCACCCCGGCGTACGGCGCCTTCACGTGGTGCTCCATCTTCATCGCCTCGAGCAGCACCAGGGTCGCTCCCGCGGTCACCCGCTCCCCGACCGCGCACCGCACGTCGAGCACGACCCCGGGCATCGGGGCGACGAAGCCGCCGTCGGCCTCCGCGGCGCCGGGCGGCACGAAGCGCGGGACGACGTCCAGCTCCACGGTGCCGCGGGGGGTCTGCACGTGCAGCCGCTCGCCGTCTGCGGTGACGGCGTATCGCGCCCGGCGGCCGCCGATCTCGACGTCGACGGCCTCCGGCGACCAGGCGTGCACGCGGACCCCGCCGACGTCGCGGACGGTGAAGGTCCCGTCCCGCCGGGCCCGGTAGCGCACCTCGATCTCGTCGTCGCCGTGCCGGAACCGGACCGAGGAGTCGGGCAGCCGCGCGTTGCGCCAGCCGGCCGGGACCGTGCGCAGGACGGTCGCCCGGGCGCGGTTGCGGCCCTGGATCCACAGCGCCGCCGCGGCGCCCACCCGGTGCAGGTCGGCGTCGTCGAGCGCGAGGCGCGCGGCCGGCTCGTGCCGGTCGATGAAGTCGGTGGTGGTGTCGCCCGCGAGGAAGGCGGGGTGGCGGAGGACGGCGACGAGGAAGTCGCGGTTGGTGGTGAGCCCGCCCAGGTGCAGCCGCTCCAGCGCGAGCGCCAGGCGGCCGGCGGCCTCGCGCCGGGTCGGGGCGTGCGCGATCACCTTGGCCAGCATCGGGTCGAAGCTGACGCCGACGACCGAGCCCGCCTCGACGCCGGAGTCCCATCGCACCGCCGGCCCGAGGGCCGGCGCGAACGCCGCGACGGTGCCCGTGGCGGGGAGGAATCCGGCCGCGGGGTCCTCGGCGTAGAGCCGCACCTCGACGGCGTGCCCGCGGAAGGCGACGTCGGCCTGCGTGCGGTCCAGCCGCTCGCCGGCGGCCACCCGGAGCTGCTCGCGGACCAGGTCGATGCCGGTGACCTCCTCGGTGACCGGGTGCTCGACCTGCAGGCGGGTGTTGACCTCGAGGAAGAAGAACTCGCGGGTGTCGTCGTCGACGAGGAACTCGACGGTGCCGGCCGACCGGTAGCCGAGCGCACCGGCCAGCGCGAGGGCCGCCTCGCCCATCGCGGCCCGCAGGGCGTCGTCGACGACGGGTGAGGGCGACTCCTCGACGATCTTCTGGTGCCGCCGCTGGATCGAGCACTCCCGCTCGCCGAGGTGCAGCAGGTTGCCGTGCTCGTCGCCCAGGATCTGGATCTCGACGTGGCGGGCCCGGCGCACGTAGCGCTCCAGGAACACCCGGTCGTCGCCGAAGCCGGCCAGCGCCTCGCGCCGCGCGCCGGCGACCGCCTCGGTGAGCTCGGGCGCTGACTCCACGACCCGCATGCCCTTGCCGCCGCCACCGGCGGCGGCCTTCACCAGCAGCGGGTAGCCCACGGAGTCCGCGTCGGCGGGGTCGTCGGCCGACGGCAGAGTCGGGACGCCGGCCGCCACCGCCGCCTTCTTGGCCGCGAGCTTGTCGCCCATGGCCGCGATGACCTCGGGCGTGGGGCCCACCCAGACCAGCCCGGCGGCGAGCACGTCGGCGGCGAAGCCGGCGTTCTCGGACAGGAAGCCGTAGCCGGGGTGGATCGCGCCCGCACCGGAGGCCCGAGCGGCGGCGATCACGGCGGCGCCGTCGAGGTAGCCGGTCTCCAGCCGCACGGCCTCGTCGGCGTCGGCGACGAACGGGGCCCCGGCGTCGGCGTCGACGTAGACGGCGATGCAGCGGTAGCCCATGGCGCGCGCGGTCCGGAAGACCCGGCGGGCGATCTCGCCGCGGTTGGCGACGAGGACGGTGTCGAAGGCCATGCCCTCGGGAGACCTGGTCACAGCCGGAACACCCCGTACTCCTGCGCACCCGCGACCGGGCCGTTGGCCACGAAGGACAGGCACATGCCCAGCACCGTGCGGGTGTCCCGCGGGTCGATGATCCCGTCGTCGCTCACCGCGCCGCTGGCCCGCAGCGCGAGCGAGCCCTCCTCCTGGCCGGCCTCGACCATCGCGACGATCGTGGCGTCCTCCTCCTCGTCGAAGGGCACGCCCTTGCGCAGCGCCTGCCCGCGGCGGACCTGCGACATGACGCCCGCGATCTGCTTGGGGCCCATCACCGCGATCTTCGCCGTCGGCCAGAGGAAGGTGAACCGGTTGCCGAAGGCGCGCCCGGACATGCCGTACGTGCCGGCGCCGTAGGAGGAGCCGATGATCACCGTCAGGTGCGGCACCGTCGAGTTGGTGACCGCGTTGAGCATCTGGCTGCCCTTCTTGACGATCCCGGCCGCCTCGAAGTCCCGGCCCACCATGTAGCCGGTGATGTTCTGCAGGAAGACCAGCGGGACGTCGATCCAGTTGCACAGCTGGATGAAGTGCGCGGCCTTCTGCGCGGAGTCCGGGTGCAGCACGCCGTTGTTGCCGAGGATCCCGACCGGGTAGCCGTGGATGGAGGCCCAGCCGCAGACCAGCGTCGGCCCCCAGCGGGGCTTGAACTCCTCGAACCGCGAACCGTCGGCGACGCGGGCGATCACGTCGCGCACGTCGACGGGCTGGCGGAGGTCGCGGCTGACCAGGCCGAGCAGCTCCTCGGGGTCGTGCACCGGCTCGTCCGGCGTCAGCGACGGCTCGGGGCCGGCCTTGCGCCAGTTCAGGTGCGAGACGGCCTCGCGGCAGATGCGGATGGCGTCCAGCTCGTCCTCGGCGAAGTAGTCGCCCAGGCCGGAGACGTCCGCGTGCAGCCGGGCGCCGCCGAGGGTCTCGTCGTCGCTCTCCTCGCCGGTCGCCATCTTGACCAGCGGCGGGCCGGCGAGGAACACCTTCGACTGCTGGTCGATGACGACGACGTAGTCCGACAGCCCGGGCTGGTAGGCACCGCCGGCGGTGGAGGAACCGAAGACGACGCAGATCGAGGGGATGCCGAGCTTGGACAGCTCGGTCATCTCGTAGAACTGCCGGCCGCTCTCGGCGAAGTGCGAGGTCTGCGCCGAGCGCCCGCCGCCGCCTCCTCCGGGCCGCAGGTCGGCGCCGGCGGACTCCACGAAGCTGACGTAGGGCATCCGGTTCTCGCGGGCGATCTCCAGCGCGCGCGCCCACTTCTTCAGGGCGTACGGGGTGAGCGCGCCGCCCAGGACCGTGGGGTCGTTGCCCATGACCACGCACTCCACGCCGGCGATCACGCCGACGCCGACGACCATCCCGCCGCCGACGGTGTAGTCCGAGCCCCAGCCGGCCAGTGGGCTGATCTCGAGGAACGGGCTGTCGGGGTCGAGGACGTGCGCGATGCGCTCACGGATGGGCAGCTTGTCCCGCCGGCGCAGCCGCTCGGTCGCCTTCTCACCGCCGCCGGCGGCCGCCTCGTCGAGCAGCTCGTCGAGCACCGCGAGCTGCTCGAGCATGTCCGCCCGGTTCTGCCGGAAGCTCTCGCTCCCCGGGTCGACGGTCGAGCGCAACGGCGGGGCGAGCAACGAGCGAGCCATGCCCGGAACCTAGGGCGGTAATTCGGCCTAGTCAACGTTACCGGCGCGGCGACTCGCGGGCTCCGGATTCTCTCCGCCGTCATGTCGGTGGAAGGGCCCGCCGAGAGCGTCTACCAGGTAGGAGCGCGACGGGAGGGTGCATGCCGAGCACGGACGACGACGAGTTCTCGGCGTTCGTCGTCGAGCACGAGGGCTCGTTGCTGCGCACCGCCTACCTCCTGACCGGCGACCGCGGCCACGCGGAGGACCTGGTGCAGACGGCGCTGGCGAAGGCGTACCGCCACTGGTCGCGCGTGCGGACGGCGGAACGCCCGCTCCCCTACGTCCGCACGCTGATGGTCAACACCCACGTGAGCTGGCGCCGTCGGCTGATGTCCACCGAGCAGGTGGTGGAGGTGGTCCCCGAACGCGCCGGCGTGGACCCGCAGGCGGCCCACGCCGTCGAGGACGAGGTGCGCCGGGCCCTCGCCGGCCTGTCGCCCCGGGTGCGTGCCGTCCTCGTCCTGCGCTTCTTCGAGGACCTCACCGAGCCGCAGACCGCCGCCGTCCTCGGCTGTTCGGTCAGCACGGTGAACACCCACGCCCGCCGGGGCCTGACCGCCCTGCGCACCGCCCTCGCCCCCGCCGTCGACCCGGCACCACAGCTCACGTCCCTGGATCGGAGGCAGCCGTGAACGAGCTCGAGCACACCGTCCGGAGCGCGCTGCGGGCCATCGCCGACGACGCCGGCACGCCCGCCGGGCAGGCCACCGCCCGTCGGGCCGTCGAGCGGCACCGCCGGGACCGCCGTCGACGTGCGGGATTCCTGGCCACCGCGGCGGCGGTGACCGCGGTGGTCGCGGGCGTGGTGGCTGCCGGCACCCTGTCGGGGCCGGCTCCGGAGGCGCCGATCGCCGCAGCCGTCGAGGCGACGGAGGAGGGCGCTCCCGCTCCCGGAGCGCCCTCGCCGAGCAGCGCCCCTGCACCTGAGCCGCCGGTCTCGGCCACCGGTGGGAGCGCGGCCGAGTGCGTCGAGGCCTACTCGCCCGCGGCGGTGGCCGGCCGGGCCTTCGCGTTCGACGGCACCGTGACCGCGATCGGCCCGGCGCGCCAGGACCCGACCGGCTCACTGACCCCGATCTCGGCGGTGACCTTCCGGGTGCACGACTGGTACCGCGGGGGCTCCGGGGAGACCGTCACCGTGGACCTGAACACGATCACCGGGCGCCGGATGATCCCGTCGATCCCGGACTACCAGGTGGGCACCCGTCTGCTGGTGTCCGGGGAGCCGCGCTGGGGTGGGGCCCCGCTGGACGCCCCCATCGCCTGGGGCTGCGGCTTCACCCAGCCCTACGACGCACGGACGGCGGCCGCCTGGGCAGCCGTGACGGAATGAGGCAGCGATGAGCAGATGCGCACGGGGAGCGGTCGTGGCCGTGACCGCGACGGTCCTGACCGCCTGCGGCAACGACGGGAGCACCGGCGCTCAGCCGCAGACGCTCCGGGGCGATGTCGTCCCCGTGCAGTCCGGGCAGCTCACCGCCTCCGATGTGGCCACCGCCCAGACCCGGTTCGGCGTCGACCTCCTCTCCGCGGTGTGCGCCGACCGGCCGGGCGAGAACGTGCTGCTCTCCCCCACCTCGGCTGCCGAGGCACTGAGCCTGCTCTACCCGGCCGCCGCCGGGCGGACCGCCGAGGACGTCGCAGCTGTGCTGCACCTTCCGACGTGGTCGCCGGACCTGGTCGCGGCGTTCCACGAGCACACCCGCGCCCTGGACGGCCTGCGGCACGACGGCGACCCGGCGGTTGACGACGCTCCGGACTCGCTGCAGCTGAGCAACCGTCTCTGGACCGCACCCGACCTTCGACCCGATCCGGGCTACCTCGACGACCTCGCCACCGCCTTCGACGCGGGCGTGCAGGCGCTGGACTTCGCCGGGGACCCGGGCGGGGCGACCGACCGGATCAACGCGGCGATCTCCGAGGACACCCGAGGCCTCATCGAGAAGCTCTTCGACGACCCGCTCGAACGCCACACGCGGGCGGTCCTGACCAACGCCCTGCACCTCGAGGCACGGTGGGCGACGCCGTTCACCGGCACCGTGCCGGCCCCCTTCCGGACACCGTCCGGCGAGGTCACCGCCGACATGATGCACGGGTCGGCCGGCGTCTCCCGGACCGTGGACGGATGGCGGTCGGTCGAGCTGCCCTACCGCGACGGCACCCTGACGATGCTCGCCGTGCTGCCGCCCGAGGGCACCGACCCGTGCGCTGTCGACGCCGCTCCGCTGCTCGCGCTGCAGGACGCGGAACCCGCTCCCGAGCACGTCGGCATCGCACTGCCCCGGCTGCGGTTCGAGCAGACCCACGAGCTGCTGGGCGTGCTGGCGGAGTTGGGCCTGCCGACCACGGGCGACTACTCGGCCCTCAGCGAGGACGAGCTGGAGATCGCCCGGGTCGTGCAGAAGACCTACCTCGACGTGGACGAGGAGGGCACCGAGGCCGCGGCAGCCACCGGCGTGGTGGCGGAGGCCGTGAACGGAGCGGAGCCGCGGGCTCAGGTCGTCACGTTCGACCGCCCCTACCTCCTCCTCATCGCCGACACGCAGACCCGATCCCCGCTGTTCCTGGCCGTGGTCGCCTCGCCGTAGCCCGGGGGTGAACCGGCTCGGCGTGACGCGGAACACCGGCCGGATCGGCCGGTTTCCCGGCCGACCCGGCCGGTGCGGCCTACTCTTCGAGACGTGACCGCGTTCCGTCAGCAGGCGGAGGACCAGATCCTCGACTCCGCCGCCGGCCTCCTGGCCCGCCGCGGCGCCAAGACCTCCCTGCAGGAGATCGCCGACGCCGTCGGGCTCTCCAAGGCCGGGCTCCAGCACCACTTCCCGACCAAGGACTCGCTGCAGGCCGCCGTGGTGGCCAAGGCCGCCGAGCTGGGGCAGCAGGTCCTGACCGTGGTGGCCGACCTGCCCCTCGGTCCGGAACGGGACCGGCGCGCGATCGAGGCCTGGGTCGACGTCGCCCTGGCCCACCCCGGCCTGGTGTCCCTGCTGCTGGCCCCGGCCACGACCGGGGTCCCGGGTGACGTGGCGCCCGGGGACGTCGAGGCGATCCAGGCCTCGGGCACGGCAGCGCTGGCCGCGTTCGGCGTCGATGCGCAGGCCGCGACGGCCGAGCGCACCGTGCGGGTCGCCGCCGCCCTGGCCGCCCTCGCGGTCCTGGCACTCACCGCCCACCAGCAGGACCTCACCGTCGCCTGGCGGCCGCTGATCGTCGTCGCCTGCGTCGACGCCCTCGGCCACCACCGTTCCTCCCCCACCTCGGAGACCTGACCCCATGGCTCACCTGCTGTCCCGGATCGGGGCGTTCTCCCACCGCCGCCGGCTCGCCCTCGTGCTCGTCTGGCTGGCGGTCCTCGTCGCCGGCGGCGTGGGGGCCCTAACCCTGGCCGGCACGACGACGAACTCGTTCTCCATCCCCGGCCAGGAGTCCACGGTCGCGCAGGAGCGCATCACCGAGGAGTTCGGCGCCGGCGGAGCGACCGTGAGCGTCGCCCTGGCGACGACGGACGGCGCGACCCTGGCCGACCCCGAGATCGCCACGGCCGTCGGCGAGCTGGTGGGCACCCTCGCCGACCTGCCCGGGGTCGCCGCTGTCTCCGACCCGCTCGACCCGGCCGCACCCGCGGTCAACGCCGACCTGACGATCGGCTACAGCACCGTCACCCTCGAGGGGCTCCTCGAGGACGTGACCGAGCAGCAGCGGGACGCCCTCCTGGACGTCGTCGAGGGCGCGGGCACCGACGCGCTGACCGTCGAGGCCTCCGGCGAGGCGCTGAGCCCGGGCGTCCCCCACATGGGCATCGGCGAGGTGATCGGCGTCGTCCTGGCGATGATCGTCCTGGCGGTCACCTACGGCTCGCTGGTCGCCGCCGGCATGAACCTGCTGACCGCTGTGGTCGGTGTCGGCGTCGGCGTCCTGGGGATCACCATCGCGACCGGCTTCCTGGACCTGTCGTCCACGACCTCGGCCCTGGCCGGCATGCTCGGGCTCGCGGTCGGCATCGACTACGCCCTGTTCATCATCAGCCGCTACCGCCAGGAGCTGCTGCGCGGCGCCGACGTGGGCACCGCCATCGCACTGGCCGCCGGCACGGCCGGGTCGGCGGTGGTGACCGCCGGGCTCACGGTGGTCATCGCGCTGCTGGGCCTGTCGGTGGTGGGCATCCCCTTCCTCACGCAGATGGGCGTCGCCGCCGCGGGAACGATCGTCGTCGCCGTCCTCGTCGCACTCACCCTGGTGCCGGCCGCGCTGAGCTTCGTCGGCGTGCGCGCGCTGCCCCGCAGGACGCGGGCCGCGCTCGCCGCCGGCAACCGCACCGTCGCGCCGCAGGACACGGAGCGGAGCTCCGAGGCGACCGGATTCCTGGCCCGCTGGGTGGCCACGGTGACCCGGTTCCGCGTGGCGACGGTGCTGCTCACCATCGCCGCCCTCGGTGTCCTGTCCATCCCCTTCGCCTCGATGGCGACCACGCTGGTCCCGAACCCGGAGCCCGACAGCACCCAGGCACGGGCGCAGGAGCTCCTGGCGGAAGGGTTCGGCGACGGGATCAACGGCCCGCTCGTGGTCCTGCTCGAGGGGGAGGGCGCCTCGCGGGCGGCCGCCGGTGTCACCGAGTCGATCGCCTCGCTGCCCGACGTCGGCCTGGTCGTCCCCCCGCAGCCCAACGCCGACGACACGGCGGCCCTGCTCACCGTCATCCCGGAGTCCGGACCGCAGTCCGAGGCCACCGAGCAGCTGGTCGGCGACCTCCGGGCGGAGCTGACCGGCACCGACGGGGTGGAGGCCTACGTCACCGGCGCCACCGCCGTGAGCGTCGACGTCGCCCAGTCCCTGGACGACGCGCTGCCCGTCTACCTCGTCCTCGTGGTGGGCCTGGCCTTCGTCCTGCTCGTGCTGGTGTTCCGGTCGCTGCTCGTGCCGCTGGTCGGCGTGCTGGGCTTCCTGCTCACCGTGGGCGCCTCGCTGGGCGCCACCGTCGCCGTCTTCCAGTGGGGGTGGCTCGCCGATCTGGTCGGGCTCACCGCCACCGGGCCGCTGATCAGCCTCACCCCGATCCTCGTCATCGGGATCCTGTTCGGCCTGGCCATGGACTACCAGGTGTTCCTGGTCAGCCGCATGCACGAGGCGCACGCGCACGGTGCCGCTCCGCTCGCGGCCATCCGCGACGGGTTCCGGCGCTCGGCCCCTGTCGTGGTGGCGGCCGCGCTGATCATGTTCGGCGTCTTCGCCGGTTTCGCCTCCAGCCCCGATCCCACGCTGAAGTCGATCGCCTTCGCCCTGGCGGTGGGCATCCTGGTGGACGCCTTCGTCGTCCGCATGGTGCTGGTCCCGGCCGCGCTGGCACTCATGGGCGAGCACGCCTGGTGGCTGCCCCGGTGGCTGCGCTGGCTGCCCAGCCTCGACGTCGAGGGCGCGGCGCTCACCGCCCACCGTGCGGGAGCCGCCGCAACCGCGGAGAGCACGACCGGGACGGAGCAGCCCGCGGTCTCGGGAGCCCGCTGATCCGTTCCCGCCCTCGCCCCGCCGTCCGTTGACCCTGCGGCAGGGCGGGGTAGGCACTCCGGATGGAAGTCCGAGGTGGTCGAACCGCTCTGAACGCGCAGGTCCGGGACACATGCGGCGGGTCAGGTGCGGCCGTTCGCTCGCCGCCGTGGACACTGGAGGCGTCCGGGACGCCCGGGAAGCGCCGCGTGTCTCCGGGCATGGACCGGCCTTCCGCTGTGTTGTCCCGAGCAACGGTCCGCCCGGACGACGGCGTCGACCGCCCCTGATCCAGCTCCACGAAGGACACTGCTTGCCCGAGAGCCAGCCCCTGCCGCCCACGACCCAGCCCGCCACTCCCCCGCCGACGTCGGCCCGCCGCCGCGAGCGCTCCGCCGGCCGCCAGTCGGCGGCGCGGGACGCCGACCGCGTGGCCGCCCGGGAGGAGAAGCGCGCGCAGCAGAGCTGGGTGGAGGGCGCCGAGCCGGAGCTCCCCGCCCGGACCACCCGCCCCGAGAACGTGGTCTTCCACCTCGGCCCCACGAACTCCGGCAAGACCTACGAGTCGCTGCAGGCGCTGGCCGCCACGGGCTCCGGCGTCTACGCCGCTCCGCTGCGCCAGCTCGCGCACGAGGCCTACGCCAAGCTCTCCGCCCAGCTGCCCGAGGGCACGGTCGGCCTGTCCACCGGCGAGGAGGAGATCGACCCGTTCGCGCCGATCGTCTGCTGCACCGTGGAGAAGGCCCCGCCGCGCGGCGAGATGCTGGTCCTGGACGAGGCGCACTGGGTCACCGACCCCGACCGCGGCCACCACTGGGCCCGGCTGCTGCTCACCGGCGAGTACCGCGAGATGCACCTCATCTCCGCCGCCGAGGCCTACCTCGTGCTCAAGCCGCTGGTCTCCGACGCCGAGCGCCTCCAGGTCGTCAACCACAAGCGGCTCTCCCGCCTGGACGTGCTGCGCGCCCCGGTGCGCCCGGAGGCCGTGCGCCCGCAGACCCTCGTCGTCGCCTTCTCGCGCAAGGCCGTCTACGCCGCGGCCGCCGAGCTCGACCAGCACCGGCCCGGAAAGGTGGGCGTCCTCTACGGGGCGCTGCCGCCGGCCACCCGCCGCGAGGTCATCGAGCGGTTCACCGGCGGCGAGCTCGACGTGCTGGTGACCACGGACGTCATCGGCCACGGCATCAACGTGCCCGCGACCACGGTGCTGTTCGCGGAGACGACGAAGTTCGACGGGCAGGAGATGCGGCCGCTGCGCACCTGGGAGGCCGCCCAGATCGCCGGGCGGGCCGGCCGGTACGGCCTCACCGGGCACGGCACCGTCGGCATCCTCATCGGGATCAGCGGGCTGAAGCCCGTGGGCGCCCTGGTCGCGAACGGCGCCGCCGTCGCCCGCGGCGACGAGCTGAGCGACCTGCCCAAGCGCGCGCCGCGGTTGCGCCCGGAGCTCGAGGACCTCGGCGCGATGGAGGCGGTCGACCTCCCGGAGGCGCTCACCCGGTGGATGGCCTGGGCCCGCGCCGCCACCCGCGACCAAGCCATGACCGCCGACGACGTCACCAGCCTGGTGCTGCGCGTGCACGCCCTGCTGCCGCTGCTCAAGGGGCCGCTCGGCGCGGCCGGCGACCTGAACACCGTCTGGCGCCTGGTCAACCTCGCCATCGACTACAACCCGCCCCGGCGCACCCGCTGGCTGGTGCTGGCCCGGGCCGCGCTCGAGCACGCCGTGGGCCTGCCGGTGCCGCCGGAGACCGTGCTCCCCGACGTCCCGCGCGGCGGCTCGGTCGAGGAGTACGAGCAGGCAGCCGCGGCCGCCCGCGACGCCCAGACGCTGCTCCGTCAGTTCCCCGGCGTCGGCGGCCTGGACGGCGACGACGCCGCCTGGGTCGAGGAGGAGTGCGCGGAGATGATCACCGAACTGCTCCCCGACGCGATCGCGCTGGGCCGCTCCGGCAAGTGCGTGGACTGCGGCTCGGCCATCGCCCCGTGGTTCACCACCTGCCGGCCCTGCAGCGCGCCGGCCGGACGGCCGAGCGGTGCGCGGGACCGGCGACCCGCCGCCGGTGGCCGCCGTGCCGCGGGCCGCGC
>NZ_HG931175.1:373546-381346 GCF_000582785.1 Candidatus Blastococcus massiliensis AP3
CGGCGGGCGGCAGGGCGGCCCGCGCGGCCGCTCCCGCCGGGGCTGAGCCCGGCCACCCGGGCGGGATCGCGGTCCAGCCGGTGTGCTGCGGCCGCCGCCCGGGTAGGCCCGCGGTCCAGGACTCGACCGACCCAGGCGGAAGAGGGACGCGGGATGACCACGAGCACGGGTGACCAGGACGTCGTCGACATCCTCACGACCGACCACCACGAGGTGATGACACTCGTCGGCCAGATCCCCGGCGCGGCTCCGGACCAGCGCCGCGAGATGGCCGACACGATCATCGCCGAGCTCATGCGGCACGCCGTCGCCGAGGAGATGTTCGTCTACCCGGCCATGCGCGACCACCTCCCCGATGGCGCGCGCCGGGTCGAGCACGATCTCGAGGAGCACCAGGAGCTCGTCGAGGTCATGAAGGAGCTCGAGGGCATCGACTCCGCCGACCCACGGTTCCTGGAGACCCTCGGCCGGCTCGAGCAGATCCTGCGCGACCACGTGCAGGACGAGGAGAGCGAGCAGTTCCCCCTCCTCCGCACCCATCTCTCGCGGGAGCAGCTGGTGGAGATCGGCACGAAGGTCGAGCTCGCGAAGAAGGCGGCTCCCACCCGGCCGCACCCGAGCGCCCCGCACAGCGAGCTCTTCCACAAGACGCTCGGTCCGGGTGTCGGGCTCGTCGACCGGCTCCGCGACAAGCTGACCGGGCGACCGAACTCGCTCTGAGCCGCGTCAGTCCAGCAGCGGCTGCAGGTTCTCCTGCCAGACGTCCCAGCCGACCCGGGCGATCAGCGCGGTGACGACGACGAGGAACGCGACGCGGATGAAGCCGCTGCCCCGCGCGGTCGCCGTGCGGGCGCCCAGGTAGCCGCCCACCATGTTCGCCACGCCGAGGAGCAGGCCCAGCCCCCAGTAGACCGAGCCGTGCGGCACGAAGAACAGCAGCGCCCCGAGGTTGGTCGCGCAGTTGACGATCTTGGCCTTGGCGCTGGCCTCGAGGAACGCGTAGCCCAGCAGCGAGACCGTGGCGAAGACGAGGAACGAGCCGGTGCCCGGCCCGAGGATGCCGTCGTAGAAGCCGATGACGGCGCCGATCCCCGCCGCCGTCCCGTGGTGCCGCCGCCCGCTGTGCCGCAGCGCGGTGACGCCCCCCAGCGCCGGCCGCAGGATCGTGAACGCGCCGATGCCGATCAGCGCGACGACGATCACCGGCTTGAACACCGCGGCCGGCAGCAGGGCGGCCACCGACGCACCGGCGAAGCTGCCGACCAGGGCGATCGCCGCCATGGGCAGCGCGGTGCGCAGGTCGGGGCGCACGCGGCGGTAGTAGGTGACGGCGCTGGTCGTCGTTCCGGCGATCGAGCCGAGCTTGTTCGTCGCGAGCGCCTCGACCGGGCTGATCCCGGGCACCAGCAGCAGCGCGGGCAGCTGCACCAGCCCGCCCCCGCCGACGACGGCGTCGATGAACCCGGCGGCCAGGCCGGCGAGCAGGACCAGGAGCAGGGTCGTCGTCGCCAACCCCTCGGGCAGCAGATCCACCGCCAGCAGGTCGGTCATCGCTCTCCTTCCGGCCCGCCGTCCGTTCCGGCGGCCGTGCGCCGCCCACCTCACCACGACAGGTCGGCCAGGCGGTGCACCGCCCTAGGCTGGGCGCGTGGAGGTCTGGTTCAACCCCTCGTGCTCCAAGTCCCGCATCGCCCGCGACCGGCTCGACGAGGCCGGGATCGAGTACACGCTGCGCCGCTACCTCGAGCAGCCGCCGACCGAGGCGGAGCTGCGGGAGGCACTGGGCGCCCTGGGCCTGGAGCCGTGGGACATCACCCGGGCGGCCGATCCGCTGGCCCGGGAGCTCGGTGTCCGCGACCTGCCCCGGGACCGGGAGGCCTGGATCCGCCTCCTGGTCGCGCATCCGGCGCTGATCCAGCGGCCGATCGTCCTGTCCGGGGACGGCCGCGCGTGGGTGGCCCGGGACGACGAGACGCTGCGCGAGGTCACCGCTCCCTGAGGACGGCTGACGAGGGTGATGGCATCGGGCCGGCTGTTCGTCGCGGACTCACCCAGAAGGCGGCTCCACGGACACCTGCGTGCGCATCGTGGAGGTCTCGCTTCGGCGTCAACCGGGCTGCGACCTGAAGCGGCCTGCTGGTCGGCCCCCAGGATGGTCGCGTGACCGCTCGCGGCTGGGCTGTGCCCCTTGCGCTGCTCGTCCTCGCCACGTCCGCGTGCGGCAGCAACGATCACGAGCGACTGCTGACGGGTGACGATCACGGCCGCCTGCAGGCAGGGTGGGAGCGCGACGAGGGGGTCCCGTCATCCGTGATCCGGATCTACGAGGGCGACACCCACTGCGACATGGACAGTGCCCTGATCCTGGAGATCCACTGGCCGCTCGACGACGGCAGCACCGAGGGCGCCGGGCACTCGTTCGTGCGCGACCCCGACGGTGTCTTCGCCGAGCGCACCCGTGGATCGTTCGTTCCCGATGCCGAGCTGCCCGACGACGCGATCCCGACCGGCTGGGAGCACGGCACCGGGGTCGAGCTGTGGCTGGCGAACAACCTCTCGACGGCCTACGCCGTGGACAGTGACACGGTCGAGGCGTGGCCGGCCCTCACGAGCGGCTGGATCTGCGCGTGAGCGACCCGGGCGGCGCTGACCGCCCTCACGAGGCGTCGGCCCAGGAGCGGACGACCGCCACGTCGAGCGGGAAGTCGACCGGGAAGGACCCGAACAGCAGCCGGCCCGCCTCGGCTGCCGCCGCCCGCACCGCGTCGCCGACCTCGGTCACCAGGGACTCGGGCGCGTGCACCACCACCTCGTCGTGCAGGAAGAAGACGAGGTGCGGCCGGGCGTCCAGCGGCCCCTCGCCCAGCGCCCACAACCGGTTGCGCAGGTCGGCCAGCCAGCACAGCGCCCACTCGGCCGCCGTCCCCTGGACGACGAAGTTGCGGGTGAACCGGCCCCACGCGCGGCGCTGCCGGCCGTCGTCCTGGCGCGAGCCGCCGTCGTCGGGGGGCTCGCCGAGGTCCACGGGGCGGTCCGCCCAGCCGGCTCCGGGGAGCGGCGAGCCGCGGCCGAGCAGGGTGCGCACCACGTCCCCCCGCTCCCCCGCCCGCGCCGCCTCCTCCACCACGCCGATCGCCCGCGGATAGCGGCGGGCCAGCCGCGGCATCATCCGGCCGCTCTCGCCGCGGGTCCCCCCGTACAGCGCGCCGAGCATGCCGACCTTGGCCTCGGCGCGGGTCCCGACGACGCCCGCCGTCACGATCCCCTGGTAGAGGTCGGCGCCGCGAGCCGCCTCGGCCATCGCGGTGTCCCCGCTCATCCCGGCGAGCACCCGCGGTTCGAGCTGCGCGACGTCGGCGACGACGAACCGCCAGCCCTCGTCGGCGATCGCGGCGGGGCGGACCTGGGTGGGCATCGACAGCGCTCCGCCACCGTTGGACGCCCACCGCCCGGTGACGACGCCGCCCGGCACGAACCACGAACGGAACCGGCCCTCGCGCACCCAGGCGTCCAGCCACGACCAGCCGTTGGCCGTCATCAGCCGGGAGAGCTTGCGGTACTCCAGCAGCGCCGGCATCGCGGGGTGGTCCAGTTGCTCGAGGGTCCAGGAGCGGGTGTCGCTCACCGGCAGCCCGGCGGCCTGCAACGCGCGCAGCAGGTCCGCGGGCGAGTCCGGGTTGAGATCCGGCGCCCCCAGTGCCGCCCGCGCCTCCCCGGCGAGCCGCTCCAGCACCGCCGGCCGTTGCCCGCCCCCCGGTCGCGGGCCGAGCAGCGCGGTCAGCAGCCGGTCGTGGACGTCGGCGCGCCAGGGCAGCCCGGTGTGCGTCATCTCGGCGGCCACGAGGGCCCCGGAGGACTCCGCGGCGAGCAGGAGCTCGAGCCGCCACCGCTCCGCGGACGCCGCCACCACCGTCCGCTGCCGGTCGTGCTCCGCGACGGGGTCGAGCCGGTCGGCCGGATCGGCCGGCGGAAAGAGCCCCGGATCGACGGCGGTGACCGGCTGCAGCGCGTCCCAGCCGGGTGTCTCGTCGGACGCCAGCAGGTCCTGGTCGGCCGAGGGCGACCTCCGCAGCAGCGCGTGGCACAGCCGCAGGTCGGTGCACCGGGCCACGCGGACGCCCCGCTCCAGCAGGCCCGGGTACCAACGGGTCGTGTCGTCCCAGACCCAGCGCACCGCCCGGCCCGCGGCCTCGCGCTCGGCGACGAACCGCGGCAGGTCGGCCGCCGGCAGTTGCACCGTCGCGTCGTCCTCCCGGACCTCGACGCCCTCGCCGCGCCGCACGAGAACGATCCGGTCCACGCGGGCAGTCTCGTCCACGGGTGCGACAGCCGGCGTCGGACGGCAGGCCTGACCGCGACCGCACCGGGTACCGCCCATCCATGGATACCGTCTCGATGGGAAAGGCCGGCCTGCAGGGCTGGCGGGCCAGGGTCGCCGATGCGGTCGCCGACCCGGTGGCGAAGCGCTCGGGCCTCACCGGCGACCAGGTGCGCGCGGTCCTGGGAGCGGCGTTCTTCGTCCTCTCGGTCGTCTACGTCGTCCAGACGGTGCGGGAGCTGCGGCGCGGCTGACACGGCGACCGGTTAGCGTGCGGCATGGCTGTCGATCCCCGTGGCACGGACCTCAAGCGCTATCTGCAGGAGGATCCGGGCGGACCCGTCGTGATGCTCAACCTGCTCCGCTACGCCGACGGCGGCAGGGAGTCCTACGCGCAGTACGCCGAGGCCCTGCGCACGACGTTCCTCCCGCGCTACGGAGGAGAGATCCTCTACGCCGGGGAGGGCTCCACCGCCCTGGTCGCCGAGGCCGGCCAGGACTGGGACTCGGTGCTGCTCATCCGCTATCCCTCCCGCCAGGCCTTCAGCCGGATGGTCGCCGATCCGGAGTACCAGCAGGTCACCGGGCTGCGGACCGGAGCGCTCACCGAAGCGGTGCTCCAGGCCACCGCCCCCTGGTGAGGCAAGCCTAACCTCGGCTGGCCTAGGGTTCCGGTCATGAGCGAGCCACGACCGCGGGACCCCGACCGTCCGGCCCGCAAGCGGGCCCCGCGCATCGGCGAGGTGGTGCGCACGTCGCGCATCACCCCGCACATGATCCGGGTCGTCCTCGGGGGCGAGGGCCTCGCCGGTTTCCCCGCCGGCGAGTTCACCGACCACTACGTGAAGCTCCTCTTCCGGCCCCCGGGCGCCTCCTACGACGTCCCGTTCGACGTCGAGCAGGTGCGCGCCGAGCTGCCGGCCGAGCAGTGGTCGGTCACCCGCACGTACACGGTCCGGGCCTGGGATCCCGCCTCCGGGGAGCTGACGATCGACTTCGTCCACCACGGCGACGAGGGCGTGGCCGGGCCCTGGGCGGCGTCGGCCCGGCCCGGCGACCGGATCCAGTTCATGGGGCCGGGCGGCGCCTACGGCCCCCGGCCGGACGCCGACTGGCACCTGCTCGCCGGTGACGAGGCCGCGCTCCCGGCCATCGCCGCCACCCTCGACCGACTCCCCCCGGACGCCCGGGCACTGGTCTTCGTCGAGGTCGCGGGGCCCGAGGACGAGCAGGGCGACCTCCGCCTCTCCCCCGGCATCGAGCTGCGCTGGCTCCACCGGGGGGACGGCGCACCGGGGGCGGCCCTCGTCGAGGCGGTACGCGACGCGGAGCTGCCCGAGGGCACCGGGCACCTCTTCGTGCACGGCGAGGCGCACGCCGTGCGGGAGTTGCGCCGGCACCTCCGCGAGCTGCGCGGACTCGCCCCCGCGTGGACGTCGATCTCCGGCTACTGGCGGCGCGGGGCGACCGAGGACGGCTGGCAGGCGAGCAAGCGGGAGTGGAACGCGCAGATCGAGGCCGAGGAGGCACCCGCACCCGCGTGAGCAGCGGGCGGGGCGCCGCCCGGGTGAGCCGTCTGACAAGCTCGGGGCACCGACCCCCACAGCAACAGGAGGACCCGTGCGCGCCGCTCAGATCTCCACCCTCGACGGCCCCCGGGCGATCCAGGTCGTCGACGTACCCGAGCCCGAGGCCGCGGACAAGGTCCTCATCGAGGTGCACGCCGCCGGGGTCACCTACCCCGAGGTGCTGCAGAGCCGCGGCGAGTACCAGCTGAAGCCGCCGCTGCCGTTCATCCCGGGCAGCGAGGTGGCGGGCGTCGTCCGCTCGGCGCCCGAGGGCAGCGGATTCTCCCCCGGACAGCGCGTCGCGGCGTTCCCCTCGCTCGGGGGCTTCGCCGAGGTGGTGGCCGCCGCACCCTCGATGGTGTTCGCTCTCCCGGACGGGACGAGCTTCGAGCAGGGCGCCGCCCTGCCCATGAACTACCTGACGATGCACTTCGCGCTCCGCCGCCGCGGTCAGCTGCGCGAGGGCGAGACCGTGCTCGTGCACGGCGCCGCCGGCGGCCTCGGGACGGCGGCCGTCCAGCTGGCGAAGGCCTACGGCGCCCGCGTCGTCGCGGTCGTCTCCAGCGACGCCAAGGGCGAGGTCGCCCGGGCGGCCGGGGCCGACGACGTCGTGCCCTCCGAGGGGTTCCGCGACGCCGTGAAGGAGCTCACCGGCGGCCGCGGCGTCGACCTGATCGTGGATCCCGTGGGTGGCGACCGGTTCACCGACTCGCTGCGCAGCCTCGGCCGGGAGGGCCGCATCCTGGTGCTCGGCTTCACCGGCGGGGAGATCCCGACGGTGAAGGTGAACCGGCTGCTGCTCAACAACGTGTCCGTCGTCGGCGTCGGCTGGGGCGCCTTCTGGTCCGGCAGCGCGCCCGGCTTCCCGCAGGAGCAGTGGCAGGAGCTCTACCCCCTGCTCGAGGGCGGCAAGCTGGACCCGGTCCTCGGCACCGTGCACCCGCTCGAGGACGTCGTCGCGGCCGTCACGGAGCTCGACGAGCGCCGGGCCGCGGGCAAGGTCCTCCTCCGCGTCCGCGGCTGACCCGCCCCGGCTGCGGCGTCACTCCCCCAGGAGCCGCCGCAGCCGGCGGGCGGGCAGGCACGCGAGCACGCCGGGCAGCCGCAGCGCGCCCTGCGCCAGGCGCATCCCGAACCGCAGCAGGTCCGGCCACTCGGCCGGCCGGGGCTGAGCCGGCCCGGCGGGCCGGGGAGGCCGCGCCGGCTGCGCCGCGGGCGACGGCTCCGCCCCGGCCCGGGTCTCGACGGGCGCGGGGGCCAGCCAGTCCATGGCCGGCGAGCTGCGGCGCGGGGCGCGCAGCGACGCGAACGACGGGATGGGCGGAGCGACCGGCGAGTCCCCCTCGCCCCCCTGTCCACGACGGGTCGTCGACACGGCGAGCTCCTCCAGTGGCTGGGGCGGACGGGAACCGGGATGCGTCGGCTGAACGCGGCCGGTGAGTTCGACACTAGCCGCGGCACCGCGCGGCGGCGCGACCCCGGGGGAAGCCCCGGAGGGCCACCCCCGAGGGCGGACGTCAGCGGTAGTTCACGTGCACGTGGTCCATGTGGTTGGCCGTGGCGCTGCCCCGGTTCTCCATCGCCTTCCAGGAGCCGCCCGGCGAGCTGAGCATCCGCTGCTTCCAGATGATGTAGTCCACGCCGAGCTCGTTCCAGTGGGCGATGTGGTAGGCGGCGATCGCGTCGCCGAGCGCACCGTCGGACATGACCATGTAGTCGAGCGCCTTGCCGGAGGGGTGTCCCCCGGGATCGGCCGCGCTCGCGCGGGTGCCGCCGAGGGTGATGGAACCGGCGCCCGGCACGTTGCTGACCACCGCGTTGGCGGCCGCCTGGACGCTCGCCGCGATCGGTCCGGCGCTGTTGCTGATCCGGGCGACGACCCGCGCGGCGACGGAGCCGGCAGCCGTCCGCGGG
>NZ_HG931175.1:381371-394959 GCF_000582785.1 Candidatus Blastococcus massiliensis AP3
CGGCCTCCTCGGCGGCGCGCTGGGCAGCGGCGGCTGCCTCCGCCTCGGCCTGCAGCCGGTCCAGGACGGCCTGGTCGGCCGCGGCCTGGGTCCACTGTGCAGCGGCCTCGGCCGCTTCCCGGCTGCTGCGGCTGGCGGCCAGGTCGGCGAGCGGCTCGAGTTCGCGGGCGAGGTCGGGAGACCCGGTGGACCCCTCGATCCCGAGCTGCCGGGCGACGCTCGTCGTCTGCGAGTCGACCGGCTCGGCGTGGGCGGCCGGCCCGGTGGCGACGAGCACGTTGACCAGGAGGGCGCCGGCGGCGGCCGTCCCCAGGTAGACGGCGGGGCGACGGCCACGGGCCGGCGGACGGCCGTAGGGCGCGGCGAGCCGGCCACGGACGCTGGACAGGGTGGTACGGCGGTGCATGGGTACGGGTGCTCCGGAGGGGTGCGTGCGGCCGGCCCGTGAGGGGCGAGGGGCTGCGACGGGTGTGCGGGCGTCGAGGGCTGCGGCTCCCTGGACCTGCCGGGACCCACGCGGCGTGAGCCGGGCGGGTGTGCGGGAGGACTGCGTCCGGCTGCTTCGGACAGCGGCGGGAGCGGCAGGCGGCGTCAGCTGTGGGGGCGCTCCTGCGGCCGGTGGAGCCGGGCGGAGCGGAGTCGTGCGGTGGTGCAAGGGCGCGCCATCCGGCGGCTCTCCGTTTCTTCCGATCCCGCCTACCGGGTTAGCTGACGGGTTCGGGCTCAGAAGTGCCCTACCCGTGCCGGATGGTGCCCGGCGCGGGATTCACCCCAGTGCTGCGGTGGGTCCCCGGCTCCCCCGTGTCCCGAGGGACGAGGGCGACTCGGCGGTGTCCGCACGGGCTCCCCGGATGGGGACATGTCGACCTGCGGACCCAGCCACGGTAACCATCGTTATCCGTCCGTGACAATCGGCGAGCGTCGATTCCGGGCGTGACGAGGATCGCGGGAAGCGCCCGGAGCGCCTGTCGCGGCTGCCCCCGTGACGAAGGCGCGCGCCTCGAGCAGCCAGTCCGTGCAGGCCGCCACGTCGGAAGCGGGGATCTGCACCCACTCCCGCATCGGGCGTCCGGGTCGCGGCGAGCACGGCAGGCCCCGGCCGTCAGCGACCAGCTCCTGCACGCGATCGGCGGGGAGCTTGACGGTGAGCGCGTCGCCGGACACGAAACCGTAGAAGCTGCCCTCGGCGGCGAGCCCCGGCGCGCTGAGCATGCGCCGCTGCTCGTCGGCGGGGTGCTGGGCCAGCACCCGCGCGGCCGCAGTCGCGAAGACGTCCCGGAGCGGGTTCGGATCACCGGTCGGCACGTCGGACTCCCTCACTGACGCCGGCCGTCGTCGGCGGGACGCGCCGTGCTGCGGGGACGCTAGCGCGTGGAGCGGCGGCCCGTCAGGAGCCGGCGTCCGCTCTCCAGCAGGTGCTCGCGCAGTTCGTCGTCGCCGAGCGACACGCTGCCCGGATCGGTGGTGGGCCCGGGGAGCCCGGCGAGGAACAACGTGGCGGCGACGCGGGCGCCGGGCTCGTGGTCCGGCCCGGAGAGCAGGTCGACGATCCGGCCCACGACGCCGATGAGCGAGGGGTCCTGCTCGAGGAGGTGCCGCACCGCGACGTCACCCACGAGGACGGTCAGACCCCGCCGGTTGCTCAGCAGCAGGTCCACGATGCCGGTCACCAGCAGCTCCACGCGGGCCCGTCGGCTGCGCTCCGCCTCTGCCGCGTCGGCCAGCCGCTCGAGCTCCTGCAGCGCCGGCCGCAGGGCGGCGAGCACGATCTCGTCCTTGGACTTGTAGTGCCAGTAGACGGCGGCCTTCGTCACCCCCAGGGCGTCGGCGATCTTCTGCAGCGACGTCTCGCTGACCCCCTCGTCCGCGAACAGCCGGAGCGCGGCCTGCTCCACCCGGGTGCGCCCCGGCGACTCCCTGCGTGCGGCGCCGCCGTCCGGCCCCGCCGCGCCGTGCGAGCCCCTCATGCCACTCCTCCGCTCGCCGTCGTCGGGCTGGCGTTCGTGCTCTTGGTCCTGATGGTTCCGCAGCATCCTGGTGCCGCTGGAGGCGACGGCCGGCGTGGCCATCTTCCAGGGGGCCGGCTGAGCGGGCCGTTCGGCACTGCTGGCGATCTTCCTCATCGGCGTGCCGTTCGGCCTGGCCAGGGGACGACGAGGTCGTCCTCGCCACCCGCATGCGCGAGGAGTTCGTGCACGGCGCCCGGGCTGCCCGGCCCGTTACGCGCATCACATGCCGAGCACGATCGGACGTAGCCGCACCCCCCCGAACGGACGCACTTGGCCTCCCGATGTCACCGCCGGGTAACCCGCCTGACACGATCACCGGACTGTTTCCCGATCCGGGATCCGCCCCGCACCACCGGCCGGTGGGCGCGGTGGCTGGATCACGCCCGGGAGGAGAAGGTGGGTCGTAGCGGATGGAGAGGATCCTCGTGGCTGCCATAGACGCGGTACTGGACGAAGCTGGACTGACGAACGAAGCCGTCCGGTCCTACGTGAAGCACTGGGCGCAGCACACCGGCGCCGAGCGGGTGGAGGTCGTCAACGCCTCCGACGACGCGCGGCTCATCCGCGAGGCGCTCGAGGCCGGGGAGCTGCTGCCCGCCGGGAAGGGGCGCTACTACTCCCGCAGCCATCCGAAGGACACGGCGCGTTCCGAGGAGCGCACGGTCGTCGCGACGAACAACCCCGACGACAAGGGCGAGTACAACAACTGGCGCCCGGCGTCGGAGATGCGGCCGATGCTCGAGGAGCGGATGGCCGGCAAGTCCGCGGGCAAGACGATGTACGTCGTCCCCTACGTGATGGCCCCGCCCGGCTCCCCGCTGCAGGCCTTCGCCACCGGTGTCGAGCTCACCGACACGCGCACCGTGGTGCTGCACATGATCCGCATGGCCCGTGTGGGCGTGCAATACGTCAACGAGCTCGCCGACCCGGACTACTTCGTCCGCGGGGTGCACGTCACCGGCGACCTGGACAACCTGGGCCAGGGCACCGCCGACGACCAGCGCTACTTCGTGACGATCGCCGACGAGCGCACGATCCTCCACTACGGCTCGTCCTACGGCGGCAACGCGCTGCTGGGCAAGATCGCCCACGGCCTGCGCCAGGCGACCTACGACGGCTGGGCGTCGGGCAAGTTCCTCGCCGAGCAGTTCCTGCTGCTCGGCATCACCGACAAGGAGACCGGCCGCACGTACCACATCTGCGGTGGCATGCCGAGCGCGTCGGGCAAGACGAACCTGGCCATGATCCTGTCGCCCGACGCCCTGGGTGACCGCTACCAGGTGCACTTCTACGGCGACGACATCGCCTGGCTGTGGGTCGACGAGGAGGACGGTCGCGTCTACGCGATCAACCCCGAGTACGGCGCCTTCGGTGTCGCCAAGGACACCAACGACGTCACCAACCCCACCGCGGTCGAGGCGATCTCCGAGGGCACCGGGACGATCTTCACCAACGTCGCCTACAACGAGCAGACGCAGGACGTCTGGTGGGAGGGCAAGTCGAAGACCCCGCCGGCCGACACCGAGGGGTGGCGCGACTGGAAGGGTCAGCTGATCTCGGAGCGCTCCGAGGCGGAGAAGGACGAGCCCTGGGCCCACCCGAACAGCCGGTTCACCACCACGCTGGCCAACATCCCGAACATCGCGCCGGACTACGAGAACCCGAAGGGCGTGCCGGTCGACGCGATCATCTTCGGCGGGCGAACCCGTGACCGCGAGCCGCTGATCCGCGCGATCACCGACCTCCCCGAGGGCGTCTACGACGGCCTCACCCTGGGTGCGGAGGCGACCTTCGCCGCCGAGGGCACCGAGGGCGTGCTGCGCTACGACCCGATGTCGATGCGGCCGTTCATGGCCTACCCCGAGGGCGCGTACGCCGCGCACTGGCTGAAGGTCATCGGCGCCGCCAAGGAGCAGCCGGTCTTCGCCCACGTGAACTGGTTCCAGCGGGGCGAGGACGGCCGCTTCCTGTGGCCGGGCTACCGCGACAACCTCCGCCCGCTGCTGTGGCTCATGCAGCTGCGCAACGGCGAGGTCACGGGCCGGCAGACCCCCGTCGGCATCGTGCCGACCAAGGACGAGCTCCAGCTCGAGGGCATGGACGACCTGCGCCCGGACGACCTGGAGACGATCCTGTCGATCGACGTCCCGCGCTGGCAGCAGGAGATGGCGCACCGCGAGCAGCACCTCTCGCTGTTCCGCGACGTGCCGGAGGAGATCTGGGCGGCGCACCGCCGCGTGTCCGAGGCCCTGGACGCCGAGGCCACGTGATGCCCGGGGGCTGACGGCCCCTGAGACGACGAAGGCCCCGACCTGCTGGTCGGGGCCTTCGTCGTCCGGCGCGCGCCTGCCCGCACCGCTGCCGAAGACCCGGCATGATCCGCTGCCGCCGCGTGCAGCGTCTGGCGGTGGTCGATGCGTCTTACCGGGTGGAGACGGCTGACGGGAGCGGGGCGTGACGTTCGAGCAGTTCGTGGGCGCACAGGGGGCGTCCCTGCTGCGGCTGGCGTTCGTGCTGACCGGGGACCGGCACCTCGCCGAGGACCTGGCGCAGACGGCGCTGGCCGACGCCTACCGGCACTGGCGCAAGGTGTCGGCGGCGACCGATCCAGCGGCCTACGTGCGCCGGATGCTGGTCAACGCGCACCTGAGCTGGCGACGGCGACGCTCGAGCACCGAGCGTCCGACCGACCTGCCCGACACCTCGACAGCACCGGGCCCCGGCCCCGGGGACGGCCTCGAGGAACGGGACCAGTTGCGCGTGCTGCTGGCCGACCTGGCGCCCCGGGCACGCACCGTGCTGGTGCTGCGGTACTACGCCGACCTCGACGACGCCGCGATCGCCGAGGCCATGGGGGTCAGCCCGAGCGCGGTGCGTTCGACCGCTTCGCGCGCCCTGGCAGGTCTCCGGACCACCGCCGTCGCCGCGACCGTCCAGGAGGCGCCATGACCAGCCCGACCGAGAAGCAGCTGCGCGAGCTCTTCGCCGCCGACGCCACGGGCGCACCCCGCTCGGCCGACCTGGCCGGCGGAGCGCTGAGGAAGGTGCGCCGCCGCCGTCGGGTCCAGCTGGCCGGCGTCGGTGGGCTGGTCGCGGCGGTGGTGGTCGTCGGCGGCGTCGCGTCCGGCTGGAGCCCGACAGGGCCCGGCGCGCCCTCCGACGCGGTGGCGGACGCGGACACCGCTCCCCCGACCGGTGTGGGCGCACTCGGCAGCGAGGCCCAGGACTGCGCCGCCGGGTACTCACCTGCGAACCTCGCCGCCCACCTGACCCGCGAGGGTGCCTTCGCCCTCGACGGCACCGTGACGGAGATCGAGCCGGGTCCCGACCTGGGCCCGGAGATGCCCACCCAGTACTCCACGGTGACCTTCCGGGTCGATACGTGGTTCCACGGCGGCTCCGGCGAGACGGTGGACGTCTTCCTCGATCCTCCGTACGTCGGATCGCAGACTTCCGACGTGGGGAGCTACGGCGTCGGCACCCGGTTGCTGGTGTCGGGCGTCGTCGGCGACACGGAGCGGCCCTCGGGCACCATGACCGTCACCGAGGACACCGGGTACTTCGGCTTCTCCTGCGGCGGAACCCGCTACTACGACGAGCAGACCGCCGCCGAGTGGACCGCCGTCGCCGCCGGTGAACTGCCGGCAGGCCCTCTGCCGACCGCCGAGGCCGCGAGCTGCCCCGAGTACTCCCCCGCCCTCGTGGCGCAGCAGGACTTCGCGCTGGACGGGACCGTCACCGAGATCGGGGCGCCACGCTTCGGCCCGGAGCCGGCAGGCTCCGCGCCGGACACCTACCTGGAGGTCACGTTCCGGGTGCACGGCTGGTACCGCGGCGGCACCGGCGAGACGGTGTCGCTGCACCTGGAGAACCCCTACACCCAGCTGCCGGAAGGATCCCCGGACACCTACTTCGTCGGCACCCGGCTGCTCGTCTCCGGGGTCGCGAGCGAGATCGAGGGCCAGGGCCTCATCGGTCAGGGCTGCGGCTTCACCCGCTACTTCGACGCACAGACCGCCGCCGAGTGGGCCGCCGCCACCGACTGACCGACCCGCGCACGACGAAGGGCCCCGACCGGCTGGTCGGGACCCTTCGTCGTGTCGTGCCGAGCGGGCCCGAAGGGTCCCGCGTAGGCACGACGGTGGGGCTCAGCGCCCAGGGGTACGGCTCCTGGCCGCGGTCAGCAGCCCGGAGGGCTGCTAATCGAGATAGTCGCGCAGGACCTGGGAGCGGCTGGGGTGGCGCAGCTTCGACATCGTCTTCGACTCGATCTGCCGGATCCGCTCGCGGGTGACCCCGTAGACGCGGCCGATCTCGTCGAGGGTGCGGGGCTGGCCGTCGGTGAGCCCGAAGCGCAGGCGGACGACGCCGGCCTCCCGCTCCGACAGCGTCTGCAGCACGCTCAGCAGCTGGTCCTGCATGAGACCGAAGCTCACCGCGTCGACGGCCACGACGGCCTCGGAGTCCTCGATGAAGTCGCCGAGCTGGCTGTCGCCCTCGTCGCCGATGGTCTGGTCGAGGCTGATCGGCTCCCGGGCGTACTGCTGGATCTCCAGCACCTTCTCCGGCGTGAGATCGAGCTCCTTGGCCAGCTCCTCCGGGGTGGGCTCGCGGCCGAGGGACTGCGACATCTCGCGCTGTATGCGGCCGAGCTTGTTGATGACCTCGACCATGTGCACCGGGATCCGGATGGTGCGCGCCTGGTCGGCCATGGCACGGGTGATCGCCTGGCGGATCCACCACGTCGCGTACGTCGAGAACTTGAAGCCCTTCGTGTAGTCGAACTTCTCGACCGCACGGATCAGGCCCATGTTCCCCTCCTGGATCAGGTCCAGGAACGCCATGCCACGGCCGGTGTAGCGCTTGGCGAGGGACACCACCAGGCGCAGGTTCGCCTCCAGCAGGTGGTCCTTGGCGCGCTCGCCGTCGCGGAGCACCCAGGTGAGCTCGCGCCGGCGGGCCGTGGGGAGGGTCTCCCCCGCGGCGCTGGCCTCGGCGAGCTTGTGGCTCGCGTAGAGCCCGGCCTCGATCCGCTTGGCGAGGTCGACCTCCTCCTCGGCGGTGAGCAGCTTCACCCGGCCGATGAGCTTGAGGTAGGCGCGGACGGCGTCGGTGGAGGCCGTCATCTCGGCGTCCTTGCGAGCCTTCCGCAGCGCCGCCGACCCCTCCTCGTCCTCCCACTCGAAGCCAGGGGCGGCCGTGCCGTCCGCGGGCTCGGTGTCGGTGTCGGTGTCGTCGTCCTCCTCCACCGCCGCGGGGGCGATGGTGACGGTCTGCCCGTCCACCACCGGGTCGACGGCGTCCTCGACGACGGGGACGGCCTCGCTGCCGGTCGTGGCGCCCGGAGCCTCGGGCTTCGCGGCGGGCTTCTTCCTCGGAGCGGCCTTCGCGCGGGGCTTGGCCGCGGCCTTGGTTTTCGGCTTGCTCGTGGGCGTGGCGGTCTCGTCCGTGTCGTTCGGAACCGGCTGGGCGGTGGGAGTCGCGGTCATCGTCGCCTCTCGTGACGGTGTCGGACGGCGTCGCAGGAACGTGCAGTCCTGGCGGAGAGGCCGGCACGTGCACGACGGGAGCCGGCACGCGCTGAGGGTGGAGGTCTGTTCCCGCGGTACCGGCCGGATCGGCGCGGTCCCGGGGACGACTCGCCATTTTAGCCTCCCCTCGCCGTGGATGCCGCCGGCTTCTGCGCGAGCCGCCCCGTCGGGGTGGGACCGCCCGTTCCCGCGGGCCGGTGACGGCACGTGGATACGTGTTCCGCGGGCCACCGCCCCGGGCACGGATGACTCCGCGACGCGGCAGTGGGAGGTGACTCGTGCGAGACGACGGCAGCGGACCGCCCCTGTCCCGCGCTGCCCTGGCCGCCCGCGTGCGCCGGCTCTGGGCCCGGCACCCCCGGCTGGGAATGGCGGTCAAGGCCGCGCTGGCCGCCTCCCTGGCCTGGACCCTGGTGCAGCTGGTCCCCGGTCCGGCGGCCGACTACCCGTACTACGCGCCGCTGGGCGCCCTGATCGCCACGTCGACGACCCTGACCGGCTCCGTGCGGGAGGCGGCCCAGGCCGTCACGGCGATCTCGCTCGGAGCGGCGGTCGCGCTGGCGGCCGACGCCCTGGCCGGACCGAACCTCGTGACGATCGCGCTCGTGGTCGGCGTCGGGGTGCTCCTCGGCAGCTGGTCCTGGCTGGGGAGCTCGCGGAGCTGGCTGCCCACGTCGGCACTGTTCGTGCTCATCATCGGCCACACCAACCCCACCGGCTACGTCCTCGGCTACGCCGGCCTGACCCTGCTGGGCGCGCTCGTCGGCCTCGCCGTCACCTCGGCGTTCCCTCCCCTGCCGCTGGCGCCGGCGCAGACCCAGCTGCAGGTCCTCCGCGACACGCTGGCCGACCAGCTCGAGGACCTCGCCGACGGCCTGCGGCAGGAGCGGCCGCCCACCGCGCAGGGATGGCAGGACCGCACCCGCACCATCGATCCGGTGCTCGCCCGGATGCGCGCGGCGGTCGAACAGACCCTGGAAGCGCAACGCGGCAACCGCCGGGCGCGCCGGTACGCGGAGCACGCGCAGCAGCAGGTGCGGCAGGCGCGGGCGCTGGAGCGGCTGGCACTGCTGGTGGAGGAGCTCGCCGACGTGCTCGCCGACACCGAGCGCGCGGAGTTCGAGCAGGTCGCCCTGGGCCCGGCGCTCCGCCCCGCGGCCGCCCGCGCGCTGGCCGCGCTGGGCGATGCGCTCCGCTCGGTGCAGGCCGAGACAGCGGACCTGGACGCGCTGCACGCCGCGGACGAAGCCCTCCGGGCGCTCGCCGACGACGTCCGCCGGACACGCACCAGCACCCAGGAGGACCTGTTCGTGGCCGGCAGCGTCATCGACACGGTGCGCCGCGGACTGATCTCGCTGAGTCCGCCGGACGCCGCCGTCGCCCGCTCCTGGGGGCAGCCGGAGCCTCCCCCGTGACCCGCCGGGGCGTCCCGGCCGGTGCGGGTGACGCGCTCAGGTGCCGATCTCGGTGCGCACCGCGTACAGCTCGGGGAAGAACGTGAGGTCCAGCGCCCGGCGCAGGAACCCGACGCCCGAGGACCCCCCGGTGCCCGTCCTGGCCCCGATCGTGCGCTGCACGGTCAGCAGGTGCCGGAACCGCCACATCTGGAAGTTGTCCTCGATGTCCACGAGGCTCTCGCACGCCTCGTAGACGCCCCAGGGGGTGTCGGTGGACTCGTAGATGCGCCGGAACACCGGGACCAGGCCGGCCTGGAACCGCCAGGGTTCCCGGACGTCCCGCGACAGGACGTCGGCGGGCACGTCGAACCCGGTGCGCGCGAGCAGGGCCAGGAACTCGTCGTAGAGCGTGGGTGTCCCCAGCAGCTCCTCGAGCAGCCGCCGGGCCTCCGGCTCGCCGTCGAACACCGCGAGCATCGCCCCGTTCTTGTTGCCCAGGACGAACTCCACGGCCCGGTACTGGTGGGACTGGAAGCCCGACGCGTTGCCCAGCGCGCTCCGGAACTGGGCGTACTCCCGGGGCGTCAGCGTGGCGAGCACCGACCACTGCTCGGTCAGGGTGCGCTGGATGTTCTTCACGCGGGCGAGGCACTTCAGCGCGGGATCGAGCCCGTCCGCGGCCAGATATCGACGTGCGGCCATCAGCTCGTGCAGGACGAGCTTCAACCACAGCTCGCTGGTCTGGTGCTGGACGATGAACAGCAGCTCGTCGTGGTGCTCCGGCCGGCTGCGCGGGTGCTGGGCGCTCAGCAGCTGGTCCAGACCGAGGTAGCCCCCGTAGCTGCCGTCGGGTGCCAGGTCGGTGCGGATGGAGTCCTCGAGGGCGCGCTCCGCGCGGCCGCCCTCGTCGGGAACGCTCGCCATGACCGCACGCTAGACCTCCGCGCGGCCCGAGCGACCTCCTCTGGAAGAGTGACGACCGGCGGGCATGCCCCGGCCCGCAGCGGGGAAACCCCCGGTCGGCGAGCCCGCCGGATGACCAAGGTCACTGCCCGGAGATTCCTCACACCGGAAGCGCCGCATGTCGGCGGCAGATTCGGCCGACCATCGACAGCGGGCGCCCCCGTGCGCCCTCCCGCAGGAGCCAGAGAGGCAGACGTGAATCCCGGCGTAGTACCTGACAGCGCGAATCCCGACGTGGTGCTCGTGGGTGGCGGCATCATGAGCGCCACCCTGGCCGCGCTGTTCGGCGTCGTGGCCCCGGACTGGTCGGTGACCGTGTTCGAGTCCGGCCCGGCGCTGGCCGGGGAGAGCTCGGACGCCTGGAACAACGCCGGTACCGGGCACGCCGCGCTGTGCGAGCTGAACTACACCCCCGCGGGCCCCGACGGCACGGTGGACGCCACGAAGGCCGTCACGATCAACGAGCAGTTCCAGGTGTCGCGCCAGTTCTGGTCGCACCTCGTCCGCGGCGGCATGACGGGTTCGCCCAAGGAGTTCATCACCCCGGTCCCCCACGTCAGCTTCGTCACCGGCGACGAGGGCCGCCGGTACATGCGCGCCCGCTACCTGGCCCTCAAGGCCCAGCCGCTGTTCGCCGAGATGGAGCACACCGAGGACCCCGCCGAGCTCGCGGGCTGGATCCCGCTGGTCATGGCCGGACGCGATCCGCAGGAGGCGGTGGCGGCCACCCGCTCGGTGGCCGGCACCGACGTCAACTTCGGTGCGCTGACCAAGCTGCTGCTGGCCGACGCCGAGACCCGCGGCGTGGCCGCGCACACCCACCAGCGCGTGTCGAGCATCGAGCGCGAGACCGACGGCCGGTGGAAGGTGACCGTCGATGACACCCGCACCGGTGAGCCCAAGGTCGTCCGCGCCCGCTTCGTCTTCGTCGGCGCCGGCGGCGGCGCCCTGCCGCTGCTGCAGAAGACCGGCATCCCCGAGATCGCCGGCTTCGGCGGCTTCCCGGTCAGCGGCATGTTCCTGCGCACCACCTCCCCGGAGCTGGTCTCGAAGCACCAGGCGAAGGTCTACGGACAGGCCGCCGTCGGCGCGCCGCCGATGTCGGTGCCGCACCTGGACCTGCGGCTGATCGACGGCGACCACTCGCTGCTGTTCGGCCCCTACGCCGGTTTCTCCCCCAAGTTCCTCAAGGCCGGGTCGATGTTCGACCTGCCGCTGAGCGTGCGGCCCAACAACCTGGGCTCGATGCTCGGCGTCGCCCGTACCGAGCTGGCGCTCACCAAGTACCTGATCGGCGAGCTGCTGCAGTCGCGCGGTGCCCGGCACAAGTCCCTCCAGGCGTTCGTGCCCGAGGCCGAGCAGGCCGACTGGGACATGATCACCGCCGGGCAGCGCGTCCAGGTGATCAAGCGGGACCCGAACACCGGCAAGGGCGTCCTGCAGTTCGGCACCGAGCTCATCGTCGGCGGCGACGGCAGCATCGCCGGGCTGCTCGGCGCCTCCCCGGGCGCCTCGACGGCGGTCTCGGCCATGCTCACGCTGCTGGAGCGGTGCTTCCCCGACCGGATCGCCGGCTGGCGGCCGCTGCTGCAGGAGGCGATCCCCTCCTACGGGCGCTCGCTGAACCGTGAGCCCGAGCTGCTCGCCCAGGTCCGCGCGGACACGATGCAGACCCTGGAACTCAACGGCTGACCCGCCGCCCCGGGGACGGGGCTACCGCCCCGGGGCGGAGTCGGGGTAGGGTTCTCCTCGGTCGCTGTTGTACCTCTGCTCGTTCTCGAACGTCCGCAGTCGTCTCTGCCCTGACGTTCCTCTCGGTCCTGCCGGTCGGTGCGGCGGCCCCGGGTCGGCGAGTGCCGGTCCGGTCACCTCCAGCACGGAAGAAGATCGACATGGCTCAGGGCACTGTGAAGTGGTTCAACGCGGAGAAGGGCTTCGGGTTCATCGCCCAGGACGGCGGCGGCGCCGACGTCTTCTGCCACTACTCCGCCATCGTCAGCGACGGCTACCGCTCGCTCGACGAGGGCCAGCAGGTCGAGTTCGACGTCACGCAGGGCCAGAAGGGCCCGCAGGCGGAGAACGTTCGCCCCATCTGATCTGAACTGATCCCCGACGGGGGTCACGGCGCCTCGTGCGCCGTGGCCCCCGTCGGCGTTTCCGGGGTCCGCTACAGGCTGACGGCCACCGTCGCGGCGAGCTCCCGGACGGCGTCCAGATCGGCCGGTGACGCCGCCCCGGTCAGGCTCAGGGGCTCCGCGACCTGCTTCCAGCGCAGCGCTCCGGTGATCCGGGCGACGCTGGTCAGCGCGCCGGACGTGTCGTCGTTGCCGTGCACGTAGACCCCGTAGGGCAGCCCCACCGTGGCCTCCAGGCACGGGTAGTACACCGTGTCGAAGAAGTGCTTGAGCGCACCGGACATGTAGCCGATGTTCGCCGGCGTGCCGAGCAGGACGCCGTCGGCGGCGAGCAGGTCGGCGGCCCCGGCCGACAGGGCCGGGCGCAGGACCAGATCGGCCTCCTCGACCATGGCGACGCCCTCCTTCACCGCTTCGAGCACCGCCTGCAGGGCGGGTGAGGGCGTGTGGTGGACGACGAGCAGAGTCGGCATCCGCGGATTCTCCCGTTCCCGCACCCGGCGTGCTCGCCGTGGCGTGCCGGCCGGTCAGGAGGGACGGCGCAGCTCGCCGTAGAGCCGGGCCAGGTCGGGCAGCTGGACGTGTGCGTTGAGCCCGCTGGGGTTGGGCAGCACCCAGGTGACCGCTCCCCCGATCCGCTCGTCCTGGACGCCGAGCACCGCGCGGGGCCGGGCGAAGCCGGCGCGGTAGGCGGTGACGCCGAGCACGGCCAGCACCCGGGGCCGGTACCGGCGGACCAGCTCGTCCAGGGCCACGGCGCCGTCGCGCAGCTCGTCCGGGGTCAGTTCCGCGGCCGTGCGGGTCGGCCGGTCGACGAGGTTGGTCACGCCCAGGCCGTGGACGAGCAGCTCGCGGTCCTCCTCCGGCCGCAACCGGCGCGGGGTCAGCCCCGCCAGGTGCAGCGCCGGCCAGAACCGGTTGCCCGGGCGGGCGAAGTGGTGCCCTCGCTCGGCCGACATCAGCGACGGGTTGATCCCGCAGAAGAGCACGTCCAGCCCGGGCGCGACGACGTCGGGCAGCGGCTTGGCCGGCTGCCCTGCTCCGGGGACGCCCACGGCGGTGCTCCCGACCGGCCGGTCAGCTGGGCAGCGAGCCCCGGGCGACCACGTCGGTCGGGGCCTCGGGCGCGGTGTTCCCGGGCTCGATGCTGATGCCGTAGCTGGGGAACGCGTCGGCACCGTCGACCTCGAGGCTGGCCAGCTGCCGGCCCGACCCGGTGACGTCGAAGGTGCCCAGCGCCTGAGGCGTCCCCTGGTCCAGCCCCCACAGCACGTACGTCTGGTCGCTGTCGTTGGCCGCCAGGCGGTGGCTGACCACCTGCACGCCGTCGTCGCGGGCCACCAGCGTCGCCACCGTCCGGCCGTCGTCGGCCTCGACCGGGACGACCGTCGCCGGGCCGGGGCGGAGCAGCTGCTCCACCAGCGCGGCCTGCGAGGCCGCCGTCCGCTGCGCCTCGTCCCGGTCGCCCAGGAGCGCGATCGCCCAGCCTCCCAGGCCGACGACGCCGGCCAGCGCGGCCGCCACCAGGACCGCCGTCCACCGCCGGCGCGGCG
>NZ_HG931175.1:394984-432550 GCF_000582785.1 Candidatus Blastococcus massiliensis AP3
GTGCGCGCCACCTCCGCCCGCAGCCGCTCGCCCAGCGAGCGCGGCGGCTCGGCGGCCGGCGCGGCGCCGGCCATGGCCGCCATGACCTCCGTGGTGTCCTCGACGACCTGCCGGCAGTGCGGGCAGCCGTCGAGGTGCGTGCGGAACAGCTCGGCGTCCTCGGGCTCCAGGGCGTGCAACGCCCAGCCGACCGCGAGTTCCTCGAAGGCCTCGTCGTGGCCGGGACCCGGCCGGGGGGCGGTCATCGCGGGCTCCCGTCCGACGGCGCGGCGGCGCCGCGGCCCTCGCCGGCCGGCCCGGAACTGCCGGCCAGCTGCCCCTTCAGCTTGCGCATCCCCGAGAGCATGCGCGTCTTCACCGTGCCCAGCGGCACGCCGGTCAGCGTGGCCACCTCCCGCTGCGTGTAGCCGCCGTAGTACGCCAGGGCCAGCGCCTCGCGCTGGGTCGGGGGGAGCTCGCCGAGGGCGGTGCGGACCTGCTGGGAGACCATCCGGTCGACGGCCTGCTCCTCGGTGTCCCGCGTCGCGGTCGGTGCGCTCAGCGCCATGTCGTCCTCCGCCCGGCGGCCGCGCCGCCGGTGCCCTTCCTCGCGCCGCACGGCGTCGACCGCCTTGTGGTGCACCATCGCCAGCAGCCAGGAGGAGACGCTCGCGCGCCGCTCGTCGAAGGCCGCCGGGTTGCGCCACACGGACAGGAAGACCTCCTGGACGACGTCCTCGGCGAGCCCGTCGTCGAGCAGGATGCGGCGGGCGAGCGCGAACGCCGGCCGGCCCAGGAGCTCGTAGAGCTCGGCGACGGCCAGCTGGTCCCCCGTGCGGATGCGGGCGAACAGCACCGCGGCGGCCGGGTTGTCCGGCCGGCGTGCCGGTTCGTCCATGATCGCCACGGTATCCGGCGGGCGCCCCTGGCCGGCGGTCGGAGCGCGCACCGGCAGCACACCAGTCCCTGCGGGGGGTCGCACGGCTTCTCCTCGTCGTCGGTGGGCACGCCGTCGACAGCATTCGCGCGCGGCCCCCGATCGGTTCAGCCCTGCCCACCCCGTCCCCCCGGCGAAGCCCTGGCCCGGGGCGCCGTCAGGCCTGGCGCTCCAGCACGAAGTCGTAGCGCGCCTCGACCCACGGCACGTCGCTGCGCCCACCGTCCGGGGTGGGCCCGGGCTGCCGCTCGTCGAAGCGGACGACCAGCTCCTGCTTGGTCCCGAAGACGACGTCGCTGTCGAGGTACTCGGCTCCCTCCTGGAACAGGTGGGTGATCAGCGGCGTGTACCCGGGGACGGCGAGCAGGAAGTGGATGTGCGCCGGGCGGAAGTGGCTGATCGCGGTGCGCGAGATCAGCTCCCCCACCGGGCCGTCCATGGGGATCGTGTAGCCCTTCGGGGCGATGGAGCGCACGCAGTAGCCGCCGTCCTCGCGGGTCGTGTACTTGCCCCGCAGCCGCGCCTCGTCGACCTCCCCGAGCTGGGCCTCGTAGACGCCCTCGTCGTCGGCCTGCCAGACGTCGAACGTCGCCCCGGCCACCGGTGCGCCGTCGAGGTCGCGGACGGTGCCGTGCACGTACAGGGGGACGCCGTCGAGCCCGTCGGACATGTCGCCGCCGTGAGGCAGCTGCGGTGAGTTCTCGATGAAGAAGGGGCCGAGCACCGTCGCGGGCGTCGCCCGCGGGTCGAGCCGGTGGTTCATCTGCACGACCAGCATCGACAGGCCGAGGACGTCCGAGGCGAGGATGAACTCCTCCCGCTTCTCGTCGCTGATCTGCCCGGTGCGGGTCAGCCACTGCATGGCGGTCATCCACTCGGCCTCGGTGAGCCGGACCTCGCGGGCGAAGTCGTGCAGGTGGCGGACGAGCACCGTCATGACCTCGGCGAGCCGCGGATCGCCGGCCGTCGCCCAGCGCTCGACCGCCAGGTCGGTGATGTTGTCCTCGGTGACCAGCTGCACGGTGTCCTCCTGCTGTCCTCGCGGCCGGATCCCGGTCGCTGCCTGTCCCCGCGGTCCGGCGGGGGTCGTGCGGGCTAGGGCGTGAGCACCAGCCGGATGCCGGGGTCGCCGGTGGCCTGGCGGTGCCAGGCGGCGGCGACGTCGGCCAGCGGCACCTCCTCGTGCGCGACGGCCAGCCGGCCGGCGGCCGCGTGCCCGGCGACCGTGGTCAGTGCGTTCCGGCGCTGCGCGGGGGTCAGCGCGTTGTTCGTGTAGCCCAGCACCGAGGCCGACCGGGACCGCAGGGCGGCCGAGGAGAACTCCGCGGTGTCGCCGGACGCGCCGCCCAGGTTCACCAGCCGCCCGCCGTCGGAGAGCACCTGGGCGGCCGCCGTCGCCGCGACGCCGAACACCGGGTCGACGACGAGGTCCAGCCGGCCGCCGAGCGCCTCGCGGAACCGGTCGGCCAGCGTCGCGGTGTCCTGGTCGAGCGCCACCACCTCGTCGGCGCCGGCGGCCAGCGCCCGGTCCCGCGCGGCCCGCGACCGCGCGGCCGCGACCACCCGTCCGGCACCGAGCACCCGGGCCGCGCCCACGGCGACCTGGCCGACGGCCCCGCCGGCGCCGAGCACGAGCACGTGCTCCCCCGCCTGCAGCCCGCCCCGCCAGGTCAGCGACATCCAGGCCGCCACCGCGGACAGGCCCAGGGCCGCCAGCGCGGGGTCGGCGAGCTCGGCGTCGACCGGCACGAGGTCGTCGGGGGCGACGATGCAGCGCTCGGCCAGGCTGCCGTCACCCGGGGCCATCCCCGCGCTGGTGGCGAACCAGACCCGCGTCCCGGGAGCCAGGTGCGGGGAGTTCTCGACCAGCCCGACCCCCTGCACCCCGGGCACGTACGGGACAGCGGGCCGGCCGAAGTAGGAGGTCCCCGAGGCGCACAGCAGGTCCAGCGGCACCAGCGGGGCGGCGGTCACCCGGACCGCGGTCGATCCGGCGACGGGTGCCGGGTCCGGGTGCTCGGCCAGCTCGGGGACCTCTCCCGGGGTGGTCACGACGGCGGCGCGCATCCCCGGCGTCCTCAGGCTCCGGAGCCGGCCGGCGGCAGCGACGGCGGCACGTAGGGGTCGGGGTCGACCGGCCGGTTGTTGAGGTCCACCGACAGGAAGACGTCGTTCGCGACAGGCCGGCGCAGCTCCTCGGCCAGCTGGCCGATCAGGCCGGCGGTACGGGCCAGCAGCGCGAAGCCGCGGAGCAGCTCGCGCGGCAGGCCGAGGTCGGCCAGGGCCGCGCCGCAGACACCGGCGCCGTTGAGCGGCAGCCGCTTGCCCAGGACCTGCTCGTGCACCCGGCCGATCGCCGAGAACAGCGCCAGGTGCGGGCCGACCAGCCCCTCCTCGGTGGCGATCTCGATCAGCCGGGGGGTGCGCGGGTCGCCCTGCTTGTGCACGTGGTGCCCGAGGCCGGGCACGAACCGGCCGGCCGCCCGCTGGGCGGTCACCGTCTCCAGCGCGAGGGCGTCCCAGCCCGTGTCGTCGGTGGGCAGGGCACCGTCCACACCGGTGAGGACGTCGTGCAGGAACCGGCCGCAGTCCTCGGTCACCCCGAGGAAGCGCGAACCACCGCCGAGCAGGCCGGCGGCCAGCGCGCCCTGGATGGAGTCCGGCGCCGACAGGTAGGTCAGCCGGGTCACGATCGCCGTCGGCGTGAAGCCGTGGTCGGCCAGCGCGGCCAGCACCGCCTCGAAGACCCGGGTCTCGCCGGGGCTCGGGCGGCGCTGGGTGGCCAGCCAGAACGAGAGCTCGCCGAAGCCGACGCTGCCCATGACGTCCCGGGCGAGGTCGCTGCCGAGCAGCGTGATCGAGTCCAGGCTCGAGGCACCGAGCGCCGTCGCGTACTCCGCGGTCGGGCGATGGGGTCGGTCGCTCACGCGCTCTCCTCCTCGGCGGCGCTCAGCCAGCTGCGCAACTCGGCGCCGTGCTCGTCGAGCCCCGGCGGTGGCAGCCGGTACTGCGCCTCGGTGGCCGAGAACGTGATGGGGTTGCGGACCGACGGGACCGCGGCCGCGCCCTCCCCGACGCTGACCACGGGGTCCAGGCCGATCTCCTCCGCGAAGGCCACGCCCTGGTCGATGGTGTTGATCGGCCCGCACGGCACGCCGGCACCGATGATGGCGCGGAACCACTCCATCTTGGTACGGGTGCGCAGCCGCTCCACCAGCAGCGGCCGCAGTGCCTCCCGGTTGGCTGTGCGGTCCTCGTTGCGACGGAACCGCGGGTCCTCGACCAGCTCGGGTACGCCGAGGACCTGGCACAGCTTGCGGAACTGCCCGTCGTTCCCCGCGGTGATGATCAGCTCGCCGTCGGCGCACGGCAGCGGCTCGTACGGGAACAGGCTCGGGTGGCTGTTGCCCATCCGGAAGGGCACCACCCCGCCGGCGACATAGGCGCTGGTCTGGTTCACCAGGCCCGACAGCGCCGAGGAGAGCAGGTTGACCTCGACGTGCTGCCCGGTGCCCGTCTCGTGCCGGTGGTTGACCGCGGCGAGGATGCCGATGGTGGCGTGCAGGCCGGCCATCACGTCGAACAGCGCGACTCCGCCGCGGTACGGCTCGCCGTCGGGGTCGCCGGTGAGGCTCATGAAGCCGGAGATCGCCTGCACGATGAGGTCGTAGCCGGGCAGCGCCGCACCGCCGGGGCCGCTGCCGAACCCGCTGATCGACGCGTAGACGATCCGCGGGTTCACCGCCGCGACCGAGTCGTAGTCCAGACCGAAGCGGGCCAGGCCACCGGGCTTGAAGTTCTCGACGAGGACGTCGGCGCGGCGGGAGAGCTCCCGGGCCAGCTCCACGTCGTCGGGGTCCTTGAGGTCCAGCGCGATCGACCGCTTGTTGCGGTTCGCGCCCAGGTAGTAGGTCGAGACCCCCTTGCGCACCGGAGGCTGCCAGGTGCGGGTGTCGTCGCCGCCCGGGCCCTCGACCTTGACCACTTCGGCGCCGAGGTCGGCGAGCAGCATCGTGCTGTACGGACCGGCGAGGATCCGGGAGAAGTCGGCCACCAGCAGCCCGGAGAGTGGCCCCCGGGGTGCCGGAACCTGCCCGGCGGGTCCTGCCACGTCGGCGCTCATCAGCGGTCGGTGCCTCCTCGAACGGCAGGGCGCGGACGGTTGTCCGTCCGGACGGGTGGAGTCTCGACCGCGCTCCGCTGACCTGTCAACCGGAGCCTCGGAGCCTCTCGGACGGCGCGCGGCGATCTGTTGACAGCGCCGACCGGGCGAGCCAGGGTGACCCACATCGCACCGCCTGTCCGGCCGACGGACGTTCGTCCGCAGGTGCGGCCCGACGCCTGGAGGAGACCATGAGCAACCCCGAGCCCACCCCGGAGCACGGCCGCCCGGTGGTCCCGCGGAACGGCACCGTGCTGACGATGGACGCCGCCTGCACCGTGCTGGAAGGCGCCGACGTGCTCGTGGTCGGCGACCGCATCACCGCCGTCGGCCCGGCCCTCGAGGTGCCCGAGGGCACCCAGGAGATCGACGCCGGCGGCGGGATCGTCATGCCCGGGATGATCGACACCCACCGGCACATGTGGCAGACCGCGATGCGCGGCTACGGCGCGGACTGGACCCTCACGCAGTACTTCGTCTGGTACTACCTCGAGCACGGCCGCACCTTCCGCCCCGAGGACGTCGCCGCCGGCAACCGGCTCGCCGCGCTGGAGGCTCTCGAGGCCGGCGTGACCACCACCGTCGACTGGTCACACGGCCTGCAGAGCGTCGACCACGCCGAGGCCGCCGTCGAGGCGCTGCGCTCGGTGCCCGGCCGCTTCGTGCTCGCCTACGGCAACATCCAGGCCGGGCCGTGGGAGTGGACCGCCGACCCGGCCGTGCGTGCCTTCCTCGAGCGGCACCGCGCCGCGGCCGACGACATGCTCGGCCTCCAGCTGGCCTTCGACGTCACCGGCGATCCGGCGTTCCCCGAGAAGGCCGCGTTCGAGGTGGCCCGCGAGCTGGACCTCCCGGTCACCACGCACGCCGGCGTCTGGGGCGCCACCAACGACGACGGCATCCGGCTGATGCACGAGCACGGCTTCATGACCCCCGAGACCGTCTACGTCCACGCCGCCACGCTGACGCCCGACTCCTACCACCGGATCGCGGCCACCGGCGGGTCGATCTCGGTGTCCACCGAGTCCGAGCAGAGCGCCGGGCAGGGCTACCCGCCCACCTGGCAGGTCCGGCGACACGGCATCCCCGTGTCGCTGTCGATGGACACCAGCGTGTGGTGGAGCGCCGACCTGTTCTCCGCGATGCGCAGCACGCTGGGCGCCGACCGGTCCCGCGAGCACTTCGAGGCCCACCTGTCCGGCGAGACGGTCACCCACGTCGCGCTGCGAGCCCGCGACGTCGTGCAGTGGGCCACCCGCGGCGGTGCGACGGCCCTCGGCCGCGACGACCTCGGCTCGCTGCAGCCGGGGATGAAGGCCGACGTCGTCCTGCTGCGCAACGACGACTCCCCGGTGTCCTTCCCGCTGCTCAACCCCCTCGGCCACGTGGCCTTCCAGGCACAGCGCGCCGACGTGCACACCGTGCTCGTCGACGGCCGGGTCGTGAAGCACGCGCACAAGCTGGTCGGTGTCGACGTGACCGCCGTGCGCCGCGAGGTCGAGGCCAGCGTGGAGCACCTGCGGTCCTCGCTCGGGGAGGAGACGTGGGCACAGGGCATGAACCCCGACCTCCCCGACGCCCAGATGCTGGACAACCCGTACCAGTACACCGAGTACAAGTCCGACAGCACGCGGGCCGCTCGCGAGGACGTCTTCGAGGAGCACCTGGCGACCGAGCGTTAGCCACCCGTCCGGAGGAGGGCACGCAGCGCCGGGATCGCGCGATCTCGCACACTGCACCGTGCGGGATCGCGTGATCCCGCACGGCGAGGCGACGAGGGAAGGACCGACATGGCAGGCCGCGGTACCGGCCCCGACTTCGTCGAGGCGCTAGCCCGAGGGCTCGACGTCCTCGCCTGCTTCGACCGCGATGCCCCCACGATGACCCTCTCCGAGGTGGCCGGCGCGGCGGGGCTGGCGCGACCCACCGCCCGGCGGCTGCTGCTCACCCTCGAGGAGCTCGGGTACGTGCGGGCCACCGCCGGCGCCTTCGCGCTCACCCCCAAGGTGCTCACGCTCGGCATGGCCTACGTCAGCGCGCTGGGGCTCTGGGACATCGCGCGGCCGCACCTGGAGTCCCTGGTGGCGCGCACCGGCGAGTCCTCGTCCATGGCGCAACTGGACGGGTCGGACATCGTGTACGTCGCCCGGGTGTCGGTCCCGAAGATCATCGCGCTGCGCGTCGAGGTGGGCACGCGGTTCCCCGCCGTCCAGACGTCGCAGGGCAAGGTCCTCCTGGCGGCCCTCTCCCCCGACGACCTGACCGCGGCGCTCGCCGAGACCAGCCGGGCCGGCCTGCCGCCCTTCATCGGGCGCAGCCCGGAGCGACTGCGCGACGAGCTGACCGAGGTGCGCGCCCGCGGCTGGGCGCTGGCCGACGAGGAACTGGCCCCCGGGGTCCGTTCGGTGGCGGTCCCGGTGCGCGACGGCACCGGCACGGTGCGGGCCGCCATGAACGTGACCGTGCACGCCGCGGAGACCAGCACCGAGCGGCTCCTGCAGGATCACCTGCCCCTGCTGCAGCGCACCGCAGGCGACGTCAGCGCGGAGTGGGCGCTGTGGCAGTCGCGCCCGCACGTGGAGCTGCCCCGCCCGGACAGCGGGTCGGCCAGCGCCTGAGCCGGCGTCTACGTTCTCCCCTGTGCTGAACGTCCTCTCCATCCAGTCCCACGTCGCCTACGGGCACGTGGGCAACGCGGCCGCGGTGTTCCCCCTCCAGCGCCTGGGGGTCGAGGTCTGGCCGGTGCACACCGTGCAGTTCTCCAACCACACCGGCTACGGCCAGTGGACCGGCCGGGTCTTCGACGGCCAGGCCGTCGAGGAGGTGGTGGACGGGATCGCCGACCGCGACGTCCTCGGCCGCTGCGACGCGGTGCTGTCGGGCTACCTGGGCTCGGCGGACATCGGCCACGCCGTCGTCCAGACAGTGTCCCGGGTCCGGGCCGCGAACCCGGACGCCGTCTACTGCTGCGACCCGGTCATCGGCGACGTCGGCCGCGGGGTGTTCGTCCGCCCCGGCATCGAGGACCTCATGCGCGAGGTCGCCGTGCCGGCCGCGGACCTGGTCACCCCCAACCACTACGAGCTCGACCTGCTCGCCGGGGCCACGACCCGGTCCCTGGAGTCGGTGAAGGACGCCGTCGCCGCCGTCCAGGCGCTGGGACCGCGCGTGGTGCTCACGACGTCGCTGGACGCCGAGGACACCCCCGCCGACTCCGTGGACCTGCTGGCCTCGGAGGGCGGGCGGCACCACCGGGTCCGCACGCCGAAGCTGGACGTCTCGGTCAACGGCGCCGGCGACGCCATCGCCGCCCTCTTCCTCGCGCACTGGCTGGAGACCCGCTCCTCGGCCCAGGCGCTGGGTGCGGCTGCCGCGTCGGTGTTCGGGCTTCTGGCCCGGACGGAGGCGGCGGGCTCGCGGGAGATCCTGCTCGTCGAGGCCCAGGACGAGTTCGTCTCCCCGACGCGCACGTTCCCCGTCGAGGAGGTCTGACCGCTCTCAGCCGTCGCGCAGGGCGGTGCCGAGGATCTGCGGGGCGGTGGGTGAGGGCACCCGGCCGGCGGGGAACCGGAAGCGCTCGACGCGCTCGAGGGTGAAACCGGCGGCGGTGATGGCGGCCGCCGTGTCGCGGGAGGTGTGGCAGCCGCCGCCGAGCCTGGGCCACACCGTCCGGTCGAGCAGCGCCTGCACGCGCGCGAACCCGGCCCCGTCGGCCCGGACGTGCTCCCAGAAGTGCAGCCGCCCTCCGGGCCGGAGCACCCGTCGCAGCTCGGCGAGGGCCGGGGCCTGGTCGGGGACGCTGCACAGCACCAGGGAGGCGACGGCGGCGTCGAAGGCGCCGTCCTCGGCCGGGATCCGCTCGGCGACCCCGTCGGCCACGACCACGCGCACTGTGGCCCGCTCCGCTGCCCGGGCCGCCAGTCCCCGCAGGAGCGGCTCCGGCTCGACGGCGAGCACGTCGTCGACCGTCGCCGGGTAGTGCGCGAAGTTGACCCCGGTGCCGGCCCCGATCTCGACGACCCGTCCCGCGATCCCGGTCAGCAGCCGCGCGCGGTGCTCGGCCGCACCGTGCTCCTCCGCCGCCGCGGCGATCCGCACCCACAGCCGCGCGAACCAGGGGTGGTGCACCGCTCCGCCGACCGCGCTCCGGGTCATGGGCCCACCCTGGCCCCGGGCGACCCGCGCGGCAAGGGCCCCTGCGGCGCCCTCTGCCCCTGCTCATGCGCCTGCGCGTTGCCTCGCGGGCAGCCACACAACGGTCTCTCGTACGGCGGCTCGGTTCTGCCGGACACCAGCGCACGTCGCACCGGGGTCCCCCGGGAACTCCGGCGGCCGGCGGCGCGTCCCCCGGTGGGCCGCTCGAGGACACGTGCCGGTGAGACCGCGCGACATCGACGGGCCGAGGACATGCGCTGGGCGGCGACGGCGGAGGGGGTGCAAGCCCCTTCTCGCAGACCTCTGCCGGAGCGTCAGTCGACTCGGACGAGGATCGCGTGGGCCCGCACCAGGCCCTCGGGGTCGATGGCCGCGATCCCCTGGACGATCTCGTCGTCGACGACCGGCACCCACACCTCGACCACTCCCCGGATGCCATCGGCGCTGATGGTGAGTGCGGAGCCCGGAAGTGCGTCGCGCACGGCTGCCTGCAGCATCTGGAGCTTCGCGGCCGTCTGCGGTGCCGCCACCACGCAGATAGGCCCGCCGTAGCGCTGCCGGAGTTGTGCTTCGTGCCGGTCGAGATCGCCGGTGAAGCTGAACGTCAGCACCCCCGCGTCGACGTCGTCCGGTCCGGCGCCGGTCCACGCGGCATCCTGGTCGAGCCAGATGGCGCCGAGATCCGGTTGCTCATCGGCATAGGTCGTAGCTGCGCTCCAGGCCTCCGTCGACATCAGGCGCTCGTCGACCGGCGCCCAGCCACCCTCGGGCGGGTCACAGGGCGTGGAGAAGTCGGAGTCCGGCAATCCGTCCGGCCGGGGCACCGAGTCCGGATCGCCGGGTGGCTCGGTCAGCGTGAACCGGTCCCCGTCCCACGTGCCGACGAGCCCGTAGTCGCCCCAGATGGTGCCGTTCGCCGACTCCTCGTCGTCCACATCGGCCCACTCGAACCCGACGACGTCCGGGCCGCCGCACTGCGGTGGCAGTGACTGCTCGACCCCGCCCAGGCACAGCTGCGGCCCGTGGCCCGGAGACTCCAGGACCGTCGTGCTGACGGCGTACCGCTCGGCTTCCACGGGTTCCGGCGCCGGCGCGCTGCCGGCCGCTTCGGCGCATCCGGCGAGCAGGAGGCCACCGAGGAACAGCGCCGCAGGCCGCCCGGTCCGGGTCATGGCGGCAACGGTAGGGGAGACACCGCCCCCGGAGGCCGTCTGCGGACGACGGGCGCTGGATCGTGATCTCGGGACCATGTCCGGATGCACCTCGGGCCGCCACGTCCGCGGAGAAGGACCGAGCTCATCCCCTCAGGTGCCGCGCTCAGGGTCGGCTGCTGCCGTCCTGCGGGCGCGATCGAGGCGCTGCTCGAAGGCAGCGCGGTGCTCCCGGTCGCGCCTCCGGGCGTCGCGCCAGGCGATGGTGAGCGAGATGACCGTCGCCACCATGGCAGCGGCCGACCACCAGTTGCCCACGACGACGTCGGCGACGAGGAGGGCCCCGGCCGGTACGCCCAGCAGGGCGGCCATCCGGGCTCGCCGGTGCCAGTCGACATCCACCACGCCATGATCATGCGGCAGGGACGCCGTCGCGCGTGACCGACGACGCAGCCGGGACCGCCGCCGAGCGCGGATACTGTCGACTCGTGCCCACTGCTGATCCCGCCCTGTTCCGCGCCGCCCGGACGGCGCCGCGATGAGCGCGGTCGACGAGCGGGCCGCCGGCGCGTCGGCGAAGGCGGCCCTCGCCGAGGCCGGGCGCCGCCGCACGTTCGCCGTCATCAGCCACCCCGATGCCGGCAAGTCCACGCTCACCGAGGCCCTCGCCCTGCACGCCCGGGTCATCGGGCAGGCCGGCGCGGTGCACGGCAAGGCGGGCCGGCGCGGCACGGTGTCGGACTGGATGGACATCGAGAAGCAGCGCGGCATCTCCATCACCTCGGCCGCGCTGCAGTTCGAGTACCGCGACGCGGTGGTGAACCTGCTCGACACCCCCGGCCACTCGGACTTCTCCGAGGACACCTACCGCGTGCTGACCGCCGTGGACGCCGCGGTGATGCTCGTCGACGCCGCCAAGGGCCTCGAGGCGCAGACGATGAAGCTGTTCGCCGTCTGCCGGCACCGCGGCATCCCGGTGCTCACCGTCATCAACAAGTGGGACCGCCCGGGCAAGGACGCCCTGGAGCTCATGGACGAGATTCACGAGCGCACCGGCCTGACGCCGACGCCGCTGACCTGGCCGGTGGGCACTGCCGGCGACTTCCGCGGGGTGCTGGACCGCGCCGACGGCTCCTACCGCCGGTTCACCCGGACGGCCGGCGGTGCGACGATCGCCCCCGAGGAGACGCTGCCGGCCGAGGCCGCCCTGGCCCGCGAGGGCGACGCCTGGCAGCAGGCGGTGGAGGAGGTCGAGCTCCTGGAGGCCAGCGGCCAGGACCACGAGCAGTCGCTCTTCCTGGACGGCGTGACGACGCCGGTGCTGTTCGCCTCCGCGGTCTCCAACTTCGGCGTCGGCGCGCTGCTGGACACCCTCGTCGACCTCGCCCCCGCGCCGACCGGCATGCCGACGGCCGACGGCGCGGTCCGCGAGCTCACCGATCCGTTCAGCGCGTTCGTGTTCAAGGTGCAGGCCGGCATGGACACCGCCCACCGCGACCGGCTGGCCTTCATCCGGATCTGCTCCGGCGTCTTCGAGCGCGGCATGGTCGTGACCCACGCCCGCACCGGCCGCCCCTTCGCGACGAAGTACGCCCAGCACGTGTTCGGCCGCGACCGGGAGAGCATCGACGTCGCCTACCCCGGCGACGTCGTCGGTCTGGTGAACGCGAACGCGCTCGGCGTCGGCGACACCCTGTACGGCGAGCAGCCGGTGCAGTTCCCCCCGCTGACCACCTTCGCGCCCGAGCACTTCGCGGTGTGCCGGGGCCGGGACGCCGCCAAGCACAAGCAGTTCCGCAAGGGCATCGCGCAGCTCGACAGCGAGGGCGTGGTGCAGGTGCTGACGTCCGACCGACGGGGCGACGGGGCGCCGGTCCTCGCTGTCGTCGGGCCCATGCAGTTCGAGGTGGCCACCCACCGGATGGAGCACGAGTTCGGCGCTCCGGTCGACCTCGACCGGCTGCCGTACAGCCTCGCGCTGCGCACCGACGAGGCGTCCGCGCCCGGCATCCTCGCCGCGGCGCGCAACGCCGAGATCCTGCGCCGCGGCGACGGCGAGCTGCTGGCGGTGTTCCCCGACAAGTGGGGGCTGCGGGTGCTCCAGCAGAACAAGCCCGAGCTGCTGCTCGAGCCACTGGTCGCCGCCCAGCTGTGAGGACCGCCGCCGAGGGGTAGGACAGGGGACGCCGCGCCCGCCGTCCAACCGGAGGAGTCATGGCCGGCACACCGTTCCGCGACCGCGTCGACGCCGGGCGTGCGCTCGCCGCGCGCCTCGCGGAGCTGGCCGGTCCGGACCTCGTGGTGCTGGGCCTGCCCCGCGGCGGGGTGGTCGTCGCCGCCGAGGTCGCCCGCGCGCTGGGCGGCGTCCTGGACGTCGTCGTCGTCCGGAAGGTGGGCGTGCCCTGGCAGCCGGAGCTGGCCATGGGGGCCGTCGCCGCCGTGGGGGACGACGTCGAGACGGTGCGCGACGAGCGCGTCCTGGCCGCGCTGCACGTCGACGACGGCACCTTCGACCGCGTGCGTGCCCGAGAGCTCGGGGAGCTGCGCCGCCGTGAGGCCGCCTACCAGCAGGGCCGGCCGCCCCCCGCGCTGTCCGGACGGCCGGTCGTGGTGGTCGACGACGGACTGGCGACCGGTTCGACCATGCGGGCAGCGGTGGCGGCGGTCCGCCGGCAGGCTCCGGCTCGGCTGGTCGTGGCCGTACCCGTGGGCTCCCCCGCCGCGTGCGCGTCCTTCACCGGAGAGGTCGACGAGGTCGTGTGCCTGTGGGCACCCGGGTCGTTCTCCGCGGTCGGCCGGGGCTACGCGAAGTTCCGGGCCACGACCGATGACGAGGTCCGGGCAGCGCTCGCCCGGCCGGCGGGGTGACCGGCGCGGGTCAGCCCAGGGCGTCGATCAGCGCACGGCAGGCCTGCTCGCAGCGGCGGCACGCCTCGGCGCAGATCCGGCAGTGCTCGTGCATCTCGGCGTGCCGGCCGCACTCGTCGCCGCAGGCCCTGCACGCGGCGGCGCAGGCCTCGAGCACGGCCCGCGTGAGGTTCGCGTCGTAGCCGGTGTGCCGGGACAGCACCCGGCCGGTGGCCTCGCAGACGTCCGCGCAGTCGAGGTTGGTGCGGATGCAGGTCCTCAGCTCGGCCACCATGTCCTCGCTGAGGCACGCGTCGGCGCAGGCGGTGCACGCCTGGGCGCACTCGACGCACGCCTCGATGCACGCGGTCAGCGCATCCCGGTCGACACCTCCGAGGTCCTTCGGGTAGGTGGCCAGCATCTGGGCTGCGACGGTCACGGCTTCCTCCAGGGATCGGTCCGGCCCGGCGGCGGTTCCGCCCGCCGGGGGCTCGCGCCGTCGCAGGTCCTACCCGCGGGACGTGCGCCGGCACATGACGATCGCGTGGAGTGCCCGGTCGCCGGAGTTCAGCCGTCGGACAGGGTCGCGGTGATCCGCGTGATGGTGCTCTCCTCCACCGGCAGGTGCGGCAGGACCGTGGGCAGCTCGTCCGGTTCCAGCCCCGTGTCGGCCAGGGCCGCGAGCAGCAGGTCGGCCTCGGTCGGCGGCACCGGGACGGTGCAGCCGGACGCCTCGAGCGCCGCGCGGGCCAGGAACAGCGCGCCGGCGAGGCCGTCGTCGGGCGCGGGCACCTCCGGCACCGGCACGGCGGCGCGGGTGGCGGTCTCGGCCGCACGCACCAGCGAGAGCGGCAACCCCTCGGTCTCCACCTCCAGCAGCGGCTGGGCCCCGAGCGCGGCGAGGACGAGGTGCTCGGCGGCGATCCGGAGCGGCGCCTCCCACTCCCCCGCGCGCACGACCGCGGCCAGGTCGCCGGCGTCCTCACCGACGTCGTCGGCGAGCTCGGCCCACGCCGCCGGGCGGTCGGTGCGGGCGCGCTCGGCCGCCGTCACGCAGGTGGCGTGCACGAACGGCACGAGCACCTCGTCGTCGAACCGCTCGGCGTGCACCGTCCCGTCGGGGGCCAGGGCGTTGAGCGCGTCCTGGAAGCTCCCCGGCACCGCGTCGCCGAGGTCGAGCCGGCCGTCGTCGTCGCTGCTCAGGGGCAGCCCGCCGGCTGCCCGCTCCCCCAGCGTCGGCCCGCTGGGCTGCGGCACGCCGGCCCGCAGCCGCAGGTGCGGTCGGTCGGAGAGCCCCACCGCCCAGGCACAGGCCTCGGCGATCAGCGCCGGGGTCCGCTCGCGCAGGACCTCCCGGGTCAGGAGCCCCATCCAGTCGACGTCGAACACGCCTCCACTGTCCCCGACGCCGTCGACCCGAGCCCGAGCACACCGGAAGCGGTGGCGACGGCGGCCACGGCACCGTCGCGCAGCTGTGCCATCCCGACGAGGGCCTGGACGTGGTCGAGGTGATGGCCGGAGGAGGTGGGGCCGCACGGGGGCCGGACGCCGGCCTCGCGCACGAGCCGCCGTCCGGCGAGCAGCGGGTGCCGCCGGGCGGAGAGCTCCCCCTCGTCGCCCGCGTCGACGGCCACGAGGTGCACGCTGGCCGCCGCCTCCAGGGTGAAGCTCCCCAGGGTCGCGGCGCGCCGGAAGTCGTCCGACGAGCACGGCGGTTCCGGGCGGTGCGGCGCGCCGCCCCGCAGCAGGCGGTCCCGGTCCCGGGCGAACGCCGCGTGGACCAGCGTGGCCGCGGCGGCCAGCGCATCCGCCCACCCGCCGGCCAGCCACGCCGCGGCGACGCAGGCCTCGACGAGGTCGGCCCGGCGACGCACGCCGGGCCGCCAGTCGAGCAGGTGCAGCACCCCGGCGTCCTCGACGGAGGCCGCCAGATCGCGGTCGGAGACGAGGCCGGCGTGGCTGCGCCCGGCGCAGCACTCCCCGCCGTCCTCGACGACGAGCACCCGGTGGTGGGCGGTGACGTGGTCGAGCAGCGAGTCGCCGAGCCACTCGAGTCGCTGGAAACGGTGCCCGCGGGGGTCGAGGAGCGCGGCGACGTCGGAGCGGCGCAGTGGCGCCGTCGTGCCGAGAGCACGGGCCAGCGCCAGGGCCTCGTCGGGGGACGCGGCCCGTCGACGGTGCGGCGGCGGCACGGTGGACGGCACCCCGATTCCTCGGCGTCCGGGACCCTCCGGTGAACGGTTCCGGGCCGCCGTCTCCCCCCTCGGTGGGGGGTGGTCAGACCCACGCCGCGGACTGCCGATGGACGCACTGGTTCCCGAACTCCGGGGGCCAGGAGGGACGTCCATGACCCGGGGGATCGCACCCGAGCACGCGGCAGCCGACACCGACGACGAGGAATCGCGCGCCGAGGCCCTCGAGGCCCCGCCGGAGATCACCGTCGAGGACGTCCGCGTCGACGCCCGGCTCTTCACCGAGCACGAGGTCCGGCACGTGGCTCGGCGCATCAGCCCGTCCGCCGCCCTGTTCATCGCCGTCGCCGTCCTCGCCGGCGCGACGACCGGGCTCGTCGTCTGGGCCTTCCCGAGTCAGGCACCGCCGGACTACCACGGCGTCTCCGCCGGCGGGCTGATGGCGCTGGCCGGCATCGTCCCCGCGGTCCTGGCGGCGGTGGCGACCGGCCGACCGGTCACCCGCCTCGACGGCGGGCAGATCATGCTGCGCGGCCTCAGCCGGTGGGTCGTCGGCTGCTACGCCGTGGCGTGGCTGGCCGCCTTCCTGGTGCCGCTGTTCAGCCTCGTCACCCCGTGGGGCTGGCTGGGCAGTCCGGCCGGCCTCGGCGCGGGCCTCGGCCTCCTCGTGCTGACGACGCTCATGACGCCCGCGCTGTTCATGGTGCTGGCCGGCCGCCTCCACCCGAGGGAGAGCACGCTGCTCGCCGTCGCCCGGGCCAGCCGGCCGGCGCGGCGCGACCCCTCGCCCGAGGACCTGCGCAGCCGGTGCGCCCTGGTGAAGGACCTCCGGGACCTGGCCCGCAGCGAGTTCCAGTCCGGCGACCGGCGGGCCGTCCGCTACCGCATGGCCGGGCTCGCCACGATCGCCGCCCGCACGGACGTCCACGACGTCGTCGAGCTGGCCCTGGACGAGCTGGGGCTGGTCTGCCAGGAGGTGGTCCTCGACCGCGACCTCGCGCGCGAGGGCGTCGCCGTCCTCTCGGAGGCGGCGCGGTCCCTGCCGCCGGCCGAGTTCTCCCTGCACCGCCGCGCCGTGCACGAGCTCATCCGCGTGTGGAGCGCGGTCGTGCGCGGGGGCAGCTCCGACACGCTCCGGGACGAGACGGTCGACGGCATCGTCGCGATCGCCGGGCTGCGCGGCGACGAGGAGCTGCCGCTGCTGGCGATGCTCCTGGCGGAGTTCGCCGAGGACGCCGAGGTTCCCCAGGACCGGCTGGCCGCCGCCATGCGGAGCATCGAGCGGCGCGTCGACTTCGTCCACCTGCCCACCGGCCCGGCCGCCACCGCCTGGGCGAGGGCGCGCGGCCGCCTCGACCCCGGCGGCTTCACCCTCCTGCTGGCCCGGTACACCGCCCTCACCGCGTCCGGCCGCGTCACCGACTCGGCGCGGACCATCGCCGAGGCGGCGGCCGCCCTGGCGCTCTCGGACGCCGAGGAGCACCGGCTGCGCAGCAAGCCCCTCGTCACCGCCGTCGCCGCCGCGGTCGGTTCCGAGCACAGCAAGGCCCTGCTGCGGGCGGCGGTCCTGGCGGTGTGGATCGGCCACCCGGCGGCCGACGAGGCCCGGGGCGTGCTGCTCGCCGAGACGGTCCGCAACCTGCCGCGGATGGACGCCGACGACCTCGACGACCTGGTCGACCGCGTCACGCAACTGCCGGACGACCTGCTGCTCGACCGGTGTGCTCCGGCCCTCATCCCGGCGCTGGACGCCGCTGTCGCTCCGCTCCTCAAACCACCGGGTGAGGACGACGCCGCGCTGCACGACGCCCGCCAGCGCGCGCTCGTGCTGCTGGTGACCGAGATCCGCACGGCCGCCGTGATGCGCGATCCGCGCCTGGCCGATCCCCTGGACGGCAGGATCGAGGAGCTCTTCGCCCGCCTCGTGGACGGCGCGCGCACGGGCGCCCTCGTGAGCGAGCCCAGCGAGATCCTGCGGCGGCGCACCGCGTTCCTCATCCACCGCGTGGAGGCGCTGGACGCCGCGGCCGCGCGCACGGTCGCGGCTCCCGCGGTGCCCCTGCTGCTCACCGCCGGCGGTGTGTTCGGGCCCGCCTGGTTGCTGTGGTCCCAGGAGGCCGGCAACCGACCGCTGCGGGAGCAGATCCCCCCGGAGTGGGTGGCGGGCATCGTTCCCGCACTCGTCACCGTGCGCGCCTCCATGGCCGCCGCAGGAGAGGACACCCCGCTGGGACTGCCCACCGCCGACCCCCACACCGTGCACGGATGGACGTGGGGCGCCGCGGCGGAGACGGCGACCGACGCCCTGCCCGGCCTGCTGTCCCTCCTGCCCGCTCCGGCGCTCGACCAGGCCATGGCCGCGCTGCACCGGTGGGTCAACCAGGGGCCGCCGGCCGACTCCGGCCAGGACGGCGTCGCGGCCCGCGCCGCGGAGGCGCTCGGCATGCTGCCCGAGGTGGCCGCTGACGACGCCCGCGCCACCCTGCTGGCCTACCACCGGACCGCGCTGGAGCTCTCCCTGCACGGCCTGTGGTGGCTCCCCGGCACGGTGGCCGAGCCCGACCCCGCCCGGACGACGATCGCCGGCGAGATCCTGAGCACCGCGACGCCGCGGCTGCTGCGCGCGAGCCACAACCTGGCGCTCCAGGTGCTCGAGGCGCTCGTGCGCACCTGGTGGTCGGGGATCACGGCGGGCCACCGGGTGGACCCGGCCGCGCTCGCCGCCGTGCGCAGGGCCGCGCTCGCGCGCCCGCCCGTGCGGAGTTTCGTGGAGGCGAACCTCAGGGCTCCCGGCGTGCCCGGCGAGGTGCTGCAGCGGCTGCTCGGCCTCGGCGGTCGGAGCCGGCCCGGGGGCGGCCAGCCGCACGGCGGTCGTGGTTCCGCCCAGCAGCGCCCGGGAGGCACGACCGCTGGTCGGCGGCGGCAGGACCGCCCGGCGTCCCCCGAGCTGCCGCGCCAGCGACGTCCCCGTCCTGCCGAGCCCGCGGACGACGGAGGCGCACCTCCGACGCCCGATCCCGGCGGCACCCGTCCGGCGGTCGAGAGCTGACCGCCGGACGGGTCACTCCGCCGCGGCCTCCGCGGTCCTGCCCTCGCCCTGCTCGCTGCCCGGGGGCCCGATCCACACGGTCTTGGCGTTCATGAACTCGCGCATGCCGAGCTCGGTGAGCTCGCGGCCGTAGCCGCTCTGCTTGACCCCGCCGAAGGGCAGTTCCGGGTAGCTGGTGGTCATGCCGTTGATGAACGCCATGCCGGAGGCGATGTCGCGGACGAACTGCGCGCGCTCGTCCTCGTCCTCGCTCCAGAGGTTGCTGCCCAGGCCGTAGGGGTGGCTGTTGGCGATCTCGATGGCCTCCTCGAGCGAGTCGACCTGGAACAGCGCGGCGACCGGGCCGAACACCTCCTCGGCGTAGAGGTCCATCTCCGGGGTGATCCCGGTCAGCAGCGTGGGCTCGTAGAACCAACCGGGCCGGTCGACCCGCTGTCCGCCGACGACGACGGTGCCGCCCTTGGCGACGGCGTCCTGCACGTACTCCTCGACGTCCTCGAGCCCGGACTCGGTGGCCAGCGGCCCCACCTGGGTGGCGTCGTCCATCGGGTCGCCCACCGTGAGCGCGGCGATCTTCTCGGCGAACAGCCGGGTGAACTCGTCGGCGACGTCGCGGTGGACGAAGAAGCGCTTGGCGGCGATGCAGCTCTGCCCGTTGTTCTGGTTCCTCGACGTGACCGCGACCTCCGCGGCCCGGTCCAGGTGCGCCGAGGGCATCACGATGAACGGGTCGCTGCCACCGAGTTCGAGCACGGTCGGCTTCAGGGCGTCTCCGGCGATCGAGGCGACCGACTGCCCCGCGGGGGCGCTGCCGGTGAGCGTGGCCGCGGCCACCCGGTCGTCGCGCAGCACCCGCTCGATGGCCGACGAGCCGATGAGCAGGGTCTGGAAGACGTCGCCGGGGAAACCGGCCCGGCGGAACAGCTCCTCCATGTACAGCGCGGTCTGCGGCACGTTGCTGGCGTGCTTGAGCAGCCCGACGTTGCCGGCCATGAGCGCGGGGGCGGCGAACCGCATGGCCTGCCAGAGCGGGAAGTTCCACGGCATGATCGCCAGCACGACGCCGAGGGGCTGGTGGACGACGTACGCACGGGTCGCGCCGACGGCCTCGGCGTCCCGCGGCTGCGGCTCCAGGAGCGCCGGCCCGTGCTCGGCGTACCAGCGCAGCGCCGCGGCGCACTTGCCCACCTCCGCCTTCGCCGAGGCGAGGGTCTTGCCCATCTCCGTGGTCATCAGCTCGGCGACCTCGTCGGTGTCCTCGTCGAGGAGGTCCGCGGCGGCGCGGAGCCAGCCGACCCGCTGCTCGGGCGACGTGCGCCGGTAGCGGGCCGCCGCCACGGCGGCGCGCGCGAGCTTCTCCTCGAGAGCGGTGTCCGAGAGCGGCTCGAAGGTCCGGAGCGTCTCTCCGGTGGTGGGGTTGATGGTGGCGATGGCCATGCTGGATCCCTCCGTCGGTCGCGTTGCTCCCCTGCCCGGGGCATCGCCGGCGAAACGGCGACCGAACGGCCCCGGAAGCCGGTGCATGACCCGGGGTCGCTCGGGTAAGGACGCCCACGGGACACGGGTGCAGCAGGGCGCTCGTGCCCCTCGTGTGCGGGGGTTCCATCCGTGAGTGTGTCGAGCCTGGCGGGCTGTCTCCAGTCCACCGGCCGCGAGTTCCCGCACGATGCGCTCCTCTACCGGGACGACGACCATCTGCGGCACGTCGTGGCACCGTTCCTCCGCGAGGGTCTGGCCGGCGGCGACGCCGCCGTCGTCGCGACGACGCCGCGCGTCGCGGGGCTGGTGCGGGAGGCGGTGGGCGAGCACCCGTTGCTGCACGTGCTGGACCGGCACACCGCCTACCGGTCCCGCACCCCGACGGCCATCACCACGTTCCGCCGGCTCGCCGAGCAGTACTCCGGCGAGGGCGTCCAGCGGGTCCGCGTGGTCGGCGAGGTCGACTTCGGCGCCACGGAGCGGGACTGGCTGGAGTGGCAGCGCTACGAGTCGGTGATCAACGAGGCGCTGGCGGACTGGCCGCTGTGGGGAGTGTGCGTCTTCGACACCCAGCGCCTCCCGCCGCCGCTGCTCGACTCCGCCGTCGCCACCCACTCGTGCCTGCTGGGCCCCGGCGGGCGGGCCGCCAACCCGGCCTTCGTCGAACCCGCCGAGTACCTGCGCAACCTGCCGGTGCCGGACGAGCCGCTCGAGGCCACTCCGCCCCGGCTCGCCGCACCGGACGTCTCCGACTTCGTGGGCCTCCGGCATGCCGTCGCCGGCGAGCTGTCCAGCACCGGCGCCGACGGCGACCTCGTCGAGGACTTCCTGCTGGCCGTGGACGAGATGGTGTCCAACGCCGTGCGGCACGGCCTGCCCCCCGTGAGCCTGCGGTTGTGGACGGCCGAGGACCGCATCGTCTGCACCATCGGCGACGGCGGCCCCGGCTGGGACGACCCGTTCGCCGGGTACGGCCCGGCGCACGGCGACGACCTCTCCCGAGGCGGCATGGGCCTGTGGCTCGCCCGGCAGCTGTGCGACCACGTCGACATCTACACCGCCGGCGACTCCGGCGTCCGGGTGCGCCTCACCGTCCGCCTGCGCTGAGCACCTGCTCCAGGGCCGCCCGGGTCCCCTGGCCGCGCACCAGGCCGAGGGTCCGGCGGTAGGTGTCGGCGAACCGGGTGTCGTCGACGAGGTCCCCGAACAGCTCCCGGTCGGAGACGAACGCCAGCGGGTCCTCGTCCTGCCGTCGGGCGGCGGCCGCGAGCCGGTCCCGCAGCGGGTCGACCACCTCGATCGGCGCGCCGTCCTCACCGATCCCTTCCGCGTACCGCGCCCAGCCGGCCAGCACGGCCACCGAGCAGCCGATCTCGCCGCCGGACGCGAGGTTGGCGCGCAGCACCGGCAGCAGGAACTTCGGGATCCGGTCGGAGCTCTCCGCGCACAGCCGGGCGAGCGTGTCGCGCATGTTCGGGTTGGAGAACCGGCCGATCAGGTCGGCCTTGTACGAGTCCAGGTCGATGCCGGGCACCGGGGCCAGGGTGGGCGTCGCCTCGCGGTCCAGGTAGCCGTGCAGGAACCGGCGGAACAACGGGTCCTGGCAGACGTCGTGCATGAAGGTGTAGCCCGCGAGCGTGCCCAGGTAGCCCATCGCCTGGTGGCTGCCGTTGAGCAGCCGCAGCTTCATCAGCTCGTAGGGCTCGACGTCCTCGACGACCTGCACGCCGGCTTCCTCGAGCGGAGGCCGTCCGCAGGCGAACCGGTCCTCGAGGACCCACTGCGTCCAGGGCTCGCAGACCACCGGCCAGCCGTCGGCCACGCCGAACCGCCGGCGCAGCTCGGTGCGGTGCACGTCGGTGGTGGCCGGGGTGATCCGGTCGACCATCGAGTTCGGGAACGCCACTTCGCGGTCGACCCACTGCCCCAGCCCGGGATCCCGCAGGCCCGCGAAGGCGGCGAAGCTCCGGCGGGCCACCTCGCCGTTGCCGGGGATGTTGTCGCAGGACATGACGGTGAACGGCGCGATGCCCCGCCGCCTCCGGCGCACCAGCGCCTCGGTGACCAGACCGAAGCTGGTCCGTGGCACCGCCCCGGGCCGCAGGTCCGCGACGATCCCGGGATCGGCGCCCTCGAACGCGCCGGTGACCGGCGAGACGTTGTAGCCGCCCTCGGTCACGGTCAGCGACACGATGCGGACGGCGGGGTCGGCCATCCGCTCGACGACGGCCTCGGGGTCGTCGGGAGCGAGCAGGTACTCGACGACGGAGCCGACCACCCGGGCGGAGAGGAACCCGTCGGGATGGGTGACGACCAGCGTGTAGAGGCAGTCCTGCGCCGCCATCACCTCGGCCATCCGCCGGTCACCCGGCAGGACGCCGACGCCGCAGATCCCCCAGTCCAGCGCCCGGCCGTCCTCCATGAGCCGGTCGAGGTACATCGCCTGGTGCGAGCGGTGGAAGCCCCCGACGCCCAGGTGCACGATGCCGACCCGGACCTTCCCGCGGTCGTAGCCGGGCGTGGAGACCGAGGCGCTCAGCAGGGGAAGGGTGCGGGAGGACAGGGCGGGCACCCCGCGAGCTTGCCCCGTGGAGCAGGTCCGTAACGGGAGGGGCGAACCGAATGCCGTTCGAGGATGTGGGATCGTCGCACCTACACGTCGAGACCGCAGCGCGACTGCGGTCAGGAATGAGGACCGATGCAGCTGCAGCTGTCCCCGGAGATGCAGGCATTCCGGGAGGAGATGCGGACCTTCTTCACCACCCAGGTGCCGCAGGAGATCCGTGACAAGGTGGCCGCGCGCCGCCACGCCGGCAAGGACGACTTCGTCACCACCCAGCAGATCCTGAACGCTGCCGGGCTGGCCGTGCCGCACTGGCCGGTCGAGTACGGCGGCCGCGACTGGACGCCGCTGCAGCGCCACATCTGGCGCGAGGAGATGCAGCTGGCCCACGTGCCCGAGCCGCTGGCGTTCAACACCAGCATGATCGGCCCGGTGCTGGCCCAGTTCGGCAGCCAGGAGCAGAAGGACCGCTTCCTGGCGAAGACGGCCAACCTCGACATCTGGTGGTGCCAGGGCTTCTCCGAGCCCGACGCCGGCTCCGACCTGGCCTCGCTGCGCACCACCGCCGTCCAGGACGGCGACGAGTGGGTCGTCAACGGCCAGAAGACCTGGACGACCATGGGGCAGTACGCCGACTGGATCTTCTGCCTGTGCCGCACGGACCCGACGGCGGAGAAGAAGCAGCGCGGCATCTCGATGCTGGTCTTCCCGATGGACACCCCGGGCGTGACCCTGCGCCCGATCGAGCTGCTCGACGGCGGCTTCGAGGTCAACGAGGTCTTCTTCGAGGACGTCCGCGTCCCGTCGGAGAACCTCATCGGCGAGGTCAACAAGGGCTGGGACCAGGCCAAGTTCCTGCTCGGCAACGAGCGCGTCGGCATCGCCCGCGTCGGCGGTACCAAGGGCATGCTCGCGCTGGCCAAGGAGCTCGCTCGCGAGACCACCTACAACGGCCGGCCGCTGCTGGAGGACCCGCGCTACTCCTCCCGCATCGCCGAGATCGAGAACGAGCTCGTCGCCCTGGAGCTGACCGCGCTGCGCGTGGTCGCGAACTCGGCCGACGGCAAGCCGCACCCCGCGTCCTCGGTGCTCAAGCTCAAGGGCTCGGTCCTGCAGCAGGAGGTGACCGAGCTGATCGTCGACATCGCCGGCCCGCTGTCGGTGGCCTCGTTCGGCGAGGAGGGTTCCGACGTGCCCGACTGGGCCCGGGTCGCAGCCCCCGAGTACCTCAACTACCGGAAGGTCTCCATCTACGGAGGCTCCAACGAGGTGCAGCGCGTCATCATCAGCGGCACGATCCTGGGGTTGTGAGATAGCCATGGACTTCACCTACGACAGCGAGCAGAACGACCTGCGCGAGGCCGTCGCGGCGCTGCTGGCGCGCGCCTACGGCGACAGCGAGGTGCGCCGCAAGGTCACCAAGAACGACCCGGGCTTCGACGAGAAGGTCTGGACGCAGCTTGCCGAGATGGGCCTGCTGGGTCTGCCCTTCGCCGAGGAGCACGGCGGCATGGACGCGGGTCCGGTCGAGGTGGCGATCGTCGCCGAGGAGATCGGGCGGGTCCTGGCACCCGAGCCGTTCATCGAGGCGGTCGTCCTGGCCGGCGGGCTGATCGACGCCGTCGGCACCGACGAGCAGAAGGGCGAGCTCCTCGGGGCCATCGCCGGCGGCACCTCGGTGCCGACCTTCGCGCACGCCGAGATCGGCGCGCGCTGGGTGCCCACCGCCTCGGCGGTCACCGCCACCGAGAACGGCGGCAGCTGGACGCTGAGCGGCGTCAAGGAGCCGGTGCCGCACGGCGCCCGCGCCGACGTCCTCGTCGTCTCGGCCGCGCTCCCCGGCGGCGGCACCGGGCTGTTCGTCGTGACCGGCGACGCGTCCGGCCTCAGCCGCACCGGCTACCGCAACCACGACGGCACCCGCTCGGCGAACGTCCGCTTCGACGGCACCCCGGCCACCCAGCTGGGCACCGGCGGCGACCGGACCGAGGCCATCGAGCGTGCGCTGGCCGTGACCCGGATCGCCTACAGCCACGAGGCCGTCGGCGCCATGGACACGGCACTCCGCACCACCGTCGAGTACCTGAAGACGCGCAAGCAGTTCGGCGTCACGCTCAACAAGTTCCAGGCGCTCAACTTCCGCGCCGCGGACATGTACGTGTCCCTGGAGCTGGCCCGCAGCATCGCGCTGTGGGCGTCGGTGGTGCAGCTCTCCGACGGCGACGTCGTCACCGCCGCCGACCGGGCCCGGCTGCTCACCAGCCGCACCGGCCGGCACATCGGCAAGGACGCCATCCAGCTGCACGGTGGCATCGGCGTGACCGCCGAGTACAAGGTCGGTCACTACACCAGCCGGCTCACCGCCATCGACCACCTGCTGGGCGACGGCGACTTCGCCGCCGACCGGCTGGCGGCGAAGGTCGGCAGCTACCCGACGGTGGACCCGCTGGGCGCCCCGTACGCCTGAACGAGGTACGACGGAGCCCCGCTCCCCTTCCGGGGGGGGCGGGGCTCTGCCGCGTCCGGTCCGGACGTCCGGTGCAGGAAGTCCCCTACTCGGTGCCGAGCATGGCCCGGCGCAGTTCGGCTGCGTCGGCGCGGACGACGTCGAGCACCGGCACCACGTCGTCCTCGCGGAGCTGCCCGCAGCTGACGCGGACGATGGGCTCCGTCTCGTACTCCTCGGTGGTGAGCCGCCCCGCGATCTCGAAGCAGGACCTCAGCAGCGCCCCCTCCATCGCGCGGAGGTCGTCGACGTACTTCAGCGGCAGGGTCATGGGCTGCGGGAACGCCCACTGCTCCAGCGCGACCGCGGTCAGCCGCAGGCTGTCGATCCCGTAGCGCCGGGTCTCGGCCGCCCTGCGCCCGCGGAAGGTCGGCTCGGCCGTCACGAGCTCGGTGTAGCCCTCGTGGTCGTTGTGGAACAGCAGCGCGGCACCCAGTTGGGCCAGCAGCCCCAGGCACAGCGCGTCCTGCGGCCGCTCGCCGAAGCGCGGTGCCAGCGCCGAGGCCGACAGCGCCAGGTGGGTGGTGAAGTCCCAGAAGTCCTCGGGCAGCCGCGACTCGTCGTCGAGGTCGGTGAGGGCGACCGTGGCCATCGTGCGCACCGTGGTGAAGCCGACGACGGTCACCGCGAACTGGAGCGAGGTCACCCGCCCGCGCATGCCGAAGTAGGCCGAGTTGGCCAGCTTCATCACCCGGCCGGCGAGGGCGACGTCGGAGGCGAGGATGCGCGAGAGCTCCTTGGCACTGGTGTCCTCGGAGTTCGCGACGGAGACCAGCTGCGCGGCGACCGGCTTCTGCACGGCCATGTGGTCGATGCTGGCGAGGATCGTCTCCACGTCGAAGTGCGGCACCGTGGCGAGCTCGGTGCCAGGGAACGGTGTGACGGTCACGGTGCGGTCTCCCCGTGGGCGGCGAACCAGGCGGCCGTGTGCCCCCCGGTCATGGGTTCGGCGAGGCTGAAGCCCTGCAGGTAGGTGGCACCGAGCCGGCCGAGCTCCTCGGCCTGCTCCACGGTCTCGACCCCCTCGGCGACGGTGCTGAGGTTGAGGTTGCGGGCCAGGGCGATGACCGCGGAGGCGATCTCGCTGTGCCCGGCGCTGAGCTCGGCCACGAACGACCGGTCGACCTTGAGGCAGTCGACCGGCAGGTGCCGGAGGTAGGCCAGCGACGAGTAGCCGGTGCCGAAGTCGTCGATGGCCAGGTCGACCCCCACGTCGCGCAGCTGCTGCAGCACCTCGCGGGCCATGGCGGGGTCCTTCATCAGCGCGGACTCCGTGATCTCGATGGAGATCCGGGCCGGCTCGAGTCCGTGGCGCTGCAGCGCGGCGGCCACCTGCTCGGGGAGGTTGCCGTCGAGCTGGAGAGCAGAGACGTTGACGTTCGCCCGCGGCGGCGCGGCGTAGCCCATCAGCCGGTCCCAGTCGGCCAGCTGACGGCACGTCTCGTCCAGCACGAACAGGCCGAGGCCGGCGATCAGGCCGCTCTCCTCGGCCAGCGGCACGAAGACCGTGGGGCTGATCGGGCCACGCTCGGGGTGCTCCCACCGGGCCAGCGACTCGACGGCGACCGGGGTCCCGTCCGCGGTGCTGAAGATGGGCTGGTAGAGCAGGCTGATCTCGCGGTTGTCGATGGCGTCGCGCAGCTCGGCGACCAGCCGGAGCTTGTCGCGGGCCTGGGCGCGCGCCTCCTGGTCGAGGACGGTGATCCGGCCCTTGCCGCTGGCCTTGGCCTGGTACATGGCGATGTCGCAGTCGCGGATCAGCTCCTCCGCGGCCTCGTGCTCGGCGGTCTGCACCGTGACGCCGACGCTGGCGTGGGGACGCACGTCCACCCCACCCAGGCGCATCGGGCGGGCCAGCGCCGCCGTGATGCGCTCGGCGAGGGCGACTGCGGCCTCCTCGTCGACCTGCTCGCAGACGACGACGAACTCGTCGCCGCCGAAGCGGGCCACCAGGTCACCGGGGCGGACCGTCGCCCGCAGGCGGGCCGCGACCTCGACGAGCAGCTCGTCGCCGGCGGTGTGCCCGAGGGAGTCGTTGACGACCTTGAAGTTGTCCAGGTCGAGAAAGAGGCAGGCCAGCCCCCCGGTGCCGGGACGGAACCGCTCGGCCACGTACTGGGCCAGCAGCGTCCGGTTCGGCAGCTCGGTGAGCGGGTCGTGGTTGGCCTGGTGGGCCAGCTGCGCCTCGAACGCGAGCCGGTCGGTGATGTCCTCGATGGTGGCGACGAAGCCGGCGCCCACGCCGGGGGTGAACAGGTGGGCGAAGCGGATCACCGTCGTCCGGACCGAGGCGTCGTCGCGGACCAGGCGCGCCTGGACCTCCACCTCGCCGCCGTCCAGCGCCTCCGACACCTGCTCGATCACCGCGTCGAGGTCGTCGCCGTGCACCGTGTCGATCCAGCCGGTACCGAGCAGTTGCTCGGCCCGCCGGCCGACGAGGGTGCAGAAGGCGTCGTTGACGTGCGCCAGGCGCATGCCCTGCTCCGAGAGCAGGGTGGGGACCGGGGAGCGCTCGGTCAGCGCCGAGAAGCGGCGCTCGTGCGCGTCCGCGGTCGCGCGCAGGGCACGCTCCTGCTCGCTGTCGGCAGCGCGCAGCGACAAAGTCCAGCGCCGGCCGCCGGGCGACGGCGTGGTGAGGACGGAGGTCTCGAGCATCGCGCCGCTGGCCGTGCGGACCGCCAGCGTCCGGCGGGCGGCGCGCTCGCGGCGGAGCAGGAGCTTCAGCTCTCCCCCGCCCAGGCTCGGGAACAGCTGCTCCACCGGCATCGCGCGCAGGTCCTCGAGGCCGTAGCCCAGCAGCTGGACCGCGCCCTCGTTGCCCCAGGAGAAGCGCTGGGTGCGGCCCTGCGTCTCGGCGACGAGCAACGCCATCGAATCGCTGACCGAGGCGGTGTAGAAGATCGAGGAGACGATCTCCGGTGGGACGTGGTCGTCCGACAGCTTCGCGGCGGTCACACCGACCTCCCTCCTCCAGCACGGCACAGCGCCGGTCGGCGCGTCACCGACTGTTTCGGCGTCCCGGAGCCCGCTCTTTGAGCCGAACCGGCTGCCGTCCCCCCTTGGAGTGAGCGGCCCGCGCCAGCTCGCGGGACGTCCGGCCGGGGCCCGCTGACTAGCCTGCGGGCGAGGAGGTGCCGACATCGCCCCGTCCCGATCCCCGTCCCGGCCCGCGGCCCCCGTCGTGGCCCTGGCCCTGCTCGCCCTGGCCGTCGGCGTCCCGGCCTGCGCCGGCGCGGACGCCGAGCCGGTGCACTCCTTCCCCGACGACACGCTCGCCGCCTGCGTGGCGGCCACCGCCGGCCTGCCCCGGACGACCGAGCGCTTCGCCGACCGCGACCTCGCCGCGATCGAGCAGCTGCACTGCGACGGCGCCGACTCCGCCGAGCCGATCCGCTCGCTGGACGGCGTGCAGCGGCTGACCGGCATGTTCGAGCTGGGGCTCCCCCGCAACGAGATCACCGACCTCTCGCCGCTGGCGGAGCTGCCCCGGCTCGGGACCCTGACCCTGACCGACAACGCGGTCAGCGACCTCGCCCCGCTCGAGGGGCTCGAGCTGTTCGACCTCGGGCTGTCCCAGAACCCGATCGCCGACCTCTCGCCGCTCGAGGGCACCACGACGCTCCGGGCTCTCGGAGTGGCCGCCGCGCAGGTCACGGACATCTCCGCGCTGGCCGGGCTCGACGGGCTGAGCCGGCTGGATCTGAGCAGCAACGCGATCACCGACGTCACGCCCCTGTCCGGGCTGCGCAGCCTCGACACGCTCGACCTGGGCCGGAACCGGATCGTCGACCCGTCGCCACTGGGCACGATCCCGACCCTGCTGATCCTCGACCTGTTCGGCAACCAGGTGGCCGGGATCGGCGGGCTGGCCGACGCGCCCCTGCTGCAGCAGCTCCAGCTCGGCGCGAACCCCGTTACCGATCTCACGCCGCTGCTGCGGGTGAGCACGCTGGTGAACCTCGGCCTGGACGAGTCCGACACCACCGCGATGACCGGGATCGAGGAGCTGCAGGCCGCGGGAGTCTCGGTGAACGGGCTGGCCTGACGTTCACCCTCCCGGACGTGGGAGTCATCACATCGGCGGGCCCCGGGAAGGCACTCCGTCGTTGCCCAGGCATGATCCTCCCGGATCACCGAGCACGCGTTCGACCCCACACCTGGTGACCGGCGCCCGCCGCCGGTCCCGATGATCGGAGCCACGTTGCACATCGGAGTGCCGCGCGAGACACGTCCCCGCGAGACGCGGGTGGCCGCGACCCCGAAGACGGTGGAGCAGCTGGTCGCCCTCGGCTACGACGTCGTCGTCGAGACCGGGGCCGGCGAGGCCAGCAGCTTCCCGGACGACGCCTACGCCACCGCGGGCGCCCGGATCGGCAGCGCCGACGAGGCGTGGCAGTCCGACGTGGTGATCCGCGTCAACGCCCCCGCCACCGACGAGATCGGCCGGCTCCGGGACGGCGCCACGCTGATCAGCCTGCTCAGCCCGGCGCTCAACCCCGAGCTCGTGGACGCCCTCGCGGCCCGCCCGATCACGGTGCTCGCGATGGACGCCGTCCCGCGCATCTCCCGCGCGCAGTCGCTCGACGTGCTCAGCTCCATGGCGAACATCGCCGGGTACCGGGCCGTCGTCGAGGCCGCGCACGTCTTCGGTCGCTTCTTCACCGGTCAGGTCACCGCCGCCGGCAAGGTGCCCCCGGCCAAGGTGCTGGTCGCCGGCGCCGGGGTCGCCGGCCTCGCGGCCATCGGGGCGGCCAGCAGCCTCGGCGCGATCGTGCGCGCGACCGACGTCCGCCCCGAGGTCGCCGAGCAGGTGCGCTCCCTCGGCGGCGAGTACGTCGCCGTGAAGGCCGGTGATGAGGAGGGGGGCCAGTCAGCGAAGAGCACGGACGGCTACGCCCGCGAGATGGGCGAGGACTTCAACCGCCGCGCGGCCGAGATGTACGCGGAGCAGGCGAAGGACGTCGACATCATCATCACCACCGCGCTGATCCCCGGCCGCCCCGCGCCGCGGCTGATCACCGAGGAGATGGTGGCCTCGATGCGCTCGGGCAGCGTGATCGTGGACATGGCCGCCGCCCAGGGCGGCAACGTGGCGGGCTCGGTGCCCGACGAGATCGTGGTGACCGGCAACGGCGTCTCGATCATCGGCTACACCGACCTGCCCGCCCGGCTGCCGGCCCAGGCCTCGCAGCTCTACGGCACCAACCTGGTCAACCTGCTCAAGCTGCTCACGCCGGAGAAGGACGGCCGGCTGGTCCTGGACTTCGAGGACGTCGTCCAGCGGTCGATGACGGTCGTGCGCGAGGGCGAGAAGACCTGGCCACCACCACCGGTGCAGGTCTCCGCCGCGGCACCGGCGCCGTCCGGTCCGCCCGCGGGGGCGACGGCCGCCGCCCCCGCGGTACCGGAGAAGACCCCCGCTCCCGGCCGACGGTTCGCCCTCGTGGGCGCGGCCGCGGCCGCGCTGTTCATGCTCACCGCCTTCTCCCCCAGCGAGCTGGTGCAGCACTTCACCGTGTTCGCGCTCGCCGTGGTCGTCGGCTTCTACGTCATCAGCGGGGTGCACCACGCGCTGCACACGCCGCTGATGAGCGTCACCAACGCGATCTCCGGGATCATCGTCGTCGGCGCCCTGCTGCAGATCGGGCACGACGACGCCCTGGTGACCGCGCTGGCGTTCGTGGCGGTCCTCGTCGCGAGCATCAACGTCTTCGGCGGCTTCGCCGTCACCCGCCGCATGCTGAGCATGTTCTCGCGCGGCCCGAGCGTGAAGGGCGCCGCCCGATGACCGCCACCGGTGCCGCCTCCGCGGCCTACATCGTCGCCGCGCTGCTGTTCATCCTCAGCCTCGCGGGACTCTCCAAGCACGAGACCGCCAAGGCGGGCAACAGCTACGGGATCGCCGGCATGGCCATCGCGCTGGCCGCCACGATCGCCCTCGCCGTCGACCACGGCATCTCCTCCACCGGCGCGATCCTGCTGGTCGTCGCGGTGGTCATCGGTGCCGTGATCGGCCTGTGGCGGGCGGCCAGGGTCGAGATGACCGGCATGCCCGAGCTCATCGCGCTGCTGCACAGCTTCGTCGGCCTGGCCGCCGTGCTCGTCGGCTGGAACGGCTACCTGACGGTCGAGGCCGACCTGGAGAACCAGACCGAGGTCGCCGCAGACCTGCTGGGCATCCACTCCGGCGAGGTGGCGATCGGCGTCTTCATCGGCGCGGTCACCTTCACCGGCTCGATCGTCGCGTTCCTCAAGCTGTCGGCCCGGATCAAGAGCAACCCTCTGGTGCTGCCGGGCAAGAACTGGCTCAACCTCGGGGCGCTCGCGGCGTTCGCCGCCCTGACGGTGGTCTTCGTGGTCGAGCCCAACCTGCCCGTCCTCGCGGTGCTCACCGTGCTCGCCCTGGCCCTGGGCTGGCACCTGGTCGCGTCGATCGGCGGCGGCGACATGCCGGTCGTCGTCTCTATGCTCAACAGCTACTCGGGCTGGGCCGCGGCCGCCGCCGGGTTCCTGCTCGGCAACGACCTGCTGATCATCACCGGTGCGCTGGTCGGCGCCTCGGGTGCGTACCTCTCCTACATCATGTGCAAGGCCATGAACCGGTCCTTCATCTCGGTCATCGCCGGCGGCTTCGGCAACGAGGGCAGCGCCGCGGCCTCCGATGTCGACTACGGCGAGCACACCGAGATCAGCGCCGAGGAGACCGCGGAGCTGCTGCGCGACGCGAAGTCCGTCGTCATCACGCCCGGGTACGGCATGGCGGTGGCGCAGGCCCAGGGCACGGTGGCCGAGCTCACCCGCAAGCTCACCGAGCGCGGAGTCGAGGTGCGCTTCGGCATCCACCCGGTCGCCGGGCGGCTGCCCGGCCACATGAACGTGCTCCTGGCCGAGGCCAAGGTGCCCTACGACGTGGTCCTGGAGATGGACGAGATCAACGACGACCTGGCGGACACCTCCGTCGTCCTCGTGATCGGCGCCAACGACACCGTCAACCCGGCCGCCTCGGAGGACCCCGCCAGCCCGATCGCCGGGATGCCGGTGCTGCGGGTGTGGGAGGCCGAGCGCGTCGTGGTCTTCAAGCGGTCGATGAACACCGGTTACGCGGGCGTGCAGAACCCGCTGTTCTTCCGCGAGAACAGCCGCATGCTGTTCGGGGACGCGCGGGAGAGGGTCGAGGACATCCTCCGGGCACTCTGAGGTCGCGCGGAGTTCTTCCCGTGCCCCTGTTCCGGACGGCCGGTTCGGCTTACGCTCCGGAGGTGCGATCGCATGGTTCGGTGACGGAGCCCCCCGGGGCGGGCTCCGCCGACCACCTGTGCTGGGTGCACGACGACGACGAGGCGTTCGACGCCGCCGTCCGGGAGTTCCTGGCCGGTGGGCTGGCCCACGGGGAACGCCTGCTGTGCGTGGGCGCGCGCGCCATCGCCACCCTCGACGGCGCGGACGCCCATCTCGGGGACGTGGCCGGGCTGCGGGCCGGCGGGGTCCTGGAGACCATGACCGTCGCCGAGGCCTACGCGGCTGCCGGGCCGCTCGCCGCGGACCGCCAGCGCGCGTTCTACGACGCGGCCACGAACCGGGCGCTGGCCGACGGCTACCGGGGTCTGCGCGTCGTCGCGGACCTCTCCGAGCTGGCCGCCGCGCCGGAGCACCGGGACGAGCTGGTGCGCTGGGAGCAGGTCGCCGACGAGCTCATGGCGTCGGGTTCGGGCATGTCGGCGATGTGTGCCTACCGGGGTGACCTGCCCGCGGCGGTCCTCGGGAACGTCCTCGCCGTCCACCCGCTGGTGCACGGCCCCTCCCACCTGACCCCGTTCCAGCTGTTCTTCGACGACGACCGCCTCGCCCTGGCCGGGAGCGTCGACACCTTCAGCGCCGACAGGCTCGCCGCACTCCTGGCGAGCACCCCGCGCGGCTCCGTGGCCGTGCTCGACCTGACCGATCTGGAGTTCGTCGACGTGGCGGGCTGCCGGGCACTGGCCGGCTGGGCGGCGGCGCACCCGGCCGGCGGGGCGCCGCTGGAGTTCCGGGGTGCCTCGGCCCTGCTCCGGCGGGCGTGGCGACTCCTCGGGCTCGACGAGGTCGCACCGGTCACGTTCGCCGAGCCGCTCGTCGTCGCCGAGGCCTGACCCGGTCCTCGACGACCCGCTGGGTGGCCGACGCCACGACCGGCGCACGAGCCCTCCCCGGCCGGTCCTACTATGCTGATCCACAGCGTCAGACAGCCGGCGCACGGAGGAATCCCCTCCATCGGAGGCCTCGATTTCCCGGTGCCTACCACCGCCGGCAGGTGTTCAGCGGTGCGAGCCGACACGGAGCAGCACGTGACTTCCTCCGACGCCGACGCGCAGCGCGCCGTCGCCGTCCAGTCGGCCTTCGACGAGCTGGGTCGGCTGTCCTTCGCCGAGCACTCGCTCGAGTCGGTCGTCCACACGGTCACCCGACTGGCCGCCCGGGTCCTCCCCGGTGAGCCGATCACCTCGGTGACGATCGTCCTCGGCGACCGGCCCAGCACCGTTGCCTCCAGCGGCGACCTGGCGTTCGACCTGGACCAGGTGCAGTACCGGCTGGGCTCCGGACCGTGCCTGAGCGCGGCCACCACCGGGCGGCCCTCGGAGATCCGCGACACCCGCAGCGACCGCCAGTGGCCGGAGTTCTCCGCCGAGGCCGCCCGTGCCGGCTGCGACACCGTGCTGTCCTTCCCCCTGCCGGTCCAGGAGCGCGTCGCCGGCGCGATGAACGTGTATGCCCCGGAACTCACCGCCGCCGACGACGGGATCCGCGACCTGCTGACGCGGTTCGCCTCCTACGCCGTCGTGCCCGTCTCCAACATGTACCTGTACGAAGCGGCGGTGGAACGCGCCGAGCACCTGTCCGCCGCCCTCGACTCGCGGGCTGTCATCGACCAGGCCAAGGGCGTCCTCATGGAGCGCTTCAAGCTGACGCCCGACCAGGCCTTCCAGGCGCTGACCCGCGTGTCGATGGAGACCAACACGAAGGTGCGCGACGTCGCCGCGCGGTTCGTGGCCACCGGGGAGATGCGTCCCGAGTGACCCCGGCCGGGCGCCCCGGTTGCGCGACCGATCCCGCTCGCGGACGGTGACGGGCGTGGATCCCTTCCGCGGTCTCGGCCTGCCGCGCATCCCTGGCTTCGGCGAGCTGCTGGCCCTGCTCCAGACCCAGACCGAGGCGCTCGCCCAGCTGCCCCGCACCCTGAGCGAGCTCAACGGCACCGTCCGGGAACTGACCGAGGCCACGACGATGGCCCACGCGACCATCGCCTCGGCGCAGCGGATCGCCGGCCGTCTGGAGGTCCTCCTCGACGAGCTGGAGGAGCCGGTCCGGGCACTCAAGCCGGGTATCGAGCGGGTCGGCCGGGTGCTCGACGACCCGGCCGTCGACACCGTGCCGGACACGCTGCGGCGGATCCAGGAGGACCTCGTCCCGCTGGTCCACGGACTCCGGGTCGCGCAGAACCGGGTCGGCTCCGTCACCGGGATCCTGCGCCGCCGTCCGCGGGACGACGACGAGGACGACGGCTACTGAGCCGGCTGCTCGCCGGCCGGACCGTCGCGCCGGACGAAGTCCCCGACGGCCTCCTCCAGTCGCGCCCACGTGGAGCTCCACTCGACCAGCGGGTCGATGATCCGCTCGAAGACGGCCAGCTGCTGGTCGAAGGCGTCCAGCTGCGCGCGCATGGCCGCGATCGAGGCCCGCTGTGCGGCGACCATCTCGGCGACGGCACGCAGCTGGGCCGCGGACATGGCGCCGGGCGGACTCGGCAGGGCGGGCAGGGACAGCTTGGACGGCACGGAGCCGGCCAGGGACCGGGCGCGGTCGGTGAACCCGCGGAGCTGCTGCACGAACTCGTCGATCGACCGGCCCACGATGCCGCCGCCCTGCGCGGCCGGGTCCGGTGGAGGCTGCTCGTCGCTCATGCTCCGGACGCTATGCCGGGGCCGGTCGCGGGGCGAGGCGGCGCGGCCGGTCGTAGGGGGGACCGGCCGCGACACCACGCCGGAGGCCGACGCCACGGCGACCGGGACGGCAGACTGGCTCCCGGCCCCGCCTGCGGGCCGCACGTCCAGCGATCTCCTGCGGGAGGTGTCCCGAGGAGAGCCATGCGTCTGACCGCCGTCCGCGCGACCGCCGCCCTGGCGATGCTCGCCTGCGGTCTGGCGGCGTGCGGCAGCGAGTCGGGATCGCGCCCGGGCGCCGCCCCGGACTCGACCGCCACCTCATCCGCTCCGGCGCCGACCGGCGGCCCCGAGGCCCCCACACCTCCGTCGGACGCCGACGCCCGCGTCACGGCGGCCCTGGCGGAACTCGACCGACGCGCTCAGATCGCGCAGTTGTTCGTGGTGGGGGTGCCCGCGGACGAGCTCGATGCCGGAGCCGGCCTGGTCGCCGACGGCGTCGGCGGAGTGTTCCTGGCCGGGCGGCCCACCGACTCGGCGGCCGAACTGGCCCGGCTCACGGCGGGCTGGCAGGACCAGCAGGACGGCCCCGGCCTGTGGATCGCCGCGGACCAGGAGGGCGGCAGCGTGCAGACCCTCAAGGGCGAGGGTTTCGAGCGCTTTCCCCCCGCCACGGAGCAGGGCGACCTGCCGCCCGGGCAGCTGGCCGGCCTCGCCGGCAGGCTGGGGAGCCAACTGCGGGACGCCGGCGTCAACCTGAACCTGGCCCCGGTGGTGGACGTCGTCCCGGCCGGGACCGAGAGCACCAACGGCCCGATCGGTCACTACGACCGGCAGTACGGCAGCACCGGCGCGGAGGTCGTGCCGGCCGCCGCCGCGGTCGTCGATGCGCTGGCCGCAGCGCAGGTGACGTCCACGCTCAAGCACTTCCCGGGTCTCGGGAGGGTGCGCGGCAATACCGACGACACCGCGGACGTCGTCGATCCGGTGACCGTGGTCGGGGACGACCAGGTCACCGCCTTCGCGGAGACCTTGTCCCAGGTCTCGGCGCACCCGATGGTCATGATGTCGTCGGCCACGTACCCGCTGATCGACCCGGCCGAGCAGGCGGCCTTCTCGTCGGTGGTCATCCGCGACGTGCTGCGCGACCGGCTGGGCTTCGCCGGGCCGGTCATCTCCGACGACCTCGGCAACGCCGCCGCGGTGCAGCGGGTGCCGGGGGGCGAGCGGGCGGTGCGGTTCCTGGAGGCCGGCGGCACCCTGGTCCTCACCGTCGCCCCGCCGACCTTCCCGGGCATGCTCGAGGCCGTGGTCGCGCGCGACGCCTCCGACCCGGCGTTCGCCGCCGTGGTGGACGCCGCCGTCCGGACCGCTCTGACGGCCAAGGCGCAGGCGGGCCTGCTCGGCTGAACCCCGCCGTCGGCCCGCGACGTCCGAGGGGTGCGGTCACGGCCGCCCCTACCGGCCGAGGGGAGCCGGTGCGGTCGATGGTCGTCAGCGGGTCGCGAGCACCAGGTAGCGCTCGTCCGTGACGGCGCCGCCCCACAGCGCGGCGTCGTCCAGGACCCGCACGTTCGTGCGTGCGCCGTGCTGCTCCACGAGTGCGGTCACCTCCCCCGCGGCCAGCCCTCCGCCGGTGTGCCAGCGCCCTTCGACGAGGACGAGTCGCCCGCGTGGCTCACCAGGTCGAACCAGCGGGCGAGGGCGGCCCGGGGGTCCGGGAGGGCCCACAGCAGGTGCCGGGTCAGCACGACGTCGAAAGTGCCCTCCACCGGCGGGTGCGCTGCGTCCCCGATGCGCAGGTCGATCTCGACCGAGTGGCGCCGAGCCTTGGCGGTCGCCCGCTCGACCATGCGCGGCGACAGGTCGACGCCGGTGACGCGGTGTCCCAGCTCGGCCAGGAGCACCGATACCGAGCCGGTACCGCAACCGAGGTCGAGGATCCGCGCGGGTGGAGGAGGCAGGACCCCGACGAGCACCTGCTGCCAGGCCGCCCGGACCGGCGGGTCGAGGAGTCCGTGGTCCGGCTCGTCGTCGAACGTGGCGGCCTCGGCATCCCAGGTGGCGCGCAGGTCACCGGACATGCCTGGACCGTACGTCCTGGCTCGGCACCCTCGTCCTGGCATCGACCGTCCGGGGCACGAGTGAGGCCCCGCCCGGATCGGGCGGGGCCTCACTCGTGTCGCGGTCCGGTCAGCCGGGCTGTCGCCCGGACGATCGGCTCAGTACCAGCCCTTGGCCTGCGAGTGCGCCCAGGCGCCGCAGGGCGAGCCGAAGCGCTTCTCGATGTAGGTCAGGCCGGCGTCGATCTGCCGGTAGCCGTCCGACGTCTTGGCGATCCCGGTGCCGGCCCAGGTGCTGTCGAGGAACTGCGCGATGCCGTACGCGGTGCTGCTGGGGTTCTGCGCGTTGGGGTTCCAGCCACTCTCCTTGCCCCAGAGCTTCTCGAGGCAGGAGAACTGGGAGCTGTCGCCGCCCAGCTTCTGCAGCGCGTAGCTCTGGTAGGAGCCCTTCGGCGCGGTGGGGGCCGCCGTGCCGCGGCCGGGACGGGCGGCGGCCGCCTCCGCCTGACGCGCGGCCTCTGCCTGACGCGCGGCCTCGGCGCGGGCGGCCTCCTCGGCGGCACGCC
>NZ_HG931175.1:432587-556576 GCF_000582785.1 Candidatus Blastococcus massiliensis AP3
AGCGGTGCGACCACCGCGGCGTCGAGCGAGGCGGGCGCCTCCGCCGTGATGCCCAGCTGCTGCGCGACGCTCATCGGCTCGGGCTGCGCCTCGGCCTGCGCGGCGGGTTCGCCCGCGGTCAGGACGCCCAGCGTCAGGGCGCCGGCGGCGGCCGCCCCGACGAACAGGGCCGGACGGCGGGTGCCCACGGGCGGACGGCGGAGGAAGCGGCTGTTCACGGTGGTGCGCAGGTTCATGGGGAGGTGTGCTCCGGGTGTCAGGGCGCAGCGAAGCCGCCGCCCGCTCAGGGGCGACCGGCACTCCGGCTGTCCAGTTCTTCCGTGAGCCGCCTACCGAGTTAGCTGACGGGTTCGGGCGGGAAGCAGCCCTACCCGCCCCGGACTGGAGGTCCGGGGCCGGGATTCACCCCAGTACTGCGGTGGGTCCCCGGCTCGCCCCGCAGGACGACTCGGCGGCGTCCGGCGCGGCAGCTCTCGGTTGAGGCCGCCGCTCGCCGGACAGACCCAACGTACGGCCGTGACCTGTTCGTGACAAACCCCTGCGCGGGATTTCCGGCGTGATGCATGTCCCCTTGACGGACGAGGGAACCGTCAGGGCAGGCGCCACACGGTTGTGCGGCGGATCCGTGCGGGCCGGCCGGCCGAGGAGTCGGCGTCCGCGATGTCGTGGACCGCGGCCTCGACGAGCCGGTCGTGCGGCAGGTAGGGCCGGCCGGGGTCCCCGACGAGCACCTCCGCGCCGGCGGTCCGGGCGGCGTCGAGGAAGGGCAGCACCCGCTCGGTCATGATCCGGTCGTAGCAGACGTCACCGGCCAGGACGACGTCCACCGCGGGAGGCGGCTCCCCCAGCAGGTCGCCCACCGGCTCGATCCCGGAGACACCGTTGAGCGCGGCGTTCTCCGGGATGGCGGCCAGGCCGAAGGGGTCGATCTCGCTGGCCACCACCCGTTCCGCGCCGGCCAGGAGCGCCGCGACGGCCACCAGCCCGCTGCCGGCCCCGAGGTCCAGGACCGAACGACCGGCGACCACATCGGGGTGGTCGAGCACGTACCGGGCCAGCGCCTGCCCACCGGGCCAGGCGGCGGCCCAGAACGGCGGCTCCTCGTCGGTCCGGCCCTGCTCGACCGCCATCGCCTCCCAGAGCGCGACCACGTCCGCGGCGACCAGGAGCTGGATCTCCGGCACCAGCGGTGGCCGCTCCGGCCGGGTGTGGGCGCGGATGAACTCGGCGGGGACGGTCACCTGCGTCAGCCGCGCCCGCCCGCCGCCGCCCGACGGCCGACGACCCGGGCGATCGGCCGCCAGTACGTGCCCGGACGGAGGCGGACCAGCGCGTCGGGCACCTTGGCGCTCGCACCGATGAGCAACCGGGGCCGGCGCTTCTCGATCGCCGCCACGATCCGGGCGGCTGCCTTCTCCGGCGGGATGCGGAGCAGCTTGTCGAACTCCTCGCGCCCGGCCGCCATCTCGGGCGGCACGCCGGAGCCGATGCGCGCGCTCTCGGCGATCCGCGTCCTGATCCCACCCGGGTGGACGACCGTCAGGCCGACCTCGTCGTCGACCAGCTCGTGGCGCAGCGACTCGCTGAAGCCACGGACGGCGAACTTGCTGGCGGCGTAGGCGGCCTGCCCGGCCGGGGCGAAGATGCCGAAGATGCTGGAGACGTTGACCAGGTGCGACCCCGGATGGGCCTGGAGAGTCGGGAGCAGCGCCGCGGTCAGCCGCACCACCGCCCGGAAGTTGATCGCCATCACCCACTCGAACTCCTCGACCGTGACCTGGTCGAAGCGGCCGCCGAGGGCGACGCCGGCGTTGTTGACCAGCAGCGTCGTCTCCGGGTGGGCGGACGCGAGGGTGGCCCCGAGCTCGTCGGTGGCCCGCTCGTCGGCGAGGTCGACGACGTAGGTCCGGACGGCCAGCGCCGGGTGCGCGGTGCGGATGCCCTCGGCGACGGCGACCAGCCGCTCGGCGTCCCGGTCGACGAGCACCAGGTCGCTGCCGCGGTCGGCCAGCTGCCCCGCGAGCGCCTCGCCGATGCCGCTGGCCGCACCGGTGACGACGGCCGTTCCGCCGGCGAACTCGTAGGGGCCCATCAGGCGACCGCCCGCTCGGCGCGCACCGGGGCGGAGCTGAACCGGATGCCCTCGTCCTCGAGGGGACCCCGGCGCATCAGCCGGACGTCGCGGATGTAGTTCTGGTGCAGCTTCCACGGGGTGCGCCGGCCCTGCTTGGGCAGCGCGGCGAGGCTGCGTTGCACGTAGCCGGACGCGAGATCCAGGAAGGGCAGGTCCGCGCCCTCGGGCGGGGCGACCGGCGTGGCCACGGCCTGACCGCGCTCGTCCATGTGTCGCAGCAGCCGGCACACGTACCGGTTGACCAGGTCGGCCTTGAGCGTCCACGAGGCGTTCGTGTAGCCGATGACCATGGAGAAGTTCGGGACGCCGGAGAGCATCATCCCCTTGTAGGAGACCGTCTCGGAGACGTCGACCTGCTCGCCGTCGAGGCTGAGCGTCATCCCGCCCATCGGCAGCAGGTTCAGCCCGGTCGCGGTGATGATGACGTCGGCGTCGAGGTGCTGCCCGGACTCGAGCTGGATGCCCGTCTCGGTGAACGTGGCGATCCGGTCGGTCGCGATCGAGGCCGTGCCGTTGCGCAGGTGGCGGAACAGGTCGCCGTCGGGGACCAGGCACAGCCGCTGGTCCCACGGGTCGTAGGGCGGGTTGAAGTGCGTGTCCACGTCGATCGATGCCGGCAGTTGCTTCTCGGTGAGCCGGCGGAGCACCTTCTTCACCGCGCCGGGCCAGCGCCGGCTGGCCTGGAACAGCGCGGTGGTGGCCAGCACGTTCTTCCAGCGCACGATCGGATACGCGACGTTCGCGGGGAGCCGGCTGCGCAGGATCCGCGCCAGCGGGTCGGTGCCCGGCTGGGTCAGGATGTAGCTCGGCGTGCGCTGCAGCATGGTGACGTGCGCGGCGTCGTCGGCCAGGTTGGGCACCAGCGTGACGGCGGTGGCCCCGCTGCCGATGACGACGATCCGCTTGCCGGTGGCGTCGAAGTCCTCCGGCCAGTGCTGGGGGTGGATCACCTCGCCGGGGAACCGCTCCTCGCCGGGGAACTCGGGGCGGAAGCCCTCGTCGTAGCGGTAGTAGCCCGAGCACACCTGCAGCCACGAGCAGGTCAGCCGCACCGTCTCGCCGGTGTCGGTGCGCCGGGCGGTGACCGTCCAGCGGGCGTCGGCGCTCGACCAGTCCGCCGAGAGCACCTCGTGGTGGAAGCGGATCTTGTCCTCGACCCCGTACTCGCGCGCGGTGTCCTCGATGTACTCGCGGATCGAGTGCCCGTCGGCGATCGCCTTGGCGCCGGTCCACGGCCGGAACGCGTAGCCGAGCGTGAACATGTCGGAGTCCGACCGGATGCCCGGGTAGCGGAACAGGTCCCAGGTGCCGCCGATGGCGCCCCGGGACTCCAGGATCGCGTAGGTCTTGTCGGGGCACTCCACCTGCAGGTGGCAGGCGGCGCCGACACCCGACAGTCCGGCGCCGACGACGAGGACGTCCACGTGCTCCGAGCTCATGTCCACACTCCTGGAACGGGCCGGTGTTCACCGGGCTGCTGCGTCGGCGCTGCCGCGGAACTCAACTTCTCAGATGCAGGCACCGCCGACGCTATCGACGCACTGTTGAACGAGTCAACGCCGTGTCGAGAAACGGATGCGCGCCGGTAATCTGCGAGGCATGTCGGAGGGCGCGGAGCAGTCGCCGGTGCGCGCGCGCGGCCGGCGTGCCGCGCGGACGTCCGGCGACGACCGCGAGCAGGCCATCCTGGCGACGGCCGAACGCCTGCTCGACGAGAAGTCGCTGGGGGCGATCTCCGTGGACGACCTGGCCCGCGGGGCCGGGATCTCGCGGCCGACGTTCTACTTCTACTTCCCGTCCAAGGACGCCGTCCTGCTCACCCTCCTCGACCGCGTGGTCGCGGAGGCCGACGAGGCGATGCGCACGGTCTTCGAGGCGCCGGCGGCCGGCCCGCGCGAGGGATGGCAGCGGGCCCTCGCCGCCTACCACGACACCTTCCGCTCGCACCGGGCGCTGACCGTCGCCTGGGCCGAGGCACGCTCCACCAGTGCGGCGGTGCGCTCGCTGTGGGCCGAGGTGTTCGAGCGCTGGGTGCAGCGGTGCGCCGCTGCGATCGAGGCCGAGCGGGCGCGGGGCGCCGCGCCCGCCGGCGTCCCGGCCCGCAACCTGGCGGTGGCGCTGACCTCGATGAACGAACGGGTCATCTACGCCTCGCTCAGCGGTGACGGGCCGGCGCTGGCCGAGTCCGACGTCGTCCCCGTGCTGCTGCAGGTGTGGCTCACCGCCGTCTACGGGAGAGCCCCGGAGTGACCGGGGCCGGTCAGCCCGCGTCGAGGACGGTGCCCTGGGCGGCGGCGATCTCCTTGCCGGTCGCGCCGGTGCGGACCACGGTGACCGGGCAGGGCGCGTGGTGCACGAGCTGGTCGCTCACCGAGCCGAGCAGCAGACCCGCGAAGCCGCCCCGGCCGCGGGCACCCATGACCAGCAGGTGCGCGTTCTCCGCCGCCTGCATGAGCCCCGGCGCCGCCGGCCGGTGGACCACGTGGCAGGTCACCCGGACCTCCGGGTCCAGGCCCGCCGCGGCGACGTGCGCGGTCAGCTCGTCGTGGACGGCCTTCTCGAAGTCGGCCAGCGGGGGTACGTAGCCGTGCTCCCGGGTGGCGGGCTGCGGCGCCGTGGTCATCTGCCAGGCGCGGACGACGTGGACGTCGATGTCGGCCCGGGCGGCGAGCCTGCCCGCCCAGACGAGCGCCTCCTGCGCGCACTTGGACCCGTCGTGGCCGACGACGATCCCGCCGTCGATCCGGACCGTCTTCGCGACCTCGTCCACCGCTGACCTCCCATGTTCGCTCCGGCGGCGATCTACCCGCGCCCCCTGAAGCCTCTCACCAGAGGACGAACGGGAGCCGTCCGGAGTCCCCGTGTCCGCGCCGGACGGTCAGGAGGCGACCGTTTCCGGTTGCCGCACGAGCACGACGGCCTCCCCCGGGGCGGGGTCGTCCGGGACGTCGTCGGACGTCATCCCCTCGACCGCCACGTTCGTGCCGCTCATCGCGTCGGGAACCGTGGCCGCCACAGCCTGGAGGGCCTCGCCGATGCGACTGCTCAGCCCGCGGAGCGACTGGCGGGCCTGGTCGCGCTGCCGGCGCAGGTCGGCGACCTCCTCCTGCAGCTCCACCAGCCGCGCCGTGGCCGCGGCGGCGGCCTGCTCTCGTGCCTGCGCCGCCTCCGCGTCGAGCCGCTCCCGCTCCTCCGCCGCGGCCCGCAGCAGCTCGGCGGCCTCGCCCCGTGCCCGCTCGATCATCGCGGTGGCCTCGGCCTGCTGCCGGCGGGCGTGGTCGCGCAGCTCGTCGGCCGCGAGAACGGCCAACTCCTTGATCTCGTGCGCCTTGCGCAGCCGGGCATCGGCCTCGCTGCGGGCCTCCGCCACCAGGTGCTCGGCTTCCCGGGCGCCGGCGTCGGTGATCGCCGCGGCCTCCTCGACGGCCAGCCGGAGCATCTCCTCCACGCGGTCGGACACCGGGAAGACCCGGCCGCGGGGTGCATCGGCCAGCAGGCGCCGGGAGATCTCGAGCTCCGCGGAGCAGGCGCCGAACCGGCCCAGCAGGTCGTCGACCTGGCGCCGCACGGTGCGCAGCTCGGTCTCCGCCCAGCTGACGTACGTGTCGACCTCCAGCGGGTCGTAACCCCGGAGGCGGCTGCGGAAGACGGGTCCCGAGCCGAGCAACTGGTCCAACGCGCCCGTGAAGGCCGGCGGAGCCTTCGGGCCGCCCTCCGCCCGGTCGCCGGCCCCGGTCTCCGTCCGCACCGTCATCGAGCCACCCCTTCGCGCCCCGGTCGCCGACCGCACCCCGGCCTCCGGGATGTGGCGGGTCGATCGTTCCCCACTGGTTCCGATCCGGACAGTGCCAGAACGCCGCGCGCCGAGCCGCGCGCCGTGACCGGACCGTGAACTGCCACCGGCGTAGTTCGGCTGCCCGTGGCGAGTCGGCTACGCACCGGGGTCGGTCGGTACCGCTGGCCGCCGTGCACCGGGACCGGGAATGCTCGTGACCATCGGTAGGTTGAGCCGATCAGTAGTTGCACTCTCAACTAGCGACGGAGTCGGTCATGCAGTTCGGGATCTTCACGGTCAGCGACATCACTCCTGACCCCACCACCGGCCGGACGCCGACGGAGGCCGAGCGGATCAAGGCCGTCCTCGCGATTGCCCGCAAGGCCGAGGAGGTCGGCCTCGACGTCTTCGCGCTCGGCGAGCACCACAACCCGCCGTTCTTCTCCTCCTCCCCCACGACCACGCTCGCCTGGATCGCGGCGCAGACCTCGACGCTCCAGCTGTCCACCTCGACGACGCTGATCACCACCAACGACCCGGTGAAGATCGCCGAGGACTACGCGATGCTGCAGCACCTCGCCGACGGCCGGGTGGACCTCATGATGGGCCGCGGGAACACCGGCCCGGTCTACCCCTGGTTCGGGCAGGACATCCGCAACGGCATCGAGCTCGCCGTCGAGAACTACGCCCTGCTGCGCCGCCTCTGGACCGAGGACGTCGTCGACTGGCAGGGCAAGTTCCGCACGCCGCTCCAGGGCTTCACCTCGACGCCCCGTCCGCTGGACGGCGTCCCGCCGTTCGTGTGGCACGGCTCGATCCGCTCCCCGCAGATCGCCGAGCAGGCCGCGTACTACGGCGACGGTTTCTTCCACAACCACATCTTCTGGCCGCCGGAGCACACCCAGAAGATGGTCGAGTTCTACCGTCGCCGCTTCGAGCACTACGGCCACGGCAGCGCCGACCAGGCGATCGTGGGCCTCGGTGGGCAGGTGTTCATGCGCAAGAACAGCCAGGACGCGGTGGACGAGTTCCGGCCCTACTTCGACAACGCGCCGGTCTACGGCCACGGCCCCTCGCTCGAGGACTTCAGCACGCAGACTCCGCTGACCGTGGGCAGCCCGCAGCAGGTCATCGAGCGGACGCTGGGCTTCCGCGACTACGTGGGCGACTACCAGCGCCAGCTGTTCCTCATCGACCACGCCGGCCTCCCGTTGAAGACGGTGCTCGAGCAGCTCGATCTCCTCGGCGAGGAGGTCGTCCCGGTGCTCCGCCGCGAGTTCGCCGCCCTGAAGCCCGCGCACGTGCCGGACGCGCCCACCCACGCCTCCCGGGTGACGGCCCGGGGTGCGAAGGACGCCACGGTGCACGCCCCGTCCCGCGAGGAGGTGCAGTCCCGATGAGCACCCGCACGCTCGCCGTCGTCAGCGCCGGGCTGAGCAACCCCAGTTCCACCCGGCTGCTGGCCGACCGGATGACCGCGGCCACCGTCGCGGCCCTGGCCGGGCGCGGCATCCCGACCACCGTCGAGACGGTCGAGCTGCGCGAGCACGCCCGCGACCTCGCCGACAACCTGCTCACCGGATTCCCGAACGAGCCGCTGCGGCGGGCCGTCGGCACCGTGACCGGCGCCGACGCGGTCATCGCGGTGACGCCGATCTTCTCGGCGTCCTACAGCGGTCTGTTCAAGACGTTCTTCGACGTGCTGGACAAGGACGCGCTGGTGGGCACACCCGTGCTCATGGGCGCGACGGCGGGCACGGCTCGGCACTCGCTGGCACTGGAGCACGCGATGCGCCCGCTGTTCGCCTACCTGCGGGCCACCGTCGTCCCCACCGCGGTCTTCGCCGCCTCGGAGGACTGGTCCGGCGGCTCCGAGGCCGGCACCGGGCTGGCCCACCGGGTCGACCGCGCCGCGGCCGAACTGGCCGACGTCGTCGCGGGGAGGGCCCCGGCGGCGCCGGTGGACCCGTTCGCCGACCCGGCGAGCTCCTTCGAGGACCTCCTCCGCGGTTAGTCGGCGGCCGTGGCGGACGGCGGTGCGCTGCCGCCCTGCTCGGACTCCGGCAGCATGATCCGGCCGATCTCGGCGCGGTCGTCCGCGGAGGGCAGGCCCCACCCGGGCTCGTACCCGTAGACCTCGTGCAGCGGCCGTGACTCGCTCCGGCCGGTGAGCACCTCCACCGAACCCGAGTCGATGAGCCCGGGGTGCTCGACCCCGCAGGCCTCGGCCACCTTGAGCAGGTCTCGCCGCAGCGTGCGCACGTAGTTGGCCGTCCGCACCGACTTCAGCGCCGGATCCAGCCCGCGGGTCAGCCACGGGTTCTGCGTCGCGACGCCGGTGGGGCAGGTGTCGGTGTGGCACTTCTGCGCCTGGATGCAGCCGATCGCCAGCATCGCCTCGCGGGCCACGTTGATCAGGTCGCAGCCCAGCGCGAACGCCACGACCGCGTTGTCCGGCAGCCCGAGCTTGCCGCCGCCGATGAAGACGACGTCCTCCTGCAGGCCCTTGCGGGCGAAGGTGGCGTAGACGCGGGCGAAGCCGAGCTGGAAGGGCAGCGACACCGAGTCGGTGAAGATCAGCGGTGCCGCGCCGGTGCCGCCCTCGCCTCCGTCGATGGTCACGAAGTCGACCCCGCGGCCGGTCGCAGCCATGAGGTCGGTCAGCTCCTCCCAGAAGGCCATGTCGCCGACGGCGGCCTTGATGCCCACCGGCAGCCCGGTCTCCTCCGCCAGCAGCTCCACCCAGTCGAGCAGGCTGTCGGCATCGGAGAACTCGGCGTGCCGCGACGGGCTGATGCAGTCGACCCCGACCGGGATCCCCCGGGTCTCGGCGATGTCGTCCGAGACCTTCGCGGCGGGCAGCACGCCGCCGAGGCCGGGCTTCGCGCCCTGGCTCAGCTTGATCTCCAGCGCCCGCACCGGAGCGCCGGCGACCAGGGCCTTCAGCCGCTCCAGGTCGAACCGGCCGTGCTCGTCGCGACAGCCGAAGTAGGCCGTCCCGAGCTGGAACACCAGCTCACCGCCGTGCCGGTGGTGCCTCGACAGCCCTCCCTCGCCGGTGTTGTGCAGGCAGCCGGCCAGCGCCGATCCGCGATTGAGCGCCTCGACCGCGGCCCCGGAGAGCGAGCCGTAGCTCATGGCCGAGACGTTGACGACCGAGGCGGGCCGGAAGGCCTGCCGGCGTCCCCGGGCCGCGCCGAGCACCTTGGCCGACGGCAGCGCGACATCCTGCCCCGCGTGCACGTTCGTCGCCGGCACGGCCCGGCCGAACGTCCGGTGGTTGATGATCGGGTAGCCGGCGGTGAACTCGAGGTCGTTGTCGGTGCCGAAGCCGAAGTAATTGTTCTCGCCCTTCGCCGAGGCGTACACCCAGCGCCGCTGGTCGCGGGTGAAGGGCCGCTCCTCGTTGTTGCCGGCCACCAGGTACTGGCGCAGCTCGGGGCCGATGGACTCCAGCAGGTAGCGCGCGTGCCCGATCACCGGGAAGTTGCGCAGCAGCGAGTGCTCCCGTTGCAGCAGGTCACGGGCAGCGACGGCCATCAGCGCCGTCAGTCCGGCTCCCGCCGCGCGTCCCATGCGTGCCATGCCGACTCCTCCGGTCGTCCAGGGGGTGGTCAGAGGACGAGGCTGAGCAGCAGCGCCAGCACGAAGCCGATCGTGCCCAGGAGCGTCTCCATGACCGTCCAGGTCTTGAGCGTCGTCTTCTCGTCCATCTTGAAGAAGCGGCTGACCAGCCAGAAGCCGGAGTCGTTCACGTGCGAGAGCACCGTCGCCCCGGCCGCGATGGCGATGACCACGAGCGCGAGGTCGACGCTGGAGAGGCCGTCGCTCGCCTCGACGACCGGCGCCATGAGGCCGGCCGCCGTCGTGAGGGCCACCGTCGCCGAGCCCTGCGCGACCCGGAGCAGGACCGAGATGACGAACGCGGCCACGATGACCGGCAGGCCGATGTCGCCGAGCACGTCGGCGAGCGCCTCGCCGATGCCGCTGGCCCGCAGCACGCCGCCGAACATGCCGCCGGCGCCGGTGATCAGGATGATCGCGCAGACCGGTCCCAGTGCGCTGTTCACGACCGACTCGATCTCGGTCGCCGAGCTGTCGCGGTGCCGGCCGAGCACGACCATCGCCACGAGCACGGTGATCAGGAGTGCGATCGGCGTCGCGCCGATCAGTTGGGCCACGCGCACCACGGTCGACTCCTCGTCGACCGTGCCCGCCGTGGCCAAGGTGCTCATGCCGGTGTTCAGGAAGATGAGCAGCAGGGGCAGCAGCAGCAGGCCCAGCACGGTGCCGAACGAGGGGGGTCCGGGCGCCGTCGACGCCGGATCGGTGGCCACGGCGGTGTCGCCGTAGCCGCCGGCGGGTGCCGGCGACGTGCCGGCGACCGGCGTCGCCCCCTCCGGGCCTCCGGCCGGCACCGCACCCTCGACCGGTTCGCCGCCGGAGAGGATGTCCGGCACGGCGACGTCGTAGCGGCGGCCGGCCCACAGCCCGAACAGGTAACCCCCCAGGAACCACGTCGGCAGCCCGATCAGCAGCCCGAAGACCAGCACCAGGCCGATGTCGGCACCGACGAGCTCGGCGGCCGCGACCGGCCCGGGGTGGGGCGGGACGAAGGCGTGCATGACGGCGAACGCCCCGGCCACCGGCAGCCCGTACGTGAGCAGGGAGCCCCCGAGACGGAGCGCGACGGTGAACACGATCGGCAGGAAGACGACCAGCCCGGCGTCGAAGAAGATCGGGAAGCCGAAGAGCAGCGCCGCGACGCCCAGCGCCAGGGGTGCCCGCTGCTCGCCGAACCGGTTGATCAGCACGTCGGCGAGCACCTGCGCTCCCCCGCTGAACTCCAGCAACCGGCCCAGCATGGCGCCGAGGCCGACCAGCAGTGCCACGCTGGCCAGGGTGCTGCCGAAGCCGCCGGTGAGCGTGGTGACGACGTCCTCCAGCGGCACACGCGCGGCCAGCGCGACGAGGAGGCTGACCAGGATCAGCGCCACGAAGGCGTGCAGCTTGAAGCGGATGATCAGCAGGAGCAGCAGCAGCACGCCCGCGGCGGCGATGAGCAGCAACGGCCCCGCCCCGAGGGTGGGCTCGACCTCGGTCATGGCATCTCCCCAGGCTGTGGTGGGCCGGCGGTGTCGCGGTGCCGATCACGCTCGGCCCGGCCGCGCCCGGCGACCCGAGCGCCGTACCCGGCGCTCCGGCGTCAGCGGTAGGCCGAGTCGCCGCGGAGCCGGGCGCGGACGGCGGTGTGCAGCGGGGCCAGCACCACGCCGTCGCGGGCCAGCCGGGCGCGCAGTTCCCGGCGGTGCCGGAGCACCCCCGCCAGGCCGATCGCCCAGAACAGGTACTGGACGGCGAACGCGGCCCGGAAGGCGCCCAGGTCGTAGTCGGTCGACGCACCGGGCGTGAGCAGGTCCAGCACGGCGCCGATGGCCAGGATGGTCAGCAGCGAGGCGACGAAGCCACCCACGTTCACCGCCCCGCTCGCGCTGCCCAGCCGCTCGGCCGGGTTCTCGGTGCGGGCGTAGTCGAACCCGATCATCGAGCCGGGGCCGTTGGTGCCGAGCACCATGACCAGGACGACGAGCAGGGGCAGGGGCGCGCGGCCGGGCCATGCCAGCACGACCGTCCACACGGTGGCGGTGGCGCCGAGGATGGTGAAGACCAGCACCGAGCGGCGCAGCGGCCAGCGGCCGCACAGCCGCCCGAGCAGCGGGCCCACCGCCATGCCCACCAGCACGAGCAGGGTGAGCAGCCCGGCCGCCGTCGACGGCGAGAGGCCCTGGCCGACCACCAGGAAGGGATAGCCCCACAGCAGGGCGAACACCGTGCCGGAGAACTGGGTGACCAGGTGCGTGTACAGGCCGATCCGCGTGCCCGGTTCCCGCCAGGTGTCCGCGAGGGTGCGCCGCAGCTCGGCCAGGCCGGCGGCCGGGCCGCGCACCGCCCCGCCCGGGGCGTCCCGCAGCGCGACCAGCACCAGGACCGCCACCAGCAGCCCGGTGGCCGCGGCACCCAGGAATGTCGCCTCCCAGGAGGTGCTGTGCAGCAGCGCCACGAGCGGATAGGCCGCGAGCACCGACCCCAGCTGCCCGAGGATCCCGGTGAGCTGGGTGAGCAGCGGGACGACGGAGCCCGGGAACCAGAACGACACCACGCGCAGCACGCTGATGAACGTCATCGCGTCACCGGCCCCGACCAGGACCCGCGCGGCCACGGCGGTCGGGACGTCGCCGGCCAGCGCGAGCAGCAGCTGCCCGGTCGCCATCGTCACCGCCCCCGCGAGGATCAGCCGGCGGGAGCCGAACCGGTCCAGCGCCACGCCCACCGGGACCTGCAGGCCCGCGTACACGGCCAGCTGGAGGACGAGGAACAGCGAGACGGCCGAGGCGCCGGCGGAGAACCGCTCCTGCGCGTCGACGGCCGCCACGCCCAGCGACGACCTATGGAACACCGCGACGACGTAGGAGAGCAGCGCCACCACCCACACCGCGTAGGCCCGGGCGGGTGGCGGCGCGGTCATACCGAGTCCGACGCCGGGCACGCCGCCGATCTTCCGGGACACGCGGTGACCTCGCTCACCGCGCCGCGCGGGTCAGACGAGCGGGACCTCGTGGAAGAGCACCCGGCCGGACTGCGGCCGGTCGTAGAGCTCCTCGATGTCGGTGGTGTTCCGGGAGACCGAGACCAGGAGCGAGCCCGACGCCGTGCGGATGTCGGGATGCGAGAGCGGCGTGTAGGTGAGGTGGTCGACGTCGTCGGGGTCGTCGTCGTGGCCGCCCGGCGAGGAGACCACGTCGATCGCGGTGTCCTCGAACGGTCCGGTGGGCGAGTCGGCGGTCCACATGGTGATCCAGTCGGCCAGGTCACCGCCCCGCTTGGAGATGATCACCCACCGTTCGCCGATCTTGTCCACCGAGAGCGTCTGCGACGTGCCGTTCTCCGCTTCGATGATCGGTGCGGCCGCGGTCTCCCTGTCCTGCCACTGGCTGCCGTCCCAGAACTGCCTGGCCTTGGCGTTCGTGGGGTCGTCGATCGGCAGCCGCGACACGTAGAGCTCGCGGCCGGTGATGAACGCCTCGTTGGTGTACCGGGTGCCGTAGAGGTACAGCCACTCGCCGTCGGGCGCCACCGCGGCGCCCCAGTTGATCTGGTCGAAGTCCGCGCTGTCGGAGGTCAGCTCGACCGTCCGGTCCAGGCGGGGGACGCCGTCCGCGCCGACCAGGACGACGGCGACCGACGTGCCGCGGAACAGGAAGTCCCACTGCCGGTCACCGCGCTGGATGCGCGAGAGGTAGACGATGACCTTGTCGCGAATGCCCTCGCCGTCCGCGGCGGTGGGCTCGAGCCGCACCACGGTCATGGGCCAGTGGGTGAGCTCCTTCGGGTCCCGGGGGAAGAACTCGCTCTCCCCGTCGGTGAGCACCTGCGAGACGCAGGCGCCCGAGGTGACCCAGACGGAGTTGTCGATCAGGCGCGGGTCGTAGTCCTTCGTGCGGCCGGTGTCACCCCAGGCCCAGAAGACGCGACCGTCGCTGAGCATCGCGCTGGCCCCGAGGTCGGCCGACTGCCAGGTCGGGAAGTCGACCCGGTCCATCATCCGGTTGAACTGGGCGGCCGTCACGGTGCCCTCCGGGTCCGGCGCGGGGCAGGACGGCTCCAGGCGCGCCGTGGCGGCGTCGGCGTCGGGGGCGGTGGACACCAGCGCCGGCTCGCCGTCACGGGGAGGACCCGGCTCGGGGGCCGGCGCCGAGAGCCGGACGCACCCGGTCAGCAGCAGGAGAACTGCCGGGAGCAGCACGGCGGATCGACGGAGCACACCCCCATGGTGACTCATGGGTGCCACCTCACCCGCCAGCCGTCGCCGTGCGGGGCGGGCGGGGCGTCCGGCGGAGCAGCAGGCGTCGCACCGGCACCACCGGCAGGATGCCGGCGACGACCGCGGAGAGCGCCACGACGGCCAGCAGCTGACCGGGAGTCGAGCCGTCCGGCTCGGACACCAGGGTGGCCCCGGCGGCGAGGAGCGCGCCGGTCGCCACCGCGCCGAGCACGGCCGGGCCCCACCGCCCGGTGATCTGGCGCAGCAGCCACAGGACGGCGAGCGCCGCGAGGCCGGCCAGCCCGCCGACGAGGGCGGTGCCGAACAGGGCGGACCCCACCACGAACGCGGTTCCGAAGACCGCGGACAGAGCCGCGGCCACGCGGGGCGCCCGTCGCGGACGGTCCCGCAGGGGCCGCGCCGGCCACGCCGCCACCAGCACGAGCAGGAGCACCGCGCCGGCGCCCACGGCCAGCGCCGTGCGGTAGGCCGGGCCCGGCGTGAAGTCCAGCTGGACGGTCCCGGCCGATCCGGCCGGCACGATGTAGCCCTGCTGCCACCCGTCGATGGTGACCGGGGTGAGCGTCTGACCGTCGAGGGTCGCCGTCCAGCCCGGGTTGATGTTCTCGGGGATGACGAGCAGGGTGTCGCCGTCGCCGGCGTCGACCTCCACGGCACGGTGCTCGGCGTCCCAGCGGCTGATCCCGGCCGCGGTCCGGATGCCCGGGTCGATGTCGCTCGGCGAGCCGGCCCGCTGGAGGGTGACCGAGTCCGTGCCAAGGATCTCGCTGCTCCGGGCCAGCAGGCGGTGCTCCCCGCCGGGGATGAGCATCGAGGGCACCGCGTCGCAGAACTCGAGGGTCGTCGGGCGGAGCGTCTCCAGCGTCCCGACGGTGGGCCGGGCGCGGGTGAGCATCACCGCTCCGTCGACCTGCACGTCCGGGCCGGAGCCGCAGGCGAGCTCGCCGGTCTCCGGGTCGAAGAGCTCGGCGGTGTCCGGGTCGCGGAACGCGTTGCCCGGCTCGACCCGGACGGGGGTGTCCGACGGGGTGACCGGGTTCGGCCCGCCGACCTCCAGCTCGCTCACGCCGACGCCCAGCCGCTGGTCCCAGCGGGTGAAGGGGTCGAGGGACTCCAGCTCCTCGGGCAGCTCGAAGGTGACCGCCAGCCGATCGGTGACGACCGGCGCGAACTGCACGCTGCCGTCCTCGGTGAGCCGCAGGCTGCGCGGCAGGCCACCGGCGTCGATGGTGACGGCGGTCGGCCTCGCGGCGACCAGCCCGGGGTCGGTGACCACGCGCAGCGAGTCCACCGTGCGGGGCTCGGGCCAGGTGAGCGTCAGCGTCGGGCGGCGGTCGTCGCCCGCGGCCAGCCAGGCGGTGTTCGGGTCGCCGTCGACCGCGGCGATGGCGCTGCCCCGCGGATCGGACACCGGCGAGCTGGAGGCCTCGACCAGGGGGGTTCCCCGCGCCTCGGTGAGCAGGGCGTCCAGCGCCAGTCCGGGACGCGCCACCGCGGTCCCGAAGATGTCGTAGTCGCTCCAGCCGGGCACGGAGAACGTCCGGTCCAGCCAGACCGCCTCCTCGGAGCCGGTGATGAGCGCGGGGGTGCAGAGGGGGGTCCCCTCGCTGCCGGTCACGCAGCCCGACCGCCCGCGCTCGGCGTCGAAGGAGAACACGGTGGCGCCGTGCTCGGGCACCGGCGTGACGGCCGACCGGTGCACGTTGATGCCCAGCACGCGCACCTCGGCGAGCGCGAGGGCCGGTGCGTCCGGATCGTTGGCCGGAACGGTCGAGCTGATGGTCAGCTGCGAGGTGTAGCCCTGGGGAATCGGCAGGACCTGCTCCTCGCCGGTGTCGGCCACCGGCACCACGAGCTCACCGGCGTCGGTCGTGATCTTCAGCTCGCTGGGCCGGGCGACACCGGGCTCCTCGCCCAGCGAGACGACGATCTCGCGGCCCAGGAACTGCCGCTCGGTGGTCAGCCGCCACCAGGGCGGCTCGGAGCTCTCGTCCCAGGGCGCCGGCCGCCAGGCGGTCATCGGGTCGACGTCCACGGCGGACCAGGGCTGGGTGTCCATCCGCGTGCCGTTGAAGCCGTCCGGGTCCGACGCGGAACTGGACGCGCTCGGGGTGCCGCCGATGTAGCGGATCACGCTCTCGGCGAGGGCGAGGTTGGGCAGGACGTAGTCGCGCACCGGGGCGTCCAGTCGCAGCGGGTCGTCCTCCGACAGCCCGCCCGAGGCGGCGTCGGCCAGGCGGCCGAACGTGCGCTCCCGGCGCAGCAGCGCGTCGGTGACCATCGCCGGGTCGGTGGGCGCCGCGGTGGAGCCGGCCATCATCGCGGGCCGGTCGGTGATGACGCCCCGGTCCTCCAGCGGCAGCAGCGCCTCCGGCCCGCCGTGGACGCCGACCGCCGAGGACATCGGCGTCGTCCACGCCCGGGGCGCGGGGTCCGCGACCGCGTAGATCTCGATGGGCGGAGCCGGCTCGTCGAGACCGGAGTCGAGCACCCGGCCGTCGGAGAGCCCGTCGGCCTCCGACACCGGGCCGAAGGAACCCACCGGGGAGATGCCCGGCGAGTCCCGGAGCGCCTGGCGCACGAGCACGGAGCGGGTCGCTCCGGTCGCACCGGTGTCGACGTCGTTGCGGAGCACCAGGTGCGAGATGCCGGCCCGCGCCAGGTACCGGGACAGGCCCGCGGCCCCCTCCCCCTGCTCCAGCCGGGACTCGACCGCGTCCAGCATGCGGATGTGGCCCTCGGGGGTCAGCGGGATCGCGTTCCGCACGTCCCACGGCGAGTCGGCCAGCGCCTGCAGCGGCTCGTCGGTGGGCGAACCCCACTCGTAGGTGGGGAACGAGGAGCCGGGCAGCACCAGCGCCCGGCCGCTGGGCTGCTGGTCCTCGAGGAACGCGGCGGTCTGCCGCCAGTACCCCGGGATCTCGGTGAAGCCGTTGGGGGGCGCGAGCCGCCCGGCGAGCGCCGGGACGATCCCGGCCACCAGCGCCAGGACCAGCAGGCCGAGCGTCGCGCGGGAGCCGATCCGCGCGGCGCTGCGCAGCCGCCCCGAATCGGGCTGCCCGGCCCGTCCGCGGCGGGCCCGCGCCAGCAGGACGGCGCCGAGGTGGGCCAGGCCCAGCACGAGGGGCAGCCGGAGGACCGGGTCGAACTTGTGCACGTTGCGCAGCGGGGCGAGGAAGTCGTCGAGCCCGTCGTGGAGCCGGTCGGCCCAGAGCCCCTGGACCTCGGCGAGGTGCCCGAGGGAGACCAGGCCGACGCCGGCCAGGACGCCCAGGACCAGCCAGGTGCGCTCCGGCAGGTCGCGCCGGCACAGCGCCGCGAGTCCGGCCGCCGCGAGGAGCACCGTGCCGGCCACCGGGACGACGTCGTGGACGAGGGACCACCCGGCGGGCCAGGTCGGGCCCGACGGCGAGGCCAGCGTCGCCACCCAGTGCGACGTCCCCCGCAGGACGCTGAGGACGTCGGTCGGCCCGGTCGTGGCGTCGGCGTTCTCGATGTAGAAGAGGAACGGGGGGCTGAACCGGCCCAGGAGCACCAGCGGGCCGGCCCACCAGACGCTGGCCAGGCCGACGCAGATGCCCCACCAGACGACCAGGCGGCGCCGGAAGGGGCCCGCGGGCCGGGTGAGCAGGTACAGCACGGCCAGCGGGAGGACGGCGGCGGTCGCCACGGCGTTGACGCCGCCGACGCAGAACACCGCCAGCCCGGACAGCGCCGCGGCCCGGCGTGCGGAACCGCGCTCCTCGGCACCGACCAGCGGGATGAGCACCCAGGGCGCGAGCGCCATCGGGATCAGCTCGACCGAGGTGGTGCCGATGGCGGTGAGCATCCGCGGCGCCAGCGCGTAGGCGATCCCGGCGACGAGGGCAGTGGCCGGGGTGCCGATCCGCAGCCGGCGGGCCAGCACGACGACCCCGAGGAAGGCGACGCTCATCAGCGCCGCCCACCAGAGCCGCTGCACCACCCAGACGGGCAGCCCGGCGAGCTGACCGAGGGCGAAGAACGGCCCCATCGGGAAGAAGTAGCCGTACGCCTGGTTCTGCAGCTGCCCGGCGGCCCCGACCGGCTCCCAGAGCGTGAGGGCCCGGCCGAGGAAGGACAGGGGGTCGACCGCCAGGTCGAGCTTGGTGTCGCCGATGATCCGGCCCGGCTGCTGCAGCAGCGCCAGCACCAGGAAGCCCGAGCAGACCAGCGCCAGCCGGAGGCGCACGAGCACCCCGACCACGCGCGCCCTCAACGGCTCGCGCGGCCCCGTGGACGCCGGCACGTCCGCGGAGGACGGCGCGGCGGAGGTGCCGGTGACCATCGTCGCCATGTGCTGCCTTCCCCGCCCGTCGACTCAGGCGCTCGGGACGGGAACCCGTGCGGGCTCGTCCTGCGCGTGGTCGGGCCGGGCCGGGCGACGGCGGGCGGCGAGGAGCGCACCGGCGGCGAGCAGCGCGGTACCCGCGCCGATCCCGGTCCACCGCACGAGGGGCCGCAGTTCCGCGCGCTCGTCCCGGATGTCCTCGGCCCGGGCGACGGCGTCCTCGACGGTCTCGTCCGACCAGCCGAACGTGCCGGCCAGCAGGACCGCGCCCGCGGCGCCGTCGGGGCCGCGCAGCTCGGTCAGCGGGCTCTCCTCGACGGAGACGATGACGCCGCTGAGGGGCTCGACGAGCAGCGACCTGGAGTTGCTGTGCACGACCTCGGCGGGGAACTCGGCCTCGGACGAGCCGACCAGGGTGCCGGGCACGGGGACCGTTCGGATCACCTGTGCGGGGACCTCCTGCTCGAAGCGGTACACCGGCAGCCCGTCGAGGCGCTCGCTGCCCACGAAGCGGGCGGGGAGCGACTGCCTCACCGTGGTGTCCCAGAGATCGTAGTCGCGCTGCTCGGTGTCGGACGGGAAGCGCACGGTGAGCCCCTGGATGTCGGTGCGCTCTCCGTCGACGGACTCCGCGACGCAGTCCACGGCCTCGGCGCTCCGGCGGTCCAGGCACGCGACGGCGCTGCTGGTGCCGACGAGGGTGCCGTTCGCGTCGTCGATGGTGGCCAGGTACTCCCAGACCGCGGTGTCGTCCCCCGCGTCCCCGGCGTCCTCGTCGCCGCGGACCCGGACCGACACCGACACGTCCTCGCTCGTCACCGGCGCGACCGGGACCGGGTCGAGGTAGCTGACCTGCGCGCCGAGGGCCACGGTCTCGAAGGACTCGTCGAGGCGCAGCTCCACCGCCGACAGCGGGACCCAGCCGTCCGCGGTGATGCCGGCGGCGAGGACGAGACCCCCCAGACCGATGACGGCCAGCCCGACGACACGCGCCCGCATGCAGCTCCTCCTCGCCGCAGCGGCTCGCGCGGCACAGGGTGCGACGGTACGTGATGTCCAGGGCTCGGAGGCGTCGACGCCCCGGCGTCCGCCACAGGGATCCGCGGACCCGCCGGACGCCGCCGCGACACGCCCGGGAGGCCCCGGGGGTGGACGGGTCGGAAGATTTTTCCGAGCCCGGCGGGCCGGTCGTGCCCGCCGGGCCGGACGGGTCGCACGATGCCTGGTGGGACGGGTGTGAGGGAACCGTGCGGCGCCGGCTCAGGCCTTCCGGCGGAGCACCAGGACGAAGTTCCAGCTGGCGAACTCCCGGAGCCCGGGCACCCGTGCGACCCAGGCGGCCCACCACGGGTGGTAACGGGGCAGCACGGCGAGCAGGTCGGCGTCCGGGCAGTTCCGGGCCCAGCGTGCGGCTGCTCCGGCGGAGGTGGCGAAGAGCGACTCGCCGAACTTGTTCTTGGGCTCCGCGCCGGTGCGGCGGCGGTAGCGACGCCGGGCCCGGTGGCCGCCGAGGTAGTGCCAGGGCGCCGTCTCGTGCCCGCCCCACGGGGAGAGCCAGGGGGTGAAGGAGAGGTAGACGATGCCGCCGGGTTTGGTCACACGCACCATCTCGTCGGCCATCGCCCAGGGCCGGCGGACGTGCTCGAGCACGTTCGACGAGTAGCAGACGTCCAGCACGCCACTGCGGATCGGCAGCTCCTCGCCGCTGCCGCGCAGCGTCCCGGGCTCGGGCTCCCCGCGGGCGGTCATCTCGCCGGCGTCCGGCTCGAGGCCGATGTAGGTCGATCCGGCGCCGCGGAAGGCGTCGGCGAAGTAGCCCGCGCCGCCCCCCACGTCCAGCACCGTCGCCCCCTGCAGGTCCGCCCACCGGGCCAGTTGCGCGACCGAGTCGGCAGCGAGGACGCTGTAGAAGCCCTCGGGATCGTCCTGTTCGTGGAGGAAGGCCCGGAAGAGCCTGACCGACCGGGAAAGGGTGGCCGATCGGTTCATCTGTGTGCACTCCAAAGGGGTCGTGGATCACATCGCCGGTCGAAGCGGCTGCTCGGGTGCATTAGTGTGCCGCTGGTGTTGCAACGAATGACGGACATCGACGTTCTCTTCGTCAACTGGCGAGACGTCAGCCACCCCGAGGGCGGCGGATCCGAACGGTACGTGCAGCGGATCGCCGAGGGACTGGCCGCCGCCGGTCTACAGGTGACCCTGCTGTGCGCCGAGCACGGCCGGGCTCCCGCCGAGGAGGTCGTCAACGGTGTCCGCATCATCCGGCGCGGTCGCCGGCTGAGCGTCTACCCCCGCGCGTTCGCGTTCGTGCGCCGTCACCGCCCCCGCCTCGTCATCGACGTGCAGAACGGGATCCCCTTCTGCAGCACGCTGGCCACCGAGGCCCCCGTCACCACCGTCGTGCACCACGTGCACAAGGAGCAGTGGCCGATGGTCTTCGGCCGCATCGGCGGGCGCATCGGCTGGTGGCTGGAGTCGAAGGTGGCTCCGAAGGTCTACCGGCGGGTGCCCTACGTGACGATCTCCGAGGCGACCAGGACCGAGATGACCGGTCTGGGCATCGCCGCCGACCGGATCACGCTGGTCCCCGTCGGCACCGAGCCGATCGTCCCCGTCGAGACCCCCCGCTCCCCCAGCCCGCGCCTGGTCGTCCTGGGCCGGCTCGTACCGCACAAGCAGGTGGAGCACGCCCTGGAGATCCTGGCGCGGCTCAGCGACCGCTGGCCCGACCTCTCCCTCGCCGTGGTCGGCGAGGGCTGGTGGGAGGAGCAGCTGCGGGCCGAGGCCGAGCGCCTGGGCGTGGCCGACCGGGTCGAGTTCACCGGCTTCGTCGACGAGCGGGCCAAGCACGAGCAGCTGGCCGCATCGTGGGTCCACGTGTGCCCGTCGGTGAAGGAGGGCTGGGGCATGGTGGTGATCGAGGCCGGCGGCCACGGCGTTCCCACCGTCGGCTACCACGCCTCCGGCGGCCTGCAGGAGTCGGTCGTCGACGGCGTCAGCGGTGTCCTCGTCGACGATCTCGACGGGATGACCGCGGCTGTCGCCCGCCTGCTCGAGGACGAGGGGACCCGCCGGGCCATGGGCGAGGCCGCCACGCGGCACGCGGCGACCTTCGAGTGGTCGGCGAGCGTCGCGACCTTCGCCGGGGTCCTGACGAAGGCGCTGCACGACCAGACCACGGAGGAGTTCCGCTCCGGCGAGCAGGGCCGCGCGCTCGTCGCACTGCTCGAGCGCGCCCGCACCAGGACCGGCCGCGACGAGTCGATCACCCTGCGGCCCCTGCCGATCGCTGCGGCACCGGCGCGCCAGCCGGCCGCCTCAGGTCTGGCATGAGCGGCGGCGGCCACCCGGGTTCCCAGCGGCGGGGGGCCCGCCAGGGCTCTCCGCGCGGGGTGCGCGGATGACCGCCCTCGGAGCACCGCCGGCCCCCAGCGTGCTGCGCCGACGGCGGGAGGCCGCCGTGCCGGCGGCCCTCGTGTCGCTGGCCCTGCTCGGCGTCAACGCGCTGGCCTACGTCTTCACGGTGGGCGCCGCCCGCCTGCTCGCGCCGGAGGCCTACGGCGAACTGGCCGCCCTGCTCGGCGTCATGTTCATCGGCGTCGTCCCGGCGACCGGTCTGCAGACCGCGGCCGCGCTGAAGCTCGGCAAGTCGCTCCCCGAGGAGCGCCCGCTGCTCCTGGCCCGGCTGCACGCCGCCACGTGGGTGGGCGCCGGCGCCGTCGGCGTCCTCGGCCTGCTCGCCGTCGGCCCCCTCGTCTCCCTGCTGCACCTGTCCGGCCCGGCGACCGTGCTCTGGCTGATCGCGGTCCTCGTCCCGCACACGCTCGTCGGCGGCTACGACGGGCTGCTGCAGGGCACCCGCCGGTACGGCCGGCTGGCCTTCGTCAACAGCACGTTCGGCGTGCTCAAGTCCGGGGGCGGTATCGCCGGCCTGCTCATCGGCGGCACTCCGGAGGCCGCGCTCATCGGCATGGCGCTGGGCTGCGTCGCCAGCGCGGCCGTGGGCTGGCTGGTCTCCGGGCGGCCGGGCATGGCCCGGGGCATGCGCACCCACATGCTGGGTGCCGCGCGGGCCTCCAGCGCCCTGCTGGGCCTCGTGCTGCTGGTCAACCTCGACCTGCTGCTCGCCCGCCACCACCTGTCCCCCGAACTGGCCGGCGAGTACGCAGTGGCGTCGATCTTCGCCAAGGTGGCGTTCTGGCTCCCGCAGGGGGTCAGCGTCGTCCTGCTGCCCCGGCTGGCGTACCAGCGAGCGCGGCGGCGGGTGCTTCCCGTGGCCGTCGCCCTCGTCGCCTTCGTCGGTGCCGTGCTCACCGCCATCACGGCGGTGCTCGGCGCGCGTGCCCTCACCCTCGTCGGGGGCGCCGAGTACGGGACCGCGCTGGGCGGCGCGACGTGGGCGTTCGCGATGCTGGGCACCCTCTTCGCCCTGGCCCAGCTGCTGCTCTACTCGGGGATCGCCGCCGCCGACCGGATCGCCGCGGTGGCAGTCTGGTGCGCGGTCGCCCTGGAGGCCATCGCCGTCGAGGTGCTCGCCGCCGGCGCCGGGCTGACCGTGCTCACGGTGGCCTGGATCGCGCTGGGCACCAGCATCCTGCTGGTGGGAACGGGGCTGCTACGGCTCTGGCTCGCCCACAAGGGCGACGTCGTGCTCGAGCCGGCCGGCAGCCCAGCCCGCTAGCCGCAAAATCCACCGGCCGCGCGGTGGGCCGGCTGCCCGGCCCACCGCGCGGCGCGGATCAGTACGGGTCGTACGGGGAGTCGTGCTTGAACACGATCTTGGCCACGGGGCGCAGCCGGAGGCGCAGCAGGACCTTGACGAGGACGTTGCGGATCCACCACGGCATCTCGGCCAGGATCCGCATGCGGTCGGCGCGGGTCGGCTTGCCCACCCGGAACAGGGCCATCGACCCGGCGCGGCGCTCGTAGCGGAGGTCCTTGGCCGGCAGCACGTGCAGCAGGGTGCCGAGGGTGACGCCGATCGACGAGAAGCAGTCGTGCACCAGGACCGGGGCGCCCTCGGGCAGGTGCACCCGCCACTTGAGGTCGTCGGAGTAGGTCCAGTAGTCGTGCTTGCCGTCGATGTAGAGCATCTGGAACGGCCGGTCCCACGACGTGCGGATCTTGGTGGAGTAGTCGCACACGAGCTCCACGGTGTCGGTGACCCCGGCCTCGGCGATGTGCGCCTCGAAGGAGTCCCGGGTCTTGCGGCCACCGAAGAGCTTGCCGTCGATGAACGGGTCGACCGCGTAGACGCGGCCACCCTTCGCCTGCATGACGCGGCCGATCATCACCGTCGAGCGGCCCTGGTGGGAGCCGATCTCGAGCACCGCGGAGCCGTCGGGCAGGCGGCGGGCTTGCTCGTCGAGCATCTCGGCCTGGGCCTTCGTCATCCATCCGGGGATCCGGTCCGCGACCGCCCACACCTCGTCGAACGACTGGCCCGAGGGCGTCAGGGAAGACTCCGGCACCGTACCTCCATCACAGGGCAATCACGATCGCGGGAACGGTACATGGCCGAGGGAGCCGGGTCGCACCCCGACCGGCGTGTCGGCCCCCCGGGGAACGACGGCGCGACCGGCCGGCGCGCGCCGCCATCAGCTGTCCGGGGGACCGCAGGACTACTCGGCGGGCTGCGGGGGCAGGAGGAGCGCAGCCGCCCGCCCGGTCACCCGGCGGGTCCCGAGTCAGCCGAGACGAGAGGAGCGCCGTCCATGGCGTCCGTCATCCACTACACGATCGAGACCGAGGCCGAGAAGAGCCCGGACTTCCGCCGGGTGCTCTGGACCGGCACGAAGACCCAGCTGGTGGTCATGACGATCCCGCCGGGTGGCGAGATCGGCGAGGAGACGCACGAGGACATCGACCAGATCCTGACCTTCGTCAGCGGCACCGGGAAGGCGATCGTCTCCGGCTCGGAGAAGAACGTCGCCTCCGGTGACCTGGTGGTCGTGCCGGCCGGCTCGAAGCACAACTTCGTCAACACCGGCCCCAACCCGCTGATCCTCTACACGGTCTACGGCCCCCCGGAGCACGCCGACGGCGCGGTGCACGCGACGAAGGAGGAGGCCGACCGGCTCGAGGAGGAGGGCAAGGACGAGCCCCCCACGTCCGACTGAGCCGCCTGCAGGAGGGGCCGCCGTCCGTCGACGGCGGCCTCTCCGCGCGTCGGGGGTCCGGTCAGCCGTCGGCGGAGTGCCGCCCGGTCTCGCCCGCCTCCGGGACGACCATGACGGGGCACCGCCCGGCGAGCACGCAGTGCAGCGCGACCGAGCCCATCAGCAGGCCGCGCACGGCGCCCTGGCCGTGTCCGCCGACCACCAGCAGCCGGGCACCCGCCGCCGCCTCCACCAGCACGTCGCCGGCCGGGCCCTCCAGGCACTCGACGCGGACGCTCAGCCCGTCGGGAATCCGTGCGGCCGCCACCTGCTGCTCGGCGCCTGCCCGCACCTCGCCGGCGAGCTGCTCCGGCGGCGGGAGGGCGACGGCGTAGGCGTCGCTCCAGTAGGCGGCCGCCGAGTACGCCGCCACGGCCACGAGCTCGGCTCCCAGCAGCTGGGCCTCGCGGGCCGCGCGCTCCAGCGCGATACCCGACGCCGCCGATCCGTCGAGGCCGACGACCACCCGGAGGGGCTCGGTCCCGGCACCGGCCCCTTCGCCGTCGTCGGCTCCCGCGTGGACGACGACGACCGGCACGCGGGCGTGGGTCACGGAGCTGAGCGCGACCGAGCCGAGGACGAGGCTGCGCACGGCGCCACGCCCCCGGCTCCCGACGACGAGCATCCCGGCGTCCTCCGAGGCGGCGAGCAGCATCGGCGCCGGCGGTCCGGCCACCGCCAGGACGTCGACCGGCACCTCGGTGTGCCCCGTCTCCGCGCGCACCTGCTCGACCTGGGCCCTCGCCCGCTCCAGGGTGTCGGCGCGCACCGCCTCCAGCTGCCCCTCGTCGAGCAGGAACGGGTCGGAGAGGTGCAGCTCGACGGGGAAGCTGCTGACGGCCTCCAGCGGCACGCCGCGCCGGGCGGCGTCGGCCAGCGCCCACGCCAGCGCCTCGCGCGCCCCGGGTGAGCCGTCCACCCCGACCACGGTCCGCTCTGCCCTGCCCTGCCCTGCGTCCGCCACGACCTGCTCCTCCGCTCGGTGACCGGAGAGCCGAGGCTGCCCCGTGCGCGGCCGGGGCACAAGGGCCGGTCAGCCGTCGAGGAGCTCCAGGACCTGCCGGCGGATCTCCAGGTCCTCGCGGGAGGTGACCACCACGGTCCGGGCGGCCGCACCGTCGGCGCTGATGTCGGCGTCGCCGGCGGCTGCCGCGTTGCGTCCGGGGTCCACCCCCAGTCCCAGGTGGCCCAGCGCGGCCCCCACGCCGGCGCGCACGGGCACCGAGTGCTCCCCCACTCCCCCGGTCATCACCAGCAGGTCCAGGCCACCGGTGGCGGCGGTCATCGCCGCGATCTCCCGGACCAGCCGGTGGAGGTAGACGTCGGCGGCCAGGGCGCAGTCGGCGTCGCCGTCGTCCCGGCGGGCCAGCACCTCGCGCAGGTCGCCCGACGTGCCCGAGAGCCCCTTCAGCCCGGCGTGGTGCTCCAGCACGTCACCGAGCTCGGCGATCGGCACGGAACCGTGCTCCAGCAGCCACAGCAGCAGCCCCGGGTCGAGGGTGCCGGGCCGGGTGTTCATCACCAGGCCCGCCAGCGGGGTGAAGCCCATCGTGGTGTCGACGGAGACGCCGCCGCGCACCGCCGCCAGCGAGGCGCCCGCGCCGAGGTGGCAGGAGACGATGCGCAGCTCCTCGACCGGCCGGCCGACCAGCTCGGCCCCCCGCCGGGCCGCCCAGGCGTGCGAGAGCCCGTGGAAGCCGTACCGGCGCAGACCCCAGCGCTCGTTCCACTCCCGCGGGACGGCGTAGGTGGCCGCGGCGGCGGGGAGGGTGACGTGGAACGCGGTGTCGAAGCAGGCCACCGCGGGGGTCCCCGGGAGCAGCTCGCCCACGGCCCGGATGCCGGCCAGCGACCGTGGGTTGTGCAGCGGAGCGAGGTGGCTGATCGACCAGAGGTGGGCGACGAGCATGTCGTCGACCTCGGCCGGCCCGGTGTGCCGGGGACCGCCGTGCACCACCCGGTGCCCCACGGCGTCGACCGGCCCGCAGTGGGCCAGGAACTCCACCAGCGGCTCGAGGTGGCCCTCCCCCAGCCAGTTCTCGACCGTCGTGCCGGCGACCGGCCCGCCGTCGTCGTCGAGCAGCGAGAGCTTGAGACTGCTGGACCCGGCGTTGACGACGAGCAGCCTCACGCCTCCGGCTCCCGCAGCGGGTCGCCGCCGGACGTGGCCGGCCCCGCCGCCGGGGACCACTGCCAGTCCCGGATCTCGGGGAGGTCGATGCCCTCGGCACGCACGTACCGCCGGTGCTCGATGAGCTTCCCGACCAACGCCTCCCGTGCGTGCGCGGCGGCGCCGCGCAGCCCGGGGATCCGGTCGATCGCCGAGATCGCCAGGCTGAAGCGGTCGATCCGGTTCATGACGCAGATGTCGAAGGGCGTCGTCGTCGTGCCCTCCTCGACGTAACCGCGCACGTGGAAGTTCTCGTGGTTGGTCCGCCGGTAGGTCAGCCGGTGGATCAGCCACGGATAGCCGTGGTACGCGAAGATCACCGGCTTGTCGGTGGTGAACAGGGCGTCGAACGCGGCACCGGAGAGGCCGTGCGGGTGCTCGGTCTCGTCCTGCAGCCGCATCAGGTCGACCACGTTGACCACCCGCACGCGCAGGTCCGGGAACCAGCCGCGCAGCAGCTCGACGGCGGCCAGCGTCTCCATGGTCGGGACGTCGCCGGCGCAGGCCATGACCACGTCCGGCTCCTCCCCGGCGTCGCTGCTGGCCCAGTCCCAGATGCCGATGCCCTTCGTGGCGTGCACGACCGCGGCGTCGGCGTCGAGGTACTGCAGCGCGGGCTGCTTGCCCGCGACGATCACGTTGACGTACTGCTTGCTGCGCAGGCAGTGGTCGGCCACCGACAGCAGGGTGTTGGCATCCGGCGGCAGGTAGACCCGGATGACGTCGGCCTTCTTGTTGACGACGTGGTCGATGAAGCCCGGGTCCTGGTGGGAGAAGCCGTTGTGGTCCTGCCGCCACACGTGCGAGGTGAGCAGGTAGTTCAGCGACGCGATGGGCCGCCGCCAGGGGATGTCGTTCGTCGTCTTCAGCCACTTGGCGTGCTGGTTGAACATCGAGTCGACGATGTGGATGAACGCCTCGTAGCAGGAGAAGAACCCGTGCCGGCCGGTGAGCAGGTAGCCCTCGAGCCAGCCCTGGCAGGTGTGCTCGGACAGGATCTCCATGACCCGGCCACCGGGGGCCAGGGAGTCGTCACCGGGCAGCAGCTCGGCCATCCAGGCCCGGTCGGTCGCCTCGAGGACGGCGCCGAGCCGGTTGCTGTTGTTCTCGTCGGGGGCGAACACCCGGAAGTTGGTCATGTTGGCCCGCATGACGTCGCGCAGGAACTCACCCAGCACGCGCGTGGACTCCACGGCGCCGGTCCCGGGCGCGGGGACGTCGACGGCGTAGTCGCGGAAGTCCGGCATGCGCAGCGGGACGAGCAGCTCTCCCCCGTTCGCGTGCGGGTTCGCGCTCATCCGGCGTCCCCCCGCCGGGTGCAGCCCCCGCACCCCGGGCACGGGCGCGCCCGCCTCGTCGAACAGCTCCTCGGGCCGGTAGCTGCGCAGCCACTCCTCCAGCACGACCCGGTGGGCGTCGTGCTCTCGGGCGTTCTTGAACGGCACCTGGTGGGACCGCCACGTGCCCTCCACCTGGAGCCCGTCGACCTCGGCCGGGCCGGTCCACCCCTTGGGCGAGGCGAGCACGATCATCGGCCACCGCGGCCGCTCCACCGGCCCGCCCGAGCGGGCCCGGCGCTGGATGTCGGCGATCTCGTCGAGGCAGCGGTCGAGGGTCGCGGCGAACTGCTGGTGCATCGTCTCCGGGTCGTCGCCCTCCACGAGGTACGGCGTGTGGCCGTAGCCGCGCATGAGCTCGAGCAGCTCCTCGCGCGGGATGCGGGCCAGCAGCGTCGGGTTGGCGATCTTGTACCCGTTGAGGTGGAGGATCGGCAGCACGGCGCCGTCGGTCACCGGATCGGCGAACTTGTTGGCGTGCCAGCTCGCCGCCAGCGGCCCGGTCTCGGCCTCGCCGTCGCCGATGACCGCCGCGACGACGAGGTCGGGGTTGTCGAAGGCGGCGCCGTAGGCGTGCGAGAGGGCGTAGCCGAGTTCGCCGCCCTCGTGGATGGACCCGGGCGTCTCCGGCGCGACGTGGCTCGGGATCCCGCCGGGGAAGGAGAACTGGGTGAACAGCCGCCGCATCCCCTCGGCGTCCTGGGAGATCTCCGGGTAGACCTCGGTGTACGTGCCCTCCAGCCAGGCGGCCGCGACCGGCCCGGGCCCCCCGTGTCCCGGGCCCATCACGTAGATCATGTCGAGGTCGCGCGCCGTGATGGCCCGGTTGAGGTGGGCGTAGACGAAGTTCAGGCCGGGTGTGGTGCCCCAGTGCCCCAGCAGCCGGGGCTTGACGTGCTCGGCCCGCAGCGGCTCGCGCAGCAGGGGGTTGCCCATCAGGTAGATCTGCCCCACCGACAGGTAGTTCGCGGCCCGCCACCACGCGTCCAGGGCGGCGAGCTCCTCGGCCGGGAGGGGGCGGTCCGGGGCGTCGGGCTGGGCTTCCACGAGGGCGTCCATCGGCTGATCCCATCGGATGCGGGTGCCCTGGGGCAACCCCGGGAGGAAACCCCGGCATCACTAGGGTGGGCCGGGAGCCAGGACGATCCCCGACGGCACCGGAGCGGTGGACAGGAGCGCCCATGACGACTGCCGCCCAGGACCTCACCGATCCGGTCGCGACCGGCCGGTGGCACGTCCTCTCCCGGCAGGACGTCCTCGGCTGGCTGGACGCCACCCCGCACGGGCTGACCGGCTCCGAGGCGGCCCGCCGGGCGGAGGCGCACGGCCGCAACGAGCTGCCGGTCACCGAGACGACGCCGGCCTGGCGGGTCCTGCTCCGGCAGTTCGTCAGCCCGCTCATCGGGATCCTGCTCCTGACCTTCGCCATCACCGTCGTCCAGCGGCACTGGGTGGACGCCGGCGCGATCGGCCTGGTGCTGCTGGTCAACGCCGGCATCGGGTTCTGGCAGGAGCGGAAGGCGGAGGTCGCGGTCCGCGCCCTGCAGCAGCTGTCCGCGCCCGTCTGCCGGGTGCTGCGCGACGGGCACGAGCGGGAGCTGCCGGCCGCGGAGCTCGTCCGCGGCGACGTCGTCCTCCTGGAGAGCGGGGAGCGGGTACCGGCCGACCTGCGGCTGCTGGACACCAACGGCCTGCAGGTCGACGAGTCGATGCTCACCGGCGAGGTGCTGCCGGTGACCAAGCAGGTCAGCCGGCTGCCACCGCACACCCCGGCCGCCGACCGCACGAACCTGGTCTTCAGCGGGACCCTGGTCACCACCGGCCGTGGTCGCGGCATCGTCGTGGGCATCGGCACCGGCACCGAGCTCGGCATGATCAACGAGCTGGTCCAGGGCCCCGCCGGGCAGTCCCCGCTGCAGGTGCTCACCCACACCCTGGAGCGGCGGATCGGCGTCGCCGTCGCCGCGGCGGCGGCCGCCGTCTTCGTCGCCGGCCTCGTCCTGGGCTACGGAGCCTCGGAGATGTTCCGGACCGCGGTCGCCCTGGCGGTCGCGTCGATCCCGGAGTCGTTGCCGATCGTGCTGACCGTGGCCATGAGCCTCGGCGTCGCACGCATGGCACGTCACCACGCGATCGTCCGCTCGCTGCCGGCCGTGGAGACGCTCGGCTCGACGACGGTGATCGGCTCGGACAAGACCGGCACGCTCACCCGCAACGAGATGACCGTCGAGGTCGTCTGGACCGCGAGCGGCACGCTCGACCTGCGCGACGGGGCGGACCCCGGGCCGATGGGCCGGGCGGCACGCGATGCGCTGCGGGCCGGGGCGCTCACCAACGAGGCGGTGCGCGCTCCCGAGGGCACGCTGACCACTGCCGGGGACGCGCTGGACTTCACCGGTGACGCCGTCGACGTCGCGATGCTGCGGGCCGCCGTGCGCCTGGGCGCCGCGACCACGGCGGAGCGGGACGGGCAGTGGCTGGCCCACACCCCCTACGAGCCCGAGAACCGGCTGTCGCAGACGGTCCGGGCCACGCCCGACGGCGCGCGCGTGCTCTACGTGAAGGGCTCCCCCGACGTCCTCGCCCGCCTGTCGATCGCCCAGGCCACCGACGACGGCGACCGGCCGATCGACCGGGACGCGGTCGAGGCGGCCAATGCGCTGCTGGCCGGGCAGGGCATGCGCGTGCTCGCCACGGCGATGCGCGTGCTCGATCCGGGCGAGCCCGTGGAGCGGCCGCTGCCACCGCCGTCGGGGCTGACCTTTCTCGGGCTGGAGGGCATGGAGGACCCGCCCCGCCCGGGCGTCGCCGAGGCCGTCGCCGACTGCCGGCGAGCCGGCATCACCGTCGTCATGATCACCGGCGATCACCCGGCCACCGCCGCGTCCATCGCGGCACGGCTGGGCCTGGGCAGCGGCCTCGGCCCGGTCACGGGGGCCGAGATGGCGGACACCGACGACCACGTGCTCGCCGCCCGGCTGCGCAGGAGCGGAGTGGCGGCCCGCGTCTCCCCGCAGGACAAGCTGCGGATCGTCCGGATCCTGCAGGCCGAGGACGAGGTGGTCGCCGTCACCGGTGACGGCGTCAACGACGCACCCGCGCTCCGGGCCGCCTCCATCGGCGTGGCGATGGGCCGGTCGGGCACGGCCGTCGCGCGGGAGGCCGCCGACATCGTGCTCACCGACGACAACTTCGTGACGATCGTGGACGCGGTGAAGCAGGGCCGGGTCACCTTCAACGCCATCCGCAAGGCCACGTTCTTCCTGCTGGCGACCGGGCTCGCCTCGCTGCTGTCGGTGTCGGCGGCCCTCCTCGCCGACCTGCCGCTGCTGTTCCTGCCGGTCCAGCTGTTGTTCATCAACGTGGTGACCAACGGGCTGCAGGACATCGCGCTGGCCTTCGAACCGCCCGAGGGCGACGAACTCACCCGCCCGCCCCGGTCCCACCGGGAAGGTCTGCTGTCCGGCACGCTGTGGCTGCGCACGGCGCTCGCCGGCGTGTGGATGGCCGGCATCATCCTGGTCTCGTTCCGCTGGGCTCTGGGCGAGGGCTACGCCGAGGAGCACGCCCGCACCATCGCGCTGACGCTGTTCGTGATGCTCAACTTCTGGCTCGTGCTCAGCGCCCGCGCGGAGAACCGGTCACTGTTCACGATGAACCCGTTCGGGAACCGGCTGCTCCTGGGCAGCGCCCTCGGGGCGCTGGCCCTCTATGCCGTCGCGACGCAGTGGTCGGCCACCGACGACCTGCTCGGGCTCGTTCCGCTCACGGCGTCGGAATGGCTGATCTGCTGGATCCTCGGGGCCTCGGTCCTGGTCATCGTCGAGATCGACAAGCTCATGCACCGGATGTCGCGGAACCGTGCGGCCCGCCTGCAGCCCACCGCCGCGTGAGCCGACCCCGACGAAGAGACGAGGACATGCCCGAGGAGACGAGCCGGCTGCCCGTGGTCGCGGGATTGGACGGATCCCAGGTGTCCGTCCGCGCGGCCCGGTTCGCGGCGGAGACCGCCCGGCGCCGCGGAGTGGCCCTGCGGCTGGTGCACGCATCCCTCGACGTCGCGGAGCTCCTGGGCACCCGGGCCGACCTCACCCTGCAGTCGGTCGCCGCCTCGCTCATGGCCACGTGCTCGCCGGTGCGGGTCGACTGGACCGTCGAGCAGGGCGACCCGGTCGACGTCCTCCGCTCGGCGTCCGCCCGCGCCTCGCTGGTGGTGGTCGGCGGTCAGGGGGCCGGTGGGCGAACTGCTCCCCGCGTCGGGTCGACGGCCGGCGCCCTCGCTTCCTCGGCCGAGGCTCCCGTCATCGTGCTCCCCGACAACACCACCTCGATCGTGGTCCGCGGGCGCCGCTCCGTGGTCGTCGGCGTGGACGGCCACCCCAGCGCGGACGCCGTCCTCGCCTTCGCGTTCGCGGAGGCGGCCGCCCGGCGCACGGACCTCGTCGCCGTGCACACCTGGCGGGACATCTCCCCCGCCCGGTTCGAGACCGACGGCCCGGTCATCGACTGGGCCGCCGCGCGCGCCGACGAGGAGAGGCTCCTCAGCGACAGCCTGCACGGATGGGAGCAGGCCTGGCCCGACGTGGTGGTCCGCGAGGTGATCGCCCGCGGCCGCGCGGCGAGCAGCCTGCTGGCCGCAGGGCTGACGGCCGAGCTGCTCGTCATCGGGCACCGCCGGCGCGGCCCCTTCGCGACGCTGCGGTCCACGACCCGTGCCGTCCTGCGCCAGGCCACCGGCCCGGTCGCCGTCGTGCCGATCCGACCCGGCGGGCAGACGTGACGCCCTCCCCGAGCGGCCCTTCGCCTTCCCCGCCTGCCCCTGGCCACCGACCCGACCCAGCCATTCCCCTCTTCGACGGAGACCCCTCATGACCGCGACCACGACGATCGGCGGCCGGACGGATGCGCCCGGCCTGCTGGACGCACTCCACCGCGCCGGGCTCCGCGACGTCGACGACTCCGGGCTGGCCCGCGCGCTCTACTCCTCGGACGCCTCGCTCTACCGGGTCCTCCCCCGCGCCGTCGTCCGCCCCCGCGACGTCGACGAGGTGCTCGCGACGCTGTCGGTCTGCCGCGAGCTGGGGGTGCCGCTGACCGCACGCGGCGCGGGCACCTCGATCGCCGGCAACGCCGTCGGCCCGGGCGTGGTGCTCGACACCAGCCGGTACCTCGACCGGGTGCTGGAGATCGATCCGGACGCACGGACGGCGACGGTGCAGCCGGGTGTCGTCCAGGCGGCGCTGCAGACTGCGGCCCGCCCGCACGGTCTGCGGTTCGGCCCCGACCCGAGCACGCACAACCGCTGCACGGTCGGAGGGATGATCGGCAACAACGCCTGCGGCTCGCGGGCCCTGGGGTACGGGCGCACCTCGGACAACGTCGTCGGCCTCGACGTCGTCACCGGTGGGGGCACCCGGCTCGCGCTGGGGCCCGGCACCGCGCCCGCCCCGGGCGTGCTCGCCGACCTGCACGCGCTCGTCGCCGCGGACCTCGCCACCATCCGCACCGAGTTCGGCCGGTTCGGCCGTCAGGTGTCGGGCTACTCGCTGGAGCACCTGCTCCCCGAGCGCGGTTTCGACGTCGCCCGCGCCCTCGTGGGCAGCGAGGGGACCCTCGGCCTGGTCCTCGGCGCGACGGTGCGGCTGGTGGCCGACTCCCCGTTCCGCGGGCTGGTCGTGCTCGGCTACCCGAGCATGGCCGAGGCCGCCGACGCCACCCCCGGTCTCCTCCCCCACGAGCCCACCGCGGTCGAGGGGCTCGACCAGCGGATCGTGCAGCGGCTGCGGGACGTCCCCGCCGCCATCGTCCCGGACCTGCCGCGCGGGAACGGGTGGCTGATCGTGGAGCTGACCGGCGACACCGAGGCCGAGGTGCGGGACAAGGCGCGGGGCGTGCTGGCCGACGCCGCGGCGGTCGACTCGATGGTCGTCACCGACCCGGGGCACGCCGCCGCGATCTGGCGGATCCGCGAGGACGGCGCGGGGCTGGCGAACCGGACCTCCGACGGCCGGCCGGCGCACGCGGGCTGGGAGGACGCCGCCGTCCCGGTCGAGCGGCTGGGCGCCTACCTGCGCGGCTTCGAGGCGCTGCTGGACGGCCACGGCCTGCAGGGGGTGCCCTACGGGCACTTCGGTGACGGCTGCGTGCACGGCCGCATCGACTTCCCCTTCGGTGCCGACGGCGAGCCGGACCGGGGCCGGTCGCGGTACCGCGCCTTCGTGGAGGACGCCGCGCGGCTCGTGGCCGGCTACGGCGGGTCGCTGTCCGGGGAGCACGGTGACGGCCGGGCCCGCGGCGAGCTGCTCCCCCTCATGTACTCCCCCGCCGTGCTGGACCTGTTCGAGCGGGTCAAGGCGGTGTTCGACCCCGCCGACGTGCTGAACCCCGGCGTGCTGGTCCGCCCGGCCCGTCTCGACGACGACATCCGCATGGCGGCCGCGCCGGTCGTCAGCCGCGACACCCGGCCCACCCTCGCCCTGGCCTACCGGCACGACGGCGGCGACTTCTCCGCCGCCGTGCACCGCTGCACCGGCGTCGGCAAGTGCCGCGCGGACCTGCAGTCCGCCGGCGGGGTCATGTGCCCCTCGTGGCCGGCGACCCGGGAGGAGAAGGACACCACCCGTGGCCGCGCGCGCGTGCTGCAGGAGATGCTCGCGCCGGGCGGCCCGGTGCGGAACTGGCGCTCCCGCGAGGTGCACGAGGCGCTGGACCTCTGCCTGTCCTGCAAGGGCTGCTCGTCGGACTGCCCGACCGGCGTCGACATGGCCTCCTACAAGGCGGAGGTCCTGCACCAGTCCTACCGGCGGCGGCTGCGCCCCCGCCCGCACTACACGCTGGGGTGGCTGCCGCGGTGGGCCGACCTCGCCGCACGGGCCCCCCGGCTGGTCAACGCCGTCCTCGGCTCGCGGGTGGGCGCCCGCCTGGCGAAGTGGGGCGCGGGGATGGACCAGCGCCGCGACGTGCCGGCGTTCGCCGTCCGCACCTTCCGGCAGCAGTGGCAGGACCGGCCCGCGCCGCCCGGGGACGGTCCGCCGGTGGCGCTGTGGGTGGACTCCTTCACCGACCACTTCGACCCGGACGTCGCCATGGCCGCCGCGGAGGTGCTGGAGGCCGCGGGCTACCGGGTGCAGGTACCCGGCGCGGACACCTGCTGCGGGCTGACCTGGATCACCACCGGCCAGCTCGACGCCGCCCGCCGCATCCTCGGGCACACCGTGGCCGCGCTCGCCCCCGTCGTCGCCGCCGGGATCCCCGTCGTGGGGGTCGAGCCCTCGTGCACCGCGGTGCTCCGGACCGAGGCGCTCGAGGTGGTGGGCGGCGTGGACGCCGAGCGGGTGGCCGCCGGCACCCGCACCCTGGCCGAGCAGCTGGCAGCCACCCCGGAGTGGCAGCCGCCCTCGCTCGCCGGGCTGCGGATCGTGGCCCAGCCGCACTGCCACCACGCCTCGGTGCTGGGCTGGTCCGCGGACGCCGAGCTGCTGCGCAGCGCCGGCGCCGAGGTGACCCGCCTCGGCGGCTGCTGCGGACTGGCCGGCAACTGGGGGGTCGAGCGGGGCCACCACGACGTGTCCGTGACCATCGCCGGCCAGCAGCTCCTGCCGGCCGTCGAGACGCTTCCGGACGACGCCGTCGTCCTGGCCGACGGGTTCTCCTGCCGGACCCAGCTCGACCAGCTCGCGGACCGGCGCGGCCTGCACCTGGCGCAGCTCCTGGCCGGCCGGCGGGCCTGAGAGTCAGGCCGCCAAGCCCTCCCGGCGGGCGCGGGCGGCGGCGAGCACCGCGGGACGCAGCGCTGCGGCGATGAGCGCGTAGCCCGCCGACGACGGGTGGAAGCGGTCGGCGGCGAACAGCGTCGGATCGGTGCCGAACACCCGGTTCACCGCGTCGACCGCCGCGACCGTGGCCCCGGCCGCCGAAGCGACGGCGGCCTGCCGGTTCCGCAGCTGCGCGCAGGCCATCTGGACCAGTGGGCGGAACGCCGGCGGCACGACGGGCACGTGCGACATGTCCGGTGCCGGTACGAGCACGACGTCGGTTCCGGCGGTGCGCAGCGCGCGCAACGCCTCGTCCAGGGACGCCGCGGCCTGCTCGGGCGGGACGAGATGGGTCAGGTCGTTGGCCCCGATGACGACGAGCGCGAGGTCCGCGTCCAGCGGGGCCGCGGCACGGACCTGGCGCGGGAGGTCGGCGGACGCCGCGCCGGGAGCGGCGCGCACGTGCAGCTCGACGTCGATCCCGTCGCCGGACAGCGCGGCGGCCAGCCGCCGGCCGAGGGTGTCCTCGGGGCGCGATGCGCCGGTGCCGTGGGCGATCGAGTCGCCGAGGACCAGGAGGCGGAGAGCAGAACGGGCCACGGACGGCACAACGCCGTCCGTGGCCCGCCGATTTCGTGCGGTGCTGCTGTCAGGCCTTCGGGCCACCCGCGGCGTAGACGACCTGCCCGGAGACGAAGCCGGCGCCCTCGCTGATGAAGAACGACGCCAGGTGGGCGATGTCCTCGGGCTGGCCGACGCGGGCCACCGGGATCTGCGATCCGGCGCCCTTGATGAAGTCGTCGAAGGGGATGCCCATGCGGTCGGCGGTCGCCTTGGTCATCTCCGTCTGGATGAAGCCGGGGGCGATGGCGTTGGCGGTGACGCCGAACTTGCCGAGCTCGATGGCGAGGGTCTTCGTGAAGCCCTGCAGACCGGCCTTGGCCGTCGAGTAGTTGGCCTGGCCGCGGTTGCCCAGCGCCGAGGTGCTGGACAGGTTCACGATCCGGCCCCACTTGGCCTCGATCATGTGCTTCTGGGCCGCGCGGGTCATGAGGAAGGCGCCACGCAGGTGCACGTTCATGACGATGTCCCAGTCGGAGTCGGACATCTTGAACAGCATGTTGTCGCGCAGCACGCCGGCGTTGTTCACCAGCACGACCGGCGGGCCGAGCTCCGCGGCGATGCGGTCGACGGCGGCCTGGACCTGCTCGGCGTCGCTGACGTCGGCGCCGACGGCGAGAGCGCGCCCACCGGCGGCCTCGATGGCCTCGACGGTGCCCTTGGCCGAGCCCTCGTCGAGGTCGAGGACCGCGACGGCGAACCCGTCCTTGGCAAGCCGCTGGGCCACCGCGGCGCCGATGCCACGGGCCGCGCCGGTCACGATGGCCACCCGGCCGGAAACTGCCTCGCTCATGGAATTTCCTCTTCTCTGGTCGTCACTGGCTGCCTGGTCCCGGACGAGCTGGGGACGGGCAGGCTGCCCGACACGTTACGGCCGGGCCCTGCGACCGCCGTCACAAGGTGTCCGACGGGCCGGTCAGGGCCAGATCGAGGCCACGATGATCGCCGCCACGGCCAGCTGGCTCGCGGCGCTGACCAGGCTCGCCGGGTGGAACCGCACCTGGGTGAGGGCGTCGCCGAGGCGGCCGGGGGTGACCAGGTTGAGCACGAGGAAGGCGACCGCCTGCAGCAGCACGCCCAGGACTCCGAACACGACCGTCCACCACAGGGCGCGGCCGAACCCGTCGGTCGCGTTGGTCCAGATGGTGGTGAACGCGATCGCGCCCTGCCCGAGGAAGCCGGCGGCGAGCACGATGCCGGCGTTGACCGACCGCTCCTGGTAGATGTGCCGGCCGAGGTGCCCGGGGGTGAGCAGGTCGAGCGCCAGGAACCCGAGCATCAGCAGTGCGATGCCGACACCCGTGTACGCGACGGCATAGCCGATGCTGGCGAGCACGGGGACGACCTCCGGGGTCCGGGTGGGAACGGCCTGCCGTGTCTACCGCACCTCCGGTCCGGGCGCACCCAGCGGCCCCGGCTCGTCGACGGCCCGCGGCCCCGGCTCGTCGACGGCCCGCGGCGCCGGCTCGTCGACGGCAGGCGGCGCCGGTGCACGACGGGGGCGGTGCAGCCGCTGGACCGCGACCCGCGCCGCCTGCCGCGCGTGCAGCCGCTCCCGGGCCCGCGACGTCCGCGGTGGGCGTGGCTCCTCGCGGAGGAACGCGTCCAGCCAGTGCCCGCGCGGGTCGACGTCGACCAGCAACGCCTTGACCAGCAGGGTGAGCGGGATGGCGAGGAAGGCGCCGAGCGCGCCGAGCACCCACCCCCAGAAGAGGACGGCGACGAAGGTGACCGTCGTCGACAGACCCACCGAGTCGCCGACGAAGCGCGGCTGGATCAGCGTCTGGACGACGAAGTTGAGCCCCGCGTAGACCGCCACGATGGCGCCGAGCTGTCCCCAGCCGCCCTCGAGCAGGCCCAGCAGCGCGGGCGGCAGCAGGCCGAGGACGAAGCCGATGTTCGGGATGTAGTTCGTGACGAACGCCAGGAGGCCCCACAGCACCGGCAGGGGGACGCCGAGCATCCACAGCGCGAGGCCGTCGCCGACGGCCACGATCGCGCCGAACAGGGTGCTCACCCACAGGTAGCTGCGGGTGCCGCGGACGAACAGGCCGAGCGCGATGCGCAGGTGCGGCCGCTCGTCGGCCACCAGCCGCAACCGCGTGCCGAACCCGCCGGACTCGATCACGAGGAAGACCAGCGCCAGCAGGAGCAGGAGCAACGTGCTGCCGGCGTCGGTGAGGGCGGCGAACAGGCCGGTCGCGATGCTCACGACCTGCCCGTAGTCGATCTGGTCGACCAGGTCGGAGACCTGGCCGGAGACGATGCCGGCGTCGTTGAGGTCGGTGACCACGCCGTCGATCAGCGACTCGGCCTGGTCGGCGTAGGCCGGCAGCCGGTCCGCGAGCTGACCGACCGAGACGATCAGCAGCACCACGAAGCCGAGCAGGACCCCCCAGACGAGGACCAGCAGGATGGTGGCCGCCAGCCAGCGCGGCACGCCGGCGCGGCGCAGCCAGCTCTGCACCGGGGTCAGCGCGAGGACCACCACGAAGGCCAGCAGCAGCGGCGCGATCAGCCACGACAGGGCGCGGATGCCGGCGATCGCGACGGTCGCCGCGGCCAGTCCACCCACCAGCAGCAGCCAGCGCGGGATGCCGGCCGACGCCCCGGCCAGGACGTCGGTCACGGGGGCCGCCCCGCCGGCGGGCGGGGAGGACGGCGGCGGGCCGGTGGTCGCGGCGCCGGCGACCGGCTCGGCGGCGCTGTCGGGCGCGTCGGACAGATCGGGAGCCGCTGTGCCGTTGCCCGCTGCTAGTTCGGCAGACCGCAGCGCGGGCGGCAGATCACCACCGCTACCCGTCAGCTCCGGCCGCACCATCCCGCCTGCTCCTCCCTGGTCCGCGCGCCTCGTACCCCCCAACATCCACCCGAACCCGAGTCCTGAGCGACACGAGCAGCAGCTCGGCCGCGTCGCTGCGAACGGGAGGGGTCTCCAAGGGACCGCCCGATCAACGGCCTGCGAGGCATCTTCGGGGAGGGTGGTCGAGTCCCCGGTCGAACGCCACCCACGACTCGCCTCGCCCACCCGGAACTGTCGTAGGTCGAACGTATGTTCGGCGTATGGATCGGGTGGCGGGCACCTCCGTGGTGGAGGGGATGCTCATCGACTGGGTCTACCCACAGCGCGAGCCGGAGCCGCGCCCGCCGGTGGCGTGGCTGGACGCGGGCCACGTCGCCCGCGAGCTCGAGCAGATCCAGCGCGAGCGGGCGCGGCAGACCGCTCGCGAGGCGGAGCTGATCCTGCGGCTGGCCGAGCTGCGGCCCGACCACGACGATCCACCGCCCGGCACGGCCGGGGGCCGGCGGCGGAGTTGGCGGAAAACGGATCCGCAGTTCCCCGGGGTGAGCGAGTTCTTCCCCGACGAGCTGGCGCACGCGATCAACCTGGGCCGCGGGACCGCCGCGTTCCGGGCCCGGCGAGCGTTCACGTGGCGGGACAACCTGCCGGCGACGTTCGCCGCGCTGCGCCGGGAAGAGATCGACGAGCGCCGAGCCGGCGTGCTGGCCGGCGCGCTGCAGCACGCGGCGCCGGAGCTGTCCCGGGCGGTGGAGGACCAGGTGCTGCCCGAGGCGTGCGACCTGTCGCCGTCCCGGCTGGAAGCCCGGGCGCTGGAGGTGCTGGCGGAGCTGGATGCCGCGGCGATCGACGAGCGGCGCAAGGAGGCCGAGCAGGCGACCGACGTGCGCGTGTATCCGACCGGCGACGGCAGGGCGGCCCTGACCGCCGAGATGAGCGCCGAGGACGCGGCGGCCTGCTACGACGTGATCGACCAGCTCGCGGCGATGGCGAAGGCCGAGGGTGATCCGCGGCCGATCGGGGCGATCCGCACGGCGATGCACACGATGCTCCTCCTGCGCCCGGCCGACCATGGCCTGGGCGGAGTGACGGTGCGCCTGACCGTCACCGCCGCCCTGGACGGACTCGAGGGTGCCAGTGCACGGGGTGGTGAGGTGAACGGGTTCCCCATCACCGCGCCCCACCTGCGCGAGCTGCTGGCCCGGATCGGCTCGCTCGGCCTGACCACCCCGGCCGGGGGGACGATGACGTTCGCGATCACCGACCAGGACGGGCGGCTGCTGGCCACCGTCACCGCCGCCGACCTCGCCCGCCGCGCGGTGTCGGGATGCCCCGACCACCCCGACACCGACCACCCCGACACCGGGCCGCCGGGCGCGGAGAAGACGGACGAGGAGAAGACGGACGCGGAGAAGACGAACGCGGACGCGGGCGCGTCGGGAGGCGGCCAGGAAAGAGCCGAGCAGGAGGGCGGCGAGCAGGAGGGCGGCGAACAGCCGGCGCCGTGCGACTGTCCGGTTCTCGGCATGCCGGCCGACACCGACGCTTATGAACCACGGGCCGCCCAGCGGCGGTTCGTCACCACCCGCGACCGCCGGTGCCGGATCCCCAACTGCGGGCAGCGGGTCGGGATGGCCGACCTCGATCACGTCGTCGCGCACGCGGCCGGCGGGAAGACGTCGTGCGTCAACCTGTGCTGCACCTGCCGGTCCCACCACCGCCTGAAGACCTTCGCTCGTGGCTGGTCGTTCCGCATGGACCCGGACGGCACCCTGCACGTGACCAGCCCGTCGGGCATCACCCGGACCACCCGCCCACCCGGCCTCCGACTTCGCGACCCCGAACGGCCACCGCCGGACCGAGTGGACGACACACCACCCTTCTGACCCCCGAGTCAACGCTCGAACTCGTCTCGAGCACGCGGGCAGTCCGGCCGGAGCGCGAGCACCGGAGTGCCGCTGGGAGAGCTGCGGTCAGCTCCGCCCGTCGAGCAGTTCGGCCATCTCGGTGAGACCGAAGAACTGGGCGGTCATCCGCGCGTTCATGTCGCCGAGGTCGGGGTCAGCACCCGCAGCCAGCAGGTGTCGCACGACGTCGGTGGCCTGCTTGAACACGCCAGCGGCCAGTGCCGTCTGCCCCTTGTCGTTGACCCGGGCATGGTCGGCGCCCCGGGCGAGGAGCGCGGCGACGGTGTCGGCGTGGGCGTAGTAGGAAGCCAGCACCAGCAACGTGTCCCCGGCGGTGTTCGTGAGGTCCACCGGGACGCCGGCGTCGACGTAGGCCGCCAGCTCCTCGGTGGCGCCGTTGCGCGCCAGGTCGAACAGATGCCCGGCTGGGACGGTGCCGGTGGACGCACTGTCTTCGCTGCTCATGATCAGCACCCTAGGAGGAGTCGCCGTGGGAACGCACGGGTCAGCGTGAGCGGTCGAGCAGTTCGCTCATCGCGGTGAGGCCGAAGAACTGCGCCGTCGTCCGCGCGCTCTGGCCACCCAGGTCCGGATCGGCACCGGCCGCGAGCAGGTGCTCGACGGTCTCCACCGACTGCTTGAACACCGCCGCCGCCAGCGCCGTCTGCCCCTTGTCGTTCACCCTCCCGTGATCGGCGCCACGCGCGAGCAGCTCCGCCACTGTGCCGGCGTGGCCGTAGTAGGCCGCGAGCAGCAGCAACGTGTCGCCCTTGTCGTTGGTCAGATTGACCGGAGCGCCGGCCTCGACGTAGGCCATCAGCTCCTCGGTGTGTCCGAAGCGGGCCAGGTCGAACAGCCGGCCGGCCAGCTCGATCACGTCGGGATCGATCGGGCCGCTCGTCACGCCCTTCACCCTAGGAGCCGTCGACCACCAGTTTGTAGCCGACGTGCGACGGCCGGAAGCCGAGCCCCTCGTAGAAGCGGTGCGCCTCGGGGCGGCTGCGGTCCGTGGTCAGCTGGATGAGCGCGCAGCCGCGCCGCCCGGCCTCCGCGAGTGCCCAGCGCACCAGCGCCTCTCCCAGACCACCGCCCCGGCGGTCGGCCCGGATCCGCACGCCCTCGATCTGCGCCCGCTGCGCGCCCCGTCGTGACAGCCCCGGCAGAAAGGACAGCTGCAGCGTGCCGACCACGTCGTCCACGTCCTGCACGGCCACGAGCAGGTGTGCGGGATCGGCGTCGACGAGGGCGAAGGCGCGCGCGTAGGGCTCCAGCCCCTCACCCGCGGACTCCCGCGCACCCCCGAGCGGGTCGTCGGCGAGCAGCGCGACCAGTTCCGGCAGGTCGGAGGCCGTCGCCCGGCGCACCGTCACGCCCACGAAGCCGGGCAGCGGCCCCCAGGCGACGACCTCCACGCCGGCTCAGCCCGCGGTCGGGCGGATGCCGCGCTGGTCTGCGTTGAGCGCCGCCTGCGCCACCAGGCCGGGAAGCACGTCGTCGAGCTCCTCGACCGTCCAGCGCTCGCCCTTGTCCACGCCCGGGCCGGCCTGCCAGCCCTCGGCCACGCTGATCGCACCGCCGCGGACGTTGAACACCCGGCCGGTGACCTCCTTCGCCGCGGGTCCGGCGAGCCAGACCACCAGCGGCGCGATGTTGTCCGGCGCGGACGGGTCGAACTGCGACGGGTCCGGCTTCTCGCGATCGGGACGCAGGTTCTCGGTCATCCGCGTCAGCGCGGCCGGTGCCACTGCGTTGACGGTGATGCCGTACCGCGAGAGCTCCATCGCGGTGATCACGGTGAACGCCGCGATCCCCGCCTTGGCCGCCCCGTAGTTCGACTGCCCCTGGTTGCCGTAGATCCCCGACGACGACGTGGTGTTGATGACCCGGGCATCCACCGGGCGGCCGGCCTTGTGCTCCTCGCGCCAGTAGGCGGCCGCGTGCCGCGTCGGGGCGAACGTGCCGCGGAGGTGGACCCGGATGACCGAGTCCCACTCCTCCACCGACATGTTCACCAGCATCCGGTCCCGCAGGATGCCGGCGTTGTTGACCAGCACGTCCAGTCGGCCGAAGTGCTCCAGCGCCGCGCCCACGAGGCGTTCGGCGCCGGCGAAGTCCGAGACGTCGTCGCCGTTCGCGACGGCCTGGCCGCCCATGCCCCGGATCTCGTCGACCACCTCACCCGCCGGACCCGTCGACCCGCCGCTGCCATCCACCTCGGCCCCGAGGTCGTTCACGACGACGGCGTAGCCCTGCCGGGCGAACTCGAGCGCGTGCCCGCGGCCGATCCCCCTGGCCGCACCCGTCACGATGACCACGCGTTGCTCGTCCGACTGCATCTGGCAGCCTCCTTCCGTCGGGAGCCCTAGAATCGGGTTCTGGGATTTCGACGTCAACCAGGCCGAGCGCCGCGTCGGACCGGTCGACCAACGGGAGAGCAGTGACTGCGGACGCGCGGACCGGCGCAGGCGACACGGCCGCCGCGCCCCGCGAGACGGTCGACGAGACCCGCCGGCAGGCGGAGGAGCCGGCCCCCGGGAGCGCGGCCGAGCGCGCCCAGATGCGCGAGGCCTGGCGGGCGCTGTCGGTCGTCAGCCTGGCCAGCATCTTCTCCGGGATGGCCGGGAGCGCGCTCAACGTCGCCCTGCCCACGGTCGTCCGGCACTTCGACGCCAGCGCCACGGCGGCCAGCTGGATCCTGCTCGCGTTCATGCTGGCCAACACCGTCCTGATGATCTTCTTCGGCCGGCTGGCCGACATGTTCGGGCGCCGCTCGATGTACCTGATGGGGCTGGCGACCTTCACGCTCGCCAGCTTCCTGAGCGGCCTGGCCCCGAACGCCTGGACCCTCGTGGGGCTGCGCGTGCTGCAGGCCGCGGGCGCGGCGATGCTGCTCACCAACAGCGCCGCCATCGTCACCGCCGCCTTCCCGCGGCACCGGCTGGGTCAGGGCATGGGCATCTACCTGGCCTCGTTCTCCGTCGCCCAGCTCCTCGGCCCCACCGTCGGCGGCGTGCTCGCCGAGCACGCCGGCTGGCGCTGGGTGTTCTGGTACAACGTGCCGATCGGGCTGATCTGCCTGGCCTGGGGCGCCTGGGCCCTCCCCCGCGTCGCACGCACCGGGCAGCGCCAGGGCATCGACATCCCCGGCAACCTGCTGGTCCTGGTCGCGCTCGGCAGCGGGCTGGCGGCGCTCTCCCAGGCGACGACGCTGGGCTGGACCAGCTGGCTGGTCATCGGTGGCCTCGTCGTCTTCGTCCTGGGCATGCCCCTGTTCGTGCTCTTCGAGCGCCGGGTGGCCCATCCCCTGGTCGACATGACGCTGTTCCGCAGCCGGCCGTTCGCCCTCGGCCTGCTCGCCTCCTTCCTCAACGCGACGTCAGCGGCGGGGGTGCTGCTGCTCTTCTCGCTCTACTTCCAGGCCGTCAAGGGCGAGGACGCGTTCTCGGCCGGCATGCGCGTCCTGCCGCTGGCGGTGGCGACGCTGCTCTTCTCGTCCACCTCGGGGCTGCTCCAGCGCCGTATCTCACCGCGCGGGCTGGCCGTGGTGGGCAACCTCTGCACCGGCGCCGGGCTGGTCGTCCTGGGCTGGGCGGTGGCCGCGGACGCCGGTTACGTCGCGATCGCCTCGGGCCTGGTGCTGGCCGGCGCCGGGTCGGGGTTGTTCATGCCGTCGAACACCACCGCGCTGATGGGCGAGATCCCGCACGAGCGCCTGGGCATCGCCAACGCGATGCGCCTGATGCTGCAGCAGAGCGGCTTCGTCGTGGGCACGGCCATCGTGCTCTCCGTCCTCACCGCCCCGCTGGTCCCCGAACTGCGGCAGTACGCGTTCGCCGGCACGTTGTCCGACATCTCGGGCTCCGGCCTGGACGACCTGCTGCTCGGCTACCGGTGGACCCTGCTCACCATGCTCACGCTCAGCCTGGCGACCACGGTGACCTCGCTGGCCGCGCGGCACGCGACCATCAAGCGCTTCCGCGCCGAGGTCAGCCCGCCTGGGGGTCCGGCATCCGGCGGATGATCGCCAGCGCGCTCTCGGTGACCGCGGCGGCCTCCACCTCGGACTCGCAGCCGATGATCTGCCGGCCGGCCTCCCCCATCGCCGCGGTGAGGAGGGAGACGAGCAGCCGGTCGGTCGGCCCGGTGCCGACGGCGAGGAGCACGGCGTTCTGCCGCACCCAGTCGTTGCGCCGCCGGCTGCGCACCAGGAAGAACCCCGGCGGCCCGTCGCCGTCCAGGAACAGCCGCGCCAGTTGCCGGCGCTCCCACGTCGTCTCCAGGTAGGCCCGGGCGCCCACGACGAAGAGCTCCTGCGGGGTGACCGTGCCCGCGCGGCGGGCATCCGCCACCGCCGTCGCCGCCCGCTCCTCGTAGGCCGCCTGGTGGTCCTCCCAGACGGCGAGGAAGAGCTCCGACTTGCCGCCGTAGTGGTGGTACAGGCTGCCGACGCCCAGCCCGGCGCGCTCGACGACGTCAGCGACGCTGCACTCGGCGAAGCCCTTCTGGGCGAACACCTCGCCGGCGGCGGCGATGAGGGTGCGGCGCGTCTCGGCGGTTCGGCTCCACTGCCAGGCATGGGCCTGCGGCTGCCTGCTCGCGCCCACCGGCCCCCACCCCTCGACCCGACGACCCCGTCGTCCGCGGGTGACACTACTGACGGCGGGGCGGACTGCCCAGCCTCGAGAACGGAGCACCTGCGGCCACGGGTCGCCGAGGCCGGGAGGCGCGATGCGGGACATGGAGCGGTGGCTGGGCGACGGCGGGATGCCCCTGCTGGGCACCCTCGGCGTGCGGTTCGACCGGTACGGGGCGACCGAGGAGCCGGTCACCGGCTGGGCCGAGGCGAGCTGGACGCCGGTCCCCCTGGCCGGGAACCCGCACGGCCTGGTGCAGGGCGGCGTGCACTCCGTCGTCATGGACGCCGCCATGAACTTCGCCGTCAACGCGGCGCTGACCGGCCGCGACCGCACCCAGGCGTCGCTGGAGATGAAGACGGAGTGGATGCGCCCCGCCCGCCCGGGTGACGTGCTGACCGTCCGCGGAGACCTGGTCCGGCTGGCGCGGCAGGTGGCCTTCGCCGAGGGCCGGGTGCTCTCGGCCGACGGCACGCTGCTGAGCCGGGCCACCTCGACCTTCCTCCTGCACCGGGAGCAGCCCCGCTCCGCCTGACTCGGGCGAGCCCCTTGCAAAAGAACTTCGAAGCCTGAATTGTTAGGCTGTGATCGAAGCCACCCCGACCGGAGCGCGGACGGTCGCCCGTCTGGCCCGGCACGTCGAGGTGGCGCTGGCCGGCTGCGAGCTCACCGTGCCCCAGTACCGGCTGCTGGCCCTCCTCTCCGAGGGCTCGGTGAACGCATCGACGCTCGCCCAGCGGCTCGTGGTGAGCCGGCCGAGCGTCACCGCGCTCGTCGACGGCCTGGTCGCCCGCGGCATGGTCGAGCGGGGCACCGATCCGGCCGACCGCCGGCACGTCACCCACCTGGTGACCGAGCGCGGTCAGGCCGTGCTCGACCAGGCCGACCACACCGCGGCCGCCCGCCTGGCCGACCTCTCCACCCACCTCTCCCCCGACGACGTGCCCGCCGCCCGCGCGGGCCTCGCCGCGTGGGAACGGGCGCTCGACTCGTACCGGGACACGGCCGCCCGCACTCCGCACTGGCCCCGCGCCGGGGACGCGCGCACGCCGCAGGAATCGGAGGTCGCCCCGTGACGACGATGGATCCGGACCCGGCGGTCGCCGACCGCCAGGCGCTCGTCGAGCGCGCCGCGGCCACCGGCATGCTGATCGCCCTCTGGGCCGCCCGGCAGCCGGAGGCGACCGCCATCCGCTCCGCGCAGGGTGACCTGACCTACGCCCAGCTCAACGCCCGGATCAACCAGCTGGCCCGCGCGTTGCGCGCCCGCGGCCTCACCGTCGGCGACTCGATCGCCCTGATCAGCTCCAACCGGCCCGAGTTCGTGGAGACCCTCTACGCCGCCCAGCGCACGGGGCTCCGCCTCACGCCGGTCAACTGGCACCTCACCGCCGATGAGATCAACTACATCCTGCGCGACTGCGGCGCCCGCGCCGTCGTCGTCGACGGCCGCTTCGCCGACACCGTCGGGCAGGCGCTGGACGGAGTGGACGCCCGCGCCCTGCTCGTCGTCGAGGGCTCCCAGGAGCGGTTCGAGGACTACGAGCAGGCGCTGTCCGCCGAGTCCGGCGAGAACATCGAGGACCCGGTGCTGGGCACCACCATGGCGTACACCTCGGGCACCACCGGGCGCCCGAAGGGCGTGCACCGCGCCGCCGCCGCGGCCGCGGGCGCCGCAGCATCGCAGCTGGCCACCCTCGTGGCCGAGGCCTCCGCCTACGTGCCCGGGCAGGACCTCAACCTGGTCACCGGCCCGCTCTACCACTCCGCGCCGCTGCTCTTCTCGCTCAGCATGCCGCTGTCCCGGGGCGCCGGCGTGGTGCTCATGGACAAGTGGGACGCCGAGGAGACGCTGCGGCTGATCGAGCAGCACCGGATCACGCACACCCACCTGGTGCCCACGATGTTCCACCGGATGATCTCGCTGCCGCAGGAGGTCAAGGACCGGTACGACCTGGGCAGCCTCCGCAACATCTGGCACGGAGCCGCCCCCTGCCCGGTTCCGGTCAAGCAGGCCCTCATGGACTGGCTCGGCCCGATCGCCTGGGAGTACTACGCGGCCACCGAGGGCTTCGGCTCGGTCGTCGGACCGCACGACTGGCTGCGCCGGCCCGGCACCGTCGGGCACCCGGAGCCCGGGCACATCCGCATCCTCGACGAGGCCGGCGAGGACCTGCCCGCCGGAGTGCCCGGCACCATCTACCTGCGGGCGCCGGAGTCCGGCCGGTTCGTCTACCTGGGCGACGAGGCCAAGACCTCGTCGTCCTACCGCGGCGACTACTACACCCTCGGCGACGTCGGCTACCTCGACGAGGACGGCTGGCTCTTCCTGACCGACCGCAGCGTCGACCTGATCATCTCCGGCGGCGTGAACGTCTACCCCGCCGAGGTGGAGGCCGTGCTCATCACGCACCCCTCGGTCGGCGACGTCGGCGTCATCGGCGTGCCCGATCCGGAGTGGGGTGAGTCGGTCAAGGCCGTCGTCGAGCTGCAGCCCGGGTACCAGCCCTCCGCGGCGCTCGCCGAAGAGCTCCTCGCCTGGACCCGCGACCGGCTGGCGCACTTCAAGTGCCCCCGGACGGTGGACTTCGTCCCCGAGCTGCCCCGCACCCCGTCCGGGAAGTTGTCCAAGCGCGTCCTGCGCGAGCAGTTCCGCCGGCAGGCCGCCGCCGGCACGGACGCCTGAGAGGCAGTGACACGAGAGACGATGACGTCGAAGGACTTGCCATGCCACTGACCGTCCGACCGATCCCCATGCTCGACGAGCGCATCAACGACATCCGCATGCGCACCGCCGAGATCGTCAACGACGAGATCCTCCCCCGGGAGCGCGAGCTCTGGCGCTCCGCGCGGGGTGGCGCCGTCGAGACGGAGCCCTCGGTCATCGAGGCCCGGGCGGCCCGCGAGGAGATCAAGCAGAAGGTCAAGCAGGCCGGGCTCTGGGCGCCGCACCTGCCCAAGGAGTACGGCGGCATGGGGCTGGACTTCCTCGCCCACGCCTACATGAACGAGGTGCTGGCCTACGCGATGGGCGCGGCCGCGCTGTTCGGCGTCGTCGCCCCGAACTCGGGCAACCAGAAGATCCTGCTCAAGTACGGCACCGACGAGCAGAAGGAGCAGTGGCTCCGGCCCCTCATCGAGGGCGAGATGGAGTCCGGCTTCTCCATGACCGAGCCCGAGAACGCGGGTTCGGACCCCCGCTCGCTCACCACCACCGCCGTCCGGGACGGCGACGACCTGGTCCTCAACGGGCACAAGTGGTTCACGTCCAACGGCATGGCCGCCGACTTCTTCATCGTCATGACCCGCGTCGTCGAGGCCGACCACGACCCCGCGTCGGGCAAGGGCCAGATGGCGCAGCTCATCGTCCCGACCGACACCCCCGGCGTGAACATCGTCCGCGGCGTCGGCATCTGGGGCCGGCCGACGTCGGACCACGTCGAGGTGCGCTACGAGAACGTGCGGGTGCCGGCGAGCAACCTGCTCGGCGCCGTCGGCCAGGGCCACCAGGCCGCACAGGACCGCCTCGGCGCCGGCCGGGTGTTCCACTGCATGAACTCGATCGGCCAGATGTGGCGGGCCTTCGACCTCATGGTCGAGCGGGCCAGCACCCGTCAGGTCCACGGTGGGCCGCTCAAGGACAAGCAGTTCGTCCAGGGCTTCATCGCCGACAGCTACATGGACATCTCCGCCGCCCGGCTGATGACCATCCAGGCCGCCGAGCGCGTCGAGCGGGGCGACCGGGGCGCACGCACCGACATCTCGTCGATCAAGGTCTTCGTTCCCGCGGCCTACCACCGCGTCGTCGACCGGGCCATCCAGGTGTGGGGCGCCGCTGGCGTCTCCAGCGATCTCCCGCTCTCCGGCATGTACCTGGGCGCCCGCACGCTCCGCCTGGCCGACGGGCCGGACGAGGTGCACAAGGTGCTCATCGCCAAGCACGTCCTCGACCGGTACGCCAACGAGGGCGGATGGGACTTCGGCAACTGATGAACGACTCCACGAAACCGGGCGAGCCTTCGCCCACCCCCACTCCTGTCCACCCGACTTCTGAGAGGTTGTTCCCGTGCTGATGCAGTTCGACAAGGAGCAGGAGGAGCTGCGGCGGACGCTGCGGCGCTTCCTCGAGACCAAGTCCTCATCCGAGGAGGTCCGCCGCCTCATGGAGACCGAGGAGGGCTACGACCCGGCCGTCTGGTCCCAGATGGCCGAGCAGCTGGGCCTGCAGGGTCTGGCCATCCCCGAGGAGTACGGCGGCTCGGGCTTCAGCATCCTCGAGACGGCGCTCGTGGCCGAGGAGATGGGCCGCGCGCTGCTGCCCGCCCCCTACCTGGCCACCGTCCTCGCCGCCAACCTGCTCCAGCTCTCCACCGACGAGCAGGCCAAGGCCGACCTCCTGCCCGGCATCGCCGAGGGCACGACCATCGCCACCGTCGCGCTCGCCGAGGCCGGCGGACAGTGGACCGCCGAGAACCTGCAGACCCGCGCCAGCGGCTCCGGCGACGCCTGGACGCTGGACGGCCAGAAGTCCTTCGTCCTCGACGGGCACACCGCCGGCCTGCTGCTCGTCGTCGCCCAGGCCCCCGGCGGCCCGAGCGTCTTCGCGGTGGAGGGCTCGGCCACCGGCCTGGACCGCCGGGCGCTCCAGACGCTCGACATGACCCGCAAGCTCGCCGAGGTCACCTTCGCCGGCACCCCCGCCCGGCTCGTCGGCTCGGAGGGCGACGCCACCGCGCTGGTGCCGAAGCTGATGCGCATCGCCACGGTGGTCCTCGCCGCCGAGCAGGTCGGCGGCGCCCAGCGCTGCCTGGAGCGCACTGTCGAGTACGTCAACCTGCGCTACCAGTTCGGCCGCCCCGTCGGCAGCTTCCAGGCGGTCAAGCACCGCTGCGCCGACATGCTGCTCGAGGTGGAGTCGGCACGATCCGCGGCCTACTACGCGCTGTGGGCACTGGCCGAGGACGCCGACGACGCCGCGATCTCGGCGGACCTGGCCAAGGCCTTCTGCTCGGAGGCCTATTGGCTCGCAGCCTCGGACTCGATCCAGCTGCACGGCGGCATCGCCTTCACCTGGGAGCACGACGCGCACCTGTACTACCGGCGCGCCAAGTCCACCGGGCTGCTCTTCGGTACCCCGACCGAGCACTGGGACGCGGTGGCCGAGCACCTGCTCGCCTGATCCGGGCACGGCGACGACCCCCGTACCGGTCCCGGCGGACCGGCACGGGGGTCGTCGCACGTCCGGGCCCGGACGGCCGCCGGGCACCGACCGGCGCGAGCGGCTAGAACGGGTGCATGTGCCATGACCACGACAGCCGCCCGCCCGCCCCACCGCGTCGTGGGGACGTCGCCGAGCGGGCCGCCCTGACCCTCACCGCCGCAGACGGGACGCGCTTCGCCGCCGCGTACGCCGCGCCGGAGAGCACACCCGGCGCCGGCGTCGTCGTGCTGCCGGACATCCGCGGCCTGCACCCGTACTACGTGGCCCTGGCCGAGCGGTTCGCCGAGGCCGGCCTCGCCGCGGTGGCGATCGACTGGTTCGGCCGCACCGCGGGCCTGCCGAAGGCGGGCACGCGCGAGGAGGCCTTCGCCTGGCAGGACCACATCCCGCGGACGACGCCGGCCGGCATCGACGCGGACGTCGTCGCCGCCATGGCGGCGCTCCGGGAGCGGCACGGCGCGGACCTGCCGGTCGTCACGGTGGGCTTCTGCTTCGGCGGCAGCCACTCCTGGCGCCTGTCGGGCGCCGACCTCGGCCTCGCCGGATGCGCAGGCTTCTACGGCCGGCCGTCGCTGGTGGGCGACGCCGCGGACCGCGCTCACCTGCCCACGGTGATGCTGATCGCCGGCGCCGACGCGGCGACACCGGTCGAGGAGCAGCTCGCGCTCGCCGAGCGGATGCGCAGCGCCGGCGCCGAGGTCGACGCCCCGGTCTACGAGGGCGCCCCGCACTCCTTCTTCGATCGCTCCTACGGCGACTGGGCCGACGCCTGCCGGGACGCCTGGGAGCACGTGCTGGCGCTCACCGACCGGGTCGCGCGCGCCTGAGGGCTACGAACGCCCGCGGCCGAGCGGACCGGACGAACCGGCCCGCTCGGCCGCGGGGCGTGCATGACGAGCCGGGGGTCAGATGGCCGATGCCCCTCGGGACTCGCCGGTGGCCTGCTCCCCCACCAGCGGGAAATGGCAGGCGACGAACTGCGCCGTCGCCACCTCCCGCATCTGGGGCTCCTCGGCCGCGCAGAGATCCGCGGCCCGCGGGCACCGGGTGCGGAACCGGCAGCCGCTCGGCGGGTCGACCGGAGAGGGCAGCTCCCCCGACAGCCCGGCGTCGTCGTGCTTGGCGTCCGGATCCGGCTGCGGGATGGAGGCCAGCAGCGCGGCCGTGTACGGGTGCGCCGGGTGCGCGTAGAGCGTGTCCGACGGTGCCACCTCGCAGATCTTGCCGAGGTACATGACGGCGACCCGGTCGCTGATGTTCTTCACCACGGCCAGGTCGTGGGCGATGAAGACCATGGTCAGGTGGAACTCGGCCTTGAGGTCCTCGAGCAGGTTGAGGATCTGGGCCTGCACCGAGACGTCCAGCGCGGACACCGGCTCGTCGCAGATCAGCACCTCCGGCCGCATGATCAGCGAGCGGGCGATGGACACCCGCTGGCACTGACCACCGGACAGCTCGTGCGGACGTCGACCACCGGCGCGCTCGGGGTCGAGACCGACCTCGGCCAGGAGCTCGTCGACCCGCGGGTCGTCGGCGCCCTTGTTCTCCCAGATGGACAGGCCCTCCGCGACGATGTCCCGCACCCGGCGGCGCGGGTTCAGCGAGGAGATCGGGTCCTGGTAGATCATCTGGAGCTTCGTCCGGCTGCGGCGGAGCTCGTCCGAGGACAGGCTGCTCAGGTCCTTGTCACCGAAGATCACCTTGCCGCCCGTGGGACGGGGCGCCTGCATGATCGCCCGCCCGGTCGTGGACTTGCCACAGCCGGACTCCCCCACCAGGCCCAGGGTCTCGCCCTTCGCGATGTCGAAGCTGATCCCCGACACGGCGTGGACCTTCTGCCCGCGCTCCAGCGGGAACTCCACGACGAGTCCCTCGACGCGCAGGACGATGTCGTCGGAGTCCCGCAGGTGCGCGGTACCGGTGCCGGCCATCAGGCGGCCCCTGCCGCTGCGATGGCGGCCGCGTCCAGCGGCGTCCCGGCCGCGGTGCGTCCCGCGGCCAGGTTGCGCTCGAGCGCCTCCTTTCCGGCGGCGGTGCCGACCGGGAAGTGGCAGGCTGCCTCGTGCCCGGGGGCATGGGGCGCCAGGGGCGGCGTCTCCGTCAAGCATCGCTCCTGTGCGTAGTTGCACCGCGGGGCGAACGCGCACCCCGCGGGCGGGTCGACAAGGTCCGGCGGGCGGCCCGGGATGGCGGCCAGCCTGGTGTGGCTCGGCTGGTGCAGCCGCGGGATGGACCGCAGCAGACCCTCCGTGTACGGCATGCGGTACCGCGCGAACAGCTCGCGCGTCGGCGCCCGCTCGACGATCCGGCCGGCGTACATGACGGCGATCTCGTCGGCCCGACCGGCGACCACGCCGAGGTCGTGCGTGATGATGATCATGCCCATGTTGCGCTCGGCCTGCTGCTGGGCGAGCAGGTCGAGGATCTGCCGCTGGACGGTCACGTCGAGGGCTGTCGTCGGCTCGTCGGCGACGAGCAGCTTCGGACCGCAGGCCAGCGCGATCGCGATGGTGACGCGCTGACGCATGCCGCCCGACAGCTGGTGCGGGTACTCCCCCAGCCGCCGCTCCGCCGCGGGGATCCCCACGGAACGGAGCAGCTCCACGGCGTGCGCCTTGGCGACCTTCCCCTTCTCGTCGAGGTGGATCCCCAGGGACTCGGTGATCTGGTCGCCGATCCGCGTGACCGGGTTCAGCGACGTCATCGGGTCCTGGAGGACCATCGCCATCTCCGCGCCCCAGATCCGGCGCATCTCCTTGTTCTTCATGGTCGTCAGCTCACGACCCTCGAAGCGCACCGAACCCTCGCGGATCGTGTTGTTCTTCGGCAGCAGGTTCATGATCGACCGGCTGAGCACGGTCTTCCCGGAACCGGACTCGCCCACGATGCCGAGCGTCCTGCCCCGGTCGACCCGGAGGGAGACGCCGTCCACCGCCTTCACCACGCCCCGCGGGGTGTCGAAGAAGGTGCGGAGGTCGTCCACCTCCAGGAGCGGCTCGCCGGCTCGGGCGTCCAGCTGCGCGGTGGTCACAGGTTGCTCCCTCGGACGTCGAACTTGCTGCGGAGCGAGTCGCCGACAAGGTTCAGCGACAGCACCGTGAGGAACATGGCCAGGGAGGGGATCAGCACGGCGTGCGGAGCCTCGTTGAGGTACCGCTTGCCGTCGAAGATCATCCCGCCCCAGGTCGGGGTCGGCTGCTCCACGCTGAGGCCGAGGAAGGCGAGCGTGCCCTCCAGGACGATCACGACGCCCATCGCGACGAGCCCGAAGGCGGCCACCGGCAGCACGACGTTGGGGAGGATCTCCCGGGCCAGGACCCGGGAGTTCTTGGCCCCCATCGTCCGGGCGGCACGCACGAACTCCCGTTCCGCGACCGCCAGCGTCGTGGCTCGCGCGACGCGGGTGTAGATCGGGATCGACAGGAAGCCGACGATCAGCGAGATGACGACCAGGCTGCGGCCGACGAAGGCCAGCAGGACCAGCAGCAGGATCAGGGCCGGGAAGGCCAGGATGATGTTGATGATCGTCATCAGGACGGTCTCGAGCTTCCCGCGGAAGAAGCCCGAGATGATCCCGAGGAAACCGCCGAGCACCATGCCGATGGTCACGGCCGTGACGCTGATGACCACCGAGACGCGGGCCCCGTGCACCAACCGCGCGAGCGTGTCACGCCCGAGGCCGTCGGTGCCCAGCAGTGCCTCGCTGTTCGGCAGGGCCAGCTTGTTGATCACGTCGGGCCGGAACGGGTCCTTGACCGGCAGGATGTCGGCGAAGACGGCGCAGATCAGCACCACGATCAGCCAGGTCGCCGCCAGCCAGAAGCCCCAGCCGAAGCCCTTGCGGCGCTTCTTGCCCGGGGCGGCCTCGGTGGACGTCGCCAGGTCGGCGTCCACCAGCCCGGCGCTGCTGGGTGCCCCCGGGTGCGGAGCACCCAGGTTCGGTGCCGGCGCGGTCATCTCTGCTCCTGAGCGGTGGACGTGGGCGTCGTGGGCGGGTGGTCAGACTCGTGCCGCAGAGCGTCCATGCGAGATCCTCGGGTCCAGGAATGAGTACAGGATGTCGACGGTGAAGTTCACGACGACGTAGCTGACGGCGATCACGAGCGCGACGCCCTGCACCATCACGAGATCGCGCTGCACCACCGAGTCGAAGAGGAGCCGCCCGACACCCGGGAGGGCGAACAGCGTCTCGATGACCACGGAGCCACCGATGATCGCTCCCACCTGGACGCCCGCGACGGTCATCAGCGAGAAGGACGACGGGCGCAGGGCGTGCCGGAACAGGATGCGCCGGTCCGACACCCCCTTCACCCGGGCCATGGTCACGAAGTCCTGCTGGAGGGTCGCGATCATGTCCGTCCGCAGCAGCCGCGTGTAGACCGCCATCTCGGCGATCGCCAGCGACAGGGCCGGCAGCAGCGCCGAGCGGAGGTTCTGCGCCGGGTTGTCGGTGAAGTTGACCCAACCCGTCGCCGGCAGCACGCCCAGCCAGACCGCGAACACGAAGATCAGCAGGATGGCGACCATGAAGTTCGGCACCGCCAGCAGGCCGAAGCTCGTCCCGCTGATCGCCCGGTCCGTGGCCTGGCCGGCCCGGTAGGCCGACAGCATGCCGAGCGGGATGGCGCAGATCAGCGCGATGAGGATGGCCAGGAGGCCGATCTCCGCCGTCACCGGCAGCCGCTCGAGGATCGCGTTCGCGACCGGCTCGTTCGTCCGGTACGACCGACCGAAGTCACCGGTCAGCGCGTCACCGAGCCAGTTGATGTACTGGATCGGCAGCGGATCGTCGAGGCCGAGGTCGGCACGGACGGTCCTGATCGCCTCGGGCGTCGCGTTCTCCGCGCCCAGGATCTGCAGCGCCGGGTCACCGGGCAGCAGGGTCGTGAGCAGGAACGTCAGCACCGACACCGCGAACAGCGTGGCCAGCAGCGAGGGGATCCGCTGGAGGACGTAGCGCATCGGCGTTACTCCACTCGCCAGACGTGGGCCCACATGGCCGTCGAGGCGTTGGCCCCGTTGCCCTTGGTGCCGTCGGGGAAGGTCCAGCCGTCCAGGTTGCGGATCGACTCGTCGGTGGCCAGCACCGTCAGTGTGCCGCCGCTGAAGGCGTTCGGCACGTTCTCGTTCAGGATCAGGCCGATCTCCTCGACGGCGGCCTTGCGGGCGTCGGTGTCCGTCGTCGTGCGCAAAATCTCGAGCTGCTCGTCGATGCCCTCGTCCTGGAACGCGGTCATGTTCAGCGGGCCGTCGGTGAAGGCGTCGTCGAAGACCAGGTACGGGTCACGGTCGGCGCCGACGCGGGTGCAGCCGGTGTCGTAGTCGCGAGCCAGCATGTCCTGGATCCAGGCCGCCTGCTCCGTCGGCTGCAGCTGGACCTGGGCACCCAGGTTGCTCCACAGCGCCTGGTAGAGCTGCGAGAGCTCGTTGAGGCTGGGGTCCGGCGGGCACTGGAAGGTGAACGAGAGGTTCTCGCCGACCGGCTTGCCGTCGCTGCGCTCCGGGTCGTTGATGTACTCGTCGTAGAGCTCCTGGGCCTTCTCCGGGTCGAAGCCCGGGTAGGTGTCGGCGACCTCCTCGGAGTACCAGGGGCTGTCCGGGCTCCAGAACTGGGTCTGGGGAGGCGTGACGCCGGAACCGCCGAGGACCTCGATCAGGCCCTCCTGGTCGACGGCGTGCACCAGGGCCTGACGCACCCGGACGTCGTCGAACGGCGGCCGGCTGGTGTTGAGCGTCAGACCGCCGGAGTTGCTGCCGAGGTGCTCGAAGTTGTTGACGTTGTCGAAGTCGCGCGCCTGGATGACGGTGCTCTGCCGCAGCGACTGCATGACGTCGATGTCACGGCTGCGCAGGCTCTGGAGGCGGGTGTCCTCGTCGGGGATCGGCCGGAAGGTGATCTGGTCGAGGTAGGGCATGCCCTCCTGCCAGTAGTCCTCGTTCTTCTCGACCACCAGGCGGCTGTCGCGCTGCCAGCTGACGAACCGGAAGGGCCCGGTACCCACCGGGTTGGCGCCCGCGTCGGGGCCGGCCGCGGCCGCGGCCGTGGGCGAGAACGGCCAGCCGGCCGCACCGACCAGCTGGTCGGGGAAGGCGGCGTTGGTCTGCGAGAGCGTGTACGTGGCGGTGAGCTCGTCGACGACGTCCAGCGAGGTCACTTCAGCGAGCTGGGCGGCCAGTCGCGAATCGGGCGCCTTGAGGTAGGTGTCGAAGACCGTCTTCAGCGCCTCGGCGTTGAGCGGGGTGCCGTCGTGGAAGGTCACGCCGGGACGCAGCGTCAGCGTCCACTCGGTGAGGTCCTCGTTGGGCTCCAGCGACTCGGCGAGGTAGGGCCGGACCTGACCGTCCTCCGCGCGCTGCATCAGCGGGTCGTAGATCGCGTACGCGACGTTGAGGCCGGGCTGGTTGAAGGTGCCCTCGCTGGGCAGCCAGCTGTTGGTCTCGGCCTCCAGCCCCACGGTGATGGAGCCACCCTCGACCGGGTCACCGGCCTCGACGGACTCGCTGACCGCGCCCGCTTCGGCGTCCTCCCCGTCCCCGCTGCCACCGCCACAGGCGGCGGTTCCCAGCAGGAGACCCACGAGCCCCGCGGACGCGAGCGCGCGCCTCCACGGGCCTCTCGTCGGGCGCCGATGTCCAAGCATGTGATTACTCCTTGACGAGTTGCGTACCGGCACAGCGACGGCATGCGGCAGGCAGGCGCGTTGATGTGCGAGCGCCCAGAGCGCGTGCTCGGAGTCTGTACTACGGCAGTGGGCTGCGTCACTAGGCGCCTTGCCACGGTCACCGGCCGCTGGACTATGCGGTGCGCACAACGCCCTTGTCAGCGCCCGGCGGGGGGCCTCCGGAGCAGCTCGGCGCCGTGCGCAGGAACCGCTCGGACCGGGCGGTTCCCGGGCGTGTCGCAGCGCCGTGGCCAGGGTCCGGGTGCGGGGGCACGACGGCCCGGGCGACGAGGTCGCCCGGGCCGTCGTGGTGCATCGAGGGACTAGCCGGTCACCCAGACGTGCGCCCACATGGTGTCCGCGTTGGCGGCACCGTTGCCCTTGGTGCCGTCCGGGAACACCCAGCCGTCGATGTTCTTGACCTCCTCACGGGCGGCCAGGACGGTGAGCGTGCCACCGGCGAACGTGTGGATCGCCTCCTCGTTGAGCACCAGGCCGATCTCCTCGACCGCGGCCTTGCGCTCGTCGAGGTCGGTGGTGCTCTTCAGGATGTCCAGCTGCTCGTCGATGTCCGGGTGCTGGAAGGCCGACATGTTCAGCGGCCCGTCGGTGAAGGCGTTGTCCAGCGTGATGTACGGGTCGCTCTCACCGCCCACCCGCGTGCACCCGGTCTGGTAGTCGCGAGCGAGCATGTCCTGGATCCAGGCCGCCTGCTCCGTCTGCTGGAGCTGGACCTGTGCCCCCAGGTCGCCCCACAGCGACTGGATGATCTGGGAGAGCTCGTTGAGGCTCGGGTCCGGCGGGCACTGGAAGGTGAAGGAGAGGTCCTCGCCGACCGGCCGGCCGTCGGAGCGGTCGGGGTCGTTGATGTACTCGTCGTACAGCTCCTGGGCCCGCTCGGGGTCGTACGACGGGTAGGCCTCGGCCACCTCCTCGGACCAGTAGGGGCTGTCCTCGCTGAAGAACTGCGTCTGCGGCGGCGTGATGCCGGCTCCGCCGAGCGTCGCGATCAGCTGCTCCTGGTCCAGGGCGTGCGCCAGCGCCTGGCGCACCCGGACGTCGTCGAAGGGCGCGACGCTGGTGTTCAGCGTCGTCGCGCCAGCGTTGCTGCCGAGGTTCTCGTAGTTGCTGACGCCGTCGAGGTCGCGGGCGCGGACGATGGTGCTCTGCCGCAGCGACTGCATCACGTCGATGTCACCGCTCTGCAGGCTCTGGAAGCGGGTGTCCTCGTCGGGGATCGGCCGGAAGGTGATCTTGTCGAGGTACGGCAGACCGTCCTGCCAGTAGTCCTCGTTCTTCTCGACCACCAGGCGGCTGTCCCGCTGCCATTCGACGAACCGGAACGGGCCGGTGCCGACCGGGTTGGCGCCGGCGTCGGGACCCGCGGCCGCCGCGGCGGTGGGCGAGAACGGCCAGCCGGCGGCGGTGATCAGCGCGTCCGGGAAGGCGGCGTTGGTCTCCGCGAGGTTGTACGTGACGGTGAGGTCGTCGACGACGTCCATCGACTCGACCTCGGCGAGCGACGCGGCCAGCCGTGAACCGGGGGCCTTGAGGTAGTCGTCGAAGACCGTCTTGAGCGCCTCGGAGTTCAGCGGCGTCCCGTCGTGGAAGCTGATGCCCTCGCGCAGCGTCAGCGTCCACTGGGTGAGGTCCTCGTTGGCCTCCAGCGACTCGGCCAGGTAGGGCTCGACCGAGCCGTCCTCCGCGCGCTGCATCAGCGGGTCGTAGATCGCGTGCGCGACGGTCAGGCCCGGCTGGTTGAAGGTGCCCTCGCTGGGCAGCCAGCTGTTGGTCTCGGCCTCCAGCCCGACGGTGATCTCGCCGCCCTCGACCGGGTCACCCGCCTCCGTGGCATCGACGATGGCGCCTTCTCCGGAGTCCCCGTTGCCGTTCCCGCTGCCGCAGGCGGCGCTCCCCAGTAGCAGGGCCGCCAGCCCGGCGGACGCGAGCGTCCGGCTCCAGGGGGCTCTCATCGGCCGATGTCCTCGCATGTGTTGCCTCTCCGATCCACGATGCCGGCAGCACAGCGACAATCGATCGACGTCGATGTGCGGCGCTCCCTAGAGCGCCTCGGGAGTCTGGCTCAGATCAGTGAGCGAAGTCACTAGCTGTGTCCAGCCTGTGACCAGGCCCACACGGTGGGGTGACACGAGGCCGGGGCGCGTCCTGTCGCACGACGCACGGCGGCGGTCCCGGGACCTGGTCCCGGGACCGCCGCGCGGCCAGGGCCTGAGTGGCTGGGCCCTGATAGTCCGGTCTAGTCGGCCAGCCAGACGTAGGCCCACATGGTCGTCGCGCCCGGGACGCCGTTGCCCGCCGTGCCGTCCGGGAACTCCCAGCCGTCGACGTTCTTCACCTGCTCGCGCACCGCGACGTCGGTGAGGGTGTAGCCGGTGAACAGGTTCGGCACGTTCTCGGAGATGTCCAGGCTGATCGCCTCGACGGCTGCCTGCCGGTCCGCCAGGTCCGTGGTGGTACGCAGGATCTCCAGGTTCTCGTCGATGACGGCGCTGGTGTAGCCGGTGAAGTTCAGCGGCCCGGCGGTGAACGCGTCCTTCAACGTGAAGTACGGGTCGGTCTCCGCGCCCACCCGCCAGCACTGCACGTCGTAGTCCTTCGCCAACCCGTTCTGGATGTGCGCGGCCTGCTCGACCGTGTTGAGCGAGACGTCGATCCCGAGGTCGCTCCAGAACGACTGGTAGAGCTGGGAGAGCTCGTTGAGGCTCGGGTCCGGTGGGCAGTTGTACGTGAACGAGATGTCCGTGCCCACCGGCTGGCCGTCCGACCGCGCCGGGTCGTTGATGTACTCGTCGTACAGCTCCTGCGCCCGCTCGGGGTCGTAGACGGGGAAGGCCTCGGCGGCCTCCTCCGAGTAGAAGGGGCTGTCCGGGCTGAAGTACTGGGTGGCGTCCGGGGTGAGCCCGGTGCCGCCGATGACGTCGATCAGCGCGGGCTGGTCGATGCCGTGGGCCAGCGCCTGCCGCACCCGGACGTCGTCGAACGGCGGCTTGCTGGTGTTGATGATCGACCCGCCGCTGTTGTTGCCCAGGTACTCGTAGTTGTCCACCCCGTCCAGGTCGCGGGCGCGGGCGACGGTGCTCTGCCGCAGGGTCTGCATGACGTCGATGTCACCGCTCTGCAGGCTCTGGAAGCGAGTGTCCTCGTCGGGGATCGGCCGGAACGTGATCCCGTCCAGGTAGGGCAGGCCCTCCTGCCAGTAGTCCTCGTTCCTCTCCACGACGAGGCGGCTGTCCCGCTGCCACTCGACGAACCGGAACGGCCCCGTGCCCACGGGGTTGGCGCCGGCGTCGGGGCCGGCGGCGGCCGCGGCGGTCGGGGAGAACGGCCAGCCGGGCGAACCGGTCAGCACGTCCGGGAAGGCGGCGTTGGGCTCCTCGAGGACGTACTGCACGGTGAGGTCGTCCACCACGTCCAGCGAGGTGACGTCGGCCAGCCGGTTGGCGACGTTGGACGTAGGAACGGTGAGGTACTCGTCGAAGATCGTCTTGAGCGCCTCGCCGTTCAGCGGCGTGCCGTCGTGGAACTGGATGCCCTCCCGCAGCGTCAGGGTCCAGGTCGTGAAGTCCTCGTTCGGCTCCATCGACTCGGCGAGGTACGGCTGGAGATCACCGTCCGCGGTCTGCTTGATCAGCGGGTCGTAGATCGCGTACGCGACCGTGGTGCCCGCATTGGCGAAGCTGCCCTCGCCGGGGATCCAACCGTTGGTCTCGGCCTCGAGCCCCACCGTGATGGTGCCCCCGGTGACCGGCTCGCCCTGCTCGGAGATCTGGTCGGGTCCGACGCCTCCGGAAGTGTCGCCCCCGCCCGCTCCGTCGTCCGCACCGCAGGCCGCGGCGCCGAGCAGCAGGGCCGCGACGCCCGCGGAGGCGAGCACGCGCCTCCAGGAAGTTGTCGCCGGCCGACGATGTCCTCGCATGTCCACACTCCTTGACAGGGGGCGCGCCGGGTGCGGAGCCCGCTGACCAGCGCGTTGGGGCGCCCGAGCGGCGCGTGAGCGGAGTCTGGTCCACGACCATGACGTACGTCACTCATCGCAGCCGAACTGTGACCCGGACCACAGGGACCTCACAGGTCGGGCTGCCTCGTCAGTCCGTCACCCACACGTGGCCCCACATGACCTGGGCACTCGCCGCGCCGTTGCCCTTCGTGCCTCCGGGGAAGATCCAGCCGTCGATGTTCTTCACCTCGTCGCGGGCCGCCATGACCGTCAGCGTCCCGCCGCTGAAGGTGTTGGGGACGTTCTCGTTGATCACCAGCCCGATGGCCTCGACGGCGGCCTTGCGCTCGTCCACGTCCGTGGTGGTCCGCAGGATGTCCAGCTGCTCGTCGATCTCGGGGTGCTGGAAGGCCGTCATGTTGAGCGGACCGTCGGTGAAGGCCGCGTCGAAGACCAGGTAGGGGTCCCGGTCGGCGCCCACGCGGGTGCACCCCGTGTCGTAGTCCCGGGCGAGCATCATCTGGATCCAGGCGGCCTGCTCGACCTGCTGGAGCTCGACCTGCGCGCCGAGCTCGCCGTAGAGCGACTGCACCAGCTGTGCGACCTCGTTGAGGCTCGGGTCGGGCGGGCAGGAGTAGGTGAACGCCAGGGGCGTGCCCACCGGCTTGCCGTCCGAACGCTCCGGGTCGTCGACGTAGGAGTCGTACAGCTCCTGCGCCTTCTCGAGGTCGTACTCCGGATAGGCCTCCGCCACCTTCTCCGAGTAGTACGGGCTGTCCTCGCTGTAGAACTGGGTCGTCGGGGGCGTGACGCCGGCACCACCGAGGACCTCGATGATCGCTTCCTGGTCCAGCGCGTGGGCCAGGGCCTGGCGCACCCGGATGTCGTCGAACGGCGGCTTGCTGGTGTTGACCGTCCCGCCGCCGGAGTTGCTGCCGAGGTGCTCGTAGTTGCTGACCCCGTCGAGGTCGCGGGCCCGGATGACCGCGCTCTGCCGCAGCGACTGCATCACGTCGATGTCACCGCTCTGCAGGCTCTGCAAGCGGGTGTCCTCGTCCGGCATCGGCCGGAAGACGATCCGGTCCAGGTAGGGCAGCCCCTCCTGCCAGTAGTTCTCGTTCCGCTCCAGCACGATCTGGCTGTCGCGCTGCCAGCTGACGAACCTGAAGGGGCCGGTACCGACCGGGTTGGCACCCGCGTCCTCGCCGAACTGCGCGGCGGCGGTCGGCGAGAAGGGCCAGCCGGGCGAGGAGACCAGCAGCTCGGGGAACGCCGCGTTCGCCTGCGAGAGCCGGTAGACGGCGGTGAGGTCGTCGACGACGTCGAGCGAGTCGACCTCCGCGAGCGACGCCGCGGTGTTCGAGTCCGGTGCCGTCAGGTACTCGTCGAAGATCGTCTTGAGCGCCTGGGCGTCGAGGGGCGTGCCGTCGTGGAACAGGACTCCCGGGCGGAGCGTCAGCGTCCACTCGGTGAGCTCCTCGTTGGGCTCGAGCGACTCCGCCAGGTAGGGCTCGAGTTCGCCGTCCTCGTTGCGGTGCATCAGCGGGTCGTAGAGCGACCAGGCGACGTTGACCCCGGGCTGGTTGAAGGTCCCCTTGCCGGGGAGCCAGCTGCTGGTCTCGGCCTCGAGCCCGACCGTGATCTCGCCGCCCCGGACCGGGTCCCCCGCGTCCGCGGCGTCGACCACCGCCCCTTCGCCGACCTCCCCGTTGCCACCTCCGCAGGCGGCACTCCCCAGCAGGAGAGCCACCAACCCCGCCGAAGCCACCACCCGCCGCCACGGGCCTCTCGTCGGCCGCCGATGTCCTCGCATGCGCTCGTCCTCCCCGTCCACGTCGACTGCGGCACAGCGACCGGTCCGGAGGTCCCGGCGGCGCTGTGCGACCGCGCTGGCGCGCGCTGGGAGTGTGGACCACGGGAGTGAGCCACGTCACTACCTGCCGCCGAACTGTGACAGCGAGTCCCTGTCGCGCGACGTCCGGACGGCACAGCGGCCCGGGCGATGTCCGCCCGGGCCGCTGTGGAGATCAGCTGTGTGGATCAGCTGTGTGGATCAGGACTCAGTCGGTCACCCAGGCCTGTCCCCACATGGCGGTCGCGTTCGCCGCGCCGTTGCCCTTGGTGCCGTCCGGGAAGACCCAGCCGTTCAGGTTCTTCACCGCGTCACGGGTGGCGATGACGGTGAGCGTGGCCGCGGTGAAGGTGTTGGGCACGTTGGCGTTGAGCACCAGCCCGATCTCCTCGACGGCGGCCTTGCGGGCCTCGAGGTCGGTCGTGCTCTTGAGGATCTCGAGCTGCGCGTCGATCTCGGGGTCCTGGAACGCCGTCATGTTCAGCGGGTTCGGCTGGAAGGCCTGGCTGAAGACGATGTAGGGGTCCCGGTCGTTGCCCACGCGGGTGCAGCCGACCTCGTAGTCACGGGCCAGCATCTTCTGGATCCAGGCAGCCTGCTCGACCTGGCTCAGCTGCACCTCGGCACCCAGGGCGGTCCAGAACGCCTGGTACAGCTGCGAGAGCTCGTTGAGGCTCGGGTCCGGCGGGCACTCGAAGGTGAACGACAGGTTCTCCCCCACCGGCTTGCCGTCGCTGCGCTCGGGGTCGTTGATGTAGGAGTCGTACAGCTCCTGGGCCTGGTCGAAGTCGTACGACGGGTACGCGTCCTCGACCGCCTGCGAGTAGTACGGCGAGTCGGGGCTGAAGTACTGCGTCTGCGGCGGGGTGACGCCCGTGCCGCCGAGGACCTCGATGAGCTCGTCCTGGTCCATGGCGTAGGCCAGGGCCTGACGCACGCGGACGTCGTCGAACGGCGCCTGGCTGGTGTTCATCGTCGCCGCCCCGGAGTTGCTGCCGAGGTGCTCGTAGTTGCTGATGCCGTCGAACTCGCGAGCGCGCACGACGGTGCTCTGCCGGAGGCTTTGCATCGCGTCGACGTCACCGCTCTGCAGGCTGGACAGACGGGTGTCCTCGTCGGGGATCGGCCGGAAGGTGATCTGGTCCAGGTACGGGAGCCCCTCCTGCCAGTAGTCCTCGTTCTTCTCGACGACCAGGCGGTTGTCCCGCTGCCACTCGACGAAGGTGAAGGGGCCGGTGCCGACCGGGTTGGCGCCGGCGTCGTCACCGGCCGCGGCGGCCGCGGTCGGCGAGAACGGCCACCCGGCGGCGGTGACCAGCTCGTCGGGGAACGCCGCGTTGGGCGACGAGAGCCGGTAGACGACGGTGAGCTCGTCGATCACGTCGAGCGAGGTGACCTGCGCCAGCTGGGCGGCCAGGTTGGAGCCGGGTGCGGTGAGGTACGTGTCGAAGACCGTCTTGAGCGCCTCGGAGTTCAGCGGCGTCCCGTCGTGGAAGTCGATGCCCGGGCGCAGCGTCAGCGTCCACTCGGTCAGCGCCTCGTTCGGCTCCATCGACTCGGCGAGGTAGGGCGCGACCCCGCCGTCCTCGGTGCGCTGCATGAGCGGGTCGTAGATCGCGTAGGCGACGTTGAGGCCGGGCTGGTTGAACGTGCCCTCGCCGGGCAGCCAGCTGTTGGTCTCGGCCTCCAGGCCGACGGAGATGGAACCACCCTCGACCGGGTCCCCCGCCTCCGAGACGTCGACGACGGCGCCGGCCTCGGCGCCCCCGTTCCCGTTGCCGCCGCCGCAGGCGGCGCTGCCCAGGAGGAGCCCCGCGAGGCCCACGGAAGCGAGCGTGCGCTTCCAGGGGCCCCTCGTCGGGCGCCGATGTGCGTGCATGTGAGAACTCCTTGACCGTGTGCGTGTCGGCACCTCGCAGCACGCCGGGATGCAGGCGCGTCGAAGTGCAGCGCTGAGCGCCTGGTCGGAGTCTCTCCCGGGGATTGCGCAGAGTCATTGGGCGACCCGCCACCGTTACCGACGGTGACCCCCGGCGGCCTGCACAGCAGGCCGGCTGTGCTAACCGGGCGCACGACAGGGCGGCCCGGGCAGTTGCCCGCCCGGGCCGCCGTGTCCGCTACGGCCTAGTCAGCCAGCCAGATGTGCCCCCACATCGCCGTGCCCTCCGGCACACCGTTGCCGTCCGAGCCGTCCGGGAACGTCCAGCCGTCGACGTTCTTCACGGCTTCCTTGACCGCGATGACCGTCAGCGTGCCGCCGGTGAGCGTCACCGGCACCTGGTCGGCCAGCACCAGGCTGATGGCCTCGGCCGCGGCCTTCCGCTCCTCCACGTCGTTCGTGCTGCGGAGGATCGCCAGGTTCTCGTCGATGTCCGGGTGCTGGAACTCCGTCACGTTCGGGACTCCCGGCGTGAACGCGCGGGAGAAGACGTAGTACGGATCCCGGGCGCCGCCGTGCCGGGTGCAGCCGGCGTCGTAGTCCCGCGCGATCGCCTGCTGCGTGTAGGCCGCCTGCTCCACCTGCTCGAGCTCGACCTGCATGCCCAGGTCGGACCAGAACGACTGGTAGAGCTGGGAGAGCTCGTTCAGGCTCGGGTCGGGCGGGCAGGTGTAGGTGAAGGAGATGTCCGTGCCGACGGGCTGGCCGTCGGAGCGCGCCGGGTCGTTGATGTAGTCGTCGTACAGCTCCTGCGCCTGCTCGGGGTCGTGGTCCGGCCACGCCTCGGCCGCCTTCTCCGAGTAGTACGGGTCGTCCGGGCCGAAGAACTGGGTCGACGCCGGGGTGAGGCCGGTGCCGCCGAGGACCTCGACCAGCGCCTCCTGGTCGAGCGCGAGGGCCATCGCCTTGCGGATGCGCACGTCGTCGAACGGCGGCTTGCCGGTGTTGATGTTGGACCCGCCGCTGTTGTTGCCCAGGAACTCGTAGTTGTCGACGCCGTCGAAGTCGCGGGCCCGGTCGACGGTGCTCTGCCGCAGCGACTGCATGGCGTCGATGTCGCCGCTCTGCAGGCTCTGGAGGCGGGTGTCCTCGTCCGGGATCGGCCGGAAGGTGATCTTGTCGAGGTACGGCAGCCCTTCCTGCCAGTAGTTCTCGTTCTTCTCGACGACCAGCTGGCTGTCGCGCGTCCAGCTGACGAACCGGAAGGGCCCTGTCCCGACGGGGTTCGAGCCGGCGTCGTCGCCGAACTCGGCCGCCGCGGTGGGCGAGAACGGCCAGCCGGCGGGGTCGGTGAGCAGATCCGGGAAGGCCGCGTTGGGCGCCTTCAGCTGGTAGGTGACCGTGAGGTCGTCCACGACGTCGAGCGAGGCCACCTCGGCCAGGTTGGACGCCAGGTTGGAACCGGGGGCGACGAGGTAGGTGTCCCAGACCGTCTTGAGGGCCTCGGCGTTCAGCGGCGTGTCGTCGTGGAACTGCACGCCCGGGCGCAGGGTCAGCGTCCAGGCGGAGAAGTCCTCGTTGGGCTCCATCGACTCGGCCAGGTAGGGCTTGACCTCGCCGTCGGGCGTCCGCTTCATCAGCGGGTCGTAGATGGCGAAGCCGACGTTGTAGCCGGGGTTGCCGAAGTTCGCCGTGCCGGGGAGCCAGGCGTTGGTCTCGGCCTCGAGCCCGACCGTGATCTCACCGCCCTCGACCGGTTCCCCCTGCTCGGAGATGTCGACGACCGCGCCGGCCTCGTCGTCCCCACCCCCGTTGCCTCCGTCGTCGTCGGAGCCGCAGGCCGCCGAGGCCATCAGCAGCGCCACGATCCCCACCGACGTCAGCGCACGGGCCGACGTCCTCCACGGCCGTCGCCGACGCACCTGTTCCCGCATGTGACCACCCCTCGACGAAGTTGCCGGCCCGTGCGCGCGCCGACCGACGCCGCGACGAGCCCGCGCTGATCGCGCTGGCGAGAGTGTGCTCCCTCACAGTGAGGAACGTCACTAGTCGTCATGCCACAGTCACAGGCGGTCGGACTATGCGCCGCGCCCAATCGGCGGGTGGAGCATGGCGCTCAGCTGCAGCCGGCGTCGCCCAGGACCGAGGGCTCCAGCAGCCGCAACGCCTCCACCGCGACGAACAGGCGGGCGACGCTGCGCGGGTCCTCCAGCGACTGCCCGCTGAGCTGCTCGAGCCGGCCGAGCCTGTTGCGCACCGTGTTGCGGTGGCAGAACAGCAGCCTCGCCGTCTCCGTGGAGTTGCCGTTGGTCGCCAGCCAGGTCGCCAGCGTGGAGAGCAGGGTCTGCTGCTCGGCGTCGGGCAGGTCCATGACGCCGCCGAGCAGCAGCCGGGAGACCTCGCTCGACGTCTCGACCGACGAGGCCAGGAGCGCCGCGACGGGGTCGTCGTCGATCGCCGTCACGCCGACCGCCCCGGCCGGCAGGCACCGGCGGGCCACCGCCGCGCGGGCCACGGCCGCGGAGGTCTGGTGCGCGTCGTCGTAGGAGCGGCTGAGCCCGACCCGGCCGGTGGCGAGCGTCCCGAGCAGCTCGCGGATCGAGGTCACGGTGCGCCACTCGCCGATGGCGACGATGCCCACGACGCCGTCGGCGCCGGTGCGCCACGCCGAGCGCACACCGTGGCCGGAGAGGAACTCCTCCACGGCGGGGAGGACGGCGCCCCGGCGGACCGACTCCGCGGAGACCGCCACATAGGGACCGCGCTCGGGCAGCCCGAGCCCGGCCAGCGAACCGCCGAGGCGGGCCCACTCCCCCGGACGCCCGTCGAGCAGGGCGTCGAGCAGCGCGCGCCGGCGCTCGTGATCGGCCTCCAGGAGCGCGGCGAGCCCCTCCTCGTGCCCGCGGATCGCCGCCCGGAGCAGCTCGTCCGTCGCCGTCCACACGGCGCCGGACCCGTGCAGGCAGGCGGCCATCTCCTCGGCCGGCCGCACGGCTGCCCTGGCCACCAGGGCCTGCCATCCGACGGCCCCGACGGTGTGGACGGCGAGGAGCGAGGCGGCGAGCGGAACGTCCCGCCCGGCGCGCCGCCGGGAGACCGCCGACGCGTCCCGGGCCGTGCGCTCCGCTGCCGCCGGACCGACGGCGAGCCGTCGCAGGAGGCCGTCGAGGAGGGTCCCGACGTCGCGGGCGAGCTCCTCGACGTCGTGGCGAGGGTGGACGTCGTGCGCCAGGAGGCGGCCGACGGCCTCCGCGATGAGTCCGTCGAGGTCGCTGCCGAGCAGGTCGACGGCGAGCGCGCGGAGCGTCGACGAGGACCCGTCCGGCTCCTCCACGGCGGCGCACAGGGCGCTCCCCCGGGCCGGGGCCTTGGGCTGCTGGTCGGGCACGGTGCCTCCGGGATGTGCGAGCGACGACCGCGCCGCCGGTGCCGAGTGTGTCGGTCGCTCGAGAATGCCGATGGTTAGAGGCTTGTACTTTTCCAGGGGAGCACTAGATTCGGGAGACCCGAGCGCCCGAAGGAGTGCGTATGGCCACCGACACCGCGGCCGAGCGACTGGACAGCCCGAACGACGTCCGTTCCGCCGTCAAGGCTTTCATCGACGAGAACTGGGACCCGCAGGCGTCCCTCAAGGACTGGCTGAACCGGCTGGCGGATTCCGGCTGGGCGGTGCCGCAGTGGCCCGCGCAGTGGTTCGGCAAGGGCCTCACCAACGACCTCGCCGCCGTCGCCTACGACGAGTTCAAGAAGCTGGGCGCCGTCGGCCCGCCGGCCGGCCTGTCCCGCATGCTCGCCGCGCCGACGATCATCGCCCACGGCAGCGACGAGCAGAAGAGCGCCTTCGTCCGGCGGATCCTGGTCGGCGAGGACGCCTGGTGCCAGCTGTTCAGCGAGCCGGGGGCCGGCTCCGACCTCGCGTCGCTCTCGACGCGGGCCGAGCTCGACGGTGACGAGTACGTCGTCAACGGCCAGAAGGTGTGGACCTCCGGCGCCATGGGGTCCGACGTCGGCATGCTGATCGCCCGCACCGACCCCGACGCCGTCAAGCACGCCGGCATCACCTACTTCGCGATCGACATGGACCAGCCCGGCATCGAGGTGCGGCCGCTGCGCCAGATCACCGGCGAGTCGCACTTCGCCGAGGTCTTCCTCACCGACGCCCGCGTCAGCGCGGAGAACATCATCGGTGGCCTGAACAACGGCTGGAACGTCGCGCGGACGACCCTGGCCAACGAGCGCGTCGGCCTCGGCGGTGGTGGGTCCCTCGGGTTCCCCATGTCGGCCCCCGGTGGCCGACGGTCGGCCCAGCTGCTCGAGCAGTCCGTCGGCGAGTACGTCGAGTCGGTCAAGCGCCAGGCGACCGGCGGTCGCGTGCCGGCCATGATGATGGTCCGGAACGGCGAGGCGCTGGCGAAGATGGCCAAGGCGATGGGCCGCGACAAGGACCCGTCGGTGCGCCAGGGCATCGCCCGGGTGCACGCCCTGACCTCGCTCAACCGCTGGAACACCCTGCGCGCCAAGGCCGCGGTGGAGGCCGGTGGCCGCCCCGGTCCGGAGGCCTCGCTCGGCAAGCTGATGGTCTCGCGCATCACCCGGATGTCGCGCGACGTCGGCATGGAGATCGCCGGCCCGTCGGGAATGCTCGCCGGTGAGGACGGCCCGCTGAACGGGGCGCTGGCCCTGCAGTTCCTCGGGGCGCCCGCGCCGTCGATCTACGGCGGCTCGGACGAGGTCCAGCACAACATCATCGGCGAGCGGGTGCTCGGTCTCCCGCGTGAGCCCGACACCTCCAAGTCGGTGCCGTTCCGCCAGCTGAAGACCGGCACGCAGCAGTAGGCAGTACGCATCCGGGACCCGTGGTCCGGCCCGACGGGCCGGCCACGGGTCTCGTGCGTTCCGAGCCCGCTCAGGTGTCGGCGGCGTCGCTCGCGGCCTGGGCCCGGCCCCCGAACACGTCGGCGGCGACCTGCCGGCGCGCCTCGGCCAGCCACTCGTGCTGATGGTCGGCCTGGTCGATCAGCCGGTCCAGCAGGCGCGCGTCGACCCGCCGGTCGTACTCGCCGATGGCCCGCAGCGTCTCGAATCCGGCCCGCTTCGCGAGCACGGCGGTGGCGATGAACTCGAACTCGATCAGATCGCTGAGCGGCGACCGGGACAGCACCCGTCCGTTCAGCTTGGCCCGGCTGAACTTCTCCCCCACCCACGTGGCCAGCTGCTTGTACTGGCGGACCGGGAGGCCCAGGGACGCCATCGTCGACCGCACCCCGGACCGCTCCTCCCGGAGCTCGTCGAGCAGCTGCTCGAGCGGCTGCTCGAACGGGCTGCCGCGCCAGCGCGACAGCATCCGGCCGACCAGTTCGATGCCGCCGGTGGCGGCGGCGAGGTGGTCGTTGCAGTAGACGCCGAGCAGGTCGGGGTTGTGCAGTGCGCCGCCGGTGGACGACTCGGTCACGGGGCCTCCTGGGGACGACGGGGTCGCGGCCATTGCGGCCACGAGCAGGACTGCCCGCTCCGCCGCCGGATCAACCGCGCAGAAGGACCGCGACGCCCGCGCAGGCCGCGGCCCACAGCGCGCTGGCCAGCGTGCCGACGATGAACCGCTCGGCGGCAGCGGAGGAGGCGCGCAGCTCGGAGAACCGGCCCAGCCCCTTCACGGCGAAGACCACGGCCAGCCCCTCGGGCCAGCCCGCCAGCAACGTGCCGGCGATCGCGGCGCGCTCCAGCACCCCGATCCAGGCCCCGCCGCGCAGGATCTCCGGGTCCTGGGGGCCGCCGGTGACACCGACGGCTGCGGGCGCGTGCAGCACCCCGGTGGCCACCGGTCCTCCTCCGGACACGGCCGCGAGGACGGCCAGCACCGTCGCGACCTGCACGGTCGCGTCGGAGGACTCCCCCGCCCCCCAGGCCAGCGCGGCCACCACCGCCAGCAGCGCGGCCACCCCGGCGGCGCTCGCCCGGGGCGGCAGCCGCTCCTCGAGGAAGCTCATGCCGAGGCCGACCGCGCCGGTCAGCCCCAGGAGCAGGAGGGCGGCGACGCTCATCCCGCCGCCCGCTCGAGCAGGCGGGCCGCGGTGGGCCGCAGGTCGCGCTCCAGCTCCCACAGGCCGGCGGCGAGTCGCTGGCCGACCGCCTGCCGGGAGATGCCGAGCTCGGCGGCGGCCTCGGCCTGGGTGCGGCCGGCCTCGACCAGGCCGATCGCCTCCCACGCCTGCTCGCTGCGCCGCTCGACCACGACCGCCAGGGCGCTCAGGACCGCCTGCGCGTCGCCGGCGTCGGCCGGGGCGGCGCCGCGCACGGCGACCCGTGCCGGACGCTGCTTGGCCGCGTCCACCGCGCGGCGGGCACTGAGGAAGGCCGGGCCGCTCCCGGCGCGGGTGCTGGGCGGCAGCGGTGTCTGCACCGGGCCCGCACCCACGCCGATGCTCCACGCGCCCTCGCGCAGCAGCCCCAGCACCACCTCGACGACGACGTCGGGCTCGGCCAGCACGCCCTGGAACTCGTCGCCGGCGGTGCGCTCGAAGCCGAGCAGGGTGGGGACGGTGCCCTCGAGCCGGCGCAGCACGTCAGCGACCCGGTCCGGAGAGCGCCGGCTGGCTCGCTGGTCGACCGTCAGGACGAAGGGCACCGCGCAAGTCTGACACCTTTCGGGCACGCATGCAAGCCTCAGAGCTTGTCGACCACGTCCGGGGGGAAACCTCCCGTCGCGACCGGCCCCCACCCGGTCACCGTGATCCGCAGCAGCGACTTGCCCTGCCGGACCATGGCCGCGCGGTACTCGTCCCAGTCGGGGTGCTCGCCGCTGATCGCCCGGTAGTAGTCGACCAGCGGCTCCAGCGCCTCGGGCAGGTCGAGCACCTCCGCCTCCCCGTCGACCTGGACCCAGGGGCCGTCGAAGTCGTCCGACAGGACGCACAGCGACACCGCCGACGTCCGGCGGGCGTTGGTGACCTTCGCCCGCTGCGGATAGGTGGAGACCACGATGCGCCCCTCGCCGTCCACCCCGCAGGTCACCAGCGAGAGCTGCACGCCCTCCTGACGGCGACGGGTGACCAGCACCGCCTTGTGACGCGGTCGGACGAACTCCAGGAGGGCATCCCGGTCGACGCGGTCGGCGGTGGCGGTCCTCGGCATGCCCCGACGCTACGACGCGGGTGTGACGATCGCCGTCCGGCCGGTCGGACCGCGCCCCGTGTGCTGAGATCTCCCGCATGAGGATCCGTCTGCCCGGTCGCACCAAGCCTGCGCCGAACGCGACCACCGACGCCGCCGGGACCAGCGTCTCCGCACCGGACCCCGACGAGCCCGACCAGTACGCCGACGGGGCCGGCGTCCGGCCCGGCTCCTACACGCCCGGCACCACCAACCTGCGCGGTCAGCGCCTGCAGCAGGCCAGCCGCGCCCTGGCCGGCGCCTCGGCCCAGCTGCTCCTGATCGTCCTGGCGCTGATCGTGGTCGGCTACGTCCTGGGCAAGCTCTGGATCGTCCTGCTCCCGGTCGTGCTGGGTCTGCTGTTCAGCACCGTGCTCTGGCCGCCCGTGCGCTTCCTCCGCAACCACGGGTGGCCCTCCGCGCTCGCCTCGATCAGCGTCCTGCTGACCTTCTTCGCCGCCTTCGCCGGCATCATCGCGTGGCTGGCACCCCAGGTCATCGACCAGGTCGAGGACCTCGCCGACGGCGTGACCAGCGGCCTGGAGCAGCTGCAGGAGTGGCTGGCCGGCCCGCCGTTCAACATCGGCGAGGAGCAGCTCGGCACCGCCATCGACCAGGTCATCGACTCGGTACAGGGCAACGCCCAGAACATCGCGCAGTACGCCGTGACGGGCGCCACCGCGATCGGCGGCATCGTGCTCAACCTGGTCCTGGCGCTGGTGCTGACCTTCTTCTTCCTCAAGGACGGTCCGCGCTGGGTCCCGTGGCTCGCCGCGCAGACCGGCCCGCCCGCCGCACCGCACATCGCGGCGCTGTCCTACAAGACGTGGTCGACCCTCTCGGAGTTCATCCGTCTCCAGGCCGTCGTGGGGTTCGTCGACGCGCTGTTCATCGGTCTCGGCCTGTGGGCCCTCGGCGTTCCGCTGGTGCTCCCGCTGGCCGTCCTGACCTTCTTCGGTGCCTTCATCCCCATCATCGGGGCCTTCGTGGCCGGCGGGTTCGCGGTGCTCATCGCACTGGTGGACAGCGGCCCCACCACCGCCCTCCTCGTCCTGGGCCTGATCATCGTCGTGCAGCAGATCGAGGGCAACGTGCTGCAGCCGATCCTCCAGGGCCGCGGCCTGAACCTGCACGCCGCCGTCGTCATCCTGGCGGTCACCGCAGGCAGCAGCCTCGCGGGCATCATCGGCGCCTTCCTCGCCGTCCCGGTGACCGCGCTCATCGCCGTCTCCTACCGCTACGCGCGCGACCAGCTCGACGGCAAGTCACCGGAGGTCGACTCCGACGGCACCCGGGCCCAGGTCGTCGAGGACGAGACGGGCGCACACCTGACCCGGGAACAGGTCGCTCCTCCGGAGGACCCCGACGAGGAGGGGTCCCCCGTCCGGAGCTGAGTCCGCCCCCCTCCTGCGGGGGCGGGAATGCGGCAGGGCCCGGTGGGGCTGCACCGGCAGTGGTTTCGACGTCGACGGAGGAATGACCAGGTGACCCAGCGACCGGAGGAGCTCGTGGAGCTGCTCCCCGAGGCGGAGCGCTTCCTCGCCCGTCAGGAGGCGGCCGACGACGCCGCCCGGCGCCGGGGGCTGGTCCTCGTGCACGACGTCGCCGGTGACTTCGACGCCGCCCGCGCGGGCGCGACGGCGGGGTCGCACCTGCTGGCCGGGCTGTCGCACGAGGTGCTGGCCCGGTTCGACGCCGACGCCCTCGTCGACTACCGGGCGCACCGTCCCCGGGTCACCTTCAGCGGGGACCGCTACGAGGCGTTCCTCGCCCCGGAGATCGCGCTCTACGCCCTCGAGGACGACGCGGGCGTGCCCTTCCTGCTGCTGCACGGGGCGGAACCGGACTACCAGTGGGAGCGGTTCGTCAGCGCCGTCCGCGGGCTGGTCGAGCGCTTCGGCGTGACATCCGTGGTAGCCCTGCAGGCGATCCCCATGCCGGTGCCGCACACCCGGCCGGTCACCGTCACCGCGCACGCCACGCGCCGCGCGCTCATCGAGCACTATCCGGTCTACTGGGGCGAGATGCGCATCCCCGGCAGCGTCGCCTCGCTGCTCGAGATCCGGCTGGGCGAAGCCGGCGTCGACGCCCTCGGCGTGGCCGCGCACGTCCCGCACTACCTGGCGCAGACCGTCTACCCGGCCGCCTCGCTCACCCTGGTCGAGCACCTCGAGCGGCTCACCGGGCTGCACCTGCCCACCGAGTCGCTGCGGGTCGCCGCGGAGACCCACCGCACCGAGGTCGACGAGCAGATCGCCCGCTCGGCGGAGAACACCGCGGTGGTCGCCGCCCTGGAGCAGCAGTACGACGCGTTCACCGCCGCCCGCGAGAGCAGCGACCTGCTCGGCAGCGCGGGCGAGGTGCCCACGGCCGAGGAGATCGGCGCGGAGTTCGAGCGGTTCCTGGCGGACCAGGACCGCAAGCCGCCCCGTGGCGGCGAGTGACAGCGCGGGTGCTCCAGCCCTGACCGGCACGATGCACGGCCGGTTCGACGACCTCCTCACCGGCAGCGCGCTCACGTTCCCCGGCGCGTCCCGGGTCCTGGTCGCCCGCGAGCCGGCCGACGTCGTGCCGGTGCTCGCCGAGGTCGAGCGGGCCACCGCCGGCGGGGAGTGGGCGTTCGGCTACCTGGCGTACGAGGCGGCCGGGGGCCTGGATCCGGGCCTCGCCGTCGCGCCCCCGGTCCCCGGCGACACCCTGCCGCTGGCCGTGTTCGCGCTGACCGACCGGATGGTCCCCGCGCCCGTGGTGACCACACCGCCCGGACGGGCCCGCGACTACACGGCCGGCCCCTGGCAGCGCGGCTGGACCCGCGAGAGCCACCGGGACGCGGTGGCCGGCGTGCGCGCCGCCATCGCGGCGGGGGACGCGTACCAGGTGAACCTCACCGTGCGGATGCGGGCGCCCGTCGACGGGGACCTGACCCAGCTCTACGCCGACCTCGCCTGCGGGCAGCGCGGCGGGTGGTCGGCCTACCTGGACCTCGGCAGCCACGTCGTCGCCAGCGCCAGCCCGGAACTGTTCTTCGACTGGACCGGCGACCGGCTGCTCACCCGCCCGATGAAGGGCACGGCCCGCCGGGGCGCGCTCACCGCGGACGACGGCGCGGTACGGGCGGCGCTCCTGGGCAGCGAGAAGGAGCGCGCCGAGAACCTGATGATCGTCGACCTGCTGCGCAACGACCTCGGCCGGATCGCCGAGGTGGGCAGCGTCGACGTGCCCGCCCTGTTCCGGGCCGAGCGGTACGAGACCGTCTGGCAGCTCACCTCCGACGTGACCGCCCGGCCCCGGCCGGACGTGGGCCTGGTCGACGTGTTCCGCGCGCTGTTCCCGTCCGGCTCGGTCACCGGCGCCCCCAAGCAGCGGACCATGGAGCTGATCCGGGAGCTCGAGGACGAGCCACGCGGCGCCTACTGCGGGGCGATCGGGGTGGTCGCTCCCCCGGGCCAGGCGTTCCGCGCCCGGTTCAACGTGGCGATCCGGACGGTCACGGTCGACCGGACCACGGGGACCGCCGTCTACGGCACCGGGGGCGGGATCACCTGGGCTTCCGATCCGGACGCCGAGCACGCCGAGCTGCTGGCGAAGGCGGCGATCCTGACGCAACCGTACGAGGAGTTCGCGCTGCTGGAGACGATGGCCCGCACCAGCGGTGGGAACCTGCGCAACCTGGAGCGGCACCTGGCCCGGCTGGCCGACTCCGCCGCCTACGCCGGATTCGCCCTCGACCTCGACGACGCCCGGAGGCGGCTCGCGGCCGTCGCCGGGCAACCGTCGGCTGCCCGGGTGCGCCTGCTCCTGCGGCGCGACGGGACCGTCGAGGTCGGTGTGCACCCACCTCCCGCGCCGCTCGCCGGCCCGGTCCGGCTGGCAATCGACCCCGAGCCGGTCGACGCCGACGACGTCTGGCTGCGGCACAAGACGACCCGGCGGACGCCCTACGAGGAGCGCGCCCGCCGGTGGCCGGACGCCGACGACGTCGTCCTCGTCTCCTCCCGCGGTGAGGTCACGGAGACGACGATCGCCAACCTCGCCGTCCGCCTGGACGGGCAGTGGTGGACCCCGCCGGTCTCCAGCGGCTGCCTGCCCGGCGTCGAACGCGGTCGACTGGTCGACGACGGCAGGCTGCGCGAGCGGGTGCTCCGCCCCGCCGACCTCGCCGCGGCCGAGGGGCTCGCCGTCGTCAGCTCGCTGCGCGGCTGGCGGGAGGCCCGCCTGGTGTAGTGCCGCGCGAGTGGGGCCCGGAGGGTCCCGCGCAGGCGTGGCGGGCACGCTCAGCCTGCGCGGGACGGCTCCTGGCCGCGGTGTCGTCCGGAGGACGACGATGTGCTCAGGCGACGACGACGTGCTCGTTGGGCACGCAGTGCGTCATGTCCTTGCCGGTGACGTCGCGCGGACCGTTCTTGCCGAGGTTGGCCGCACGGGCCAGCTCGTCCCCGGAGAGGGTCTGCGTCTGCAGCGGCTCCAGGCCACGGACGTCGTCGGCGGAGATGCCGAGGGCGTCACCGACCCGCTGGCCCCACTCGTCGTCGCACATGAAGAAGTGCCACACCATCCGCTCCTGGATGTCGCGGCGGCACTGCTCGAGGGCACCGACGAGGTTCGCCACCAGCTCGTCCTTCTCCCACTGCTCGGAGAGCTGGTAGCGCTCGCCGGCCTGCTGGTAGTCGTTCGTCCGCGGGATCCGCTTGCGGGTGAGCCGGCCGGTGATGACCGGGCCCTGCTCGTCGTGCGTCGGGTACTCCGCCTCACGCAGACCGCCGAGGATCGACGGCTCGTAGTTCACGTGCGGGTTCGTGCCCTCGGCGCGGTCCACGCCGTAGGCCATCGCACCGTCGCGCTGGTTGGTGGCCACCTTCGCCTTCGGGGCATTCACCGGCAGCTGCAGGTAGTTCGGCCCGACGCGGTAGCGCTGGGTGTCGGAGTAGGAGAACGTCCGGCCGACCAGCATCTTGTCGTCGGAGAAGTCCAGGCCGTCCACCAGCACGCCGGTGCCGAACGCGATCTGCTCGTTCTCGGTGAAGTTGTCCACCGGCATCCGGTTCAGGGTCATCGTGCCGACCTTGCGCACCGGGAAGAGCTCCTGCGGCCAGGTCTTCGTGTCGTCCAGCGGGTCGAAGTCGAGCTCGGGGTGCTCGTCGTCGCTCATGATCTGGACGTAGAGGTCCCACTGCGGGAAGTCGCCCGCGGCGATGGAGTCGTGCAGGTCCTTGGTGTGGGTGCCCAGGCTCGTCGCCTGCGCGGCCGACGCGTCGGCGGCGCCCCAGGACTTCACGCCGTCGCGCGGGTACCAGTGGTACTTGACCAGGACGGTCTCGCCCTGGGCGTTGACCCACTTGTAGGTGTTCACGCCAAAGCCCTGCATGTTCCGGTAGTTGGCCGGCGTGCCGCGGGGGCTGAAGACCAGCGAGATCATGTGCAGGGCCTCGGGGGTCTGGCTGAAGAAGTCGAACGCGCGCTCGGCGACGTTGGCCTCGAAGGTGACCGGGTCGGGCTTCTGCGAGTGGATGAAGTCGGGGAACTTGATGGCGTCCCGGATGAAGAAGACGCCCAGGTTGTTGCCGACGAGGTCCCAGTTGCCGTCCTCGGTGTAGAACTTCACCGCGAAGCCGCGGGGGTCGCGCGCGGACTCCGAGGAGTCACGGCCACCGGCCACGGTGGAGAAGCGGACGGCGACGTCGGTGCGCTTGCCCTTCTCCTGGAACAGCTTGGCGCGGGTGTACGTCGAGACCGGCTCGTCGCCGACGGTGCCGTCGGCCTCGAAGTAGCCGAACGCGGTGATGCCGCGGGCGTGCACCACGCGCTCCGGGATCCGCTCCCGGTCGAAGTGGCTGATCTTCTCGAGGAACTGGTAGTTCTCCAGGGTGGCCGGGCCTCGGGCGCCCACCGTCCGCTGGTTCTGGTTGTCGTAGACCGGGTGACCCTGACGGTTGGTCAGGAGCGGGCGGTCGGCCTCGCTCGGGGCCGGGCCCTGCGATGCGACGTCGGTCATGCGGGTATGCCTCCTACTTCGTCGGACACTTCTGCTGCCGTTCCCTGGCAGCTGCGGCACAGGCCCCAGAACACGACCTCGGCCTCGTCGACGACGAAGCCGGCCGTGTCCGAGGGGCTCAGGCACGGGGCCGCCCCGACGGTGCAGTCGACATCGGCGACGGCACCGCACGAGCGGCAGACCAGGTGGTGGTGGTTGTCGCCCACCCGCAGCTCGAAGAGCGCAGGCGCACCGGCGGGTTCGATCCGGCGGGCGAGCCCCACGGAGACCAGGGCGTCCAGCACGCCGTAGACCGTCTGCGGGGACAGCGTGGGGTGCTGGGCGCGGGCGCCGGTGACGAGGGTGTCGGCATCGGCGTGGGGATGGGTGGAGAGGACCTCGAGCACCGACAGCCTCGGTCGGGTGACCCGCAGACCGGCCTCGCGCAGCTGGTGCGCCCACGTCGTCTCCATCGACGTCCAGTGTCCGCCCTTGTTTTGAACCAGTCAAATCAAGGCCGACCCGTAGGGGCGAGGATGATCAGCTCACCTGATCGTCCAGCGTCCTCCCTCAGCGCCGGCCGTGAGGGAGGACACGCGATGATCAGGTCAGCTGATCATCGACGGGGCGGTCAGGCGAAGACGATGGTGCGGTCGCCCTCGACGACGACGCGGTCCTCGACGTGCCAGGTCACCGCCTGCGCGAGCACCTGCCGCTCGACGTAGCGGCCCACTCGCCGCATGTCCTCGACCGTCGCCCGGTGATCCACGCGGGCGACCTCCTGCTCGATGATCGGCCCGGCGTCGAGTTCCTCGGTCACGTAATGGGCGGTCGCGCCGATCAGCTTCACGCCGCGGTCGTGCGCCGCCTGGTACGGGTTCGCGCCGACGAACGCCGGCAGGAAGCTGTGGTGGATGTTGATCAGCCGCTCCGGGAACCGCGCGCAGAACTCCGGCGACACGATCTGCATGTAGCGCGCCAGCACCACGAGGTCGACGTCGCCGACGACCTCCAGCGCGCGGGCCTCGGCCTCCGGCTTCGTGTCCGGGGTGACCGGCACGTGGTGGAACGGGATGCCGGCGGCGCGGGCCACCGGTTCGAGATCCGGGTGGTTGGAGACGACTGCGGTGATCTCGGCACGCAGGTCACCGGCGCGGACGCGGTAGATCAGCTCCTGCAGCACGTGGTCGGCTCGGCTGACGAACACCGCGACCGCGGGCAGGTGGCGCGCCTCGCTCAGCCGCCAGGTGAGCTGCCACTCCCCCGCCAGATCGCCGAGCCGCTGCTCGAGCTCGGCCCGCCGCGCCGGCAGGTCGGCGACGACGAACTCGAGCCGGAGGGTGAACGTGCCCCCGCTCGGGTCCGACGAGTGCTGCTGCGATTCGGTGATGTTCGCGCCGACGTCGGCCAGCAGGCGGGACAGGACGGCGACGATCCCCGGCTGGTCGGGGCAGCGGACCACCAGCCGCCCGAGGTCGGCGGTACGGGGGTCGTGCGGGCCTGCGGCGGACATGCGCGAGATCGTCCCAGAGGTCGGCCCGGCCCCCTCCAGGGCACCGCCCCGAGCCCGCGAGGGGGTGGGGAGGAAGGGGTTCTCTATTCGGGCAGGGGTGCCCGGGTGGCGCCCGCGACGTCGAACAGGTCGCCGTACTCCTCGACCCGCGCCAGCACGTCGTCGGTCGTGAACCGCAGCTCCGCCGGGTCCAGGCTGCCGTCGCGCACCGCGTCGACCTCGTCCCAGCCGATCGGGGTGGACACCGTGGCCCCCGCCCGCGCCCGCAACGAGTACGGGGCGACGGTCGTCTTGGCCGTGTTGTTCTGGCTCCAGTCGATGAGCACCTTGCCCGGGCGCAGCACCTTCTCCATCCGCCAGACGACGTCGTCGGGCGTCTCGGCCGAGAGCTCCTGCGCCAGCATCTTGGCGTAGCGGCTCGGGTGCTCCCGGTCCGCCGGCGTCTCGATCGGCGCGTACACCTGCATGCCCTTCGACCCGGACGTCTTCACCACCGGGTCGAGGCCGTCGGACTCCAGCCGCTCCCCCAGCCGCTCGGCCACCGCGCAGCACTCCGCGATACCGGTGTCGGGGCCCGGGTCGAGATCGAGCACGAGCAGGTCGGGCAGCTGCGGCTCGCCGTCGTCGTCCACCTGCCACTGCGGCACGTGCAGCTCGAGCGCCGCCAGGTTGGCCGCCCACGCCAGGTCGGGCACGTCCTCCAGCACGACCATGTCGAGGGTCTCCCGGCCCCTGGTGCTGCCCGGACTCGGGATGGTCACCCTGCGTACCCACTCGGGAGCGTGCCGGGCGCTGTTCTTCTCGAAGAACGCCTGGCCCTCCACGCCGTCGGGCCAGCGGGTGAAGGTGACCGGCCGGCCGGCGAGGTGCGGCAGCAGCACCGGCGCGACCCGCACGTAGTAGTCGATGACCTGCGCCTTGGTGAAGCCCACCTCGGGGAAGAGCACCTTCTCCAGGTTGGAGACGGCCAGCCGGCGCCCCGCGATCTCCACCCGCTGCTTCGCGGGACTCACGGTTCCTGCACCACGTCGTCGGGCTCCAGGTCGTCGCGCACCCCGCGCCACGACGGGTGCCGCAGCCGGCCTTCGGCCGTCCACACCGCGTACGCCACCTCACCGACGAGGTCCGGTTCCACCCAGTGGGCGTCCCGGGTGATCTCCCGCGGCAGAGAGCCCTCGAACGGCGAGGACGCGGCCGGGGTCAGGGACCGCTGCAGGTCCCGCAGGTCCTGGTCGCGGAAACCGGTGCCGACGTGGCCGACGTACACCAGCCGGCCCTCGTCGTCGGGCACGCCGACCAGCAGCGAGCCGATGGTGCCGGACCGCCGGCCCTGACCGGGCCGCCAGCCACCCACCACGACCGACTGGGTGAAGAAGTTCTTGATCTTGCGCCACTCGGGGCTGCGCACGCCCTCGCGGTACGGCGAGGTCAGCCGCTTGGCGACGACGCCCTCCAGCCCGTTCTCCTGGCTCGCCGCGCGCACGCCCGCGCCTCCGCCCCGGAACCATGGCGTCAGCGCCCACCGGTGCCCGGCCGGCGCGAGCCCGTCGAGGCGCTCCCGCCGCTCGACGTAGGGCCGCTCCCGCAGGTCCTCCCCGTCAAGGGCCAGCAGATCGAAGACCAGGAACGTCACCGGCTTCGCGGCGGCCAGGCGCGGCACCTCGGGGCCGGTGCGGTGCATCCGGTTCTGCAGCGCCCCGAAGTCGGGCCGGCCCAGCTCGTCCATGAGGACGATCTCCCCGTCGACGACGGCGTCGCGGCCGGCGAGGACTGCGGGCAGCCGGCCCACCTCGGGATAGCGCACGGTGATGTCGGTGCCTTTGCGGGAGCTCAGCGCCAGCACGCCGCCGCGCACCGTCGCGACCGCCCGGACGCCGTCCCACTTGAACTCGTAGCCCCAGCCGGGGTCTTCGTCCCCGCCGGGCAGCTCACCCGCGGTGGCCAGCATGGGCAGGGGCGCGGGGAGCGCCTCCTCCCGCCGGCTCGGCACCTCAGGCGCTGCGGCGGGCGCGCTTGGCCGGGGCCTTCGCCGCCGCCTTCTTCTCGGCGCCGGCCGAGGACGACGACGTCTTCTTGGCCGCTGCCTTCGAGGCGGGCGCCTTCTTCGCCGGCGCCGCCTTCTTGGCGGGAGTGGCCTTCGTGGCGGCCGGCTTCTCCGCCGGCGCCTTCTCGGCCGGCGCGTCGTCGTCGGCGTCCTCCGCGGCACCGCCGCGGGCCCGCTCGACCGACGCCCGCAGGGCGCTCATCAGGTCCACCACGGCGGCACCGTCGTCGGGGACCTCGGCCGGCTGGGCGACCTCGCCGCCGCTCTGCTTGGCCTCCAGGAGCGCGGTCATCGCCTCCCGGTAGTCGTCGGTGAACTCGCTCGGGTCGAACTCGGCGGTCATCGAACCGATCAGCGCCTCGGCCATCTTCAGCTCCTGCGGGCGGACGCTGATGTCCTCGTCGAGGAAGGCGAAGTCGGGCCGGCGGATCTCGTCGGGCCAGCGCATCGTGTGCAGGACGAGGATGCCGTCGCGTACCCGCAGCGCCGCCAGGGACTCGCGCTGGCGGATGGCGATCTTGGTGATGGCGACCTGCCCGGCGTTCTCCAGGGCGTCGCGGAGCAGGACGTAGGGCCGCGCGGCCGGGCCGTCGGGCTCGAGGTAGTAGGTTTTCTCGAACATGATCGGGTCGATCTGGTCCTGGTCGACGAACTCCAGCACCTCGATCTCGCGGCGGGTGCTCAGCGGCAGCTCGTCGAAGTCCTCGTCGGTGAGGATGACGACCTCGCCGCTGGGCAGCTCGTAGCCCTTGGCGATGTCGCCGTACTCGACCTCCTCGCCGTCGATCGAGCAGACCCGCCGGTACTTCACCCGGCCACCGTCGGCGGCGTGCACCTGGTGGAAGCGGATGTCCTTGTCCTCCGTGGCGGAGTACAGCTTCACGCCGATGCTGACGAGGCCGAACGACACGGCCCCGCGCCAGATCGATCGCATGCCGCCCCTTCCCGAGCGGGGCCCGGACGGGCCCAGACAGACCCGCACCGGGTCAAGATCACAGGATAGGTCCGCGGGGGCGACCGCGGCAGGTCAGATGACCCGCCGCCTCCCCCGGTCGAGCGACGGCCCTAGCCGGCGTCCACGCCGGCGGCCTCGGCCGCGGCGGTGCCCTCGTCGTCGCCGGCCGGCGCCAGCGCGCCGTTCTGGATGGCGTCGTAGACGAACTGCAGGACGTCGGACCCGGCGACCATCGTCATGGTGAGCGCGGCGAGCCGGGTGGCCTTCGGGGCGGCGACGTAGCCGAACACGAAACCGGTGCCGACCCACTGCGCCAGGCAGAACGGGCAGGTGAGGAGCTCCCCCACCGCGTGCTTGACGCCGCCGTGCTCGCGGACCTCCTCGGCGACCTCCGCATGCCCCGACGGTCCTTCGAACCGGACGAACGGCGCCCGGACCGGCGCGGTCACGGGGTCCTTCGCGATCCGGCGGGCCAGCCGGAAGGTGGCCACCGTCAGCAGCGCGGCGTCCCCGAAGGGGATCCGCTCGGGCAGCTCCTTCCCCGAGGCGCGCACCGCCGCGGCCGCGGCCGACACCAGGCCCGCGTAGACACCCATGGCACCGAGGTCGGCGCCGAGCGGCCGGGGTTCGCCGTCGGTGTACTCCCGCTTCTGCGTGCGGGCCCACCGGCGGACCGGGGCCCCGATCCGCTGCACCTCGTCTGCGATCGCCATGGGCCCGCGCTACCCCCGGCGTCGGCCGGGTGAACCCACCGGGCCGCACCGTGCGCCGGGGCACACGACGCATGGCGACGAAGGTCACGGGTAGGGCCGAGCTACGACGCCGGTCCCCCGGACCGGCTCCCCGTCCCCCAGGGACGACGAGAGCGGGTGCGCCCGCCCGACGAACGGAGACGCGCATGACCGACCCCGGCACCACCGACGGCACCACGCAGACCGAGGGTCAGACCTCCCGGGACATCTTCCCCGAGGACGACGGCATCCCCGAGGTGGCGCAGGACGACTCGCCCACCATGCAGCGCGCCGAGGACCCGCAGTTCGAGGCCCTGCCCGGCGAACGCCCGACGGCGAGCACCGACTTCGGCACGACCGCGTCCGAGCAGGCCGAGGGCGAGTCGCTCACCGGCCGGCTGGACCGGGAGATCCCCGACGACGCCTCCGGCGTCCGCCCCACCGAGGACCCCCAGCGGGCCGACGTGCAGTTGGAGCAGGACCTGAACACCACGCCCGACAGCGACTCGGGCACCCACCGCACGGCGGACGACATGGAGGCCACCGGCGACGCGCCGATCGGCGGCGAGGGTCCCGAGGAATCCGCCGTGCACCTCACCGACGGCTGACCTCCTCTCCTCCGTCCGGCCCGCACCACCGGCACGCGCGCCACGCCCGCGTCGGCCGGGGGCGGGTTGGCGCGCGCGCGCCCGGTTGTCTACGTTGGGTCAGCGGTTCAGCAGGCAGCCGCACCGGAACGGACCCGTCAGGGCCCGATTCCGGCCGCGTAGACCAGACGCGGGCCCGGGGGCTCCTGTACCCCGGTCCACGCAGCGGTAGATTGACCGGGCGGAGTGCCGCCAGGCACCGCCGCCGAGAGGAGCACCGTCCGTGACGACTTCCGACCTGCCCGCCGAGGGGCAGCCCGACGTGTCGACCGAGGGCACCGAGGCACCCTTCGACGACGTGATCACGCTCTCGACCTCCACCGAGGACGGCGTGGTGACGGTGAAGGTCGTCGGCGAGGTGGACACCTTCACCGCCCCGGTGCTGCGTTCGACGCTGGACAGCCAGCTGGAGCAGTCGCCCAGCGAGCTGGTGATCGACCTGTCCGGTGTCCAGTTCCTGGGCTCCGCCGGCCTGGCCGTGCTCGTCGAGACGCAGAAGTCCGCCCGCAGCCGTGAGGTCGCCCTGCGGCTGATCGCCACGACCCGTGCCGTGACGCGGCCGCTCGAGGTGACCGGCCTGATCGACCTGTTCACGATCGCCGACAGCACCGCTCGCTGAGGTCCGGCCCCTGCCCGGGGCCGGACGACGCAAGGCCCTCGCCGGAGTTCCGGCGGGGGCCTTGCGTCGTCTCAGGCGGAGAGCAGCTGGCAGACGGCCTGCTCGAGCACCCGCTGGGTGTCGCGGTCGGCGTCGGCCTCGGCAGCCACCCGGAGGGCGTGGGCGACGGTCTCCCCGTTCTCGAACCGGTCGACCACCCGGGGGTCGACGTAGCTGGCCTTGCACACCGCCGGGGTGTTCCCCAGCTGCTCGCTGACCTCCCGGTAGGCGGCCGAGACGATCCGCTTGCGGGCCGTGCGCGAGGACGGCGGCGCCGCCTCGGCGAGCTTGGCCGCCATGAGCACCGTGGCGTTCCAGGTCCGGAAGTCCTTCGCCGTGATCTCCGCGCCGCTGATCTCCTTGAGGAAGGCGTTGATCTCGGCGCTGGTCACGTCGCGCCAGGTGCCGTCCTCGACCTGGTAGGCCAGGAGTTCCTCCCCCGTGCCCTCGGGGCGCTCCAGCAGCTGGCGGACGACGGTGGCCGTGGGCCGGTCGGTGAGCTCCACCTCCCGCTCGATGCCGCCCTTGGCGGTGTAGGAGAAGAAGGTGCGCTCGCCGCGGACCCGGACGTGCTCCCGCCGCAGCGTGGCCAGGCCGTAGGTGCCGTTCTCCTCCGCGTACTGCTCGCTGCCGACGCGGAACGCGGCCAGGTCCAGCAGCCGGATGGCGGTCGCCAGCACCCGCTCCCGGTTGAGGCCCCGGGTGCGCAGGGCGGCGACCACCTCGTCACGGACGTCGGGGAGCTGCCGGGCGATCTCCAGCACGCGCTCGTGCTTCTCGGCATCCCGCCGCGCGCGCCACTGGTCGTGGTAGCGGTACTGGCGCCGGCCGGCGGCGTCGATGCCGGTGGCCTGGATGTGGCCGTTGGGCCACGGGCAGATCCAGACGTCCCGCCAGGCGGGCGGGATGGCCAGGCCTCGGATGCGGTCGAGCCGGTCGTCCCGGATCAGCACGCCGTCGGTGTCGTAGTAGGCGAAGCCCCTCCCCGCCCGGCGGCGCCGGTAGCCGGGTGCGTTGACGTCGCTCCGCCGCAGTCTCACCGCCGGAGGATGGGCACCGGGACCGCGACGCAAACCCCCAGGGCCCGGAGCTCACCCGTCAGCGGAGGTCCACCAGCCCGCCGAGTCCGCTGATCTCGAGCACGTGCCGGGTGACGCCGCCCGCCTCCGCGTGCACCACCAGGCGCCAGCCCTCGTCGCGGGCGATGCGCGCCACCGCGAGGACGACGCGGACGGCGGCGCTGCTGAACAGCGTGACGTCGGCCAGGTCGAGCTCCACGCGCGCGGTCCCGCCGCGGCTGGCCTCGAGCAGCCGGATGCGCAACTGGTCGGCGCCGGCCTCGTCCACCGCTCCGCCGGCGCGGACCACCGGGCAGGCACCTTCCCGGTCCACGACGATCGAGGCGCCCTCGCCACCGGACGCCGAACCGGGCTCGCCGTCGGGGCTGCGCCGCAACCGCACCGCGAGCGTCACCGTCGTCCCTGGCCCGTCCTCCAGGGAGACGCTGTCCACCAGCTGGCGCATGATCAGCAGTCCGCGGCCGCGGTCGCCGGGATCGCGGTCCGGAGGGCGCCAGGTGCCGTCGTCGTGGACCCGCACCGTCAGCACACCGTCCACGTCGACGGTCGCCGTCACGGACATCCCGCCCGGCTCGGACCCGCGGTAGGCGTGCTCGGCGGCGTTGGCGCAGGCCTCCCCGACGGCCACCATCACGCCGACCCGGTCGTTCTCCCCCATGCCGAGTGCGGAGAGCCAGGTGGTCAGCCGGCGCCGGATGCCCGGCAGCGAGGCGGGGACGGCGGGTAGGTCGAGGTGCAGCGGTTCGGGTCGCGTCGCCCGGCGGTGGGCCACCAGCACGGCCACGTCGTCGGGCCAGTCCTGCGGCGGGCGGACGAGCTCCGCGATGGCGACGGCCAGCCCCGGGGCGGCGTCCGGCTCGGTCGCGCCCGGCCGGGCGAGGACCTCGCGGGAGGCAGCGACCAGCCGGTCGAGTGCTGTGGCGTACCCGGCGCCCGCACCGGCCAGAGCGCCGTTGGAGAACAGGACGAGGGTGGCGCCGGGCTCGAGGACGTAGCGGTGCACCGGCGTCTCGGCACCGGGCAGGCTGCCCAGCGGCGGCCGCGGCGTGACCGGCAGGAAGGCGGCGGTGCCGTCGCTGCCCACGACGAGGGGCGCCGGGTGGCCGGCCGTCGTGTACGCGAGCTCACCGGTACCGGCATCCAGCACGCCGTAGAAGACCGACGCACCCTCGACGTCCTCCATCTGGCTCGCGAAGGCGTCCAGGTCGCCGAGCACCGACGGCGGTGCGGAGTTCCGCAGCGCCGTCGACCGCATGGCCCCGCGGAGCCGGCTCATCGCCCCGGCGGCGGGCACGCCGTGGCCCACCGCGTCCCCGACCACGAGCGCCACCCGGCCGTCGCCCAGCGGCACGGCGTCGTACCAGTCGCCACCGGCGGCCCGCACCGACGTCGCCCGGTGGTAGCTGCCGGCCAGGGCGAGGTCGGGCAGCATCGGGAGGAAGGGCGGGAGGAGCGAGGACTGGGCGGCCTCGACGACGTCCTGGGGCCAGCTCGACGGGTCGACGTCGCGCTGGTCGTGGTCGAGCACGAGCATCGCGCCGGGCTCGCCGGCGACCGACAACGGCCGCACGACGGCCGTCACGACCGGCCCCTCGTGCCCCATCGGCCCGCTGAGGCTCTCCGATCGGCCGCTGCCGATGACGGCGTCGACGACGTCGACCAGGGGACGCCCGTCGACCGAGGGCAGCAGGCCGTCGGCCCCGAGCTGACGAGCGCTGGCGTTCGCCCACACCGTCCGCGCGCCGACGTCCAGGCACCAGATCGCAGCGGGTGCGTCCTCCATCGCCGCGAGCAGCACGGCCGCCCCCTCCGGCCCGGGGACCGGGAGAGGGGTCGACAGACTGCCCTGACTGGCGCTCATCCCAGGCCAGGGAACATCAGGCCTCCTCCCTCGGCAACCGCGCCGGGGAGGCAGCGGACCGTGGGACAGCCCACGTTTGGCCGGGCGTGGCGCGGGGGTAGTAGACGCCGTCGGCAGTGCGCTCGGCAGGCCGGGCGCTGCCCCGCCCCGGCCGGCCGGGCAGGATGGACGCTGCGCTCGAGGGCCGAGTGCGACAGGACGAAGGAGCAGTACGCGGATGGTGGATTCGAGGGGTGCCCTCGCGCAGGACGGACGACGCGCGGAACGGCTCGAGCTGCGGGTGCCCATCACCGCGATGCAGCTGCCGGCGGTCCGGGCCATGGCCGGTGACCTCGCCATCCGCATGGACTACGACCTCGACAGCGTGGAGGACCTGCGCCTCGCGGTCGACGAGGCCTGCGCGACGCTGGTCAGCGTCGCGCAGGGCGACGTCCCGCTGACCGTCGTCTTCGAGACCACGCGCACGGGCCTGCACATCGAGGCCTGGGTGCCCACCGCGGCCGGCACCGACGTCCCCCGCGACGGCTTCGGCTGGGCCGTGCTCGCCACGCTGGTCGACGCGGTCGAGGGCCGGCCGTCGACGCAGTCCGAGGTGCCGGGCGGGAACGGTTCCGGGGACGCGGTTGCTGTCATCGCCATGGACAAGTACCTGCCGGGCCAGCGGCCGGCCGAGATGGCGGGCGGAGCCGGCCAGAACCTCTCGGTGGCCCGGTGACCCGGTCCCCCGCCACCGATCCGACGGGGATCGCGGTGGATCCGCGCGACGGCGTCACCCCGGGGCCACGCGAGGCGCCCGAGGAGGGCATGTCCGCGGTGGCCGAGGAGCCCGCTGCCGCCGAGGAGCCTGCTGCCGTCGAGGAGCCCGCTGCCGTCGAGGAGCCCGCTGCCGTCGAGGAGCCGGCCGCCCCGGAGGCGGCGCCCCCGATCTCGGACAACCGCCGCCGGGCCGAGCGCACCGCCCCGCTGTTCGCCGAGCTGGCCACGCTCGAGAAGGACGACCCGCGCCGCGAGCGGCTGCGCGAGATCCTCGTCGAGGAGCACCTTCCCCTGGTGCGGCACTTCGCCCGCCGGTTCAGCAACCGCGGCGAGCCTTTCGACGACCTGCTGCAGGTCGGCACCCTGGGCCTCATCGCCGCGATCGACCGGTTCGACCCGACGCGGGGTGTGGAGTTCCTGTCCTTCGCGGTGCCCACGATCACCGGCGAGATCAAGCGGCACTTCCGCGACCAGGGCTGGTCGGTGCGGGTGCCGCGCCGCCTGCAGGAGCTGCACCTGTCGCTCAACGCGGCCGTGGGCGAGCTGGCCCAGAAGAACGGCCGCGCGCCGACGCCCAGCGAGCTCGCCCAGCACCTGGGCATCCCGCGCGAGGAGGTCCTCGAGGGGCTCGCCGTCGCCAATGCCTACCGCAGCAGCTCCCTGGACGAACGGCTCTCGGGTGACGACGACTCCCCCACCCTGGCCGCGACCCTCGGCGAGGAGGACGCCGCGCTCGAGGGCGTGGAGTACCGGGAGTCGCTGCAGCCGCTGCTGGCCACCATCCCGGCCCGTGAGCGCCGCATCCTCATCCTGCGGTTCTTCGGCAACATGACCCAGTCGCAGATCGCGGCCGACATCGGCATCTCGCAGATGCACGTCTCCCGCCTGCTGAGCCAGACGCTGGCCAAGCTCCGCGAGGGCCTGCTCAAGGACTGAGCGCCGGAACAGCGAGAGGCCGTCACCCTTCCTCGGAAGGGTGACGGCCTCTCGGCGTTCGGGCTCAGCCCCGGGCCGGGGGCACGCCGTTGTCGTCGGGTTCGCGGCCCGAGCCGATCCCGCGGACCTCGTCGGTGACCTGGCTCAGCGGCGGCGGTGACGGCACCTCCGGCGTGGGCATGGCCGGCGCCGTGTCGGTGATGCTGGTCAGTTCGATCTTGGCCTCGGGCTGGTCGGCGGCCTTGGGCAGCTGCGACTCGAACCAGCTGCTGGTGTCGATCCCGCCCTCCGGCGGGGCGGTCCGCCCGTCGCCCGACGGCTCGACGTCCATCCAGGACTTCCCACCCTCGGCGCCGCCGAGCGAGGCCAGGCCCTCGAGCGCCTTGCTGAACTCGCTCGGGACGATCCACATCTTGTTCGCGTCGCCCTGGGCGATCTGCGGCAGCGTCTGAAGGTACTGGTAGGCCAGCAGCCCCTGGTCGGGCTTGCCGTCGTGGATGGCCTGGAAGACCGTCTCGATCGACTTCGCCTGGCCCTGCGCCTGCAGGAACAGCGCGGCGCGCTCACCCTCGGCACGGAGGATCCGGCTCTGCCGCTCGGCCTCCGCCTCGAGGATCGCCGCCTGCTTGCGGCCCTCCGCCGACAGGATCGCCGAGGCCTTCTCGCCCTCGGCCGAGGTGATCGCGGCCTGCCGGTGGCCCTCGGCGGTGAGGATGACCGCGCGCTTGTCGCGGTCGGCCCGCATCTGCTTCTCCATGGAGTCCTGGATCGACGGCGGCGGGTCGATGGCCTTGATCTCCACCCGGGCGACGCGCAGGCCCCAGGGCCCGGTCGTGCCGTCGAGCACCTCGCGCAGCTGGCTGTTGATGCCGTCACGCCCGGTCAGCGCACCCTCGAGGTTGAGCCCGCCGACGACGTTGCGCAGCGTCGTGGTGGTCAGCTGCTCCATGCCGGTGATGTAGTTCGCGATCCCGTAGACGGCCAGGCGCGGGTCGGTGACCTGGAAGTACACGACGGTGTCGATGCCGACCTGCAGGTTGTCCGCGGTGATGACCGGCTGCGGCGGGAACGAGATCACCTGCTCGCGCAGGTCGATGGTGGCCCGCACCCGGTCGACGAACGGGACGAGCACCGACAACCCGGGCGAGAGCGTGCGGCTGTAGCGGCCGAGACGCTCGATCACCTTCGCCTGGGCCTGGGGGACGATCGTCACGCTCTTGGCCAGCACGACGATCAGCAGGACGGCGACGACGATCAGGGCGATGAGGGCGGGCTCCACGGGGGCCTCCTACGTCGGGGTGGGTCGGTTCCGACCCTTTCACGTCCGTCCAGACAGGTCACGCCCCGTCCACAGGTTCACTCCAGTGCGTCGCCGACCACGGCCGTGGCGCCGTCGATCTCCAGGATGCGGACCCGGCTGCCGATGGCGAACGCCTCTCCGCTGTGCTGGCTGCGGGCGGTCCACTCGTCGGCGCCCATCCGGATGCGGCCACCGGAGACGTCGACGGCGCGGGTCACCGTCGCCGTGCGGCCGACGAGCGGGTCGACCCCGTCGAGCTGCAGCGGGGAGCGGTCCTCGAGGTGCCGCTTGGCCACGGGCCGGACGACGGCGAGCAGCGCTGCCGAGACCAGGATGAACGCGAGGAGCTGGAACACCACCGCGCCGCCGGCCAGCGCCACGGTCATGCCGCCGAGCGCCCCGCCGGCGAACATGAGCAACACCAGGTCCAGGGTCAGGACCTCGCCCCCGGCGAACAGCCCGGCGGCGATCAGCCAGAGCAACCACGCAGCCATGCCGGGAGTCTTGCAGAACGACGCCGTGCCGCGCGCCTGTCGCCGTCGGCGGGGCGCGCGGCGGGCGGCGGGCCACGTAACCTCGGCCGGTGCACGACTACCCCGCCGGCCGGTTCGCGGTGTGGGCCACCGCCTGGCTCACCGGCCGCGCCTCCTACGACGAGGCCCTCGACGCCGTCGTGGGCGGGTCCGCGCACCGCGTCGCCGGCCTTCCCGGCACGGAGGCGGCAGTGCCCCTGGGCTCCGCGCTGAGCGCGCTGCGCGGCCTCGGCGAGCACCGGATCCGGCTGGTGCTGCCGGTGGCCGGTGACGTCCGCGGGCTGCCCGCGGTACCGGAGCTGGCGCCGCTGGCGGTGGAGTCCGGGCAGGCCGCCGTCGGGAGCCGCGTCGCGCTGGTCCCGGAGGCACTGGGCGACGAGGTCGTCGAGTGGACGGCGTTCGACCTCGCGGGCGCTCCGCCCGTCGGGCCGCCCGTGGAGGGCACGCTGCGGGCCGCCTCCGGTGCCCTCGACCTCGCCGTCACCGCGGCCGCGCGGACGCTGGCCGACCTGGACCTCGCCCGGTGGCATCCCGAGGTGCCGGCCCTCCTGGCGGGGCTGTCGAAGGGTCCGCGCACCCCCGGCGTGCCCGCCGACCACGACCCGCTCGCCCTCTCGGTGCTGGCGCGGGCGCAGCGACTGGCCGCGGTGCTGGATGTGGCGCTCACCGATGCCCCGGGCGGCGCCGTCAGCCACACGCAGGCGGCCGCGCGCGACGTCGCTCTGCGGCCCCTGGGGGACGCGGTGCGCGACGCCGTCACCGCCGCCTACAACTGGCTGCCCCGGTAGACGGGACACCACGTCCGCGGGGCCCCTTCGGGGGCCCGGAGGGGTCTACGGTCCCCCGCCATGACCGAGTCGATGACGATGAACCGGGTGATCCATGCCGCCGTGCGCCGGGACCTGGACCGGCTGTCGACAGCCCTCGGGGCGATGCCCGACGGGGACCGGGCGCGTGCCCAGGCGCTGGACCGCGCCTACGGCAACCTGCGCGAGGAGCTGACCCACCACCACGAGGGCGAGGACACCCACATCTGGCCGATGCTGGCGACCGCCGGCGTCGACCGGGAGCTGCTCACCGCCATGGAGAACGAGCACCACACCATGGCCGAGTCCCTGGCCGAGACCGCCACGGCCATGTCGGCCGTGGCGGCCAGCGGGTCCGCCGTGGACGCGGCCGCCGCCCGAGCGAGCGTCCTGCGCACCCGCGAGGTCGTCGAGCAGCACCTGCGCCACGAGGAGACCGAGCTGGAACCACGGCTGGTCCCGCTGCACGACAGTCCCGAGTGGAAGGCCGTGGAGAAGAAGCTGCGCAGCAACCCGCCGGCGGTGACCGGGCGCTTCTTCGCCTGGCTCACCGACGGGATGAGCGACGACCACCGCGCGTTCCTGAAGGCGACGGTGCCGACGCCCGTCGTCACCGTGTTCAGCCGGGTGTTCGGCCGCCGCTACCACCGCGAGGTCGCGCCGGTCTGGAAGGCGCAGGCCGGCTGAGGTGACCAAGGACTGACGCAGCGGCCCAGCTCAGCTCGGGGACGGCTCCTGGCCGCGGTGGAGGCCGGTAGGCCGACCGGAGACATAGCAGCAGCTCGCGGGGCAGTTCGTGCCCAGGCGCGGGAGACCGCCGGCGCGGCGCTCCTCGACCAGCATCCGGACCGACTCGACGAACGCCGGGTGGGTGCCCGCCGTCGCCGCGCGGGCGAACGCGAGGCCGACGTCCGCGGCGGTCTCCTTCGCCTCGTTGTCCAGGTCCCAGATCACCTCGAGGTGATCGCTGACGAACCCGATCGGGAACAGGACGACGGCGGTCTCGCCCGCCGCCGCGAGCGCCCGCAGGTGGTCGTTGACGTCGGGCTCCAGCCACGGCACTGACGGCGGGCCGCTGCGGCTCTGCCAGACCAGGTCGAAGCTGCGGCCCGGGGCGGCCTCGGCGACGACGCGCTCGGCGGCGGCCCGCAGCTCCGCCTCGTAGGCGTGGCCGTCGGGGCCCGCCACGGCGGCCATCGTGTCGGGGATGCTGTGCGCGGTCGCCACCAGGCGGGCGGTGTCGCGCACCTCGGCCGGCAGCGTGGCGATCGCCGCGGCCAGCGCGTCGGCGTTGGCGCGGATGAAGCCCGGGGTGTCGTAGTAGTGCGGCAGCTTCTCCGCCGTGGGGGCTGGGCGGGTGGAGTCCTGGCCGTACGAGACGCGGGCCCGGGCGATGTCCTCGTGGTACTGCCGGCAGCTGGAGTACGAGGCAGTGGACGAGGTGGGGAACACGTACACGTGCTCGACCCCGTCGTCGGCCATCTGCTGCCAGGTGTCCTCGACGTAGGGCGCCCAGTTCCGGTTGCCCCAGTAGACGGGGAGGTCGACCCCCGCCGCGGCGAGTTCCTTCTCGACGGCCGCGACCAGCGCCTTGTTCTGCTCGTTGATCGGGCTCACACCGCCGAAGTGGTAGTAGTGCTCGGCCACTTCCGCCAGCCGCTCGCGCGGGATGCCACGACCGCGGGTCACGTTCTCGAGGAACGGCATCACGTCGTCCGGGCCCTCGGGCCCACCGAACGAGAGCACGAGCAGCGCCTCCCGCCGGCCGGCCGGAGCGGAGTCGGACGACGGCTCGACGCCGCCGTTGTTGCGGACGGCGAGGGACGGGTCTCCGTCCGGTCGCTGTCCGGCGGGGGTGATGTCGACGATTGCGCGGGGCACGGTGGGTTCTTCTCTTCTCCTGGTGCGGACGGATGCACTCACACGCCGACGGCGTGGAAGCCTCCGTCGACGTGCACGATCTCGCCGGTGGTGGCGGGGAACCAGTCCGACAGCAGCGCGACCACTGCCTTGCCGGCCGGCTCGGTATCGGTGACCGACCAGCCCAGCGGGGCGCGGCCCTCCCAGGCCTCCTCGAACTGGGCGCTGCCGGGGATGGACTTCATCGCCATGCTGCGCAGCGGCCCGGCGGCCACGATGTTGGACCGCACGCCCTCGGGGCCGAGCTCGCGGGCCACGTACCGGCTGGTCGACTCCAGCGCCGCCTTCGCCGCCCCCATCCAGCCGTAGACCGGCCAGGCGACCGACGCATCGAAGGTCAGCCCGACCACCGACGACGGGTTGGCCAGCAGCGGCCGGCAGGCCTGGGTGAGCGAGGCGTAGGACCAGGCCGAGACCTGGAAGGCGGTGGCGGCGTGCTCCCAGGCGACCTCGGGGAAGCCCTCCCCCATCGCCTCCTGCGGGGCGAAGCCGATCGAGTGGACAACCCCATCGAGACGACCGTCGAGCCCGTCGATCTCGCGGAGCCGGTCGGCCAGCGTGGCCAGGTGCTCGGGATCGGTGACGTCGAGTTCGATCACGGCCGCCTCCTGCGGCAGCCGCTTGGCGATCCGCTGGCACAGCGACAGCGCCCGCCCGAAGTTGGACAGGACGACGGTGGCGCCCTGCTCCTGCGCGATGCGCGCGGTGGCGAAGGCGATCGACGCCTCGGTGAGGACGCCGGTGACCAGAACCTTCTTGCCGTCCAGGATCCCGCTCATCAGTGCCCCATCCCCAGTCCGCCGTCGACCGGGACGACCGCCCCGGTGATGTATGCCGCCGCGTCGCTCGCCAGGAAACGGACGACGCCGGCGATCTCGTCGACCGACGCGTACCGGCCCAGCGGGACCTGCCCCAGGATCTCCTGCTGCCGCTTCTCGGGCAGCTCCGCGGTCATGTCCGTCTCCACGAAGCCCGGCGCGACGACGTTCGCGGTGATGCTGCGGCTGCCGAGCTCCCGGGCGATCGAGCGGGCCAGCCCGACGAGGCCGGCCTTCGACGCCGCGTAGTTGGTCTGCCCCGCCGAACCGAGCAGCCCGACCACCGACGACACGAAGATCATCCGGCCCGAGCGGGCGCGGACCATCTTGGCGCTGGCGCGCTTGGCCACCCGGTAGGCGGCGGTGAGGTTGGCGTCGAGGACGTCGGTGAAGTCGTCCTCCTTCATCCGCATGAGCAGGCCGTCGCGGGTGATGCCGGCGTTGCTGACCAGCACCTCGACCGGACCCTGGCGGGCCTCGATCTCGGAGAACGCCCGGTCGACGTCGTCGGCACTGGTGACGTCGCACTGCACGCCGAACAGGCCGTCGGGGGCGCCGCTACCGCGGTGGGTGACCGCCACCTCGTCGCCGTGCTCGGCGAAGGAGCGGGCGATCGCCAGCCCGATGCCTCGATTGCCACCGGTCACCAGCACCGATCTGCCGCCCGAACTCACAGTGCACTCCCCTGCCGACGCGCCGACGTCCTGCGCCGAACCTATCCCGTGGTCCCAGGTCACACCGCCTACCGGCCGGTACGGAGGACAGCGCACTCCTCGGAGATCTCACCCCCATCGGACGAAGTCGGCCTGATGGACAGAGCGGCAGCCTTCAGGCGCTGCAGCACAGCACTCCTCCGGAGGGGAGCCGCCACGTGCTCTGGCCGTGGGAGTGCCCACCCGTCATCTCGAGCGAGGAGCGTGCGGACGATGACCGAGACCTCGGAATGAGTCGCGCACGGGGACGCGCACGGGACGGGTCGAGCCGGCTGGGCACCGCGGCGCGCACCGCGATCATCGCGGGCGCCGTAGCCGTGGTGTCCAGCCGGGTCGCCCGGAGGATGCGGCTGTCGCCGGCCCTTCAGCCGGCGCCCCCGGCGGCCTCCCAGGCCAGCGTCGACAGGTTGCACGTCGAGCTGACGAGGCTGACGGAACTGCGCGACGCCGGCGTGCTGACCGACGAGGACTTCGCCGCCCGGAAGGCCCGCCTGCTGGCCCCCTAGCTACCACGGCGCATCGAGAGGATCGGGCCGACGGCGCTCGACCAGCCCACGAGTGAGACGAGCTGACGATGGTCGACACGGTTCCTGGCTCCCGCGTTGGCGACGGCGCCGCGGACGCCCCGACCGCAGTGACGAAGAAGATGAGCGTGCCGACGCTGACCGGAATGGTGGTCGGCAGCATGGTCGGCGCGGGCGTGTTCTCGCTGCCTGCCCGGTTCGGTGTGGCCACCGGCATCCTCGGCTCGCTGATCGCCTGGGCGGTCGCGGGCGCCGGGATGCTGATGCTCGCCTTCGTCTTCCAGAACCTCGCCGTCCGCAAGCCGGAGCTGGACTCCGGGGTCTTCATCTACGCCAAGGCCGGCTTCGGTGACTACGTCGGGTTCAACTCCGCGATCGGCTTCTGGGCCAGCGCGGTCGCCGGCAACACCTTCTACTGGGTGTTCATCACCGCGACCCTCGGTGCGTTCTTCCCCGCCTTCGGCGACGGCGACACCGTCCTCGCGATGGCGCTCGGCACCGCCGGTGTCTGGCTGTTCCACACCCTGATCGCGCGGGGCATCCGGGACGCCGCCGTGATCAACCGGATCGTGACGGTCTTCAAGATCCTGCCGATCCTGGTCTTCATCGTGGTGCTGTTCATCGCCTTCGACGCCGGCATCTTCGCCGACAACTGGACCGCCTACGGGTACGGCGACCTCGGCGGGCTCGACGAGCAGATCCGCAACACCATGCTCATCACGACGTTCGTCTTCCTCGGCATCGAAGGCGCCAGCGTCTACAGCCGCTACGCCAAGCGGCGCGAGGACGTGGGAAAGGCGACCGTCCTGGGGTTCCTGAGCGTGCTGGCGATCTTCTCCCTGGTGACCCTGTCGAGCTACGCGGTGATGACCCAGCCGGAGATCGCCGCAACCCGGCAGCCCTCGATGATCGGGGTGTTCGAGTCCGTCGTGGGCGAGTGGGGTAGCTGGTTCATCAGCGCCGGCGTCATCATCTCGGTGCTCGGCGCCTACCTCGCCTGGACCCTGATGGCCGCCGAGGTGATGTACATGCCTGCTCGTAACGAGGACTTCCCGGTCTTCCTGGGCCGGGAGAACGAGAACGGGACGCCCATCACCGCGCTCGTGGTCAGTTCGATGGCGGTGCAGGGCCTGCTCGCCGTGACCCTCGTCCTGAGCGACGCGCTGAACTTCATGCTCGACCTGACCGCCAGCTTGGCGTTGATCCCGTTTTTCCTCGCCGCCGCGTACGGGCTGAAGCTCGGCCTGACGGGCGAGTCCTACGAGGGCGTGGAACGGAGGACGCGCCGCAAGGAGGCGATCTTCGCGGGGATCGCGACCGCCTACACGCTGTTTCTGCTCGAGGCGGCCGGCCTGGAGTTCCTGCTGCTGTCCGCGGTGGTTCTCGCCCCGGCGACCCTGCTGTACGTCAAGGCGCGCAGCGAACGGGGCCGTCGGATCTTCACCCCCACCGAGATCGTGCTCTGCGCTGTGATCGTGGCGGCCGGCATCACCGGCGTCGTCGGTCTGTGGACCGGCTTCATCGCCATCTGACACGCCCCCACCAGGTCACCTGCCCGACCGGAACCCGACCTTTGGAGTCCGCATGAACCGCACCGGAGTCGTCGGGACGGTCCTGCTCCTGCTGCTGGTGCTCGGCGGCTGCAGCTCGGACCAGGTCCGCTCCTCCCAGGGAGACCCGCGCCTCGATCGGACGAGGATCGGCCTCGAAGGCATCGACGGGCGAGCCGATCAGCTCCGGCTGCTCGGCGTGGCTGTCGCGTCCCCCGGCACGCGGGGCAGTCTGCACATCGCCGGTGACAGCGCCGCACTCCTGCTGACGATCACGAACGGCGGCCGGGCCGACGACGTGCTCACCTCGGCAACCACCGACGTAGCCGACGAGGTCGTCCTCCGGGACGGTGATGCCGCGCCGGATCCGGACCTCGACGTGCCGGTGCGTTCGGATGGAGCGGTGGTCCTCCGCCAGGTGGACGGGCCGCACCTGGAACTGTCCGGACTGCGCGAGCTGATGCGCAGCGGCCACCGGGTCCCGATCACCTTCCACTTCCGCGACGCCGGGCCGGTCACCCTCCAGGTCCCGGTCAACGCCTACAGCGACGTCCGGCCGGACCGGTTCTCCAGCTCGCTGCCGTGCTGTTCGTGACCCTGGCTATCCGGACCGGATGAGCGCGCGGAGCTGGTCGGCCTTCTCCTCGGTCCAGCCGGCCGGGCGGAGCAGCAGCGCCCACGCATCCACCGACTCGCGGGTGTAGCGGTGCCCATGGCCCTCCGGGACGTCGAGGGAGAACGGCATGTCGAGGGCGATCTGCCAAGCCACTCCGGATCGACGCCGCGTCCGGAAAGGTGCCGGCAGCCTCGGAGACGTCTCATCCCCGCCGGACGAAGACGAACTGCTCGGGCAGGAGCAACGTCCGGTCCTCTCGAGCGAGGAGCGTGCAGACGATGACCGACACCACGATCTCCCGGGGCGGCGCAGGCGCGCCGGCCGCGGCCTACGGCGTCCACTCCGAGGTCGGGGTGCTGCGCAAGGTGATGGTGTGCAGGCCGGGTCTCGCCCACCAACGGCTCACCCCGACCAACTCCGACGACCTGCTCTTCGACGACGTGATGTGGGTCCAGAACGCCCGCCGGGACCATGCCGAGTTCGTGACGATGCTGCGCGACCGCGGCGTCGAGGTGGCCGAACTGCACGACGTGCTGGCCGAGACGATGGCCATCCCGGAGGCCAAGTCGTGGCTGCTCGACCGCGAGATCGTCGCCAACGAGGTCGGTCTGGGCCTGGTCGAGGACACCCGCGCGTTCCTCGAGGAGCTCGACGACCGGCGGCTGGCCGAGTTCCTGATCGGCGGGCTGTCCACCGCCGACCTGCCCGCCGACTTCCGCCCCGGCTACGTGGCACTGGCACGGGAGTCCACCGGTGCCCGCGAGTACCTGGTGCCCCCGCTGCCGAACACGCTGTACACCCGCGACACCACCTGCTGGATCTACGGCGGGGTGACTCTCAACCCGCTGTACTGGCCGGCACGACACGACGAGACCCTGCTCTACAAGGCGATCTACACCTTCCACCCCGACTTCTCCGGCGCCCGCGTCTGGTGGGGCGACCCCGAGCGCGAGTGGGGACAGGCCACGCTCGAGGGCGGCGACGTCATGCCCATCGGCAACGGCGCCGTCGCCGTCGGCATGAGCGAGCGCACCTCCCGGCAGGCGATCACCCAGCTCGCGGCCGCGTTGTTCGCCGACGGTGCGGCCGAGCGGGTGATCGTCGCCGGCATGCCGAAGCTGCGGTCGGCGATGCACCTGGACACCGTCTTCACCTTCGCCGACCGCGACCTGGCCACCGCGTACGCCGACATCGTCGACGGCATCCACACCTTCTCCCTGCGCCCCAGTGACAAGGGGCCGGTCGAGGTGACCGAGGAGAAGGACTCGTTCCCCGGGGTCGTCGCCGACGCGCTCGGCCTGCGCGAACTGCGCGTGCTGCCGACCGGCGGGGACACCTACGAGAGCGAGCGCCAGCAGTGGGACAGCGGCAACAACGTCGTGGCCGCAGCCCCCGGCGTCGTCTTCGCCTACGACCGCAACACCACCACCAACGCCCTGCTGCGCGACGCCGGCGTAGAGGTCCTTCCCATCGTGGGTGCGGAGCTCGGCCGCGGCCGGGGCGGCGGCCACTGCATGACCTGCCCGATCATCCGCGACCCCGTCGACTTCTGAGCGGGCGAACGGTGACCCTGTTCCGCTTTCCACTGCTCGTCGCCGCGGCAACGGTCGGTGTCGCGCTCGCGGCGTGCGGGTCGCCGAACGGCACAGCGTCGCCGGACGGCACACCGAGCGAGACGGCCGGACTTCCGGACCTCGAACAGGCGTTGACGGCCCATGACTGGCTGCTCGACATCGCCGATAGCTCGCTTCCCGGCGGCGTCGCGAACCCGGTGACGCTGACCTTCGCCGATGGGACCGCGGCGTCAGGCACTGCCCCGTGCAACACCTACCGGGGCACGGTCACCCTCGACGGCGACGACGGCGTGCGCATCGGGGACATCGCCACGACCCTCATGAGCTGCGAGCCGGACGTCGAGGCAGCCGAACACGAGTACCTGGACGCGTTGGCGCAGGTGCGCACCGCCGAAATCAGCGACCCGGCGCGGCTGGTCCTCACGTCGGACGGCGTGCGGTTGTCCTTCACCGCCATCGACGCGCGTGAGCTGATCGTCGGCGACTGGGCGCTCACCGGCGTCCGGACCGACGCCGGGATCCAGAGCATGGTGGAAGGCACCGCGCCGGTCGCACGAATCACCGCGGACGGGAACGTCACCGTCGAGACGGGCTGCAACACGTTGCGCAGCACCTGGCGGACCGACGGCCGGACCATCGCCATCCAGCCGCCTGCCGGGACGTTGATGGAGTGCGCCGAACCTGCCGGCGTCATGGACCAGGAAGCCGCCATCGCGGCGGCGCTCACCGCCGCCTCGACGATCGCGATCACTCCCGTCACGCTGACCCTGCTGGACGACGCCGGCGACATCGTGCTGACCGCCCAGCGCGGCTGAAGAGCGCTTAGGGCTTCACCTCGTGCACGGCTACGACATGCAGCCCGAGGTCCTGGATCAGCGCCAGCACACCGTGGAGGTGGGCCTCGTCGATCACCTCCCCGTAGATGATCGTCTCGGGGGGTGCCTCGAGCAGGACCATGTCGGGGAACGCGCCGCGGGTCCGGTCGGACAGGCGCCCCGCGACACGGAAGTGGTAGTGCGTCACCTTCGCCCTCCCTATCGCGTCGCCGTGACCGTGACCGTGGCACACGTCGCTGCCGCTGCCCTCGTCCGGCGGAGGTGAGACGCGTTCGGAGTTGTCCCGATCGCCTCGCTGGTCGTAGTTTAGGCTGGGTCATGGCTGCCTCCGGTCCAGCGCACGGCTCGGCTCGGGGCGCGAGGCGCCCCGGTGTGCCGAGGGTGAAGACTGCGCTGCCCCGCCTCCCCGCGCGGCACGTGCATCGTCCCCGGCTGATCGTCGGGATGGACGGCACGGCGCCGACGCAGGTCACCCTGGTGTGTGCGCCGGCCGGGTACGGCAAGACGCTGCTGCTGGCCGAGTGGGCGTCCCGGCACCCGGGCACGACCGCGTGGATGTCGCTCGACGTCGACGACAACGACGACCACCGCTTCTGGTCGGCGGTGCTGTCGGCGTTCGCGTCGTGCCCATCGGTCCCGGAGGACAGCGGGCTTCGTCGGCTCGCCATCCCCGCCCGGCCGAGCCGGGACCCGCTGTTCCTGGCCGCGGTTGTCGACGCGGTCGACCTGCTGCCGGACCGCGTGCACCTCGTGCTGGACGACGTGCACGAGTTGACGGCGGCCGACCCCCTGCACGGGCTGACCTGCCTCGTCCGGGACCGACCGCCGGGGTTGCACCTCGTGCTGGGGAGCCGGAGCGATCCACCACTGCCACTCGGCCGGATGCGGTTGAACGGCGAGGTCCACGAGATCCGGGCAGGTGCACTCCGGTTCTCGGCATCCGAAGCGGAGGAGATGCTGGCCGGGATCGACGTCGTGCTCTGCCCCGAGCAGCTGCGTCTGCTCGTCGAGCAGACGGAGGGCTGGGCGGCCGGGCTCCGGCTGGCAGCGCTGTCCCTGCGCGAGGCCGACGACCCGGACACGTTCCTCTCCGACCTCGCCGGAAACAGCCACGCTGTCTCCGAGTACCTCGTCGACGAGATCCTCGCCCGGCTCCCCGTGGAGGCAGTGGACCTGCTGCGGGCGGTGAGCGTCTGCGACCCGGTGACCGCGACGCTTGCGGCGACGCTGTCGGGACGGCCGGACGCGGGCGAGGTCCTCGACTCCCTGGAGCACGACACCTCCCTGGTCCTCAGTTCGGGGGCGGACCGAAGCTGGTACCGGATGCATCCACTGCTGCGGTCGCACCTGATGTCGGATCTGCGGCGCCGGCGGCCCGACCTGGTGCTGGACCTGCACCGGCGCGCCGCCGACTGGTACGGAGCGCGAGGTGAACGCGTACCGGCGCTGGCGCACGCGGGTCAGGCCGGTGAGCCGATCCGGCTGGACCTGCTCCTGCGCGAGCACTCCGTCGCCCTGATCGCCGACGGGGGGCACCGAGCCGTACGGAAGGCCTTGGACCAGCTCGGGGGCGGATTCGTGGACCGGGACCCGTGGCTGTCCCTCATCGCGGGGCTGGTGGATGCGGAGACCGGGGCTCTGACGTCCGCCGACGTCCATCTCCGACGTGCCGACGACGTGTGGCCGGCCGAGCCGACGGCCGATCTCATGGCCCTGCGCGTCCTCGTGCATGCGCGCCGGGTGAGCATGACCGGCGATCCGGGCGCGATGGTGCGGGTGACGCGGGACCTCGACGCGACGTTCGACGGCCGGCCCGAGCTGGCCGTCATCGGGCAGTTGGCCCGGGCCTTGGCCCTGCTCGCGGTCGACCGGCAGGAGGAGGCGCACGATGTCGCCTCGGCCGCGATCTGCCGGGCCCGTCTGGGGGGCCAGCCCTACCTCGTCGCGCGGGGGCTGACAGTTCTCGCAGCAGCCGAATCCGCTCAGGGGAACTACCGGCGCATGGTCGCCCTCGCCGAGGAGGCCGACGGGCTCCTGCCAGGCGCCGACTGGGAGGGCACGGCCGGAGTGGCGATGTCCTCGATCCTGCGTGCCTACGGCGCACTGCTTCGAGCCGAGCCCGCGCGTTGCCTGGAGCTTCTCGACCCAGCGCTCGCCTTCGGAGAGCCGCAGGATGCACCCCTGAGCGCGGTCGACGCGCCGACCCGCGGACTCCGGGGAGCTGCCCTGGTGGACCTCGGACGCGTCGCGGAGGGCCTCGACGAGCTACGACGCGCGCGCACGCAGACGGCCGACGAGCCACGGTTGGCGGCCACTGACGCGATGCTCGCGTTGCTCGAATACCCGACGGCGGCGCTCGCCGGTCACCCGGAGCTCGCCCGCTCGGTCCTGGAGTGGGCCGAGCACAGCATCGGCCACGCGGGGGACGTCGTCCTGCTGCGGGCTCGACGACTGACCGCGATGGGCAGGCATGGGACTGCCGTCGAGGCCCTGCGCCCGCTCCTCGACGGGACAGCGCCCGTCCTCCAACCGTGGGTGCTCGTCGAGGCCTGCGTGCTGGACTGCCGCCTCGCGCTGCTCGCCGGGCGCCGGGAGCACGCCCGCGCCGCCCTGCTGCGGGCGCTGGCTCTGAGCGAGGAGATGGATGTGCTGCGGCCTCTGGCGTTCGGCCCGGTCGAGGTGGCCGACCTCCTCGCCCGCCTGCTGGGCAGCTTCGACGCCCGCGAGCCCATCGCGCGCCGAGTCCTGCGCGCCCGGTTCGAGCTCAGCGCCGACGGGCGCCCACAGGCTCTGACCGAGCGGGAGCGGGCTGTCCTCGACCTGCTGCCCTCACAGCGCTCGTTCGGTGAGATCGCCACCGAACTGGCCGTCTCGCACAGCACCGTCAAAACCCACGTCCGGGCGATCTACGGCAAGCTCGGCGCGACCTCCCGCCGGGACGCCGTCGACCGCGCACGCGGCGGCGGCCTCCTCTCCCCCGGGCCCTGATCCGCCGTACGGGTCCGCCGGATCAGCCCCGGAGGTCGCGCCGCGTCCAGCCGCCGCCGAAGAGCGCCCACAGCACGAGCAGGGGCTGGAAGAACAGCCGGGCCAGCCGCTTGGTGTCGGTGTCCAGGCCGAAGGCGTCGGTGCCCTCGAGGTACTGGGCGACGTTGCCCGGGAAGATCACGACGAAGAACGCGGCGAGCAGCCCGCCGATCAGCCGCTTCTTCCGCGGGAGGGCGACGAAGGCGGCGCCCAGGACGATCTCGGCGACGCCCGAACCGACCACCGTCAGGTCCTCGTCGACCGGGAACCAGTCGGGTACCTGGGCCCGGAACTCCTGACGCTGGGTGGTCAGGTGCAGCACCCCGGCTCCCACCATGGTCGCGCCGAGCAGCAGTCGGGCAGCGGTGCGGGGAAGGGAGGTCACGCCGGGAGCGTAGGCAGGGCGCCGTCCCTCCCGCCGGGCGCGTTGACAGGGCGGTCGTGCCGCCCGTAGACAGCGGGCATGGACGACTCGCGCCGGGTGGCGCTCGATGTGGCCGACGGCGTGGCGACGGTGCGCCTGGACCGGCCCGAGAAGATGAACGCCCTGGACCCGGCGATGTTCGCGGCGATCCTGGCCACCGGCAAGGAGCTGATGGACCGCGACGACGTCAGCGCGGTGGTGCTCCACGGCGCCGGCCGGGCGTTCTGCGCCGGCCTGGACTTCGGCTCGTTCGCCGACATGGCCGAGCGCGGCGAGGAGCGGACGCGGGAACGGCAGGCGAACGCCCCGGAGCCGCTGGGTGCCGCCGGTGCCCTGGCCCAGCAGGTCGTGCACGTGTGGTCGCTGGTGCCCGCACCCGTGATCGCCGCAGTGCACGGCTACGCCTTCGGCGGCGGCCTGCAGATCGCTCTGGGCGCCGACATCCGGCTGGTCGCCCCCGATGCGCAGCTGTCCCTCATGGAGATCCAGTGGGGCATCGTGCCGGACATGTGCGGCACGCAGCTGCTGCCGGAACTCGTCGGCCGCGACGTCGCGAAGGAGCTGGCGCTGACCGGTCGGAAGGTGTCCGGCACCGACGCCGCCCGGCTCGGGATGGCCACGCGGGAGGAAGCCGATCCGCTCGCGGCGGCGCTCGAGTTGGCCACGGAGATCGCCGGTCACAGCCGGAACGCCACCCGGGCCATCAAGCGGCTGGTCGACCTCGCCGGCCGGGTGCCGCTGGCCGAGGGGCTGGCCGCCGAGCAGCGCGAGATCGGGCAGCTGATCGGCTCCCCCGAGCAAGCGGCCGTGGTCCGCCGCCGGCTCGGCGGCGGTAGCTGAGGCCGCGAGGTCAGAGGCTGCGGCCGCAGGTCGGCCAGGCTCCTCGCCCCTGGACGGCGAGAACCCGTTCGGCGACGGCGATCTGCTGCTCCCGCGTGGCCAGGTCGGCGCGCGGCGCGAACTCGCCGCCGCCGAAGCCGGTCCACGTGCGCGGCGAGAACTGCAGCCCGCCGTAGTAGCCGTTGCCGGTGTTGATGCTCCAGTTGCCGCCCGACTCGCACTGCGCGACGGCGTCCCAGTCGCGCCCGGTCGACGGCGCCGGGACGACGGGGGCACGCGGTGCCGGCGGTGGGGTCGCAGCGCTGGTGGAGCGCGAGGCGGGCGGTGGTGCGGTCCGTGCGGCCACCTGCTCGAGCCGGAGCTCCACCAGTGCCGTCCGGGCCTCCTCCAGGCGGGACCGGAGCCCGGCCTGCCGGAGCTCGAACTCCGCCGCGGCGCGGCGGGCCTCGGTCTGCGCCTGCTCGGCCGCGGCCAACGCGGTGGACGCCTGCTGCTCGAGCGCGGCGGCCGCGTCGACGGCCGCCGCCGCGTCGTCCGCCGCACCGGCAGCCTCGCGCTGGACTGTGGTGAACCGGTCGAGGGCGTCCGTCCGCCCCTGTCCGGCGGCGTCGAGGAGGGCCACCCGCTCGATCAGCTGTGCGGGGTCGCCGGAGGTGAGCAGTATCCGGAGGCCCGGGGACGAGGTGCCGTCCATGTAGCTGCGCCGGGCGAACGCGGCCAGGTCGACCCGTGCGGAGTCCACTGCGGCCACCGCGTCGTCCGCCGCGGCGCGGGCCGTGTCGGCGGCGGTCCGGGCGTCGGCCAGGCGGGCCCGCTCGGCGTCGTANGGGCCCTGGGCCGCCGCGGCGGCCCCCTCGGCGGCGCCGAGCGCCGTGCGCACGGCGCCCTCCTCGGTGAGGAGTCCGGTGACCTGGGCGGCGAGGTCGTCGGTGGCGAGCTGCGCATCGCTCACCTCGGCGTCGGTGGGTGCGGCGGAGGCGGGGCCGCCGGTCAGGCCCAGCACGAGCGCGGTCGCGACGGCGAGGGCGGCCGATCGGCCGACCATCCGGCCGCGAGCCGCTCGTCTGTCCTGATGCACCGCCATCTCCTCCTCGACCTGCGCTTCGCGCCCACCATGCCTGCCGCGGAGCGGTCGTGCAGGGCTCTGCCCTGACCTGTCCACCGGTTCATCGGCCCGACCAGCACGTTCCTTGAGAGAAATCGGACCGGGGTCAGCGCGCGATCGCGTCCAGCAGGCGGCCGCGGGCGGTGGCGAGGGACGGGCCGTACCAGGTGAGGTCGCGGCCGGAGACGAGGACCGTACGGACGTGCGGGAACGCCTCGGGGCCGTCGTCGGCGGTGAACACGTACGGCTCGTCCGGCAGCAGGACGACGTCGACGTCCGGGAGCGCGGCGGGCTCGAACCGCGGATAGCGCTGCTCGGCGTCGTCGACGACGGTCCGCAGACCGAGGCGCCGCAGCAGGTCGCCGGTGAAGGTGCGCGGGCCCACCGCCATCCAGGGGTCCCGCCAGATGGGGACGACCGCCTGCAGCGGCGGCTCGGGTGCGGGCCGCGCCCACTCCTCCGCGGCCGTCCGGAGCCAGTCCGGCTCGCCGACGCCGAGCACCTCGGTGAACAGCCGGCCCATCGAGGCCAGTGCCTGGTCGAGCGACTCGATGACGGTCACCCACACCGGGATCCCGTCGGCGCGCAGTCGCTCCACGTCCAGCTTGCGGTTCTCCTCCTGGTTGGCGATCACCAGGTCCGGGGCGAGGGCTGCGATCGCGGCGCGGTCCGGGTTTTTCGTGCCTCGCACGCGGGCGACGTCGAGGTCGGCCGGGTGCGTGCACCAGTCCGTGGCACCCATGAGCCGCTCGGGCACCGTGACCGCGAGCGCCTCGGTCAGCGACGGGACGAGCGACACGATCCGCCGCGGCGGCTCCGGCACCGGGACCGGCGTCCCCAGGTCATCGGTGGCGACGTGCTGGAACGGCCCCGCTGCAGGGTCCCGTCGCGAGCGGAGCGAGTGGCGGGGGGCAGCGGGGTCCTTCATACGTTGCGGCGGTACTGGCCGCCCACCTCGAAGAACGCCTCGCTGATCTGCCCGAGGGTGCAGCAGCGGACGGCCTCCACCAGCTCGGCGAAGACGTTGCCGCCCTCGGTGGCCACCTGCTGGAGGCGGGCGAGGGCGGCGGGGGCCTCGGCGGCGTGCTGCTCCTTGAACGCGGCAAGCCGATCGAGCTGGGACTGCTTCTCCGCCTCGGTTGCCCGTGCCAGCTCGACCGGTGCCGGTGGGGCGTCGCCCCGGTCGGGGGCGAGGAAGGTGTTGACGCCGACGATCGGCAGGCTGCCGTCGTGCTTGCGGTGCTCGTAGAGCATCGACTCGTCCTGGATCCGGCCGCGCTGGTAGCCGGTCTCCATCGCGCCGAGCACTCCCCCGCGTTCGGCGATCCGGTCGAACTCGGCCAGGACCGCCTCCTCGACGAGGTCGGTGAGCTCGTCGATGACGAACGAGCCCTGCAGCGGGTTCTCGTTGCCCGCCAGCCCCCACTCCTTGTCGATGATCAGCTGGATCGCCAGCGCCCGGCGGACCGACTGCTCGCTCGGCGTCGTCACCGCCTCGTCGAAGGCGTTGGTGTGCAGGCTGTTGGCGTTGTCGTAGACGGCGCACAGCGCCTGCAGCGTGGTGCGGATGTCGTTGAAGTCCATCTCCTGCGCGTGCAGCGACCGGCCCGAGGTCTGCACGTGGTACTTCAGCTTCTGCGACCGCTCGCCGGCGCCGTACCGCTCCCTCATGGCCACGGCCCAGATGCGGCGGGCCACCCGGCCGATGACGGAGTACTCGGCGTCCATGCCGTTGGAGAAGAAGAAGGACAGGTTGGGCGCGAAGTCGTCGATGACCATCCCGCGCGCGAGGTAGCTCTCCACGTAGGTGAACCCGTTGGCCAGCGTGAACGCGAGCTGGCTGAGGGGGTTCGCCCCCGCCTCGGCGATGTGGTAGCCGGAGATCGAGACGGAGTAGAAGTTCCGGACACCGTGGTCGATGAAGTACTGCTGGATGTCGCCCATCGCCCGCAGGGCGAACTCGGTGGAGAAGATGCAGGTGTTCTGGCCCTGGTCCTCCTTGAGGATGTCGGCCTGCACCGTGCCGCGGACGTTGGCGAGCACCCAGGCACGGATCTCCTCGGCCTCCGCCTCGTCTGGTTCCCGGCCCTCCTCGGCGCGGAAGGCGTCGAGCCGTTGGTCGATCGCGGTGGCGAAGAACATCGCCAGGATCGTCGGGGCCGGCCCGTTGATGGTCATGGACACCGACGTCGTGGGCGAGCACAGGTCGAACCCGGAGTACAGGACCTTCATGTCCTCGACGGTGGCGATCGAGACGCCCGACGTCCCGACCTTGCCGTAGATGTCCGGGCGCGGGTCGGGGTCCCGGCCGTAGAGGGTGACCGAGTCGAACGCCGTCGACAGTCGCGTCGCCTCATCGCCGGCCGAGAGCAGGCGGAAGCGCCGGCTGGTGCGGAAGGCGTCGCCCTCGCCGGCGAACATGCGGGCCGGGGCCTCGCCCTCGCGCTTGAACGGGAAGACACCGGCGGTGAACGGGAAGAAGCCCGGCAGGTGCTCGGCACGCAGGAAGCGGAGGAGCTCGGCCTCCTCGGCCGTCCGGGGAAGCGCCACGCGCGGCACCTTCGTGCCCGACAGCGACTCGCGGTTGAGCCGGGTGCGGATCTCCCTGCCGCGCACCGAGTAGACCAGTTCGTCGCCGGAGTACTCCTCCGCGAGCGCCGTCCACCGGTCGAGGAGGTCGCGCACCTCGGGCAGCACCTCCCGGTCGGCGGCGGCGAGCAGCTCCGTCAGCCGCGCGGCCGCGGGATCGTCCCCGAGCAGGTCGACGGCCGTCCGCAGGTGCTGACGGCGGCGCACGACCTCGGCCTGGTCCGCCGTGGCCCGGTGGTAGCCGCGGACCGCCTCGGCGATGTCGGCGAGATACCGGGACCGCGACGAGGGCACCACGCTGGTCAGACCGGAGGACGCCCGCACGTCGACCCGCGGCAGGACGCCGCTCCCGGCCGGGAGTCCCTTCTCCACGAGCAGGCCGCGCAAGTGCTGGTAGAGCGCGGTCACGCCGTCGTCGTTGAACCGGGCGGCGCTGGTGCCGTAGACCGGCATCTCCTCCCACGGAACCCCGAAGGCCTCCCGGTTGCGGACCAGCTGCCGGGCGACGTCTCGCCGGGCGTCCTCGGCCCCGCGGCGCTCGTACTTGTTGATGGCGACGACGTCGGCGAAGTCGAGCATGTCGATCTTCTCGAGCTGCGAGGCGGCGCCGAACTCCGGCGTCATGACGTAGAGCGAGACGTCGCTGAACGGGACGATGGCGGCGTCGCCCTGCCCGATGCCCGGGGTCTCGACGATCACCAGGTCGAAGCCCGCGGCCTTGACCGCCGCGAGGACGTCGTCGAGCTGCTCGGGCACCTGGGCGCCGGCGCTGCGGGTGGCCATCGACCGGAAGAAGGTGCGCGACCGGTCGCTCAGATCCCCGTCCGCGGAGTCCAGCGCGTTCATGCGGATCCGGTCGCCCAGCAGTGCCCCGCCGCCCCGCCGCCGGGTCGGGTCGATGGCGAGGACGGCGACGCGCAGCTTGTCCTCCTGGTCGAGCCGCAGGCGCCGGAGCAGCTCGTCGGTCAGCGAGGACTTGCCGGAGCCGCCGGTGCCGGTGATGCCCAGGACGGGGACCTGCCGTCGCCCGGCGGCGGCACGGAGCTGCTCGGCCAGCTGCGGCGAGCGGCCGCTCTCCAGCACGGTGATGGCGCGGGCCAGGGCGGCCGGTGAGCCACCGACGACGGCCTCGACGTCGGGCGCCCGCTCGGCGAGGTCGACGTCGCAGGCCCGGACGAGCTCGTTGATCATGCCGGGCAGCCCCAGCCGCTGGCCGTCCTCGGGGGCGAAGACCGTGACGCCCCGCTCCCGCAGCGTGGCGATCTCCTCGGGGACGATCACCCCGCCGCCACCACCGAACACCTGGACGTGGCCGGCCCCCTCCTCCACCAGGCGCTCCACCAGGTAGCTGAAGTACTCCACGTGGCCGCCCTGGTAGGAGGACAGGGCCACGCCCTGCACGTCCTCCTCGACGGCCGCGCGGACGACGGCGTCGACACTGCGGTCGTGGCCGAGATGCACCACCTCGGCGCCCTGGCTCTGCAGCATCCGCCGCATGATGTTGATCGAGGCGTCGTGGCCGTCGAACAGGCTGGCGGCGGTCACGAAGCGCACCGGGTGGACCGGCACGTGCAGGGGCGGCGCACTCGGGTTCATGGCACTCCTCACCGAGGTGCCCGGGGCGATTCCAGGGGCGTGGTCGCACCGTACGGCGAAAGTAGTAGGACGTGCACGTATCTCGTCCGGGCGCGCCGACCCCCGGCCGCGGACGGAGGGCACGCAAACAGAGCGGCGTTCTAGCAATACCGATCTTCCGCCGGTACGTTCGAGACGTGCATCACCCAGCTGGCGAGGAGTGCCCGGCATGACGACGACCGAGTCCCCCGAGCGCCGGACCCCCACCACGGATCGCCAGCACGTCGACGTCCTCGTCGTGGGTGCCGGCATCGCCGGCATCGGCGCCGCCTACCACCTGCAGCAGCGGCACCCCGGGCGCAGCTTCGCCATCGTCGACGCCCTCGACACCCGCGGCGGCACCTGGCGGACGCACCGCTACCCGGGCGTGCGGTCGGACAGCGACCTGTTCACCTTCGGCTACGGGTTCAAGCCCTGGCGAGGCCCGTCGATCGCCACCGGGGACGAGATCCTGGCCTACCTCGACGAGGTCATCGACGAGAACGGGCTGGCCGAGCACATCCGCTACCGGCACCGGGTGACGGCCGCGAGCTGGTCCTCGGCGGACCGGCGGTGGACCGTCGAGGTGAACCGGGAGGACACCGGCGAGCAGCTGCGCCTCACCACCGACTTCCTCTGGATGTGCCAGGGCTACTACGACCACGACCGGCCCTACCGGCCCGAGTGGGCCGGGATGGACGAGTTCCAGGGCCGGATCGTGCACCCCCAGCAGTGGCCCGAGGACCTCGACCACACCGGCAAGCGGGTCGTCGTCATCGGCTCCGGCGCGACGGCGGCCACCCTGGTCCCGGCCATCGCCGAGACCGCCAAGCACGTCACGATGCTGCAGCGCTCGCCCACGTTCTTCATCGCCCGCCCCAAGGTCGCCGAGCTGGCCGCGACGCTGCGCGCGCTGGACATCCCCGACGAGTGGACGCACGAGATCATGCGCCGCGCGTCGGTCGTGCAGGGCGAGGAGGTCATGCGGATGGCCAAGGAGACCCCCGACGTCCTGCGCGAGTTCCTCATCGACTCGATGCGGCCGCTGCTGCCCGAGGACTTCGACATCGACAAGCACTTCAACCCGACCTACCGGCCGTGGCAGCAGCGGCTGGCCGCGCTGCCCGAGGGCGACCTCTTCACCGCGCTGCGCGAGGGCACCGCCTCGGTCGTCACCGACACCATCGAGACGTTCACCCCGACCGGCATCCGGCTGAGCTCCGGCGACGAGCTCGAGGCCGACATCATCGTGACCGCCACCGGCTTCGACCTGTCGTTGTTCGGCAACGTCGCCTTCACCGTCGACGACGAGCCGGTCGACTTCACCCAGCAGGTCACCTACCGCGGCCTCATGATCACCGGCGTCCCGAACATGGCCTACGTGTTCGGCTACTTCCGGGCCAGCTGGACCCTGCGGGCGGACCTGGTCAGCGAGTTCGTGTGCCGGCTGCTCGACCGGATGGACGAGCGGGGCCACGAGGTCGTCGTCCCGCAGCTGCGGCCGGAGGACGCCGACATGCCGCTGCTCCCCTGGTCGGACCCGGAGAACTTCAATCCCGGCTACGTGATGCGCTCGCAGCACCGGATGTACAAGCGCGGCGACCGGGAACCGTGGACGCACCACAAGGAGTACATCGAGGAGCGGGCCCTCCTGCCGGCGGCCGACCTCGACGACGGCCTCGTCTACCGCTGAGCCGAACACCCCCCACCCGCTCCGACAAGAGGAGAACCGTGCCGGTCGACCAGCACATCGCCGCCCTGCTCGCCATGGCCCAGCAGGCGGACCTGCCCCCGATGTACGAGGGGACGCCGGACGTCGGCCGGGCGCAGTACCTGGCGATGACCACCGGCCTGCGCGGTCCCGAGCAGGTGGTCCCGGTCGGCAGCACCGAGGACATCACCGTCCCCGGGGCCGAGGGCGACCTGCCGGCGCGGGTCTACCGACCCGAGGGTGAGGGGCCCTTCCCGACCGTCGTGTTCTTCCACGGCGGCGGCTGGGTCATCGGCGACCTCGAGACGCACGACAACATGGCCCGGCACGTCTGCCGCGGCGCCGACGCCGTGGTCGTCTCGGTCGACTACCGGCTGGCGCCGGAGCACCCGTTCCCGGCCGCCGCCGACGACGCCGTGGCGTCCGCGCGCTGGATCGCCGCCCACCTCCACCGCTTCGGTGGGGACGACCGCCTGGCCGTCGCCGGGGACAGCGCCGGCGGGAACCTGTCCGCCGTCGTCGCCCAGACCCTGCACGCGGAAGGCACCGCGCTCACCGGGCAGCTGCTCATCTACCCCGCCGTCGACGCCGAGGGCGAGTACGCCTCGCGGGTCGAGAACGCGCGTGGCTACTTCCTCGAGCAGCCGACCATGGACTGGTTCTACGGGCACTACGCCGGGGCGTGGGAGGACGCCAAGGACCCGCGCCTGGCGCCGCTGCACGGCAAGGACCTGTCCCAGCAGCCCCCCACGGTCATCGTCACCGCCGAGTTCGACCCGTTGCGCGACGAGGGCGAGGCCTACGGCGAGGCCCTGCGCGCGGCCGGCGTGGAGGTCGACGTGACCCGCTACGACGGCCTCATCCACGGCTTCTTCGACATGGGGACGATCTCGCCCGCGGCCCAGCAGGCCATCGACGAGACCTGCGCGAGGTTCCGGCAGACGCTGCACGGCTGACCACGACGGACAGGAGCCCGGGGACATCGGTGTCCCCGGGCTCCTGTGCTCTCGGGCGGCGTCACGGCGCCGCCGGCCTCAGCCGGCCGCTCGGGGCTGGGCCGGAGCCTTGGCGGGCAGGGCGTGGACCTGGGCGACGAACTCCTCGAAGTCGATGCCCGGGCCGAGTGCCCGGCGACTGGCGACGGTGACCTTCGGCCAGTTCACCGTCACGGCGCCGGCCAGCCGGCCGTCGTCGTCGGCGTACAGGACCGCCGCCCGCGTCGGCTCGGCGGACAGGTCGCCCACAGTCACATGCCGGGCGCCCCGCGACGCGTGGCCGACGATCTGCATCTTCCAGTGGTACTGGTCGCTCCAGACGTACTCGAGCGGCGCGTACGCCCGCAGGTCGGCGGGGTGGACGATGTTGTGCGCGACGGCGGCACCCTGCTCGACGGCGTTGGTCCAGTGCTCGACCCGCACCTCGGTCGGGTACCGGGGGTCCTGCCAGCGGGCCACGTCGCCCACGGCCCAGACGCGGTCGGAGTCGACGGCGCGGCAGTACCGGTCGCAGACGACGCCGTTGTCGACCAGCAGCCCGGAGTCGGCGAGCCACGCGTCGTTGGGCAGGGCGCCGATGCCGACGAGGACGGTGGCGGCGGCCAGCACGGTGCCGTCGGTCAGCGCGACGGTCAGGTCACCGGCCTTCCCCTCGATCCCCTCGACGCCGACGCCGAACCGGGTCTCGACGCCGTTGCGGCGGTGCAGCTCCTCCAGGGGCCGGCCGACCTCGGGACCGACGAGCCGGGCCAGCGGCGTGGCCAGCGGGTCGACCATCGTCACCTCGTGGCCGAGCCCGCGGATGGTGGCGGCGGCCTCGGCGCCGATGACGCCACCGCCGACCACGACGACCGGGCCGCCGGCGGCGAGGTCGGCGCGCAGGCCGTCGACGTCGGAGAGCGTGCGGATCACGTGCACGCCGGAGTCGACCCGCCACGGCGACGGGCGCGCAGTCGCACCCGTGGCGATCACCACGTGGTCGTAGTCGAGGGTGCCGCCGTCGGCGAGCAGGACCTGCTGGGCGGCCACGTCGAGCCGCACCGCGGCGACGCCGAGCCGCAGCTCGACGTCCAGGGCGGTCGCGGCCTCCTCCGTGAGCAGGGCCAGCCTGTCGGGCTGCCACTCCCCCGCCAGGTACTGCTTGGACAGCGGGGGCTTGTCGTACGGGGCCGCGGACTCCTCACCGACGAGGACGAGCCGGCCGGCGAAGCCCTCCCGCCGGAGTGCCTGGGCGGTACGGACGCCACCGACGGACGATCCGACGACCACGACGGTCTGGGTGGACACGGGCGCGACCCCTTGCTGTTGAGAAGACATTCCTGTCGAACTGGTGGAGACGTGCCGGAGCCCCGGCGACCGCATGCACACGGTCGCCGGGGCTCCGGAGATGTCAGCCGATGCGGACCGGCAGCTCGCGCGGGCCGCGGATCTGACCGACCGACCAGCGCACCGACTCGGGGTCCACCAGCGTGAACTCCGGGACGCGGTCCAGCCAGACGTCGAGCGCAACGGTCAGCTCCATCCGGGCGAGGTGGGAACCCACGCAGCGGTGGATGCCCAGCCCGAACGCGGCGTGCCGGTTGACCTCGCGGTCGATGATCACCTTGTCGGCGTCCTCGAAGCGCTCCGGGTCGCGGTTGGCGGCCGGGAAGGGAAGCAGGACCCAGTCCTCCTTCTTCATCTCGACGCCGCCGAGCTCCACGTCCTCCTTGACCAGGCGCGCCATGGTGACCGGCGCGTAGGCCCGCAGGAACTCCTCGACCGCCTTCGGGCGCAGCGACGGGTCCTCGACCAGCCGCTTGCGGTCCTCGGGGTTCTGGGCGAGGTGCCACAGCGAGGCGCCGATCGCGCTCCACGTGGTGTCGATGCCCGCGATGAGCAGCAGCGCCATCGTGCCCGCGACGTGCTGGGGCTCGAGCTTCTGGCCGTACAGCTCGGCGTTGATCAGGTAGGTCGTCAGGTCGTCCCGCGGGTTGGCGACGTGGTCACGGATCTGCACGAGGAGGTAGTCGAACAGGTCGCCCGCACTCTCCTGGCGCTCCTCGGGCGTGCCGTTCGCACCCTCGAGCGCGCGCTCGACGAACACCGCGAACTTCTCGTTGTCCTCCGGCGGGAAGCCCAGCATGTCCGCGATGACCCGCATCGGGATGTGCATGCCGTAGTCGACCGCGGCGTCGACGACGTCCTTGCCCTCGAACGCGTCGATCAGCTTGTGGCAGAACGCGCGCGTCGTGATCTCCTGCTTGGCCACGTTCGTCTTGGTGAACGCGGGCAGCAGGAGCTTGCGGGCGTCGTGGTGGAACGGCGGGTCGGACGAGATCGGGGGCACTCCACCGACCGGCGCCAGGTCCAGCGGCGGCCGGTAGTTGCTCACGATGATCGCGCGGGAGGTGAAGTGGTCGGTGTCGTAGGCGATGGCCTGGACGTCCTCGTACCGCGTGGGCAGCCACGCACCGCCGAAGCGCTCGGTGCGCGCGACGGGGCAGCGACCGCGCAGGTCGTCCCAGATCTGGATCGCGTTCTGCGCGTACTCCTCCTCGAAGTGGGAGAAGTCGGTGGTCCAGTCGGACACCGGCCCGGTGACCACCTCGTTGCGGACACCCCGCTCTTCTTCGGGGGTGAGGCGCTGGAAGTCCTCGGTGAACCTGTCGTCGACTGTCATGTCAGCTCTCCTCGGTGACCAGTACGGCGGACTCGGGGCAGTTGGCGGCGGCGAGGCGGACGTCGTCCTCCCGGCCGGGCGGCACGTTCCCGCCGGCGGTGAGCTCGGTCAGGGTGGCGTAGCCCTCCTCGTCCTCACCGAACAGGTCGGGGGCGAGGTCGTAGCAGCGGCCGTGGCCCTGACAGAGGTTCGAGTCGATCTGCACCTTCATGCGCGGGTTCCCATCTGTTCTTCGATACGGGCGATGCTCGTGACGACGCGGGTCAGCAGGGCTGTCCATTCCTCGTCGTCGACGTCGTGCAGGTCCGTGGTCAGCAGCGTGCTGCCGACCGCGAGCGAGGTGGCCAGGTGGGCGATGGCGCGTGGCGAGACGGTGGGATCGATCTCGCCGCGCAGCTGTGCCTGCTCGACCAGCCCCGTCATCCACTCCGCCCGCTCGCGGACGTAGTCGGTCATCGCGGTGGCGACCTCGGAATCGTGCCGGGCGGCCACCAGCGCCTCGATGACGAGGTACCGGTCGGTCTCCGGCCGCTCGCGCAGGCCTGCCCCGGTGCGCAGGAACAGGTCGACGATCGAGCTGTCCGGGTTGGCCTCCACCAGCTCGGCCAGCGGGCGCCGGCCGTGCGTGCGCAGCGCACCGAGGAGCAGCTCGGCCTTCGAGGTGAAGTACGCGTAGAGCGCGCTGTTGCTCAGCCCGGCTTCCTTGGCGATGTCGGCCACCCTGGTGCCGTCGTAGCCGCGGCGCGCGAAGACGTCCGCGGCGGCACGCAGCAGCCGCTGCCGTGTCTCTGCGCCGTTGGCGCCCGCGATGCGTCCCACGGCACTAATCGAACAGTGATTCAATTCGTGAGTCAAGTCCCCACGCAGAGGAGGCCCCCGATGGAGCAGGACGACGCCGTCCCGGCGCCGAACCCCGAGGTCGAGGAGGGGATCGACGGCGGGCTGGGCACGGTGCTCCGGGTCCGTCCCACGGGCGAGGACAGGTTCCGGGCGGCCCCCCGCCGCACCACTCCCGAGCGTTCCTTCGGGGGCGCCGTCGTCGCCCAGGCACTGCTCGCCGGCGCGGCGACCGTCGCGACGGAGCGGCCGGTCCACTCGCTGCACGCCTACTTCCTCCGGGTGGGCGAGGCCTCGGCACCGACGGACTTCGTCGTCGACCGCGTCCGGGACGGCGGGTCCTACAGCACCCGGCGGGTCACCGCCGAGCAGGACGACCGCGCGATCCTCGAGCTGAGCGCCTCCTTCTCCGTCCCTCAGACCGGGTTCGCCCACCAGGTCCCCGTTCTCGACGCACCCGCGCCCGAGTCGCTGGTGACAGTCGAGGAGGTCGCCGTCCGGACGCAGGGCGCGGTGCGCGAGTGGTTCGACGGCTTCACCCGGCGCCATCCGTTCGACGTGCGGTTCGACGGCGAACTGCCCCGCGTGGCGGCCGGACGGGGTGAGCCGGCGGACCCGCGCCAACGGTTCTGGTTCCGCGCCCTCGAGGACCTGCCGGAGGATCCCCTCGTGCACGCCGCGGCCCTCGCCTACGCGTCGGACATGCTGCTGCTCTCCACGTCATTGGCGCCGCACGCCCGCATGGTCGGCGGCCCCGGGCTCGCGGCGGCCAGCCTCGACCACGCCGTGTGGTTCCACCGGCCGGCCCGTGTCGACGAGTGGCTCTGCTACGAGCAGGAGAGCAGCTGGGCGGACGGCAGCCGGGCCCTCATGCACGGGCGGGTCTTCGACCGCGACGGCCGGCTGGTCATGACCGTGGCGCAGGAAGGCATGGTCCGCGTCCTCGGCCCACGGTGAGCCGGACGGTCAGGCCCGTCGGTCCGCCCGGCGGGCTCCCAGCGAGCAGACCATCGCGACCAGGCAGACGACCAGCATGGTGATGCACGTCCACTGGTAGCCGGTCACCAGATCCCGCACGCCGTCGCCCGGCACGTCACTGATGGTGCCGGCGAACACGTACCGCCGGAGCTCGATCGGCAGCGGCATGGTGAGCACGGTCAGGATCACCGCGGTGCCCAGGACGGCGCCGGTGTTCTGCAGCATCAGCCGCATCCCGTTGGCGATACCGAGGCGCTCGGTGGGCAGGTTGGCCAGCAGCACCTGGGTGTTGGAGGGCATGAAGAACCCGGAGCCGGCCCCGACGAGGACGAGCGCGACCACGACCGCGGCGTAGTTCACCTCGGCGCCGGCGAAGGCCAGCAGGACGCCCAGCCCGGCGGCCGTGGCGGCGTTCCCGAGCACCGTGAGGGTGTGCGCCTCGATCCACCGCTGCAGATAGCCCGACCCCGCCGAGAACAGCAGTGCGGAGACGGCCAGCGGCAGGACCTTCAGGCCGGCCGACAGCGCGTCGTCGCCCCCCACCGCCTGGAGGTACAGCGAGACCAGCAGCACGACGCCGAACTGGCCGATGGCGTTGAGGAACGAGGCGCTCAGCCCCCAGGAGAAGCTGCGGTCCTCGAACAGCCGGGTGTCCATCAGCGGGTCGCGCACCCGGCGCTCGACCACGAGGAAGGCAGGCAGCAGGACGGCGAACGCCACGAGACCGCCCACGACGAGGGGGTCGGACCAGCCCAGCGAGGTGACCTGCGAGAGCGCGACCAGCCCGCAGCCGAGGCCGAGGAAGGCCAGCAGGTTGCCCGGCACGTCCAGCGCCAGCCGCTCGCCCGAGCGGGGCACCGGCGGCAGCGCCCTCATCCCCCAGATCAGGCAGCCGATGCCGACCGGAACGTTGAACCAGAACAGCCACTGCACCCCGACGTTCTCGGCGAGGAAGCCGCCCAGGGTGGGGCCGAGCAGCTGGGCCACGGAGAACGACGCCAGGTAGATGCCCATGCCCTGGCCGAGGCGGTGCCGAGGGAAGGCGCCGGTGACCAGCGCGGCGCTGTTGGTCAGCAGCATGGCCGCTCCGGCCGCCTGCAGGACCCGGCAGGCCACGAGCGTCCAGGCGTCCGGGGCGAACCCCGCGAGCAGGTTGCCGACGGTGAAGACGCCCAGGCCGGTCAGGTACATCGAGCGACGGCCGAAGAGGTCGGCCAGCCGGCCGAACGACACCATGAGCAGCGTCTGGGTGAGCATGAACGACAGCAGGATCCAGCTCGAGGCGGTGGCCGAGGCCTCGTAGTGCCGGGCGACCGCCGGCAGCGCCACGTTCAGGGCGCTGTTGGACATGCCCGAGAACATGCTGGCGAGGCCGACGACCGACAGCGTCCGCCAGGCCTCCCGCATGACGGCCGATTCGTCGCGGGGAGGGGCGTCGCCGCTCTCCGGGACCGGCGGGATCACCGGCTCGGGTGCGTCCACGGCGGCGGACGTGGCGACGACCGGTTGCTCGAGCCCGTCCGGGCGCGAGGCGGTCGACCAGGTCATGCGGCTCCCCCACTGTCCCGGCAATCCTAGAACAGGGCTCTAGAGCTGGGGACGCCGGTGCGGCATGCTGGCCGGGCGGCGCGGACCTGCGCCGGAAGTCGAGGAGAGGCGGATGCCCCATGGCACTGGACCTGTCGTCCATCGGTCGCGAAGGGCCGGTCCACGAGCGCAGCTGGTCGTCGAAGGACGCCCTGCTCTACGCCGTCGGCGTGGGCGCCGGACTGGGCGACCCCAGCCAGGAGCTGCAGTTCACCACCGAGAACAGCCATGGCGTGGAGCAGCAGGTCCTCCCGACCTTCGGCGTCCTGCTGGCCCAGGCCCCGGGGCCGGGCATCGGGGAGTTCAACCGGGCGATGCTCGTGCACGCCGAGCAGGAGATCCGGCTGCACCGGGTCCTGCCCGTGGAGGGCACTCTGCGCGCGCAGGCGCGGGTGGAGTCGATGGAGGGCAAGCGCAGCGGTGCCCTGGTCACGACGTCGTCCTCGGCCGTCGACGCCGACGGGGCGCCGCTGATCACCACGCGCAGCTCGATCTTCATCCGCGGCGAGCAGGTCGAGTCCGACCACAAGGCGCCGGCCGACGACTGGGCGGAGCCCGATCGCGCGCCGGACTGGGAGGTCACGCTGGAGACCCGGCCGGAGCAGGCACTGCTCTACCGCCTCAACGGTGACCGGAACCCGCTGCACTCCGACCCGGCGTTCGCGGCGCGGGCCGGCTTCGAGCGGCCGATCCTGCACGGGCTGTGCACCTACGGCATCACCGGCCGTGCCCTGCTCATGTCCGCGATGAACGGCGACGTCGGCTCGTTCCGCGCCATGTCCGGGCGGTTCAGCTCGCCGGTCCTCCCCGGCGACGCACTCACCGTGCGGATCTGGCGCCAGGACGCCGAGAACGTCGTGTTCCGCACCCTCCGGGGCGACGGCACCGTCGTGATCGACCGCGGCCGCGCGGAGGTCGGCGCGCCGCGCTGACCCGGGTCAGACGCCGGCCGTCGCCGTGCCGGCGTCCGGCAGGTCCGCGGCCTCGCCGGCCCAGAGGGGGTCCGCCTCCTCCGGGCCGGCGTCGCCGGCGGCCGGCGGGTCGGCCTCGTCGGAGAAGACCCCGAGTCGCTCGATCATCTCGACCGCGGCGTCCACGATGGCCTCGGCCTCGCGCCGGGTGCGGCTGGCCATGACCTCGCGGCCGGCCTCGCCGATGACCGTCGTCAGCACCGCCACCGATACCCGCCCGATGGCGTCGTCGGGCGCCTGCAGGAGCAGCGAGTTCTGTCGCAGCCACTGGTGTCCGCGGGTGCGCCGCATGAGTTCGAAGCCGGGCGGGCCGTCCTTGTCGACGAACAGGCTGCCGACGCCGCGCCCCTCCCACGACCCGCGGAGAAAGCCGCGGGCACCGGCGACGAACAGCGCCAGCGGGCGCTCCTCCCCCGCCCGGCGAGCCGCGGCCACGCCTTCGGCCGCGCGCTGTTCCTGGCTGCTCTGCCAGTCCTCCCAGAGCGCGAGGAACAGCTCGCTCTTGCCGCCGAAGTGGTGGTAGAGGCTGCCCACGCTGGAGCCGGCGCGCTCGACGACGTCGGCCACGCTGGAGTCGGCGAAGCCGCGCTCGGCGAACACCTGCCGGGCCGCGTCGAGCAGCACGCGGCGCGTCTCGCCCGTGCGGCTCCACTTCCAGGCGCTCCGCCCCGGAGCGGACCCGACCTCGCGCGGCATGCGGTCTCCCCTCCAGCGAGCTAGAACATCGTTCTAGAAGAGCGTAGGCCACCGCCGGTGGCCGGCCGTCGCCCCGCGGGGCGACGGCCGGCCGTCCGGGTCAGCGCGGCGACTTCCCGAGCACGAGGGTCGCGCCGGCCATGAACATGCCGCCGTTGCCCATGACGACGCTGCGCTCCACGCCCTCGACCTGCGCGGCCGCCTCGCCGCGCACCTGACGGACCGCCTCCTGGATGGCGAACATCCCGTACATCCCGGTGTGGGTGTACGACATGCCGCCGCCGTTGGTGTTCAGCGGCAGCCGCCCGCCCGGCGAGGTGTGGCCGTCGGCGACGAACGCGCCGGCCTCACCGCGACCGACGAACCCGGCGTCCTCGAGCCCGTACAGGGGCACGTGGGCGAAGGCGTCGTAGATCATCAGGTGGTCGACGTCGGCGTGCGTGATGCCGGCCTCGGCGAACGCCGCGGCGCTCGAGCGCTTGAAGGCGCCGAACGAGGTGAGGTCGGGCATCTGGCTGACCATCGGCGAGTCGGCGCCCTCACCGGCACCGAGCAGGTGCACCAGCGGCTTGTCGTGGCCCCGGGCCTCGGCCTTCTCCCGGGTGGTGACGACCAGCGCGCCGCCGCCGTCGGTGACCAGGCAGCACATGAGCAGCGTGAACGGCCAGGCGATCATCTTCGAGTTGAGGACGTCGTCGACGGTGACCAGGTCCTGCATCAGGGCCCGGGGGTTCTTGTTCGCCCACCGGCGCTGCGCGACGGCGACCTCGGCCAGCTGCTCGAGCGTCGTCCCGGTCTCCTTCATGTAGCGGAGCGCGGTCAGCGTGAAGGCCGTCGGCGGGCCGAAGACGCCGTAGGGCGCCTCGAACTGACCCTGCAGCGACTGCGGGCTGCGTCCCCAGGCGGGCGGGTCGATGCGGGACCGGCCGGACTCGCCGTGGGTGATCAGCACGGTCTCGGCCAGGCCGGCGCGGATGGCTCCAGCGGCGTGCCGGACGTGGAAGAGGAACGAGGTCCCGCCCACGCCCGTGCCGTCGAGCCACCGCGCCTCGATGCCGAGGGCGTGGCCGATGCCCACCGGCCCCGGGGTCTGGACCGTCGCGATGCCGTCGATGTCGGCGGGCGTCATACCCGCGTCGGCGAGCGCGTTGCGTGCACCCTCGAGGTGCAGGCTCAGCGTCGACATGTGCGGCAGCTTGCCCAGCTGGTCGGTCTCGGCGGCGCCGATGATGACGATGTCGTCCTTGGCGCTCATGCGGCACTCCCGGCAGGTGCGAACAGCGGCAGGTGGACGTCGCCACGCGGCTCGAACACCACGCGCAGCGGCATGTCCAGGGGCAACTGCTCGGGGTCGGCCTCCACCTGCACGAGGTTGGTCATCATGCGGACGCCCTCGGGGAGCTCCACGATCGCGATCACGTACGGCGCCTCACCGGCGAACCCGGGGGCGGCCCGGTGGCTGATCACGTAGGAGTGCAGCGTGGCGGTGCCGTCGCTGACCACCCACTCGAGCTCGGTCGAGTGGCAGTGCGGGCACGCGGGCCGCGGATAGAAGACGTGCCGACCGCAGGAGGTGCACCGCTGGATGCGCAGCTCCCCGGCGGCACAGCCGTCCCAGAAGGGCTGCGTCTCCGGCGTGGGTACGGGGGCGGGCTTCGGAGGTGACGTCACCGGCAGGGTTCTCCTCAGGTCGGAACGGGATGGCTGGGGCTCAGGAGTGCGTGGTCTGGACGTGGGCGAGCACGGCGTCCACGGAGATGCGCGCGGCGTCCCGCAGGTCAGGGTGGAGGTCGGGATAGAGGCGGTCCACGAGGTCCTCCGGGTCCTCGACCCCCTCGGCCAGCGCGCCGACGACCTGGTCCACGCGTCGCAGCCGCGCCTTCCGCCGGCGCTCGATCTGGGCCAGCGGGTCGGTCAGGACCGGCCCGTGGCCGGGCAGGATCATCGACCCGGGTGCCGCCAGCACCTCGCTGAGGCGGTCCAGGCTGTCGAAGAACTGTCCGAGCCGGCCCGGCTTGACGATGGGTGAGCCGCCGCCCAGCACCGTGTCGCCGGTGAGCACGCTGCCCTCGTCCGGGAGCAGGAAGCAGACGGAGTCGCCGGTGTGCCCGGGCGTGTAGAGGACGCGGACGGTCAGGGCGCCGACGCGGATCTCGTCGTCGTCCTGCAGGGGCTCGTCGGTGAGCCGCGGATGCGCCGCGCGCACGGGCGCCCCGGTGAGCTCGGCCAGCCGGGGGGCGAGCTCGGCGTGGTCGTGGTGGGCGTGGGTGACGAGGACGGCGGCGACGCAGCGCTCGCCGGCCGCGGCCAGGATCGCGGCGACGTGCGCGTCGTCGTCGGGCCCCGGGTCGAGCACCGCGCAGACGTCGCTCCCCGGCTCGGCGAGGACCCACGTGTTGGTGCCCTCGAACGTCCAGGCGTTGGCGTTGGGCGCGAGCACGAGCGTCGCGCGCTCGGTCACGGTCAGCGGGTCACCTGGGCGCGGGGGCGCAGTGTCCCGGGTCCACACGACGAGCGGCTCCTAGATCGCGGTTCTAGAATTCGAGTCACCCTAGACCATGCGGAACGCGGCCCCGTGGCCTCCCGGCGGTCCGGCCGGCGTCGCCGTCGGTGCGCCCGAGAGGCTCCGGCCGCGGCCCGGACTCCGGTCCTCCGCTCCCCCGGCGACGCGTCGCGGCCGTCGCTCGGCCGCCGCGGCGGACATCAGGAGCAGCACCGCCGCGACGGAGAACGCGACGGGCGCGCTGGTCGCGTCGGCGATCTTCCCCAGCAGCACCGCTCCGCCCGCCTGGCCGAGCGTCAGCGCGATGAAGAGGACGGCCGCCGCCCCGGGTGCCGCTGCGGGGGAACGCTGCGCACCCCAGGCGAGCAGCACGCCGCTCAGCGCGACGAAGGAGCCGCCGAAGCAGCCGAGGGCCAGCGCGGCCGGGAGCGCGGCGCCGGGCCACGCGGCCAGCACGGCAGTGCTCGCGCCCGCGACGGCGACCGTCGAGGCCCAGGCCGCCCGCAGGCCGACGCGCTGGACGAGCACTCCGCTGATCCCGCCGAGGAGCCCCGCGCCACCGAGGACGCACCAGAGCAGTCCGGTCACGCGGTCGGGCAGCTGCCCGTCGGTGGCCAGCAGGTCGCGGCCGAAGGTCCAGACCCCGGCACAGCCGCCCCCGGCCAGGACCGCCGCGGCCAGCGGGCGACCCAGTCGTCGAGCGGGGGTCCCGGCCCCGGCGTGCCTGCCCGCCGGACCGCGCCAGTGGGCGCGGCGGTCGACCCAGGCCGTGGCCAGCAGCGCGAGCACGGCGAAACCGGCCCACGACCAGCGCCAGGCGCCGGGGACGGCCAGGACCAGGAGCCCGCCGACGACGACGCCGGCGCCGGTCCCGCTGTTGACGACCCCCTGCGCCCGCGGCTCCCCCGCGGCCGGCACCGTGCCGGCGACGGCGGAGACCATGGCC
>NZ_HG931175.1:556601-587765 GCF_000582785.1 Candidatus Blastococcus massiliensis AP3
GGCACTGCCACCGGCGAACCAGAGGGCGCCGCGTGCCCGGTCGCTGCCGACCAGCCGGCCACCGAGGACGGCGGCCCCGCAGTAGCCGGCGTAGCTGCCTGCCGCGATGACCCCGGCGGCGCCCGCGGACAGACCGAACGCCGCGCGGAACTGCGGCAGGTAGAGGCCGTAGCCGTAGCGGGCCAGGCCGTAGGTCACCGCGATGAGGGCCAGCCCCGCCACCACCAGGGAGCCGGAGGAATGCCGCTGTAACGATCGTTTCGTCATAACGATCGTTACACTAGGCCCGTGTCCCCCGACCTGGCAGCTCGACCGGCCCGCGAGCGCCTGCTCGCCGCCGCCGGTGAGCTGTTCTACGAGTCCGGCATCGCCGCCACCGGGGTCGATGCCGTCCTGGCGCGGGCCGGGGTCGCCCCCGCCACCATGTACGCCCACTTCGCCGGCAAGGACGGCCTCGTGGCCGCGTACCTGGAGCAGCGGCACGAGGCCTGGCGGCGGACGTGGGACGAGGTGCTCGCCGGCCTGGCCGACCCCGTCGACCGGTTGCTGTCGGTCTTCGACGCGGTGGCCCTCTACCGGCGCCGGGAGGGCAACCGGCGAGGCTGCGGCTTCCTCGCGGCGGCCACCGAGCTCCCGCCCGGCCATCCCGGGCAGCGCTGGCTGGATGCCGACTCGCGGCTGCTCGCCGAGCGCCTGCGCGCTCTGGCGACCGACGCCGGCGCGCGGGATCCCGACGACGTGGCGGACAGCCTGCTGCTGCTCTACGACGGGGTGCTGAACCGCTTCGCGCGCGCCGCCACGACCTCGGGCCTCCCCTCGGACGACCCGCTCGTCCGGGCCCGCCGGCTCGCCGCGGAGTGGGTGGCCGGGGCCATCGCCTGACCGGGATCAGTCGAGGAAGACCCGGCGGGCGCGGTCGGTGTCCGGGACGGTCCAGCCGGGCGGCGGCGCGACGACCGCCCAGGCGTCCAGCAGCTGATCGGCGTAGTTGTGCCCGTACCCCATCGGCGGGTAGTCGGCGTTGGTGAGGTCGGCGCTCACCTGCCAGAAGGTGACGACCGGGTACCAGCTCATCGCCGGGTTGACGCCGTTCCCACGGGGTTCGACGAGCCAGTCCGGGCGCGAGAACAGCAGGTCCGGCGACCACCACACGACCGGGTCGGTCGGGTGCATGAGGTAGGCGACCCGCGGCTCCAGCCACGGTCCGTCGGGACGGCGCAGGTCCTCCGGGTCGTCGGCGAACCGGACGACGAGACCGCCGGCGTAGGCGGGATCCATCTCCCTCGTCCCCGGATCGCGACGCTCGACCAGTTGCGCCCACAGCTCGTTGCTGTTCGGTGGCCCGGTCCACAGCACGCCGTCGGCCCGCTCGCGGATGTCGAGCAGTCCGTCGAATGCGGCCTCCGAGCCCTGCGAACCGAGACTCTCCCCGTACACCAGCAGCCGGGGACGCCGGTCTTCGGGGACCTCCTGCACGCGGGCGTGCACCGCGTCGAACAGGCTGCGGCCGGCCGCCTTCGACCGGCTGCTGTCGACGAGGAAGGAGATCCAGCTCGGCAGGTAGGAGTACTGCGTCGCCACGGTCGCGACGTCGCCCCCGTACATCAGCTCGAGAGCCTCCGGCGCGGCCTGGTTCACCCAGCCGGTGCCCGTCGTCGTGTTCACCAGCAGCACGGCCCGGTCGAACGCGCCGGTGCGCTCGAGCTCGGTCACCGCCAGCTCGGCCTGGGCGGCGTACCCGTCGGCGCCCTCCAGTCCGACGTACACGCGGATGGGAACCTGCACGTCGTCCTCGGGCAGGCCGGAGGCCTCGGCGATCCGGTCGCGGGACGGCCCTCCGGCCACGAAGTCCTGGCCGTAGTGCCCCAGGGTGTCCCACGTCGAGAGCGAGGACGGGGACCCGGATCGCTCGGCGAGCTCCGGCCGGGTCACCCCCTCGGGCGTGCGCTCGTTGCTGACGCTGAAGCTCGCATCGGCGGTGTTCAGCGCCCAGCGCAGGACCACGCCTTCGACGACCCCCGCGGTCAGGAGCAGCACCGCGACGACGCCGATCCCGAGCGCCACCCGCGGCGGCAGGCGGAGCCACCGGCGCAGGAGCAGGGCGGTCCCGCGCACCATCCACCGGAGACCGCGGCCCAGCGCCACGAGCAGAGCCGCGAGGACGACGATCACCGGCGCCGCGCGCAGCCAACCGGCGCTGGTCTCCGGCGGCAGCCCGACGAGCTCGCGGGTCTCCCGCTGCCAGTCAGCGGCGATCACCAGGACGACGAGCAGCGCGACAGGGATGCCGGCCAGCAGGGTTCCCCACGCCCCGCGCCGCACCCGCTCGGGCACCACGCGGTCGATCCGGCCGGCCGCCCGCCGGTAGGCCGCGGTGCGGCGGACGAGCCAGGCCAGCAGCACGCCGAGGCCGTAGCCGATCCCCGCGGACAGGCCGCTGACGATCCCCTGGAACAACCAGCCCCGGGGCAGGAGGGACGGCGTCATCGCCAGGAGCGCGAACAGGGTCGCCACGACCAGGCCGGTCGCGTCCGCGCGCAACGTCCGCCATCCGCGCCGGTCCAGCAGGGCGACCGCGGCGTCCTCCTCCGCCCGGCCGGACGACACCCTCGTGCTCACGCCGCGGGACAGCGGAGCGGGGTCATCAGCTCATCCTCCCGCCGGGACGGCCCGCCGTCACCGCCCCGCCCCCATCCGGGTCAGGCCGCGCGGCCGGCCGACGGCGCCTTCGGGATGAGGATCCACAGGACGATGTAGGCGAGCTCGCCCAACCCGAAGAGGCCGAACAGCACGAAGGCCACGCGCACCAGCCCGCGGGAGATCCCGAACCGGTCCGCCAGGGCTGCGCACACCCCCGCGAGAACCTTGCCGGACCGGGGCCTGACCAGTACAGATGCCATGCGGTCGCTCCTACCCGCGGGGACGACGGCGCCAACCTCCGCTCAGCGCGCTGCCGCCGCGGCCAGCAGACCGAGGCTGTTCGTGCCGAGGTGCAGACCGACCGGTGCCAGCACGCTGTCGCTGCGCAGCCGCAGCCAGGCGAGGACCAGTCCCCCGGTGCCCGTGCCGACGACGGTGCCGGCGACGGAGCCGCTCGTGAGCACCGGGGATGCCGCGGACCGGGCGTCGTCGAACGCCGTGCTGAGGTGCCACAGGCCGAAGACCACCGACGTCACCACCGCCGCCCAGCGGACGGGCAGCCGCCGCCGCGCGACCGCCAGCAGGACCCCCCGGAAGGCGACCTCCTCGCAGACGACGACCCCCAGGGGGATCAGCACGAGCGCGCGGGCGGCGACCTCCCCGGTGGTCACGCCGTCCGGCGCGAACCCCGCGATGGCCCCACGTCCGGCGGGGACGGCCAGGGCGATCAGGTAGCCGGCGCCGGCCACGCCGAGCAGCGCACCGCCCCACCGCGCCCCGGTGCGCCAGGTCGAGCGGCTCAGCCCGAGCTCTGCCCACGTCAGCCCGGCCGAGCGCGCGGCCAGCACCAGCCCGGCTGTCCCCGCGACGTTGACGACGGCGCGGACACCGGTCGACGGCGGCAGGGCGGGGACGACGAGGTTGCTCCAGGTCAGCAGCCCCGCCGACGTGGCGGTCATCGGCGCCCAGCGCCGCACGGCCCGACGTCGACGAGACATGCACGGAATCGTCGCTCCGCGGGCGCCCCGGGGCTCGCCGGAACCCTGACGACCTGCGCGGCACGTGGCGACCGTGTCGGGCCGCGACGACGTGGGGCCGGTCCTACTCTCACGGGGTGACGACGCCGGCCCACGACCGCCGTCCCTACCCGCTGTGGCTCGACCGGGGTGCCGGGATCGCCGCTCGCTTCCTGGTCATCCTGGTGGCGATCGGTGCGGTGCTGTGGATGGCGCTCCAGGTCACGCTGGTCGTCACCGCCGTGGTCCTGGGGTTCGCGGTCGTCTCGATGCTGTGGCCCGTGGCCCGATGGCTGCGCCGCCACGGGTGGCCACCCGTGCTCGCGGCCATCGTCACCGTGGTCTTCCTGCTCGGCTCCTTCGCTCTCCTCGCCTACTTCGTCGTCTCGCAGATCATCGCCAACATCCCCGGACTGGTGGACGCCGGTGCGGCCCTGGTGGACACGTTCACCGACTGGGCGGCGGACCGGCCGGTGGCCGAGGAGTCGCCGCTGGCGCGCGAGGCTCTCAATCAGCTCGAGAGCACGGTCGGCGCCGTGCTGGACGGTCTCGGTTCGGGCGTCGTCGCCGGCGTGGGCGCCCTCAGCAACGTCGCCACGGTGCTCGGCATCGCCATCTTCTTCGCGATCTTCGCGCTCACCGGCGGGGACAAGCTGTGGTGGCAGTTCACCGGCCTGCTGCCCGAGCGCAACCGGGAGCCGGCCACGGAGTCCTTCCGCGCCGTCATGACCACGACCGGAGGGTGGTTCTACGCCTCGACGCTCACCGGCCTGATCGACGGCGTCCTGATCGGGGCCGGGCTGCTCGTGCTCGGAGTGCCGCTGGCCGTCCCGATCGGCGCCCTGACCTTCGTGCTCGGGTACATCCCGCTGGTCGGCGCCACGCTGGCCGGGGTCGCCGCGGTGGGTGTCGCGTTCGTCGCCGGCGGCTGGTCGACCGCGCTGTGGGCCCTGCTCATCGTCCTCGCCGTCCAGCAGATCGAGGGCAACGTCCTGTCCCCGCTGCTCCTGTCCCGGGCGGTCAACTTCCCACCCCTCATCACGCTGCTCCTCACCACCACCGCGGGGCTGGCCTTCGGCATCGTGGGGCTCTTCCTCGCCGTCCCCGTGGTCGGCGCGATCGTGGCCGCCGCGACGACGTACCGCCGCAGCATCGACGAGGCGCACGAGCCGGCATCAGCAGAGCCCGACGGAGAACCGGCGGTGCTCGAACCCAGCGATCAGCCGCCCTAGGCCGTCCGGGCCGGCGGGCTCCCGGCCGGCCTCAGTCGCCCGACGCCTGCTCGCGCAGGAAACGGTCGAGCGTCAGCCGCAGCGGCGCGCTGACCGGGGCGTCCACCGTGACCTCGCCGGCCTCCTGGAAGGTGAAGGTGATCTCCAGTGACTCGGCGGTGCGCAGGGTCTCGTCCAGGCCCACGATCACCAGGACCGGGCCGTCGGGGCCGTCGGTGAACACCGTCTCCCCCTCCGGGATGCTGATGCCGGGATCGGAGGAGGCCGGATCCTCGTCCACCACCGTGCCGGTGAAGTCCGGGCCGGACACGCCGACCAGCTCGTCGTCCTCGTCACCGCTGTTGACCATCGCGACACCGAGGAGGGCGGCCGAGCCGATCTCGTAGATGCCGTCCGGAGGGTTGTCCAGGCGGACGTTGCGCAACTCCATGTCCCCCACGGAGGCCGCCACCCCCGGGCCGCCCGGGCCGGCGGGCTCCTCGTCCTCGCCACATCCGCCCAGCACGACGACCGAGGTGAGGAGCAGGCCGCCCAGTACGGCCTGCGAACGGGACCCGCGCACGGTGCCTCCCTCGGAATGCCTGCTAGCCCGGAGCCGGCCACTCGTCTCCAGGATGAGCCGCCCGGGCCGCGGCGGCACGCCGAACCTCCGGTGAGCCTGGCCCTGTTCGTCCGCCGGGCGGCCGGACTGTCGAGCTCCACGCGGTCACGGGGCTCGACCTCGGCGGCCCGCTGTCCTCAGGGGCGCCCGGAACCCACTCGCCTGGCCCGGGTGGCCGCGGCCAGCTCGGCCAGGATCACCTCGGTCGTGTCCAGGTCGACGCACGCGTCGGTGACGCTGCAGCCGTAGGTCAGCCGCTCGGGGTGGCGCCGGTCGAGGTCCTGCCGCCCGGCCACGAGGTTGCTCTCGACCATGACGCCGCGGATCGCCCGCTCCCCGCCGGCGATCTGCCCGGCCAGGTCGCGCACGACCTCGATCTGCCGCCGGTGGTCCTTCTGGCTGTTGCCGTGGGAGGCGTCGACGACGACCACCTCCGGCAGGCCGCGGGCGGCGAGCTTCCGCCTGGTCTCGGCGATGTGGGCGGCGGAGTAGTTGGGGCCCGCCCTGTCCCCGCGGAGGATGACGTGGCCGGTGTCGTTGCCCGTCGTCGACAGCTGTGCGCTGACCCCGTGCGCGTCCACGCCGAGGAACTCGTGCGGGGCGCGGGCGGCGACGACGGCCTGGATCGCGGCGTCGATGCTCCCCTCGGGCGAGTTCTTGAAGCCGACGACGGAGGAGAAGCCGGAGACCCGCTCGCGCGCGGTCTGGTCGGTGACGTTGCGGGCGCCGACGCCGTTGTAGGTCACCAGGCCGTTGACGTACTGCGGGGTGAGCGCGTTGAGCGGCTCGGCCGCCACCGGGACCCCGAGCTCGGTGATCCGGCCCATGAGCATCCGGGTCGCCACCAGCCCCACGCTGATCCGGCTGGAGCCGTCCAGGAACGGGTCGTAGGCGAAGCCCTTCCAGTCCACCTCGGTGCGCGGCTTCTCGGTGTAGGTCCGCATGAGGATCTCGAGGTCGTCGCCGTGCCGCTCCCGCATGCGCGCGAGGAAGGCGGCGTACTCGAGCGCGGCGGCCGGGTCGTGGATCGAGCACGGCCCGGCGATCACGACCACGCGGTCGTCGGCGCCGCCGAGCACGTCGGTGACCGCGCCACGGGCCACCCGGGTGGTGGCGACCGACTCCCCGGACAGCGGGACGACGGACGCGACCGCCGCCGGGGTGACGACGACGCTCAGGCCGGTGATCCTGGCGTTCACCAGGCCACCGAGGTCGACCGGTGGCGCGTCCGCGACGCCCAGCCGCTGCGCGACCTCGGGGAGGAGTTCGCTCAGCGCGGCGTCGATCTGCGCGTTCACCCGGGTCTGGACGTCGAGCAGCAGGTCGGCGACCGTCGTCGCCTCCGCCAGCAGCGCGTCGGGTGTCCCGTCCACTCCAGGCCTCCAGCACGTCGCACGGCGCGGCCCGGACGCGGGCGCGCTGCGGACAGCATCGTCGATGCCCGCTGCGGCCCGACACCCGCCCGACACGGGTCTGGCCGCGCGGGAGCGGCTCGATTGGTGCGGCTACACCCATTGCCTGCCATCATGTGATGCGACATGTATGTGCAGCCCCGACGAGCAGCCGTTCCGCCGGCGCAGCCGCCGCGGGGCGACTCCCCCGTCACGGACGCCGGTCGGCTGGCAGCGGTACGCGCCACGGAACTGCTCGACGCCGGGGCCGAGTCGTCCTTCGACCGCCTGACGGCACTGGCCCGACGGCTCACCGGGGCGCCGCTGGCGTTCATCACGGTGGTCGACGACGAGCGCTCGTACTGGCTCAGCCGGCAGGGGCTGGCGGTCGACGGCCCCGTGCAGAACACGGTCGAGGAGTCGTTCTGCCAGTACGTGCTGGGCGGCGAGCCGCTGGTGTCGCGTGACGTCACCGCCGATGACCGCACGCGGGACAACCCCTCCATCGAGGGCATGGGCGTGCGGGCCTGGGCCGGCTTCCCGGTGCACACCCCGGACGGCCACGTGCTCGGCAGCTTCTGCGTGGTCGACACCGACGTGCACGAGTGGACCCCGTCCGACGTCGCCCTGCTGGAGGACCTCGCGGCCATCGCCTCGCGGGAGGTGGCCCTGCGCGCCGCCACCGCCGCGGCGGAGGAGGCCCGGGCCGCCGCCCGCGCCGAAGCCGACCGCGCGTCGTTGCTGGCCCGCATCGGCGGCCTGCTGACCGCCGGATCGGAACTCGCCCACGTCTGGGAGGCGATCGCCACCCTGGCCGTGCCGGCGCTGGGCGACTTCGCCTACGTCTGCACCGTGGAGCGGGACGGCAGCCTGCGACCGGTCTCCGCCCGGCACCGCGACGCGGACGGGCTCGACGTCCTGTGGGACTGGATCCGCCACGCCGGTCGCCGCGTCGGGGAGGAGAGCGGCCCCGGCCACGTTGCGGTCACCGGCAAGCCCGAGCTCATCGTGCTACCCGGACCCGAACAGCTCACCCCGGGGCAGCGGGCGGCGGCGGACCGGCTGTCGGTCTGCAGCGCCGTGGTGGTGCCGCTGGCCAGCCGTCAGGAGGTCGTCGCCGTCCTGACCGTCGCGCGCGTCGACGGCTCTCCCGCCTACGGCGACACCGACCAGGACCTGATCACCGCCGTCGCCGACCGGGCGGCCCTGATCGTCGAGAACGCCCTCGCCTACGCCCGGGAGCGCACGGTCTCCGAGACCATGCAGCGGGCGCTCCTGCCGCCGGCGCTGCCGCGTCCGGACCGACTGGAACTCGCCTCGCGGTACCTGCCCGCCGGCGACGCGCAGCTGGTCGGTGGCGACTGGTACGACGCCTTCCTCGACGCGACCGGGACCACCAGCGTGGTGATCGGCGACGTGGCGGGCCACGACATCGATGCCGCCGCCACCATGGGCGAGCTGCGCGCGATGGTGCGCATGGCCGGTCACGCCGGGACGGCCGGGCCGGCGGAGGTCCTCGGCGCGGTGGACGCCGCGGTGGACATCCTCGGGCACCAGGTCTTCGCGACGGCGCTGATCACCCAGGTCGAGGCCCACCCCGACGCGCAGCGCAACCACAGCGTCCGGTGGTCGTCGGCCGGTCATCCCCCTCCGCTGCTGGTCCATCCCGACGGCCGGGTCGACGTCCTCTCGCAGTCGATCGGCCTGCCGCTCGGAGTCCTCTCCGGGCGGCCCCGCCCCGATCACCGGACGTCCCTCCCGCCCGGCGCGACGCTGGTCCTCTACACCGACGGACTGATCGAGCACACCGCGGACGAGCACGGCACCCGGGATCTCGACGCCGGCCTGGCCCGGCTGGTCGACGTCCTCGCCCGGTCGGCCCGGCTCGGCGTGGCAGCGCTGTGCGACGAGCTGATGACCCTGCTGCCCCCGACCGGTGCGGACGACGACGTCGCACTGATCGCCCTCCGCGCCCGAGGCTGAGTCAGCCCCAGCGCAGCGCCAGCAGCACCGTGTCGTCCTTGTTGCCCTCGCTCGACAGCTCGGCCAGCAGGTCGTCGAGCATGCCCTCGAGCGGTCGCGAGCCGGCAGCGGCCGCAGCGACGCGCAGCCGCTCCAGGCCGGTGTCGAGGGGTTCCCGGCGGCGTTCGACCGCCCCGTCGGTGAAGGCGACCAGCGTCGCCGCCGAGGTGATCGGCACCACCGTGGCGCCCGGCGGGTGCGGAGCCGGCACGCCGACCGGCGGGGCGACCGGGCAGTCCAGCATCGTCGCGGAGCCGCCGGTGACCAGCACCGGAGCGAAGTGCCCGGCGGAGACCAGACGCAGCCGGTCGGAGGACGTGTCCAGCTCACCGAGGAGCACGGTGGCGAACTGGTGATCGGTGCTGATGTCGAGCAGATCACGCAGCCGGGCCATCACCACCTCGATGTCGTGCCCCTCGGCCACGTACGCGCGGACGGCGAACCGCAGCGCGGCCATGGTCGTGGCGGCGGGGAGTCCGCGACCGGAGATGTCGCCGACCACGAAGACGCAGCAGTGCGGCCCACGGGCGATGACGTCGTACCAGTCGCCACCCACGTCGAGCTCGTCGACGCCGGCGACGTAGCGCGCCGCGATCCCGACACCGCTCATCTCCGGGACGGCCGGCAGGAGTGCGTGCTGGAGCGTGCCGGCGATGCCGCGCTGCTCCCGGTAGAGCCGTTCGTTCTCGGCGGCCAGGCGCTCGGCCAGGGCCCTGCGGCGGGAGACGTACTCCACCGTCACCCCTCCGGCCAGGGCGAGGAGGAGACCGGCGCCGAGCACGATCCACGGCAGGGCGCTGGACAGGGCGCTGCTCAGGGATGCCTGGGCGACGCCGACGACGGTGAGCGTCGTGTCGCCGAACGGCACCGTCGTCGTCTCCGAGCGGCCGGGGTCGGGGGCATCCTCCGTCGCCTGCAGCAACCGGTCCGGGTCGACGTCGTCCCCGAGGTACAGCGCGAGGTCGAGTCCGGCCAGCGGCGAGCCCTCGGGCACGGTCAGCCGGCGCTCCGGCGGCAGCGGCGACTCGGCGTACACGAGGAGGTCGCCGTCGCCCTCGGCCGGCCGCAGCCCGTAGGTCAGCCGGTCGGGTTCCCCCGGCAGGATCCCGAACATCAGGAGCTCTCCGGTCGCCTCCAGTCCGGTGAAAGCGTCCGCCCCGTCCTCCGGCACCAGCGGGTCCACGCCCTGGACGACCAGCCGCTCGGCTTCGTCGTCCGTGATCCGCCACAGCGACAGGGACTGGCCGGTCTCCCTCAACTGGCTGTCGGCGAAGCGGGCGAATGCGTCCGGGTCCTCGTCGGTGGCGACCGCGACGGCACCGAGGTCCGCCAACTGGACCTGCAGGACCGCGGCCTGGCTCCCGAGCACCGTCCCCACCTGGGCGAGTTGACGGCGCAGCAGACTCTGCTCGCTCTCGGCGTTGACCTGCCAGGTCAGGACCGCCAGCCCCACCGTGAGAATGAGCAGCACCAGGGTGACGGCGACGCTGAGCTTGCGCGGCGGAGTCCTCAGCATGTCCTGCGCACCCTAACCTCGGGACGTCCGAGGCCAGGGTGCCGCGCCGACGAGCCGCGCTATCCGGCCTGCGACGCGAGCTCCCCGCGCAGGTCGCGCTTCATGAACTTGCCGGCCGGGTTGCGCGGCAGCGGCGAGGTGCGGATGTCGATCACGGTCGGGATCTTGAACGAAGCGAGCCGCTCGCCCAGGAATCCCACCAGCTCGTCCTGGGTCAGCGAGGCGCCGTCGTTGAGCACGATCACCGTGGCGACCTCCTCGCCCAGCCGCTCGTGGGGCACGCCGAGCACGGCGGCCTCCATGACGGCGGGGTGCTCGTAGATGGCGGCCTCGACCTCGGCGCAGTACACGTTCTCCCCGCCGCGGAGGACCATGTCCTTGAGCCGGTCGTCCACGTAGACCAGGCCCTCCTCGTCGAGGTGCCCGATGTCACCGGTGCGCAGCCAGCCGTCGACGATGGTCTCGGCGGTCGCGTCCGGCCGGTTCCAGTACCCGCGGATGAGGTTGACGCCGCGGAACCAGATCTCGCCGCGCTCCCCCACCGGGAGGACGTCGAAGGTGGCGGGGTCGCGGATCTCGACCTGCATGGGCAGGGGCACCCGGCCGGCGGCCATCGGCTTCTCCAGCGCATCCTGCCCGGCCAGGCTCGGGCCGAGCGCGTTGGTCTCGGTCATGCCGTAGGAGAAGCCGGGGCTGGCCGCCTTGAACGAGTTGTCGATGTTGGCGATGAGCGCCGGCGGCGTGGGCGCGCCGCCACCACCCACCGACAGCAGGCTCGAGGTGTCGTACTCGTTGAACCGCGGGTGCTGCAGCATGTCGATGCTCTGCGTCGGCACACCGACGAAGGCGCTGAGCTGCTCGCTCTCGATGAGCTTGAGCGCGGCCTCGGGGTCCCACTTGTACATGATCGCCAGCTTCCGGCCGGCGACCAGCGACCCCAGCATCACGGCGACGCAGCCGGTGACGTGGAAGAGCGGGACGGCGAGGATCGCGCCCCCGGGCGGGGCGTCCGGGTCCTCCGGGGGCGTGACCAGCGCGGCCACCATGCCCCGGGCCAGGAAGCCCATGACGGTGTTGACCAGCGCGCGGTGCGTGGAGACCGCACCCTTGGGACGGCCCGTGGTGCCGGAGGTGTAGAGGATGGTCGCGTCGTCCTCCGACTCGACCGTCACGTCGGGCAGCGCAGTGCCGGGGACGACGACGTCCTCCCACCTGTCCGCGCCCTCGACCGGGGCGGACGCGCGGACGACGACGGTCCGCGCCCCCAGCCGCTGCGCCGAGGCGGCGGCGAGCTTGGCCCGCTGCTCGTCGGCGACGATCAGGGTCGCGCCCGAGTCCTCGAGGGCGAAGTCGAGCTCGTCCTCGGTCCACCACGCGTTCATCGAGACGTTGATGGCACCGATCGAGAGGATCGCGATGAACGCCTCGACCCACTCCGGGTAGTTGCGCATCGCGATCGCGACGCGGTCGCCCTTCTTGACGCCGTAGCGCTCGACCAGGGCGGCGGCGAAGGCGTCGGCCTCGGCGAAGGTCTCGGTGAAGGTGCGCCGCTCGTCCCCGAAGACGAGGTAGGGCGCATCCCCGTGGGCGCGGGCGAGCGCGAAGATCTCGCGCATGCTCTGCGGCGCGTGCTTGAAGACGTCGTAGGTCACGCCGTCAGGCCGCGTCCAGGAGGCCAGCTCGAACATCTGCCCTGGGCTGGTGACTTCTGCCACGGCCTCTGTGTGACTCAACGACACGGGAACGACGCCTCCTCGGCGGTTGCGCGACAGGACGCCGGGGGGTGACCCACGGCATAACCGGACGATTTCATGCTCGAAGCATTTTGGGCAACAACCGTCCTGCATCGAGCCGGGGGTCGCGGTCGGTCAGGAAGGGCGGCGACGGTAGAGACACTGGCCGCCACCGGAGGCGTGCAGCGTCCCGCCCGGTGACCAGACGTTGGCGCGCCAGCCGAACATCCCCCGGGTGGAGACCGGCGCGGAGCCGTCGCAGAGCAGCCAGGGCTCCTCGGTGGCCGGGCGATGGAAGGCGACGTTCAGGTCCAGGGTCGGCGCGATGTAGGCCGGCCGCTGCCACGCATGGGGGCGGTGGGCCGAGGGCCAGCTGGGCAGGTCGATCAGGATCACCGAGCGGGCCGCATCGGTCCACGGGTCGGGGAACGTCGCCGTCGTCCGGAACCGGAGCCACTCCTGCCACACCGCCGGGCGAGGGCCGTCCGGCGGAGCGTCCTCCCACGCGACGGGGCGCCCCTCGAGGTTGTTCCAGAAGGGGAACGGAGGCCCGCTGCCCGCCGGCACCAGCTCCTCGATGGACTTCAGCTCGTCCGGCCCGGGAACGTCGGGCGGCACCGTCTCGTCGTGCTCCAGGCCCTCGTTCTCGGCGACGGCCCACACCAGCGCGTTGAGGATCGGCTTCCCGTTCTGGGTGATCGCGACGGTCGACGAGCTCGCGACGCGCCCCGGCTTGACGTGGTGCACCTCGATGTCGATCGGTTCCGGGCGGGCCACCCCGAGGTAGTGGCACGAGAACGCGGCCGGCACCCGATCGTGCGCGGTGGCGCCGACCGCCCGTAGTGCGAAGGAGGCGATGTAGCCGCCCATCGGCCCCCAGATGTCCCACTCCGGCGACGGCGTGGCCCGGAAGCGCCCCTCGTCGACCTGCTCCACCTGCGTGTCCACGCCCAGATCGCTCACGGCGACACCCTCGCGTCGGCACCGCGGGCCGCGCAACCCACTTCCCTCGACCTCCGAGCCCCGGCCGTGGACCCCGGGCGGCCGGTGCCGGGTGCCTAGGCCAACTTCTGCCGAAGCGGACCGGTCCGTCTCGTCCGATGTAACTCTCGTGACGGCAGGGACGTGCACTTACTGTCGGTAGCAGCACAGGCGCACAACGTCGCTGGTGCCGAGACCACCCCGCCCCAGCGCGGCCACCCCGAGGAGACCGACGTGACCCTTCCCCACCGCTCCGCCGCTCCTGCTCTCGCCCGGCCGGCCGCCTACGGCTCGCGCCCCGTCCAGCGCCCCGCCGTCCCCGGCCCGCGTCCCGCCGTCCAGCACCCGATGGCCGCCCGCCCCATGGCCGGTCACCCCATGGCCGCCGGCCAGCCGATGCAGCGCCCGGCTCCGCGTCCCGCGGTCTCGTTCCTGACCGTGACCGAGGTCGCGGCGATCATGCGGGTCTCGAAGATGACCGTGTACCGCCTGGTCCACGGCGGGGAGATGGCCGCGGTCCGCGTCGGCCGGTCCTTCCGGGTGCCCGAGCCGGCCGTCCGCGAGTACCTCGCCGGCGCCCGCACCGACGTCGCCTGACGTCCGGGCCGTCCACACGGGACGGCCCGGACCACTTCCTCCCGTCGCGGAGGAACTAGGGGTTCAGGCGGAGCCTCAGCGGTTCTTCCACTGAGGTGCACGCTTCTCCGCGAAGGCGGTCGCGCCCTCGCGCGCGTCCTCGCTGGCGAACACCGGCCCGATGACCTTGCTCTGCTCCTGCCAGCCCTGCTGGAACGTCCAGTCGGGGGCCGAGCGGACGATGTGCTTGGTGGCGGCCACGGCAAGCGGTCCGTTCGCCGCGATGGTCGCGGCCAGCGCGAGCGCCCCGTCGAGGGCCTCCCCCGACGCCGTCACGCGGTTGACCAGGCCGACCTCGGCCGCCCGGGAAGCGCTGATCGGGTCGCCGGTGAGCAGCAGCTCCAGCGCGATCGACTGCGGGATCCGGCGGGGCAGCGCGAGCGCAGCGCCACCGGCAGCGACCAGTGATCGCTTCACCTCGGGAACACCGAACCGGGCGTCCTCGGCGGCGACGATGAGGTCGCAGGCGAGCAGCAGTTCGAAGCCACCGGCCAGCGCCCAGCCCTCGACGGCGCCGATCAGCGGCTTGCGCGGCGGGGTCTCGGTGATCCCGCACAGCCCGCGGCCCTCGATGCTGGGGGTCTCGCCACGCATGAAGGCCTTCAGGTCCATCCCCGAGGAGAAGGTCCCGCCGGCGCCGGTCAGGACGCCGACGCGCAGCTCGTCCGACGAGTCCAGCTCGTCGACGGCGGCCGCGACTGCGTCGGCCACCGCCTTGTTCAGCGCGTTGCGCGCCTCCGGGCGATTGATGGTGATGATCAGGACGCCGTCCCGGCGGTCCAGGAGCACCTCGTCGGACACAGTCCACTCCCTCGGTGAGTCGAACGTTCGGTCGTTGCGATCGGACGGGAACCGGCCGGGGGTGCGGCCGCCGTCAGCGACCGCACCCCCGGCTCGGCATCACTTCGGCTGGAGGCGGGCGCCGCCGTCGAGGCGGATCAGCTCGGCGTTCATGTAGCTGTTGGCCAGCACCTCGACGGCGAGGGTGGCGAACTCCTCGCCGTAGCCCAGGCGCTTGGGGAAGAGCACGTCGCGCTTGAGCTTGTCCTTGAACGCCTCGGAGGCCTCGCCCGAGCCGTAGATCGGGGTGTCGATGAGGCCGGGGGCGATGGTGTTGACCCGCACGCCGATGGCGGAGAGGTCGCGGGCGATCGGCAGCGTCATGGAGACGACGGCACCCTTGGACGCGGAGTAGGCGGCCTGCCCGATCTGGCCGTCGAGCGCGGCGACGGAGGCGGTGTTGAGGATCGAGCCCCGCTCGCCGTCCTCCAGCGGCTCCTCCTGCGCCATGGCGGTGCCGACGATGCGGATGCAGTCGAAGGTGCCGACGGTGTTGATCTCGAGGACCCGGCGGAAGGTGTCGAGGTCGAAGGCGGTCTCGTAGCCGCCGCGGCCCACGGTCCGGCTGGCCGAGCCGATCCCCGCGCAGTTCACGAGGACGCGCAGCGGGCCGAGCTTCTTGGCCTGCTCCGTCGCCGCGATGATGTCGTCGGTCTTGGTGACGTCGACGTGGGCGAACTGGCCACCGATCTCGGCGGCGAGCTCCTTGCCCTTGTCGTCGGCGATGTCCGCGACGACGACCTTGGCGCCGCGGGCGGCGAGGACGCGAGCGGTGGCCGCCCCCAGTCCGGACGCGCCTCCGGTGACGATGGCGGACACGTTGTCGAGCTGCACGAGTACTCCCTGGTTCGGACGACGGCTGTGGCGAGGGGCGGCGGTGCGGACCTGCACGGCAGGCTGCTGAGGCACCTCACTCCCCCGTGAAGCTAGCGAGCGCGAGTGATTTTCTGCAACGGCTTGTCGCAGAAAATCTTGGAACGCGCGGCCCGCCGTGCGACGCTGCCCGGGTGAGCGCGCCGAGCAGCCGCGGACGGCCGCGGGGACTGAGTGATCGCGTCCGCCAGGACGTCCACGCCGCCGTCCGCCGTCTGCTGGTCGCCGAGGGCTACGCCGGGCTGCGCCTCGACGACGTCGCAGCCGCCGCCGGCGTCCACAAGTCCACGCTCTACCGCCAGTGGACGACGAAGGCCCAGCTCGTCCAGGACGTGCTGGTCACCGGCGAGCTCGAGCACTACCCGCGGGTCGACGAGGGCAGCCTGGCCGCCGACATCGAGGCCCTCGTCCGGGGCCTGACCCGTTTGTTCCGGAGCCCCACGACAGTGGCGTTCGTCCAGACCCGCGCCACGGCCGATGACCAGGAACTGCGCGCCGGGCTGCACGAGCTGGCCCGGCAGGACACCGCGTTCATGCGGCTGCCCTTCGAGCGGGCGATCGAGCGCGGCGAGCTACCTCCGGACACCGACGTCGGCATGCTGGTCGAGCTGCTCCTCTCTCCCCTGCTGGCGCGGGTCGCCCTGTCCGGACAGCCGGTCGACGACGAGTTCGGTCGCCGGCTGGCCGGCACCTTCCTCGCCCTCACCGCGCCCCACGCGACGTCCGCGCACTGAGCGAGCACCCAATGCGGGTTCCGGGCAGGGGCGGAGTCAGCCGCCGCTCCGGCCGACCGGTCGATAACGGAGGTTGATCTCCTCCACCGGGTCGCCGTTGACGAACTCCAGCGGCACCGGCGCCCCGCCAGGCGCGTCGTACAGCCGGATCCCGTCACCGAGCAGCACGGGCAGGATGTGCAGATCGATCTCGTCGAGCAGGCCGGCGTCGAGGAGTTGCCTGCCGATGGACGGGGAGAGCACCTCGACGTTCTTGCCGCCCGCGGCGCGCCGCGCGATCTGCACCGCCTCGGCGACGTCGCAGTTCAGGAACGTCACCCCGTCGGCGGGCTCGGCGTCCTCGGGATGGTGGGTGAGCACGAAGACGGGCCCGCTCCACGCACCCCCGTACACGGCCCCCGCGGCGGGGAACGCGTCCCACCCGTCGCGCCCGCCGAGGACCGCCCCCGTCGTCTCCAGGTACTCCTCGACGAGACCTGGGCGGTTGGTCGCGGCGGGCATCCAGTCCATGCCGTGACCGGGTCCCGCGACGAACCCGTCCAGCGACATCGAGAAGTGCCACAGCACCTTGCCGTCGGCCGTCCGGGGGCTGGTGTCGTGCATGACGTCGCTCCTTCGCGTGAGGGGTGGGTCGATCGAGACCGCCTCCGCACGGTGCCGCGCCATGATCGCCAGCCCGATCGTCCGGGCCGCCCGGTCCACGCCACCTGGGCGATCACGGAGGAAGAGGAAGTCCGTGCGGTCGAGGAGGCCGTGCGGACGATCGTCGCGCGGTACTCGGCCTAGCTGTCGGACCTGACGGTCCACCGGCGGCGCACCCGTCGGTCGAAGCGGTCCAGGCTCCCGCGCAGCGGTCCGCCGAGGTACCGGCCCAGCACGACACCGGCGGCGAGGGCCAGCCCGACCGCCGCGGCTCCGACGAGCCTGCTGAGTCCGCCCGGGACGTCGGATTCCACGACGATCTCGAACAGCCCCCGGTAGATCGCGAGCCCGGGCAGCAACGGGACGATGCCGCAGATCGCGACGAGCAGGGGCGGGATGCGCAGCCGATCCGTCAGCGCCTCACCGGAGAACCCGACGAGGACGGCCGCCGCCGCGCTCGCCACTGCCGGGCCGACACCGAACGCGGCAGCCGCGGACCACGTCGTCCACGCCAGCGCACCGGCCGCCGTGGCCACCCCGACGGCGAGCGGGCGGGCGAAGGACGCCACCGCCCAGAAGCCGGCCATCCCGGCGGCGGCGGCCAGCGCCACGGGGAACGCCACGCTGAACGTCGCTGGATCGAGCACGCGCAGCGGGACCTCCGCCCGCCGCGCCATGTCCAGGACCGCGGCGATGCCGACGACGATGCCGGTCGTCAGCGTCAGCACCTCGAAGGCCCGCGCCGCGGCGGTGACCGGGAAGCCGTTGATCGCGTCCTCGGCAGCGCCCACGAAGGAGAGGCCGGCCAGGAGCACGACGATCCCCGCGGCGACGACCAGCGAGGTGCGGACCTCGACCTCCACCACGACGAGGAGGACGGCCGACCCGGTGGCCACCGCAGCCCCGACCACCTGCTGGAAGAACATCGGCAGCCCACGCCGAGCCAGCGCGCGGATCGTCTGCTCGATGACGGCCGTGGTGACCGCCGCCACCAGGGCCACCAGCCAGCCGCCACCGAGCGTGACGGCGACGCAGCCCGCCACCCCCGACCAGCCGAGTGCGTGGATCGGCCGCCGGTAGGGGCTCGGCGCGGACAGGATCTCGTCCAACCGACTGTGCGCGTCTTCCGGCCCCAGACCCTCCGTCGTGATCGCTGCCGCCAGCTCGGTGATCCCCTGGAGCCGTGTGTAGTCCAGTCCGCGCGGGCGCACGATGCGCATCAGCACGAGCGGAGTCACGTCGTCCGGGGCGTAGCTGATCGTCAGCGACGTGAAGGTGACGTCGACCTGGCTGTCACTCAGCCCGTAGGACGCCGCCACGCGGAGCACCATGGCGGTCACGTCGGCCGCCGACGCCCCGACCGCCATCATCGACTCCCCCATCCGGAGAGCCAGTGCGAGCACCGAGCGCGCGGTGGCCGCATCGACCTGGCTGGGCTTGGCGCGCAGGGAGAAGGGCTCCGTCGGCGGGCCGGCGCCGGCGATCGCCCTCCGCGCCTGATCCGGCAGGCGGGCGATCCGCAATCTGCGGCCCCGGCTCGTGGGAGGCACGGCGCCAGGCTACGGAGTGGGAACGGAGATGCGCAGCAGGCGCTCGGGCACGCGTACGGCGGCCGCGCCCGGAGACGTCAGGCTGCGGCGTCGAGCCGGTAGAGGGCGGTGTGCCGGGCGTGCAGCACCGGGTTCCCGTCGGCCATGACGAGCGCGTCGTAACAGACCTCGTCGTGCCTGCCCCGCCGCCCGACGCTGACGACCCGCCCGTGCGAGGTGATCAGAGCGGGGAGCCGGGCGACTCCGAGGAAGCGGCAGTCGCTCATCGTGTGGATCCACGGCCCGAGCGCGACGTTGCGGGTGAGCAGCCGGTGGACTCCCTTGAGCAGCATCCCCGGGTGGGCCCAGGAATGGTCCCGGTACAGCGCCAGCGGTTCGCCGACCGCGTCGAGGTACCACGCGTTCTACTCGACGGTCACCGTCTCGGCGACGCTGCCGATCGGTCCGAGCGGTGGGTCGGTCAGCAGCTCGGTGGCGCCGGCCACCTCGGCGAAGCCGCTGAGATCGGGACGGTCGGCGGCGCGTGCGGCCGACCCCACGACCCGCACCTCGCCGTCCGGGCCCGTGACGGTCAGCTGCCCGTCGCTGAGGTCGACGAGCACGTCCTCGCCGTCGTACACCGGCCGGCGGAAGCGCACGTCCACCTGTCCCCCCGACAACCACTCCTCGCCCCAGGCCGCGACCAGCGGCGTGGTGATCCGGGCGAACAGTTCGACCCCGGGGACGAGGGCGCCGGTGAACCCGAACCGCTGCGCGCCGTCGTCGTCGTGGATCTTGTTCGCCGCCTCCTCGATGACGCGGGCGACGAAACGGTGCGGTTCTGGCTCGGCCATCCGCGGATGGTGCCACGTGCCGCTCCCCTTCGGGCCTGTCCGGCGGCGTCGACGGACGGCTCGGAAACACCGGGCGGCGTCGCGGTGTTCACTCGACGTGCTCGACACAGAGGGAGGCACACACGTGACCACTGAGACCGCGATCCTCGCCGGGGGCTGCTTCTGGGGCGCCCAGGAACTGCTGCGCAAGCGCCCGGGAGTGATCAGCACCCGCGTCGGCTACTCCGGGGGCGACACCCCCAACGCCACCTACCGGAACCACGGCGACCACGCGGAGGCGGTCGAGGTCGTCTTCGACCCCGACGTGATCTCGTTCCGGGAGATCCTGGAGTTCTTCTTCCAGATCCACGACCCGTCGACGAAGAACCGGCAGGGCAACGACATCGGGCGCAGCTACCGCTCGGCGATCTTCTACCTGAGCGACGAGCAGAAGCGCGTCGCCGAGGACACGATCGCCGACGTCGACGCCTCCGGCATCTGGCCCGGCAAGGTCGTCACCGAGGTGACCCCCGCCGGCCCGTTCTGGGAGGCCGAGGAGGAGCACCAGGACTACCTGCAGAAGATCCCGTTCGGCTACACCTGCCACTACGTGCGGCCCGACTGGGTCCTCCCGCGGCGCGAGGCGCAGACGACACGCTGAGCTGAGCTGCCGGTCGCCGCAATCCTGCGGACCGACACGGCGGCGGACGTCACGTCGCCGACGCGATCAGCGCGAGGGTGGTCGTCCCCGCGGGACGGCCACCCTCGCCGCCTCCGGACCAGACCTCGCGCGGCGAGCTAGTGCCTCGCGAGGTGACCGAAGTGGCGCCGATGGTCTCCCGGAGTGGTGTTCAGTCGGCGACGGAAGGCACGGTTCATCGTCTCCGGCACCCCGAACCCACAGGTGCGCGCTATGCGCTCGACGGCGTGGCTGGTGGTTTCGAGGAGCCGGCAGGCCGCGTCGAGCCGCAGCTCCTCCACGTGCTGGGTGGGCGTCACGCCGAGCTCGGCCTTGAACACCCGGCCGAACTGACGTTCCGACAGGTGCACGCGCCGGGCCAGGGCGGGCACGGTCAGGTCCGCGGTGAGGTGGTCCGGCAGCCACGCCAGCAGCTCGCGCACTGCATCGCTCTCTGCTGCCTGGGAGGCCAGCAGCGTGGAGAACTGCGCCTGCCCGCCGGACCGCCGCAGGTAGACGACCAGGTGCCGAGCGACGGCCGACGCCGCGCGGGCGCCGTGGTCGTCCGCGACCAGGGCCAGCGCCAGGTCGATGCCGGCGGTGACACCGGCGGAGGTCCACACGTCGCCGTCGCGCACGTAGATGGCATCGCCGTCGACCGACACCGACGGGTGCGCGGTGGCCAGCAGCCCGCACTCCGCCCAGTGGGTGGTGGCCCGTCGGCCGTCGAGCAACCCGGCCGCCGCCAGGACGAAGGCCCCCGAGCAGACCGAGGTGGTCCGCCGGGCGCCGCCCGCCAGTCGCCGGACGTGGCCCACCAGTTCCTCGTCCGCGCACGCCTCGTCCGTGTCCCGGCCGCCCGCGACCACGAGCGTATCCACCGGCGTCCCGACCTCGGCGAGCGGCGTGGTGCCGAACGACAGCCCGGAGCTGGCCAGCACCGGCCCACCCGAGGTGCTCACCACGCGCGTGCGGTACTCCGCCCCGGACACCAGGCGGGTCGCGCTGGAGAAGACCTCCAGCGGGCCGGTCACGTCGAGAATCTGCGCCGACGGGAAGGACACCACCACGACGTCGAGTGCGGGCACCCGGTGACGGTACCGGGCGGCATGGCCGGAATCGTCAACCGCGCGTCCTGGCGCCGTGACCGCGACCAGTCCAGTGTCCAGGTGTGCCCGCGACCGCTGCCCCACCCACGAGCACCTCATCCGCCGCCAAGGGTCCGGGGCGGCAGGACGGCGATGGCTCCTCCGGCCGTCACCTGGCCTGGGTGGTGGCCGGCTCGGTCGTCCTCGGCCCCCTCGCCGTGGCCGCGCTCGTCCTCGGGATCGTCGCCGGCGCACCCGAGCACGTGCTCACCGGTGCGGGCCTGCTGGGCCTGTCGTTGGGTTGGGCCGTCCTCGCCGTCGGAGCGTCCGCGCTCACCGACCGCCCTCAGTGGTGGGCGGCGGTGCCGGCGGCCTGGCTGGGCCTCCTCGGAGCGGCGCTCCTGGTCGTGGCACCCGACGACAGGTCACTGACCGGTGCCGGCTGGGTGTGGCCACCTCTCCTCCTGGCGCTCACGGCCTGGACGGCTACCCGTGCCGTGCGGTCGATGCGTCTTGGCGCCTCGTTCTGGTTCCTGTCGCCCGCACTGGTTCTGCTCCTGCTCGCCGCCGTCGGTGGCGGCGCGGCGACCCTGCGGACGGCGCTGGCCGATGACCCACCGCCCATGCCCGGGCAGCTGTACGACGTCGGGGACCACCGGCTGCACCTGTCCTGCACCGGCTCGGGCGGCCCGCCCGTCGTGCTGCTGGGCGGGATGGGTGAGACCTCCGCGACCTGGGGACTGGTGCAGCCCGCGGTCGCCGGGACCACGAGGGTCTGTTCCTACGACCGGGCAGGCCAGGCGTGGAGCGACAGCGCGCCCGGACCGAAGGACGGCGTGCAGGTGGCCGCCGACCTGCACGCGCTGTTGCGCCGGGCGGGCGAGCGCGGCCCGTACGTGTTCGCTGGGCACTCCGTGGGCGGCACGTACTCGATGGTCTACGCCGCGCAGTACCCCGACGACGTCGCCGGCCTGGTCCTGCTGGACTCCTCGAGCCCGCACCAGTTCACCGCACTGCCCGACTACCCGGGGAGCTACGCGTTCCTGCGGCGGGCCACGGCGCTGCTGCCCTCCCTGGTCCGCCTCGGTGCCGGCCCGCTGATCGACTCCGGTCCCCCGGCGGACCTCCCATCCGCAGCCCAGGCGCAGCTGCAGGCCTTCGCCTGGGGCCCGCGACAGCTGCGTGCCGAGCGTGACGAGGTGGCGGCCTACCCCGAGCTCTTCGAACAGGCGCAGGCCCTGACGACCATCGGCAGCGTGCCGCTCATCGTCGTCACTGCCACCGCCGGCGACCGTCACGCCGGCTGGCCGGCTGCCCAGGACGGCCTGGCCGACCTCTCTCCCACGAGCAGCCACCGGCTCGTACCGGCGACGCATACGTCCCTGCTCCTCGACGCGGCCGACGTCACCTTCAGCATCGCGGCCATCGAGGACGCGGTGCTAGCGGCGAGGATCAGATCAGCGGTGCCGGAGCCGTGAGCGGAACCGCCCGCCCGACACGCGAACTCGCTGCCCACCGCATGCTCCGATCTGGCCACCCGAGCGGCTGAACAGGCCAACGGTTCCCGGTACCGGCCGGTACGCGGACGTACGCCGGACATGGGAGCGACTGTCACGCCCGGCTCTCGCCGGTCCTCGCCGCCGAACCCCGAGCACGGGACACCGCTGGGATCGGTCACCGGCGGGCGGCACCGGTCGGCGCCGTGCAGGATCGGCCGCATGACGGTCGTACTCGCGCTGAAATGCGCCGACGGAGTGGTGCTGGCAGCGGATTCGCAGATCACCGACCCCGCGCGCGGACTGAGCTACCCCGCGCAGAAGCTGCATCCGTTCGGAGAGACGGCGGCGTGGGGCGGCAGCGGTGCCCGCGCCGTCCTGGTGGAGCTCGAAGGCGAGTTCGACCGAGGGGCTGCGGCGGTGTTGGGTGCCGACGACGTGGGCCGTGAACTGCAGGAGCGCATCGTCCCTCTCCTGCGCCACCACTACGACAACTTCATCGAGCACGTGCCCGCCCAGGAGACCTCCGGCGCCACCCCGGCCACGTACGTGATGGTGGCCGGCTATTCGCGGGGCGAACCGTTCATCGTCGACATCGACCCGCACGGGCTCGTCGGACGCTACGAGGACCTGGGCTTCCACGCCATCGGCAGCGGCTCGGCCATGGCCCAGCAGGCGGGAGCCCTGCTGTCCCACTTCAGCATGGCCGAGCGCGACGTGGACCACGGCGTCCTGGCCGCGGTGCGCGTCCTCGACGCCCTCCGCATCACCGCGCCGAGCGTCGGCGGGCCGATCGACGTCTTCCGGATGACCGCCGACGGAGCCCACGAGCTGTCCGAGGAGGACCTCGAGAAGGTCCGCGAGCGTGTCCGCCGCTGGGCGGAGCTGGAGAACGAAGTCCTGGACCGCCTGCCCCGGTCCTGAACCCCGCGGTGCGAGGCTCTCCAGGTGGCGCTCACCGTGGTCTCCCTCGGCAGCTCGTTCGCAGCGGGCCCCTTCATCCCGCCGATCGTCGACGTGGATGCGGGACGGTCGGGGCGCAACTACCCCCACCTGGCGGCTGCGCGCCTCGGCGCGGAGCTCGTCGACCTCACCGTGTCGGGCGCCACCACCGCCACGATCCTCGACGAGCCGCAGAGGACGGTCTCCGGGAAGGTCTACGCGCCGCAGATCGAGGGCGTACCGCGGAACGCCGACGTCGTGACGATCACCGCCGGCGGCAACGACCTGAACTACACGGGCTCCATGCTGTTCGCCGCGTTCCGGAGGCTGGACCCCGCGCACCCGACGAGCCGGTTCCTCGCGCAGAGCTTCCCCGACGGGTTGACGGAGCCGTCGGCCGAGATGGTGCAGGCGGCGGAGTCCGGACTGGTCCGCATCGTGGAGGGCGTGTCCGCCCGCACGGAGAACGCCCGCGTCGTGCTCGTGGACTACCTGACGGTCATCGGCCGAGGAACGAGCGGCGGAGCGTGGTTCGACGAGGCGGAGCGCGACCTGTTCCAGCGGATAAGGACGGCCCTGGAGGGTGCCTACGTCCGTGCTGCCGAGCGGTCGGGTGCCGAACTCGTGCGAATGTCGGAAGCGAGCCGCGACCACGGCCTGGACTCCACCGAACCCTGGGTCCGGGGGCTGCTGACGGATCCGGCCTCCAGCACCGGGTCCTTCCACCCGAACGCCCTCGGCATGGAACGGACGGCCGAGGAACTTGTTCGGCTGCTCGCCTGATCAGGATGGACGTCCGCCCGGCCCGAGGCGAAGCCATGGCCTCACCGTCATGCGCGCAGTCCAGATCACCGAATCCGGTGGCCCCGAGGTCCTGAACGTCGTCGACGTCCCCGAGCCGGAGGCTGACGCCGACGAGGTGCGGAACAGGGCAAGCTGACCCCGTGCAGCACATCGGGATCGACCTCGCCTGGGGGCTCAAGCAACCCACCGGCCTCGCCGTGCTGGACGACGCCGGCCGGCTCGTGCACGTCAGCGCGGTGCGCACCGACGAGCAGATCGAGACCGCGCTGGCCCCGTTCACCGCCGGCCCCTGCATCGTGGCGATCGACGCCCCGCTGGTGGTCACCAACGCCACCGGCAACCGGGAGGCCGAGCGGGCGCTCAACGCCGACTTCGCGAGGTTCGAGGCCGGGGCGCACCCGACGAACACCGGCAAACCCGAGTTCACCGATGGCGACACACGCGGCGGGCGGATCGGCCGGCGCCTGCGGCTGGACCTCGACCCCCGCTCGGGCCGCGACCGCCGGGCGATCGAGGTCTACCCGCACGCGGCGACGGTGGCGCTGTTCCGGCTGGGCCGCACGCTGAAGTACAAGAACAAGCCGGGCCGGGCGCTCGAGCAGATGCGCGCGGAGCTGCTGCTGCTCATCGACCTGCTGGGCGCGGTGGTCGAGCTCGACCTCGGGGCACCGTTCGCCGCGCTGCGGCAGCAGGTGCAGGACGCCACCCGCAAGAGCGAGCTGCGCGTGGCGGAGGACCAGGTCGACGCCGTGGTGTGCGCCTACGTGGGATGGATCGCCGTCCGGCGACCGGACCAGGTGACCACCTACGGCGACGCGGCGGGCGGCGCCATCGTCACCCCGACCCTGCCGCCCGACCTGCAGCCCGGCCCCCGGGTCGCTGCACCCGCGGCCGACCCGGTACAGCAGGCCATCCAGGCGTACGCCGACAGCCGGCCCGAGACCTTGATCGCGGGGGCTCAGGCGCTTGCGCTCATCACCGGCGTGCTCGACGACGCCGGGATCAACTACCTGTCGGTGACCGGGCGGACCAAGACCATCGCCTCGTTCGCGGAGAAGGCCGCCCGCACGGTCGACGGCGTGCCCGCCTACCCGGACCCGGCACGAGACATCACCGACCAGATCGGCGTGCGGGTGATCACCTACGTGCAGAGCGACGTGGAAGCGGTCGCCGAGCTGCTGGCCGCGCAGGTGCGGGTGATCGACGATCGCGACATGGGGCGGCGGACCGCGCAGCAGGGCCGGTTCGGCTACTCCAGCCGGCACCTGCTGATCGGCGTGGACCCGGACCGGGCGGTCGAGCTGCCGGAGTTGGTCGGGCGCGTGGTGCAGGTGCAGGTGCGCACCGTGCTGCAGCACGCGTGGGCTGAGTTCGAGCACGACATCCGCTACAAGGGCACGGTGCCGGACGAGCACGCCTCCGAGTTCGACCGCCGGTTCACCCTGGCCGCCGGGTTGCTGGAGCTGGCCGATCAGCAGTTCACCGCGATCCGCGAGCGCCTCCGGGCACCGGTTCCCGGCGACGAGGCCGACGATGCCGACCCCGACGACCCTCGGATCGCGCCCCGGGAGCTGGCTGCGTTCCTTGCCGGGCAGTACGCCGACGCCGGCTGGTCGCGCCCGGACCACTACACCTGGATCTCCGGCCTGCTCCTCGAACTGGGCGTGACCAGCCTGGTGGAGCTGGGCGAGGTGCTGCGCGGCGTCGACGACAGCGGCATCACCGCCCGGATGGACTACCGCTATCCCCCGGGTGCCGTGCGCCGGCTGGACGACACGCTACTGGCCGGTTTCGGGCAGCGGTACGTGGACCTGCACGGCAACGCCGACCGGCGGACCGCGCTGACCACCCGGCTGCAGCGGCTCGCCGGCGGCTGACCGGCGGGACCGGCCGGAATGACGTTCGAGCGTGAGCAGGTCATAGCCTCACTCCCATGCGCGCAGTCCAGATCACCGAATTCGGTGGACCCGAGGTCCTGAACGTCGTCGACGTCCCCGAGCCGGAGGCGGGGCAGGGCCAGACCCTGCACGACGTCTCCGCCGCCGGCATCAACTACGCCGACACCCACCAGATCGAGAACTCCTACCTGTCCGCCCAGCAGCTGCCGCTGATCCCGGGCGCCGAGTTCGTCGGCACCCCCGTCGGCGGCGGGCAGCGGGTCGTCGGCCTGCTGGATGGCGGCGGCTACGCCGAGAAGGTGGCCGCCAACGACCGGCTCACCTGGGCCGTGCCGGACGGCGTCAGCGACGAGCAGGCGCTGTCGCTGGTCCTGCAGGGCAGCACCGCCTGGCACCTGCTGCGCACCAGCGCGCACCTCGCGGAGGGCGAGTCCGTCGTCGTCATCGCCGGTGCCGGCGGGGTCGGCTCGATCGCCGTGCAACTGGCCCGCCGCTGGGGCGCCGGTCGCGTCATCGCCACCGCGTCCAGCGCCGAGAAGCGCGGCCTCGCCGAGGAGCTGGGCGCCCACTCGACCGTCGACCCGGCCCTGGCCGACGACGACCCGCGCCAGTTCGCCGCCGCCCTGCGCGAGGCCAACGACGGCAAGCCGGTCGACATCGTGCTCGAGATGACCGGCGGCAACGTCTTCTCCGGCTCGCTCTCGGCGCTGGCCCCGTTCGGCCGGCTGGTCACCTACGGCATGGCCGCACGACAGGAGACGCCGTCGGTGCCCCCCGGTGCGCTGATGCAGAAGAGCCGCGCCGTCATCGGGTTCTGGCTGGCCCACTGCATGGCCCGGCCCGACATGCTCGACGCCGCCATGACCGACCTGCTGGCGATGACCGCCGACGGCTCGCTGCAGCCGGTCGCCGGCGGCCGGTACCCGCTGTCGAACGTCCGGGACGCGCACCAGGACCTGCTCGCCCGCCGCACCACCGGCAAGCTCGTCCTCGACCCCACCCGCTGAAGCACTTCCGGTGCCGAGAGTTCCCCGAGAGGGACGGACTTTCGGTACCGGAAGTCCGCGGGTCACACGAGGCGGTTGGTCCAGAGCAGGCTGAGAGCGGCCCCGACGAGCAGCACCAGGACGCCGACCCGGACGAACCGCGCGCTGATGTCCTGCGGCTCGGTCGTGTAGCCGATCTGGCTGCCCAGGTCGGCGTAGACGTCCTCGAGCTCCTCGGCGCTGGCCGCCTCGCTGTAGCTGCCGCCGGTCTCGTCGGCGATCCGCTCCAGGGTCGCGCGGTCGACCGGCACCGCGACCGTGTCGCCGTCGATGTCGAGGGTGCCGTAGTCGGTGCCGAACGCGATCGTCGAGACCGGGATCGAGACGTCCTTCGCGGCGTCGATCGCCTGCGTCTCGTCGCGGCCCACGGTCGGGTAGCCGTCGGAGAGCAGGACGACCCGCGCGGGAGCTGCCTCCTCACCGGTCTCCTCCAGCGTCGACTGGAAGTTCTGGATCGCGGTCAGCGAGGTGAAGATCGCCTCGCCGATCGCCGTCGACTCCGCGAGGTCGAGGTTGTCGATGGCGCCGCGCACCTGCTCGCGGTCGGTGGTCGGCGGCACCAGCGTGGTGGCCGTGCCCGCGAAGCTGACCAGGCCGAGGTTGATCCGCTCGGGGAGGACGTCGACGAACTCCTTCGCCGCCTTCTGCATCGCCTGGAAGCGGCTCGGCTCGACGTCGCGGGCCTCCATCGACAGCGAGACGTCGACGGCCATGATGACCGTGGCGCGCTCGCGCGGGACCCGCACCTCCGTGCTCGGCTTCGCCAGCGACACGACGAGCGTGCCGATGCCCAGCGCCACCAGGCCGAACGCCACGTGCCGGCGCCAGCCCGGCCGCTTGGGCACCAGGGACCCGAGCAGCGCCACGTTGGTGAACCGCGCCGCGTAGGCCTTCCGGCGCCACTGCAGGAAGACGTAGTAGGCGATGAGCGCGGCGACGACCAGCAGCGCCAGCAGCCACAGGGGTGACTGGAAGGTCATCGTGACGCTCCCCCACTGCCGGCGCGCCGGCGCTCGCCGACGAACCGGACGACGTCCATGAGCCAGTCCCGGTCGGTGCGCAGCTGCAGGTGCCCGGCCCCGGCGCGACGCAACGCGGCGGCGATCCGTGCCCGCTCGGCAGCCGCGCCCTCGGCGAACCGGGCGCGGAACTCCGCGTCGCCCGTCGGCGCCTCCAGCGTCTGCCCGGTCTCCGGGTCGACGACGGTCAGCAGACCCACGTCCGGCAGTTCCAGCTCGCGCGGGTCGACCACCTCGATCGCCAGCAGTTCGTGCCGGGTGCCCAGCGCGCGCAGCGGCCGCTCCCAGTCGCTGTCGCCGAGGAAGTCCGAGACGACCACGACCAGCCCGCGCCGGCGCTCCGGCCGGCGGAGCGTCTCCAGCGCCGCCGCGAGGTCACCGCGGCGGCCACCGACGGCCCTCGGGGTGGCGACGACGTTGCGCAGCAGCCGCTCGGCGGCCAGCCGGCCCGGCAGCGCGGGATAGCGGTCCACCCGCTCCCCCGTCGTCACCACCGCGCCCAGCCGGTTGCCGCCGTGCACCGTGAGGTGCCCGACCGCGGCGAGGCCGGCGATGGCGAGGTCGCGCTTCTGGCAGTTGGCGGTGCCGAAGTCGAGGCTGGCCGACAGGTCGACGACCGCCCACGTCTCCAGCTCCCGGTCGGCGATCGTCTCGCGGACGTGCGGCACCTGGGTGCGGGCGGTGACCGGCCAGTCCATCCGCCGGACGTCGTCGCCCGGGTGGTAGGTGCGGGAGTCTCCGGCCTCGGAGCCGGACCCCGGGACCAGCCCGAGGTGGTCGCCCTGCAGCAGCCCGTCGAGCCGGCGGCGGACGGTCAGCTCGAGCCGGCGCAGCAGGACGTCGGCCGGACCGTCGGTGAACCGCGGCGGCGCACCCGCGCCGGCGCTCGTCCCGTCACCGGCGTCGTGCAGCACGAGGCCGGGATGAGCCGGTCCCGCCGGTGGCGGCTCGGCGCCGCGACGACGCCGGATCACGCCGAGTGCGCTCCGTGCCCGTTGGCGCCCTGCGGGGGCATGCCCTGGCCGGGCTGCTGGCCGGGCATCGGCTGACCCTGCGGGGGTTGGCCCTGCATCGGCATGCCCTGCGGCGGCCCGTACTGGGGCACCTGCGGACTGCCCGGCGCACCGGGGCCGAAGCCGCCGGAGTTCTGCCTGGGCGCCACCTGCGGCAGCGGCACCGTCTGCACGATCCGCTTGACGATGTGGTCGGCCGGCACGCCGTCGGCCAGCGCGTCGTAGGAGAGCACCAGCCGGTGCCGCAGCACGTCCGCGGTGATGTCCAGGACGTCCTGCGGCAGCACGTAGTCACGGCCGCGCACCAGGGCCAGCGCCCGGCTCGCCGCGATCAGCCCGAGGGAGGCACGCGGGCTCGCGCCGTAGGACACCCACGTCGCGACGTCCTCCATGCCGTGCTCGCGCGGGGAGCGGGTGGCGACCACGAGACGGACGACGTAGTCGACCAGCGCGTGGTGCACGAACACCTCGGAGGCGGTCTTCTGCAGCCGGCGCAGCTCGTCCGGGCCGAGCACGGTCTCCGCGACCGGGGGCGTGGAGCCCATCCGGTAGATGATCTCGCGCTCCTCCTCGGGGCTCGGGTAGTCCACGAGCACCTTCATGAGGAAGCGGTCGCGCTGGGCCTCGGGCAGCGGGTAGACGCCCTCGGACTCGATCGGGTTCTGCGTGGCCAGCACGAGGAAGGGGTCGGGCAGCTTGTGCGTCACGCCGCCGATGGAGACCTGCCGTTCGGCCATGACCTCCAGCAGCGCCGACTGCACCTTGGCCGGCGCGCGGTTGATCTCGTCGGTGAGGACGAAGTTGGCGAACACCGGGCCGAGCTCGGTGTCGAAGGCGTCCTGACCGGACTTGTAGATCCGCGTGCCGATGATGTCGGCGGGCACCAGGTCGGGCGTGAACTGGAGGCGGGCGAACTTCCCGCCGACGACGGTCGCGAGCGTCTCGACGGCGAGGGTCTTGGCCACGCCCGGGACGCCTTCGAGCAGCACGTGGCCGCGGGCGAGCAGCGCGACCAGCATGCGCTCGACCAGCCGGTCCTGGCCGACGATGACCCGCTTGATCTCGAACAGCACCCGCTCCAGCCGCGCGGCGTCGACCGACGGTGGCACCGGCGCCCCCGCCTGCGGGGACGTGGTCTCGATCGGCGTGCTGGCAGCGCTCGTCACGGGGCTCCCTGGTCGTGCCGGGCCGCGGCCCCGGTGCTGGGGAGGCCGACGACGGAACGGCGCACAGCCGTCCCGGGAGCCAGTGTCCTACACGTTCCTGGACGGCCGCTGGACGCCGTTCCGGCCTGCCGACGGCGAGCCGACCGGAGGGCCTTTGGTCCCGTCCGGCGTCCTGCCCTGACGGCGCCACGACTGCTAGCCTGAAGGGCGCGTCGGGCAGCTCCCCCCGTGGCTGCCCGACGCCTCATCGTCGGCCCCGTCCCGGGTCCCGCCCCCAACTGTGCGAAGGGCGGGCCGGGCGGGGCCCTTTGTCATGCCGACGGTCGTACCGCGCCCGCATAGTTGCCCCAGCGCATGGCCGTGACCCGCACGACGCTGCCGCTCTCGGGAGCCTCGAGCATGCGGTTGCCGCCCAGGTAGATGGCGACGTGGTGGATCGTCGAGGGACGGCTCGGGTCGGTCGCCCAGAACACCAGGTCCCCCGGCTGCAGCGCGTCGCGCGCCACCTTCGGCAGCGAGGCGAACTGGGCCCGGCTGTTGCGCGGGATGGAGATGCCGGCCTGGCCGTAGGCGTACTGGGTCAGACCGCTGCAGTCGAAGCCGATGACTCCGCGGTCGGGGTCCTGGCCGGGGCCGGGGCCGCGGCGGCCACCGCCGCCCCAGGCGTAGGGCGTGCCGATGTAGGCCATGCCGGCGTCGATGGCGGTCTGGGCGGCCGAGGCCGAGCCCGGACCCGCGGGGGCCTGGTTCCCCGAGCCGGCGGGCGGGGCGGCCGGCGCGGGACCCGGTGCGGG
>NZ_HG931175.1:587790-678823 GCF_000582785.1 Candidatus Blastococcus massiliensis AP3
GTGCGGGCGGACGCGGCTCGCTCGGCGGCGGCCCGCTCCCCCACCAGCGTCGTCAGCTGCTGCTGGGCGACGACGAGTTCGGCCTGCACGCTCGCCTGCTGGATGACGAGCTCCTGCTGCTGGGCGCGAGCGCTCACCTCGGCCGTGCGGGCGACCTCGAGCGACTGCTGCGCCTCTTGCTGCAGGTTGTCGGCCTCGACCGACGCGGCGCGGGCCACGACGTCGGCCGCCGTCGCCTGCTCCTGGAGGACCGTGACCCTGACGAGGACGTCGGTGCGGTGGCTGCCGGCCGCCTCGAGCAGCGCGGCGCGCTCGATCAGCTGCGCCGGGCTGCCTGCGGTGAGCAGCGCCGCGGCGCCGGGGCTGGTGCTGCCCTCCATGTAGGTACGGCGGGCGAAGGCGACGAGGTCGTCGCGGGCGACACCGAGCTCCGCGGTCGTGGCGGCGGCGGTGGCCGCTGCTGCCTCGGCGTGGGCGCGGGCGGCCTCGGCGGCGGCTTCGGTGGCCTGGAACTCGTCGAGCGCGATGAGGGCTTGGGTGCGGGCGTCGTCGACGACGGCCTCGGCGTCGGCCAGCTCAGCGTTGAGGGCGCCGATGCGCTGGGCCACGGCGTCGGCCTGGGCCTTCGCGCCGGCGATCTCGCTGTCGGAGGGGCGGCGGGGGGTGGCGTCGGCGACGGCCGGCGTCAGCCCGAGGAGGATCGCGGCGGCGACGGCCGTGCCACCTATGCGCAGCGCTGCACGGCGCCGTGCCGACCACGCGTGCGTGTTCGGGGTTGCGCTGTCCACGACGGGGACCTCTTCCGGTCTGCTCGGCGATGGGCACCGGGGAGTGGTGCCACCACCGTGGAGATCGGTGTCACGGAGGACGTCGTTGAGCGCGCCTCACCCCTCGGGGTGAGACGACACGACCAGGTGACGAGCCGGAGCGGCCACCCTTCAGGGGCCCGCGCCCGGGACGAGGCCTTAGTTGACCTGGCGCTCCGAACCGGCCCAGAACTCGTCGCGCAGCTTGAACTTCTGGATCTTCCCGGTCGCCGTCCGGGCCAGTTCGTCGCGGAACTCCACCCGCTTCGGGATCTTGTAGCCGGCGATCTTCCCGCGGCAGTGGGCGACGATGTCCGCCTCGGTCACCTGCTCGCCCTCGGTGACGACGACGATCGCGGTGACCATCTCGCCCCACTTGTCGTCGGGCACCCCGATGACGGCGACCTCCGCCACCGCCGGGTGGGAGAACACGGCGTCCTCCACCTCGATCGAGGAGACGTTCTCCCCGCCGGTGATGATCACGTCCTTCTTGCGGTCGGAGATCGTGACGTAGCCGCCGTCGTCGATCGATCCGCCGTCGCCGGTGTGGAACCAGCCGCCTTCGAGCGCCTCGCCCGAGGCGTCCGGGTTCTCCCAGTAACCGGCCAGCACGGTGTTGCCCCGCGCCAGGACCTCCCCCGACTCGCTGACCGACAGGCGGGTGCCGAGCGCCGGCACGCCGGCCCGCGACAGCCGCTTCGCGCGCTCCTCGGCGTCCAGGCCGTCGTACTCCGCCCGCGGCCGGTTGATCGTGAGGAGGGGTGCGGTCTCGGTGAGGCCGTAGATCTGGTTGAACTCCCAGCCGAGCTCCGCCTCGACCCGCGCGATGGTCTTCGACGGCGGAGGCGCACCGGCCACGATGATCCGCACGCGGTCCCTGCCGGGGATCTCGCCGTCCCAGTCGGCCGCGGCGTCGAGGACCGCGTTCCAGACGGCCGGGGCGCCGGCCATCAGCGTGACGCCGTGCTCCTCGACACGGCGCAGAATCTCGGGGCCGTCGACCTTGCGCAGCACGATCTGCTTCGCCCCGAGGCCGGCCATCGTGTACGGCAGCCCCCAGCCGTTGCAGTGGAACATCGGCAGCGTGTGCATGTAGACGTCGCGGTCGCTGACCTGCATGTGCATGCCGAAGGTGACGGCGTTGACCCACAGGTTGCGGTGGGTCATCTGCACGCCCTTGGGCCGGGCGGTCGTGCCGGACGTGTAGTTGATGGTGGCCGTCGCCTCCTCGTCCGGCTCGGCCCACGGGCGGGGCTCGGCGTCGAAGCGGAGCAACTGCTCGTACTCCTCGCCGGTGCCGAACCGGTGCTCGGCCTGCACGCGCTTGAGCGACGTCTCCAGCTCCGGGTCGACGAGCAGCACCCGCGCCCCGGAGTGGCCGACGATGTACTCGACCTCCTCGGGCGACAGCCGAAAGTTGATCGGCACCGCGACCCGGCCCGACGACGGCACCGCGAGCAGCAGCTCGAGCAGCCGTGCGGCGTTGTGGCTGACGATCGCCACGCGCTCGCCCGGCCCGATCCCCAGCGAGTCCAGCCCCGCCTGCAGCGCCCTGCCCCGCCGCGCCACCTCGCGGTAGCTGACCTCACCCAGCGACGGCGCCGGCTGCGCCGGTTCGTCGACGATGCCGACCCGGTCGCCGTAGACGAGCTCCGCACGGTCGAGGAAGTCGCGGGTGGTCAAGGGCACGCGCATGCCGGGCTCCCGAGGGTCGCGGCCGGCTGTCCCACCGGTCGCTCGACGTGGTGCCCGTCACGCTAGCCGCCGGCTACAGCAGCGACAGCCCCAGCCGCTCGCTGAGCATGTGCAGTGCCGCCCGCCCGGCCCGGGAATTGCCGGCCGAGTCCAGCGGGGGCGACCAGGCGGCGATGCCGAACCGGTTCGGGACGTCGCCCATCACCGCGCCGTCGACGCCGCTCTTGCAGGGGAAGCCCACGTCGTAGGCGAACTGGCCGGCCGCGTCGTAGGTGCCGCAGGTCATCATCACCGCGTTGACCCGTCGCGCCAGCGGCTCGGTCAGCACCCGGTTCCCGGTCCTCGGGTCCACCCCGTCGTTGGCGAGGAACCGGGCGGCCCGGGCCAGCTGCCGGGTGGTCACCCGCAAGGCGCACAGCCGCGCGTAGACGTCCACGACCTCCTCGACCGGGTGCGTGAAGTTGTCGAAGGAGCTCATCAGGTGCCCCATCGCCAGGTTCATGGAGCTGCCGGCGCGCTCCTTCTCGACCGTCTCCTGGTCCGGCTCGAGCCGCTCCCCGACCAGGTCGGACAGCAGATCGGTCACGGCGGCCTGCGCCGCGTCCGCCGAACCGGTCGCCTCCACCAGCACGTCGGTCACGACGACCGCCCCCGCGTTGATGAACGGGTTCCGGGGCATGCCGTGCTCCCGCTCGAGCTGGACCAGCGAGTCGTAGGGGTCACCGGACGGCTCGACACCGACCCGCCGGAAGACCTCCTCCCCGACGTGCTGCAGCGCCGTCGCGAGCGCGAACACCTTGACCACGCTCTGCACCTCGAAGCCGACATCGGCGTCGCCGGCGACGTGCTCGGTGCCGTCGAGCTCGGACAGCGCCAGCGCGAATCGGTCGGGGCCCGCCCCCGGATCGGCCACCTGGTCGTCCTCGGCCAGCGGGCGGGCCTCGGCGGCCACCCGGTCGAGCACGTGGGTGAGGTCCTGGTCGTCTGCCACGCCGATCAGCGTGCCAGGAGCCGCGGAAGCGACGTCCCGATCGGCTCGGAGACCACGAGCGAGGCGACGTCGTCGTACGGCGTCGGTTCGGCGTTGACGATGACGACGTGGGCGCCCGCCCGCGCCGCGACCTCCACCAACCCGGCGACGGGCCACACCTGCAGCGAGGTGCCGACGGCGAGGAAGACGTCGCAGTCGCGGGCCGCCTCGACCGCCGCATCGATGGTCCGGCCGTCGAGCTCCTGCCCGAAGCTGATCGTCGCGGACTTCAGCATGCCGCCGCACTCGAGGCAGGCAGGATCGGGCTCACCCGCCGCCATCCGCTCGAGCGCCTCGTCCATCGTGGTGCGCGCCCGGCAGCCGAGGCACTCCACCTCGTGCACGGTGCCGTGCACCTCGACCACGCGCTCGGGCGAGGAACCCGCCGCCTGGTGCAACCCGTCGACGTTCTGCGTGACGATCGTGCGCAGCCGCCCCTGCCGTTCCAGGTCGGCCAGCGCGGCGTGCCCCGCGTTGGGCCGTGGCTGCAGTGCCCGCATGTCGCGCCGCATCAGCCAGGCCCGCCGCCGGATGTCCGGGTCGGACACGTAGTACGAGAGCGTCGCCAGCTTCTCGGCCTCGGGGTTCTTCGTCCACACCCCGTCGGGCCCCCGGTAGTCGGGGATGCCGCTGTCGGTCGAGATGCCCGCGCCGGTGAGCGCGGTGATCCGCTCGGCGGCGGTCAGCCAGGTGGGCAACGGTTCGGGGACGGCGCCGGTCACGCCGTCCACGGTAAGGGTCGCCTCACCCGGTGCGTTGTTGCGTGAGCTGGGATGATCGGGGGTGGACACGAGCGCGACGAACCAGCCGCGACGAACCATCGAGGGGTAGGCGCAGAAGAGTGGCAGCCAGCAAGGACAGCTTCGGAGCCCGGTCGACGCTCTCGGTCGACGGAACCGACTACGACATCTACCGACTCGACGCGGTGGAGGGCTCCGAGAAGCTGCCCTTCAGCCTGAAGGTCCTCCTCGAGAACCTCCTGCGCACCGAGGACGGCGCGGACATCACCGCCGACCACATCCGGGCGATCGCCAACTGGGACCCGTCGGCCGAGCCCGACCAGGAGATCCAGTTCACCCCGGCCCGCGTGGTCATGCAGGACTTCACCGGCGTCCCCTGCATCGTCGACCTCGCCACCATGCGCGAGGCCATGGCCGAGCTCGGCGGCGACCCGCAGAAGATCAACCCGCTCGCCCCGGCCGAACTGGTCATCGACCACTCGGTGATCGCCGACATCTTCGGCACCGAGGACTCGTTCCAGCGCAACGTCGAGATCGAGTACGAGCGCAACGGCGAGCGCTACCAGTTCCTGCGCTGGGGCCAGGGCGCCTTCAGCGACTTCAAGGTCGTCCCCCCGGGCACCGGCATCGTCCACCAGGTCAACATCGAGCACCTGGCCCGCGTGATCTTCCCGCGCCAGGAGGGTGACCGCGTGGTCGCCTACCCGGACACCTGCGTGGGCACCGACTCGCACACCACCATGGTCAACGGCCTGGGCGTGCTGGGCTGGGGCGTCGGCGGCATCGAGGCCGAGGCCGCGATGCTCGGCCAGCCGGTCTCGATGCTGATCCCCCGCGTCGTGGGCTTCAAGCTCTTCGGCCAGCTCCCGGACGGCGCCACCGCGACCGACCTGGTCCTCACGATCACCGAGATGCTGCGCGAGCACGGCGTCGTCGGGAAGTTCGTCGAGTTCTACGGCGAGGGCGTGTCCGCCGTGCCGCTGGCCAACCGCGCCACGATCGGCAACATGAGCCCGGAGTTCGGCTCGACCGCGGCGATGTTCCCCATCGACGAGGAGACCATCACCTACCTCAAGCTCACCGGCCGCTCGGCCGAGCAGGTGGCCCTGGTCGAGGCCTACGCCAAGGAGCAGGGCCTCTGGCACGACGCCTCCCGCGAGCCCGCCTTCTCCGAGTACCTGGAGCTGGACCTCGGCAGCGTCGTCCCGTCGATCGCCGGCCCGAAGCGCCCGCAGGACCGGGTCGCGATCACCGAGGCCAAGACCGCCTTCCGCGAGGCGCTCAAGGACTACGTGGCCGACGACGAGACCGGCGGCGAGGACCGCAAGCCCGGCGTCCCGGCCCAGGAGAAGCCCTACGGCGTCACCTCCTCCATCGACGACGCGGTCGCCAACACCTTCCCGGCGTCGGACCCCGTCGCCGAGCAGCACGGCAACGGCGAGGCCGGCAAGCCGCACACGGCCGTCACCGGCAACGGCAGTGGGCGCCGGCCGTCGAAGCCCACCCGCGTGGTCATGGAGGACGGCACCGAGACCGAGGTCGACCACGGCCACGTCGTGATCGCCGCGATCACCTCCTGCACGAACACCTCCAACCCGCAGGTGATGATCGGCGCGGCGTTGCTGGCCAAGAACGCCGTCGAGCGCGGGCTGACCAGCAAGCCGTGGGTGAAGACGACGCTGGCCCCCGGGTCCAAGGTCGTCATGGACTACTACGAGAAGGCCGAGCTCACCCCGTACCTGGAGAAGCTGGGCTTCTATCTTGTCGGCTACGGCTGCACAACCTGCATCGGCAACTCCGGCCCGCTCCCCGAGCCGGTCTCGAACGCGGTCAACGAGGCCGACCTCGCCGTCGTCTCGGTGCTCTCGGGGAACCGCAACTTCGAGGGCCGGATCAACCCCGACGTCAAGATGAACTACCTGGCGTCGCCGCCGCTGGTCATCGCCTACGCGCTGGCCGGATCGATGGACGTCGACCTGAACAACGACCCGCTCGGGCAGGACCAGGACGGCAACGACGTCTTCCTGCACGACATCTGGCCGTCGCCGCAGGAGGTCCAGCGGGTCATCGACCACGCCGTCTCCGCGGAGCAGTTCGGCCGCAGCTACGAGGACGTCTTCGCCGGCACCGAGCAGTGGCAGAACCTGCCCACCCCGACCGGCGACACCTTCGAGTGGGCCGAGGACAGCACCTACGTGCGGCGTCCTCCCTACTTCGAGGGCATGCCGGCCGAGCCGGCCCCGGTCGAGGACATCGCCGGCGCCCGCACCCTCGCGGTGCTCGGTGACTCGGTGACCACCGACCACATCTCGCCGGCCGGCTCGATCAAGGCCGACAGCCCGGCCGGGAAGTACCTGCGCGAGCACGGCGTGGACCGGCGCGACTTCAACTCCTACGGCTCGCGCCGCGGGAACCACGAGGTCATGATCCGCGGCACCTTCGCCAACATCCGGCTGCGCAACCAGCTGGTCCCCGGCACCGAGGGTGGCGTCACGAAGAACCACCTGACCGGCGAGACGACGACGATCTACGACGCCTCGCGCGCCTACATCGACGCCGGCATCCCGCTGGTCGTGCTGGCCGGCAAGGAGTACGGCTCGGGCTCGTCGCGCGACTGGGCGGCCAAGGGCACCGCGCTGCTCGGCGTCAGGGCCGTCATCGCCGAGAGCTACGAGCGCATCCACCGCTCGAACCTCATCGGCATGGGCGTGCTGCCGCTGCAGTACCCCGAGGGCCAGACCGCGGAGTCGCTCGGCCTGACCGGCGACGAGGAGTTCACGATCACCGGGATCACCGCGCTGAACGACGGCGAGATCCCGCGGACCGTGAAGGTGAAGGCCGGCGACGTGGAGTTCGACGCGCGCGTCCGGATCGACACCCCCGGTGAGGCGAACTACTACCGCAACGGCGGGATCATGCAGTACGTCCTGCGGTCCCTGCGCGGTACGGCCGCCTGATGGATCTGGGCCTGGGCGGTCGCGGCTACCTGCTCACCGGCGCGAGCCGGGGGCTGGGGTTCGCGACCGCCCGCGCCCTGGTCGACGACGGCGCCCGGGTGCTGATCAGCTCCCGGTCCGCCGAGTCGGTCGACGCCGCCGTCTCCTCGCTGGGGTCGGCGGCCTCCGGCGTCCCCGCCGACCTGGCCGACCCCGACGCGGCCGAGCGGCTCGTCACCGAGGCGCGCGAGCGGCTCGGGACCGTCGACGGCGTGCTCGTCTCGGTCGGCGGGCCCGCGCCCGGGACCGTGCTGACGACGCCGGAGGACGCCTGGCGGGCCGGCGTGGAGAGCGTGCTGCTCGGTCCGCTGCGGCTGGTCCGGGCACTCGTCCCGCACCTGGACGAGGGCGCGGTCATCGCCTTCGTGCTCTCCATCTCGGTGCGGCAGCCCATCGGTCACCTGGCGATCTCCAACGGCCTGCGCCCCGGGCTGGCGATGACCGCGAAGGCGCTCGCCGACGAGCTGGGACCGAAGGGCATCCGGGTCCTCGGCCTGCTCCCGGGAACGATCGCCACCGACCGGATCGCCGAGATCGAGGCGGCCTCCGGCGACGCCGCGGCGGCGCGCGCCCGCACCGAGGCGGGCATCCCGCTGCGCAGGGTCGGCCGCCCGGAGGAGTTCGGCCGGGTCGCCGCGTTCGCCCTCTCCCCCGCCGCCTCCTACCTGACCGGGATGATGATCGCCGTCGACGGCGGCATGACCCGCGCCCTGTGAAAAAGGACCCCCTCGCCCCCCACCACTCGCAGGCTCGCGGCGGGACACTGCGAGGGGGCCGACCGGTGCTCATTGCCTGCGCGCACGGCACGCGCAACCCGACCGGCCGACGGCTGATCGCCGAGCTGGCGCTGGCCGCGAAGCAGCTCCGGCCGGGCCTGGTCACCACGGCCGCGTTCGTCGACGTGCAGCCCCCCACCGTCGTCGACGTGGTCGCCGCACTGTCCGCCGAGGGCCGTCCCGCCGTCGTCGTCCCCCTGCTGCTGTCCGGCGGGTACCACGTGCACGTCGACATCGCGCAGGCCGTCGCCGGTGCGGACGGCACGGTCGCCGCCCGTCCGCTGGGTCCCGACCCGCGCCTGGCCGCGGTGCTGCTCGACCGGCTGGTCGAGGCCGGCGCCGACCCGGAGGACCCGCTCACCGCCGTCGTCCTCGCCGCGGCCGGGTCCAGCGACCCGCGCTCGGTCGCCGACGTCGAGAACACCGCAGACCTGCTCCAGCGCTCGTGGGCCGGCGCGGTGACCACGGGATATGGCTCCGCCGCGCAGCCGCCGGTGCCAGAGGCAGTGGCCGCGGCCCGCCGCGCCGGCGCCGAGCGGGTCGTCGTCGCCTCGTACCTGCTCGCCCCCGGCCACTTCCACGACAAGCTGGCCGGCGCAGGAGCCGACGTCGTCACCGCTCCCCTGCTGCCCGACGAGCGGATCGCCGCCGTCCTGCTCGACCGCTACGACGCCGTCGTGGAGGGCCCCCGGCCCGACCAGGACCAGGCGTAGCGGCCGTCGTCCACCGCACGCCCGCCCTCACCGAGGGCCAACGGCCGGAACGTGTCGACCATGACGGCGAGCTCGTCGAAGCGCTCGGCGCCCAGCGACGCCTCGACAGCGGCCGGCTGCGGGCCGTGCGAGTGCCCGCCCGGGTGGACGGTGATCGATCCCTTGCCGATGCCGGAGCCCTTGCGCGCCTCGTAGTCGCCGTCGACGTAGAACATGATCTCGTCGGAGTCGACGTTCGAGTGGTAGTAGGGCACCGGCACCGCGAGCGGGTGGTAGTCAACCTTGCGCGGCACGAAGTTGCAGATGACGAAGTTCTGCCCCTCGAAGACCTGGTGCACCGGCGGCGGCTGGTGCACCCGCCCGGTGATCGGCTCGAAGTCCGCGACGTCGAAGGCGTACGGGTAGAGGCAGCCGTCCCAGCCGACGACGTCGAAGGGGTGCTCCGGCACGACGTGCACCGTGCCGGCGAACCCACCCGGCCCGTCGCCGCGGTGCTTCACGTACACCTCCACGTCGGCGCCCTCGGCCAGCAGCGGCTCGGCCGGCGTCCGCAGGTCGCGCTCGCAGTAGGGCGCGTGCTCGAGGAACTGGCCGTAGCGGGAGAGGTAGCGCCTGGGTGGCGCGATGTGGCTGCTCGCCTCGATCGCGTAGGTCCGCAGCGGCTCGTCGCCTGTGGGCAGCCAGCGGTGCGTGGTCGCCCGCGGGAGGACGACGTAGTCGCCGGAGCCCACGTCGAGGGCGCCGAACACCGTCTCGACCGTCGCCGTCCCCCGCTCGACGAAGACGCACTCGTCGCCGGTGGCGTTGCGGTACAGCGGACTCGCCAGGCTGCTCATCGCGTAGGAGATGCGCACGTCGGCGTTGCCCAGCACCAGCCGCCGGCCCGTCACCGGGTCGGCCGCCTTGTGCTCCTCGCCCGGGAACAGGTCGTGCAGCTTCAGGTGCCGCGGGAGCAGCGGGCTGTTCGGCGTCGTCGCCTGGTCGGGCAGCTCCCAGGGACGCGCGTCGACCAGCGACGACGGGACGCCACGGTGGTACAGCAGCGAGGAGTCCGACGAGAAGCCCTCCTCCCCCATCAGCTCCTCGGAGTACAGCCGCCCGTCGGGCCGCCGGAACTGCGTGTGCCGCTTCTGCGGCACCTCCCCCACCTGCCGGTAGTGCGCCATCAGAAGTTGCCGCGGCGTTCCTGCTCGCGCTCGATCGCCTCGAAGAGCGCCTTGAAGTTGCCCTTGCCGAAGCCGAGGGAGCCGTGCCGCTCGATCAGCTCGAAGAACACCGTGGGCCGGTCGCCGGTGGGCCTGGTGAAGATCTGCAGCAGGTAGCCGTCCTCGTCCCGGTCGACCAGGATGCCGCGCGCCTGGAGCTCCTCGATCGGCACGCGGACGTCGCCGATGCGCGCCCGCAGTTCCGGGTCCTCGTAGTACGACGCGGGTGTCGCCAGGAACTCCACGCCCTCGGCGGTCATCGCGTCGACCGTGGCCACGATGTCGTTGGTGGCGAGCGCGACGTGCTGTGCGCCCGGGCCGCCGTAGAACTCGAGGTACTCGTCGATCTGCGACTTCTTCGCAGCGACCGCCGGCTCGTTGAGCGGGAACTTCACCCGGTGGTCGCCGTTGGCCACGACCTTGCTCATCAGCGCCGAGTAGTCCGTGGCGATGTCGTCGCCGATGAACTCGGCCATGTTGGTGAAGCCCATGACCCGGTTGTAGAAGTCGACCCAGCGGTCCATCGCGCCGAGCTCGACGTTGCCGACGACGTGGTCGACCGCCTGGAACAGCCGCTTCGGTGCACCCGGGCGCTTCCGGAAGGACGACGTCCGGGCCACGTGGCCCGGGAGGTACGGGCCCGAGTAGCGCGACCGGTCGACGAGCGTGTGCCGCGTGTCGCCGTATGCGGCGATGGAGGCCAGGCGCACGGTGCCGTGCTCGTCGGCCAGGTCCCGCGGCTCCTCCAGGACGGTGGCGCCCTGGGCCCGGGCGTGCGCGATGCAGCGGTCGACGTCGGGAACGGCGAGCGCGATGTCGACGATCCCGTCGCCGTGCGCGCGGTGGTGGTCGGCCAGCGGGCTGGCCGGGTCGTAGGCGCCCTGGACGACGAACCGCGCCGAGCCCGAGGTGAGGACGAACGAGTGGTGGTCGCGGTTGCCGGTCTCGGGTCCGGAGTAGGCGACGAGCTCCATGCCGAACGCGGACTGGAAGTAGTGCGCCGTCTGCACCGCGTTGCCCACGACCCAGACCAGACCGTCCCAGCCGCTGACCGGGAACGGGTCGGCCGAGGCGTCGTACTCCACCAGGCCGACGAGCTGCTCCAGCTGGCGCAGGTCGAGCCCGGCCAGGCGCTCCTCGTCGTTCAGCGTCTGCTCCAGCGACATCGTTCCCCCTCCGTCTCCCCGGTGTGTGCACCGTCACAGCACACCGCGGGCCCGGGGCCGCGCAAGAGCGACCACTCTTCCTGGCACTCCTGCGCAACGGGGCTAGCAGTCTGGCGCCTGTGATGTGCAGACTGCACAGCTCCTGGACGATCAGCCGGAGGCCCCGATGGCGGAGAAGCGCATCCTGGACACCCTCGACGTCGCGCTGCTCGACGCGCTCCGCGAGCACCCGCGGGCGGGCCTCCTGGAGATCGCGCGGATCGTGGGCGTCGCCCGCGCCACAGCCACGGCACGGCTGCAGCGACTGGAGGAGGCCGGCGTCGTCACCGGCTTCGGGCCCGACGTCGACGTCGCCGCTGCGGGCTTCGGCGTCCAGGCGTTCGTGACGCTGGAGATCGCCCAGGGTGCGCTCGAGGAGGTGCACGCCGAGCTCGCCGCCATCCCCGGCATCCTCGAGGCGCACGCGACGACCGGCAGCGGCGACGTCCTCTGCCGGGTCGCCGCCTCCTCGCACGAGGCGCTGCAGCAGATCCTCGTGGAGCTGAACCGCTCACCGTCGGTCGTGCGGTCGACCAGCGTGGTCGCGCTGTCCTGCGTGGTGCCGTGGCGCACGCTGCCGCTGCTGCGTTCGGAGGCGGTCAGCGGGTCCGGCCGCGCGCCGGGATACCGCTGACCCGCGAGGGCAGCGGCCCGGGAACCGCCCGCCGGTGACCTACTGTGGGGCCACGATGAGCGACCCCACCGGTGCGGTGCCCGAGGCCGCGACCACGCCCGACCCCGGCACGACGCCGTCGGGCGGCCGGCGCTGGAACCGCACGGTGTCCGGCATCGTGACGGCCGCCCTGTCGCTGGCGCTGGGCTTCGGCCTCGTCGTGCAGATCCGCAGCACCGGTGAGGCCGAGGAGCTCGCCGGCGCCACCGAGGACGACCTGGTGCGCATCCTCGACGACCTCGACACCCGCGAGGAGCAGCTCCGCGGGCAGCTCGCCGAGCGGGAACGGGCCGTCGAGGAGCTCAGCGACGGCCGTTCCCAGTCGGGTTCCGCCCTCGCCGAGGCGCAGCGCCGCGCCGACGCCATCGGCGTCCTCACCGGCACCCTGCCGGCCCGCGGGCCGGGCCTGCGGCTGATGATCCAGGACCCGGAGGGCGCGGTCACCACGGCCGTGCTGCTCGACGCGATCCAGGAGCTGCGCGGGGCCGGCGCCGAGGCGATCCAGGTGGACGGCGTCCGCGTGGTCGTCTCCAGCTACGTCGGCGGCACGCCCGGCGAGCTGACCGTGGACGGACAGGAGCTGAGCGCGCCCTACGAGATCCTGGCGATCGGCCCGCCGTCCGACCTGGAGGTGGCGCTCAACGTCTCCGGTGGCGTCGTCGCCGACGTCGCACGCGCCGGAGGGTCCGCCTCGGTCAGCCAGGTCGACGAGGTCGTGATCGACGCGCTGGTCCCCGGGAGCTAGCGCTCCGGGCCGGTCTCGACCGGGCGGTCGTGATCGGCCGACCACTGCGACCACGAGCCCGGCCACAACGCGGCGTCGATCCCCGCGACCGCCAGCGCCGCCACCTCGTGCGCCGCGGTGACGCCCGAGCCGCAGTAGACGCCCACCGTCGCGCCGGGCTCCGCGCCGAGCGCCGCGAACCGCCGCGCGAGCTCGTCGGGGTCGCGGAAGGTGCGCTCCGGCGTCAGGTTCTCCGTCGTCGGGGCGCTCACCGCCCCGGGCACGTGTCCGGCACGGGGATCGATCGGCTCGACCCCGCCGCGGTACCGCTCTCCCGCCCGCGCGTCGAGCAGCACACCACCGGACGTGGGCAGCGCGGCCGCATCGTCGGCATCGAGCACCGGCATCCCCCCTCCGGTCAGGACGACGTCACCCGGGGACCCCTTCGACCTCGCCGACCTCGGCCGCCCTACCGGCCCCCGCCCCAGCGCCCATGGCCCCGCTGCAGGGACCCGCCACGAGCGTGCGAGTGGTGGGGGGCAGCGGGGTCCTTCTTCAGGCGCGGGCCGCGGCCAGTCCCCCGGAGGCGTCGTAGGCGACGACCGGCACGTCCGCCCGCACGCCCCAGCGGCGCGCGGCTCCTTGCAGTCGCTGCAACGACGGCAACGGATGCCGCCCCTCCGCGGCCGACGGCGGCCCGGCGAGCTCGGTCTCGAGGTCGACGTACACCGCGCCCGGCAGGTGGCCGGCCAGGTAGTGCTCGCGACCGTGCGGATCGCCCAGCGCCCAGCGGACGTCGAGCAACGTGACCGGTCCGCCGGCGGCCAGCAGCTGCCCTGCGGACAGCAGCACGCTCACGGGGAGGCCAGCAGGCCGCGCAGCTCCTCGGTCAGGGCGTCGCGGGCCTCGGGGTGCTGGTGCCACGCGGCGGGTGTCGCCTGGAGGAGCTGGATGCGCCAGCGGCCGCCGCCCTCGTCCACCGCGACGACCGTGTGCACCGTGTGGAACTGCGCCTCCACGTCGCCGGCGCCCGGCGGGATCATCCCGGCGTGGGCGACCAGCAGCGCCACCCCGGGCGCCATCGCGCGCACCGACCGGACGACCGCGATGTACGCGGCGGTCTGGTGGCTGCCGAAGATCTGCCGCAGGTGCGCCGCGATGGCCAGCCGGCCGTGGTGGTGCGTGCCGTCGTACCCGATGATGTCGCCGTCGTCGGCGAAGCAGGCCGCGACCGCCGCGCCGCTGCGCCGGTTCCAACCGTCGAGGTAGGCACCGTAGAGGGCCTGGAGCTGGGCGTCGGACGGATGCGCGGATGTCACAGGAGTGACGGTAGTGCTCCGGCCGCGTCGGCCGGTCGACGCTCGCCGTCGGCGAACTGGGTGCGGTGGAGATCGGCGTACCGCCCACCGAGCGCCAGCAACTCAGCGTGCGTGCCCGACTCCACGATGCGACCACCGTCGACGACGAGGATCCGGTCGGCGCTGCGCACGGTGGACAGCCGGTGGGCGATGACCAGCGCCGTCCGGCCGTCCAGCGCGGTGTCCAGCGCCTCCTGGACCGCGGCCTCGGACTCGCTGTCCAGGTGTGCCGTCGCCTCGTCCAGGATCACGATGCCGGGCGCCTTGAGCAGCACGCGGGCGATGGCCAGCCGCTGCTTCTCGCCACCGGACATGCGGTAGCCGCGGTCCCCGACCACCGTGTCCAGTCCCTGGGGCAGCGAGCGCACGAGCGCAGCGATCCGGGCGCCCTCGAGCGCGGACCACAGCTGCTCCTCGTCGGCCTCCGGTCGGGCGTAGAGGAGGTTGGCGCGGATGCTGTCGTGGAACAGGTGCGCGTCCTGGCTGACCACGCCGATCGCGTCCCGGAGCGAGTCCAGCGTCGCCGACCGCACGTCGATCCCGCCGACCCGCACCGCTCCGCCGGTGACGTCGTAGAGCCGGGGCACCAGGTTGGCGATCGTCGACTTCCCGGCGCCGGAGTGCCCCACGAGGGCCACCAGCTGGCCCGGCTCGATCCGGAAGGAGACGTCGTGCAGGACGTCGATCGGCCCCCCGTGCTCGGGCAGCGACACCTCTTCCAGTGACGGCAGCGACACGTCCTCCGCCGAGGGATAGCTGAAGGAGACGTTCTCGAACTCGACCGACCGGTCGTCGGCCGGCACGGCCACGGCGTCGTCGGCCTGGCGGATCATCGGCGGCAGGTCGAGCACCTCGAAGACCCGGTCGAAGCTGACCATCGCGCTCATGACGTCGACCCGGACGTTCGCCAGCGCGGTGAGCGGGCCGTAGAGGCGCGACAACAGCAGCGCCAGGGCGACGACGTCGCCGGGGCTCAGCGAACCGGTGAAGGCGAGCCATCCGCCGAGGCCGTAGACCAGCGCCGTCGCCAGTGCCGCGACGAGGGTGAGGGCGGTGAAGAAGAAGCGGCCGTACATGGCCGAGAGGACGCCGATGTCGCGCACGCGGGCGGCCCGGCCGCTGAAGGCGTCGGCCTCCACCCCCGGGCGGCCGAACAGCTTCACCAGGAGGGCGCCGGCGACGTTGAACCGTTCGGTCATCGTCGCGTTCATCGACGCGTTGAGCTCGTAGGACTCCCGGGTGATCTCCTGCAACCGGCTGCCGATGCGCCGGGCGGGGAGCACGAACAGCGGCACGAGCACCAGCGAGAGCAGGGTGATCTGCCAGGAGAGCGTGAGCATGACGGCGCCGGTCAACACCAGGCCGATCACGTTGGAGACGACGCCCGAGAGCGTCGAGGTGAACGCCTGCTGGGCGCCGACGACGTCGTTGTTGAGCCGGCTGACCAGCGCGCCGGTCTGCGTCCGGGTGAAGAACGCCACCGGCATCTGCTGGACGTGCGCGAAGACCCGGCTGCGCAGGTCGTAGATGACGCCCTCGCCGATGCGCGCGGAGTACCAGCGGGTGGCCAGCGAGATGGCCGCGTCGACCACGGCCAGGCCGGCGATGAACAGGGCGATGCGGACGATGTCGCCGGTGGTGCCCTCGAGGCCGGCGATGCGGTTGACGATGTTGCCGGCCAGCAGCGGCGTGATGACGCCGATCAGCGACGACCCGACCACCAGGGCGAGGAAGAAGGACAGGTCGCGCCGGTAGGGCCGGGCGATCTCGATGATCCGCCGGACCGTGCCGGGCGGGAGCTTCCGCCCGACCACCGACGGGTCCCGCCGGAACGAGCGCATCGCCGCCATGGAGGTCATGGGCTGACTCATCTGCGCCGCCTCCCTCCGTCAGGCCGACGTCGGAGTCGGCCCTCGGGCCAACACCGCCCGGGACGGCGCTTGTTCCGCGCGACGATCAGCGCCCGCCGGCCAGTTCCCGCAGCCGCAGCACCTGCGCGGCCGCCTCGGCGGCGTCCTGGGTGTCGGGGTCGCTGCGCACCGCGGAGCGCACCAGGGCCGCGGTTGCCCGGCTGGCGCCGGCCGGCGGGCCCAGCAGCGCCTGGGTGAGCTGGGCGACGGCGTCGTCGAGCTGGTCCGCGGGGACGACCGCGTTGGCCAGCCCCATCGCGTGCGCCTCGGCGGCGCCGACCTTGCGGCCGGTCAGGCAGATCTCCATCGCCCGCGAGTAGCCGACCAGCTCGACGAGGTTGCTCGTGCCCGTCAGGTCGGGCACCAGGCCGAGCGTCGGCTCGGGCAGCCGGAGCTGCGCGTCCTCGGTGAGCACCCGCAGGTCGCAGGCGAGGGCCAGCTGGCAGCCGGCGCCGATCGCGTGCCCCTGGACGGCGGCCACCGAGACGATGCCGGGCTGCCGCAGCCACCGGAAGCCGCGCTGGTAGACGCGGATGCGCTGCTGGGCCTCCTCCGCGGGCGCCCGGCCCAGGTCGCCCAGCCCGCCGTCGTCGTTCGGCTCCGGGTTGAACAGGCTGCGGTCCAGGCCGGCGGAGAACGACCGCCCGGCGCCGCGCAGGACGACCACGCGCACGTCGTCGTCCAGGGACTCGCCGACCGCGGCCAGCGCCGACCACGTCGCCGGCGTCTGCGCGTTCAGCTGCTCGGGCCGGTCGAGGGTGACGGTGAGGACGGCGCCGTCGCGCGAGGTGCGGACGAACCCGTCGGGCGCGTTGTCTGAGATCACGCCTTCTTACTATTCCGGTTGGCCCCACCCCGGCTGCGCAGGGTGGCACCCGACTCGGAGAGCAGCCGGTGGACGAAGCCGTACGAGCGCTTGGTCGACTCCGCCAGCGAGCGGATGCTCTCGCCCTCGTCGTACCGCTTGCGCAGCTCCTCGGCGAGCGTGCTCCGGTCGCCGCCGGTGATCCGCTTGCCCTTGCCCAGGTCGGTACTGCTCGAGTCGGCCATGGCTCCCCTCCGTGTCAGCCGCCGGCCGGACGCGTCGGGCCGACGCGCGCGTGCACGGTGTGGGCTGCTCCCCTGCGGCGCCGCCGTCCCGCTGACCGCGACCCCTTGGCAACACATGATCACCCAGGCGCCGCACCCCCGCGACGCGAGCGAGGACCGTTGGCCGGACGCGGGAGCGAGTGCCGCTGGAAGGCCGGCCGGCGCCACCGGTTCGGATGACCCGGCGCCTGGGTCAGGCGAGTTCCACCAGGTCGGCGAGGTTCTCGCTCCAGGCGTCCTCGGTGCCGTCGGGCAGCAGGATGACCTTGTCGGGGTCCAGCGCACGGACGGCGCCCTCGTCGTGCGTCACCAGCACGATCGCACCGGTGTAGGTGCGCAGCGCCTCGAGCACCTGTTCCCGGCTGGCCGGGTCGAGGTTGTTGGTCGGCTCGTCGAGCAGCAGCACGTTGGCTCCCGAGGACACCAGCGTGGCCATGGCCAGCCGGGTCCGCTCGCCGCCGGACAGGGTGCCGGCCCGCTGGTCGACCGTCTCGCCGGAGAAGAGGAAGGCGCCGAGGATCCGCCGCAGCTCGGTGTCGGTGCTGTCGGGAGCCGCCGACCGCATCACCTCGAGCAGCGTGCGGTCCATGTCGATCGTCTCGTGCTCCTGGGCGTAGTAGCCCACCCGCAGCCCGTGCCCGGCCTTCACCTCGCCGGTGTCCGGGAACTCGGTGCCGGCCAGCATCCGCAGCAGCGTCGTCTTCCCCGCCCCGTTGAGCCCGAGGACGACGACCCGCGTCCCCCGGTCCACGGCCAGGTCGACGTCGGTGAAGATCTCCAGCGAGCCGTAGCTCTTGCTCAATCCCTCGGCCGTCAGCGGGGTCTTGCCGCACGCAGCGGGCGTCGGGAAGCGCAGCTTGGCGACCTTGTCCTGCACCCGCACGTCGGCGAGGCCGGCGGCCAGGCGCTCGGCGCGCTTGTCCATGCTCTTGGCGGCCTTGGCCTTGGTGGCCTTGGCGCGCATCTTGTCGGCCTGGGCGTTGAGCGTGTCGATCTTGCGCTCGGTGTTGGCCCGCTCCTGCTTGCGGCGGCGCTCGTCGGTCTCGCGCTGGGCCAGGTAGGGCTTCCAGCCGAGGTTGTAGACGTCGACGGTGGCCCGGTTGGCGTCCAGGTGCCAGACCTTGTTGACGACGGCGTCGAGCAGCTCGACGTCGTGGCTGATGACGATCAGCCCGCCCTTGTGGCCGGCCAGGAAGCCCTTGAGCCAGGTGATCGAGTCACCGTCGAGGTGGTTGGTCGGCTCGTCGAGGAGCAGCGTCTCGGCGTCGGAGAACAGGATGCGGGCCAGTTCGACGCGGCGTCGCTGGCCACCGGAGAGCGTGCGCAGCGGCTGGGCCAGCACACGGTCGGGCAGGCCCAGGTTGGTGCAGATGCGGGCGGCGTCGCTCTCGGCGGCGTACCCGCCGAGGGCGGCGAACTGGTCCTCCAGCCGGCCGTAGCGGCGGACCACCTTGTCGCGCTCGTCGTCGTCGGCCGGCTCGGCCATCGCGATCTGCGCCTTGACCATCTGGTTGCGCAGCACGTCGAGCCCGCGACCGGAGAGCACGCGGTCGCTGGCGCTGATGTCGAGGTCACCGCTGCGGGGGTCCTGCGGCAGGTAGCCGATCTCGCCGCTCACCTCGACCTTGCCGGCGTGCGGGATGCGCTCGCCGGCGAGCGTGGTGAGCGTCGTCGTCTTGCCGGCGCCGTTGCGCCCCACCAGGCCGATGCGGTCGCCGGGCTGCACCCGGAGGTCGGCCTCGCTGATGAGGATGCGGGCGCCGGCGCGCAGCTCCAGGCCCGTCGTGGTGATCACTGATCCCAGGGTAGGCGCTCACGGGGCGACATCTCGACCGAAGACGGGGTGACATCGGCGGCATCGCCCGCTCGGGCGTGTTCTGCGGGGAACGGGTCTGCGCGTCGGGCCGGCACGCCAGGATGCGGCCATGAACCCGCCCGGGGCGCCGTGGGTGCCGACCTGTCCCGTCTGCGGGCGCCCGGTGGGCGACCTCGGGCGCGGGCCGTGCCCGTCGTGCGGCCTGCCGGCCGCCGCCCAGGCCGGGTTGGTGATCGCGCGCATCGGGGCGACGATCGGCGAGCTGAACCGCGACCGCGACGCGCTGCTGGCGACGCTCCGGTCCGCCGCTCCCTTCGCCCCGCCCCCGGCCGCTCCCCCGATGACCCCGCGGGCCGCTCCCCTGGTGGCCCCGCCGGCCGCGGCCTGGTCGCCGCCGCCCCCACCACCACCGACTCCCCCGCCGACTCCGCCGACGTGGGCTCCTCCCGTCTCGGGGGCACCTCGCCCGGTCCGGCGGCTCAGCCCGCAGCAGGTCCTGCTCGGCCTCGGCGCGATCCTGGTGGTCGCCGCGGGCATCACCTTCGTCGCCGTCGGCTGGACCCGCTTCGGGATCGTCTTCCAGGCCGGCGCGATGCTCACGGCCACGGCGCTCGCGGCCGGCGTCTCCGCCTGGGTCGCCCGCCGAGGGCTGCGGGCCACCGAGGAGGCGCTGGCCGCTGCCGCCGCCGCGTTGCTCGCCGTGGACCTGGGCGCCGCTCGGGCCCTGGGCCTGTTCGAGCTGGAGGACGTCGGTCTCCGGCCCTGGTGGGCGATCTCCTGCGCGGTCGTCGTCGCGGTGTCGCTGGGCCTGGGCCGCCTGACGCGCAGCACCGCCACCTGGCCCCTGACCGCACTGCTCGCCGCTCAGCCGCTGCCCTTCCTGCTCCTCTCCGGCGAGCTGCTGACGGGGCCGGCGGGTGTCGCCGTCGCCCTCGGCCTCGCAGCCGCCGACGTCGTCGCCGCCCGCCGCCTGCGGCCGGGACTGCGCCCGGTCGCGGCCGTGCTGGCCGGCATCTTCGCGACCGTCGGCGTCCTCGGCGGCATGGGCACCGCATGGGGCGGGAGCGACGGCGACTCGTGGACGGCGACCGGACTGCTCGTCCTTGCCGGCGCCGGCGCCCTGGTGCTGGACCGGTGGACGCGGCAGACCGCCACGTCGCGCCGTTCCGCAGCCGCGGTGTCCGGGGCGGTCGGGGCTGTGGTGGGCATCGCGCTGGCGGGCTCCCTGCAGACCCTCGGGGCCGACGGATCGTGGGTCGCCATCGGTCTCGGTCTGGCCGCGCTCACCGCGGCGGTCCTCCTCGCCGACCGGGCGGCCCCGACGGCTGCACTGGTGACCGCGGGCAGCGCGCTGACCCTCCTGCACGTCGCCCTCCTCGCGGACAGGGAACGGTTCGGCGAACTGGCCGTCGTCGCCCTGGCCGCGACGGTGCCCGCTGCCCTGGCCGCGCTGCGACTGAGCGCCCTGCGAGCCGCCGCGACCGCTGCCGCGCTGCTCGCCCCGGTGATCGCCGTCCTCCTGGCCCGCGCCGATGACGTGCTGACCCGGCCGGTGGCGGGCCTGCTCCTGGCACTGCTGGGCGCGACCGCGTTCGCCGTGGCGGCGCTGCGCGCCGGCCGGCCCGAGGAGTGGACGGCGGCCGCCTGCGGGCCGGTCGCCGGGCTGGCCGCGGCAGTCACGAGCGGAGCCGTGGGCGCCTGGGGTCAGACGGCGGTGCAGCTCGGCGTCGTCGGTGCCGCCGCCGGGGCGTACGCGATCGTGGCGTCCCGCCGCTGGGTGGGCGTCGTGGCCGTCGCCGACCTCGTGCTGGCGACCTGGATCGCCGTCGGGGGCGCGGGGATCGAGACGCCCGAGGCCTACACGCTGCCGGCCGCGGCCGGGCTGCTGGTGGTCGCGCTGCCCGCGCTCCGGTCCGGCGCCCCGTCCTGGGCGGCCGAGGGCGCCGCCGTGGGGGTGGCCCTCGTGCCATCCGCCCTGGTGGTGGTCGCGGCGCCGACCGGGCTCCGGCTGGTCCTCGTCGTCGCCGCGGCCGTCCTGCTCACCGTCGCCGGCACCCTGCGGCACCGGCAGGCGCCGTTCGTGGTCGGCGCCGGGGTCCTGCTCGTCGTCGCGATCGGCCGGCTCGGCCCGTATGCGCCCGTCCTCCCCCGCTGGGTCACCCTGGGCGCCGCCGGACTGCTGCTGCTGGTCGTGGGTGCGACCTACGAGCGGCGGCGGCAGCAGGCCCGCGAGGCGGTGGCCTGGGTGGCGCAGATGCGCTGACCCCGGGTTGACCCGGGTCCGCGCGGGCATCCCCGCCCTACGGTGAGGGGCGCACAGGGGAAGGGGGGCGGCGGTCATGGTGATCCCCGGGCGGACCCGCCCGCCACAGGTGCTGCTGGTCGTCGGCGCCGTCCTGCTGGTGTGTGCCGGGGCCGCGCTGACGTCCGCGTACGACGGCGCGCCGGCGAGGACCGCCGTCCTCGCCCTCGCCGTCGCGGCGGCGGTCCTGTCGGTGCGCGCCGACCGTGCGCAGCTGCGCAGCTCGGCCGAGACGTTCGCCGCCAGCGCGGCCGGGCTCGGGCTGGTCGGCAGCGACGTGGCCGGAGCCCCGGCCGACGGCGACCCGCTGCTCGCCCTGGGCCTGGCCGGCGCGTTCCTCGTCCTCCGTCGGGTCTCCCCCTCCCCCGCCGCGTGGCCGCTCGCCGCCTGGGTCGCCGTCCAGGTGGCGGCCCTCCGCTGGCTGGGCGCCGTCCCGGATGCCCTGCACGTCGAGCTGTTCCTGACGGTCTCGGTCGTCGGGCTCGCGACGGCGCTGTTCGGCCGGCCGCTGGTGGCCCGGCTGACCATGGCGACGACCGCGCCGTGGTGGGCCGCCGGCGTGCTGGGTGGGGTGACGGAGGCCTGGACCGCCGGGCCCGCGGAGCGCTGGCTGGCCGCGTTCCTGATGACCGCCGCCGCGGCCGGGCTGCTGGTGGCGCGTCTCCGCACACCGCTGGACGTGCTGCTGGGCCCGCCACGGCTCGTCCCGGCGGTCGCGGGCGCGGTGTCCGGTGCCGCCGTCGCCGGGGCCAGCTCCGCCGGCGGGCCGGTGACCGTGGCCGTGGCCGGGTTCGCGGGCGTGCTGGGAGCCACCCTCGCCGCCGGCGGGCTGTCGGGATGGCGGCGAGGCCTCTTCCTGCCGGTGGCCCTCAGCGGCGGCGTCCTGCTCGCCGTCCTCTCCGTCGGCCGGCTGCTCCTCGGCCGGCACTGGTCGGAGCTGGCGCTCCTGCTGCTGCTCACCGCCGCGCCGACGGTCTGGGTCGCGGCCTTGCGCCGTGCCGACCGTCCGGTCGCGGCACCGACCGCGGTCGGCTGCCTGGGTGGTGCGGCGCTGCTCGGTCTGCCCGACGGCTGGGCCGCACCGGCCGAGGTCGCGGTCCTGCTGAGCGCTCTCTACGGCGCCGCCCTGCTGATGGCCGCCGCTCTCGACCGCGACTCCCGGCGGGCGACCTCGGTGGCGGGCGCCGCCTGCGCCGCGGCGGCCGTGACCTTGCTGGGGGTGCACGGGGACCACGGGATGCTCGCCGCGCACCTGGCGGCGCACGCGGTCGTGACTCTCACCTGGGCGTGGTGGACCGGCCGCGCAGGTTCCGATGCGGACGAGGACACCGACTCGGCCGCTGCCTGGCGGGTCGGCGCGACCCAGGTGGTGCTCGCCGGATGGCTGGCAGCGGCGCTCGCCGGGCTCGGTGCCGTGGAGGCGTACACGGTGCCGGCGGCGCTGGGGCTGCTCCTCGCCGCGGGACGGGGGCTGGTGCGCGACCCGTCGCGTCAGGCATGGGGTCCCGGGCTGGTGGTGGCCGCGGTGCCCTCGACGGTCCTGGCGGTGACCGCGCCGGACGCCCTGCGCGCGGTGCTCGTGCTGGCGCTCGCCGCGGTCGCGATGCTGGCCGGTGCCCGGGCGGGCGTGCGTGCGCCGCTCACGATCGGGGCGGCGACGGCGGTGGCGCTGGCGCTGGGCCTGGCGGTGCGGGCGCTCCCCTGGCCGGTGGGCACGGCACTCGTCGTCGGCGTCGCGCTGCTGCTCGTCGGCATGCGGCGGGAGGGCCGGCCGATCGCCGGCTTCGCCGCCCGACTGGCCGACCTGCGATGAGCGCCCCCGAGCCGTTCGCTCCGGTCGACCTCCCCCACGTCCTGGCCATCTACGAGGAGGCGTTCCCGGCGAACGAGCGGGTGCCCGCCGCCGTCCTCGCCGAGGAGTTCGGCCGGAGCCGCAGCTGCCTGGTCCTGCGCTCAGGGGGTCGCGTCGTCGCGTTCGCCAGCCTCGTCCGGCTGGCACCGGACGCACAGTTCCTGGAGTACCTGGCCGTCCGCAGCGATGCGCGCGGAGGCGGTCACGGCGCCCGGATGGTGGAGCACCTCGGCGAACGAGGGGCGGGGTCCTGCTCGAGGTCGAGGACCCGGCCGAACCGGAGCTCACGCCCGACGAGGTGCGCGCCCGGGAGCGACGGATCGCCTTCTACGCGGCGCACGGCGCCGTCCCCGCCCCGTTCGGGATCAGCTACCGCCCGCCGTCCTTCGACGGCTCCCCGCCGCCGCGGCTACTGCTGTACGCCCTCGGCGCCCCGGACCGGTGGACGCTCGGCGACGTGCTCCACCGGCTCGCCACCGCCACGGAGGTCACCTACGCCACCGCGGCGGACTGACCGGAACCGCCGAGGTGACGTGCTGGAACGGCCTCGGCCCCTTGCCGGGTCCCAACGCGAGCCTGCGAGCGGTGGGGGGCAAGGGGAGTTTCTCAGACGCGGAAGCCGAGGGCGCGCAGCTGCTCGCGGCCGTCGTCGGTGATCTTGTCCGGGCCCCACGGCGGCATCCAGACCCAGTTGATCCGGATGTCGTCGACGAGGCCGGGGCCGGGGCCGCCGGTCAGGGCCTGACGGGCCTGGTCCTCGATGACGTCGGTCAGCGGGCAGGCCGCCGAGGTCAGCGTCATGTCGATGATCGCGACGTTGCTGTCGTCGTCGACGTCGAGGCCGTAGACCAGGCCGAGGTCGACGACGTTGACGCCGAGCTCCGGGTCGACGACGTCGCGCATGGCCTCTTCGAGGTCCTCGAGGAGCGCGGTCTTGTAGGCCGGCAGGTCGCCAGGCGCTCCGTCGGTCGCGGGCGTCGCGTTCGAGGTGTCGGCGTTCTCGGTGATCTCGCTCATGCGGTGCCTCCGGTCTGGGGTGTGGTGGACAGTGCCCGGGCGGAGGCGTCCTTCAACGCCATCCAGCTCATCAGGGCGCACTTGATCCGCGCGGGGTACTTGGACACGCCGGCGAACGCGACGGCGTCCTCCAGCTCGTCCTCGAGCTTCTCGGCCACGGCGGGGTCACCCTTGGCCTGCATCAGGGTCACGAAGTGCTCGCCGGTCTCGAGCGCCTGCGGCACGGTCTTGCCGATGACCAGGTCGTACATCGCCGAGATGGAGGCCTGGCTGATCGAGCAGCCCATCCCCTCGTAGGAGACGTCCGCGATCGTGTCGCCCTGGACGTGCAGCCGCAGGGTCACCTCGTCACCGCACGTTGGGTTGACGTGGTGCACCTCGGCCTCGAACGGCTCGCGCAGGCCGCGGCCGTGGGGGTTCTTGTAGTGGTCCAGGATGATCTCCTGGTACATCGACTCGAGCTGCATCAGACGGACCTCACACGGTTCCGAAGAACTTCTGGGCCTGCCGAATTCCGTCGGCGAGCGCGTCGACGTCGTCGTAGCCCGTGTGCACGTAGAACGTCGCCCGCGTGGTCGCCGGGACGCCGTAACGCCGGACCACGGGCCACGCGCAGTGATGGCCGACGCGGACGGCGATACCGAGGTCGTCGAGCACCTGGCCGACGTCGTGCGGGTGGATGCCCTCGACGGTGAAGGAGATCGCTCCCCCGCGGGCAACCGTGTCCGGCGGGCCGATCACCGTGACGCCCGGGATCTCGGCGAGCTTCTCCAGCGCGTAGCCGGTGATCGCCTCCTCGTGCGCCTGGACCTTGTCCATGCCGAGCGCCTGCAGGTACTCGACGGCGGCGGCGAGGCCGATCACCTGCGCGGTCATCGGGACGCCGGCCTCGAACCGCTGCGGCGGCGGCATGAAGGTGGAGCCCTCCATGCGCACGACCTCGATCATCGAGCCGCCGGTGAGGAACGGGGGCAGCTTGTCGAGGACCTCGTAGCGGCCCCACAGCACCCCGACCCCGGTGGGCCCGAGCATCTTGTGGCCGGAGAACACCAGGAAGTCGGCGCCCAGCGTCTGGACGTCGACCGGCTGGTGCGGGACCGACTGCGCGCCGTCGACCAGCACGAGCGCGCCGACCTCGTGCGCCCGTTCCACGATCTCGCCCAGGGGGTTGATCGTGCCGAGGATGTTCGACTGCTGGGTGACCGCGACGAGCTTGGTCCGCTCGTTGACCACCGTGGCCAGGTCGGAGAGGTCCAGCCGGCCCTCGTCGGTGAGCCCGAGCCAGCGCAGGGTCGCCCCGGTGCGCTCGCACAGCTGCTGCCACGGCACGAGGTCGGCGTGGTGCTCCATCTCGGTCACGACGATCTCGTCGCCCTGGCCGACGGCGTAGGTGCGGAACTCCGGCTCCTTCGCCGTCGCGGCGTTGGAGAGGGCGTACGCCACCAGGTTGATCGCCTCGGTGGTGTTGCGGGTGAAGACGATCTCGTTCTCGGGAGCTCCGATGAACGCACCGATCGTCGCCCGGGCCTCCTCGTAGGCGCCGGTCGCCTCCTCGGCGAGCTGGTGGGCCCCCCGGTGCGGCGCGGCGTTGACGTTCTCGTAGAACCAGCGCTCGGCGTCGAGCACCTGGCGCGGCTTCTGCGAGGTGGCGCCGGAGTCGAGGTAGACCAGCCGCTTCCCGTCCCGCACGGTGCGGGACAGGATCGGGAAGTCCGCCCGGATCGCCTCGACGTCCAGCGGCAGGGGCTTCTGCGCCCCCTCGGGACGCGAGACGGTCTGGGTCATGCGGAAGCGACCTCCGCGGCGGCAACCTCGTTGGAGCCCTTGACGTAGGCGGCGTAGCCCTCGCTCTCGAGCTTGTCCGCGAGCTCCGGGCCACCCTCGTCGACGACCCTGCCGTTGACGAAGACGTGCACGTAGTCGGGCTTGATGTAGCGCAGGATCCGCGTGTAGTGCGTGATCAGCAGGACGCCGATCTCGCCCTCCTCGCGGGTGCGGTTCACGCCCTCGGAGACGACCCGCAGCGCGTCGACGTCGAGGCCGGAGTCGGTCTCGTCGAGGATCGCGATGGCCGGCTTGAGCAGCCGCATCTGCAGGATCTCGTGCCGCTTCTTCTCACCGCCGGAGAAGCCCTCGTTGACGTTGCGCTCGGCGAAGGCGGAGTCCATCTCGAGCAGTTCCATCTCGCTCTTGACGTCCTTGACCCAGGTGCGCAGCTTCGGGGCCTCGCCCTTGATGGCGGTGGCGGCGGTCCGCAGGAAGTTGGAGACGCTCACCCCCGGCACCTCGACGGGGTACTGCATGGCGAGGAACAGGCCGGCGCGGGCGCGCTCGTCGACGCTCATCGCGAGGACGTCCTCGCCGTCGAGCGTGACGGTGCCACCGGTGATCGTGTACTTGGGGTGACCGGCGATCGAGTAGGCCAGGGTCGACTTGCCCGACCCGTTCGGCCCCATGATCGCGTGGGTCTCGCCGGAGCGGACGGTCAGGTCGACGCCGCGGAGGATCTCCTTGGCGTCGTCACCCTCACCGACGCTGACGTGCAGGTCGCGGATCTCCAGGACGGACACTTCGCTTCTCTCTTTCACTCGCCGGCCGCGCCGGAAGGCTGGATGACGCTCGTCGCTGCGTTCACTTCGGTGTCGACGAGCACGTCCTCCCCTTCCACGCGGACCGGGTAGACGTCGACCGGCTCGGTGGCCGGCAGGTTGGTGGGCTCGCCGGTGCGCAGGTCGAAGCACGACCCGTGCAGCCAGCACTCGATGGTGGGGGCGCCGTGGAACGTCTCGACGTCGCCCTCGGTCAGCGGGACGTCGGCGTGCGAGCACTTGTCCTCGAGGGCGTAGACCTCGCCCTCGAAGCGGACGACCGCCACGTCGATGTCGGCGAGCTCCACCCGCAGGGACCCGTTCTCGGGGACCTCGGAGAGCGCGCAGACCCGCTCGAACGCCATGGCTCAGGCCACCTCGACCGGCTGCTCGTCGAGGTCGGGCAGCGCGCCCAGGCGGGTCTCGATGATCCCCATGAGCCGGTCCTGCAGGGCGTCGATCCCGATGTGCTGGACGACGTCGGCGAAGAAGCCGCGCACGACCAGGCGGCGGGCGGTCTCGGCGTCGATGCCGCGCGAGCACAGGTAGAACAGCTGCTCGTCGTCGAACCGGCCGGTGGCGCTGGCGTGGCCGGCGCCGACGATCTCGCCGGTCTCGATCTCGAGGTTGGGCACCGAGTCGGCGCGGGCGCCGTCGGTGAGCACCAGGTTGCGGTTCAGCTCGTAGGTCTCGGTGCCTGTCGCGGCCGGGCGGATGCGGACGTCGCCGATCCAGACCGTGCGTGCGCCCTCGCCCTGCAGCGCGCCCTTGTAGAGCACGTTGCTGGTGCAGTTCGGGACGGCGTGGTCGACCCAGAGCCGGTGCTCCTGGTGCTGCGTCTCGTCGGAGAAGTAGACGCCGAACAGCTCCGCGGAGCCGCCGGGGCCGGCGTACTGCACGTTGCTGACCAGGCGGACGAGGTCGCCGCCGAGGGTGACCACGACCTGCTTGAAGGTCGCGTCCCGGCCGACGACGGCGTCGTACTGACCGCCGTGCACGGCACCGGGGGCCCAGTCCTGCACGGAGACGAGCGTGACCTGAGCGCCGTCGCCGGCGATCACGGCGACGCCGCCGGCGTACTTCGCCAGGCCGGTGTGGTCGAGCACGACCGTCGCCTTGGCGAACGCGCCGACCTCGACGACCAGCTGGCCCCAGACGACTGCGTCATCAGGGCTGTCGCCGCCGGTGCCGGCCAGGCCGAGGGTGACGGGCCGGTCGAGCTGGGCCTCCTTCGCCACGCGGACGACGGCGGCACCGCCGCTGCGCTGGCGGGCGAGCGCGGCCAACCGGTCGACCGGCTCGGGCAGGCCCTTGAGCAGCGGGTCGCCGGCCTCGACGCTGGTCAGCTCGACACCCTCGGGGAGGTCGGTCGTCCAGGTGAGGTGCGCCTCCGACGGGGCGCCGTCCAGGAGCGGCTTGATCCGCTTCATGGGCGTGAAGCGCCACGTCTCCTCACGACCCGTGGGGACGCCGAAGGCGTCCGGGTCGGTGGAGGTGAAGCGCTCCGCCGGCGATCCGGTCGGGGCAGGGCCCCCGTGCGAGTGCGCACCCGGAGCGGCCTGACCGGCGCTCCCGGTGCCCGCGGCCGGGGTCGTGGGCGGACCGGCCTGGGCGCCCACGCCGTCGGCGAAGAGCTCGCCGGCCAGCGTGGACGACTCCGTGGTGAGACCAGTCGTGTTCGAGTCGGTCATCAGCCGACGGCACCTTCCATCTGCAGTTCGATGAGCCGGTTGAGCTCGAGGGCGTACTCCATGGGCAGCTCGCGGGCGATCGGCTCGACGAACCCGCGCACGACCATGGCCATCGCCTCGTCCTCGGACAGACCACGGCTCATCAGGTAGAACAGCTGGTCGTCGCTGACGCGGGAGACCGTCGCCTCGTGACCCATGGAGACGTCGTCCTCGCGGACGTCGACGTAGGGGTAGGTGTCCGACCGGCTGATCGTGTCGACGAGCAGGGCGTCGCACTTGACCGTGGACTTCGAGCCGTAGGCGCCCTCGTCGACCTGGACCAGGCCGCGGTAGGACGTGCGGCCACCACCGCGGGCCACCGACTTCGACACGATGGTCGAGGAGGTGTGCGGCGCGGCGTGCACCATCTTGGCGCCGGCGTCCTGGTGCTGGCCCTCGCCCGCGAAGGCGATCGAGAGCACCTCGCCCTTGGCGTGCTCGCCGGTCATCCAGACCGCCGGGTACTTCATCGTCACCTTGGAGCCGAGGTTGCCGTCGACCCACTCCATGGTCGCGCCCTCGTGGGCCACGGCCCGCTTGGTGACCAGGTTGTAGACGTTGTTCGACCAGTTCTGGATGGTCGTGTACCGGCAGCGCGCGTTCTTCTTGACGATGATCTCGACGACCGCGGAGTGCAGCGAGTCGCTCTTGTAGATCGGCGCGGTGCAGCCCTCGACGTAGTGCACGTAGGCGCCCTCGTCGACGATGATCAGCGTCCGCTCGAACTGGCCCATGTTCTCGGTGTTGATCCGGAAATAGGCCTGCAGCGGGATCTCGACGTGCACGCCCGGCGGCACGTAGATGAACGAGCCACCCGACCAGACGGCGGTGTTCAGCGCGGCGAACTTGTTGTCGCCGGACGGGATCACCGAGCCGAAGTACTCCTGGAAGATCTCCGGGTGCTCCTTGAGCGCGGTGTCGGTGTCGAGGAAGAGGACGCCCTGCTCCTCCAGGTCCTCGCGGATCTGGTGGTAGACGACCTCGGACTCGTACTGCGCGGCGACGCCGGCGACCAGGCGCTGCTTCTCCGCCTCGGGGATGCCGAGGCGGTCGTAGGTGTTCTTGATGTCCTCCGGCAGCTCCTCCCACGAGGTGGCCTGCTTCTCGGTGGAGCGCACGAAGTACTTGATGTTCTGGAAGTCGATGCCGGAGAGGTCCGAGCCCCAGTCGGGCATCGGCTTGCGGCCGAAGAGCTTCAGCGCCTTGAGGCGGCGCTCGAGCATCCACTCGGGCTCGCTCTTGCGGGCGGAGATGTCGCGGACGACGCTCTCGTCGATCCCGCGGCGGGCGGAGGCACCGGCCACGTCGGCGTCGGCCCAGCCGTACTCGTAGCGGCCGAGCGCATCGATCTGCTCGTCCTGCGTCAGCGGCACGGCGGGCTGCTGGGTGCTGGTCATGCGGGCGTCCTCTCCCGGTGGTTCGTGGGGGTGGTGCTCGTGCTGGTGCGCGCGCCGGCGGGCGCCGCTCGCTCACCTAGTACAGGGCGCACGGGGGTCGATCTGTTCCCTGTGCGCGGAGATCTCGACTGCAGTGGACCGGGGATGTGGGTGGTGCAGATCCCGTCGCCGTGGGCGATGGTCGCCAGCCGCTGCACGTGGGTCCCCACCAGCCGGCCGATCACCGCCGTCTCCGCCTCGCACAGCTGCGGGAACTCGGCGGCGACGTGCGCCACCGGGCAGTGGTGCTGGCAGAGCTGGCCGCCGCCGGAGATCGCCGAGGCCGTGGCAGCGTAGCCCTCGGCCGTCAGGGCCCCGGCCAGGGCCTGAGCCCGGTCCACGGGGCGCCCGCCGGCGGCGCGCACGGCTTCCTCGACGGCGCTGGACGCGCGCACCTCGAGCCCGGCCAGCTGCTGCTCGGCGACGGCGCGGACCGCGTCGGGTCCGCCGGAGGCCGCGACGTAGCGCAGCGCGGTCAGGGCGAGGTCGTCGTAGGCGTGCGGGAACGAGGACCGGCCGGCGTCGGTGAGGTGGAACCGGCGGGCCGGGCGTCCGCGGCCACGGTGCGGGTCACGGGTCTGCCGCTCCTCGACGCGGCCGGCGGCGACCAGGGCGTCGAGGTGGCGCCGGACCGCGGCCGGCGAGACGCCCAGCCGGCCGGCGAGCTCGGTGGCGGTCTGGGGGCCGTGCTCCAGGAGGAGGGCGCTCACGCGGTCGCGGGTCCGCCCGTCGTCGGCCGGGGCCGACGTGCGGGGAGCTGTCGCGACTGTTTCCACAACACGAGTGTGTCCTATTTCAGGACGCCTGCAAGCAAGGTCGCCCTAAGAAAGCCCCGCGGGGGACGCCGTCGTGAGCAGCCTCACGGCGCGACCACCCACCGGGGCCCGCCAGGAGGCCGCGAGCGCCCCCCGTGCTTCTAGCATCGGACCCGTGCCGGTCCTCTCCCCTGCCTTCTCCCCCGCCGTCATCTCGCGGGTGGCGCTGGCCAACGCCATCGCCAACGGGCTGATCGTCGTCACGGGTGGCGCCGTCCGGCTGACCGGTTCGGGCCTCGGCTGCCCGACCTGGCCGCGCTGCACCGAGGACAGCTTCGTCGCGACCGAGGAGCTGTCGATCTACGGCGCGATCGAGTTCGGCAACCGGCTGCTCACCTTCGTGCTGGCGATCGTGGCGATCGCGACCGTCGTCACCATCTGGCGCTCGCCGCGACGTGACCTGCGCCGGCTGGCAGTGATCACCTTCCTGGGGATCCCGGCGCAGGCGCTGCTCGGCGGCGTCACGGTGCTCACGGGGCTGAACCCGTGGACCGTGGCCGCTCACTTCCTCGTCTCCGCTGCGCTCGTCGCGCTGGCCACGACGCTGTGGTTGCGTTCCCGGGAGCCCGGCGTCGGCCAGCCGCTCCTGCGCCGGCCTTTCGTGCTGCTGACCTACGGCATCGCCGCCGCCACCGCCACGGTCCTGGTGCTCGGCACGATCGTCACCGGCAGCGGTCCGCACAGCGGGGACGTGGACCGGGACGGCGTCCCCACCGGCGACCGGATCGGCGTCGACCCCCAGCTGATCAGCCAGGTCCACGCCGACGTCGTCTTCCTGCTGATCGGCCTGACCGTCGCTCTGCTCGTGGCGCTCCACGCGAACGACTCCCCCGCCCGCGTGCGCCGGGCGGCCCGCGACCTGCTGATCGTGCAGCTGGCCCAGGGCGTCGTCGGCTACGTGCAGTACTTCACCGGGCTCCCCATCGTCCTGGTGCTGCTGCACATGGCCGGCGCGGTGCTGACCACCGCGTACACGGCGCGGCTGATCTGGTCGGTCCGCGGCCCGGCGTCGGAACTGCCGGTCGGCACCGTCGCGGAACCGGCTGCCGCCACCCGCTGACCCGACGGCGCCCAGCCCCTCGTTCGGGGAACGAGGCATCCGATCCCGCCGTCAGACCCCTTCTTCCCGGCACGAGGGCCGTCCGGTCACTCGTGCCAGACGAGGACGACGGCGAGTGAGCCGTCCGGTGACTCCCAACGACCGGCGGTCACCGTCTCCCGCGCAGTGCGCGCGTCAGCCCACGCGGGCCAGGCGTCGTCCTCGTCGTGCCAGACCAGCCGCCCGCCCGCGAAGTAGGTCACGACCGGCGTCCCGGCTTCGATGAGCGCCCCGACCTCGGGCCGCTCGATCCGTGGCGCCGTCATGGAGTAGGTCCGCCGGTCGAGCCCGACGAACTGCCCCATCCGCGCATCGGCCAGATCACCCCGCACGGGTCCGGTCCTGCTCCGGCAGTTCGGCGAGGACGGCGAGGGTCGCGCTCAGGCCGAGGCGGGTCGCGCCCGCGTCGAGCATGCGCAGCGCCGTCGCCAGGTCCCGGATCCCGCCCGAGGCCTTGACCCCGAGGTCGGGGACCGTCTTCCGCATGAGCCGGACCGACTCGGTGGTCGCGCCTCCGGAAGGGTGGAAGCCGGTCGACGTCTTCACGAAGTCGGCGCCGGCATCCCGGGAGAGCAGGCAGCCCAGCCGGATCTGCTCGTCGTCCAGGGCGGCGGTCTCGAGGATCACCTTGAGCAGCGCCCCATCGGGCACCGCCGCCCGTACCGCGGCGAGGTCGCGGGCCACCGCCTCGCGCTCACCGTCCCTCAGCAACCCGATGTCGAGGACCACGTCGAACTCGTCGGCGCCGGCCGCGGCCGCCGCGTGCACCTCGGCAACCTTCGCCACGGTCGGCACGGCGCCGGAGGGAAAGCCGATCACCGTGCAGGCCCTCACGCCGGAGCCCGCCAGCCGACCGGCGACCCGACCCACGCGTGACGAAGCGACGCACGCCGCGGCGGCGCCGACGTCCAGCGCCTCCCGGGCCGCGGCGTCGACGTCGGCGGCGCGCGCCTCCGGCTTCAGGAGGGTGTGGTCGATCAGCCGCGCCAGCTCGCTGCGCTGCATGCGGTCAGACGATGGCGTCGACGACGATCGCGACCATGAGCAGCGCCAGGTACGAGATCGAGACGTGGAACAGCTGCATGGGCTTGGTCTCCCCGCCGGCGTCGATGCGGCGGAGCAGGCGGTGCGACTCCACGACGAACCAGGCACCGAGGAGCACCGCGGGGATCGTGTACCCGAGCCCGATGCCGTAGTCGGAGGCGACCGGCCAGAGCAGCAGGGACACGGCGACGGTCACCCACGCCCAGGCGACGGTCTGCCGGCCCACCGAGACCGCGCTGGTGACCACCGGCAGCATCGGGACGTCGGCGCGGGCGTAGTCGTCCTTGAACCGCAGCGCCAGCGCCCAGAAGTGCGGCATCTGCCAGGCCCAGACGACGGCGAACACGACGACCGCCGGCCAGTCGAGCGAGCCGGTGACCGCGGCCCAGCCGATGAGCACCGGGGCCGCACCGGGGACGCCGCCCCACTCGGTGCTGCGCCGCGTGTGCCGCTTGAACACCATCGTGTAGAGGACGGCGTAGTAGAAGATCGCGCCGGCCGCGAGCGCCGCCGCCAGCAGCGTCGTCGTGGCCGCCAGCAGGGCGATCGACACGACCGTGAGCACGAACCCGAAGATCAGCGCCGCCCGCGGCGACACCTCGCCGGTGACCAGCGGCCGCTTCTGGGTGCGCTGCATCAGCCGGTCGATGTCGCGGTCGAAGTAGCAGTTGAAGACGTTCGCGGCTCCGGCGGCCAGGGTGCCGCCGACCAGCGTGGCGACCAGCACCGCCCACGACGGCCAGCCGCGGGCGGCCAGCATCATCGCCGGCACCGTGGTGACCAGCAGCAGCTCGATGATGCGCGGCTTCGTCAGCGCGACGTAGGCGAGCACCCGGGCCCGCAGGGCCGACGGGCGGGACGCCGAACGGCGGGCCGGGTCGCGGCGGGCGGCGGAGCGCTCGGACAGCGCCGTCACCGGTTGCCCTGGAGCGCGGTGACGCGCGGGCAGCGGGGCGCTGCAGGCCAGGCGAGAAGCACGAGGGGCCTACTCCGAACCGGGGATGGGAACGCGGCCCACTGTAGCCCGCGGCCTGATCGGCCATGGTCGCGGCAGGAGCGGCGATGACTAGGGTTGATCGCGTTGATGCCGGCGGTTGTGCGGGTAGGGCCGACGTCGACGAACGACGGAGCATCCCGGTCCAGCGGAGGAACGGGCGGCCCGCCGCGGGAACGCCGGACACACGCCGACCCCGGCCCCCCACCTGCCCGCGACACGCACGGCCATGACCAGGCCCACCGAGGGAGACGCAGGACACATGGACACGCGAAGCACCGAGGCCGAGGCGCCGGCCGAGGCCGCCACCGACTCGCCCACCGGCAGCCCGGCCCAGCCGAACCCCACGCTGCCCGAGGCCTTCGGCGACCTCGACCGCCGCGCGATCGACACCGCTCGCGTGCTCGCCATGGAGGCGGTGCAGAAGGCGGGCAACGGCCACCCGGGCACGGCGATGAGCATGGCGCCGGCGGCCTACCTGCTGTTCCAGAAGTGGATGCGCCACGACCCGACGGACCCGAACTGGGTCGGCCGCGACCGCTTCGTCCTCTCGATGGGTCACTCCAGCCTGACGCTCTACGTGCAGCTGTACCTCTCCGGCTACGGCCTCGAGCTCGACGACCTCAAGGCGCTGCGGCAGTGGGGATCGCTGACCCCCGGTCACCCCGAGGTGAACCACACGCCCGGCGTCGAGACGACCACCGGTCCGCTGGGACAGGGCGTCGGCAACGCCGTCGGCATGGCCATGGCCGCCCGCCGCGAGCGCGGCATGCTCGACCCCGACGCCTCCGAGGGCGAGAGCCCGTTCGACCACACGATCTGGGCCTTCTGCTCCGACGGCGACCTCGAGGAGGGCGTCAGCGGCGAGGCGTCGTCCCTGGCCGGGACGCAGCGCCTCGGGAACCTCGTCCTGGTCTACGACGACAACAGGATCTCGATCGAGGACGACACCACCGTTGCCTTCACCGAGGACGTCGGCAAGCGCTACGAGGCCTATGGCTGGCACGTCCAGCACGTCGACGACGGCGAGGACCTCGCCGCTCTCGACGCCGCGCTCGCCGCCGCGAAGGCCGAGACCCGGCGCCCCTCCATCGTCGTGCTGCGCACGATCATCGGGTGGCCGGCGCCCAACAAGCAGAACACCGGCGCATCGCACGGCTCGGCGCTCGGCGAGGACGAGGTGCGGGCCACCAAGGAGATCCTCGGCTTCGACCCGGAGAAGACCTTCGACGTGGACGCCGAGGTGCTCGCCCACGCCCGCCGGGTCGTCGACCGCGGCCGCGCCTCCCGCGCCGAGTGGCAGGAGGGCTTCGCCGCCTGGCAGCAGGCCAACTCCGAGGGCGCCGCGCTGCTGGAGCGCATGACCACGCGCACGCTGCCCGAGGGCTGGGCCACGAAGCTCCCGAGCTGGGAGGCCGACCCGAAGGGCGTGGCCACCCGCAAGGCGTCCGGCGAGGTGCTGGCCGCCCTCTACCCGGCGCTGCCGGAGCTGTGGGGTGGGTCCGCGGACCTGGCGGAGAGCAACAACACCGCGGTCAAGGGCGAGCCGTCGTTCCTGCCCGCCGACCGCCAGACGAAGGCATGGTCCGGCGGCCCGTACGGGCGCAACGTGCACTTCGGCGTCCGTGAGCACGCCATGGGCGCGGTCATGAACGGCATCGCCCTGCACGGCGGCACCCGCATCTACGGCGGCACCTTCCTCACCTTCTCCGACTACATGCGCGGTGCGGTGCGCCTGGCCGCCCTCATGCAGCTGCCGGTCACCTACGTCTGGACCCACGACTCGATCGGCCTCGGCGAGGACGGCCCGACCCACCAGCCGATCGAGCACCTGGCCGCGCTGCGGGCCATCCCCGGCCTCGACGTGGTGCGCCCGGCCGACGCCAACGAGGTCGCCGTCGCGTGGCGCACCATCCTCGAGCACAACGACCGGCCGGCCGGCCTGGCGCTGTCCCGGCAGAACCTGCCGGTGTTCGACCGGCAGGAGCTCGCCTCCGCAGAGGGCGTCGCCCGCGGCGCCTACGTCCTGGCCGAGGCCTCCTCGGGCACGCCCGAGCTGATCCTGCTGGGCACCGGTTCGGAGGTGCAGATCGCGCTCGCCGCGCGCGACCAGCTGGAGGCCGACGGCGTGCCGACGCGGGTGGTCTCCGTCCCGTGCGTCGAGTGGTTCGCCGCCCAGGACCGCGCCTACAAGGAAGAGGTCCTCCCGCCGTCGGTGCGCGCCCGCGTGAGCGTCGAGGCCGGCATCCCCCAGGGGTGGCGCGAGTTCGTCGGCGACGCCGGCCGGATCGTCGGAATCGACCACTACGGCGCCAGCGCGGCCTACGGCGTGCTCTACGAGAAGTTCGGGTTCACCGCCGAGGCGGTGGTCGCCGCGGCCCGCGAGAGCATCGCGGCGGCGTCCACCGAGCCGTCCGGACCCCTCGGACCCGACGCGTCCGGCGTCCTGCACTCCCCCACCGGCGACCGCTGAGGACCCCGGCGCACCCCACGAGAAGGGCACGAGACATGGCACAGAACGAGAAGCTGGCCGAACTCTCCTCGGCCGGGGTCGCCGTCTGGCTCGACGACCTGTCGCGCGACCGCATCCGCAGCGGGAACCTGCAGGCACTCGTCGACGAGCACTCGGTCGTGGGCGTCACCACCAGCCCGACGATCTTCGCGGCGGCGATCAGCGGGTCGGAGTCCTACGACGACCAGTTGCACGCGCTGGCCGTGCGGAAGGTGAGCGTCGAGGAGGCGCTGCGGACGATCACGGCAGCCGACGTCCGCGACGCCTGCGACCTGCTCCGCCCCGTCGCCGACCGGCAGCCCGGTGACGGTCGGGTGTCCCTCGAGGTGGCTCCCGGCCTGGCGCACGACACCGACGCCACCGCGGCCGAGGCCGCCCACCTGTGGTGGCTGGTGGACCGGCCCAACCTCTACATCAAGATCCCGGCGACCGAGGCCGGCCTGCCGGCCATCCAGACGTCGATCCGGCGCGGCATCAGCGTCAACGTCACCCTGATCTTCAGCCCCGACCGCTACCGCAAGGTCATGGACGCCTACCTGTCCGGTCTCGAGGAGCGGCTGGCCGACGACGCGGAGGCCGACCTCTCGGGCATCGGCTCGGTCGCATCGTTCTTCGTCTCCCGGGTGGACACCGAGATCGACAAGCGGCTGGACGCCGCCGGCGCGGACGCCTCGCTGAAGAGCAGGGCCGGCGTCGCGAACGCCCAGCTGGCCTACCAGGCCTACGAGGAGATCTTCTCCTCCGACCGCTGGAAGGCTCTCGAGTCCCACGGAGCCCGTCCGCAGCGCCCGCTGTGGGCCTCGACCGGGGTGAAGAACCCCGAGCTGCCCGACACCCTCTACATCAGCGAGCTCATCGCCCCCGGCACGGTCAACACCATGCCGGAGAAGACGTTGATGGCCTACGCCGATCACGGCACCCCCGGCACCCCGGTGCAGAAGGCCTACGACGACGCCGCCTCGGTCATGCAGGCCGTGCGCGACGCCGGCGTCGACCTCGACGACGTGTTCAGGGTCCTCGAGGACGAGGGCGTGCAGAAGTTCGTCGACTCCTGGGACGAACTCACCGAGTCGGTGCGCACCCAGCTGGAGGACAAGAAGTGAGTCTGGCGGTCAGCGTCGAGGGGCTCGACGTCCCTACCGACGTCCGCAGCCGGCTCACCGACGACGACGTCGCCGCTCGGCTCGCGCGCAAGGACGCGACCCTGTGGGGACCCGAGGCCGAGGACGAGGCGGCGATCCGGCTGGGGTGGCTGGACCTGCCCTCGACGTCCCGGTCGCTGGTCGACCAGCTGGCCGAGCTGCGGGAGCAGCTGCTGTCCGAAGGTCTGGACCGGATCGTGCTCTGCGGCATGGGCGGCTCCTCGCTCGCGCCCGAGGTCATCTGCCGGACCGCCGGCGTGCCCCTGGTCGTCCTGGACACCACCGACCCCGGCCAGGTCGCAGCGGCGATGACCGATCTGGAGCGGACCGTCGTGGTCGTCGCCTCGAAGTCCGGCGGGACCGTCGAGACCGAGAGCCAGCGGCGGACGTTCGTGGCCGCCTTCGCCGAGGCCGGCCTCGACGAGCAGCAGATCGGCGGGCGCTTCGTCGTCGTCACCGATCCGGAGTCCCCGCTGGCCGAGACGGCGGCCGCCATGGGCGCCCGCGCGGTGTTCCTGGCCGACCCCACCGTCGGCGGCCGCTACAGCGCCCTGTCCGCCTTCGGGCTCGTCCCCTCGGCGCTGGCCGGCGCCGACGTCGGTGCGCTGCTCGACGAGGCCGGTGAGCTGGCCGAGCACCTCGCCCAGGGCGACAACCCCGCCTTCGAGCTGGGGGTCGTCCTCGGCGCCGCCGTCCTCCAGGGACGGGACAAGCTCGTGCTGGCCGACGCGGAGGGCGAGTCCGCGATCGAGGGCTTCGGCGACTGGGCCGAGCAGCTCGTCGCGGAGTCCACGGGCAAGGAGGGGCGCGGCATCCTGCCCGTGGTCGTGGAGTCCCCCACCGCCCCCGGCGCGACCGGTCCCGACACCCTGCTGGCCGTGGTGGGCACGGGGACGCCCGCGGGCTCCCCGTCGCTCGCGGTCGACGGCCCGCTGGGCGCGCAGTTCCTCGGCTGGGAGTACGCCACGGCGGTGGCCGGGCGGGTGCTGGGCATCAACCCGTTCGACCAGCCGAACGTCACCGAGAGCAAGGAGAACACCCAGGCCATCCTCGCCTCGGGGCTGCCCGACGAGCAGCCGGCGGCGACGATCGGCGCTGTGGAGGTGCGCGCCGGCGGCGGGCTCCTCGACGGCGTCGACCTGAGCGCGCACGACGGCGTCTCGCTGGCGATCGACGCCCTGCTGGCCGCCATCCCGCCGGGCGGCTACCTGGCGGTCATGGCCTACCTCGACCGGCTGGCCGACGCGAGTGCCGCGGATCTGCGCGCCGCCCTGGCCGCCCGCACCGAGTGCGCGGTCACGTTCGGCTGGGGCCCGCGGTTCCTGCACTCCACAGGGCAGTACCACAAGGGCGGTCCTCAGGCCGGCGCGTTCCTGCAGATCACCGGGGGCATCGGCGAGGACCTCGCGGTCCCCGACCAGCCGTTCACCTTCGGGGTGCTGCAGGCCGCCCAGGCCGGCGGCGACCGCAAGGCGCTCGCCGACCGCGGCCGCCCGCTGCTGCACCTGCACCTGACCGACCGGGCCGCCGGGATCGGCCAGCTCCTGGCGGCTCTGGACTGACCACCGACCCGAGGACGGACCATGGCTCTCAGCCCGCTCCGCGGCCCCCGATGATCCCCAATCCACTGCGTGATCCCCGGGACCGACGGCTGCCGCGGGTGCCGGAGCCGTGCGCCCTGGTGGTCTTCGGGATCACCGGGGACCTCGCCCGCAAGAAGCTGCTGCCGGCGGTCTACGACCTGGCCAACCGGGGCCTGCTGCCCACGAACTTCGCGATGCTCGGCTTCGCCCGTCGCGACTGGGGCGACACCGAGTTCGCCGAGCTGGCGCGCGACGCCGCCCGGCAGAACGCCCGCACTCCCTGGCGCGAAGAGGTCTGGGAGCGCCTGGCCACCAGCGTGCACTTCGTCCAGGGCTCCTTCGACGACGACGACGCCTTCGACGAGCTGGCCTCCGCACTCCACGAGCTGGAGGGCAGTCACGGCATCGGCGGGAACGCCGCGTTCTACCTGTCGATCCCGCCGGCGATGTTCCCGGTGGTGCTCAAGCAGATGCAGCGCACCGGCATGGCCGAGAGCACGGGCGAGCGGTGGCGGCGGGTCGTCGTCGAGAAGCCGTTCGGCACCGACCTGCCCTCCAGCCGGGAGCTCAACGAGCTGGTCGACTCGGTGTTCGGCGCGGACGACGTCTTCCGGATCGACCACTACCTGGGCAAGGAGACCGTCCAGAACCTGATGGCGCTGCGGTTCGCCAACAGCCTGTTCGAGCCGGTCTGGAACGGACACCACGTCGACTCGGTGCAGATCACCATGGCCGAGGACGTCGGGATCGGCGGGCGAGCCGGGTTCTACGAGGAGACCGGCGCGGCCCGCGACGTGCTGCAGAACCACCTCCTGCAGCTGCTGGCGCTCACCGCGATGGAGGAGCCGGTCGAGTTCTCGGCCGAGCAGATCCGGATCGAGAAGCTCAAGGTGCTGCGGGCGATCTCGCTGCCCGACGACCTCCGGACCTTCGCCGTCCGCGGTCAGTACGAGCAGGGCTGGCTGGCCGGCCAGCGGGCCGACGGCTACCGGCAGGAGGAGGGCGTCGACCCGGAGTCGACCACCGAGACCTACGCCGCGGTGCGGCTGGGGGTCGAGACCCGCCGGTGGGCCGGGGTGCCGTTCTACCTGCGCACGGGCAAGCGGCTGCCGCGCCGGGTCACCGAGATCGCGCTGGTGTTCAAGCGTGCGCCGCACCTGCCCTTCGCCGACACCGACACCGAGGAGCTGGGCAACAACCAGCTCGTCGTGCGGGTGCAGCCGGACGAGGGGGTCACCCTCAAGTTCGGCTCGAAGGTGCCCGGCAGCGTGATGGAGGTCCGCGACGTGTCCATGGACTTCCTGTACGGCGAACAGTTCACCGAGTCCTCCCCCGAGGCCTACGAACGACTGCTCCTCGACGTCCTGCTGGGGGACGCCACCCTGTTCCCCCGCAACGCCGAGGTCGAGGCCTCCTGGGCGGTGATCGACCCGCTGGTGGAGTTCTGGGCCGGTACCGAGCCCTATCCGTACCGCGCCGGCGAGTGGGGGCCGCGCGCCGCCGACGAGATGCTCGCGGCGGAGAGCCGTCAGTGGCGACGGCCGTGACCCGCCCCCCGGGCAGACCGGACCCTGTCTGCCCCACCGCGGCACCCCGAGCAGAGGAGCGACCGTGACGACGCTGTGGGACACCACCGGCTCGGCCGTGGTGAAGGAGCTGGCCGCCCAGCGGCGCACGGGCGGCGCGGTCCTCTCGGGGGTCGCGCTCACGCTCGTGGTGGTGGCCGACGAGAGCCGGGTCACCGAGGCGGAGGAGGCCGCCACCTACGCGGCGGAGATGCACCCCTGCCGGGTGCTCGTCGTGGTGCGCCGCCAGATCGAGGCGCCGGTCCCCCGCCTGGACGCGGAGGTGCAGATCGGTGGGCGGCTCGGCCCGGGCGAGGCCGTCGTGCTGCGCATGTACGGGCGGCTGGCCCTGCACTCGGAGTCCGTCGTCCTGCCACTGCTGGCCGCCGACGCGCCCGTCGTCGCCTGGTGGCACGGCGATCCGCCGGAGCGGCTGGCCACCGACGCCCTGGCCGTCTTCGCCGACCGCCGGATCACCGACTGCTCCCTGGCCGAGGACCCGCGCGACGCCCTGCGCATCCGCGCCGAGGACTACGTGCCCGGAGACACCGATCTGACCTGGACGCGCAGCACCGCCTGGCGGGCGATCCTCGCCTCCACCGTCGACGCCGTCGCCGGCCGCCGCGGGGACGCCGTCCGCATCACCGGCGGACGGATCGAGGGCGATCCGCACAACGCCACCGCCCAGTTGGTGGCCGGGTGGATCTCCTCCCGCTGCGGCTGCGTCATCGACGTCGCCGAGGGCTCCCGGGGCGCCGGGCCCAGCGGTGTCGAGTCGATCGTGCTGCAGCTGGACGAGGGCGAGGAGGTGCGGATCACCGCCGACCACCGGGGCGGGGCGGTCATCACCCAGCCAAACCGCCCCGAGGGCACGGTCGCGCTGCCCGAGCGCGCGCTCGGCGAGCTGCTCAGCGAGGAACTGCGCCGGTTGGATCCGGACGAGCCCTACAGCGACGCGCTGGAGGCGGCGATCGGGATCAGCGGGCTGACCGAACGCTCCGCGGAGCGCGAGCACGTGTGGTTCGACCCCACGGAGGACGACAGCGCGGCCCGGAGCAGCTCGTGACCGCCGACCGGCCCGTCCCCGACGTCGTCGTCGAGCCCGACGTCGACCGGCTCGCGCGCGCCGTCGCCGAGGCCCTGGTGGCCCGGCTGGCCGCGGCTCAGGCGCTGCGCGGAACGGCGTCGGTCGTCCTGACCGGCGGCAGCATCGGCATCGCCGTCCTCGAACGCGTGGCCGCGCTGGCCGCCGAGCCGGTGCGCGAGACGGTGGACTGGGGGTGCGTCGACGTGTGGTGGGGCGACGAGCGGTTCGTCCCCGAGGACGACGACGAGCGCAACGAGAAGGCGGCGCGGCGCGCGCTGCTCGATCACGTCGGCGTGGACCCCGCCCGCGTGCACGCCATGCCCGCCTCGGACGGCCGGTTCGCCGAGCCCGAGGACGCCGCCGCCTGGTACGCCGAGCAGCTCGTGGCGGCCGGCGGTGGGGCCGTACCCGCGTTCGACGTGCTGCTGCTCGGCATGGGAGGCGAGGGGCACGTGGCGTCCATCTTCCCGGACTCCCCCGCCGTCGGCGACGAGCGGCCGGTGTTCGCGGTCCGGGACTGCCCGAAGCCGCCGCCGACCCGCCTGAGCCTGGGCTTCGGCGCCATCGGAGCGGCCACCGAGGTGTGGCTCGTCGTGGCCGGCGAGGGCAAGGCCGAGGCGGTCGCCCGCGGGATCGCCGGGGCCGAGCCCCGCGACCTCCCCGCAGCCGGGGTGCACGGCACGCAGGCCACCCGATGGCTGCTCGACGCCGCCGCAGCCTCCCGGCTGCCCGCGGGCTGACCGAGGTCGGTGGGCCGCTAGGCGCCGCGGCGGGCGCGCAGGCGGGTGAGCGCCTCCTCGAGGAGGGCGTCGCCGTCGGCGTCGGTGCGCCGCTCGCGCACGTAGGCCAGGTGGGTCTTGTACGGCTCGTTGCGCGGAGCCGGCGGCGGGTTGGTCTGGTCCTGCCCGGCGGGGAGCCCGCACCGCGGGCAGTCCCACAGCTCGGGGACGTCGGCCTCGTCGGCGAAGGCGATGCGGGTCTCGTGCCCGTGGGCGCACCAGAACGGCAGCCGCCGGCGCGGTGCCGCCTCCCCGCGCTCCGCCTCGCCCATCGGACCTGCTCCGACCCGGCTCCCCCGGATCGCGTTGCCACCAGCCACGAGCGCTCCCTGATCTCCGGTACCGACGTGTGGCAGATCACCACAGCGGCCGAAGTCTAGAGCCTGGAGAGCCGATCCCCGGTCACGATTTCGCTCCGGTCGGCGGAGGCCGAAGGTGACGGGATGGCACGGCCCTCCTGCAGGGGCCCGCCGCGAGCCTGCGAGTGGTGGGGGGCAGGAGGGTCCTTTGTCAGTCGACCTTGATGAGGATGCCGAGCGCGACGATGCAGACCGTCCAGATCAGCGCGGTGAAGACGGTCAGCCGGTTCAAGTTCTTCTCGACCACGGACGAGCCGGACAGCGAGGCGGAGGCCGCGCCGCCGAACATGGAGGACAGGCCGCCGCCCTTGCCGCGGTGCAGCAGGATGAGCACCACGAGCAGCGCGCTGGACAGCACCAGCAGCACGTTCAGGACGACCTCGATCATGACCTCTCCAGCCTCACGCCCGGCGCCGGGCGCCGGATCTCGGCCACGAGCCTAACCGACGTCCCCGGCGGTCAGCGGACGCCGGCCGTGGCGAGGTCGTAGCCGGCGTAAGGCCGCATCACCACGCCGTTGCGCAGCCGCTGGCCGGAGACCAGCTGGACCCGGGTCTCGGCGAGCGGCACGTAGGCGGCGGTCTGCTCCGCGGCGGCCGCCACCGCCCGCCACGCCTCGTGCGACTCGTCGCCGGCCCCCGCCGCACGGGCGGTGTCGATCAGCGCCTTGATCTCCGGGTCGTCCAACCGCGCGTAGTTGGTGTTGCCGACGAGCCGGATGCTTCGCCCGTCGACCAGAGGCGTCAGCAAGGAGGCCGCCGTCGGGAAGTCGGGGGTCGACGTGGCCAGCACGATGCCGTAGCCCTTGGCGACGACGCTGTCGGGGTTGCCGACCTCCCGGGCGTAGAAGTCGGCCACGTCCAGCGGGCGGACGTCCACCTCGATGCCGACCTGCGCCAGCTGGTCGGCCACGGCGTCGGCGACCTGCACGCTGGTCCGGGCGTCGGGCACGGCGAGCACGGTGGCGAAGCCGTCGGGCATCCCGCACTCCTCCAGGTGCGCGCGGGCGGCGTCCAGGTCAGGGCCGGGGTCGGCGTCCTCGGGGCCACCGCCCAGTGCCCGCGACCAGAGCCGCGAGGTGCGCAGGGCGTTGCCCTCGCCCAGCGCCTCCCGGACGGCGCCCCGGTCGATCGCGGCGGCCACCGCGGCCCGGCAGGCGACGTCGTCGAAAGGGGCCACGTTCGTGGGCAGCGCCAGCAGGCGCAGTGCACCGGTCGTCACGTCGTCGACCCGGTCGCGCAGGTCCTCGTTGTCCTCGTGCGCGAGGCGGGCCAGCGTGGGGGGCTGGGCCCCGGAACCGGAGATGTCGAGGTCGGCCGAGCCGGCCAGCAGCGCCTGGTCGCGCTCCACGCCTGCGAGCCCCGTGCGGACGATCACGGTGTCGGGCAGGGCGGTGCGGACGTCGTCGGTCGCCGGGTCCCACTCGGGGTTCCGGTCCAGCCGGATCCCGGTCGCGACGTCGACGGAGGTGATGAGGTACGGCCCGGAGGACACCGGGTCGATCCCGTAGTTGCCCTGGGTGTCGGCCTCCTGCGGGACCGGGCTGCTGGAGGGCAGCGCCAGCACGTACGGCAGGTGGGCCGCCGGGGCACGCAGGCGGAACACGATCGTCCGCTCGTCCGGGGTCTCGACCGACACGAGGTCCGGGTCGTCCTCCTCGGCGGAGTAGGGCCCCGGGTAGGGATTGGCCGGGTCGTCGAACAGGTCGACGACGTAGGTGGGGCCACCGACGATGACGTCGGACGCGAACGACCGCTGGATGCCGTACTTGACGTCCTGGGCGGTGATCGGCCGGCCGGTCTCGAAACGGACTCCCTCGCGCAGGGTGAACGTCCAGCTCAGGCCGTCCTCGGACAGCGTGCCGAGATCGGTGGCGAGGTCGGGCACGAGCTCGTGGGTGCGGCCCGGCTCGGAGGAGTACGTGACCAGGGTGCGGGTGTAGAGCCGCATCAGGTTCCACACGCCCGGCAGGTAGGAGCGCTGCGGGTCCAGGCTGTCCGGCAGCGGCGAGACGACGCGCAGCGTCCCTCCGGTCTCGTCGGAGGGGGCTCGCACGCCGTCGATCCCGGCGTCCGGCTCGCCCTCGACGACGGGGATGTCGGCCCGCCCGCCGGTCCCGCCCAGGCAGCTGACGGCGAGGACCAGGACCAGGAGCGCGACGGCACCGGCGGCGAGGACCCGGTGCCCCGTCCGGCTCCGCGCCCACGCCGGCAGCCGGCGGGCGAGCCGTTCGAGGGTGTCGTTCACGACGTGCTGTTCCGCCCCCGGGTGTACGGCCGGCGGCGGTCAGCGTGGACTAGCTGACGCCGGCGGCGGTCCGACAGATCTGTGCGAACTCGTCGGTGTCCAGGCTGGCACCGCCGACGAGCGCACCGTCGATGTCCGGCCCGGCCAGGATCCCGGCCGTGTTCGAGGCCTTCACCGACCCGCCGTAGAGGATACGGACGCTCGCGGCCGTCTCCGGTCCGAATCGCTCGGCGAGCCGCGACCGGAGCGCGCCGCAGACCTCCTGGGCGTCCTCCGGGGTGGCGACCTCGCCGGTGCCGATCGCCCACACCGGCTCGTAGGCGAGAACGATCCCGCGGCCGCCGTCCGGGTTGACGGTGACCTGCTCGGCGGTCAGGCCCTCCAGCGCGGCGTCGAGCTGGGCTGTGGTGTGCGCGACGTGATCGCCCGCCTTCCGGACCTCCAGGCCCTCCCCCACGCACAGGATCGGGACCAGCCCGTGCCGCAGCGCCGCCTGGACCTTGTCGGCCACGACGGCGTCGGTCTCGGCGTGGTAGGCGCGCCGCTCCGAGTGTCCGACGACGACGTAGGTGCAGGCCAGCGCGTTGAGCATGGCGCCGCTGATCTCGCCGGTGTAGGCGCCGGAGTCCTGTGCGGACAGGTCCTGCGCGCCGTACCCGATGTCCAGCTTGTCGCCGGCCACGAGGGTCTGGACGCTGCGCAGCGCGGTGAACGGCGGCACGACGACGACCTCGGCGGCCTCCAGCTCGGTCGGCTTGAGGGAGAAGGCGACCTTCTGCACCAGGCCGATGGCCTCGAGGTGCGTCATGTGCATCTTCCAGTTGCCGGCGATCAGTGGCCGGCGTCCCTCGCGCGCGGCGGGCTGCTCCTTGCGTGCCATGCTGCGTCCCTCGCTCAGTCGGTGAGCACCGAGAGACCCGGCAGGTCCCGGCCCTCGAGGTACTCCAGCGACGCGCCGCCGCCGGTGCTGATGTGCCCGTAGGCCTCCTCGTCGAGGCCCAGCTGCCGGACCGCGGCCGCGGAGTCCCCGCCGCCGACGACCGACAGGCCGTCCACCGCGGCGACGGCCTGTGCCACGCCCCGGGTGCCGGCCTGGAAGGGCGCCAGCTCGAAGACGCCCATCGGGCCGTTCCAGAAGACGGTGCGGGCGCTCCCCAGCTCGGCGCCGAACACCTCGACCGTGCGCGGGCCGACGTCCAGGCCCATCTGGTCATCCGGGATGTCCGCCACGGCGACGACGGTCGAGCCGGCGTCGGCGCTGAACTCCGGCGAGCAGACGACGTCGACCGGCAGCACGATCCGGTCGCCGGCCTCGGCCAGCAGGCGGCGGCAGGTGTCCACCTGGTCGGCCTCGAGCAGCGACTTCCCGACGCCGTGACCCTGCGCGGCCAGGAACGTGAAGCACATCCCGCCGCCGACCAGCAGCCGGTCGACCTTCGGCAGCAGCGCCTCGATGACCGCCAGCTTGTCGCTGACCTTGGAGCCGCCGAGGACGACCACGTAGGGCCGGTCGGGCTCGGTGGTCAGGCGGGTGAGCACCTCGAGCTCGCGGGCGACCAGCCGGCCCGCGTAGCACGGGAGACGCTGGGCGACGTCGAAGACGCTCGCGTGCTTGCGGTGCACGGCACCGAACGCGTCGTCGACGTAGACGTCGGCCAGGGCAGCGAACCGGTCGGCCAGCTCGCCGCGCTCGGCGTCGTCCTTGCTGGTCTCGGCCGCCTCGAAGCGGACGTTCTCCAGCAGCAGGACGTCGCCGTCGCCGAGGGCTTCGGCCTTCGCGCGGGCGTCGTCGCCGGCCGTGTCGGCGGCCAGCGGCACGGCGGTGCCCAGCAGCTCCCCGAGCCGCGCCGCGACGGGCGCGAGGGAGAACTGCGGGTCCGGCGTGCCCTTCGGGCGGCCGAGGTGCGCGGAGACGACCACGCGGGCACCGGCCTCGCGCAGCGCCTGCAGGGTGGGCAGGCTGGCGCGGATCCGGCCGTCATCCGAGATGACCGGCGATCGAGTCGTGTGATCCAGCGGGACGTTCAGGTCGGTGCGCAGGAACACGCGCCGGCCGGAGACGCCCTCGGCGATGAGGTCGTCGACGGAGCGCATCAGAGCTTCGAGCCCACCAGGGAGGTGAGGTCGACGAGGCGGTTGGAGTAGCCCCACTCGTTGTCGTACCAGCCCAGGACCTTGGCCATCGGGCCGAAGACCTTGGTCAGCTTGGCGTCGTAGATGCACGACGACGGGTCGGTGACGATGTCGGAGGAGACGATCTCGTCGCTGGTGTAGGTGAGGTACTTGCCGAGCGGTCCGGCGGCGGCCTCGCGGTAGGCGGCGTCGATCTCGTCGGCGGTCGCCTCCCGCTTGAGCTGCACGGTGAGGTCGGTGGCCGAGCCGGTCGGGACCGGGACGCGGATGGCGTAGCCGTCCAGCTTGCCCTTGAGCTCGGGCAGGACCAGGCCGATCGCCTTGGCGGCACCGGTGGAGGTGGGGACCATGTTCAGCGCGGCACCTCGGGCGCGGCGCAGGTCCTTGTGCGGGCCGTCCTGGAGGTTCTGGTCGGCGGTGTAGGCGTGGATCGTGGTCATCAGACCGCGCTCGATGCCGAATGCGTCGTTGAGGACCTTGGCCAGGGGGGCCAGGCAGTTCGTCGTGCAGGACGCGTTGCTGATGACGGTCTGGGAGCCGTCGTACAGGTCGTCGTTGACGCCCATGACGATCGTGATGTCGTCGTCGGTGGCCGGCGCGGAGATGATGACCTTCTTGGCGCCACCGGCGTCGACGTGCTTGCGCGCGTCGGCGGCCTTGGTGAAGAAGCCGGTCGACTCGACGACGACGTCGACGCCCAGGTCCGCCCACGGCAGGTTCGCCGGGTCGCGCTCGGAGAGCACCTTCATCTTGGTGCCGCCGATGGTGATGCCGTCGCCGTCGGCGACGACGTCCTGCGGCAGCCGGCCCAGGATGCTGTCGTACTTGAGCAGGTGGGCCAGGGCCTCGTTGCTGGTGAGGTCGTTCACCGCCACGATCTCGATGTCCTGACCGCTGGCGGCGGCGGCACGCCAGAAGTTACGACCGATGCGGCCGAATCCGTTGATGCCTACCCGGACCGTCACTGCTGACCTCCACGTCGAGTTCGCGCTGTCGCGTCACCGGGTCGCGCGCAGCGCGCGACCTCGCTGCCGCAGACCCTATCTGCCGCGCTCCCCCTCGGCTCCCGGTCACCCGCTCGGGCGTCGGGCACCCGGGTGAGAGGGCGCTCACCCCTCGCCCCGACGGCCCGGGACGACCCCGCGAAGGGGCCGTCGCCGAGGTACGGGGCGAGGGGGTCCTCTTACTGCGTGAGCATGTCGTCGGTGACGACGGACTCCGTGTCCGGGATGCCGAGGTCCTTGGCCCGCTTGTCGGCCATCGCCAGGAGACGTCGTATGCGGCCGGCGACCGCGTCCTTGGTCATGGGCGGGTCGGCCCGCTGGCCGAGCTCCTCGAGCGAGGCCTGGCCGAACTCCAGCCGCAGCCGCCCGGCGACGAGCAGGTGCTCGGGGGCGTCGCCCGCGAGGATCTCCATCGCCCGCTCGACCCGCGCGCTGGCCGCGACGGCGGCGCGGGCCGACCGGCGCAGGTTCGCGTCGTCGAAGTTGGCCAGCCGGTTGGCGGTGGCCCGGACCTCGCGGCGCATCCGCCGCTCCTCCCAGGCCATGACGGCGTCGTGGGCGCCCATGCGGGTCAGCAGCGCGCTGATCGCGTCGCCGTCGCGGACGACGACGCGGTCGGCTCCCCGGACCTCGCGCGCCTTGGCGGCGATGCCGAGCCGGCGGGCGGCGCCGACGAGGGCCATGGCCGCCTCGGGTCCGGGGCAGGTGACCTCGAGCGACGAGGAGCGCCCGGGCTCGGTGAGCGAGCCGTGCGCGAGGAAGGCGCCGCGCCAGGCGGCCTCGGCGTCGTTGATGCTGCCGGACACGACGGCCGGGGGCAGTCCGCGCACCGGGCGGCCGCGCTGGTCGACCAGGCCGGTCTGCCGGGCCAGGCCCTCGCCGTGCTTGGCGATCCGCACGAGGTAGCGCACGCCGCGGCGGATGTTCCCGCCGGCGAGGACGCTGACCCCGCTGGTGTACCCGTAGACCTCGCTGATGTCGCGCCGCAGCCGCCGGGCCACGGAGCCGGTGTCCAGCTCGGCCTCGATCACCACCCGGCCGCCGACGATGTGCAGGCCGCCGGAGAAGCGCAGCAGCGCCGTGACCTCCGCCTTGCGCTCGGAGGTCTTCGTGCACTCCACCCGGGAGAGCTCGTCCTTCACCATGGCGGTCATCGCCATGTCGTCCACCCCCACGTACCCACGGGACTACCCGTCGTCGTCACTCGGGTCCTCGCCATGAGCGGCGTCCCCTCTTCCCCCTCGTACCGGCCGGGCTCGATCGTTGCGATACCCGACCGCAGCCCGCTACTCGTTCAGCACCGCCCGGCCACGGAGACCAGGGCTTCGGACAGGCGCACGGGATCGTGCCGCGGCGCACCGTCGAGCTCGGCGACCGGGGCCAGCACGAGCTCGGCACCGCACCTGCGCACTGCAGACAGGAGACCACGGCGGTCAACAACCGAATCAGCGTCGGCGATCACGCTGTGCAATGGCACTCCGCCCAGATGCTCCTGAAGCACCGCCACATGCTCCTCCGGTGAGAACCCGTCGGTCTCACCGGGCTGCGGCGCCAGGTTCAGCACGACGACCACCCGCGCCCGCGTGGCAGCCAGGGCCGCCCGCAACTGGGGCACGAGCAGGTGCGGCAGCACGGAGGTGTACCAGGACCCCGGGCCGAGGGAGACCACGTCGGCCTCGGCGATCGCGTCGAGCACGGCCTGGTTCACCGGCGGGTCGGGCGGCGCGAGCCGGATCTCGCGCACGCGGCCCGGGGTGGTGGCGATGGCCACCTGCCCGCGGATGGTCCGCACCTGCGTCCGGTCCTCGCGGTCGATCGGCTCCACGCGGGCGACGAGGTCCAGCGGCACGTCGGCCATGGGCAGCACCCGGCCCTGGGTGCCCAGGAGGCCGCACAGCTCGTCGAGCGCTCGCACCGTGTCGCCGCCGTGCAGCTCCACCAGGCCGGTGAGCAGGAGGTTGCCCACCGAGTGCCCGGCGAGCCCCCCGGTGCCGCCGAGGCGGTGCTGGAGCAGCGCGGCCAGGCCCTGTTCCCGCTCCCCCGCGCCGGCCAGGGCGCTGAGCGCCATCCGCAGGTCGCCGGGTGGCAGGACGGGCAGCTCGCGACGGATCCGGCCGGAGGAGCCGCCGTCGTCGGCGACGGTGACCACCGCCGTCAGCCGGGGGGTGATCCGCCGCCAGGCGCCCAGCGCAGCGGCCAGCCCGTGACCGCCGCCGAAGGCGACGACCCGTGGTTCGGTACCCACTACTCGCGGCCCAGGTCGCGGTGGCGGGCGGCCGCGGTGAGCCCCTCGGCGGTGAGGCGCCGGGCGAACTCCTCGGCGATGGCCACGCTGCGGTGCTTCCCGCCGGTGCAGCCGACGGCGAGCGTGAGGTAGCGCTTCCCCTCGCGGCGGTAGCCGGGGAGGAGCAGCCGCAGCACGTCGGTGTACCGGTCCAGGAAGTCGGCGGCGTCGTCCTGGGCGAGCACGTAGGCGCTCACCTCCGGGTCCCGGCCGGTCTTCGGCCGCAGCTCGGGGATCCAGTGCGGGTTCGGCAGGAACCGGGCGTCGACGACGAGGTCGGCGTCGAGCGGGAGCCCGTACTTGAACCCGAAGCTCATGACCGTCGCGGTGAGGGGCGGGGTCTGCCCCTCACGGGCGAAGGCGTTCTCCAGTGTGGCGCGCAGTTGGTGGATGTTGAGGTCGCTGGTGTCGACCCACAGGTCGGCGTCGCCGGCGATGCCCGTCAGCAGGTTCCGCTCGGTGGTGATGCCGTCGATCAGGGTGCCGTTGCCCTGGAGCGGGTGCTCGCGCCGATTGGACTCGTAGCGCCGGACGAGGACCTCGTCCCGCGCGTGCACGTAGATGACCCGGGGGCGGTTGCCTGCCTCGGCCAGGGTCTCGATGGCCTCCTGCAGGTCGCTGGAGAAGGCACGGCTGCGGACGTCGACGACGGCGGCGAAGCGCCGGACGTCGCCGCGGGCGCCCAGCTCCACCATCGGCTGCAGCAGGGCCGGAGGGAGGTTGTCGACGACGAACCAGCCGAGGTCCTCCAGCACCCGGCCGGCGCTGAGCTTCCCCGCGCCGGAGAGGCCCGTCACGACGATGACCTCGAGCGGCTGGACCTCCGTGGAGGCCGGGTCGAGGCCAGGGGGGACGTCGCTCTGCGGTCCGGCCGGCCCCTCCGTGACGCTGGGCCGCCCCTCGGCGCCGTCGAGTTCCCGAGTCATGAGGCCACCCGTCCGACCTCGGCGGTCCGGCCGGCCTCGGTCTGCGGCGTGCCGCGCTCGGCGGGGCCGTGCGGAGCCGTCGTCGTCTCGACCGGCTCGGCGATGGCCGCCTGCACCGCCTCCGCGGTGCGCCGGCCGATACCCGGTACGGCCATGAGCTCCTCCACGGTGGCGGCCCGCAGCCGCTTGAGCGATCCGAACTCCTTCATGAGCGCCTTTCGCCGCGTCTCCCCGAGACCGGGGACGTCGTCCAACAGGGAGACCAGCATCGTGGTGGACCGCTTCTGCCGGTGATAGGTGATCGCGAACCGGTGCGCCTCGTCGCGGACCCGCTGCAGGAGGTAGAGCGCCTCGGAGGTGCGCGGCAGGATCACCGGGTCGCTGTCGCCCGGGAGCCACACCTCCTCCATGCGCTTGGCCAGCCCGCAGACCGCGACGTCGACGACGCCCAGCTCCTCGAGGGACCGGGCCGCCGCGGCGACCTGCGGGGCCCCGCCGTCGACGACCAGCAGGTTGGGCGGGTAGGCGAACCGGCGCGGGCGCCCCTCCTCCGCGGCGACGCCCTGCTCGTCCTGACGGTCCTGCTCGTCCTTGAGGTGCCGGGCGAACCGCCGGCGGACGACCTCGGCCATGGCGGCGGTGTCGTCGGTGCCGTTCGTGACGGAGAAGCGGCGGTAGTCGGACTTCTTGGCCAGGCCGTCCTCGAAGACGACCATGCTGGCCACCACGTTGGTGCCCTGCACGTGGCTGATGTCGATGCACTCGATGCGCAGCGGCGCGTCGGGCAGCTCCAGCGCCTCCTGCAGCTCGCTGAGGGCGAGGGAGCGGGCGGTGAGGTCGCTGGCCCGCTTCACGCGGTGCCGGGCGAACGCCTCCTTGGCGTTGCGCTCGACGGTCTCGAGCAGGCTGCGCTTGTCCCCGCGCTGGGGCACCCGGAGCGAGACCTTGCCGCCGCGGAGCTCCTCGAGCAGCTCGGTGTAGACGTCGGCGTCCTCGGGGAGCTCGGGCACCAGCACCTCGCGCGGCACCGCCTCCCCCGCCTCGCCGACACCGGTCTGCTCGTCGATCCCGCCGTACACCTGGAGGAGGAACTGCTCCACCAGTTCGCCGGTGGAGACGGCCTCCACCTTGTCTACGATCCAGCCACGCTGACCGCGCACCCGGCCGCCGCGCACGTGGAAGACCTGGACCGCGGCCTCCAGTTCGTCCTGGGCGAAGGCGACGACGTCGGCGTCGGTGCCGTCACCGAGGACGACGGCCTGCTTCTCCAGCGCGCGCTTCAGGGCGCCGAGGTCGTCGCGGAGCCGGGCCGCCTTCTCGTACTCCATGGCCTCGGCCGCCACGGCCATCTCCCGCTCGAGCCGCTTGATCATCGACTCGGTCCGGCCGGCCATGAAGTCGCAGAAGTCGTCGACGATCTCGCGGTGCTCGTCGGCGCTGACCCGTCCCACGCAGGGCGCGGCGCACTTGCCGATGTAGCCGAGCAGGCAGGGCCGGCCGATCTGGCCGGCGCGCTTGAAGACCCCGTTGGAGCAGGTGCGGGCCGGGAAGACGCGGGTGAGGGTGTCGAGCGTCTCGCGGATGGCCCAGGCGTGGGCGTAGGGCCCGAAGTACCGGACCCCCTTCTTCTTCGGTCCGCGCATGACCTGCAGCCGCGGGTACTCCTCGTTCAGCGTCACGGCCAGCGACGGGTAGCTCTTGTCATCGCGGTAGCGGACGTTGAAGCGGGGGTCGAACTCCTTGATCCAGTTGTACTCGAGCTGGAGGGCCTCGACCTCGGTGCCGACGACGGTCCACTCGACGGCGGACGCCGTGGTGACCATCTGGCGGGTGCGCGGGTGCAGGCCGGCGACGTCGGCGAAGTAGCTGTTCAGCCGCTGCCGGAGGCTCTTGGCCTTGCCGACGTAGATGACCCGGCCGCCGGGGTCGCGGAACTTGTAGACCCCGGGGCTCTCGGGGATGGAGCCGACCGCCGGGCGGTACGTCGAAGGGTCGGCCATGCGTCCAGATTAGGTCGGGAGGGTGACACGCCGCCCAGGTCGGGGCCCGGGCGTCACAGCCGTCACAGTCGGGAGCGGACAGCAGTCGTCCGGGGCACGCCTGCGCGGCCCCGGACGGTGGGAGCGATCAGCTGACGGGCTGCGAACGCCGCACGGCGACGGTCGGCATCCGGCCGGCGACGGCGGACGCCGCGTGGACCGCCAGGCGGACGCCGCGACGGACGAGCAGGATCGCGGTGAGCACCGCGATCGGGGCGGCCACGTAGTCGAAGCGGTCGGAGACGGCGTGCGTGGCCACGACGAGGAGCGAGACGCCCAGGATCGCGAGCAGGACCGTGGCGGACAGGAGGCCCCCGCCGGGCCGGCTCTTGCCCTGCCACGGCTGACCGCAGTGGCTCATGTCGGGGTCGCAGTCGGGCGTGAGCGCGCTCATCGCAACCTCCTAGCGGGCGCGCGGATGCGCCCTCGTGATGTCTGTCACACGAGGGTACCGGAGAGTGACGGCACTCACAAGGAACGCAGGTCAGAGCACGAGTCCGAGCCCGCCGTCGACGACCAGCGTCTGACCGGTGGTGTAGCGGGAGCCGATGACGCCGACGCAGGCATCGGCGATGTCGTCGGGCGTCGCCACCCGCTGCAGCGGCGCCATCGCAGTCACCCCGTCCTTGATCTGGTCCCAGGTCTCGGTCCACGGCGTCGCCACCAGGCCGGGAGCCACCGCGTTCACGCGCACCCTCCCGCCGGCGTGCTTGGCCAGGATCGTGGTGAGGTGGTCGACGGCCGCCTTCGACACCGCGTACGGCAGCGAACTGCCGGTCTGGCGGATGCCGGCGATCGACGTGATGTTGAGGATCCACCCGTCCTCGGCCGCACGCAGCAACGGGAGCGCGGCCTGGGACACCAGGAACGTGCCCACCACGTTGACGCCGAGGACGCGGTTCCAGTGGTCGACCGTGACGTCGTCGATGTTCGCGAGCGGCACGTCCGCGGTGACCGCCGCGTTGTTGACCAGCCCGTCGAGCCGCCCCCACCGCTCCCGTGCGGCATCGACCAGCGCGTGCGCCGTGGCGGGGTCGGAGATGTCCCCCTGGACGTAGCAGGCCTCCCCCAGTTCCCCGGCCAGTCGCTCACCCGCGTCGACGGAGGACGAGGAGTTGACGACGATGCGGGCGCCGGCGGCCGCCAGTCTGCGGGCGACGGCTTCGCCGATGCCGCTGCTCGAGCCGGTGACGATCACGACGTGGTCGGTGAGGTCCATGCGAGCAGTGTCCCGCCCGGATCCGACGGCGCATCAGCGGCCGACGGGGCCCGTCCCTGACCGGGTGCCCGGCGTGCGGGTCGACGGCGCCCGCCCCGGGGTGCGGGACGGGCGCCGTCGCAGGCTCAGCTGGCCTTCTTGCGCGTCCTCTTCTTCGGCGCACCGGCCGCGGCCACGGCGTCCTCGTCGAGGATCTTCGCGAGATACCGGCCGGTGTGGCTCTCGGGGACGGTGGCGACGAACTCCGGCGGGCCCTCGGCGACGACCGTTCCGCCGCGGAAGCCGCCCTCCGGGCCCATGTCGATGAGCCAGTCGGCGCTCTTGATGACGTCGAGGTTGTGCTCGATGACGATGACCGAGTTGCCCTTGTCGACCAGGCTCTGCAGGACCAGCAGCAGCTTGCGGATGTCCTCGAAGTGCAGGCCGGTGGTCGGCTCGTCGAGGACGTAGATGCTGCGGCCGTTGGACCGCTTCTGCAGCTCGCTGGCGAGCTTCACCCGCTGCGCCTCGCCGCCGGAGAGCGTCGTCGCCGGCTGCCCGAGCCGGACGTAGCCCAGCCCCACCTCGGTGAGCGTGCGCAGGTAGCGGGAGATGGCCGGGATGGCGGCGAAGAATTCCGCCCCCTCCTCGATCGGCATGTCGAGGACCTCGGCGACCGTCTTGCCCTTGTAGTGCACCTCGAGGGTCTCCCGGTTGAACCGGGCCCCCTTACACACCTCGCACGGCACGTAGACGTCCGGCAGGAAGTTCATCTCGATCTTGAGGGTGCCGTCACCGGAGCATGCCTCGCAGCGGCCGCCCTTGACGTTGAAGGAGAAGCGGCCGGGCAGGTAGCCACGCATCTTCGCCTCGGTCGTGCTGGCGAAGAGCTTGCGGACGTGGTCCCAGACTCCGGTGTAGGTCGCCGGGTTGGACCGCGGCGTGCGGCCGATCGGCGACTGGTCGACGTGCACGACCTTGTCCAGGTGCTCGAGCCCGGTGATCGTGCGGTGCCGTCCGGGCACCATGCGCGCGCGGTTCAGCTGGTTGGCCAGCGTCGTGTACAGGATGTCGTTGACCAGGCTGGATTTGCCCGAGCCGGAGACGCCGGTGACGCCGACGAAGCAGCCCAGCGGGAACGTCACGTCGACGCCCTTGAGGTTGTGCTCCCGCGCGCCCTTCACGACCAGTTCCCGGCCCGGCGTCGGCTGGCGCCGCTTCCGCGGGATCTCGATCGCCATGCGACCCGAGAGATAGGCGCCGGTCAAAGAACGCTCGCTCTTCATCAGGTCCTCGAGCTGCCCGCTGACGACGATCTCGCCGCCGTGCTCCCCGGCCCCGGGGCCGATGTCGACGATCCAGTCGGCCACCTTGATCGTGTCCTCGTCGTGCTCCACGACGATGAGCGTGTTGCCCATGTCCCGCAGCCGCACGAGCGTCTCGATCAGCCGGGTGTTGTCCCGCTGGTGCAGCCCGATCGACGGCTCGTCGAGCACGTACAGGACGCCGACCAGCCCAGATCCGATCTGGGTCGCGAGCCGGATGCGCTGGGCCTCACCACCGGCCAGCGTCGCGGCCGGGCGATCGAGGGACAGGTAGTCCAGGCCGACGTCGACGAGGAAGGACAGCCGGGCCTGGATCTCGCGGAGGACGCGGTCGGCGATCGCACGCTCCCGCTCCCCCAGCTCCAGAGCGTTGAGCCACTCTGACGCCTCCCCGATCGACAGGTTGGTGACCTCGGCGATGGAGCGGCTGTTGAGCTTGACCGCCAGGATCTCCGGCTTGAGCCGGGTGCCGTGGCAGACGGGGCACGGGACGTCCCGCATGTAGCCCTCGTACTTGTCCTTCATGTAGTCGCTGTCGGTGTCCTCGTGCCGGCGCTCGAGGAACGGCAGCACGCCTTCGAACGCGGCGTAGTAGCTGCGCTCGCGGCCGTAGCGGTTCTTGTAGCGGACGTGCACCTGGTCGGGCGAGCCGTGCAGGATCGCCTTCTGCACCTTGGCCGGCAGCCGCTCCCACGGGTCGTCCATGGAGAAGCCGATCTGCTGGGACAGGCCGGTGAGCAGCCGGGTGAAGTACTCGTTGCTCATCGAGCTCGACCACGGTGCGATGGCGCCCTGGTTGAGGCTCTTCTCCGGGTCGGGCACGACGAGCTCGGGGTCGACCTCCTTCCGGGTGCCGATGCCGGTGCACTCCGGGCAGGCGCCGAACGGGGAGTTGAACGAGAAGGAACGAGGCTCGAGCGCCTCGAAGGACAGCCCGTCGTCGACGCAGGCGAGATGCTCGGAGAAGGTGCGCTCGCGGTGGGGGTCGTGCTCGTCCATGTCCACGAACTCCAGGACGACGAGGCCGCCTGCCAGGCCGAGCGCGGTCTCCACCGAGTCGGTGAGGCGGCGCTTGGCGCTCTCCTTCACGGTGAGGCGGTCGACGATCACCTCGATGGTGTGCTTCTCCTGCTTCTTGAGCTTCGGCGGCTCGGTGAGCGAGTGCACGACGCCGTCCACCCGGACGCGGGAGAAGCCCTGGGTCTGCAGCGAGCTGAACAGGTCGACGTACTCGCCCTTGCGCGCGCGGACCACCGGTGCGAGCACCTGGAAGCGGGTGCCCTCCTCCATGCCCAGCACCTGGTCGACGATCTGCTGCGGCGTCTGCCGGGAAATCGGCTTGCCGCAGTTGGGGCAGTGCGGCTGACCGGCGCGCGCATAGAGCAGGCGGAGGTAGTCGTAGACCTCGGTGATCGTGCCGACGGTCGACCGCGGGTTCCGGTTGGTCGACTTCTGGTCGATGGACACCGCGGGCGACAGGCCCTCGATGAAGTCCACGTCGGGCTTGTCCATCTGGCCCAGGAACTGACGGGCGTAGGCCGACAGCGACTCGACGTAGCGGCGCTGCCCCTCGGCGAAGATCGTGTCGAAGGCCAGGCTCGACTTGCCGGAGCCGGAGAGCCCCGTGAACACGATGAGCGCGTCGCGGGGAAGGTCGAGGTGGACGTCCTTGAGGTTGTGCTCTCGGGCGCCGCGGACGACGAGCCGGTCCATGTGATCCCTGTCGGTCGCTGGTGGATGTCGCGGTGGTGCGGTGCGGCGGTCGTGCTGAGTGGGGTCGCGAGCCGCCTCGCCGGCAGGTGCAACGCCGGCCCTCGCCGCGGTCGTCCGCCCACGGGTGTGAGCTGCGCCCGGTCAGCCGGTGGCGGCCTGGGCCTCGGGCGCGGTGGGGTCGAAGACCGGCGCGTACCGGCGCCACGGGAGCCGGCGCTCCAGCTCTCCGGCGAGCCAGAGTAGTCGCCCTTCGGCACCCGGGGGGCCGACGAACTGGACGGCCACCGGCGGCCCGCCGGGGCGGCTGCCGCCCGGGAGGACGGTCGCCGGCAGCCCGGCGAGATTCCAGGCCGCGGTCCACGGAGCCCAGCGTGCGTTGGCCGTGATGTTGGCCAGGAACCCGCGCTCGTGCCAGGGTCGCGCGGCCAGCGGCGGGCCGGTGGTCACCGGGGTCAGCAGCAGGTCGACGTCGCCGAAGAACTCGACCATCCGCGCGCGGAACCGCTCCTGGGTGCTCGGCCGCACCAGGCCGAGCCGGCGGACCAGCCGGCCGAGGCGCGCGTGCGTGCGGCTGCGCGGCTCCAGGTCGTGGCGGTCGATGCCGAGGAACTCCGCGTCGTCCTCGGCCCCCGCCATCCAGCGGACCAGCGCACCGGCCGCCGCGCCCGGGGTGATCGGCGGGTTGCGGCGCACGACGGTGTGCCCGGCCGCCTCCAGCTCCGCGACCACGGCGTCGACCGCCGCCCGCGTCGCGGCGTCGGCCCCGACGCCCGGGACGGGCGACCGGGTGCTCACCGCGATGCGCAGCGGGCGGGTGGGGGCCACCGGCGGCTCCGGCGCCTCCCCCGCGAGGACGGCGTGAGCGAGCGCCAGGTCGGCCACCGTGGTCGCCAGCGCACCGTTGACGGCCATGCCCGACCAGTCGTCGGCGCCGATGCCGCCGGGCACCACGCCGCGGCCGGGCTTCAACGTGACCAGCCCGCAGGCGGCGGCCGGCAGCCGCAGCGACCCCATGCCGTCGTTGCCGTGCGCGATGGGCACCGATCCCGAGGCGACGGCCGCGGCACTGCCCCCGGAGCTGCCGGCCGGCGAGAGCGCGGTGTCCCAGGGGTTGCGGCTGACGGTGCCCGGCCCGTCCGTGGCGGCGTAGAGACACAGCTCCGGCACGCGGGTGATGCCGACGACGACGGCGCCGGCCTTGCGCAGCCGCGTCACCACCGGGTGGTCCTTTGCCTCCGGGCCCCCGTGCCGCCCGGACGAGCCGTCGGTGCAGGTCTCCCCCGCCACCGCGACGTTGTCCTTGATCGCGACGGGCACGCCGGCCAGCGGGAGGGCGAAGCGGGTGAGGCTGGAGTCGACGGCGGCGGCCTCGGCGAGCGCCGCCTCGCGCCGGACGACGCGGAAGGCACCCACCCGGGCGTCGACCTTCTCGATGTGGTCGAGGTGGGCGCGCACGACGTCGACCGCGGTCACCTCGCCGGTACGCACCAGCGCCGCGATCTCGGCAGCCGGCAGGCCGACCAGCGAGGCATCGCTCGGTGTCCCGTCCGGGACGGCCGTCGGCGCACCGGTCTGCGTCACCAGCTGCGCGACCTTGCGCTCGGCCATCGGCGCCACCTTCCCGGCGTCCTTCCCGGCGTCCTTCCCGGCGTCCTTCCCGGCGTCCTTCCCGGCGACCTGCTCGGGCGGGCCGAGACCTCCGCTAGCGTCCATGACTGGACCGTAACGGCGCACGCCGACAGTTTTCGAACGGAGGCCGGGGATGAGTTCCTACACCGGGGACGTGGAGGTCGGTGGGTCGCCCGACGTGCGGGAACTGCCGGGGCTGACGATCACCAAGCTGGCGGTCAGCGAGATGGCCAACAACGCCTATCTGCTGCGGTGCACCGCCACCGGCGACGGGCTGCTCGTCGACGCGGCGGCCGATCCGGACGCCTTGTCGACGCTGATCGGCGACGCCGGGATCGGCACCGTCGTCACCACCCACGGGCACTGGGACCACCACCGCGCGCTGCCCGAGGTCGTCGCGGCCACCGGCGCCGTCACGGTCGCGCACCCCGCCGACGCCGGCGACCTGCCGGTGCCCGTGCAGCGACCGGTCGAGCACGGCGACACGGTGACCGTCGGCGAGCAGTCCCTGGAGGTGGTGCACCTGCGCGGCCACACCCCGGGCAGCATCGCGCTGGTCTGGCGCGGCCCGGAGGGGGCCGGGACGCACGTCTTCACCGGCGACAGCCTGTTCCCGGGCGGGGTCGGCAACACCTGGGAGGACCCGGAGCGCTTCACGAGCCTCATCGACGACGTCGAGCAGCGCCTGTTCGCAGTCCTGCCGGACGACACGTGGGTCTACCCCGGCCACGGCGGGGACACGACGCTCGGCGCCGAGCGTCCGCACCTCGCGGAGTGGCGCGCCCGCGGCTGGTGACCGTCGGTCGGGGCGCTCGTCCCCTACCGGCGAGCTGCCCGGCTACCGGTCGCTGCCGCCGATCGACCCCGCTGCCGAGGCTCGGGCGGACGTCCGCCCGTCACGCTGCGGTCAGGTCTCGTCGAAGGCGGCGACCAGCTCGTCGGCCGTGCCCGGGAGGTACAGGGGCAGGAGCGACACGGCCCAGTCGGGACGCCGCTGGTCCACGCCGATCGCCAGTTCCCACGCCGCCCGCGCGGTGAGGGGGCCGAAACAGCCTTCGTCCCCGTCCTCGCCGAGGGCGACCTCGACCAGCCACTGGTCGGAGAGGTCGGCGGCGAGCTCGGCGAAGTCGGGCACCGCCTCGTCGTCCGGCTCGGGAGCGTCCGACAGGACCGGGTAGATGAGGGCCATGCCTGAACCGTAGGGCCGATGCGCCCGGACTGCTGTCCCGGTCCGGCGCCGGCCTGCCCCGGGTCCGGGCAGCCAGCTCGGGCCGGCGACGTGGGTTCCGCCTAGCGTGACCGGCATGCCTGTCGACGGGGAGCTCACCGATCCGCGGACCATGGTCGAGCGGATGCTGGCCGGTGACCCGTACATCGCCGACGACCCGGAGCTCGCCGAGCGGAGCGCCCGGGCGCTCGACCTCGCGGCGGCCTACAACGCGACGTCGGTCCGGCAGGGACCGCTGCGCCGGCAGCTCCTCGAGGAGCTGCTCGGGTCCGTCGGCGAGGGCACGGAGCTCCGGCCGCCGCTCCACGTCGACTACGGGAGCCACCTCACGATCGGCGCCCGCTGCTTCGCCAACTTCGGGCTGGTCGCGCTCGACGTCGCTCCCATCACCATCGGCGACGACGTGCAGTTCGGACCGAACGTCCAGCTGCTGACCCCCACCCATCCGGTCGAGCCGGAGCCGCGCCGACAGAAGTGGGAGGGAGCGCGACCGATCGTCGTCGGGGACAACGTCTGGCTCGGCGGCGGCGCGATCGTGCTGCCCGGAGTGACCATCGGTGAGAACACCGTGGTGGGCGCGGGCGCCGTCGTCACGAAGGACCTGCCGGCGAACGTCGTCGCCGTCGGCAACCCGGCACGGGTCGTCCGCACCCTCGACCGCCCCGCGCCGTCGGCCCCCGGCGCCTGAGCCCGCTCCACCGATCAGGGCACGCGGGTCGTCCGCACGCTCAGCGGCTCCGCTCCCCCGCCGTCCGGCACCGGCGACGACGTCGGTTCCCCGTCCGGTGCGCCGACCAGTTCGGCGGTGGCACCGGGGTTCTCCTCCGTGGGCAGCCAGCGGGCCCACCACCGCAGGATGTGCTCGAACCGGGCCAGCCGGTGCCGCGGCCGGCCCGACCGCGACAGCTCGTGGCCCTCGCCGGGGAAGAGCAGCAGCTCCGAGGGGACCCCGCGCCGCTTCAGCTCGACGTAGAGCCGCGTGCCCTGCTCCAGCGGGCAGCGCCAGTCGTGCTCGGAGTGGATCACCAGCGTGGGCGTCGTGATGGCCGAGGCCCCCGCGAGCGCGCTCTGGGCGGCTACCCGAGCCGGGTCGGAGCCGAGGTACTGGCCGGGGAACACCCAGCCGATGTCGGCCGAGCCGACGAAGCTGACCGGATCGTTGAAGCCCCGCTCGCTCACCGCGGCGGCGAACCGGTTCGTGCGACCGATGAGCAGCGTCGTCATGTACCCGCCGTACGAGCCGCCCAGGATGCCCACCCGGTCACCGTCGAGCGCCGGATCGGCGAGCGCCGCGTCGAGGAAGGCGAGGACGTCGTCGGCGTCCACCGTGCCGAAGGCGCCCCGGACCGCCCGCCCGTGCGCGGAGCCGTACCCCGAGGAGCCGCGCGGGTTGCACTGCACCACGGCGTAGCCGGCCGAGACGAGGACCTGCGTCTCGTCGAGCAGCGTCCAGCCGTACTGCGCGAACGGCCCGCCGTGCACCATCAGCAGCACCGGGTGCGGCCCGGGCCCGGCCGGGGTGGTCACCCAGCCGTGCACGGGATACCCGTCGGGTGCGGTCGCCGTCCGCTCCTGCATGCGGTGCAGCCGCCCGCACTCCCCCAGCTTCCGGCCGAACCGGGTGAGCAGCCGACGATCGCCGGGGGTCAGCGCCATGAGTTCGCCGGCGGAGCGGTCGTGCGCCACTGTCGCGACCACCACCCCGCCCCCGGCCGCGACGCCGCGCACCGAGAACGGGCCCTCGACGAGCGCCTCCGGCGGGCCGCCGTCCAGTGGCACCCGCAGCAGCTCGACCGCCCCGCGCCGCTCCACACCGACGAGGACCGCGTCGTCGACGAGGACCGTCCGGGGGCTCTCGTCCCCGCGGTGGTGCTGCTCGGGATCCAGCAGCGGCTGCAACTCGCCGTCCGCGGAGACGCGGCACGGCACGGCCTGGCGGGCCACGAAGTCGATCCCGTCGGGCCCGAGGTCGGGCACGGCGGTGACGACCAGCGTGCCGTCGGGCCCGTAGGCCGGCCCGGCACAGTCGCCCTGCGAGGCGGTGACCCGCCGGAGGCCGGTCCCGTCCGCACCGACGACGTAGACGTCCCGCACCAGGTCACGGTCGGCCCGCGGGTGCCGGGCCGACACGAAGGCCAGCGCCGCGCCGTCCGGGTGCCAGGCCACGTCCGTGCAGTCGGCATCCCCGGAGGTGACCTGGACGGGCTCGGGCACGTCGCCGGCCTCGTCGACGAGACCGTCCGGCAGCTCGAGGACGAACACCTGGCTGCGCTGGTCGTGGAGGAACCCGACGTCGTCGAGGCGGTACTGCAACGTGGTGATCAGCCGGGGCGCCTCCGCCTCCGGCCCGACCCCCTCGACGGTGCCGTACCGTCCCGGCTCGGGCACCCGGGCGACGTAGGCCAGCCGGTTCGAGTCCGGTCCCCACACCGGGGCGCCCGCCCCCAGGTGGTGGTCGGTGAGACGACGCGGGTCGCCGCCGGCGGTGGGCAGCACGGCGACCTGTGGCCTGCCCCCGCGCTCGGCGGTCAGGTAGGCCAGCCACCGCCCGTCGGGCGAGAACGCCGGGGCGCTGTCGCGGAACCCGGTCGTGATGGCCCGCGCCGGCGCCGAGCCGTCCGTCGGGACGGCCCACAGCTGACCGCGGTACTGGTCGGCCCCGAGGTCGAGCCGCTGCACCGCGACGACCGCCATCCGGCCGTCCGGGGACACTGTGGGCACGCCCGGCGTCCGGAGCAGTTCCAGGTCGTCAGGGCGCATGACCGCTCACGCTAGCCCGTGCGGGAGCGGCGCCGGACTCAGGTGTCGGAGCGCCCGTCGGTGCTGGTCACCGGTGCCGACGCGGGCTGCGGCGGGCCGTCGGCGCGGCCGACCCCGCCGTCCTCCCGCTCCCCCGGGGCGGCCACGTGCCTTCCCTGCTCGTCCGCGCCGGCATCGGTCGCGTCCGTGGGGCTGGTGTGCCCCGCGGCCAGGTCGCGCTTGTTCTTGGCCAGGCTGGCGACGGTCGTGACGAGCAGGGTCACGAGGATGACCGAGAGGGACAGCCAGGTCGGGATCTCCGGGATCGCCGTCACGTGCTCCCCGCCGTTGATGAACGGCAGCTCGTTCTCGTGGAGAGCGTGGATGAGCAGCTTGATGCCGATGAAGCCGAGGATCACGGCCAGGCCGTAGGCCAGGTAGACCAGGCGGTCGAGCAGGCCGTCGATGAGGAAGAACAGCTGCCGCAGACCCAGGAGCGCGAACGCGTTGGCCGTGAAGACCAGGTAGGTCTCCTGGGTGAGGCCGAAGATCGCGGGGATCGAGTCGACGGCGAAGAGGATGTCCGCGCTGCCGATCGCCACCAGCGCGATGGCCAGGGGCGTGATGTGCCGCTTGCCGCTGATCTTGGTGAGCATGCGGTCGCCGTCGTAGTCCGGCGTGGTCGGGACGGCCTTGCGGGTGAGCCGGAGGAAGAGGTTCTCCTTGAACTGCTCGTCGTCGTCGTGCCCACCGCTGCGCGCCTGCGCCCAGGCCGTGTAGATCAGGAAGCCGCCGAAGATGTAGAAGATCCAGCTGAAGTTGTTGATGGCCGCGGCGCCGATGAAGATGAAGATCGTCCGCAGGAACAGCGCGAAGGCGATGCCGAACAGCAGCACCTTCTGCTGCAGTTCCCGGGGCACGGCGAAGCTCGCCATGATCAGGACGAACACGAAGAGGTTGTCGACCGACAGGCTCTTCTCGGTGATGTAGCCGGCGAAGTACTCACCGCCGAACGTGCCGCCGTAGAAGAGCAGGACGAGCAGCCCGAACACGACGGCGATGCCGACGTAGATGGCCGACCAGGTGGCCGACTCGCGCAGGGTCGGCGCGTGCGGCGTGCGCACGTGGCCGTAGAAGTCGAAGACGAGCATGCCCACGATCGCGCCGACCGTGACAGCCCAGACCCAGAACGGGACATCCATGGAACGAAGAACCTCCGGACTACTGACAGACAGTTACCGGAGGTCTCTCCCGCTGCCTGACGGCAACCGGCGGGCCGGGGGTCACGAGACCCCGTATTGACGACCCGACCGCGTAGGGATACTCCCCTCCACGCCGGGCGCCCTCATGGAGCACGCCCGCCGCCTGCGGAACGCAGTAGTCAGGAGGATAGACCTCCGGGGAGCGGTCGGCCTGCCGCGTCACCGGGGGGCTGCGGGATCGGCCGCGGGGTCGGCTGCGGCGTCGAAGGTCGCGCGGGCGCGCCGCAGCATCCGGTCCCGTTCGGGACCGCGTAGGTAGCCGGCGGCGATCTGCTGGTCGAGGACGTCGGCGTACCGGGCGAGGTACCCGTCGACGTCGCCGTACCGCTCCGCCAGCTCATCGGTGGTGAACGGCTGCCATCCGCCCCAGTTGCCGCAGACGTCGGTGATGGAGGACGTGCCGACCGGCCCCAGCGCGACGGGTATCGGCCGGCCCAGCGGGACCGCCGCGTCGGGGAAGCGCACGCCTCCGAGCGGCTGCGCGGTGCCGGCGTCGACCGCCGGTACGGAGAGGTCGGCGCCGGGGAGTCCGTTGATCCCGTCCGTGGGCTCCGAGGGGGCCGGCACCAGGTCGAACACCGCCGACGCCGGCAGTCCGTGGTCGCCCCGCTCGGGATGGCGGAGACGCTCCGCCAGGCGGGCGACGAGACTCCGCAGGTAGGGGTCGTAGGGAATCGGGTTGCGGGGCACCTGGATGCCGCCGTTGCAGCCGAGTAGCCCGAAGACCATCGCGTCGGGATAGCCGGGACCCGCGTGCGGTGCCGGCCAGTCGTACCGGACGACGTCCGCACCGCGTGCGGCGTGCGCCGTGACGCTAGCCCGCAGCCGGTAGTAGTCGGTGTAGGTGGCGACGTCGACGAACAGCGGATCGCTCCCCGGGCGGGTGAGCACCTGCTCGTAGGCGAGCGGGACCCCGTTCTCCAGGAGGTACGGCCGCTGCGCCTCCTCCCCCGCGAGCTGGTTGACCGCCAGCCAGTTGCCGGTTCCGGAGACGGACAGGGCCACGGCGTAGACCCCGGAGCCGGATCGCGGATCGACGTTGAACCCCTCGGCCACGAGCGTGGTGACGAACCAAGCGCTCTGGCTGATGCCGGCGAGGATCCCCGACCGGAACCGCGGCAGGTCGGCCCGTTCGGGAGCGGCGCCGGTCAGCAGCCGGCCGAAGTCACGCACGACGACCTCGCCGATCCCCTGCGCCGAGGCGGGCACGCCGGCGGCGATGCCCGTCTCCCACTGCACGCGGGCGTAGGAGAGGTGCTGCTCCGCCAGGAAGCCGATGCCGCGACCCGGCGGGTAGACCGCCGCGGTCGGCGTGCTGTCCTCCGAGCCGAGCGTCAGCTGCTCCAGCGTGAGCAGCACGGCCGGCCGTCCGCGGTTCTCGGCCTCCACGAGGACGAGGTCACGGGCCTCCTCGGCCGCCGGCGCCAGGATCTCGAACTCGGCGGTGTACCGGTATCGCCCCTGCGCGTCGGTCGGGAGCCCGTCCAGGCCGGCCACCTGCTCGCCCGGGTCGACGACACCGGTGACCGTTCCGGTCGTCCGTTGCCACGGCTGCCCGGAGAGCTCGAACGGGGCGGTCGTGGCGTCGACGGCGGTGATGGCCGACGACGTCGGGGCCGACGGAGAGGAACGGGTCATGCCGGGCGGCTCCGAGTCAGGCGTGGGCGGCGTCGAACTGGCGGAGCTCCTTCTTGAGCTCGTTCAGCTCGTCCCGCAGCCGCGCCGCGACCTCGAACTGGAGCTCGCGGGCCGCGGAGAGCATCTGCTCGTTCATCGTCTGGATCATGTCGGCCAGCTCGGCCCTGGGCAGGCCCTGCACGTCGATCGAGCCTGCCTTGGCCTTGCCCTTGGACGACAGGCCGGGAACCGGCGACTTGCCCCGGGACTGCTGCCGCCCCGAGCCGCCGAGCAGCTCGGTGGCCGCCTCGGCGTCCTCGGCCGCCTTGTAGATGCCGTCGAGGATGTCGACGATCTTCTTCCGCAGCGGCTGCGGGTCCACGCCGTGCTCGGTGTTGTAGGCGATCTGCTTCTCGCGCCGGCGGTTCGTCTCGTCGATGGCCTGCGCCATCGACGGCGTGATCTTGTCGGCGTACATGTGCACCTGACCGGAGACGTTGCGCGCCGCGCGCCCGATGGTCTGGATCAGGGACTTGCCCGACCGGAGGAAGCCCTCCTTGTCGGCGTCGAGGATCGCCACCAGCGAGACCTCCGGCAGGTCGAGCCCCTCGCGCAGCAGGTTGATGCCGACCAGCACGTCGTACTCGCCCTGCCGCAGCTCCCGCAGCAGCTCGACCCGGCGCAGCGTGTCGACCTCGGAGTGCAGGTACCGCACCTTGATGCCGAGCTCGAGCAGGTAGTCGGTGAGGTCCTCGGCCATCTTCTTGGTCAGGGTGGTGACCAGGATCCGCTCGTCCTTCTCCGTGCGGAGGCGGATCTCGTGGACCAGGTCGTCGATCTGCCCCTTGGTCGGCTTGACCACGACCTCGGGATCGATCAGGCCGGTCGGCCGGATGACCTGCTCGACGACATCGCCTTGCACCTTGCCGAGCTCGTAGTCGCCCGGCGTCGCCGAGAGGTAGACGGTCTGGTGGATCCGGTCGGTGAACTCCTCCCACTTGAGCGGGCGGTTGTCCATCGCCGAGGGCAGCCGGAAGCCGTGCTCGACCAGCGTGCGCTTGCGGCTCATGTCCCCCTCGTACATGCCGCCGATCTGCGGAACGGTCACGTGCGACTCGTCGATGACGAGGAGGAAGTCGTCGGGGAAGTAGTCGATGAGACAGGCGCCGGCGCTGCCGGGGGCACGGCCGTCGATGTGCCGCGAGTAGTTCTCGATGCCGGAGCAGAAACCGACCTGCCGCATCATCTCGATGTCGTAGGTGGTGCGCATGCGCAGCCGCTGGGCCTCCAGCAGCTTGCCCTGCCTCTCCAGTTCCGCGAGCCGGACCTCGAGCTCGGCCTCGATCCCGCGGATCGCCCGTTCCATGCGGTCGGGCCCGGCGACGTAGTGGCTGGCCGGGAAGACGAACAGCTCCTCGACCTCGCGGACGACCTCGCCGGTCAGGGGATGCAAGTAGTAGAGCCGCTCGACCTCGTCGCCGAACATCTCGATCCGGACGGCGAGCTCCTCGTACACGGGGAAGACCTCGATCGTGTCGCCCCGCACCCGGAAGGTGCCGCGGGTGAAGGAGAGATCGTTCCGCGTGTACTGCTCGGTGACCAGGGTGCGGAGCAGCTCGTCGCGGTCGCGCTCCTCCCCCTTCCTGATCTTGAGCGCCCGCTCCACGTACTCCTGCGGGGTGCCGAGGCCGTAGATGCACGAGACGGTCGAGACCACCACGACGTCGCGCCGGGTGAGCAGGCTGTTGGTCGCCGAGTGCCGCAGCCGCTCGACCTCCTCGTTGATCGAGGAGTCCTTCTCGATGTACGTATCGGTCTGGGGGACGTACGCCTCGGGCTGGTAGTAGTCGTAGTAGGAGACGAAGTACTCGACGGCGGCGTCGGGCAGCAGCTCCTTGAACTCGTTGGCCAGCTGCGCGGCGAGGGTCTTGTTCGGCGCCATCACCAGGGTCGGGCGCTGCACCTGCTCGATGAGCCAGGCCGTGGTCGCCGACTTGCCGGTGCCGGTCGCACCCAGGAGGACCGTGTCCTGCGCCCCCGAGTTCACCCGCTCGGCGAGCGCCGTGATGGCGGCCGGCTGGTCACCCGCCGGCTCGAACTCGCTGACGACGCGGAAGCGGCCCTGCGTGGGCCTGATGTCGGAGGTCGTGCGCACGTCCACGAAGGTACGTCGGGGGTGCGACAGAACGGAGGTCGAGCGTTCGGCCGCTGTTCCGGGGCGTCGCCGGCACCGGACGCGACAGAGCTGCCGCAGGTACTTGTGGGGACCCGCGTGGTCGTTCTAGCGTCGCGGCTCGCAGGGGCGCTCCAGGGCCAGCGCCACCCGGGTGTCCACCGGGCGAGGTCGGCCCCCCGCTCCGCGCACGGCGCCCCCGCGGTTCTCCCGCGGGGGCGCCGTCGTCCTCCCGGGGCGGCCGCCGACCTCACACAGTTCCCAGGTGTGCGGGGCGCGTCCCGCGGGCACCGGCCAACGGTCGCCCCACCGAGGCCTCCTCCGCCACGATGGTGGAGCGAGGCCCAGGCCCACGTCCGGTGGGCCACCAGCGCAGGAGGAAGCAGTTCATGACCCAGGTCTGGCCCGGCAGTGCCTATCCCCTCGGGGCCACCTACGACGGCACCGGCACGAACTTCGCGATCTTCAGCGAGGTCGCCGACAAGGTCGAGCTCTGCCTCTTCGACGACGAGGGCAACGAGGAGCGCATCCGCCTCCCCGAGATGGACGGCTACGTCTGGCACGCGTTCCTCCCCGGCATCCACCCGGGGCAGAAGTACGGCTTCCGCGTGCACGGCCCGCACGATCCGGCCCAGGGCCTGCGCTGCAACCCGAACAAGCTGCTGCTCGACCCGTACGCGAAGGCGATCGACGGCCAGATCGACTGGGACCCGGCCGTCTTCGGCTACGACTTCGAGACCAAGGAGCGCAACGACGACGACTCGGCGCCGCACATGCCGAAGTCCGTCGTCGTCAACCCGTACTTCGACTGGGGCGTGGACCGCCCGCCGAAGACCCCCTACAACAAGACCGTCATCTACGAGGCCCACGTCAAGGGCCTGACGATGACCAATCCGCGGATCCCCGAGGAGCTGCGCGGCACCTACGCCGGCGTCGCGCATCCGGCGACGATCGAGCACCTCACCGACCTGGGCGTGACGGCGATCGAGCTGCTGCCGGTGCACCAATTCGTGCAGGACGACACGCTGCAGCAGAAGGGCCTGCGGAACTACTGGGGCTACAACACCATCGGCTTCTTCGCGCCGCACAACGAGTACGCCAGCAACACCAACGCCGGGCAGCACGTGCAGGAGTTCAAGGGCATGGTCCGCGCCCTGCACGAGGCGGGCATCGAGGTCATCCTCGACGTCGTCTACAACCACACCGCCGAGGGCAACCACCTGGGCCCGACGCTGTCCTTCCGCGGCATCGACAACCGCACGTACTACAAGCTCGTCGAGGGCGACGAGCAGCACTACATGGACTACACCGGCACCGGGAACACGCTCAACGTCCGGACGCCGCAGTCGCTGCAGCTGATCATGGACTCGCTGCGCTACTGGGTCACCGAGATGCACGTCGACGGCTTCCGCTTCGACCTCGCCTCCGCGCTGGCCCGCGAGCTGCACGCCGTCGACCGGCTGGCCACCTTCTTCGACCTCGTCCACCAGGACCCGGTCGTCAGCCAGGTGAAGCTGATCGCCGAGCCGTGGGACGTCGGCGAGGGCGGCTACCAGGTCGGCAACTTCCCGGCGCTGTGGACCGAGTGGAACGGCAAGTACCGCGACACCGTCCGCGACTTCTGGCGCGGCGAGGGCGGCACGATCGGCGAGTTCGCGGACCGGATCTCCGGCTCCTCCGACCTGTACCAGCACTCGGGCCGGCGCCCGGTGGCCAGCATCAACTTCGTCACCGCGCACGACGGCTTCACCCTCAACGACCTGGTCTCCTACAACGAGAAGCACAACGAGGCCAACGGCGAGGACAACAACGACGGCGAGAGCCACAACCGCAGCTGGAACCACGGCGTCGAGGGCGACACCGACGACCCGGAGATCCTGCAGCTGCGCGCCCAGCAGCGGCGCAACTTCATCGCCACGATGATGCTCAGCCAGGGCGTGCCGATGCTCCTGCACGGTGACGAGCTCGGCCGCTCGCAGGGCGGCAACAACAACGGCTACTGCCAGGACTCCGAACTCACCTGGATCGACTGGGAGAACGTCGACGAGGGCCTGCTCGAGTTCACCAAGAAGGTCACCAAGCTGCGCTGCGACCACCCGACCTTCCGGCGCCGCCGGTTCTTCCACGGCCGGCCGGTCCGCCGCGGTCTCGGCGACCCGGTGCCCGACATCGCCTGGCTGACCCCCGCGGGCGAGGAGATGGCCGACGAGGACTGGGACGCCGCGTACGCCAAGTCGATGGCCGTCTACCTCAACGGCGTCGGCATCCGCGAGATGGACGAACGCGGCGAGTACGTCAAGGACGACCACTTCTACCTGGCCTTCAACGCCTCCGCGGAGACGATCGAGTACACGCTGCCCAGCGACTACTACTCGCGGGCGTGGACGACGGTCCTCGACACCGCCGAGATGCACGAGGTCGAGCCGGTCGAGATCAAGCCCGGTGACACCGTGACCGTCCAGGGCCGCTCGATCGTCGTGCTCACCGGGCCGGCCGAGTGACCGGGCCGGCCGACGACGGCGGGGAGCGCCGCCGGGGCGTCCCCGCCGCGACCTACCGGCTGCAGGTGCACGCCGGCTTCCGGCTCGAGGACGCCGCCGGGGTGGCCGACTACCTGGCCGACCTCGGCGTGACGCACGCCTACTCCTCCCCCCTCCTGCGCTCCGCCGAGGGCAGCAACCACGGGTACGACACCGTCGACCACGCGCACATCGACGAGGCCCGCGGCGGCCGCGAGGGCTTCGACGGGCTCGTCACGGCGCTGCACCGGCACAACCTCGGCCTGGTGCTCGACCTGGTGCCCAACCACATGGGCGTCGACGACCCGGCCGCGGCGCCGTGGTGGTGGGACGTGCTCCAGCACGGCCGGGACTCGCGGCACGCGGCGGCGTTCGACATCGACTGGGAGTTCGGCGGCGGCAAGGTCCGCATCCCGGTGCTGGGGTCGGCGGACGACGTCGCCGAGCTGAAGCTGGTCGACGGCGAGCTCCGCTACTACGACAACCGCTTCCCTGTCGCGCCGGGCACGGGTCAGGGAACGCTCCAGGAGGTGCACGCCCGTCAGCACTACGAGCTGGTCGACTGGCGGCGGGCGGACAGCGACCTCAACTACCGGCGCTTCTTCGCGATCAACACCCTCGCGGGCCTGCGGGTCGAGGACCCGGCGATCTTCGACGCGACGCACGCACTCGTGCTCGACCTCGTGCGCGAGGGGGCCGTGGACGGGCTGCGGATCGACCACCCTGACGGGCTGGCCGACCCGAAGGGCTACCTGGCGCGGCTCGCCGAGGCCTCGGGCAACCGCTGGACCGTGGTGGAGAAGATCCTCGAGCCCGGCGAGGAGCTGCCCGCGGATTGGGCGACGGCGGGGACGACGGGCTACGACGCGCTCACCGAGGTCGACCGCGTGCTCGTGGACCCTGCCGGCGAGCCGGGGCTCACCGCGCTGGACACCGAGCTCGCCGGACGGGCCGTCGACTACGCGCAGCTCGTGCGGATGTGCAAGCGCGAGGTCACCGACGGCATGCTCGGCTCGGAAGTCGCCCGGCTGGTGCGGGTCATCGGCGAACTGCCGGGCCTGGACGCCGCCCAGCAGACCGAGACGCTGGCGGAGCTGCTGGCGAGTTTCCCGGTCTACCGCAGCTACCTGCCCGACGGCCGTGAGCACCTCGACCGCACCGTGGCGGCCGTGCGGGAGCGCCGGCCGGACCTCCAGCCGGCCCTCGACGCGCTGCACTCGGTGCTCTCCCAGTCCGGCAGCGAGGCGGCCACCCGCTTCGAGCAGACCAGCGGACCGGTCATGGCCAAGGGCGTGGAGGACAGCGCCTACTACCGGTGGTCCCGGTTCGTGGCGCTCAACGAGGTGGGCGGCGACCCGGCCGAGTTCGGCGGCACGGTCGCGGAGTTCCACGCCGCGCAGGCGCACCGGCTCGCGGTCAAGCCGCTGTCGATGACCACGCTCTCCACGCACGACACCAAGCGCAGCGAGGACGTGCGCGCCCGCCTGGCGGTGCTCGCCGAGCTGCCCTCCGAGTGGACACAGCTCGTGCGGGGCTGGCTGTCCCGCCACCCGCTCGCCGACCGCTCGCTCGCGCACCTCGTGTGGCAGAACCTGGTCGGGGCGTGGCCGCTGTCCCGCGAGCGGGCGCACGCCTACGTCGAGAAGGCCGCGCGCGAGGCCGGCACCTCCACCACCTGGACCAACCCGGTGCAGGAGTTCGAGGACCAGCTGCACGCAGTGGTGGACGCCGCCTTCGACGACCAGACGACGACGGCGGAGATCGAGAAGTTCGTCGCCCGGATCGCGCCGCTCGGGTGGTCGAACTCGCTCACCCAGAAGCTGCTGCAGCTCACGATGCCCGGCGTCCCGGACGTCTACCAGGGCACCGAGCTGTACGACTTCTCCCTGGTCGACCCCGACAACCGCCGTCCGGTGGACTACGCGCGCCGGCGGGAGCTCCTGGCCGCCCTGGACGCCGGGGAGGTGCCGGCGCTCGACGAGTCGGGTGCGGCGAAGCTGCTGGTCGTGTCCCGGGCGCTGCGGGCGCGTCGCGACCACCCGGAGTGGTTCGCGGGCTACGAGCCGGTCGAGGTGCGCGGGTCGGGCGCCGAGCACGTGGTCGCCTACGACCGCAGTGGCCCCTCGCAGGACGGCGTCGTCGTCGTGGCGACCCGGCTGCCGGCCCGACTCGCGGAGACCGGGTGGGGGGACACCGCGCTGCAGCTGCGCACCGGGGCGTGGCGGGACCTGCTCACCGGGGAGCGGATCGTCTCCGACGTCGCCGGCGTCGCCGCGGACGTGCTGCTCACCCGGCTGCCGGTGGCCCTGCTCGTCCGCGCCTGACCCGGCGAGATCCGCACACTCGACCCCTTCGGCGCCCCTGATGGGGCGAGTGTGCAGATCTCGCCCGTGGTGTGATGCCCGCGTGCACATCGAGGCGCTGTACCGGTTCCCCGTGAAGTCCCTGCTCGGCGAGCGGGTGGACCAGGCGCGGGTGACCGCCCGAGGGCTGCTCGGGGACCGGGCGTACGGGCTGGTCGACACCTCCGACGGCACGGTCGCCAGCGCGAAACACCCGCGCAAGTGGGGCGCGCTGCTCGGCCTCTCGGCGCGCTTCGTGGCGGAGCCGGAACCGGACGCGCCCCTGCCACCGGTCACGATCACGCTGCCCGACGGCACGCCGCTGCGCAGCGACGACGCGGGCACCGACGCGGCGCTGTCCGATCTGGTCGGCCGCCCGGTGCGGCTGACCAGCGAGGCGCCCGCCGGCAGCCGGTTCGAGGAGCAGTGGCCCGCCATCGAGGGGCTGGCCCCGGCGGAGTTCATCGAGGGGACGACGCACGCCTACGAGGGCGCCGAGCCGGTCAGCGCCATCGACCTCGGGCTGCTGGCACCCGGCACCTTCTTCGACCTCGCGCCGCTGCACCTGCTGACCCGGGCCACGCTCGACCGGCTGACCGAACTCGGCGGCGGCAGCGACTTCGACGTGCTCCGGTACCGCCCCAACGTCCTGGTCGGGGGCACGGAGGCGGGCTTCGCCGAGGACGAGTGGGTGGGGCGTTCCGTCGGCCTGGGGGCCGACGTCCGCGCCGACGTCAGCATGCTGACCATGCGCTGCGTGATGACGACGCTGGCCCAGGGCGACCTGCCCGAGGACCGCGACACGCTGCGCACCGTCGCGCGGCACCACCGCCGGGAGATCCCCGGCCTGGGCACCTGGGCGTGCGCCGGGGTCTACGCCGGCGTCAGCGGCGCCGGCGTCCTCCGCACCGGCGATCCCGTCACGATCGACTGACGCCACGGCGGAGTGGCCGGCCAGTAGGTTCCCGCCCGTGAAGGCAGCGGTACGCACGCGGTACGGCCCCCCGCACGTCGTCCGCATCGACGAGGTGCCGGCGCCGGAACCGGCCCCCGCGGAGCTGCTCGTCCGGGTGCACGCGACGACGGTGAACCGCACCGACTGCGCGTACCGGAGCGGCACCCCGTTCGCGACCCGCGTGGTGAGCGGATTCCCGGCTCCCCGTGCGGAGATCCTGGGCACGGAGTTCGCCGGAGTGGTGGAGCGAGTGGGAGCTCAGGTCACGGCGTACGCGATCGGTGACCGCGTGTTCGGCTACGTCGAGGGGCGCTTCGGCGCGCACGCCGAGCTCCTCACCGTGCCCGAGCGCGGATCGATGGCCGTCGTTCCGGCGGGGGTCGGCTACGCGGAAGCCGCCGCGGCGACCGAAGGTGCCCACTACGCCCTGGCCATGATCCGCGTGGCGAGGACGCGCCCGGGACAGCACGTGCTGGTCCTCGGCGCGAGCGGCGGCATCGGCTCTGCTGCCGTCCAACTCCTCGTGGCGGGCGATGTCACGGTCACCGCCGTGACGCGCGACGCCGTCGACCGGGTGGCCGGCCTGGGCGCGGACCGCGTGGTCGAGGCGGCGGCGGACGCCGTCCCGGACGACGGCACGCGGTACGACGCCGTCTTCGACGCGGTCGGGAAGAGCTCGTTCGGCCGGTACCGGCACCGGCTCACCGAGCGAGGTGTCTACACCTCCTCCGAGCTCGGCCCGAAGGGACAGAACATCCCCTTGTCGCTGCTGTCGCCGCTGTCCCGTGGACGCCGCGTCCGGTTCCCCTTCCCGCTGCACGACCGGGCGATGATCCAGCGGATCGCCCATCTGCTTGCCGACGGCCGACTCCGGCCGCTGATCGACCGGCGCTACCCGCTCGACCGGATCCTCGAGGCGTACCGCTACGTGGAGTCGGGCCAGAAGATCGGCAACGTCGTCGTGGACGTCGTGCGCTGATCACGCCGGCCGCTGCGCCTCGACCGGCTCACCTAGCTCGAGAAGGACGACGGCGTCGTCCGCACCGGGGACCCCGTCACGCTGCCCTGAGCGGCGGGTTCGGGTCGCCGTGCCGCAACGCGGTGCTGCCCACCCGGGACCGTCGCTGCGGCGACGTGCCGGACATGCATGGACGCTCGTGGCCGCTCGACACGCCCGGTGATCGCGACATACTCCGCCGATGGCGCTGTACGACGAGATCGGGCACACGTACCGGCGCACGCGTCAGCCCGACCCGCGGATCGCGGCGGCCATCGTCCATGCACTCGGCGACGTGGACAGCGTCGTCAACATCGGCGCCGGCTCCGGGTCCTACGAGCCGCCGCAGACGGTGGTGGCCGTCGAGCCCAGCCGGGTGATGCTCGGTCAGCGTCCGCCCGGATCCGCACCGGCGGCCGAGGCGGTCGCCGAGGCGCTCCCGCTCGCGGACGATGCCGTCGACGCCGCGCTGGCCGTGCTCACCGTCCACCACTGGAGCGATGTCGCCGCAGGCATCGCGGAGATGCGCCGGGTCGCACGGCGACGGGCGGTCTTCTTCACCTGGTGGCCCGAGCGAGTGGCCGATTTCTGGCTGCTGCGCGACTACCTGCCCGCGGCCGCGGAGACCGACGCCCGCCTCGCCGTCGGGTTGGAGGAGCTCACCCGCCTGCTGGGTGACGCCGAGCTGCGCCCGGTGCCGGTCCCGCACGACTGCATCGACGGCTTCGCCGCCGCGTTCTGGCGCCGGCCGGAGGCCTACCTCGACCCGGAGGTCCGAGCCGGGATGTCCGTGTTCGCGAAGACCGACCCGACGGCGGTGACCGACGGACTCCGGCGTCTCGAGGAGGACATCCGCTCCGGCGTCTGGCACCGCACCCACCCCGACCTCCTCCAGCAGGACGCCCTCGACGTCGGCTACTGCACAGTCAGCGTGGACCTCTGACCCGGGGAGCGCCCCGACCTGAGGTTGACCTGGCGGTCGCCGGGCATGATCCGACCGCTCCCCCAATCCGCACCGCCCCGGAGGCCCCCGCATGTCCGCACCTGTCGAGTTCGCCGTCTGGGCACCGCTGCCGGAGCGGGTGCGCGTCCAGGTCGACGGCGCCGTGCACGACATGACCCGCGACGACGGCGGGTGGTGGCGGACCGAAGTCGTAGCGAGCCCCGAGGCCGACTACGGCTTCCTGCTCGGCGACGGCGAGACCCCCCGGCCGGACCCACGCTCGAGGCGTCAGCCCCAGGGTGTGCACGGCCTCTCCCGGCGGTACGAGCCGGAGAGCTACGAGTGGCACGACGGCGCCTGGACCGGGCGCCCGCTGGCCGGTGGCGTCGTCTACGAGATGCACGTCGGCACCTTCACGCCCGAGGGCACGCTCGACGCCGCGATCGGCCGGCTCGGTCACCTCGTCCGGCTCGGCGTGGACTTCGTCGAGCTCCTCCCGGTCAACGGCTTCAACGGCACCCACAACTGGGGCTACGACGGCGTCCTCTGGTACGCGGTGCAGGAGGAGTACGGCGGCCCCGCGGCCTACCAGCGTTTCGTCGACGCCTGCCACCAGCAGGGCCTCGGCGTCATCCAGGACGTCGTCTACAACCACCTCGGCCCGTCGGGGAACTACCTGCCCGAGTTCTTCCCGATCTTCAGCGAGGGCGGCCCCAATCCGTGGGGCGCCTCGATCAACCTCAGCGGCCCCGACTCCGACGAGGTGCGCCGCTACGTCATCGACAACGCGCTCATGTGGCTGCGGGACATGCACGTCGACGGACTGCGGCTGGACGCCGTCCACGCGCTGGTCGACGAGCGCGCCACCCACGTGCTCGAGGAGATGGCGCAGGAGGTGGACCGGCTCTCGGTCGCCGTCGGCCGGCCGCTGACCCTCATCGCGGAGAGCGACCTCAACGACCCGCGCATGGTGACGCCGCGGGTCGCCGGCGGCCTGGGCCTCACCGCGCAGTGGAGCGACGACTTCCACCACGCGCTGCACTCCGTGCTCACCGGCGAGGGGCAGGGCTACTACTCCGACTTCGCCGAGGCGGGCCTGGGCGGGCTGGCGAAGACGCTGACCGGCGCCTACTTCCACGACGGCGCCTGGTCGAGCTTCCGCCGGCGGCACCACGGGCGCCCGGTCGACACCGCGACCCTCCCGGGCTGGAAGTTCCTCGGCTACCTGCAGGACCACGACCAGATCGGCAACCGCGCCGTCGGCGACCGGATCTCGGCCTCCCTCTCCCCCGGCCTGCTCGCCGTCGGCGCCACCATCACGCTCACCAGCCCCTTCACGCCGATGCTCTTCATGGGCGAGGAGTGGGGCGCGAGCACGCCGTGGCAGTTCTTCACCAGCCACCCCGAGCCCGAGCTCGGCAAGGCGACCGCCGAGGGCCGCATCGGCGAGTTCGCCGAGCACGGGTGGGACGCCGACGTCGTCCCCGACCCGCAGGACCCGGAGACCTTCACCCGGTCCAAGCTCGACTGGTCGGAGCTGTCGGAGGAGCCGCACGAGCGCCTGCTGGCCGTGCACCGCTCCCTCCTGGCCTTGCGGCGGGCGCACCCCGACCTGGTCGACCCCGACCTCTCCCAGGTCCAGGTCGTGTGGGACGACGCCGACCGCTGGCTGGTCGTGCACCGTGGCAGCCTGCGCGTCGTGGTGAACCTGGCCGACCAGCCCCGGGAGATCGATCTGGACCGGCCGGCGGGCGAGGTCCTGTTCGCGACGGCGGACCTGCCCGCGCTGGACGGCGGGACGGTCACCCTCCCGGCCGAGAGCGCGGCCGTGGTCACCACCGCCTGATGCGCCGGTTGCTGCCGGCACCGGCCGAGCTGGACGACGACGGGCTGGTCGAGGCCTACCGGCTGCCCGAGGGCCCTGCTCTGCGGGTGAACTTCGTGGCCTCGCTCGACGGCTCGATCGCGGTGGACGGGAAGAGCGCGGGTCTCGGCTCACCGGGTGACAGGCGGGTGTTCCGGGTGCTCCGGGCCCTTGCCGACGTCGTCCTGGTCGGCCACGGGACCGCGGCGACCGAGGGCTACCGCGCGGTGGCGCCCGACTCGCCGGTCGGACGGCTGCGCACCGCGATCGGCCGGCCCGCGACGGTCCCGGTCGCCGTGGTGTCGCGCCGGGCGGCCCTCGACCCGGCGTCCGGACTCGTGACCGACGCCGTGTCGCCGACGCTGCTGGTCACGTGCGCGTCCGCCGACGCCGGACGGCGCACGGCCCTGGCCGAGGCGGGCGTCGAGGTGCTGGTCTGCGGCGACGACGACGTCGACCTTCCGGCTGCCGTCGCCGCGCTGGCCGCGCGGGGCCTCGAGCAGGTGACGTGCGAGGGCGGGCCGCAGCTCCTGCACGCCGCCCTGACCGCCGGCGTGGTGGACGAGCTCGACCTGACGATCGCGCCGGCCCTGGTCGGCTCCCCGCAGCGGCTGCTCGGCACCGTGCTGCCCGGGCCCGCCGGCCTGGAGCTGCGCCAACTGCTGGAGGAGGACGGCGTCCTGTTCACCCGCTACTCGGTCGCCCCCGGCGCCCGGTAGCCGACGGACTGGGCGCGGGTCAGCGCCTCCAGCGTCTCCTCGACGGTGAGCAGCACGGTCGTCGAGACGTCGCTCAGCGCACCGCCGCCGCCGATCGCCAGCGCCACGGCGGCCATCGAGACGTTGTCCGGGGCCTCCCAGAGCGTGAAGCCGTCGTGCTCGCCGAAGGCGTACCAGAACCCGTGCAGCTTCCCGCCGACCGATTCGATGTAGGCGCTCGCTGCCCTCCGGCGGTCCTCGGGATCGGCGATCATCATCGCCCACGTCTCCGGGGTGTAGTCGAACCTCGTCAGGTACATGGGCATGGGCTGCCTCCTCGATGACCCCGCGAGGGGGAACGCTAGGAGCCGGCCCTCCCCCGGTCGAGGGCCCGCGACGCGGTGCCGCCCCCGCGTCCGGGAGAGTGGCCGGGACAGGCGCGAGCGACGGCGAGGAGCAGACATGGAACCGCTGGACCGGGGCACCATCGCCGGGCGCATCGCGGACTTCCCCCGGGTCGCGGCCGACCGGCCGGAGCTCAAGCAGGCCGCCGTCGCGCTCTGCGTGACCGAGCGGGACGGCGCTCCCACGCTGGTCATCACCCGCCGCGCCGCGGGGCTGCGCGCGCACGCCGGCCAGTGGGCGCTCCCCGGCGGCCGGCTCGACGCCGGCGAGGGCCCGGTGGAGGGCGCGCTGCGGGAGCTGCACGAGGAGATCGGGGTGGAGCTCGGCCCGGAAGCCGTTCTGGGGGTGCTCGACGACTACGTGACGCGGTCGGGCTACGTCATGACGCCGGTGGTCTGCTGGGCCGGCCCGGTGGACGACTTCACCGGCTCGGACACCGAGGTCGCCGCAGTCTTCGAGGTGCCGCTGACCGAGCTCGACGTGGACCCGGTCTTCGAGGCGATCCCCGAGTCGGAGTCGCCGGTGATCCGGCTGCCGCTGATGGGCGGCTTCGTGCACGCGCCGACGGCCGCCGTCGTCCACCAGTTCTGCCGGATCGCCTGCCGCGGCGAGGTCGAGCGGGTGGCCGGCTACGAGCAGCCGGTCTTCGCCTGGCGATGACGGTCCCGCCGACCATGATCGGCTGATTGACTGAGCGGCATGGACCTGCCGCTGAACCCGCCGGTGAAGCCCATGCTGGCCAAGGCCGCGACGAAGCTCCCGGTCGGCGACGACCTGTTCTACGAGCCCAAGTGGGACGGCTTCCGGTGCATCGTCTTCCGGGACGGCGACGAGGTGGAGCTGGGCAGCCGCAACGAGCGGCCGCTCACCCGCTACTTCCCCGAGGTCGTCGAGGCGGTCAAGGCCCAGTTGCCGGAGCGGTGCGTCGTCGACGGCGAGATCATCGTCCCCGCCGGTGACCGGCTGCACTTCGAGGCGCTGCTGCAGCGCATCCACCCGGCCGAGTCGCGGGTGCGGCTGCTCGCCGAGCAGACGCCGGCGTCCTTCGTCGCCTTCGACCTGCTCGCCATCGGGGACGAGTCGCTGCTGGAGACGCCGTTCGCCGAGCGCCGGGCCCGGCTGGAGAGCGCCCTGAGCGGCATCCGGCCGCCGGTCTACGTCACCGGGATCACCCGAGACCCGGAGACGGCGCAGCGCTGGTTCGACACCTTCGAGGGGGCGGGTCTCGACGGCGTGGTCGCCAAGGCCGCCGCACTCCCCTACGGCACCGACCAGCGGCTGATGACCAAGGTCAAGCACGTGCGCACCGCCGACTGCGTGGTCGCCGGGTTCCGCTGGCACAAGAGCGGCCCGATCGTCGGCTCGCTGCTGCTGGGCCTCTACGACGGCACCTCGCTGCAGCACATCGGCGTCGCGGCGTCCTTCCCCATGAAGCGGCGGGCCGAACTGGTCGAGGAGCTCGCCCCCTACCGCGCCGAGGCGCTGGACGGGCACCCGTGGCAGGACTGGGCCAACGCCCAGGTTCCCCAGGGGGAAGACGGAGCGAACGGCCTGGGGACTCGCATGCCGGGAGCGGTCAGCCGGTGGAACGCGAAGAAGGACCTCTCGTGGGTTCCGCTGCGTCCCGAACTCGTGGTGGAGATCAAGTACGACCAGCTCGAGGGTCGTCGACTTCGTCACACCGGCCAGTTCCTGCGCTGGCGGCCGGACCGCGACCCGCTGAGCTGCACGTACGACCAGCTGGACGTGCCGGTGCGCTACGACCTCGCCGAGGTGCTGGAGACCCCCTGAGGCCTCCTGCGGGGTTTCCCGCGCGCTCGCGAGTGGGTGGGGGGCGGAAGGGTCCTTATCCTCGTGATCATGCGTCAGCACCGCGGCCGGCGTGCCGTCGTCCCCAGCCTGATCGCCGCCCTCAGCCTCGTCGTGGCCGGCTGCACCTCGTCCGGCGACGATCCGGAGCCCGAGGCGACGGCCACCCCCACGGCACCGGCCGAGCCGACGGCGGAGCCGATCGAGTGGGAGGACTGCAACGAGCTGGTCCGGCCGCTCCTCGAGGGCCAGCCCGGCAGCGAACGTCCGCTGGACTTCGAGTGCGGCAGCGTCAACGTGCCGATCAGCTACGACGCGCCGGACAGCGACCGGCTGCCACTGGTCATGCTGCGCGCGGTGCACGGCGCCCAGACCGACCGGATCGGCTCGCTCGTGGTCAACCCGGGCGGGCCCGGCGCCTCGGGGCTCGACGCTGCGATCGCCCTGGCGCTGACCATGCCGGAGAACGTGCTGCAGCGCTTCGACCTGGTGGGCTTCGACCCGCGGGGCGTCGGGTCGACCGAGTCGGCGATCGACTGCATCCCCGCCGAGCTCAAGGACCGCATCGTCGCCGCCGAACCGCAGCCGACCACCGCGGAACAGCTCGACGAGGCGTTCGCCCTCGCGGACGAGGTGGCCGAGGGCTGCGCCGAGCGGTACGAGTCCCCCGAGGCGCTCGGTGCGTTCAACACCGTCGACACCGCCCGGGACATGGACCTCATCCGGCAGGCACTCGGCGACGAGCAGCTCACCTACCTCGGCTACTCGTACGGCACCACACTGGGCTCCACCTACGCCGAGCTGTTCCCGGACCGGGTCCGCGCCCTCGTGCTCGACGCCGCCGTCGACCCGGACGGTGACCCGCGGGCCGACGCCGAGGCCAGTGCCGCCGCGTTCGAGGCGGGCTTCGACGCCTTCGCGCAGAACTGCACGTCCCTGATCGCGGGCTGTCCGCTCGGTCCGGACCCCCGCCTGTTCGTGGAGGACCTGCTCCTGCAGGCCTCGGAGGCGCCGATCCCCAGTGCCCAGCCGGACGAGACGCGGCTGGCGACGCCGGGTGTCGTCCAGCTCGCGGTGCAGGCGGCGCTGTACGACACCGGGTCGTGGCCGCAGCTGTCCCAGGCCCTGGCCGCCGCCCGGCTGGGCGACTCCGCCGGGCTCTTCTCCCTGGCCGACAGCTACTCCGGGCGCCTCGCGGACGGCGAGTACACCAACCTGCTCGACGCCAACGTGGCGATCAACTGCGCCGACACCGACGAGACCTACGAGGCCGACGAGGTGCGGGCGCTGGCCGCCGAGTGGGACGCGACCTACCCGCTGTTCGGGGCCGGCGCGGCAGTCAGCCTGTACACCTGCACGCCGTGGGAGGCCGAGCGCACCCCGCTCCCCGAGCGCGACGCGGAGGGCAGTGCCCCCATCCTCGTGGTCGGCACGGAGGGCGACCCGGTGACGCCGCTGCCCGGCGCGGTGGAGCTCGCCGAGGACCTCGCCTCCGGCGTCCTCCTGACGTGGCAGGGGCAGGGGCACACCGCCTACCCGAAGACCCCGTGCGTGACCGACGCGGTCAACCAGTACCTCATCGACCTGGTGCCCCCGATGGACGGCCTCACCTGCCCTGCGTGAGACTCGGCGCCCGGCCGAGGAGCGGCTCCGGCCGATGAGGGGATGGGCGGAATGGCGAGCAGCAAGGACGCGGTGATCCTCGACGTCGCCGGGCACGAGGTGCGGGTCTCCAATCCGGAGAAGCCGTACTTCGCCGACAAGGGGATCCGCAAGATCGACGTCGTCGAGTACTTCGTCGCGGTCGGCGAGGGCATCCTGTTCGCGCTGAGGGACCGGCCGACGACGCTCGAACGCTGGCCGGGCGGGGTGTTCGAGGGTGCCCGGATCTCCACCCGCGTGGACAACAGCGGCGACGCGTTCTACCAGAAGCGGGTGCCGAAGAACGCCCCGCCGTGGGTGCCGACGGCGCACATCACCTTCCCCAGCGGACGGACCGCCGACGAGATCGCGCCGGACTCCGTCGCCGTCGTCGCCTGGTGCGCCAACCTCGGCACGCTGACCTTCCACCCGTGGCCGGTCGACAAGGCCGACGTCGAGTCGCCGAACCAGATCCGCATCGACCTGGACCCGCAGCCGGGCACCGACTTCTCCGACGCCGTCCGGGTCGCCCCGCACGTGCGGGAACTGCTGCACGAGTTCGGTATGGAGGGCTGGCCCAAGACCTCCGGCGGCCGCGGGGTGCACATCTACGTGCCGATCCAGCCGCGCTGGACGTTCACCGAGGTGCGGCACGCGGTGATCGCGTTCGGCCGCGAGCTGGAACGGCGCCTCCCGGACCTCGTGACCATGTCGTGGTGGAAGGAGGAGCGCGGCGAGAAGATCTTCATCGACTACAACCAGATGGCCCGGGACCGCACGATCGCCTCGGCGTACTCCATCCGGCCCAAGCCGCACGCCCCGGTCTCGGCCCCCGTCGACTGGGACGAGTTGCCGGACGTCTCGCCGTTCGACTTCGACGTCCTGACCATGCCCGACCGCTTCCGCGCGGTGGGCGACAAGCACGCCGGCCTGGCCGGGCACGCCTTCGGCATCGAGCCGCTGCTGGAGCTCTTCGAGAAGCAGGTCGAGGACGCAGGGCTGGGCGACCTGCCCTATCCGCCCGACTACCCCAAGATGCCCGGCGAGCCGATGCGCGTGCAGCCCAGCCGGGCCAAGCGGGTCACCAGCGACGACGGCTGAACCGGCCTCACCCGGACGAGGGGCCGGGCGCGCTGGAGCCGTGCTACGGAATCGTGCCGGCCCGTACGGTCCGGTCCCACGCATCGAGAACGGGGACCGAGTGATGGGCGCACCGTGGGCTACCGGCCCGCAGCCGCAGCAGCCGTGGGGCCAGCAGTGGGTGCCGCCGCCGGCACCTGCCGGCCCGCCGCCCCGCCCGCCCCGCCGGCCGCAGAACTCCGCCGGTCTGACCGGTGGCGTCGTCGCACTGCTGCTGGTCGCCGCCGCCGGCGGCTTCGTCGTCGGCCGGGTGACTGCCGGGGACGACCGGCAGAGCGCCGAGCGAAGCGCGATCGCGGTCGCGGCCGGCCGCCCCCTGGAGGCTGCCTACCGCGCCTGCACCGCGAGGGACGACGGGAACACCCTGAGCCTGCGGGACGGCGGAACCACGATCGTCATCGAGACGCGGAGCGAGTACGGCGACCCGGCCGGCCTGCACTGCGTCCTCGGCGAGCTGGACACCCCGCACGCCATCACGGCCCAGATGGACCGGACCACCGCGATGATGGGCGTCCAGGAGGCCGAGGACGACGGCATCGTCTACAGCTTGACGTACCACCCGGACAACGGCGTCGACATGGTCATCACCAGCGCCGGCGGCAACTAGGAGCCCGGCTCCGCACACGGCCCGCCCGGCCCGGAGCGCGACTCCGCCGAGGCCTGATCACCCGGTTCCTCCCCCGTCGGGGTGACGCCACCTCCCGGATCGCACTGCCGGCCTCCATTCCCGGGCAACCCTGGTCGAAGCAGGGATGTCGGTCCAGGAGAGGAGTGGGGATGAAGCGCGCACTCGTGGCGTACGGCGTCGTCTTCGTCGTCCTCATGATGGTCTCCCGCGAGTTCGAGGCAGCGGGCTGGACCGGCGTCGGCGCCCTCGAGATCGCCGAGGCCCTCGTGAACTCGGTGCTGGTCCTGGCCCTCGTCGCCGCGGTCCTGCTGGCCGGCCGGCTCGGGTTCGAACGCTGGGAGCTCTCCGTGTACCGGTGGCGGCGCGAGCAGGCGCGTGCCGCGCGCAGCGCGATGCTCGAGGCGGAGATCATCGGTGTCACGTCGTGGCGCTCCGGCCCGCACCGCCCGGGTCCCGCTCCGCTGCCGCACGTCGAGCCGGCGTCCGCGGCGCCGCAGCCGCCGTCCGCGGGCTTCACCTACGTCGGCCCGTCCTACGGTCACGACGTACCGCCCACGCCGCCCTTCCCGGAGGAGCCCGGCCGCCGGTTCTGATCCCGTTCCGGGCTCGGCGCGGCGGTCCTGAACGCCCTCGACCGGCCCGGATGCCGGCCCAGGCCTGGTCCCTTCCGGTGATCAGCCGCTACGCTTTGGGACGTCGGGAAGGCCCTGCGCTATGGCAGGACCCCGATGCACAACCTCAGCTAGGAGCGAGCAATGCCCGAAGGTACTGTCAAGTGGTTCAACGCAGAGAAGGGGTTCGGCTTCGCCACCCCTGACGGTGGCGGACCTGACGTGTTCGTCCACTACTCGGCCATCCAGACCAGCGGGTACCGCTCGCTCGACGAAGGCCAGCGGATCGCGTTCGACATCGAGCAGGGCCAGAAGGGCCCGCAGGCTGCGAACGTCACCCCGCTCTGATCTCCTGATCAGACTCGCGACGCGTCTGATCTCCTGATCAGACTCGCGACGCCCCCGCCCGGCACTGCCGGGCGGGGGCGTCGTCGTTCGTCAGGCCGGATCGCGCCGGCTCAGCGGGCCCGCGGCACGTAGCCACCGATCAGCGCCGACATGAGCAGCGCGCCGTCGTGCGGCCCGACCGCGGACGCGGCCTCGGCGAACGCCCGCCAGCGCTCCCGCTCGACGTCGGTCGGCGCGTGCTCGGCCCGCGCCGCCAGCTGCTCGAGCAGCCGGTCCCACTCCCCCTGCGGCGTCGGCCACAGGCCGGCGAGCCGCCGCGCCTCCGCGGAGATCGCGGTGATGCGCACGATGTCGCCGGCGTGGTTGGTCAGCGGCTCGATGTAGCCGGCGGACGCCAGCGCCTTCGCCGCCACGATCACGTCCGCCTTGGGCAGGCCGCTCGCCGGCACCACCGCGCCGAGCAGGTACGGGGAACCGCCGTGCTCGGGGGCGTCCACGAGCCGGGCGATCGCCCGCAGCACGGGCAGGTCGCGGGTGAACCAGGTGTCGGGCAGCGGAGAGGTCACGGAGGTCAGTCTCCTCGCCGGGCTCGTCGCGGCGTGCGGCCACCTCGCCCTCGCGGTGTGGCAGCCGGGCTCGCGGTCGACCGCGCACCCGGCTGCCACACCGCGAGAAGGGGCAGACCCGTTCAGTCGCGGGGACCGGTGAGCTCCGGCCGGGTCGCCAGGATGACGCCGAGCGCCGTGTAGCCGAGCAGCAGGTGACCGGTGCTGACGAACGCGCTCCCCTCGTCACCGACCAGCGCGATGGCCGGGATCATGAACAGCAGCCAGGTCTCCGCGATGGCCGGCCAGATCCGCGCCGGGCCGCGCCACCGGCCCGCGATGGCGATGCGGATGCCGATCGCGGCCATGCCCAGCATCGACAGCGGCCAGAACGCGTCGAGCGCCAGCCAGAACGCGTCCTCGGACACGTCGGGAGCGACCATCCACTGGATCGAGGAGGCGATGGCCAGGCCCAGCATCACGTGCTCGGCGTGCAGGAACCCACGGGCCAGCCGGCCGGTGCCCGTCGCGCCGGTGCGCAGCTGCACGGTGACCAGGGCGACCAGACCGAGCTGGAACAGCAGCGACGAGGCCTTGTAGGCCAGCGGGTACTCGCCGTCGACCGGGTCGATGTCGTAGGTGAGGGCGGTGCCGACGGCCCAGGCGGCCGCGCCGACCGCCATGGCGACGCCGCCGAGGCGGACCGTCCTCGTCAGGTCGGACGACCGGCTCGGGGGAGCCACCGACGGCGCATCGGTGCGGGCGGACGGCGGGCTGGTGTTGACGGACATCGTTCCTCCGGGAGACGGGGCGCGATGCCCCGGTGGCATCGCCGGCCTCGACCGTCGTCGGCCGCCGTCCCGGGCAGCCAGTGCCGTGCCGGCAGATCGCGCCCGGGTCCGTCCCGGGTGGAACGGGACACCGTGCCCCTGTCCGACGGGACACCGGTCCCGGCATGATCCGCGCGTGGAGGTCCGGGAGCGCACCGCCGCGGCCGCACCCACGGCCGTCCGGCAGGCACGCTCCCGGTGGGACCGGGTGGTGCCCGCACTGGGCTGGATCGGCCTGGCCGTCACGTTCGCCGCCGTGGCGGCCACGGTCGTCCTCGACGTCATCACCCCCGAGGCGGCCCGGACCGCCACCGAGTCGGGCCGAGGCTGGGAGATCGGCCTGTCCGGCGTGCTGCTGGCCGTCCCCGGTGCGCTGCTCCTGCAGCGCGCCCCGCGGAACGCGGTCTCCTGGGTCGTCGCGGGCATGGCCCTCTTCTGGGCCTTCGACGGGCTGGCCTCGTCCTGGCTGGCCTACGCGGTGCACAGCGACCCGCCGCTGGCCGGAGCCTCGCTCGCCTTCTGGTTCGTGCAGCGGTTCGGCGCCTGGCTGCTGTTCGGGCTTCCCCTGCTGCTCCTGCTCTATCCCGACGGCCGGCTGCCCACCGGCCGCTGGCGCGTGGTCTCGCTCGTGGCCCTGGGCTGCACCGCGCTGCTGCCCGTACTGGTGGTCACCACACCGGCGGACCTGCTCGACGAACGGGCCGGGCAGTCGATGCCGGAGCCCTACCAGGGACTGGACCTCGACCCGACCAGCCTGCCGCTGAGCGAGGCCGTGGTGATGCCGCTGCTCCACCTGGCCTTCCCGCTCAGCGCCGTCGGGATCGTGCTGCCGCTCGCCGTCGTCGTCCACCGGCTGCGTGCGGCCACCGGCGACGACCGGCGGCGGATGCACTGGCTGCTGTGGGCCGGTGTCGTCGACGCGCTGGTCATCACGGCCGCGCTGCTCTTCCCCTCGACCACGATCAGCCTCGACCTCACGATCGCCATCGGCCTCACCGGTCTGGCCGTGACGGTCGGCATCCTGCGTCCACGCCTGGTCGACATCGACCGGCTGCTCGGCGGGACGCTGGTGTACGGCGGGCTGGCGGTCGGCGTCGTCGTCCTCGACCTCGCGGTGCTGGCGGTGGCCGGCGTGTTCCTGGACGACCGCTTCGACGAGCGCAACGCCCTCGTCGTCACCCTGCTGCTGGTCGCGATGGTCTACGTGCCGCTGCGGGCGGCGCTGTGGCGGATCGTCCGCCGCTGGGTCCTCGGCGAGCGGGAGGACCCCTACCGGGTCGTCTCGGGCCTGGCCGAGCGGTTGGAGCGCAGCGACGGGCCGGAGGAGCAGCTGATGGCGGTGGCCGCCTCGGTCGCGGAGGCCTTCCGCTCGTCCTACGTCGGCGTCGAGGTCGGGGCTCCCGGCGGGCAGCAGGTGGTGGCCGAGCACGGCCGCCGCCCCGGCGCGCTCCAGACGCTGCCGATCGCCTACCGCGGCGAGCAGATCGGCCGGCTGCTCCTCCCCCGGGACGGCGTCCGCGCCCGGCTGGTCACGCGCGACGAGCGGCTCCTCGCCGACGTGGTCCGGCAGGCCGCCGCCGCGGCGCGCGCCAGCTCCCTGGCCCTCCAGCTGCAGGCCAGCCGGGAGCAGCTCGTCAGCGCGCGCGAGGAGGAACGCCGCCGGCTGCGCCGCGATCTGCACGACGGTCTCGGGCCCAGCCTGGGCGCTGTCGTCCTCCGGATCGACACCGCCCGCAACCTGGCGGCCGACGGTCGGGCCGAGGAGGCCGACCGGATGCTGCGGCAGGCACGCGACGACGTCGCCACGGCGCTGACCGACGTCCGGCGGCTGGTGCACGACCTGCGGCCACCGGCCCTGGACGACCTCGGCCTGGCCGGGGCTGTGCGCCAGCAGGCCGAGCGGGTGCTGCCCGCGCAGGTCACGGTCACCGTCACCGAAGGCCCCGGGGTCGCCGAGCTCCCCGCCGCGGTGGAGGTGGCGGCCTACCGGATCGCCTCCGAGGCGCTGGCGAACGCCGCCCGGCACGCGGCCCCTTCGCGCGTCGCCGTCGCGCTGGAGTGCGACGACGGCACGCTGGTCGTAACGGTGACCGACGACGGCGTCGGCATCGACCCGGCGGCCCCCGCGGGTGTCGGCCTGATCTCGCTGCGGGAGCGGGCGGCGGAACTCGGCGGCCGGTGCACGGTCGAGTGCCCACCCTCCGGCGGCACGGTGGTGCGGGCGGTCCTGCCCGCGGGAGGAGGAGTCGATGAGCGGCGCGGCTGAGCCGGGGACCGACGAGGAACCGCTGCGGATCCTGGTGGTGGACGACCACCCGGTGTACCGCGACGGCCTGGCAGTGCTGCTGGGCTCGGTGCCCGGCCTCGTCGTCGTCGGCACGGCGGCCGACGGCGGGTCCGCGGTGACCCTCGCGGTGGACGAGCAGCCCGACGTCGTCGTGATGGACGTGCAGATGCCCGGCATGGACGGCATCGAGGCGACCCGGCGGATCACCACTGCCTCGCCGTCGGTGGGCGTCGTCGTCCTGACCATGAGCGAGGACGACGGCACCGTGTTCGCCGCCGTCCGCGCCGGTGCCCGCGGCTACCTGCTCAAGGGCGCCGACCAGGAGGAGGTCGTCCGGGCGATCACGACGGTGGCCAACGGCGGTGCGGTCTTCGGGGCCGCGCTGGCCCGCCGGATCGCGGAGTTCTTCAGCGCCGGGCCGGCCGGTCCGGAGACCGCCTTCCCGCAGCTGACCGCCCGCGAGCGGGAGGTGCTCGACCTGGTCGCGGCCGGCCGGTCGAACGCCCAGATCGCGGCGGCCCTGTACCTGTCGCCCAAGACGGTCCGCAACAACGTGTCGAACGTGCTGACCAAGCTGCAGGTCACCGACCGGGCGCAGGCGATCGTGCGGGCCCGCGACGCCGGGCTCGGGCGCTGACCGCGGGGAATGGCGCTCGGGCGGAGCTGGTTCGTCTGGACATGACGACCTCCTCCCAGACCCCGAAGGTGCAGAAGACCGACGAGGAGTGGCGCGCGCAGCTGTCGCCGGAGGAGTACGCGGTGCTCCGCCAGGCCGGCACCGAGCGCGCCTGGACCGGTGAATACGTCGACACCAAGACCGTCGGCGTCTACGAGTGCCGCGCCTGCGGCGCCGAGCTGTTCCGGTCCGAGACCAAATTCGACTCGCACTGCGGCTGGCCCTCGTTCTACGAGGCCTCGGCCGAGGACAACGTGATCCTCCGCGAGGACCGCAGCTACGGGATGATCCGCACCGAGGTGCTGTGCGGCACCTGCCACAGCCACCTGGGCCACCTGTTCGACGACGCCCCGCAGACCCCCACCGGCGACCGGTACTGCATCAACTCGGTCTCCATCCGCCTGCAGCCGGCGGAGTAGCCGGCCGTTCAGGCCAGGTCGCGGACCAGCTCGGCGATCGGCTTGCGGACGCCGCTGTAGAACGGCACCTCCTCGCGCACGTGCCGGCGGGCGCGGCTGGCCCGCAGGTCGCGCATGAGGTCGACGATGCGGTGCATCTCGTCGGCCTCGAAGGCGAGCATCCACTCGTAGTCGCCGAGCGCGAACGCGGCCACGGTGTTGGCGCGCACGTCCGGGTAGGGCCGGGCCTGCATGCCGTGCTCCTTGAGCATGTCCCGCCGCTCCTCGTCGGGCAGCAGGTACCACTCGTAGGAACGGACGAACGGGTAGACGCAGACGTAGCGCCGGGGCTCCTCGTCGGCCAGGAACGCCGGGATGTGGCTGCGGTTGAACTCCGCTGGCCGGTGCAGCGCCATCTGCGACCAGACCGGGTCGAGGTGCCGGCCGAGCGTCGTGCGGCGCAGCCGGGTGTAGGCCTCCTGCAGCGCCTCGGGGGTCGTGGCGTGCCACCAGACCATGAGGTCGGCGTCGGCCCGGAAACCCGCGACGTCGTAGGTGCCGCGGACGACGACGTCCTTGCCGGCCAGCTCCTCGATCAGCGCGGAGACCTCGTCGGCCGCGGGGGTGCGCGCCTCGTCGGCCAGCGGCCGCGCCAACCTGAAGACCGACCACATCGTGTAGCGGATGCTCGCGTTGAGCTCGTTCGCCCGCTTGCCGATGCTGCGTTCCTCGGTCCGTTCCCCGGTCTGCTCGGTCATGGCCCCATCATCCCCCGTGACGTGGACCCGCCCGCGACCCGGTGGCAGGTCGCGGGCGGGTGGGGTTCAGCGTCCCGCGCGCCGGCCGGTCAGCAGGTCGGCGTGCTCGGTGCGGCAGTCGTCGCAGGCGGCCAGCCAGACGTGGTGGCGCAGGCAGCGGTAGGCGGGGCGGGGTCGGGGGACGTTCGGGCGGTTCCGGTCGTGCACGGTGCTCACGCAGGATGCAACGCCGGCGGGCCTGCCGGAATGCCCGCGCGGACCGGTGGCGCCCACCACCTGCCGGGGCGTCTCAGCGGACGGCGACGAGCATGGGACGGCTGCGGCCGGGCAGGCAGGCCAGGGCGGCCAGCCCCAGCGCGACGGCGTCCTCGATGAGAGCCGCCGCCGGGTCGGGCATACGGGCGGCCGCCCACCGACGCCACGCGGCGCCGCCCACCGACCCGACCGCTGCCGCAACGGCGCCCGCCGTCGCCGGCAGGGCG
>NZ_HG931175.1:678848-696439 GCF_000582785.1 Candidatus Blastococcus massiliensis AP3
CAGGGCGCCGTTGGCCCCCCGGCGGGTCGCCAGCCGCGCACCGCCCTCCGCGCCCCCGAGCATCCGCGCCGGCAACCCTGCCCCGCTGAGCCGGGACGGCGCCCCCGGCCACTTGTCCACGGTGAGCTCGAGCGCCAGCGCACCGGCCGTGGCCACCTTGGCCGCCGTCGAGGTCCGTCCCGGCCCCGGACCCGACGGCGCGCTGAGCACCGGGCCGGCGAAGCCCAGGCTGTTGCGGCTGCCGGCCGCCAGGCCCAGGAGTGCCGAGCGCAGCACCGCACGCCCATCGGCCGGGCGGCGCGGCGTGCCGATCTCGCGGTCGGTGGGCGTCGCCTCCAGCACCGCCTGGACCGCCACCCCGTAGGCCAGGTGCGCGCCGGCGTCCGCGATCCGGTCGGCGGTCGGCCGGGTCCGCAGGTCGCTGATCCCGAGCCGCACGGCGGGGAGCTCCGCGGCGGCCGTCGAGGCCGCGCCCGCGAGCACGGCGCCCACCGGGGCCGGGAACCGGACTCCGTACGACCGCGCCGCGCTGGCCAGCACGCCGACGCCCAGGCCGTTCGCGATGCCGGTGAGCGCGCCCAGTGCGGTGCGGCGCGACTCGCGCGAGGCACCGGAGCCGGGCACCCGGCGTCCGACGCGGTCGGCCACCGCGTCGACGACCTGCTCGGGCACGCTGCTCGCCGGCCGGCCGCGGAGCGCCATGTCGAGACGGTTGACGGCGTCGAGTGCCACGGTCCCGGCCGCGCCGGCGGCCAGTCCACGCGCGAAGGTCCCGGTCATGCCTCGACCCTGCGGGGGCGGGGCGGAGTCGGCAACCGCCCGATCAGCCGAGGAGTGCGGCGACGGCGCGGTGAGCGTCGCGGATGCAGGCCGGGACACCCACACCCTCGAAAGCCGCTCCGGCGATCTCCAGGCCAGGCACCTCGGCGACGGCCGCACGCACCGCCGCGACCCGGCCGGGATGACCGACGAGGTACTGCGGCAGCCCGCCGCCCCAGCGGATCAGGGCAGTCTGCACCGGTTCCGGGCGGGTCAGGCCCAGCAGCTCGGCGACGTCGTCGACCACGGCGCCGACGAGCTCGTCGTCGTCCCGCTGCAGGTCGCTCTCGGCGCGGAAGCGACCGACCGACGAGCGGACCAGCAGCACCTCGCCGCCGTCCAGGTGCGGCCACTTCGCCGAGGAGACCGTCACGCCCTTGACCAGCCGGCCGGTCACCGGCGGGACGAGCAGCCCCGACCCGGCGGCGACGTCCTGGGCCGGGAAGGCCATGGCGACGACGGCCATCGACGCGTACGGGATGCCCCGCAGGGGCTCGACCACCCCGGGGACGACGTCGCGCAGCAGCCGGGCCGCCTTGCCCGCCGGGGCGGTGACGAGCACCGCGTCGGCGGTCAGCAGCTCGGGCTCGGCCGCGGACCCGATCGAGAGCTCGACGCCGGTCGCCGTCCGCCGCAGGCCGTGGGCCGGCGTGCGCAGCCGGACGTCGGCGCGGGCCGCCTCGGCCAGCGCCGCTGGGAGCGATCCGATGCCGTCGGAGACGGTGACGAACACCGGGCCGTCGGCGTCGCCCCGGCTGCGGGCGCCGGAGTCGCGGGCCGCGGCCGCCGCGCCGAGCACCGAGCCGGCAGCGGGTAGGTGAGCGGCCAGCGCGGGCATGGTGGCCTGAAGGGAGAGCTCGTCGGCCCGGCCGGCGTAGACGCCGCCCAGCAGCGGCTCGACGAGCCGGTCGACCACCTCGTGGCCCAGCCGGTCCCGCAGCAGCCAGCCGACGGCGACGTCGCCGTCCAGCCGGACCGGCGGGAGGTCGGCCTCGGCGCGCACCCGGGCCAGGCCGTCCGCGGACAGGAAGCCCTCGAGCCCCTCGGCCGAGGCGGGCACGCCGAGGACGGTGCCGGCCGGCAGGGGGTGGCGGCCGTCGGGCAGCACGACCGAGGCCTGGGTCGTCGCCGGCGCGACCAGCTGGTCGCTCAAGCCCAGCGCCTCGACCAGCGCGACGGCCTCGGGCACCCGGGCCAGCATCGCCTCGGGCCCGGTGTCGTACCAGTGGCCGGCCAGCTCGATGCGGTGCAGCTTGCCGCCGATGCGGTCCCCGGCCTCCAGCACGACGATCTCGTCGTCGGGCCGGCGGCGCCGCCACTCGAAGGCGGCGGCCAGGCCGGTGATGCCGGCTCCGACGACGACGAACCGGCTCATCGGGCCGTCGGGGTGGCGGGGCGGAACAGGGTCATCACTCCGTGAGCTCGTGGACCAGCTCGGCGACGTGGGTGAGGACGCCGGGATCGGTGTCGGGCAGCACGCCGTGGCCGAGGTTGAAGATGTGGCCCCGGGCAGCCTTGCCCTGCTCGACGACCCGGCGCACCTCGCGGTCGACGGTGGCACGGTCGGCCAGCAGGACGGCGGGGTCCAGGTTGCCCTGCAGCGACCGCTGCGGACCCACGCGGCGGGCGGCCTCGTCCAGCGGGATCCGCCAGTCGACCCCGACGACGTCGGCACCGGCGTCGCCGATCAGCGGCAGGAGCTCTCCGGTGCCCACGCCGAAGTGGATGCGTGGGACGTCCCGGTCGCCCAGGCCGTCGAACACCGCCCTCGAGTGCGGCAGCACCCGCTCGGCGTAGTCGACCGCCGAGAGCACCCCGGCCCACGAGTCGAACAGCTGGACGGCGACGGCCCCGGCGTCGACCTGGGCGCGCAGGAAGATCGCCGCCGACACCGCGAGCTTGTCCAGCAGCCGGCTCCACGCCTCGGGCTCGGCGTACATGAACGCCTTGGTGCGGGCGTGCTCCTTGGAGGGCCCGCCCTCGATCAGGTAGGTCGCGAGCGTGAACGGCGCCCCGGCGAACCCGATGAGCGGGGTGGCGCCGAGCTCGGCGACCAGCCGGCGTACCGCCGTCTCCAGGAAGCCGAGCGCGTCGGGCTCCAGGGGCGGCAGCGCGTCGACGTCGGCGACGGAGCGGACCGGCTTGTCGATCACCGGGCCGATGCCGGGCTTGATCTCGACGTCCATGCCGGCCACCACCAGGGGCAGCACGATGTCGGAGAACAGGATGGCCGCGTCGACACCGTGCCGGCGGACCGGCTGCAGGGTGATCTCGGTGACCATGTCCGGGTCCTGGCAGGCGTCGAGCATCACCGTGCCGGCGCGCAGGCTGCGGTACTCGGGCAGGGACCGGCCCGCCTGGCGCATGAACCAGACCGGGGTGCGGCCGACCGGCGCCCCTCGGGCGGCGCGGACGAGGTCGGACTCGGCCGGGGATGCCGACGGGACCGGGGCGGGTGCGGTGCTCACGACTGTCGATCCTCCCAGACGCCTCGCGAGGCGTTCCCCCACCGGAGACTCCCTGCCCGGGTAGGGCGCGTCGTGGGCGTTGTGCCGGTCGGCGACCTACCCTGCGCACGTGGAGCCGCATCTCCTGGCCGACGCCGGGAACAGAGGCACGAACGGGGGCGGAACCGAGCCCCCCGCTCCGTTCCGTGCCGCCCTGGACGCCCTGGCCGGTGTGCGTGCCCGGCCGGAGATCGTCCTGGAGCACATCCCGGCTCCGCAGCGGCTGGCGCCGTGGGCGCACGCGATCGGCGCCTCGGTGAGCGAGCCCGACGGCGACGAGGAGGTCGAGATCGCCAGCGCGCGGTTCATCGTCCTCTACGACCCCGAGGGCCACGAGACCTGGCACGGGACCACCCGCTGCGTCGGTTACCTCTCCGCCGAGACCGACGAGGAACTCGTGGACGACACGATGTTCTCGGAGGTGGCCTGGAGCTGGCTGACCGACGCGCTGACCGAGTCCGGCGCCGAGCACGCCACCGTCGGCGGCACGGTCACCCGCACGGCCTCGACGCGTTTCGGGGAGCTGGCCGGGCCCGAGCACTCGGTCGACGTCGAGATGCGGGCCTCGTGGACCGCGGGCGACACGGCGCTGGACCGCCACCTGCAGGCCTGGCTCCAGGTGCTGGCCAACGCGGCCGGGCTGCCGCCGCCCGGAGTGACGCTGCTGGGGTCCGGCGGGGAGAGCCACTGACCGCCCCGGCGGCGAGACTCTCTACCATCGCTTCCGGTACGCCGGACCCCGCCCGGCGCCGAACGACGAGGACCGGCGAGAAGGTGGACGGCAACTGAGCACCGAGCCCACTCCCCCGCCGGCGGAGGACGTCGCGGCGGACGAGTCCACCGCGATCCCGCTGCTCGCCCCGCGCGACGGCCTGCCCCCGGTCATCGAGAACTCCACCCAGCTCGTGGAGTACGCCCAGGCGCTCCGCGAGGGCACCGGGCCGGTCGCCGTCGACGCCGAGCGGGCGTCCGGCTACCGCTACGGCCAGCGCGCCTACCTCGTGCAGCTGCGCCGCAGCGGCTCGGGCACCGGCCTGCTCGACCCGATCCCGCTCCCGGACCTCTCGGTCATCCAGGAGGCGATCGCCGACACCGAGTGGGTGCTGCACGCCGCCAACCAGGACCTCCCCTGCCTCGGCGAGATCGGCCTGGTGCCCGGCCGCATCTTCGACACCGAGCTCGCCGCGAGGCTCGCCGGCCTCCCGCGGGTGGGCCTGGGCGCCGTCGTCGAGTCGCTGCTCGGGTTCTCGTTGGTGAAGGGTCACTCAGCCGCGGACTGGAGCACCCGCCCGCTGCCCGAGGAATGGCTGGTCTACGCCGCCCTCGACGTCGAGGTGCTGGTCGACCTGCGCGACGCGCTCGCCGCGATCCTCGAGGACCAGGGCAAGACCGAGTGGGCCCGGCAGGAGTTCGAGGCGATCCTCACCGCCGGCCCGCCGGCGCCGAAGGCCGACCCGTGGCGGCGCACCTCGGGCGTGCACGGCCTGCGCAGCCGCCGTCAGCTGGGCATGCTCCGCTCCCTCTGGGAGGCACGCGACGACCTGGCCCGGCGGCGCGACGTCGCCCCCGGCCGGGTGCTGCCGGACTCCGCGATGGTGTCCGCGGTCCAGGCCGACCCGAAGAACGAGGGCGCCCTGCTGGAGCTGCCGGTGTTCCGCGGGCGGGCCAACCGCCGGCTGGTGGCGCACTGGTTCACGGCGCTCGCGCGCGGCAAGTCGATGCCCGAGGACGAGCTGCCGCCGCAGAGCAAGCCGGGCGACGGTCCGCCGCCGGTGAACCGGTGGGCCGACCGCGACCCCGCCGCGGCCACCCGGCTGCAGGTGGCCCGCGCGGGTCTGGCCGAGCTGTCGGAGAAGCACACCGTGCCGGTGGAGAACCTGCTCGCCCCCGACCTGGTGCGCCGGCTGATGTGGCACCCGCCGGAGCCCCGCGAGCGCGACACCGTGGTCACCGCGCTGCGTGCGGGCGGGGCGCGCGAGTGGCAGATCGACCTCACCGCCGACCTGCTCACCGACGCCGCCACCCGCGCCTGACACGTCGGGCCGGATCGGGACCACTGCGCGACGCCACAGCCGCCGTGTGCACCGGCTCCGCCGCTGCACGGTGGCTCTCGCGCCCGGGACCTCGTCCTCGCGGTAGGGCAGTCACCCTCGCGGTCGACAGCGAGGTCCACTGCGATGCGGCGCGGACGAGCGTCTCCGGCGTGGACCGTTCACGTCACGTGCAGGACACCGCGGACAGACCGGTCGACCGGGCTCAGCGGAACTTGTGGGTGAGGCTGTCCATCGTGCGGTTCACCGAGGCCACCTTGATGTGCGAGAGCCCACCGCTGGCGCCGGCGGCGATCATCGCCTCGTGCGCCGCCCGCAGGGTCGCCCACACCTCGTCGGCCTCGCCCTCGAGCGTCGTCCCCAGCGCGCCGACTTCGTAGCGCAGCCCCGACGCCTGGATCACCGCGATCGCGGCCTCCACGTGGGCGTGCGGGTCGTCGGGGGTCCCGGGCGGCGAGGGCGCCACCTGGATCTCCGCGATGACCGTCACTGCTGGGCGCCGTCCACGGGCTCGACGACGTGGTTGTCGGTCCGCTCGCCCAGCTTGGCACTCCACTCGGCGATCCGGCGGGCCACGTCCTGCTCGGTGAGCCCGGCGTCGGCGAGCACCTGCCCGCGACTGCCGTGCTCGAAGAACTGCTGCGGCAGCCCCAGCGCCCGCACGGGGACGTCGATCTCCCGGTCCTGCAGCGCCTGGCTCAGCGTCGTCCCCACTCCCCCGGCTCGCCCGCCGTCCTCGACGGTGACCACGAGCCGGTGGCCGGCCGCCAGCCCGACCAGGGCGTCGGACACCGGGAGCACCCAGCGCGGGTCGACGACGGTCACGTCGATCCCGTGGTCGGCGACCCGCTCGGCCGCGGCCAGGCACATCGGGACCATCGCGCCCACGGCGACGAGCAGCACGTCGGCGCGCTCACCCCGGCGCAGGACGTCGACCGGGCCACGGCGCTCCAGCGCGGGCACGTCCGGCGGCAGCGAGCCCTTGGGGAACCGGACCACCGAGGGGCCGTCGGTGACCGCGACCGCCTCGCGCACGGCCTCCCGCAGCGTCGCCTCGTCGCGCGGCGCGGCCACCTGGATGCCGGGCACGACCGAGAGGATCGACATGTCCCACATGCCGTTGTGCGAGGCGCCGTCCTCACCGGTCACGCCGGCGCGGTCGAGGACGAGCGTCACCGGCTGGCGGTGCAGCGCGACGTCCATGAGCAGCTGGTCGAACGCCCGGTTGAGGAACGTCGAGTAGACCGCGACGACCGGGTGCATGCCCGCCATGGCCAGGCCGGCGGCGGAGGTGACCGCGTGCTGCTCGGCGATGCCGACGTCGAAGGTCCGCTCGGGGAACCGCTCGGCGAAGGCGGCCAGGCCGGTCGGGTGCAGCATCGCCGCGGTGATGGCGACGACGTCGGGCCGCTCGGTGCCGATGCGCACGAGCTCGTCGGAGAACGCGTCGGTCCAGGCGAGGCCGGTCTTGCGCACGCTCGCGCCGCTGTCGGGGTCGAAGATCCCGGTGGCGTGCCAGGCGTCGATCTGGTCGGTCTCGGCCGGCGGGTAGCCGTAGCCCTTCGTCGTGACGGCGTGCAGGATGACCGGCCCGCCGAACGAGCGGGCCCGCCGCAGCGCGGACTCCATGACCTCGATGTCGTGCCCGTCGACGGGGCCGACGTACTTCATGCCGAGGTCCTCGAACATCCCCTGCGGCGAGAGGACGTCCTTGAGGCCCTTCTTGATGGCGTGCAGCGCGTCGTAGAGCGCCGAACCGACGACGGGCGCCCGGTGCAGCGCCTGGCGCACCTGCAGCAGCGCGTTCTCGTAGCCGGGTCGCAGCCGCAGGGTGGCCAGCGCGTCGGCCACCCCGCCGATGGTGGGCGAGTACGAACGGCCGTTGTCGTTGACCACGATGACCACCGGGCGGTCCTGCGCGGCGGCGATGTTGTTCAGCGCCTCCCAGGCCATGCCGCCGGTCAGTGCGCCGTCGCCGATGACGGCGACGACGGGACGCGAGTCACCTCGGATGGCGAAGGCCTTCGCCAGCCCGTCGGCGTAGGACAGCGACGTCGAGGCGTGGCTGTTCTCCACCCAGTCGTGCTCGCTCTCCGACCGGCTCGGGTAGCCCGACAGACCGCCGCGCTGACGCAGCCGCTCGAAGCCCTCGACCCGGCCGGTGAGCATCTTGTGCACGTAGGACTGGTGACCGGTGTCGAAGACGATCGGCTCGCGCGGGCTGTCGAACACCCGGTGCAGCGCGACGGTCAGCTCGACGCAGCCGAGGTTGGGGCCCAGGTGGCCTCCGGTGCGCGCCACGCTGGTGACCAGCGCGTCGCGGATCTCCGCCGCCAGGGTGGGCAGCTGATCGGCCGGCAGGGCGCGGAGGTCCTCGGGGCCGGCAAGCGAGCGCAGGAGCGACACGGTGGGGTGTCTTCCTCTCCGTCGGCGGCAGGTGCGCGGTCGTGGGTGCGGCAACCGGCGTGCGGCCGCTGGTCAACTGTACGTGCGGACACCGATCTCTTCCGGTCCAACGGCGCTCCCGGACGCACCTCACACGGTGCGATCCACCGGCACGATCTACAGGCGGGGCACCCAGCGCTCGCCGCGCAGGGCGCCGGCGACGACCTCCACGCCGCGGGCGGCGGCCGCCAGGCGCGCACCTTCGCGCTCGTACGCCCGCATGGCCGCCTCGATGGCGTCCGCCGGCAGTTGGTCGGCGAGCTCCACGCGGACCGTCCGCCAGCCCGCTCGCGCCGCCTCCAGCCCTGCCGCGACGTGGTCACCGGCGAACCGGGCGAGCAGCACCGGGTACCGGCGCAGCACCTCGTGCGCCCGGTAGTCGGGCGGCACGAGGTCGAACAGCCAGGCGACCGCCGTGCGCTCCCAGTCGGGCGCACCCGGCGGACGGACCTCCTCCGGCCAGCCCGGCGGCATCGTCGCGTCCACGCACCCATGGTGCACCACGCATCGAACGAACGTTCGACAGTGGCCCTCCCCCGCAGGAGGTTCTGCTACTTCTGGCGCTTGAGCCAGAACTGTTCGAAGCCCCAGGTGCCCGCACCGCTGGAGTGGTAGCTGACCAGCTCCCACCCTTCGGCGCCGAGGCTGTTGAGCACCGAACTGGTGTCACCCTGCTGACGTTCCGACTGTCCGCCGGGGAGCTTGACGCTCACACCGGCCCGCTGCGACTCCGCGTCGTTGGCGGTGATGACCGAGGCGTATTCCCATGTGGGCACACCCGAACGTTAGCCAACCCGCCTCGCGGCGGTGTGCCGGGGACGCCGCCGACACCCGATCGACCCGGGGCAGTTCCGGGGAACTCGTCACCGTCGAACTGAGCGGCGACCCCGCGAACCCCGAGGCGCGGATCTCCCGCCGTCCGCGCAGCCGCATGGTGCTCCACGACCGGGGCAAGGGGCGCCGGATCGTCGAGAGCGTCATCCGGGCCCTCCGGGAGTGACGAGCTACGCGCCAGGCACCGGCAGCGCCACGCCGTCTCGGTCCGGCAGCACGACCGGGCAGTCGCCGGGCAGCGGGAGCGGCGCCACGACCTCGCACAGCGCCGGGTCGATCTCCAGCAGCTCACCGGTCACGCAGTCGAGCGTCCCCTGGCCCGGCCTGAAGATCGTCTTCGTGTCCACGCAGGGGATCAGCCCGCCGGGCAGCAGCTCGCCGAGGGGATCGAGCAGGCCGGGATTCGGGTTGCCCTGCCCGTTGCCGGACTCGCCCGGGGTGAAGGCTCGCGGCGCGTCCGTGACCGGTGCGGGCAGGCGGTCCCCCGGCGCCGGCGGGATCGGCGGAGGGGCCTCGAGCGCGACCGGCCCGGGCCCGGCGACCCGCGGACCCGGCGGAGGCTCCGGCGGCGGCACGAACTCGCCGGGCATCGGAGGTGCTGCCTCGGCCTGCTCGATGATCGAGGGCATGTCGCCCAGGTACTCCGGCTCGTCCTTCGGAGCAGCTGCATAGCCGCCGAGTGCGACGAGGGCGACGACGCCCAGGATCACACCGGTTCGAGCCATGCGGGAACGCTACGCCCCGGAGCCCCCGGGCGGGAGGTCGATCACACCGGCACCAGCAGGGCCACGCACTCCACGTGCGCCGTCATCGGGAAGGCGTCGAACCCGCGGATGCCGGCCAGCCGGTAGCCGGCCTGACCGAACGCGGCGACGTCGCGTGCCAGCGCTGCCGGGTCGCATGCCACGTAGACGACGGCCCGCGCACCGGTTCGGGCCAGCAACCGGCTCACCGCCTGACCGGCCCCGGCGCGCGGCGGATCGAGGACGACGACGTCGGGCGGGGTGCCCAGCTCCTCGAGCAGCTCGCGCAACCCCTCGGCGTCCACCTCGCCCTGCCAGACCTCCGCGTGCGGCAGGTCGGCCAGGTTGGCGTCCGCGGCGGCGCAGGCCCCCGGGTCGGCCTCGACGCAGACCACCCGACCGGACTCCGTCACCCCCGGCGCCAGCGCGCCGCCGAACAGCCCGGCTCCCGCGTAGAGGTCGAGCACCGTCTCCCCCGGCCGGACCGCCGCGAACTCCGCCACGGCGGCGACCAGCGCGTCCGCGGCGGCGGGGTGCACCTGCCAGAAGCCGGTGCCCTCGACCTCCCAGTCACGTCCACCCGCCCGCCGCTCGGCCCGCGTCACCGGCTCCTCGGGCTGGTCGCCGGTCCGGACGACGCGGCTCGACGTCGCCCGTCCCCTGCGGTCGAGCCGGCTGGTGGTCACCGCGCCCGTGGAATCGATCGACACGTCGACCGCACCCGCGCCGGGCCACCGCCGCCCGAGGACCGCCTGGGCCGCGGGCTCCACGGTGATCGGGCAGTCGTCCAGGACGACGACGTCGTGCGAGCGGTGCCGCCGCAGGCCCGGCGCCCCGGTCCGGTCGACGGCGAACCGCGCGCGGGACCGCCACCGCAGCGGACCGCCGGGCAGCTCCTCCACGGTCAGCGCGACGTCGTCGACGCCGGCGAGACGGCTGAGCTGTTCACGGACCACGGACTCCTTGAGCCGGCGCTGCTCGGCCGGGTGCACGTGCTGCCAGTCGCAGCCCCCGCACCTGCCCGGTCCGCTGTAGGGGCACGGCCGCTCGACCCGCTGGGCGGAGGCCTCGAGGACCTCGATCGCGTCGGCCCGGCAGAAGGCGGGATGGCGGTCCTCGGTGACCCGCACGACGACCCGTTCCCCGGGAAGGCTGTGCCGGACGAAGACGACCCGCCCCTCGTGCCGGGCCACGCAGTGCCCGCCGTGCGCGACCGGACCGACCGTCACCTCGAACTCGCGGCCCGCCCAGCCGAGGCCCCGCTCGTCGCGGGCCCCGGAGCGGCGGGGTCCGGAGCGGCGGGGTCCGGAGCGGCGGGGTCCCCTCTCAGCCATAGGGCGACACGTCGGCATCCTCGTCGGGGTAGCCGCGCCCCAGGTCTCCGGGCGTCGTCCGGTCCTCACCGGCGTCCCGCCCGATGGAGCTCTCCAGCTGCCACGGGACGGTCGTGATCATCACGCCGGGCTGGAACTGCAGCCGGGCGCGCAACCGCAGCGCGCTCTGGTTGTGCAGCGCGTTCTCCCACCAGTGGCCGACGACGTACTGCGGCACGAACACGACGACGAGCTCGCGCGGGCTGCTCCGCCGGATGCCCTTGACGAAGTCGACGACCGGCCGGGTGATCTCGCGGTAGGGCGACTCGACCACCGTGAGCGGCACCGGGATGTCGAACCGCTCCCAGTCGAGCTGCAGCTGCCGGGTGTCGGCGTCGTCGACGTTGACCGTCAGCGCCGTCAGCGCGTCGGGTCGGGTGGCCCGGGCGAAGGCCAGCGCCCGGAGCGTCGGCTTGTGCACCTTGGACACCAGGACCACGGCGTGCACCTTGCTCGGCAGCATCCGCGCGTCGGCGTCGGGCACCAGTTGCGCGGAGACGTTGGAGTAGTGCCGGTTGATCGCCTTCATGAGGCCGATCAGTAGCGGCATCGACACGAGCACCAGCCAGGCGCCGTGGGTGAACTTGGTGACCACGATGATCGCCAGGACGACGGTGGTGAACGTGCCGCCGACGAGGTTGATCACCTGCGACCGCCGCATCCGGGCCAGCACGGCCGGGTCGGTCTCCAGCCCGCGCTCGCGGTTCCAGTGCCGGACCATGCCCCACTGGCCGATCGTGAACGCGGTGAAGACGCCGACGATGTAGAGCTGGATCAGCCGCGAGACGTCCGCGTCGAACGAGACGATGAGCAGGATCGCGAACCCGGCGAGCAGCAGGATGCCGTTGCTGTAGGCCAGCTTGTCGCCGCGGGTGTGCAGCTGGCGCGGCATGTAGCGGTCCTGCGCCAGCACCGAGCCGAGCAGGGGGAACCCGTTGAACGCGGTGTTCGCGGCCAGGATCAGCACCAGGGCGGTGGCGGCCTGGACGGCGAAGAAGCCGATCGACGTCTCGCCGCCGAAGGTCGCCGCCGCCAGCTGGGCGATGACGGTGCGCTGCGGCTCGGTCTCGCACCCGGTGAAGCCGGTCAGGTCGCAGGGCTGTTCGACGTACTTCACGTCGGCCAGCAGCGCGAGCGAGCTGACGCCGATGAACATGACCGCGGCGAGGCCGCCCATCCAGGCCAGCGTGGTGGCGGCGTTGCGGCTCTTGGGGGCCTGGAACGCCGGGACCCCGTTGGCGATCGCCTCCACCCCGGTCAGGGCGGTGCACCCGGAGGCGAAGGCCCGCAGCGTCAGCAGGATCAGCGCGAGCGCGCCCATCTCCCCGTAGCCGGACTCGGGGGTGACCCCGTACGCGGCGGTCTCGGCGACCAGGCCGCTGTCGGTGACGAAGTACCGGACCAGCCCGGTGCCCACCATGACCAGGATCGCCGTGACGAACAGATACGTCGGCGCGGCGAAGGCCCGGCGGGACGCACGCAGCCCCCGCAGGTTCAGCGCCGCGATCAGCGCGACCAGTCCGACGGCGATGGCCACGCGGTGCTCGTTCAGCGAGGGGAACGCGGAGATGATGTTGTCGGTGCCCGCGGAGACCGACACGGCGACGGTGAGCACGTAGTCGACCAGGAGCGCACTGGCCACCACCAGCGCCGCGGCGGGCCCGTGGTTCTGCCGGGCCACCTCGTAGTCGCCGCCGCCGGACGGGTATGCCCTCACCACCTGCCGGTAGGACAGCACGAGCGTGCCCAGCAGCAGGACGACGAGAGCGGCCAGCCAGGGCGTCAGGTAGAGGTACGCCGTACCGGCCAGCGTGAGGACGATCAGGATCTCCTGCGTGGCGTAGGCCACCGAGGAGAGCGGGTCGCTGGCGAAGATCGGCAGGGCGTAGCGCTTGGGCAGCAGCGACTCGCCCAGGCGGTCGCTGCGCACGGCCCGTCCGAGGACGAGCCGCTTCGGGAGATGTCCGAGGTCGGACAGCGTCGGCACGGCGGCGATGGTACGGACGCCGGGGCTGCGATCGCGGTCGGCGGGCCGGACCCTCCACCGGAGGGTGAGACGGCCGGTCGCGCGCCGGGCGGAGGTGCGCGCGGGTGTAACTTCGCGCCCGGTGCGCGGGCGGACGGCCGCCGGCGCGACGGAACCCGTGGGGGCTGCTCGTGCACGTGGTCGTCATGGGCTGCGGTCGGGTCGGCTCGACCATCGCCCGCCGGCTCGAAGAGGTCGGGCACAGCGTCGCGGTGATCGATCAGGACCCCGCGGCCTTCCGCCGGCTGGGGCCGGACTTCGGTGGACGGCAGATCACCGGCCTGGGCTTCGACCGGCAGACGCTGCTCGACGCCGGCATCGACTCCGCCGGCGCCTTCGCCGCGGTCAGCAGCGGGGACAACTCGAACATCATCAGCGCCCGCGTGGCCCGCGAGACCTTCGGCGTCCAGCACGTCGTCGCGCGCATCTACGACGAGAAGCGCGCCGAGGTCTACGAGCGGATGGGCATCCCGAGCGTCGCCACCGTGCCGTGGACGGTGAACCGGCTGCTGCGCGAACTGCTGTCGGTCAAGGTCAGCGAGCTGTGGCGCGAGCCGACCGGCACGGTGCTGCTCATGCGGGTGACGGTCACCGAGGGATGGGTGGGCCGACGGCTGAGCGAGCTCGAGACCGCCTCCGGCGCGCGCGCCGCGTGGCTGGTCCGGTTCGGGGAGTCCCAGCTGTCCACGTCCGGCACGGTGCTCCAGGACGGCGACCAGCTGGTCCTGGCCGTCACCGACGAGATCACCGAGCGGGTGCACGAGGTCGTCGAGCGCGCGCCTCAGGGGGGCGAGCGCTGATGCGGGTCGCCATCGTCGGCGCCGGCGCCGTCGGCCGCTCGATCGCCGGGGAGCTGCTGGCCAACGGCCACACCGTCATGCTGATCGAGAAGGACGGCCGCAAGGTGCGCACCCGTTCGGTGCCCGGAGCGGAATGGGTGCAGGCCGACGCCTGCGAGGTCTCCTCCCTCGAGGAGGCGCAGCTCGCGACGTGCGACGTCGTCGTCGCGGCCACCGGCGACGACAAGGCCAACCTGGTCTTCTCGCTGCTGGCCAAGACCGAGTTCGCCGTCAACCGCGTGGTCGCCCGCGTCAAGGACCCGCGCAACGAGTGGCTGTACACCGAGGCCTGGGGCGTCGACGTGGCCGTCTCCACCCCGCGGGTGCTGGCGGCCCTGGTCGAGGAGGCGGTGACCGTCGGCGACGTCGTCCGGCTGATGAGCTTCCGCAAGGGCGCGGCGAACCTGGTCGAGATCACCCTCGCCGAGGACACCCCCTGGGCGGGCCGGGCGCTGGGCGAGGTGCCGCTCCCGCGCGAGACGGTGCTCACCGCCATCCTGCGCGGCGAGCGGGTGATCACGCCGTCGAACGACGAGCCGCTGGAGGCCGGGGACGAACTGCTGTTCGTCACCCATGCCGAGGTGGAGGACCAGCTCAAGGAGGTCCTCGCGCCCCGGACCGGCGACGGCTGAGCCACCTCAGGCCGGCGGGCGGTCCTCCGTCGTCGTGCCGGGTGGGCACCGGTGGCGGTGCAGCCGGGACACGACCCACAGGGTCACCACCACCTCGACGGCTGTGACGGGGACGCCGAGCAGCAGCGACACGATGCCCAGGTCGGTGGCGTCGGTGCCCTCGCTGCGGAGGTACAGGAAACCCTGGACCCCGGCGCGCAGCAGGAACACCGCGGCCCACATCACGGTGAGCCAGCCGTAGGCCCGCAGCAGCCGCGGGTCCTCCCGCCAGGGTCGCTCGGGCTCGGGATCCGGCCCGGCGCGGCGGGGAACGGCGTCGCGCTCGGCGTGCAGGGTGGCGCGAGCGCTGTCCACCCGGCCGCGCATCCCCGGGAACGCCGACCCGGGAGCCGCCATCGCCCCCAGGTGGCTGGGGGCGAGGAACTCCGCCACGACCCCGACCAGCGGACGGCGGAGCGCCACGGAGCCGAGCAGGACGAGCGTGAGGGCGGCGTTGCGCAGGATGCCGGGGACGTAGAAGTCCCGCGCCTGCCCGGTGGCGGCGGCGATGGCGACCGCGACGCCGACGGCGAACAGACCGCTGACGGCCTGCTGCACGCTCTGCCTCCGGGCCAGCCGCAGCCCGAAGATGAGCAGCGCGGCGCCCAGCGCGGTCCAGATGCCCGTCCGGAGCCCGCCGATCCCGTTGGCCACGATGAACGCGATGGTCGGCACCGTCGCGTCGACCATGCCGCGCCAGCCGCCCAGCTGCTCGAGCACCAGGTGCCGGTCGAACACGATCGAGGACCCGCCGGTGTCGTCGGCCGGACCGGCGGTCGGCGACCGGTCGTCGTCCGGGGACGGCCCCGGACTGCTCGTACCGGTCGTGTCGCCCGTCGAGGTCACGCGTCCTCCACCTGCCGCCGGTCGGCTGCCGGCTCCGTCGTACCCACCAGCGGGGCCCGCGGCACGTCGGTGCCGGGCGGGGTGGCGCTCAGCTGGAGCTCAGCTCGTACCGGGGGTTGTAGATGACCCGCCGGCCGTCGAAGGCGCCGAACCGGCCGCGGGCGGTGAGCGAGCGACCGGGCTCGATGCCCGGGATGCGGCGACGGCCCAGCCAGACCAGCGTCACCGAACCCGACCCGTCGAAGAGCTCGGCCTCCAGCGTGGGCACGGTCTCCCGCGGCGTGTACACGACCGACTTCAGCCGGCCCGTCACCGTGACGAGCTCGCCCTTGCGGCACGAGCTCACGGGCTCGCAGCCGGCGCTGGCCGATTCCGCCCGCAACTCCTCCGCGTCGACGGTCGCGTCGTCGGCGGTCAGGCGTTGCAGCGTCCGCGACAGCCAGCCGGCGGGACGGGTCTCGGTCACGGCTCCAGGGTAGTGCCGTCCGGCGCGGGGGCGGCGCCGGCGTTCCCCCCGGACGAGGGGGCCTGCGCCGCGGCTCCGGCCGCTCGGCCGGCCGCCTGCTGCTGCTGCGCGATCCGGGCCGCCGTCTCCGGCGGCAGGGCCAACGGGAGCGCCTCCCGGACCGGCATCGGCTCGGAACCCCGGACGACGACGATCGCGCGGAAGGCGTCCTCGAGCGCAGCAGCCGCTTCGGGGCTGGACGCCGCCGGCCCGCTGATGGTTCCGCGCAGGAACCAGCGCGGCCCGTCGACCCCCAGGAACCGTGCCGGACGACGGACCGGCTCCGGCGCCGCCTGCCCGGGCTGCGCGGGCGGCGCGGTCATGACGGTGCCGGCCAGCTCCGCGCCGAAGGGACCCTCGACCTCGCGCAACGAGGCGCCCTGCCCGGAGGCGGTCCGCGCGATCTCCTCCCGGACGTCGTCCCAGATGCCCGCGGCCCGCGGGGCGGCGAAGGCGGCCACCTGCAGCAGCGAGTCACCCGAGCGCAGCGTCGCGCCGATCACCTGCTGCTGCGGGTTCAGGTCGACCCGCAGCTCCATGCCGGGGCGCGCGGGCAGCCGCAGCGCTCCCAGGTCGAGCCGCTGGATCCCGTCGTCGGGGGCGTCGGCGACGTCCCAGGGGCCGGTGGTCTCCTCCACCTCGTGCTCGCGGACCTGCGGCTCCGGCGGCACGCCGCGCTCGCGCAGGCTGCGGTCGATCCGGTTGCGTCGTCGTCCGAACGGCATGTCAGCCCAGCTCCTCGTCCACCGTGGTCGCGAGCCCCGAGGAGCCCCCGGTCGAGCCGTGCCCGCCCGCACCCCGCACGCTGCCGGGCAGCTGCTGCACCGGCACGAACCGGGCCCGGACCACCGGCTGCACCACGAGCTGCGCGATCCGGTCGCCGCGCCGCAGGGTGACCGGACGGGACGGGTCGAGGTTGACCAGGTTCACCTTGATCTCGCCGCGGTACCCGGAGTCGATGGTCCCCGGCGCGTTGACCACGCTCAACCCGTGCCGGTGGGCCAGCCCCGAACGCGGGTGGACGAAGCCGGCGTAGCCCTCGGGGATGGCGACGGCGACCCCCGTGCCGACGAGGGCCCGCTGCAGCGGGGCCAGCTCGACGTCCTCGGCGACGGTCAGGTCGGCGCCCGCGTCCCCGGGCAGCGCGTACGCCGGCACGGTGCCCTCGGCGGAGAGCAGGGAGACCGGCACGTCCACGTCGGACGGGGGGAGGTCGGTCACGTCCGCGACCCTATAAGGACCGGGCCCGTCCTCCGCGGGACCGGGCCGGGCGCAGGGAGCTCAGCGCTCGCCGCGGAGGTCCCGCAGCACGCGCGTGGCCAGGGTCTCGGTGGCCCGCCGGTTGCTCCGGCCGGCGAGCGCGGCGCCCAGCAGGAGGGGCGCCGCCGTCGGCACGTTGCGGGCCAGCCGCCCCCCGAGCCGCCGCCGGAGGGCACGCATGCCCGCGGCGCCCAGGAGGGAGCCGAGTCCGGCGGTGCCGTCGAGCGACCGCTGCGCCGACCAGCTGGCCAGGTAGGCGGTGCCGCGCGCGCGGGCGTCGCCCGTCGCGGGCCGGCCGTGCAGTTCGTGCAGCTCACCGATGAGCACCACCTCGACCGCGGCGGTGAGCACGGTCTCGGCGCCCAGCTCGAGCGGGACGGCGAGCAGCGACGGTGGCGCGAACCAGTGCGCGGCCGCCAGGCCGCCGGTGGCCGCACCGACGCCCGCGGTGAGCCGGGCGGCTCGGGCCACGAGCGCGTCGGCGATCTGCGCGTCCGACGCTCCCGGGTGGGCGGCCCGCAGCCGGTCGGCGTCCCGGACGGGAGTCGCGGGGCGGCGCGGCCAGGAGGTCCCCCAGGACCGCGCCCGGCGACCGGCCCGCGTCGCCGGCCGGGGGCTCGGACGTCCCCGCCGCACCGGCGCCGGGGTCGCGGCCGCCGACCGCCGAGCCGG
>NZ_HG931175.1:696464-741326 GCF_000582785.1 Candidatus Blastococcus massiliensis AP3
ACGGCGCCGAGGACGTCCCCGCAGCCCGGCTCGGGCGGTGGGCCCGGCCGTGTCCCCGCCTGGGGCGGCCTGTCCCGCACCGACCAGCCCCGACACGGCCTCGGCGACCAGCCGGGCCGCGCGACCCAGACCGCTCTCCTCCGCGGGGGCGGGGGCGGGGTCACCGGCCGCGGTGCCGGGACGTCCCGGACCGGCCCGCTGCGCGCGCCGTCCTCGGTCATCGCGTCCCTTCCCGGCCGATCGGCCACGGCCTCGTCACGGGGCCCGCCCCCGAGCCTGCGACGGGCGGGGAGGACGAGGTCCTTCCTCAGGCGCAGTCGCGGCAGTACAGCTCGTTGCCCTTGGTCCTGGTCAGCCGGCTGCGGTGCTGCACCAGGAAGCAGCGCGAGCAGGTGAACTCGTCCTCCTGCTTGGGCAGCACGCGGACGGTCAGCTCCTCGTTGGAGAGGTCCGCGCCGGGCAGCTCGAGGTTCTCGTTGAAGTCGGTCTCGTCGACGTCGACGGACGAGGACTGGGCTTCGGCGCGGCGTGCCTTGAGCTCCTCGAGCGAGTCCTCGCCGAGCTCGTCGGCCTCGTTGCGGCGCGGAGCGTCGTAGTCGGTGGCCATGGTGCCCTTCTTCCGGTGTTCTCGCGGGCGTCGCGCCCGCTTCGTCTGGCGCTGCGCCGGGTGGTGCGCATCGTCTGGTCCGGTCGCCGGTGGGCGACAGGTGGTCCGTCCGCAGGGCCCCCTGGTCCGGAGCGCCCGGCGGCGCCGGCTCCCGTTCCTCGCCCAGGTGGACGAGGGATGGATCCGCCAGCCGCCCAACGCCCTGAGGGCCGGGTTTGTGCCCGAAGGATCGCGGGCGACACCTCGGCCCGTGGAACGGGCTGCCGGGCTGCGGAGCGCCAGAGGTTACCCTGCCGCCGTGGCGACTCCCGTGGGTGCTGATCCGACCGTCGTGGGCCCCTACCTCGCGCGTGCGCTGGGGGACGAGCAGTGGCGGGAGGTCACCGTCGAACTCATCGCGGCGGGCATGTCGAACCTCACGTACATCGTGACCCCGCAGGGCGGCTCGCCCGACGACTCCGTGATCCTCCGCCGGCCCCCGACGGGCGCCGTCCTGGCCACGGCGCACGACATGGCGCGCGAGCACCGGGTCATCTCCGCCCTGGGCCCGACGAACGTGCCGGTGCCCCGCACGCTGCACATGTGCACCGACGACTCCGTGCTCGGGGCGCCCTTCTACGTCATGGAGCGGGTGCACGGCATCCACGCCGTCAGCGAGTTCCCGCCCGGGTACGCCGACGAGCCGGCACAGCGGCGCGCCGTGGGCGAGGGGCTCATCGACGTGCTCGCCGACCTGCACTCGGTCGACTACGAGGCCGTGGGCCTGTCCGACTTCGGTCGCCCGGAGGGCTTCGCCGCCCGCCAGGTGCGCCGGTGGACCAAGCAGTGGGACGCCACCCGCGACCGCGACCGCCCCGCACTCGACGCCCTGGCAGCCCGGCTGGCCGAGACGGTGCCGACCACGCAGCGGTCGAGCATCGTGCACGGCGACTACCGGCTGGACAACTGCCTGCTCGACCCGACGACGCCGGGGCGCATCCGCGCCGTCCTGGACTGGGAGATGTCCACGCTCGGCGACCCGCTGACCGACATCGGGATGATGTTCGTCTACTGGCCGCAGGCGGGTGAGGAGCGCGCCTCGAGCCAGAGCGGGCTGACGGCCCTGCCCGGCTTCCCCACCCGCCTGGAGGCGGCCGAGCGGTACGCGAACCGCACGGGCGCCGACCTGGCCGACCTCAACTGGTACGTCGGGTTCGCCTTCTTCAAGTTCGCCGCGATCATCGCCGGGATCGTCGCCCGCTCCGCCGCGGGCGCGATGGCCGGCAAGAACACCAGCGGCTACGCCGAGCGCATCGACCCCGTGGTGGAGATGGGACGCGCCGCACTCGAGGACGGTGCGATCTAGGGAGCCGGCCCGGCTCTAAGCTCCACCAGACCGGGATGTCCCCCCGGGCCCGGCGAGGAGAGTGACAGTGACGCTGCGCACCGAGCGCCCTGTGGTGCGGGCCCGCAGCGGGCGCCGGCCGCTGCCGCCGCTGATCTTCCTCGTGGCGCTGGCGCTCGTCGCGCTCGGCGTGTGGTGGAACGTCTTCCGCGCGGACGCCGAACGGCAGGCCGAGCAGGACGCCGCGTGCGCCGAGGCCGAGGCGGCGCCCCAGGCGCTGGACCCGGCCACCGTGTCGGTGCGTGTGTTCAACGCCTCGGACCAGGGCGGTCTGGCCCAGTCGGTCGCCGACGACCTGGCCGCCCGCGGGTTCACCATCGCCGAGGTCGCCAACGACCGCAGCGGCCGCGAGGTCACCGGTGTGGGCGAGGTGCGGCACGGCCCGAGCGGCAAGGGCACCGCGGCCTTCGTGGCGCTCTACCTCCCTGGCGCGGGCTCCTGGCAGGACACCCGCGCCACCCAGCAGGTGGACCTCGTCCTCGGGCCGGGGTTCGTGATCGGCGAGAGCCTGGCGACCGACGACGAGGTCAACGCCACGCTCGATGAGGCCGAGGAGGCCACGGCCGCCTGCTGACGCCGTCCTCAGGGGTGCAGCTCGGCCAGCAGGGCCAGGAACTCGTCGGCGACGGACGGCGCGGCGACCACCGCCAGCGGCTCGGCGAACGGCCGTCCCGGCAGACCGGCCACGACGAGGCCGGCCTCGGCGGCCACCAGGGCTCCGGCTGCGTGGTCCCACGGGTGGAGGCCGGCCTCGTAGTAGGCGTCCACCCGTCCGGCGGCGGCCGCGCACAGGTCGAGCGCAGCGCTGCCGAACCGGCGGATGTCCCGGACGCGGGGCAGCAGGGCAGCCACGACGGCGCCCTGCTCCCGCCGCTGCTCGACCCGGTAGCCGAAGCCGGTGGCGACCAGTGCCTGCTCGAGCGACGCCGGCCGGCTGCCACCCAGCCGCACCGGTTGCGGCGCCGCGGGGCCGGACACGAACGCGCCGCCGCCGGCGACGGCGGTGAACAGCTCACCGGTGGCCGCGTTGAGGACCACTCCGGCGCGGACGACGCCGTCGACCTCCGCCGCGATGGAGACGGCATAGGCGGGCAGGCCGTAGAGGAAGTTGACCGTGCCGTCGATCGGGTCCACCACCCATCTGACCCCGCTCGTGCCCGGGCGGTCGGCGCCCTCCTCCCCCAGCACGCCGTCGTCGGGCCGCTCCCCCAGCAACCGTCCGACGACGAGCTGCTCGCTGGCGGTGTCCACGGCGGTCACGACGTCCGTGGGGCTGGACTTGGCGTCCACGGAGTCGGCCGCGACCGCCCGGCCCTGCCGGACCAGCTCGGCCGCCTCGTGCGCGGTCGCGACGGCGAGCCTCAGCAGGGCCTGCGGATCGGGGTGCGCTGCGGTCACGGGCCGATCCTGCCGCAGCCGTGCCCGGGGACGCTCCCCTCAGTACGTTGGCCCGATGCAGGGCTTCGGCGTGGACATCGGTGGCAGCGGCATCAAGGGGGGTCTGGTCGACCTCGAGGAGGGCCGCCTCGTCGGGGAGCGGGTGCGGATCGACACGCCGCAGCCCGCCCGCCCGGAGCCCGTGTTCGACGTCGTGACCGAGATCGTCCGCTCCTTCGACTGGACGGGCCGCGTGGGGGTGACGTTCCCCGGCGTGATGAAGAAGGGCGTCGCCCATACGGCCGCCAACGTCGACCCCAGCTGGATCGGCACCGACGTCGACGCGGGCCTGTCGGGGCTGATCCCCGGCACCGTCGAGACCCTCAACGACGCCGATGCCGCCGGGATCGCCGAGATGCGCTTCGGCGCGGGCCGCGACCGGGACGGCGTCGTCCTCATGCTGACCTTCGGCACCGGCATCGGCAGCGCCCTGTTCGTCGACGGGCGCCTGGTGCCCAACACCGAGTTCGGGCACATCCAGGTCGACGGCGAGGACGGCGAGCACCGTGCCGCGGCGTCCGCACGGGAGCGCGAGGACCTCAGCTACCCCGCGTGGGCGAAGCGGGTCGACCGCTACCTCGACGTGCTCGAGGCCGGCCTGTGGCCGGACCTGATCATCGTCGGCGGCGGGGTGAGCAGGAAGGCGCACAAGTGGGTGCCGCTGCTGTCGACCCGGACACCGGTCGTGCCGGCGCTGCTGCAGAACACCGCGGGCATCGTCGGTGCGGCGCTGGCCGCCGCCGAGCGTCCGGAGGCCGGCCACGACCCGGAACCGGTGGGGCGCACGTGACCCCAGGGGCGCCGGGAAGCCCGCGCGGCTCCCGGACCCGGCGGGGCCCCGCACGCTCCACGGCGGGCGGAAACGCCCCGTCGGAGCGAGACCGGCGGTGCTGGGGCGGTGGAAACCGCGGGGGCCGTCGTTACAATGGAAAAGCCCCAGCCCGTCGCCCTCCAGCCGGGAGGGATCCCCTGCCCGTCAAGCGGTCAAACACCGCGCCGGTCTGCCGGGACCTCTCGACCCCAGGGCGAGAGCCGGAGCCGCTACCCGAGGACCACACGGTCCCCTGGAGTACGCCCCCAGCACGGGAAGGAACCTGAGTGCCCGCCGACAAGCCAGCACCGGACGCAGCCGCCGCGAGCACCGCCAAGCGGTCCAGGACGGTCGCTGCCGGTACCCGGGCCCCCAGGGCCACCTCGGCGGTCCCGGAGAGCGACGGCGCCGCGGCGCCGGCCACCCCGGCCCGTGCGGCGAAGAAGGCTCCCGCGAAGAAGGCGGCGAAGGCTCCCGCGAAGTCCCGGACGAAGCCCGCGATCGCACCCTCCCCCGGAACCGGTGAGGGCGCGGTCCTGACCGCCGTCGCCACCGACGGCGCGACGGTCGCGGTGGTCGACGCCGGCTCCGAAGGTCTCAAGCTCGACGAGACGGTCATGACCGGCAAGGACGGCGTCGAGGTCGCCCCCGCCGAGGACGAGGCCGCCGAGGGCGGCACCGACTTCGAGTGGGACGAGGAGGAGGAGTCCGAGGCGCTGCGGCAGGCCCGCAAGGACGCCGAGCTCACCGCCTCGGCCGACTCCGTCCGCGCCTACCTCAAGCAGATCGGCAAGGTCGCGCTGCTCAACGCCGAGGAGGAGGTCGACCTCGCCAAGCGGATCGAGGCCGGGCTCTACGGCTCCGAGCGCCTGCGCCAGGTCGAGGAGGAGGGCATCAAGCTCTCCCCACAGATGCGCCGCGACCTCAACTGGATCGTCCGCGACGGCGAGCGCGCCAAGAACCACCTGCTCGAGGCCAACCTGCGCCTCGTCGTCTCGCTCGCCAAGCGCTACACCGGCCGCGGCATGGCGTTCCTGGACCTCATCCAGGAGGGCAACCTCGGCCTGATCCGTGCCGTCGAGAAGTTCGACTACACCAAGGGCTACAAGTTCTCGACGTACGCGACGTGGTGGATCCGACAGGCCATCACCCGCGCCATGGCGGACCAGGCCCGCACCATCCGCATCCCGGTGCACATGGTCGAGGTCATCAACAAGCTCGGCCGCATACAGCGTGAGCTGCTCCAGGACCTGGGTCGCGAGCCCACTCCCGAGGAGCTGGCCAAGGAGATGGACATCACCCCGGAGAAGGTGCTGGAGATCCAGCAGTACGCCCGGGAGCCGATCAGCCTCGACCAGACCATCGGCGACGAGGGCGACAGCCAGCTCGGCGACTTCATCGAGGACTCCGAGGCCGTCGTGGCCGTCGACGCGGTCAGCTTCACCCTCATGCAGGACCAGCTGACCAGCGTGCTGCAGACCCTCTCGGAGCGGGAGGCCGGCGTCGTCCGGCTGCGCTTCGGGCTGACCGACGGCCAGCCGCGCACCCTCGACGAGATCGGTCAGGTCTACGGCGTGACCCGCGAGCGGATCCGCCAGATCGAGTCCAAGACCATGTCGAAGCTGCGCCACCCCAGCCGCTCCCAGGTGCTGCGCGACTACCTCGACTGAGTGATCGTTCGTCCACCGGACGACACCGCGGCCAGGAGCCGTACCCCGGCGGCGACGAGCGCGTCCGTCGTGCCTGCGCGGGACCCTTCGGGCCCCACTCGGCACGACCCTGGGTCGTCAGTTCCGTTCCGTGGACCGTCCGCGTTGCCGGTCGCGGCTGCCGTCCTCGGCTCCTCCCCACCACCCGGAAGGGGTCACCGGGGAAGCCGGGCGGGTTGGCGCCGACATCTGTCGGGTAGACCGCGTAGCGTGGGGGACGTCAGAACAGCAGCGGACCCACGGCCGCACCGGTCACCCGACCGGTACGGCGCGCGAGACCAGCACGTGCACGACCGGTACCACCCCAGTGACGTCCCCTGCTGAAGCCCGATCCGACGCCCGACATCACGGACTCATCTCATTCGGCGAGTCAGTGTTCACGGGCAGCGGAACGGGAACACGAGGGGCCATCCTGGCGCTGTGCAGGAGGCCGATCCGCAGCCGCGGGTCCGTGCGGTAGAGAGCGAGTGATGAGCCAGATGACCCAGACGCTGACGACGACCCCGCCCACCGAAGACCTCGTCGTTCCCTTCCACTGCGACCGCTGTGGGGCTCTGGCCAAGGTGCGAGTCGTACTCGCCAGTGGCAGCGACCTCGTCTTCTGCGGGCACCACGCACGCGCGTACGAGAGCAAGCTCCGCGACATCGCGGTCGACATCATCGACACCGAGGGCGACCAGCGCGTAACAGCGTGAGAGACCCGCTATCGTCGCGCCCGCGATGACAGCCTCACCCGACGACGCCGCCGGCACCTCCGTACCGCCTCGAGCGGACGGGGGGCCGGCGGCTCCGTCGTTCCCGGGGACCCCCGGTCGACGGCGACCGGAGGACACCCCGATGTCCCAGCACCACCCCGCGCCCGACGAGACGGTGCGCATGCGCGCCGACGGGGCCGACAACCGCCCGCCGCTCGAACCCGCACGGCCGTCGTCCGCCGAGGACGACGCGCCGCAGGGACCGGACGCCGCCGACGGCGTCGAGATCGACGACACCCGCCCCGTCCCGCGGGACTGGCTCAGCGGCGCGCCCGAGGCCGAGGCAGCTCCGGCCGACCCCTCCCCCGCGCCACGCGACGCTGCCCAGGCCTCCACGGCACCTCCTCCCGTCGCGCAGCCGGACGACGCGGAGTGGGAGACCCAGCAGCTCGGTTCCGCGGCCGACATCGCCGCGGCCCACCCGGGCGATGACGACGGCGGCGACGACGGCGGTCACGGCGCACTCCCGCCGGCCGGTGGCCGGGGCCGCTCCTGGTGGCGCCGGCGGGCAGTGCTGATCCCGGCCGGTGGCGTCGCGCTGCTGGCCGCCGTCTACGGCGTCGACCTGCTGGTCGCCTCCGGCGAGGTGCCTCGTTCCACGGTGGTCGCCGGCCTCGACATCGGCGGTCTCTCCCCCGCCGCGGCGCGCGGTGTGCTCGAGGAGGACCTCGCCCCGCGGGTGGCGGCCGACCGCCCGTTCGTGGCCGAGGACGTGGAGGGCACCTTCTCCCCGGTCACCGCCGGCATCGGCCTGGACGTCGCCGCCACCGTGCGCGACGCCGACGACCAGCCGCTGAACCCCTGGACGCGGCTCACCAGCCTCTTCTCGGATCGCGAGGTCGCCGCGGTCCTCGAGACCGACGACACCGCGCTGGACGCGCAGCTGGACGCGGTCGCCGCCTCGGTCGACCGGGCACCCTCCGACGCGACCATCGCGATCGAGGGCACCACGCCCCGCGTGCTGGAGCCGGCGGACGGACGGACGCTGGACCGCGAGGCCGCGGCGGAGACGATCCTCGACACGCTCGCCGGCGAGGCCGACCCCGCGGATCCCCTGGAGCTCCCCGTCGACGTGGAGCCGGTCTCCGTCGACACGGCGGAGGCCGAGCGGGTGCTCGCCGAGACGGTCGTCCCGGCCCTCGCCGCCCCCGTGGAGGTGAACGGCGCCGAGGGTGGGCGCTCCGCGGAGGTCCCTGTCTCCGCTCTCGCCGCCTCGCTGACCTTCACGCCGACCGAGGACGGAGAGCTGGAGGTCGGTATCGACCCGGCCGCACTGCAGACGGCGCTGGGCGACGAGCTCGCGGTCTTCGGCACGCCCGCCCGCGACGCCTCCTTCGAGGTGGCCGGCGGTGGCGTGCGGGTCGTCCCCTCGGTCGACGGCACCGGCGTCGACCCCGTCCGCCTGGCCGAACAGCTCATGGGCGTGCTGACCGACCCGGCCCCGCGCTCGGTGACCGCCGAGCTGGGCCCGGTGCCGGCCGAGTTCACCACCCAGGAGGCCGAGGCGCTCGGCATCCGGGAGGAGATCAGCTCGTTCACCACGAACATCGGGAACGCGGCCAGCGGCGAGAACATCCGCGTGGTCGCGGCCGAGGTGGACGGTGCGGTCGTGCTGCCGGGCGAGACGTTCAGCCTCAACACCTACACCGGGCCGCGCGGCACGGCGCAGGGCTACGTCGAGGCCACCGTCATCCAGGGCGGCGAGCTCGCCAAGGCCGTCGGCGGCGGGATCAGCCAGTTCGCCACGACGATGTTCAACGCCGTCTTCTTCGCCGGGCTCGAGGACGTCTTCCACAAGCCGCACAGCTTCTACATCAGCCGCTACCCGGCCGGGCGCGAGGCGACGGTGTACGAGGGTGCCATCGACCTGCAGTGGCGCAACGACAGCGACACCGGCGTCTACATCGACACCCGGTGGACGCCCGGCTCGATCACCGTGACCTTCTACGGCACCAAGCGGTACGACATCGAGTCGATCAGCAGCGAGCGGCGCAACCCGCGGGAGCCCGCCGTCCTCACCAAGGTCGACGACGGCAACTGCATCCCGCAGCCGGGCGTGCCGGGCTTCGACATCACCGTCACCCGCGTGTTCAAGGACCCGGGCACCGGCGCGGAGATCAAGCGGGAGACCTTCCAGACCCGCTACGCCGCCGAGGCCGTCATCACCTGCGTGCCGCCCGACGGTCCGCCGCCGCCTCCGGGTCCCGAGGGCACGGCGCCGGCCGGGCCCCCCGCCCCGGGCGGTCGCCGTCCCGGCGGCCGGCGGGGGCGCTGACCGGTTCACCCGGCGCATCGGCCCCCGATGCGACCGGGTCCGGCCCGGTCGAGGGCGTGCACACTGGTCGGATGAGCGCCGTGCTGCCCAGCGGCTCCCCGGCGCACGCCGGGGACGCCACGGGCGCCGACGGCGCGGACCCGCAGCCGGCTGCCGCGCAGCCACGGCCCGAGGTGGGCCCCCCGGCCACCGGCTCGGGTGCCACCCGCGACGAGGGTTCCCGCTCCCGGCGGCTGGACGCGTGGCCGGCGTTCGTCCGCGAACCGCTGCGGGTCCTCGGCCGCACCCTGGCGAAGGCCTGGCAGGACCGGATCCTGGGGCTGTCCGGCGAGGCCGCCTTCTGGCAGATCCTCTCCGTGCCGCCGCTGCTCATCGCCCTGCTGGGTTCGCTGGGCTACCTCGGTGACGTGATCGGCGCCGGTGCGGTCAAGGAGATCGAGGACAAGCTGCTGAGCGCCTCCTCCGAGGTGCTGACCCCGGACGTCGTCGACTCGCTGGTGGCCCCGACCCTCGAGGACATCCTGGGCTCGGGCCGGCTCGACGTCGTCAGCCTGGGCTTCCTGGTCTCGCTGTGGGCGGGCTCGTCGGCGACCGCCACCTTCATGAACACGATCGTCATCGCCTACGACCAGCGCGACGTCCGGGGCCCCATCCGCACGCGCCTCAAGGCGCTCTGGCTGTTCATCGTGGGCATGGTCGTCGCCGTCCTCACCCTGCCGCTGCTCGTGCTCGGCCGCGAGGTGCTGGTGTCGCTGCTCCCCGCGGGCTGGCGGCCGGTCGCCACCGTGCTCATCGACGGGATCTACTGGCCGGCGGTGCTCATCGGGCTCCTGCTGGCGCTCACCAGCTTCTACAACGTGGTGCTGCCCAAGCGGCTGCCGTGGAACCGGCACCTGCCGGGCGCCGTCCTGGCCCTGGGCTTCTTCATCGTGTCGGCCCTCCTGCTGCGGACGTACGTGACCGACATCCTGTCCGCGGCGCTGCCGTACGGCGCCCTGGCCGCCCCGATCGGCATCCTGCTGTTCTGCTTCTTCTTCGGCATGGCAGTGCTGCTGGGCGCGGAGCTCAACGCCGCCATCCAGGAGCGCTGGCCGGCCCCGCTGCGCCGGCACGACCGTCGCCGGCGGGCGCGGCGCGAGGCCAAGCTCCAGGAGGAGGCCAGGAGGCTCGGTCTGCAGTAGGCGCCCGGCCGCTGAGGCCCCGTCCCGAGGCTCGTCCCGAGCCTGCGTGGGATGAGGAGGACAGGGTCCTTCTACTTCTTGAGCTGCTCGTAGACCTCCTTGCAGGCCGGGCACACCGGGCTGCCGGGCTTGGGGGTCTTGGTCACCGGGAAGACCTCGCCGCACAGCGCCTCGACCATGGTGCCCATGACGGCGCTCTCCGCGATCTTGTTCTTGCGGACGTAGTGGAAGACCTCGTTGGCGTTGCCGGTGTCCGCATCGCGGACGTCGGGCCGCTCGAGGATGTCGCTGCTGCTCACTGATTCGCTCCCTGGGTCCTCTCCGCGGTCGGGCCCGGTCCTCCGGACGCCGCCGCACCGGCGTCCATGATGGCTCAGCCCTCGATGACGCGTGCGGGGCGACTCTCCAGGACACGGTCGGGACGGGCGTCGTAGCGGTTGACCTGCTGCCGCTTGATGGGCGGACGGTCGTTGGCCATGACCACGGCGATCCAGGGGAGGATGGTCCCCAGGACCGCGAAGATGAGCATCAGCCAGACGACCTGGTAGAAGACGGCGGCCAGGACGAGGCAGACGCCACGCACGAGCATGGTGATGGCGTAGCGCTTCTTCCGGGCAGCGTGCTCGTCCAGCCTGCTGGTCTGGGCCTCGGTGATGAGCACCGGCTCGGACCGGCGGGGCCGCGGGAACTGCTCGTTGCTGGCCACGGGTATCCATCCCTCCGCCGTGGGCGGACCGGGGCAGACCCCCGGCGCACCCCGGATCGCGCACCATGGTGCCACCGCGGAACGCGGCGTGCAGGCACCCGTGGCGCTGCCGACCTCGGGCCGGTGTTCAGGCGCGGTCGGCCTGCTTCGCCGCCTTGGCCGCCTGCTTCTGCTCCTGCTTGAAGCGGCGCACCTCGGCGAGCGACTCGGGTCCGCTGATGTCGGCCACCGACCGGCGCGAGTCCTGCTCGCCGTAGGCCCCTGCCGCCTCCTGCCAGCCGGCCGGGGTGACGGCGTACTGCTTGCCGAGCAGCGCGAGGAAGATGGCCGCCTTCTGCGCACCGAAGCCCGGCAGCTCCTTGAGCCGGCGGAGCAGCGTCGCGCCGTCGGGGACGTCGGCCCAGAGGTTCTCGGCGCGCCCGTCGTAGCGCTCGACCAGCAGCCGGCACAGCTCCTGCGTCCGCCCGGCCATGGACCCCGGGTACCGGTGCAGCGCGGGCGGGCCCTGGAAGACGCGGGTCAGCTCGTCGGCGTCCGCGCCGGCCAGCTGCGCGGCGTCGAGGGCGTCCACGCCGAGGCGGTCGGCCAGCAGACGGGGTGCCCCGAACGCCCGCTCCATGGGGAACTGCTGGTCGAGCAGCATCCCGATCAGCAGCGCGAGCGGGTCGCGGCCGAGCAGCTCGTCGGCGGCGGGGTCCTGGGCGATGCGGAGGGTCGGCACACCCTGAATGGTGCCGCACGCTGGTCCCGTCGCACCCACCCGCCAGCACGGTTGTCGTCACCACTCCGGGACCGGCTACGTCACCACCGGGGCTTACACGGCCCTGCGCCTGGGGCGATCCCGAGGACCTGGTCCGCCGACCGGGCGACCTGCGACGGAGCGCGCGGAAGGGGGCATCGGGAAGGCGCCCCGAGGCCTACCATCCCCTCCTGCCGTCCGAGGGGGCGGCCCGCGGCTGGGAGCGACCATGCGCGAGATCGACACCGACTATCTCGTCGTCGGCGCGGGCGCCTCGGCGATGGCGTTCGTCGATGTACTCCTGGCGCAGACGGACGCCCGGGTCGTCATGGTGGACCGTCGGCACCGGCCGGGCGGGCACTGGCTCGACGCCTACCCGTTCGTCCGGCTGCACCAGCCGTCGGCGTACTACGGCGTTCCCTCCCGGCGGCTCGGACACGATCGCATCGACGAGGCCGGGGGCAACCGGGGCTGGTACGAGCGCGCGGCCTCCGACGAGATCTGCGACTACTACGCGCAGGTCCTGGAGCAGGACTTCCTCGCGTCGGGTCGGGTCCGCTTCCTGCCGATGTCCGAGTACCGGGGTGCGGACAGCGAGGGGCACCACGCCGCGTCGCTGCTGACGGGCGCTGAGACGACGATCCGCGCACGCAGGCTCGTGGATGCGACCTACGTGCAGTCCGAGATCCCGTCGCAGCGTCGGCCGGCCTACGCCGTCGACCCCGGGGTGCAGGTCATACCGCCGAACCACCTCGTCCACCTGGGCGGGGCACCGGACGGCTTCACCGTCATCGGAGCCGGCAAGACCGCGATGGACACGTGCTGCTGGCTGCTCGAGGCGGGTGTCGACCCGGAGCGGATCCGCTGGATCCGGGCCCGCGACCCCTGGCTGTTCGACCGCGCGTTCATGCAACCCCTTGAACTGGTCGGATCGTTCATGCAGCTGCAGGCGCGGTGGCTGGAGGCGGCTGCCGACGCGGTCGACGGCGACGACTTCGCGGAGCGGCTGGAAGCGTCCGGCGTGTTCGTGCGGATCGACCCGGCCGTCGAGCCGCGCAGTTGGCGAGGAGCCACGATCAGCGTCGGGGAGATCGACGCATTGCGGTCGATCTCCCGGGTCGAGCGCGGGGGGTACGTGCGCCGGATCGGCCGGCACTCACTGGTGCTGTCCCGCGACGACGTCGTGACCGAGCTGCCGACGACGCCCGGCGAGGTGTACGTCGACTGCACCGCACCCGGGGTCCGCGCCACAGCCGCCCATCCCGTCTTCTCCGGCGATCGGATCCTGCTGCAGTACGTGACGGTCGGCCTCGTGCCGTGGAGCGCAGCCACGATCGGGTACGTCGAGGCGACCCGGGACGACGACCAGGAGAAGAACCGGTTGTGCCCCGTGCTCACCTTCGAGGACGACGTCGCGGGGGCGCTGCGGACGGCGTACGCAGGGATGAGTGGGCTGGCCGCGCGCGGTACCCAACGGGACATCGGCGCGTGGACCGAGGCCTGCCGGCTCAACCCTGCAGCCGGCGCGAGCAGCCATGTCGACGACCTTGACGTCGCCGGTGCGCTGACGTCGATGGCGACGAGCTTCGGGCCGGCGATGGCCAATCTCGCACGTCGTGGTGCCGATCGCACGAGTCCCACCTGACCTCTGGATGAAGGAGACCCGGTTCCCCCGCCGCTGGATCGGCCGTCAGGACTGCGCGGCCGCCCGGCGCTCGACGCGGGTCTGCAGCGCCAGCGCCGCCGTGACCGCCAGGCCGGCCCCGACCGCGAGCGCGAGCATGGGCAGCGCCCCGCTGTCCGGAGCCAGCAGACCGCGGTCCTGGTCCTGCCACGGCCACAGCGCCCTCAGCGAGCCCGCCATGAGACCGGTCATGACCGACAGCGTGAGGGCGTGGTGCCGCCGCAGCGCCGCCTGCAGGGCCTTGACGAAGAGGCCGAGACCCAGCGCGGCGCCGAGGGCGAAGGCACCCAGGTAGGCGAGTTCCCGGTCGTTCACCGCGGCCAGGGTGGGCTGGTAGAGCCCCAGGGTGAGCAGGAGGAAGGAGCCCGACACCCCCGGGAGGACCAGCGCGCAGATGGCGACCGCAGCGGCCAGTGCCACCACCACGAGCTGCGGCTCGACGTCGCCGCTCGGCGGCAGGCCGGTGAGCAGGAACGCCGCCAGCGCGGCCAGCAGCGCCGCCGCGACGTCCCGCCGCGCCCAGCGGCCCACCATCCGGGCGGGGACGACGATGGAGAACAGCACCAGCCCGAAGAAGACGGCGCGCGCCCCGACGGGGTGCTCCTCGATCAGCGGTTCGATGAACCGGGCCGCGAGCAGGACGGCGACCAGCATCCCGGCCACCACCGGCAGGATCGTCGACCAGTGTGCCCGGCCCAGCTCCGCACGGGCGGCCGCCCCCTGTCGCGTGACGGCCAGCCGGAGGGCGCTCACGACGTGCCCCGCGCCGTCGATGAGCCGCTCGTAGACGCCGACGACGAGGGCGACGGTGCCCCCGCTGACACCGGGCACCACCTCGGCGACGCCCATCGCCATGCCCCGGACGACGTGGCCAGGGGCGGCGGTCAGGCGCGACTCGGGCGCGGGCGGCGTGGAACTGCCGGACATCGGTGAATACACCGGCACGAGACTAACGGGCCGTCGGCCGTCGGCCCGGTCGCCCGCGGAGCCCGGGATCGGCGCGTCGGGCCTCCGGTCCCACGCGGCACACGGGATCCAGCGCGCACACCGGACCCGACGAATGGGCCGCTCCACCGTGGGCACGTGCGGACCATGACGTTCTCCATCGTCGCCCGCTGCCCTCGGACCGGGGAGATCGGCGTCGGCGCCCTGACCGCCATGGTCGGCGTCGGCAAGATCGCCTGTCACGCACGGTCCGGCGCCGGCGCGATCAGCAGCCAGGCCAGCATGAACCCCTACCACGCCTACGACGGCCTCCCGCTGCTCGACGCCGGACGGTCGGCTCAGGAGACCCTGGACATGGTGCTGGCCGTGGACCCCGGGGCGGAGTTCCGGCAGGTGGGCGTCGTCGACCGGCGTGGCCGCGTCGCCGTGCACTCCGGAGCCCGCACGCTCGACTGGTCCGGTGACCGGGTGGGCGAGGGCTACGCACTGCAGGGCAACCGGCTCGTCGGCCCGGAGACCCTCGAGGAGGCGGCCGCGGCGTTCGAGGCCCACCCGGAGCTGGACCTGGTCGAACGGATCCTGCGCGCCCTGGAGGCCGGCGAGGCCACCGGCGCCGACCGGGAGGGCGCGCTGTCGGGCTCGGTCCTGGTGCACGGCCAGGAGGCCTACCCCCTGTGGGACCTGCGGGCCGACCACGCCCGGGATCCGGCGGCCGAACTGCGCCGCCTCCACGACGAACTCGGCGAGCTGCTGGCGCCGGCGATCAGCAAGCTGCCGACCCGGGAGGACCCGCTCGGCCAGATGGTGCGCGAGCAGCTGGGCTGACCGTCGGAGGCCTGGTCGGCGACCGGCCTGTTCACCTCCTGACGCCGGTGGAGACGCGCCGCGGGAGGATGACCCCGTGCGCGCCGTCGTGAGCAGGGTGTCTACAGCGGCTGTAACCGTCGGCGGGGCCGTCGTCGGGGAGATCGGCCCCGGCTTGCTGTCACTGGTCGGAGTCGGACACTCCGACGACGGCGACCGGGCACGTCAGCTGGCCCGCAAGATCCACGCCCTGCGCATCTTCCCCGGGGACGACGGCGCCGTGTCGGCCGCCGATCTGGGCCTGCCGGTGCTCGTGGTCAGCCAGTTCACCCTCTACGCCGACACGCGCAAGGGACGGCGCCCCTCGTGGGGCGAGGCAGCCCCCGGCGAGGTCGCGGAGCCGCTGGTCGAGGAGGTGGTGGCCGAGCTGCGCCGCCGCGGCGCCCGGGTGGCGACCGGCGTGTTCGGCGCGCAGATGCAGGTCTCGTCGGTCAACGAGGGGCCGATGACCTTGCTGCTGGAGGTCTGAGCCGGAGCTCCCCGGGTAGCAGAGTGAGGGACAACACTACCTGCGGGTTGCCTGTGAACCGGGGTCCTGTGGAACACGCGCCCCCGTCCGGGCCGTTGTGCAGTGCGTACCACACCGGACAGAAGAGCAACGGGGTAGGTCCGGACACCCCCGGAGCCCCATTGACGCCCGGATGCCAGCGCCGCCGCGCCACCGATGACCGGCGGGGTGCATCCGAACCGAAGGCAAGGACGAAGAAGCACCGTGACGCTGCTGCAGTCTTCCCCCAACGACACCCTCGAGGTGCGCTCCCGCACCGCGCGCCGCGAGCCCGACACCACCGGGCTCGTGTCGACCGACCTCGTGCGCGTGTACCTCAACACGATCGGCAAGACCGCGCTGCTCACCGCTGAGCAGGAGGTCGAGCTCGCCAAGCGGATCGAGGCCGGCCTCTACGCCGACCGCCTGCTCGGCGAGAAGCCGGACCTGACGCCGGCCAAGAAGCGCGACTACAAGGCGCTCGCCGTCGACGGCAAGGCCGCCAAGGCTCACCTGCTGGAGGCCAACCTGCGCCTGGTCGTCTCCGTGGCCAAGCGCTACACCGGCCACGGCATGACCTTCCTGGACCTCATCCAGGAGGGCAACGTCGGCCTGATCCGCGCGGTGGAGAAGTTCGACTACACCAAGGGCTTCAAGTTCTCGACCTACGCCACCTGGTGGATCCGGCAGGCGATCACCCGCGCCATGGCCGACTCCGGCCGCACGATCCGGCTGCCCGTCCACCTGGCCGAGCAGGTGAACAAGGTCGTCCGCACCCGGCGCCGGATGCACCAGGAGCTGGAGCGCGAGCCCACCCCCGAGGAGATCGGGCTCGAGCTGGACATGACCGAGGAGCGCGTGGTCGAACTGCTCGAGCACAGCCGCGACCTGGTCAGCCTCGACCAGACCGTGGGTGCCGACGAGGAGTCGCGGCTCGGTGACTTCATCGAGGACGCCGACGCCGCGGTGGCCGAGGACGCCGTCGCCTTCCAGATGATGAAGGGCGACGTCCGCAACGTGCTGAACACGCTCGAGGACCGGGAGCGGGACGTCGTCGTCCTCCGCTTCGGCCTCGACGGCTCGCAGCCGCGGACGCTGGAGCAGATCGGCAAGCAGTTCGGCCTGTCGCGCGAGCGGGTGCGCCAGATCGAGCGCGAGACGATGGCCAAGCTCCGCGACCCGGAGCGCGCCGACGCCCTGCGCGACTACCTGGCGTAGCACCAGCGACCGACGAGAGCCCGTCCCCGGCAGGGGGCGGGCTCTCGTCGTGTCACACCGGTGAGCGCATCCGGCGGGGGCCGGGCTCCACCCGGGCGGTCGGCGGGCCGATGCTGGCGGTGCCGCCGGCGACCACGAGCGAGCGTCCGCCGTGCCACGGGTTGGCCGGGCCCACGATGACCGGCTCCAGCGTCAGGCGGAGCACCTCGGGCAGGTCGTCGGCCAGCCGTGCCACCCGCAGCAGCAGGTCCTCCAGCGCGGCGGTGTCGACCGGCTCCGAGCCGCGCCAGCCGTTCAGCAGCGGCCAGGCCCGCGGTCCGCGCACCAGCTCGGCCGCGTCGAGGTCGCTGAGCGGCAGCGTGCGGAAGGCCCGGTCGCCGAGCAGTTCGGTCGCCACTCCCCCGACGCCGAAGCTGACCAGGGCACCGAACGACGGGTCGTCGACGATCTCCACGACGGTCGCCACCCCGGGCGCCGCCATCTCCTGCACGATCACCGGGTCGCCGGACGGGATGGCCGCGAACGCCGCGCGCACGGCATCGGCGTCGGCGAGGTCCAGCCGCACACCGCCGAGGTCGGAGCGGTGCCGCAGCCAGGGCGCCGTCGACTTGAGGACAACGGGGTAGCCGATCTCCTCCGCCGCGGCGACCGCCGCCTCCGCGTCGGTGACCGTGCGGGTGCCCAGCAGCGGGACCCCGTAGGCGCCCAGCAGCGCGATCAGCTCGTCGTCGTCCAGCTCGCGGCCGGCGGGCGCGGCCTTCAGCGCGCCGCGCACCAGCGCCCGGGCGGCCGCCTCGTCGACGTCGGGCAGCTCGGGCACGTCACCGACGGGCCGACGGCGCCAGCGGGCGTACTCGGCGACCTTCGCCAGCGCGATGACCGCCCGCTCGGGCGTGCTGTACGAGGGCACCGAGCCTCGCGCCGGCATCCCGTGCTCGTCGGGGACGGCGAGCTCGGGCGGCACGCCCTCGGTGGACAGGAAGCTGGCGAGCACCGGCTTGGAGGAGCCGACGGCGACCTCGCGCAGCGCCGGTCCGAACTCGTGCGACCCCGCCATCAGCGGCGGCAGGAAGACCGCGACCACGGCGTCGACACGGTCGTCGTCGACCGCGGCCTGCAGGGCGTCGCGGAACTCCTCCGGCGTCCCGCTCACGCCGATGTCGACCGGCGCCTCGTGCGCGAGGTCCAGGCCCTCCTCGAGCACCGCGTCGGCCACCAGGACCCCGATGGCCGTGGAGTTGCCGACGATCGCGACCCGGTTGCCCGCCGGCAGCGGCTGGTGCGCGAGCAGGGTGCCGACGTCGAACATCTGCGCCACCGTCTCGACGCGGATGACCCCGGCGGAGGCGAACAGCGCGGCGACCGACTGCTCCGGCACGGCCACCGACGTGCCGGCCAGGCCCGGGGTCACGCCGACGTGGCGGCCGCTCTTCACCGCGACGACCGGCTTGGTGCGGCCGACGGTGCGCGCCAGCCGGGCGAACTTGCGCGGGTTGCCGAAGCTCTCCAGGTGCAGCAGCACCACCTCGGTGCCGGGGTCGGTGGACCAGTACTGGAGCAGGTCGTTGCCGCTGACGTCGGCGCGGTTGCCGGCCGAGACGAAGGTGGACAGCCCGATGCCCCGGCTGCGCGCCTGCTCCAGCAGCGCCACCCCGAGCGCGCCGGACTGGGCGAAGAAGCCCACCCGTCCCCGGCCCGGCACCATGGGCGCCAGCGAGGCGTTGAGCCGCAGCGCGGGGTCGGTGTTCACCACGCCGAGACAGTTCGGGCCCACGACCCGCATCCCCGAGGCACGCGCCGAGGCGACCAGCCGCCGCTCCACCTCCCGGCCCTCGGGGCCCACCTCGCCGAACCCGCCGGACACCACGATCAGCCCGCGCACCCGCTTGCGCCGGCAGGCCTCGACCACGCCGGTCACCTCGCCCGCAGGAACGGCCACGACCGCGAGATCCACGTCGTCGGGGATGGACTCGATGTCGTCGTACGCCGGCACCCCGCGCACGTGCCGGGCCGAGGGGTTCACCGGGTAGACCGGACCGGCGAAGCCGTAGTCGAGCAGGTGCCGCAGCAGCGCGTTGCCGATCTTGCCCTCGTCGTTGCTGGCGCCCACGACCGCCACCGACGACGGGGTGAGCAGCCGGGCGATGGAGCGGGACTCGCTGCGCTGCTCGCGCTCGTAGGCGACCGCGAGCGCGTCCTCGGTCTGCTCGATGGGGAAGGTCAGGTGGACGATGCCGTCCTCGTAGGAGCGCGAGGCCTTGTAGCCGGCGTCCTGGAAGACCCGCACCATCGTGCTGTTCTGCGCCAGCACCTCGGCGACGAACCGCTTGATCCCGCGCTCCCGGCCGGCCGCGGCCAGGTGCTCGAGCAGCACCGAGCCCAGTCCGCGGCGCTGGTGGGCGTCCTCGACGAGGAAGGCGACCTCGGCGTCGTCGGTCCCGGGGTAGCGGTCGTAGCGCCCGACCGCGATGACCTGGTCGCCGAGCAGCACCACGAAGGCCACACGGGCGTCGTGGTCGACGTGGGTGAACCGGTGCAGGTCCTTGTCCGACAGCCGCTTCATCGGCCCGAAGAACCGGTAGTACCGGGTCTGGTCGCTGCTGCGCTCCATCAGCCCGGTCAGGCCGTCGGCGTCCTCCGGGCAGATCGGGCGCAGGTGCACCGTCCCGCCGTCGGCGGCGACGATGTCGGCCTCCCAGTGCGGCGGCGGGGTGGGGGCCGCCTCGTCAGGGCCTGTCGGGCGCTCAGTCACGGGGGTCGTCCGGGTCGAGGCCGAACAGCGGGAAGCTGGCCCGGCGGGTGCGCAGGATCGCCCGGTCCACCCGGGAACCGCTGAGGGCGTCCCAGTGCGAGAAGCCGGTGTACCCGCCCTCGGTCATGTGCGTCGGGGGGCGGGCGCGCATGCCCCGGGTGACGACGTCGTCCCGCCAGGACTGCGGGATCTCCGTCGCCGGGTCCAGCGGCGAGCCCGCCGCTTCGGCGATCAGATGGGTCCAGGCGCGGGGCACGGCGCGCACCAGGCCGTAGCCACCGCCGCCCAGGGCGATCCAGCGGCCGTCGCAGAGCTCGTGCGCCAGGTCGTGCATCGCCCGGTAGCTCGCCCGCTGGCCGTCGATGGTCAGCCCGAGGTCGGCCAGCGGGTCCTCGTGGTGGGAGTCGCAGCCGCACTGGGTGACCAGGATCTGGGGCCGGAACGCGCGCAGCACGCTGGGGACGACGGCGCTGAACGCGCGCAACCATGCGGAGTCGTCGGTGCCGTTGGGCAGCGCCAGGTTCACCGCGCTGCCCGAGGCCTTCTCCTCGTCGCCGGTCTCCTCGGGGAAGCCGGTGCCCGGCCACAGGGTGAGCGGGGTCTGGTGGATGCTCACCGTGAGCACCCGCGGGTCGTCGTAGAAGGCGGCCTGCACGCCGTCGCCGTGGTGGACGTCGAGGTCGACGTAGGCGATCCGCTCGTAGCCCTTCCCCAGCAACCAGGCGATGGCCACCGCGGCGTCGTTGAACACGCAGAAACCCGACGCGGCGTCGCGCATCGCATGGTGCAGCCCGCCGGAGATGTTGACCGCGTGCTGGGCGGCCCCGGTGTGGATCTGCTCGGCGGCCAGCACGCTGCCGCCGGTGATCAGCGCGGCGGCGTCGTACATGCCGTCGAAGATCGGGTTGTCCGAGGTGCCCAGGCCGTGGCCGACGGTCGGATCGGCCGGCGCCCGGCGGACCGCCTCGAGGTAGGCCGGATCGTGCACCAGGGTCAGCAGGTCGGGGCCGGCCGGCGTGGGGCGCAGCACGCGCACGCGGTCGGTCCCCAGGACACCGAGCCCCTCGGCCAGGCGCATGGTGAGGTCGAGCCGCACCGGGTGGAGGGGGTGGTCCCCGCCCATGGTGTAGCCGAGCAGCGCCTCGTCCCAGACGACGGCGACCGAGTCGCTCACCGCACCTCCTCGTGCCGCGGTGCTCCGCTCGCGCACGTCGCACGCGGACCGCCGGCGGGATCGACGCTACCGGCGCGGCCCGGGACGCGTCGGCCGGACCGCGTTCCGCGCGGCCCTGTCCGGCCACCTCGCCCCCGTAGACTGGCCGATCGACACGGAGGAGTACCTGTGAACGACCTGATCGACACCACGGAGATGTACCTCCGCACCATCTTCGAGCTCGAGGAGGAGGGCATCACGCCTCTCCGGGCCCGGATCGCGGAGCGGCTCCACCAGAGCGGCCCCACCGTGAGCCAGACGGTGGCCCGCATGGAGCGCGACGGCTTGCTGACCGTCGAGGGCGACCGTCACCTGCAGCTGTCGGACGAGGGTCGCAAGCTGGCCACCGCCGTCATGCGCAAGCACCGGCTGGCCGAGTGCCTGCTCGTGGACGTGATCGGGCTGGACTACGCCGACGTCCACGAGGAGGCCTGTCGCTGGGAGCACGTGATGAGCGAGGCCGTCGAGCGCCGGCTGCTCTCCCTGCTGGGCAACCCCAGCGTCTCGCCCTTCGGCAACCCGATCCCGGGGCTGGAGTCGCTGCGCGGCGAGGAGCCGCTCGGTGGCGAGACGTCCGCGGTGCTGGACTCCCTCGCGCTCCTGTCGACGATCGCGACCGCGGAGGGCCGCCCGGTGGTGATCCGGCGGATCAGCGAGCAGCTGCAGGAGAACGCCGACGTGCTGCGCGCCCTGGCCGACCACGGGGTGCGGCCCGGCGTCACGATGCGCGCCCGCCTGGTCGAGGGCTCCGTGGCCCTGGACGACTACGTGCTGCCCGTGGGCGTGGCCCAGCACATGTTCGTGAGCGCCGCCGACGAGGAGCTGACCCCGCTCGAGGCCGCCCCGCTGCTCTGACCGCCGGGGCGGGGAGCGGCCGGCTGGGGACGGCGGCTCGCTCACTACGGTGGGGCGGTCCCCGCCGCCCGTCGGAAGAAGGCCCCGGTGAGCTCCTCCGCTCCTGCACCCGCCGACCCGGCCGCCGAGCCGGCGCCCACACCCTTCCACCGGCTGAGCGACTTCGTCACCCTGCCGCGGATCGGTGCGCTGGCCCTGTCGGCGGACGGATCCCGGCTGGCGGTCTCGCTGGCCACCCTGGATCCCGCCAAGAAGAAGTGGCAGACGGCGCTGTGGGAGGTCGACCCGGCGGGAGCGCGGCCGGCCCGCCGGCTCACCCGCAGCGTCCCCGGCGAGTCCGCGCCGGTGTGGGCCCCCGACGGCTCGCTGCTGTTCACCTCGGCCCGCCCGGACCCGGGGGCCGCGGAGGCGGGGGAACCGAAGCCGGCCCTGTGGAGCCTTCCCCCTGGGGGCGGTGAGGCCCGTCCGGTGCTCGCCCGCCCCGGCGGCATCTCGGCCGTGGCGGTGGCGGCCGACAGCGGGGACCTCGTCGTCGCCTCGGCCACGGTCCCCGGAGGCTCGGAGGCCGAGGCCGACGAGCAGCGCCGCAAGCAGCGGGCCGACGCCGGCATCACCGCGATCCTGCACGAGGCCTATCCCGTCCGGTACTGGGACCACGACCTGGGTCCGGCCGCGCCGCACCTGTTCTGGGCCGGGCAACTGCCCGACGAGGACCCGACGGGGGCCGGCGAGCCGCTGCCGCTGCGCGACCTGACGCCCGAGGCGACGCCGCCGCACGGCGCCGGTGAGGACTTCACCCTCTCGCCCGACGGGCGGCTGCTCGCCCGCGCCGAGGAGATCCCCGACGGGCCGGCCGGCCACCGCAACCGGGTGGTGCTCATCGCCACCGACGGCAGCGGGACGCGGGTGCTGGTCGACGATCCGCTGGCCGACGTCTACGGCGCCCGGTTCTCCCCCGACGGCACCTCGCTCATCTGCGTCCGCGAGTCGCTGTCCAGCTACGCCGAGCCGCCGGACTACACGCTCCTGGTCGTCGACGTCGAGAGCGGCACGGCCCGCGACCTGACGCCCGAGTTCGACCGGTGGCCGAGCGCTCCGCAGTTCAGCGCCGACGGCACGGCCGTCTACTTCCTCGCCGACGACGACGGCCGGCACGCCGTCTTCCGGGTGCCCGTGGACGGCGGCACGCCGACGCGGCTGACCGGCGACGGGGCGTACAGCCACCTGCAGGTCGCCCCCGACGGCACCGCCCTCTACGCGCTGCGCTCGGCCTACGACTCCCCCTCGGTGCCGGTACGGCTGGACCCGGAGGCGCCCCTGCAGGACCCGGTCGTGCTGCCCAGCCCGGGCACCGTCGACGCGCTGCCCGGCACGCTGACCGAGGTGCGGGCCACCACGGAGGACGGCGTCGAGGTGCAGGCGTGGCTCGTGCTCCCCGAGGGCGCCTCGGCGGAGACCCCCGCGCCGCTCGTGCTGTGGATCCACGGCGGACCCCTGATGAGCTGGAACTCGTGGTCGTGGCGCTGGTGCCCGTGGGTGCTCGCCGCCCAGGGCTACGCGGTGCTGCTGCCCAACCCGGCGCTGTCGCAGGGCTTCGGTCAGGACTTCGTCCGCCGCGGCTGGGGCGAGTGGGGCGGCGCGCCCTACACGGACCTGATGGCCGCCGTCGACGCCGCGGAGGCCCGTCCCGACATCGACGCGGACCGGACGGCGGCCATGGGCGGCTCGTTCGGCGGCTACATGGCCAACTGGGTGGCCACGCAGACCGACCGCTTCCGGGCGATCGTCACCCATGCCGGGCTCTGGCACATCGACTCGTTCACCGGGACCACCGACGCCGCGTACTACTGGGAGAAGGAGTGGGGCGACCCGCTGCAGGAGCCCAAGCGCTACGAGCAGAACTCGCCACACCGGTACGCCGACGCGATCCGCACGCCGATGCTGGTGATCCACGGCGACAAGGACTACCGCGTGCCCGTGGGCGAGGCCCTGCACCTCTGGTACGACCTGCAGAAGCGGGGCGTGCCGTCGAAGTTCCTCTACTTCCCCGACGAGAACCACTGGGTGCTCACCTCCGGGAACTCCGCGGTCTGGTACGAGACCGTGCTGGCCTTCCTGGGCGAACACGTTCTCGAGCAGGAATGGCGGCGCCCGGAGCTGCTCTGAGCCACCCGGTCGCCCGCATCAGCCCGACGGCATCCCGGCCGGGTCCAGGTCCTCCGGCCAGCGGGCGGCCTCGACGAGGAACGCGCGCAGCCGGCTTGGCGGCACGCAAGCGGCCAGGGCGTCGGCGATCAGTGCGGCGAGCGAGTAGTCGGGGTCGCTGTCGAGCGCGCGGTCCACGGCGATGTTGGCCATCGCCCCGTCGCCGCGCAGCCAGGCGCTGACGGCCAGCAACGTCGCCGGGGCGGCGTCCAGCGGGGACGGCGCCCGACGCGTGCACTCGGTCCAGAGCACCTCGGCCGCCGCCGCGTCGTCGGCGAGGGACAGCTGGAGCGACCAGTCGCGGACGGCGACCTCGCGCAGGCCCCACAGGATGCGGGCGACGTCGTCGTCGGGGAGGCGTTCGCTGTCCGGTCCCGGCCGGCAGCGCTCGACCGCTCGCCGGATCAGCCGGCGCGAGGCCTCTGCCCGGGCCTGCCTGCTGGGTTCCTGCGCGAGCTCCTCGACGGTGCGCAGGCACGCGCTCCGCATGGCGGCCTGCGCGCCGGCCCCGGGGCGGGCGATGCGCTGCTCCAGCGCCGACCGGTCCCCCGCCACCACCGTGCCGGCGGCCACGGAGGCGGCCTCGATCTGCCCGACCTCCGCCGGCAGCAGGGTGCCGGCCCCGGGACCGCAGCAGGGATGGGGGCAGTCGAAGTCCCACCACCGCCCGCCACGCACGAGCAACGCCTGCTCCAGCGGGATCCCGGCCGCGTCCAGGGCGAGCACGAGGTCGTGCACCAGCGCCCGGTGCGGCAGGCCGGTGCCCGGCCAGGGCTCGTCGGGGAGCTCGGAGAGCACGAGGGCCACGGCCCCCCGCGGATCGTCGGTGCCCAGGCTGTCGGCCAGGGCCGAGGCGAGTGCCCGGCGGTGCGCCGCGGCCGGGAGATCGGCGCGCACGGTCAGCCCGACCCGGCGTCCGGACTCCCCACCCAGGCCGATGAGCACCACGGACTCGTCGGGCCGGTAGCCGAGCAGGTGCGGCAGGCCCGCGGCGAGCTCACCGGGGTCCCCGACCCGGACCGGGTCGGGGGCGGGTGGCCCGTCGGGAAGGGTGGAGGACCGGGGTGGCGGGCGGTCGGTCGGATGCGGCGTGTCCATGGACCGACCGTGCCCGCGGCCGTGCTCGCCCGGCGGCCGCCCATCGGATCTGTGGACCGGCCGCCGGGCTGTGGACGGTTCAGTCGAGCGCGTCGGCCTGCGTCTCGTAGGCCTGCTCGAGCAGCGACGCGAATGCCGCGGGGTCCAGCGCGGCACCCGCTCCGCTCGGGTCCGCCGACAGCGTCGTCATGATGATCAGCCGGTCGCCGTCCTGGACGGCGCCGAGCAGCACCGGCACCGACGCCTGCGTCCCGTCGGGGAGCGCCACCACGGTGGTGTAGCGCAGCGCGGCCGAGCCGTCGCCGAGGTCTGCGACCGGCAGCTCCTCGAACGTGACGGTGGCGTCCCCGATCTCCGGCGAGCTGATCTGCGCCTGCGGGCAGCGCTCGACGGCGCTCGCCAGCTCGTCGATGGCGCCCTCGACCGGCCCACCGCGGGTCAGCATCTCGACGGTGACCGTGGTGCCCACCGTGGCGCTCACGGCGGCGATGTCGTCGAAGTCCGCGAGGTCGGGCTGGGTGCCCTCGACGGCGCCCGCACACGACTCGGGCGTGATCTGCACGTCGCTGAACTGCTCCGCGAGGCCCGCGCCCCGCTCGAGCTCCTCCGGTGACACCGCGGCCACGACCGCGTCGGGCCCGAACGCGTCGGCGGGCAGCAGACCGGAGGCGAGATCCGGCTGCTTCGCCGGCTCCGAGGAGGCGGCGGACTTCTTCGAGCCGGAGGCCGACCGCTCGTCGCCGTCGTCGCCACCCCCGCACCCGGTGAGGACGGCAGCGCAGGTCAGGCCCGCGGCGAGCAGCCGCAGCCGGCCGGACCGGGAAGTCATCGACATGGCCAGACGGTAGCCGCCCGGCCGGGCACCGCGGGTCACCCGAGCAGGCGCGCGGCTGCCGCTCAGACCCGGTACTGCACGGCCGCGCGCGCGGCGAGGATCGGCCGGACGTGCTCGGCGACCACCGCCTGGTGCACCGGGTCCCGGGCGTAGCGGGAGAACGCCTCGGCGTCCGGGAAGTCGGCGATGAGCACCGCGGAGGCGTTGCCCTCGGACAGCCCGGCGTCCTCGGCGACCACCAGGGAGGTCATGCCCCCGACCTCCCGCCGCAGCCCCCGCAGCGCCTCGACGGCGGCGCTGCGCCGCTGCGCGTCGGCCGCCGGAGACCACGTGAACGTGACGACGTGACGGATCATGGGCTGCACCCTGCCAGGTGGCGGATGCACCCGGACGGGGGTCGCGCGCCCGGCTGGTGGCCGGACGCGGCGGGTGGCCTCGTTAGAGTCCCGGTCATGGGACGGTCGTTGCGCATCGCACTGCTGTCCTACCGCAGCAAGCCGCACGGCGGCGGGCAGGGCGTCTACGTCCGTGCGCTGTCGCGGGAGCTGGCCGAGCTCGGCCACCGCGTCGAGGTCTTCAGCGGTCAGCCCTACCCCGAGCTCGACGACGGCGTGCCGCTCACCAAGCTGCCCAGCCTCGACCTGTACCGAGAGCCGGATCCGTTCCGCATCCCGCGGCTCTCGGAGTTCCGCGACCGGATCGACGTCCTCGAGTACGCGACCATGTGCGCCGCCGGCTTCCCCGAGCCGCTCACCTTCACGCTGCGCGCCGCCCGGCACCTGCTCCCCCGGGCCGCCGAGTTCGACGTCGTCCACGACAACCAGTCCCTCGGCTACGGGCTGCTGAAGCTGACCCGCGCCGGTCTGCCGACCGTCGCGACGGTGCACCACCCGATCGCCATCGACCGCGAGCTCGAGCTCGCGGCCGCGCCGTCGCTGTACAAGAAGCTGACGCTGCGCCGCTGGTACGCGTTCACCCGCATGCAGGCCAGGGTCGTGCAGCAGCTGGACGCGATCACCACGGTGTCGGAGACCTCGCGCACCGACATCGCGAAGTACATGGGCCTGCCCGCCTCGCGGGTCGACCTCATCCCGAACGGCATCGACCCCGGCACGTTCGCGCCCCCGGCCGAGGGGCAGCGCCGCGAGAGCGACTCGATCCTGGCCATCACCAGCGCCGACGTGCCGCTCAAGGGCCTGGTGCACCTGCTCGAGGCGGTGGCCAAGCTGCGCACCGAGCGCCCGGCCACGCTCACCGTCGTCGGCAGCGCGCGCCCGGGCGGCCCCGCGGAGGCGGCACTGGACCGGCTCGCCCTCCACGACGCCGTGCGCTTCACCGGGTCGGTCTCCGAGGAGGAGCTGATCGGGCTGCTGCAGCGGGCGACGGTGATGGCGATCCCCTCCCTGTACGAGGGCTTCTCGCTGCCCGCGATCGAGGCGATGGCCTGCGCGACGCCGCTGGTCACGACCGACGCGGGTGCGCTGCCCGAGGTCGTGGGCACCCGGGCCGGGCTGCGGGTGAAGGCCGGCGACGTCGGCGAGCTCACCGCGGCGCTGAAGCTGGTGCTCGACTCGCCGTCCCTGGGCGAGCAGCTCGGCCGCGCCGGCCGGCGCCGCGTGCTGGACAACTACACCTGGCGGGCCACCGCCGAGCGCACCGCCGCCTGGTACGCGCAGACCCTGGACCGGAAGGGGCCCCCTTGCTGACCGTCGACTACGACTCGCTCGACCTGCGGCCGGGCATGCGCGTCCTCGACCTGGGCTGTGGCGAGGGCCGGCACGCCTTCGAGGCGATCCGCCGGGGGGCCGACGTCGTCGCGGTCGACTGGGGCGTCTCCGAGGTGGAGACGACGAAGCGCTGGCTGGGCGCGATCGTCGAGTCCGGCGAGGCGGGCCTCCGGCCCGACGGCACCCCGGCCCGCTTCGAGGTGGTGCGCGGGGACCTGCTGCGCCTGCCCTTCCCCGACGCCAGCGTCGACCGGGTGATGGCGTCGGAGGTCCTCGAGCACATCCCCGACGACGTGACGGCGATGGCGGAGATCTTCCGGGTGCTCAAGCCCGGCGGCCGGATGGTGATGACCGTGCCGCGGTACGGCCCCGAGCGGATCTGCTGGGCGCTGTCGGACGAGTACCACGCCAACGAGGGCGGCCACATCCGCATCTACCGCCGCGGCGTGGTCCGCGAGCGGCTCGCCTCGGTCGGCCTGCAGCCCGGCCGCACCCACCACGCCCACTCGCTGCACGCTCCGTTCTGGTGGCTGAAGTGCGCGGTCGGGGTGGAGAAGGACAACGCCGCCGTCCGCGCCTACCACCGGCTGCTGGTCTGGGACCTCATGCACCGCCCGTGGCTCACCCGCACGGCCGAGAAGCTGATGGACCCGGTCTTCGGCAAGAGCTTCGTCATCTACGCCGACAAGCCCGCGGACGCCGGCGGCGTTCCAGCCGACGAGGTGGAGCGGGTCCTTGCCGCCGGCTGACGCGCGGCGGCTGCTGCCCGAGCTGCCGGGCGTGCTCACGGGCGACCAGGTGCGGACGACGGTCGCCTGGATCGCCGGGCAGCAGCTCACCGACGGCGCCCTCCCCTGGTTCCGCGGCGGCCAGCTCGACCCCTGGGACTCCGTCGAGGCGGCCATGGCCCTCGACGTCGGCGGGGAGCACGACCGCGCCGCCGCCGCCTACCGCTGGCTGGCCGGGCGGCAGCGCCCGGACGGCTCCTGGGCCGCGGAGTACCGGGACGGCGCCGAGGTCTCCGCCGACGTCGAGAGCAACCACGCCGGCTACCTCGCCGTCGGCCTGTGGCACCGGTGGCTGATCGCTCGCGACGAGGCGCTCGTCGCCGAGCTGTGGCCGGTCGTGCGCCGCGGGCTCGACCTGGTCGTGGCCATGCAGCTGGACGGCGGCGCGATCGGCTGGGCGCTGCGCCGCGACCGCACCCCGGACCAGCTGGCCCTGCTGACCGGCAACGCCAGCCTGTTCCAGGCGCTGCGCTGCGGCATCGCGCTGGCCGGCCTCGTGGGCGAGCCGCAGCCGGACTGGGAGCTGGCGGTCGGCGACCTCGGCACGGCGCTGCGCACCCGGCCGGACGCCTTCGCCGACCGCTCGCGCTACTCGATGGACTGGTACTACCCGGTACTGGGCGGCGCGGTCACCGGCGAGCAGGCCCGCGAGCGGCTGGCCGCCGGCTGGGACACGTTCGTCGTCCCGGGCCTGGGCGCCCGCTGCGTCTCCGACCGCCCCTGGGTCACCGGCGCCGAGACCTGCGAGCTGGCGCTCGCGCTGGTCGTCGCCGGCCAGCGGGACGCCGCGCTGGAGCAGGTCGCGGCCATGCAGCACCTGCGCGACGACGACGGTTCCTACTGGACCGGCTACGTGTTCGCCGACGACGCCCGCTGGCCGATCGAGCGGACCACCTGGACCGCCGCCGCGGTGCTGCTGGCCGCCGACGCGCTCTCCGGCGCGACACCGGCTTCGGGGCTGTTCGCCGACCCCGCCGCGCTGCCCGCGGCCGGCACCGACGACACCGCCCAGCCCGCCGATTGGGTGCCGGGAGGTGCGGGCACGGCACGTCCGTGACCGAGCCTCCCGACATCGCGGTCGTGGTGATGTCCCGCGACCGGCGGGAGGAGCTGCTCGCCACCCTCCCGCGGCACGAGGCGCCGGTCGTCCTCGTGGACAACGCATCGGCCGACGGCTCGGTCGACGCGGTCCGCGCGGCCTGCCCCGACGTCACGGTGGTGCCCCTCGAGGACAACGTCGGGGCCTACGCCCGGACGATCGGCGTGGCACGCGCCGGGACCGAGTTCGTCGCGTTCGCCGACGACGACTCCTGGTGGGCGCCGGGGGACCTGGCACGGGCCGTCGCGCTGTTGCGGGCCCACCCCCGGCTGGCGGTGGTCAACGCGCGGATCCTGGTCGGCCCCGAGGAGCGGCTGGACCCGGCGTGCGCGGAGATGGCGCGCAGCCCGTTGCCGCGGGGCGACCTCCCCGGGCCCGCGCTGCTCGGCTTCGTCGCCTGCGGGGCCGTCGTGCGGACCGCGGCCTTCGGGGCGGTGGGCGGGTTCGACCCCGTCGTCCGCTTCCCCGGCGAGGAGGAGCGGCTGGCCCTCGACCTCGCCGCCGCCGGCTGGGCCATGGCCTACGTCGACGCGCTCACCGTGCACCACCACCCCTCGCCGCGGCGGCACTCCCCCACCCGCCGTCAGGCGGCCGTGTGGCGCAGCCGGTTGCTCACCGCCTCGATGCGGCTGCCGCTCCCCGACCTCGCGCGGCTCGTGGCCGGTGCCGTGCGATCCGGGCGACCCGGCGTGGCCGGGCTGCTCCGGGCCCTGCCGGACCTCCTGGCCGCGCTACGACGACGGCGGGTCATCCCCTCCCGCGTGCGTGCCGACCTGCGGCTCCTGGCCGGCCGGGCGGTGTGACGCCCGGACGTCCGCGTTGAGCCGGGCGGCCTGCCGGGTGAGGTGGTCCCGCTCGGGCAGGTTCGGCGCCGACCGGGCGGCCTCGGCGTAGAGCCGGGCGGCGGTCTCCCGGTCGCCGTCCCGCTCGTGCAGGTAGGCGGCGACGGCGGTGTGCCGGGGCACGGAGGGGTCGACCTGGGCCAGGGCGGCAAGCCCGGCCCGCGGCCCGTCGGCCTCACCGACCGCGACCGCCCGGTTCAGGCGGACCACCGGGCTCCCGGTGAGCCGCACGAGCTCGTCGTACCACTCGACGATCTGCACCCAGTCGGTCTCGGCCGCCGTGCGTGCGTCGGCGTGCAGCGCGGCGACGGCAGCCTGTGCCTGGAACTCCCCCAGCCGGTCACGGGCCAGCGCGGCCTGGAGCACCTCCACGCCCTCGGCGATCTGCCGGGTGTCCCACCGGCTCCGGTCCTGCTCGGCCAGCGGCACCAGGCTGCCGTCGGGGCGGGTCCGCGCGGGCCGTCGCGCGTGGTGCAGCAGCATCAGCGCGAGCAAGCCCGCCACCTCCTCGTGGTCGGTCATCGCCGCGAGCTGACGGGTGAGGCGGATCGCCTCGGCGGCAAGATCGACGTCGCCCGAGTAGCCCTCGTTGAAGACCAGGTAGAGCACCCGCAGCACCGTGCCGACGTCGCCGGGCCGGTCGAACCGGACGCCGGTGACGGTCCGCTTCGCCCGGCTGATGCGCTGCGCCATGGTCGCCTCGGGCACCAGGTAGGCCTGGGCGATCTGCCGCGTGGTCAGGCCGCCGACCGCGCGCAGGGTGAGCGCCACCGCCGATGCCGGGCTCAGGGACGGGTGGGCGCAGAGGAAGTAGAGCCGGAGGGTGTCGTCCACGACCTCGGCGGGGCCGGGGGCCGGCTCCTGGTCGAGCACGAGCTCACGCCTGCGCCGGGAGGAGTCGGCGCGGACGGCGTCGAGGAACCGGCGCCAGGCCACGGTGACCAGCCAGCCCTGCGGGTCGCGCGGCGGGTCGTGCGGCCACACGCGCACGGCCTCGACCAATGCCTCCTGGACGGCGTCCTCGGCCGCCGCGAAGTCGGCTCCGCGGCGGCCGAGGATCCCGATCACGGTGGGAGTGAGCGCCCGCAGCAGGGTTGCGTCGACGGCGCTGTCCACCACGACCGTCACTCCGTGATGGTCGGGGGCGCAGCCAGGAAGGGACGGACCTCGAGCCACTCGTGGATCGGCTCGCCGCCCGCGCCCGGCGCCGACGACAGCTCGCCGGCCAGCTCGACCGCCCGTTCCTGGCTGTCGACGTCGATGATCATCCAGCCGGCGATGAGGTCCTTGGTCTCCGCGAACGGGCCGTCGGTGACCGGGGGCCGTCCGGCGCCGTCGGAACGCACCCACATGCCGTCGGGCGACAGCGCCTGCCCGTCCACGAACTCGCCGGTGCCCTCGAGCCGGGCGGCGAAGTCCTGCATGAACTGGATGTGCGCGGTCACCTCGGCCGGCGTCCAGCGGTCCATCGGCACGTCGTTCACCGCCGCCGGGGCGCCGCGGTAGTGCTTGAGCAGCAGGTACTTGGCCATCGTCTTCTCCTCGCGGGACGTGCGGCCCATTCTGGCCGCCTGCACCCCTGGGTCGGAGCCGCGTCCGGCTTCTCGACATCCGCCGGGAACTTTCCTCCGCGAGTTCTAGCGGGCGCAGTCGATGCAGGTGCGCGCGGTGGGCCGGGCGGCCAGGCGCTCCTCGCCGATGGGCCGCCCGCAGGTCTCGCAGCGCCCGTACGTGCCCGCCTCCACCGCCGTCACCGCGGCGTCGACGTCGGCCAGCCGGCGACGGGCCTGGTCCAGCAGCGCCGCGACCTGCTGGCGCTCGAAGGCGATCGTGGCGCCCTCGGGGTCGTGCTCGTCGTCGGCGTTCGAGGCCTGCGACGCGGCCACGATCTCGTCGAACTGACGGGTCAGCGCCGCGATCTGCGCCAGCGCCGCGACCCGCTCGGCCTCCAGCTCACCGCTCACGACGCAGCAGCCGCATCGACCCGACGCCGGGCAGCTCGGTGAAGTCGCCGGACTCCAGGACCCGCCGGTAGACCCCGTAGGGCGCCTGACCGCCGTCGGCCGGATCGGGGAAGACGTCGTGGATGGCCAGCGTGCCGCCGACCGCGAGCTTGGCGACCCACGCGTCCTGGTCGCGCCGCGCCGACTCCTCGGTGTGGCTGCCGTCGAGGAACAGCAGCGCCAGCGGGGTGCTCCACAGCGGGGCGAGCACCTCCGACCGGGTCACCACGGCGACGACGACGTCCTCGGCGCCGGCGGTGGCGATGGTGTTCCGGAACCGGGGCAGCGTGTCGATCAGCCCGACGGCGGGGTCGACCAGCGACGGGTCGTGGTACTCCCAGCCGGGCTGGTGCTCCTCGGAGCCGCGGTGGTGGTCGACGGTCACCACCTGGCGGCCGGTCTCCCGGGCGGCGGCGGCCAGGTAGAGCGCCGAGCGGCCCATCCAGCTGCCGACCTCCAGCAGCGGGCCGGGGACGGCGACACCGCGGGCGGCCTCGTAGAGGGCGAGCCCCTCGTCGTCGGGCATGAAACCGGGGGCGGCCTGGGCGGCGGCGAGCAGATCGGACACGTGCACAGCTTGGCTCACCGCGCGAAGCGGGTGCGCAGGGCGGTCACCCGGCGCTCGGTCGCCTCGCCCGCGGAGGTGCTCGCGGCCGTGGCGAAGAACGCGCCGACCGCCGTCGTCACCGGGACGGCGAGGACCAGGGCGATGGCCCCCACCAGCGTGCGGATGACCTCCTCGGCGAGGGCGGCCGAGGTGAGGACGGTCCAGAAGGGCTGGTCGTAGAGCTCGAAGAGCAGCAGCAGGGGCAGTGCGGCGCCCGAGTAGGCGAACACGATCGTGTAGACCGTCGACGCGATGTGGTCGCGGCCGACCGCCATGCCGCGGTTGTACAGCTCCCGCCAGGTCATGCCCTCGTCGACCTCGTGCAGCTGCCAGATGGCCGAGGCCTGCGTGATCGTGACGTCGTTGAGCACGCCCAGCCCGGCGACCACGATCCCGGCGAGGACCAGGCCGGAGAAGCTCAGCGTCGGGTCGTAGGTGTTGAGCGTGTTGGTCTCCTCGCTGGTCAGGCCGGTGAGCCGCGCGGCCGACACCGCCATGGACCCGAGGACGGCGACCAGCGAGAGCCCGAACAGGGTGCCGACCAGCGCCGTCGTCGTGCGCGCCGAGAAACCGTGCGCGAGGTACAGGACGACGAACATGATCGCTGCGGAACCGACCAGGCTGACCAGCACCGGCGAGGACTCGGACAGCAGGCCGGGCAGCACGAACTTCAGCAGGACGACGAAGGCGAAGGCCAGCCCGACGAGGGAGGCGAGCCCGCGCCAGCGCGCGACCAGCCCCACCACGAGGGCGAAGGCGACCGCGAGCGTGATGATCGGGGCGTCGCGCTGGAAGTCGAAGAACTGGTAGCTCGGACCGCCCTCGGCGCCGGCGTCGCGGGTCAGGACCAGGGTGTCGCCCTCCTCGACCCCACCGGCGACGACGTCGGGCTGCAGGTCCACCTGCTGGTAGTCCCCCGTCCCCTCCCCCTCGAGCACCTCGACGACGGCTCGTGCGCAGGTGGCCGGGCGGCCGGGGTCACCGCAGTCGTACGTCTCGATCGAGACCACCCGGCCGTCGGGATAGGTGGTGCCGGGCGGCAGGTAGGTGGCGGCCACCTGCTCGGCGCGGGTGGGCTCGCCGTCGGGCCACATGACCAGCAGGCCGATGACGGTGGCCAGCCCCACGGGCACCAGGAGGAGCAGCATCAGCCAGACGGCGCGCTTCCGGAGACGGACCGCCTCGGGGCTGGGCGGCGGCGCGTCGGGATCGGGGCCGTGGCTGTGCGAATGGCCGGTAGACACCCGGACAGGCTAGGAGCCCGGCCGCCGTGGACCGGTCCCCGACACCGACCGGGATCAGGCTCCCCGACACCGACGGGGATCAGGCATGGTCGCGGGGCGACCCGTCGGGACCCTCCGGCGACACCTCTGCGGGCCGCTCGGCACCGTTCTCGTCCACGACGGGGAACCGGTGCCACAGGCCGCTCAGCTGCAGGGGCCGGGCGACCGCCGGCGGCGGCGCGACCAGCGCCACCTCGATGCCGCGCGGAGCCGCCATCCTCTGCAGCTGGACCAGCACGGCCAGGCCCGGGGAGTTCATGAAGGTCACCCCGGCCAGGCGCAGCTCGGCGCGGGTCAGCGACTGCCCCGACAGGAGCGCCTCGGTCATGGCCCGCACCAGCGGACGACGCGCCGCCTCGGTCAGCTCCCCGGCCACCGTGAGGCTCATGGTGTCCCCCTCGCTGACGGAGGTGACCACCGGTTCGTCAGCGTGCGTGCCCGCCTGCTGCTCTGCTGCGTCCGTCGTCTCCTCCACGGACCTGGACTGCCCCGTGCGGGTGGAGTTCACGCGTGCCGCACTCTGCCGGCGCGGGCGTTCTGCCACCCTCCGCGCCATGACTCCGCCCGCTCCCCCACCCCCGGTCGGCACCCGGACGCGCCCCGATCTGCCGTGGCCCACGATCGCCGTGACCGGTGTCCTCACCGTCCTGGCGATCGTGGTCGGGCAGCGCGACTGGGCGGTTCCCGAGCGGGTGCTCGGTGGCTGGCAGATCGCGGACGTCCCGTCGTCGCTCACGGCGCTCCTGCTCGCCGGCAGCGCGGTCTGCCTGGTCCTGGGCGCGTGGGCCACGCTGCGGGACGCCTCGCTACGCCCCTCGGACCCGGCCTTCCTGGTCTGGGTGGTCGTCTCGCTGCTCGCGGTGGCGGCCCTGCTCTGGAACGCGCTCGTCCTGGCCGCCGACGCCGAGTTCGAGACCGGCGCGATCATCCCGGTCCTCCACTGGGTGTTCACCTTCGTGCCGGCGCTGCTGGCGGGTCTCGCGGCGCGGAACAGGGGTGTCGCCGGGGCGGTCGCCGCGGCGCTGGGCACCGGCGTGGTGACCCTGCCGCTGTTCGGTCTGGGCTGGTCGCTGCTGAGCTCGCGCGAGTCGGTGACCGGCGGGGTCTCGAGCAGCCTCTGGGCCACGGCGGTCCTCGGCGTCGTCCCGCTCGTGATCGCGGCGGCGATGGCACGGAGCAGCGCTCGGACCGCCGCCTGGAAACGGGAACATCCGGGGCGCTGACACGTTTACCTGGATGCACGAGTGAGGTAATCTCTAGTCGCCACTAGAGGTTCACTCCTCGGGCAGCGAACACACCAGAGACACTCCGGAGGTATCGATCATGATGCTGACCGCCTACGACCCGTTCGCCGCCACGTCCGCCGCCTTCCGGGCGCTGGACCAGCTCACCGGGCGGGCCGGTTCGCAGACCGCCCGCGCACTGTCGGGCATGCCGATGGACGCCTACCGCGTGGGTGACAACTTCGTCGCCCACTTCGACCTCCCCGGCGTCGACCCCGGCTCGATCGACCTGTCGATCGAGGGCAACACCCTCACCGTCAGCGCCGAGCGCAGCGTCCCCCAGCTGGAGAACGCCGAGTGGGCCGTCGCCGAGCGGCCGTTCGGCAGCTACACCCGCCAGCTGGTCCTGGGACGCAGCCTCGACACCGACCGGCTCGAGGCGAGCTACCACGACGGCGTGCTCACGGTGAGCATCCCGGTCGCCGAGAAGGCGAAGGCACGCAAGATCAGCGTGACCAGGGCCGACGCCCCCGCCGCCGTCGAGGGCCGCACGATCGAGGGCGAGTCCGCGCAGGCGGAGCAGAAGTCCGTCACCAGCTGATGGCGGCGACCGGAGGGGCCGGGCCCGGCGGGTCCGGCCCCTCCGTCGTCCCACGACTCGAAGGAGGACGGTGATGGCCGAGGCCACCGATCCGCTGCGCCGCCTGGACGATCCCGACTTCCCCGCGCTGACCATGAGCCAGGCCGCCGAACTGCTGGGCGTCCAGGCCGCCTTCCTCCGCAGCCTCGACTCCTCCGGGGCCCTCCAGCCGCACCGGTCGGCCGGCGGTCACCGCCGCTACTCGCGCACGCAGCTCGGCCTGGCGGCCCGCTTCCGCGGGCTCCTCGACGACGGGCACTCCCTGGCCTCGGCGGAGACGATCGTCGGCCTGCAGGACCAGCTCGCCACCGCACACGCGGACCTGGAGCAGCTCCGGTCCGACGTCGCCCGGATGCGCGACGACGGCACCGACCCGCTTGCGCGGGAACCCTAGGGGGGTATAGTTCCGGTCGTGCCGCGAGGTCCGCGGCCACGGCAGGAGGGACCGGCGTGGAGACCGTCGAGCACGCGGGGCACGGCTACATCAACCGCAAGGACGACTACCTCAAGCGGCTGCGCCGCATCGAGGGCCAGGCCCGCGGCCTGCAGCGCATGGTCGAGGACGAGAAGTACTGCATCGACATCCTCACCCAGGTCTCGGCGATGACGAAGGCCCTGCAGGCGGTCTCCCTGGGGCTGCTCGAGGAGCACCTGAGCCACTGCGTCGTGCAGGCGGCGCAGCAGGGCGGCCGCGAGGCGGACGAGAAGATCCGCGAAGCCTCCGACGCCATCGCCCGCCTCGTCCGCTCCTGACCGCTCCCCCACCCCGAGAGGAACCCCCATGACCACCGCCAGCTTCACCGTCGTCGGCATGACCTGCGGCCACTGCGTCAACTCCGTGACCGAGGAGGTCTCCGCCGTCCCGGGCGTCAGTGCCGTCGACGTCGACCTCGAGTCCGGCGGGCTCACGGTCACCAGCGACGCCCCGGTCGACGAGTCCGCCGTCCGCGCTGCCGTGGAGGAGGCCGGTTACTCCGTGGCCGGCTGATCCAGCCCGCCCGGCGACCGCATCGCCATGAACACACCGGTCAAGCTCGCCGCCTTCGGCGTCGGCCTGCTCGCGCTCTTCGGCGCCGCCACCGGCCTCGGTGCGGTGGTGGGCCCGGTCGGCGCGGCGGCCGACGAGCCCTCGTCCGCCGGGCACGACATGGGGTCGCAGCCCGGGGCCGGGCACCAGGAGCAGGCGCCGCACGAGGCGGCCGGCGCGCACCTGCCCGCCGGCCTCGTCGTCTCCGAGGACGGGTACACGCTCGTCCTCGACCAGCCCACCCTCCCGGCCGGTGCCGGTGTGCCCCTCGCCTTCAGGATCGAGGGCCCCGACGGCCACGCCGTCGCCGACTACGAGGTCCGCCACGACGAGGACCTGCACCTGATCGCGGTGCGCCGCGACCTGACCGGCTACCAGCACGTGCACCCGGAGCAGGACGCCGACGGCGTCTGGCGGGTGCCGCTGGACCTCTCCCCCGGCTCGTGGCGGGTGTTCGCCGACTTCGCCGCGAGTGCCGACGGCGAGGACCGCGTCCTCGGCGCCGAGCTCGCCGTCGGCGGCGAGTACGCCCCGCAGCCGCTGCCCGCTCCCGCCGCCGTGGCCGAGGTGGACGGCTACACCGTCGTCCTCGACGGCGCGCTGACCGCCGGCGAGGAGACCGAGCTCCGCTTCGGCATCAGCCGCGACGGCGTGCCGGTCACCGACCTGGAGAGCTACCTGGGCGCCTACGGGCACCTGGTGGCCCTGCGCCAGGGCGATCTGGGGTACCTGCACGTGCACCCGAGCGACCCCCCGGGCGGCGCGGCGCCGGCACCCGGCCCGAACGTCGGCTTCGCCACCACCGCCCCCTCGGCCGGCACGTACCGGCTGTTCCTGGACTTCAAGCACGGTGACGTCGTCCGGACGGCCGCCTTCACGGTGACGGTCGGCGCGCACGAGGAGCACGGATCATGACCACCGCCCCGACCGGGCCGCTCACCGACGTCGAACTGCTCATCGGCGGGATGACGTGCGCCTCGTGCGCGTCCCGCGTGGAGAAGAAGCTCAACAAGCTCGACGGCGTCACGGCCACGGTCAACTACGCCACCGAGAAGGCCAAGGTCAGCATCGCCGGCGACGTCACCACCGAGGACCTCATCGCCACCGTCGAGAAGACCGGCTACACGGCGTCGCTGCCGGAGCCGCCGACGGCCGAGACGCCGGCCGAGGTCGACGAGGTGGCACCGCTGCGCACGCGGCTGGTCGTCTCCGCCCTGCTCAGCGTGCCGGTGATCGCCCTGGCGATGGTGCCGGCCTGGCAGTTCGAGTACTGGCAGTGGCTCTCGCTCACCCTGGCCGCACCCGTCGTGGTCTGGGGCGGGCTGCCGTTCCACCGCGCCGCCTGGACCAACCTCCGGCACGGCGCGGCCACCATGGACACCCTGGTCTCGCTGGGCACGCTGGCCGCGTTCGGCTGGTCGATCTACGCGCTGTTCTGGGGCACCGCCGGCATCCCCGGCATGGTGCACCCCTTCGAGCTGACCATCGAGCGCTCCGACGGCAGCGCCAACATCTACCTCGAGGCCGCCGCCGGCGTCACCACCTTCATCCTGGCCGGCCGGTACTTCGAGGCGCGATCCAAGCGGCGGGCCGGGGCCGCCCTCCGGGCCCTGCTGGAGCTCGGCGCCAAGGAGGTCTCGGTGCTGCGCGACGGCGCCGAGGTGCGCGTTCTGGTCGACCGGCTGGCGGTCGGCGACCTGTTCGTCGTCCGGCCAGGGGAGAAGATCGCCGCCGACGGCGAGGTCACCGAGGGCTCCTCGGCCGTGGACGCATCGATGCTCACCGGCGAGTCCGTCCCGGTGGAGGTCGGACCCGGCGACACCGTCGTCGGCGGCACGGTCAACGCCGGCGGCCGGCTGGTCGTGCGGGCCACCCGGATCGGCGCGGAGACCCAGCTCGCCCAGATGGCGCGGCTGGTCGAGGACGCGCAGAACGGCAAGGCCGAGGTGCAGCGGCTCGCCGACCGCATCTCCGGGATCTTCGTCCCGATCGTGCTGGCGCTGACCGCCGCCACCCTCGGCTTCTGGATCGGCACCGGCGCCGGGCTGCCGGCGGCGTTCACCGCGGCCGTCTCCGTCCTGATCATCGCCTGCCCGTGCGCGCTCGGGCTGGCCACGCCGACGGCGCTCATGGTCGGCACCGGCCGCGGCGCCCAGCTGGGCATCCTGATCAAGGGCCCCGAGGTGCTCGAGAGCACCCGCCGGGTCGACACCGTCGTCCTGGACAAGACCGGCACGGTGACCACCGGCCGAATGACCCTGCTCGACGTCGTCGCCGCCGAGGGCGAGGACCGCGACCTGCTGCTGCGGACGGCCGGCGCCCTGGAGGCGGCGTCGGAGCACCCGATCGCCCAGACCGTCGCCCGCGCCGCCGCCGAGCGCGGGCCGCTTCCCCCGGTCGAGGGCTTCACCAACGTCGAGGGGCTCGGCGTGCACGGTGTCGTGGACGGCGCGGCGGTCGTAGTCGGCCGTCCGCGCCTGCTGGCCGACTGGTCGCTGACCCTGCCGGAGGCCCTCGAGCGGGCCGCCGACGAGGCCGAGGAGGCCGGGCGGACGGCGATCGCCGTCGGCTGGGACGGCGCCGCCCGCGGCGTGCTCGTCGTCGCGGACGCGGTCAAGCCGACCTCGGCCGCGGCGATCGGGCAGCTGCGCGGGCTGGGGCTGACGCCGATCCTGCTCACCGGTGACAACGCACGGGCCGCGCGGACGGTGGCGGCGCAGGTGGGGATCGACGAGGTGGTGGCCGAGGTGCTGCCGCAGGAGAAGGTCGACGTCGTGAAGCGGCTCCAGGGCGAGGGCCGGGTCGTGGCGATGGTCGGTGACGGCGTCAACGACGCCGCCGCCCTCGCCCAGGCCGACCTGGGGCTGGCCATGGGCACCGGCACCGACGTCGCGATCGAGGCCAGCGACCTGACCCTCGTGCGCGGCGACCTGCGGGTCGCGGCCGATGCCATCCGGCTCTCCCGCCGGACGCTGTCGACCATCAAGGGCAACCTGTTCTGGGCGTTCGGCTACAACGTGGCGGCGATCCCGCTGGCGATGGCCGGGCTGCTCAACCCGATGATCGCCGGCGCGGCCATGGCGTTCAGCTCGGTGTTCGTCGTCTCCAACTCGCTGCGGCTGCGGAGCTTCGCGCCGCTGCCGGAGAATCGCGACGCCGCCACGGCGCTGCCGTCCGGACGCGCACGCACGGAGGAGCCCGCCCGATGACCGACCCGGCCCGCCTCGGCGCCGCCGCCGGCGCCACCGCCGGCGCCACCGCGGGGCTGCTCCTGCTCACCCGGCCGCAATGGGCGCTCGACGCGGTCGCGCCGGCTTTCCCGCGGGAGCGCCGCTGGATCGTGCGCGCGCTCGGCGCCCGCATGCTCGTCCAGCACGGCGCGGTGCTGGCCCGACCGGAACCCGCCGTCCTCACCGCGGGCGCCGGCATCGACCTGCTGCACGCCGCGAGCATGCTGCCCTTCCTCGGCTCGGGCCGGTACGGGCGGGCGGCACGGATCAGCGCCGCGGTCGCGCTGGGCTCCGCGGTGGCCGGACGCGTGCTCGCCGGCTCACAGCGCCGGTAGCAGCAGCAGCGCCGTCGGCAGCAGGAGCAGGAGTCCGGCGCTCAGCAGGGCAGCGGCCCGGGCGGGCGCGGGCAGCGGGGACGGCGGTTCGAGCAGCCGCACGACCCGGGCGTGCACCGCACCCCCGGTCACCGCGAGCGCGCCGCCGGGTACCTCCGCGCCCCCGGGCCGCCCGGCCGCGGCGACGATCGCCTGCGCCAGCGTGCGGCGCGGATCAGCGCCGTCGAGCTCGCGCAGCCCGACGTCGTCGGCCCGCATCTCGACCAGCTCCCGGACGGCGGCGTGCGCACGCCCGGCCGCCGGCAGCACCGGCAGTGCCGCCTCCCACGCCACGAACGGCAGCAGGTAGAGGTGGTGGTGCTCGCGCAGGTGCGCCCGCTCGTGCGCCACGACGGCGGCGAGCTCGGCCTCGTCGAGCTCGGCGACCATGCCGGAGGACAGCACCAGCAGCGGCCGTGCCCCGGGGATGCAGAAGGCCACCGGGGCGGGGTGCTCCAGCAGCCGGGTGTCCGGTGCACCACCCGGCTCGACGACCAGCTCCAGCAGCTGCCGGTGGCGGCGCCGGGTGCGGGCGGTCCGGAGCCAGGACAGCGCCAGCACGCCGACCAGCTGGAGGGCCAGCACCGCGGCCAGGGTCAGGGTCACCCAGTGGTCGCCGCGCACCGGGCCGCCGGCGGACTCGCCGCGGATCCACGACCACCACGCCTCCGGCAGCGAGTGACCCCACGGCGCGAGGCCGTGCACCAGCAGGGCGCCGATGATCGACAACCCACCGGCCAGACCGATCGCCTGCCAGCAGACCAGCGCCACCAGCGGGTCCCGGCCCGGCCAGCGGGCCCGGCCGAGCAGCGCCGGGATCGGCCACGCCAGCAACGCGGCGAGGACGGCGAGGGCGGCCGCGGTGACGGGCAGCATCGGTCAGGGTGTGGCCGGGTCAGCGACCGTCGCCGGCCAGCAGCTCCCGGAGCAGGCGCGCCTCGTCGTCGTCCACACCGCCGACGAAACGGGCCAGCACGGCCTGCCGGTCGGCGGACTGACCCAGCACCTCGTGCATGAGCTCGGCGGCGTGCTCCTCGCGGCTGGCGCGGGCGGTGAAGCGCCGCGGCCGGGCGTCGTCGTGCACGACGAAGCCCTTCTGCTCCAACCGGGTCAGCACCGTGTGCACGGTGGTCAGCGCGATCCCGCGGTCGGCGAGCCCGTCCCGCAGGGCGGTCGCGGCCACCGGCCCCTCGGCCGACCACAGCTGGTCCATGACGGCCCGCTCCAGCTGGCCCAGCGTGGCCATCGCTCCTCCTGTCGTACGACTCACAGCACCTTCTTCTACGTGTCGTAGAAGAGACTCTTCTACTCAGCGTAGAAAGAACAGGTCGATCGTACGACGGTCGGAGCCGAGAGACGAGGAGCAGGTGCCGTGGACGTGCTGGGCCTCGACACGTTGGACATCGCGCGCTGGCAGTTCGGGATCACGACCGTCTACCACTTCATGATGGTCCCGCTGACCATCGGCCTGGGGATCCTGCTGGTGGTCATGCACACCATGTGGGTGCGCACCGACAGCCCCGAGTGGCTCCGCATGACCCGCTTCTGGGGCAAGATCTTCCTGATCAACTTCGTCCTGGGCGTGGCCACCGGCCTGGTCCAGGAGTTCCAGTTCGGCCTGGCCTGGAGCGAGTACTCCCGCTTCGTGGGCGACGTCTTCGGCTCGCTGCTCGCCCTGGAGGCCCTGCTGGCCTTCTTCCTCGAGTCGACCTTCCTCGGCCTGTGGATCTTCGGCTGGGGACGGATCCCGAAGAAGCTGCACCTGGCCACCCTGTGGGCGGCGGTCATCGGCTCGGTCGTGAGCGCGTACTTCATCATCGCGGCCAACTCCTGGATGCAGCACCCGGTCGGGGTTGTCGCCGACGACGCGACCGGCCGGCCGCAGCAGGTCGACTTCCTCGCCGTGCTGACCAACAACACCGCGCTGGCGGCCTTCACCCACACCATCGTCGCCGCGCTGATGGTCGCCGGCGCCCTGCTCGTCGGCGTCGGGCTCTACCACCTGCGCCGGCGGCGGCTCGCCGGGCGCTCGCCCGAGGAGATCGATCACCAGGTCTGGCGCCGCTCGGTCCGGATCGGTGGCTGGGTGTCGCTCGCGGCCTTCGTCCTGGTGGCGGTGACCGGCGACTGGCAGGCCAAGCTGATGTACCACCAGCAGCCGCTGAAGATGAGCTCGGCCGAGGCGCTGTGCGAGACGGAGGCGCCGGCGTCGTTCTCGATCTTCGCCTGGAGCAAGCTCGGCTCCAACGAGTGCGACGACGTCCACTCGATCACCGTCCCGGGGCTGCTCTCCTTCCTCGCCAACGGGAACTTCACCAGCGAGGTGCCGGGCGTCAACGAGCTGCAGGAGCGCTACGCCGAGGTCTACGGCGCCACCTACCCCGACGACCCGTCGCGCTTCGGCAACCTGGCCGGGGAGCCGGTGGACTACCAGCCCCTGCTGGCGGTCACCTACTGGAGCTTCCGGCTGATGATCGGCATGGGGGCGGTGTCGGCCGGGGTCGCGGCCTACGCGCTGTGGTCGACCCGGCGCGGCCGGGTGCCCACCTCGCGGCTCGGCGTCTACGGCTCGCTGGCGGCCGTGGGTGCGCCGTTCGTGGCCAACGCGTCGGGGTGGATCTTCACCGAGATGGGCCGACAGCCCTTCGTCGTCGTCCCCAACCCGGACGTGCCGCTCGACGAGCAGATCTGGTTCTTCACCGCCCAGGCCGTCTCCCCCGGCGTCACCGCCGGCGAGGTCTGGACGTCGCTGACCGCCCTGACCCTGGTCTACGGGGTGCTCGCGGTCATCGAGATCGGGCTGCTCACGGCGTTCATCCGCTCCGGCGTCACCGCGAGCGACACCGCCGTCGAACCCCCGATCGGCACCGGCCGGGACGACGACCGCCGCTCCGGCCCGGACGGCGACGCCGGAGGTGCCGGCAGCCCGGGCACGGACCGCCGCGCCGACGACGACGTCCTCCAGTTCGCCTACTGACGCCCCCCACCCCGACCCGTAGACCCGAGGACCCGTCATGGACCTGCAGACCCTGTGGTTCGCCGCCGTCGCCGTGCTCTGGATCGGCTTCCTGTTCCTGGAGGGCTTCGACTTCGGCGTCGCCGCCCTGCTGCCCGTGCTGGGCCGCAGGACGGCCGACCGGCACCTGATGCTGCGCAGCATCGGCCCGCTCTGGGACGGCAACGAGGTCTGGCTGATCACCGCCGTCGGCGCGGTGTTCGCCGCCTTCCCGGGCTGGTACGCCACCTGGCTGCCGGCGCTCTACCTGCCCTTCGTGCTGGTGCTCTTCGGCCTGATCATCCGGGCGGTGGCCTTCGAGTGGCGGCACCAGTCGCACGACCCGCGCTGGGACGGCACCTGGACGCACGTGATCACCGCCGGCTCGCTGATCGCCGCCCTCGGCGTGGGGGCGGCCCTGGCCACCACGACGCTGGGCCTGCCGATCGACGGCGACGGCATCCGGGTGGGCGGCAGCTTCGCCGGCGTGGGGTGGACGGCGCTGCTGGGCGCGGTCGCGGTGCTCGCCTTCTCGGCCGTGCACGGCGCGCTGTTCCTGGCGCTGAAGACCGACGGCGACGTCCGGCTCCGCGCCCGCGCCTTCGCCCTGCGCTGGTCGCCGGTGGCCGCGCTGCCGCTGCTGGCCTGGGCCGGGCTGGTGCACCTGCGCTCCGGGACACCGGTCACCGCCGTGCTGTGGGTCGTCGGCGCGCTGGCCGTCCTGGTGACCTGGGCGTGCATCCGGGTCGACCGCGAGGGGCCGGCCTTCGCCGGCTGGGCGGGAATGCTGGTCAGCTCGACCGCGACGATCTTCGGAGCCGCCTACCCCGTCGTCGTCCCCTCGACGATCGACCCCGCGTTCGACCTGACGATCGCCGACGCGTCGGTCAGCGACTACACGCTCACCGTGATGACGTGGGCCGCCGCCGTCGGGCTGCCGGTCGTGCTGGCCTACCAGGCGTGGACCTACTGGGTGTTCCGCAAGCGACTGACCGCCGAGCCGCAGCACGAGGACGCCCCCGGCAGTGGCGACGCCCCCGCGCCCAGCGAGGTGCCCGCATGAGCACCGGCGCCGAGGCGCCTCGTGGACCGCTGGGCGCGCTGGCCGGCGTCCCGGGGCTGACCGGCGCACTGGTCCGTGCCGCGCTGGCGGCACTGGTCCAGACCGCGGGGCTGGTGCTGCTCGCCGCCGGCCTGGCGCACGCGGTGGCCCGCGGCTCGGGGTTGACCGACGGGCCGCTGACCGGCCCGCTGGTCCTGGCGG
>NZ_HG931175.1:742124-744040 GCF_000582785.1 Candidatus Blastococcus massiliensis AP3
GGGCCTGGCCGCCGACCGCACCCCCGGGGCGGCGCTGGCCCGGGTCGTGGGGGACGCCGCCGCCGTGCAGGACCTGACCGTGCGGGTGCGTCCGGTGCTCGTCGTGGCCGCCGCCGTGCCGGTGGCGACCGTCGGCGTCCTGGCGCTGGTCGACCTCGCGGCCGCCGCCACGGTGGCCGCGGTGCTCGCCGGAACCGTCGCCGCCGTCGTGGCGGTGCACCGCCGGCTCGACGCGGGTGCCGCCCGCCGCGAGCGGACGCTGCAGGTGGAGGCCCTCCGGGCCACCAGCGCCGCCCTCGACGGCGCCGCCGATCTGAGGGCGCACGGCTGGCGGCGCACACCGCCGCCGACCTCACCGCCGTCGCCGACCGGCAGGCCGCCTCCGGCCGCGCCGGCGAGCGTGCGGCGGCCCTCGCCACCGGGCTGGTCGTCCTCGGCACCGGCCTCGCCGCGGTCCTCGCCACGGCCGTCGCCGCCCGCGGCGGGGTCACCGGACCGGTGCTCGCGGTCCTCGCGCTGGCGCCGCTCGCGCTGGCCGATCCGCTGTCCGGCCTGGTGCCCGCGCTCCAGCGGCGCGGCGCGCTCGCCGACGCGCAGGCCCGGATCGACGCCGTCCTCGGCGCACCGCTGCCCGAGGATCCTGCCGATCCCCTTCCCGCGCCCGCCGGGGTGCGCGACCTGACCGTCGAGGGGCTCACCGCCGGCTGGCCCGGCGGGCCGGACGTGCTGCGCGACCTCGCCGCCGCGGCCCGCGGCGGCGACGGCTGGCTGGTGCTGCGCGGCCCCTCGGGCAGCGGCAAGTCCACCTTCCTCGCCGTGCTCATGGCCGCCCTGCGCCCGCGGTCGGGCCGGTACGCGCTGGACGGCGTCGACACCGCGCGGCTGACCGGCGACGACGTCCGGTGGCGGATCGCCTGGCTGCCGCAGGAGGCGCACGTGTTCGCCTCCTCGATCCGGGCCAACCTGGCCGTCGCGGCACCCCGCGGCGCCCTCGCCGGAGCGGACGGCGTGGCGCGGATGACCGCAGCGCTCGCGGCCGCCGGTCTCGGGCCGCTGCTCGCCTCCCTGCCCCGGGGTCTGGACACCCCCGTCGGCGCCGGCGGCACCGCCCTCTCCGGTGGCGAACGGCGCCGGCTGGCGGCGGCCCGCGCGCTGCTGGCCGACCGCGACGTCGTCCTCCTCGACGAACCGACCGCGCACCTGGACGCCCCGACGGCGCAGGCGCTGCTCGCCGACCTGCGCACCGCACTGGACGGCCGGGTGGTGGTCTGCGTGACCCACGACGACGCGGTCGAGCGCGACGGCGACACCGTGCTCGACCTCGCCGCCGGGCAGGTCCTGGTCGGGCGGTGAGGTGGCACCGGATCACTACGCTGTTCCCGTGACGGTGCGGACCGGACAGCTCCTGAGCCGTGCCACGCCTCGGTGCTCGCCGACGATCGGCGACCGGGTCCGCGAACGCGGCGCGTGAGCACCGCGGGAGCGCTGCGCGTGCTGGTCGCACCGGACTCCTTCAAGGGGTCGGCCGGTGCGGACCGCGTCGCGGCGGCCGTCCGCGACGGCTGGCTGACGGAGCGCCCGCAGGACCGGGTGGTCCTCGCGCCGGTGGCCGACGGCGGGGAGGGCACGCTCGACGCGTTCGCCGCCGCGGTCCCGGGCGCGCGGCGGGTGCCGGTGGAGGTCGAGGGCCCCGACGGCCGCCGCGTCCGGTCCGCCTGGCTGCTCCTGCCCGACGGGACCGGCGTGGTGGAGCTGGCAGCCACGAGCGGGCTGCCGCTCATGCGTGCCCCCGACCCGTTCTGGGCGCACACGCGGGGGTTCGGCCAGGCGATCGCCGCCGCACTGGACGCCGGCGTCCCCCGGCTGCTGCTCGGCATCGGCGGCAGCGCGAGCACCGACGGGGGCACCGGCCTGCT
>NZ_HG931175.1:744065-860482 GCF_000582785.1 Candidatus Blastococcus massiliensis AP3
GGCTTCGGCCTGGCGCTCTGGGGGGCCGAGCTCGCGTCGGGTGCGGCCGCGGTCGGCGACGCCGCCGGGCTGCCACGGCTGGCGGACGACGCCGACGTGGTGGTGACCGGGGAGGGCCGCTTCGACGACCAGACGGCCGCCGGGAAGGCGCCGTCCCACCTGCTCTCGCTGGCGCGGGAGCGGGACCTGCCGGTCCTGCTCGTGGCGGGCAGCGCGACGACCTCGACGGCCGCGTTCGCCGGCGCCGTCACCCTGGTCGGGCTGGCGGGCTCGGTCGAGGCGGCCCTGGCCGAGCCGGAGCGCTGGCTGCGCCGGGCCGGGGCCGAGCTGGCCCGCACGCTGGCGAGGTGAGCCGTCGGCCGGAGCGCCGGAACTGTCGTACCGCCGCGGCACCCTCGACTACATGGACGCACCCTTCTCCGGACACGTCTTCCTCGGCATGAGCGTCGACGGGTTCATCGCCCGGCTCGACGGCACCCTCTCCTTCCTGGACGCCGACGGCGGCGGCCCGCCCGACGACGGGAACGCACCCCTGCCCGACGACGGCGCGGGCGGCGACTTCGGCTTCGGCGAGTTCGTCTCCGGCGTCGACGCGCTCGTGATGGGCCGCAGCACGTACGAGTTCATCGCCCCGTTCGCCGAGTGGCCCTACCAGGGCAGGCCGGTGCACGTGCTGAGCACGACGCTCGAACCTGGCGCCGATCCGCGCACCACCGTGCACCGCTCGCTGGACGAGGCCGTGGCCGCGCTCGCCGCGGCCGGTGCCCGCCGGGTGTACGTCGACGGCGGCCGGACGGTGCACGCGTTCCTGCGGGCCGGGCTGATCACCGACCTCACCCTGTCGCGGGTACCGGTCCTCATCGGGACGGGGCTGACGCCGTTCGGGGAGCTGGCCGCCGACATCCCGCTCGAGCACGTGCGCACGCAGTCCTTCCCCGGCGGCATGGTCCAGTCGACCTACCGGGTGCGCCGCTGAGTCAGGCGGAGGGCCCGCCCACCGGGATCTCCTCGCCCAGCTTCGCGCCCTGGAGCAGCCCGAGGTCGTCGCCGGACCAGAACTTGCCCGGGTCGTACCAGTTCTGCGGGCGGGAGGCGGGTAGCAGCCCCATCGCGGTGTAGGTCGCCGCGACCAGCTCGGCGCAGTAGACCGCCTCCGCCGAGGTGCGCCGGCGCAGCCGCCCGTTGATCCACCCCGACGCCAGGCCACGGGTGGTCGGGAACGGCTTGCCGTCGAGCCGGGCCACGGTGCGCAGGACCGCGTCCTCCATCTCGTAGGTGACCCCGCCGTCGTCGGCGGGGCCGACGAGCTGCCGCAGGAAGGCCTGCTGCCCGTACTTCAGCCGCCAGGTGGTGACGGCGTCGCGCAGGTCGTGCAGTTGCACGCCCCGCTGGTGCTCGCCGGTCCAGACGTCGGGCAGCGAGCGCCCCAGCTCGGCGTGCCACAGCAGCGGCGGCAGGTCCTCGATCACGACCGCCATCCCGACGTGGTTGACCGGCGCGTTGGTGACCACGCGGATCGCGGTGTCGGCAACCGAGACCCCGCGGAAGATCCAGACGTCCCCGGTCCGGGTCAGGTCGACCGCCTCGTCGAGTGGAAGCGCAGGCACGGGGCGCTACGTTACGGACGTGCGCCCCTGGAAGCTGCTCGGACTGGCCGGCCTCGCCGGTGTCGCCGCCACCGGTGCGGTGCTCGCCCGCAACGAGCGCCAGCGCCGGGCCCTCACGCCCGACGACGTCCGCGCGCGTCTGCACGAGCGGCACGCCGCCCTCGCGGTCGTCCCCGACCCGGAGCCGACGCCGACGATCGCCGAGCTGCGCGCCGGCCGAGGCCACCGGGTCGCCCGGCTGCTGCGCAGGCGCTGAGCCGGGCGTTCCTCAGATGCTGCGCCAGGGCCCCTCGGTGGCGTTGCCCGCCGGCTGGGACTCCAGGACGTTGCCGGTGGTGGGTGGCACCTCGTCCTTGGAGACGGCCAGCTGCTGCAGCAGCGGTCCCACCAGGGCGTCGTAGACGCCGGGCAGCATGCGGAAGCCCGCCGTGATCAGCGGGTTGAACACGCCCGCCTGCACGACCCGCCGCGGCCGGTCCAGCGTCGACAGCACGCTACGGGCCACCCGGACCGGCGAGTAGACCGGCGGGGGCGGGCGGCCGGTGTTCCCGGTCCACGACGCGGCCTGGCTGTAGATGGGGGTGTTGACCCCACCGGGCTGGATGATCGAGATCGAGATCCCCGGCTCGTCCCGCGTCTCCTGCTGCAGAGTGCGCACGAGCCCGAGCTGCCCCCACTTGGCGGCCACGTAGCTGCCCATCAGCGGGGTGGCGACGTTGCCCAGCAGCGAGTTGACCACCGCGAGGTGCCCGGCGTGCTGCTCGCGGAAGACCGGGAGGACGACGCGGGCGACGTTGGCGGTGCCGTGCAGGGCGGTGTCGACCACGGTCTCGTAGACCTCCCGCGGCACCTCCTCGATGGTGCCGTAGGCCATCACCTGCGCGGAGTGCACGACCACGTCCAGCCGCCCGAAGCGCCCGGTGGCGGTGGCGACGGCGGCACGGACGGCGTCCTCGTCGGTCACGTCGCCGGCGCAGACGACGACGGCCCCCGCCCCCGCGGCGCGCGCCTCCTCGGCGGCCTCCTCGAGGGACTCCCGGCCGCGGGACATGAGCACCAGCTGCGCGCCGCGGCCGGCCAGCTCGACGGCGGTGGCGCGCCCGATGCCGCTGGACGCACCGGTGACCAGGGCGCTCAGCGGAGCACCGTCGGAAGGGATCGGCATCTGCCCGGCCTACCCTCGCCGGTCGCGGGTCATGCGGACGGCGCGATCTCGTCCAGCCGGGCCAGCAGCCAGCCGGGTCCGGTCACGGCCACCCCCGGGGGCAGCCGCGCGCGCAGCCCGCGGTCCGCGGTGACGGCGAGGACCGGCACTCCCCCGGCGGCCAGTTCGCCGGCCCGGGCCGCCACGGCGTCGTCCCCGCTGCCGGCGGCCCGCACCACCTCGATCCCCCTCGGGGGCCGGGGCCGACCGCGCCTGCCCCTCGACGACGGCGACGACGGCGACGCACTCGAGCCTGCCGCCGTCGGGGCCGGCCAGCGTCCGCCCCGGCAACGTCGCCAGCCGGACCAGCAGCCGAGTGGCCGCGCCGGCGCGGTCGCGCCACCAGCCGTCGGGGCGTGCGCCCACCACGTTGGCGGCGTCCACCAGCAGCACGGTCACGACGACTCCGCTCGTTCGCTCGTCCGGGGGAACCGGGTCCCCGATCCGTTTGCCTGCCCGGCGGGACGGCCACCCACTGCAGGTCCGGGGGGATCGCCGCACGATCCACGAAGGAGTCCGTCCATGGCCGGCACCGACGCCACCCTGCCCGACAGCGACCGCACCGCGGTACAGCCCGCGGTGGAGAACCCGCCGGCCGGCGGCGACGCCCGGGAGGCGGTGGCCGCCCAGCGCGCCAGCTTCGGCGGCGTCCAGTGGGGCGCGGCGTTCTTCGGCTGGCTCTCGGCCAACGGCCTGGCCGTGCTGCTCATCGCCCTGCTCGGCGCCGCCGGTGTCGCGTTCGGGCTGGCGCAGGGCGTGAACACCGCGGACGAGGCGGCCGAGCAGGCCGAGACGATCGGCCTCGGTGGCGCCATCGCCGTCCTCGTCGTCCTCTTCCTCGCCTACCTGGCCGGCGGCTACGTGGCCGGGCGGATGGCCCGGTTCGACGGCGTCCGTCAGGGCCTCGCCGTCTGGGCGATCGGTCTGGTCGTCGTCCTGGTCCTGGCCGCGGCCGGCGCGATCCTCGGCGCGCAGTACAACGTGCTGCAGGAGCTGGACCTGCCCCGCATCCCGATCGAGGAGGGAACGGCCACCACCGGCGGCGTCCTCACGCTGGTGGCGATCGTGCTGGCCACGCTGCTCGGGGCCGTGCTGGGCGGCAAGCTCGGCGACCGCTTCCACCGCAAGGTCGACCGCGTCGGATTTCGCTGATCGGCCCCGTCCAGGGCACCGCCCCGAGCCTGCGAGGGGTGGGGAGGACGGGGTCCTCTATCTACGCTCGGCGGCATGTGCCGGAACATCCGTCCGCTGTCGAACTTCGAGCCGCCCGCGACCGAGGACGAAGTCCGGGCCGCCGCGCTGCAGTACGTGCGCAAGATCAGCGGCACCACCAAGCCGTCCCGGGCGAACGCCGAGGCGTTCGATCGGGCGGTCGAGGAGGTCGCCGCGGTCTCGGCCCGCCTGCTCGACTCCCTCGTGACGACCGCGCCACCCAAGGACCGGGAGGTCGAGGCGGCCAAGGCGCGGGAGCGGGCCGCCCTCCGCTACGGAACCTGAGGCGCTATTTCGGTTGCGCACAACGGGAGTGGCGCTCCCGCCCCCGGGGTACGACCCGCGCATGACCGCGTCCCCCGCCACGTCCGCCGCCACTCCTCCCACGCGCAGCGGGTCGACTCGGTGCCCGGAGTGCTCCGACGGCCTGGGCCGGCCGCGCGAGGTGCGCCCGGGCTCCTTCCGCGCGCGGGTGCACGCCAATCGGCAGATCGCGCTGGCCTGGCGCATCGGCGTCTTCGTCGGCGGCCTGCTGTTCGTGCTGCTGGGGCTGGCCCTGAGCGTCCTCCCCGGGCCGCTCACGATCCCGCCGGTCCTGCTGGGCCTGTGGATCTGGTCCACCGAGTTCGACTGGGCCCGCCGCTTCTTCACCACGTTCAAGCGCAAGGCGTCGGACGCCTGGGCGCACGCCAGGCAGCACCCGGCCACCTCGCTCGCCGTCACCGTCGGTGGGCTGGCCGCCGCGGGCGTGGTCTTCTGGGCCGTCGGCCACTACCAGCTGGTGGACCAGGCGACGACCGCGCTCGGCCTCTGACCTCCTGCCCTCCCTAGGACGGTCCGAGCTCGCTCGGGTCGGGCGTGCGGAACGGCACGTCATCCGGAGGCACCGTCGGGGGGCCGGCATCGTCCGCCGCTGCCTCCTCGGGCCGGTCGGGTTCCTCCCCCGACACTCCGAAACCTTCCGCGGGCGGCGGCGCTCCGGCACCGGGATCGGCGGCCGGGATGCCCTCGTCAGGAGTTCCCAGGTTCGGTTCGAACGGCATCGACATCGACATGCGCGGTCCTTACCCACGCCGGGCGCACCCTGTGCCGTCCGCACCTGGACGCTCCGCCGGCGCCACCGACCCGTCATCCGCCGTCCCAGGCCGACACGGTTCCCGACCGCCGATGAGTTCCGCGACCGGCCGTCGTCCTACCTGCTGTGCGGCCTCCCCGGCCGCCGCGGGAGCTCGGGAGGCGCAGTGACGATCGCGGAGGACGTCCTGGTGCGGGGGTCCGCGGGCGCGGGGGACCCGCCGGCCATCGAGACGCACGGCCTGGTCAAGACGTTCGGGTCCACCCGCGCCGTCGACGGCGTGGACCTGCTCATCCCGCGCGGCGGGGTGCACGGCTTCCTCGGGCCCAACGGGGCGGGCAAGACGACCACCATCCGGATGCTCGCCACGCTGATCCGCCCCGACGCCGGGACGGCGCGGGTGTTCGGCCACGACGTGGTCTCCGAGGCCGACGCGGTGCGGGCCCGGGTCAGCCTCACCGGCCAGTTCGCCTCCCTGGACGAGGACCTCAGCGGGGACGAGAACCTGCGGCTGCTGGCCCGCCTGCTCGGCTACCCGCGTGCCGAGGGCAGGGCGCGGTCCGAGCAGCTGCTGGACGCCTTCGGCCTCACCGACGCCGCCGACAAGCAGGTGAAGAAGTACTCCGGCGGCATGCGTCGCCGCATCGACCTCGCGGCGAGCATCGTCGTCCGGCCGGACCTGATCTTCCTCGACGAGCCCACGACCGGGCTCGACCCGCGCAGCCGCAACCAGGTGTGGGACGTCATCCGGGCGCTGGTCCGCGGGGGGACGACGGTGCTGCTCACCACCCAGTACCTCGACGAGGCCGACCAGCTCGCCGACCGCATCTCGGTCATCGACACCGGCCGGGTGATCGCCGAGGGGAGCCCGGGCGAGCTCAAGGCGTCCGTGGGCACCGGCACGCTGCAGGTGCGGGTGCTCCGCCCCGGGCAGCGCGCCGCCGCCCGCGACCTGCTGCAGCGGGTGCTCGGCACCGAGGTCCGCGAGCAGGGCGACCCGGCCGGGTTGACCGCCACCGTCGCCGACGCCGGCCCCGTGGCCCGGGCGCTCGCCGCGCTCGCCGACGCCGACATCGGCCTGGCCCAGTACGCCCTCGGCCAGCCCAGCCTGGACGAGGTGTTCCTCGCCCTCACCGGCCACGTGGCCGAGACCGCACCGACGACCGACCCCACCGCCTCCGAGGAGGGCCCGGCATGACCGCCGTCGACACCCCGCGCCCGGCCGCGTCCACCTGGGCGCCCGACACGACGGCCGTGCACGAGGCCCTCGTCGCCGGCGCCCGCCCGCGCCCGCAGGGCCCGCTCGCCGCGTCGGCCACCTTCGGCTGGCGGACGCTGCTGCGCATCAAGCACGTGCCCGAGCAGTTGTTCGACGTCACCGCCTTCCCGGTGATGATGACGCTGATCTTCACGTTCCTGTTCGGCGGGGCGCTGGCCGGCTCGGTGGACGCCTACATCCAGTTCTTCCTGCCCGGGATCCTGGTGCAGAGCATCCTCATGATCACGATGTACACCGGCGTCGCGCTGAACACCGACATCGAGAAGGGCGTCTTCGACCGGATCCGCTCGCTGCCGGTGTGGCGCCCCTCGGCCCTGGTCGGCGCACTGCTCGGCGACGTCCTGCGCTTCATGCTGGCGTCGGCGGTCGTGATCGGCCTGGGGCTGCTGCTCGGCTTCCGCCCGGACGGTGGCCCGCTGGGCGTGCTGGCCGCCGTCGGCCTGCTGCTGGTGTTCGCCTTCGCCCTGGGCTGGATCTGGACGTTCCTGGCCCTGCGCCTGCAGACGCCGAACGCGGTGATGGGCTGGAGCATGCTGGTCATCACGCCGCTGACCTTCGGCAGCAACATCTTCGTCGACCCCGCGACCATGCCCGGCTGGCTGCAGGGCTTCGTCGACGTCAACCCGGTGTCGCACCTGGTGACGGCGATCCGCGGGCTCATGCACGGCGACCCGGTGGGCAACGAGGTGCTCATGGTCTTCGGCTGGGCGATCCTGCTCGTGGCGGTGCTCGGCCCGCTGACCATGCGCCGGTACGGCAACCGCTCGTGAGCGCGCGCCGTGGCTCCGATCGGGCCTCGGCTACAAAGGACGCATGACAGCCGGCCAGCTCCTCCTCCGCCGGGCGCGGTTCGCCGATCTCGGCCCGTACGAGGTCTACCGGCTGTGCCGGCTGCGGGTCGACGTCTTCGTGGTGGAGCAGCAGTGCCCCTATCCGGAGCTGGACGGCCGCGACCTCGAGCCTGCGACCGAGCACCTGTGGTTCGAGGCCGACGGCGAGGTCGCAGCCACCATCCGGGTGCTCGACGACGGGCCGACCCGGGCGATCGGGCGTGTCGCCACCGCTCCGGCGTTCCGCGGGCGCGGGCTGGCCGCCCGGCTCATCGAGCAGGGCATCGCCGACCACGGCGACCGGCCGCTCACCCTCGGCGCCCAGGCGCACCTCGAGGGCTGGTACGAGCGGTTCGGCTTCCGGCGCAGCGGTCCCGGCTACGTCGAGGACGGCATTCCGCACGTGCCGATGCGCCGGGAACCGGCATGAGCGGGGACGTGCTGCGCGACGTCGCCGACCGGCTGGAGCTGCTGGCGGCGCGGGCGACACCCGGGGAGTGGCGGCTGGGCGGCCTGCTCGCCTCGCGGCCCGAGGTGATCGCGCACGGCCCCGACGGCGGCACCGAGCACGTCGCGGAGGCGCGGGCGGCGTCGGGCGTCTGGATCGCCGCCCTCTCCCCCGCGCTCGCCGGCCCGCTGGCGGCCTGGCTGCGGAGCGCGGCGGACCATGAACCCGTCAGCGCGGACGCGCTGGCCGTCGCCGCGATCCTCGCCGCCCGGCTGCCCTGAGCGGTCCTCCTCCGGTGCACGGCCGGTCATCGCCTAGCCTCGGGGCGTGACGGCGACCCGGGCGGACCCCGCCCCCGAGAACGTCGCACCGGCGGTCCGGAGCGGTCCGCGCTGGTCGCCGGTCGAGCTGCTCCCGCCGGCCCTGCTGCTCGCGCTCGCGACGCTCCTGCTGCTCCCCGGCCACGGCCTCTGGTTCGACGAGCTGTTCACCGCGGAGGTCGGCCGCCGACCGCTGGGCGAGATCGTGTCGGCGATCGTGCAGGGCGAGGGGGTGACCAGCTACCTCGACGGCGTCCCGCCGTCCTACAACGCGCCGTACTACGTGGTGGTGCACGCCTGGATGTCCGTACCGGGCCTGGGCGGCGACACCGCGCTGCGCGTCCTCTCCGTCCTCGCCACGGCCGGCGGCCTCGCGCTGGTCACGCGGGCCGTCGCCCGGCTGGCCGGCACGGCGACCGGGGTCCTCGCCGGCCTGGTGCTCGCCGCGAGCCCGCTGCTGCTCCAGCAGTCGGTGGAGGCGCGCAGCTACGGACTGGTCGTCCTGGCCACCGGCGCGGCCGCGCTCGGCCTCGTGCGATGGGTGCAGGAGCCGCCCCGCGGACTGCTGCTGTTCGGGCTGGCCGGCGCTGGGATGGGGCTGGCGCACTGGTACGCGGTCACCGTCCTGGCGGCGTTCGTCGTCGCCGCCGTCGTGCTCCGGGGCCGCCGCGCCCTGCCGGTGGTCCTGGTGGGGGCAGCCGCCGCCCTGCCCACCTGCCTGCTGGTCGGGCTCAACCTGCTCAACGGCACCGGATCGCGCAACGCCGAGCACCTGCGCGACACCGACGGCCGCCTGCTCGGCTACGCCCTGGAGGCGTGGGCCGGCGGACGCACGCCGCTGCTCTGGCTCGCCGTCGGGTTCGCGGTCATCGGCGCGCTGCGCGGCGGCGGCCGTGGGGGCCGCGAGCTGCGGGTCCTCGGGACGGCGTGGCTGTGCGTGCCCCTGCTGCTGCTGGTCGCCGCCGAGCTGGTCCGGCCGGTCTACCACCCGCGCTACGTGCTCGCCGCCGTGCTGGGCCTGGGCGTTCTCGCCGCCGCCGGCGCCCTGGCCGTCCCGCGCGCGGCCCGCGCCCCGATGGCCGGGCTGCTGCTCGTCTGCGCCCTGCTCGGCAGCGTCTCGCTGGCCGGCCGCGAGCCGCGGGAACGCGCGGACGACCTCGTGCGCACGCTGGCCGACCTCCAGGTGGCGGGCGAACCGGTGGTGGCCGCCGACCAGCGCTCCGCGATCGGGCTCGACCACTACGTGCGCGTCCTCGAGCCCCGGCTGCGGCCCGACGTGATCCTGCCGCCGGACGACGCCCCGGCCGACGCCGACCGCGTCTGGCTGGTCCGCCGGCTCATCGACGGGGTCCCGGAGCCCACCGACGACGACGAGATCCTGGAGGAGGCCGGTCTGGAGCTCACCGAGGAGCAGGAGTTCCGCGGCACCCAGACCCGCCTGGTCCTGCAGCTCTGGACGCGGTGACCCGGGGCGCTCAGCGCGCGGAGCGCAGCGCCCAGGCCAGCGACCGCAGCGACTGACGCAGCCGGGCCCGGCCGGTCCACGCCGATCGGCCCTCGGGACGCCGGTCCCGCTCGACCGGGAGGCTGCAGACCGGCGCGCGGGCCAGCGCCACCGCCAGGACGACGCTGGGCGCGCGACCGTCGAGCACCGCGGGGACGACGACGTCGCGGACCGCCGGCCCCATGGCGAGGAAGGCGCCGGCGTCGGGGGGCAGGCCGGTGAGCCGGGCCGCCACCCGCCGGTGCAGGGTGCCGGTGAGCCGCCGCAGCGCGGACTCGTAGTGCCCGCGCCGGCCGGCGAAGACCGCGGCGACGTCGCCCACGGCCAGCCGGTCCAGCAGCAGGGGCACGGCCTCGGGCGGGTCCTGGAGGTCGGCGTCGAGGCAGACCCACGCGTCGGCCGACGGTTCGGCGGCCAGGCCGCGCGCGATCGCCGCGTGCTGGCCGCCGTTGACCGGCAGCACGGTGACGCCGATCCGGCGGTCCTCCGCCGCGAGGCCGCCGGCGACGGCGGCGCTGTCGTCCGGCGAGGCGTCGATCACCAGCCGCAGCCGCCAGTCCCGGCCGTCGAGCGCCGCGGCGAGCCGCTCGGCGAGCGGCCGCAGGGTGGCCTCGTTGCCGTGGACCGGCACGACGACCGCGATCCTCACGCCCCGGCCGCCCACGTCCGGGCCAGCCCCTCGGCCAGGTCGACCGTCGGCGCCCAGCCCAGCAGGCGGCGGGCCGCGGTGGGGTCGCAGACCCAGTCGGCGGTGTCCCAGTGCCGACCCGGATGGGCGCCCGGGGCGGTGGCGATCGGCCGGCCGGTGACGCGGGCGGCGGTCGCCACGAGCTCCTCGGTGCTGGTCTGCGTGCCGGTGCCGATGTTCAGCACCACGCCCGGCGGCAGGCAGTCGTCGGCGGCCGCGCGCACGCACGCGTCCACCACGTCACCGACCCACACCCAGTCCCGGCGGCTGATCCGCGAGGGCAGCGGCACGGTGCCGCCGGAGCGCGCCGCCTCGAGGACGACGGGGACCAGCCGGGTCGGGTGGTCACCGGGGCCGTAGACCTGGAACGCCCGGAGGACCGCGGCGCGGACCCCGCGCTCCGCGGCCGCCGCCTGGAGCAGCAGCGAGCCGGCGGCCTTGGTGGCGCCGAAGAAGCCCCGCGGCTCCAGCGCGGCCTGCTCGGTGAGCGGTTCCGGAGAGGCCGCGTACTCGGTCGAGGAGCCCAGTCGCACCACGGTGCGGCACCGGTCGGGCAGCGCGTCCACGAGCCACGGGCTGGTGTTGACCGCCACCGTCGCGGCCCGCTCGGCGGCCGTCGCCTTCGCGCGGCCGGCCGCGAGCGAGAACACGACGTCCGGATCGGCCGAGCGCACCGCCGCCGCCGCGGCGACGGCGTCGGTGAGGTCGACGTGGTCGCGCACCAGCGGGACGACGTCCCAGCCGTCGGCGCGCAGCCGCCGGACCAGGTGCCGGCCGACGAAGCCACCGGCACCGGTGACCAGCGCTCTCACGCGGGCCGACCCAGCACGGCGGGCGCCGGGGCCGGGGCCGCCGCACCGGTCGCCGCCAGCAGCCGCTGCCGGTCCGCGGCCACCTCCCCCGGATCCGCCTGCGCCAGCGCGTCGAGGAAGCCCAGCAGCCGGGGGACCTCGACCCACGGGTCGCGGCCCTGCATGTCGGCGGTGAAGGAGCGCCGCAGGAAGGTGAAGTCGGTGCGCAGACGCACGAGCTCGGCGGCCAGCACCTCGCTGGGCACGGGGAAACCGCCCCCGGGCAGCGTCATCCCGCCGACGCCGAAGGGCTGCGACACCGCGGCGCGGACCGACTCCACGGTGCCGTCCACGAGTGGCCGGAAGAGCTGGTCGGACCCGCGGTCGATGCGCAGGTCGTTGAGCCCCACGTAGATCCGGGACAGCGGGCGCCGGGCGAGGGCGGCGGCCCGGTCGACGCCGTCCTGGGTCTCGACCAGGATGCCGAGCCCGCAGCGGCCCGCGACCAGGTCCAGCGTCCGGTCGACGTCGTCGGTCGTGCGGACCATGGGCAGCAGGAGCTCGTCGGCCCCGCGGTCGACGGCGTCCTCGACCTCGTCCCGCGTCCAGGCGCCGTAGCCGTTGATGCGGCAGATGACCCGGCCGTCGGTCGCGGCCCGCATCCGCGACAGGTCCTCGGGGGTGTCGGTGCTGATCTGGGTGCCCTCGCCGAGCTGCCGCCGTTCCTTCCCCCGCCGCTCCCAGTCGACGACGATCCCGGCCGCACCGGCGGAGACGACGTCGGAACCCCAGGAGGGGTCGACGCTGAAGAGGAAGAGGTCCACGGGAGGAGCTTAGGCTGCCCTAAACGCCGACGGGCGCCAGCGGGTCCTGACGTGGCCGGTGGCCGCCCGCGGGCGGAAAGGCCAGAGCCGACCCGCGCACGGTCACGGCGACGTCCTCCCCGGCCGTGGGCAGCTCCGCGCCGTCCAGCCGGGCGCTGACGGTTCCCCCGCCGGGCAGGGTCAGCCACACGCGGGCGTCGTGCCCGTAGAAGTCGACGCCGCCGACCCGGGCCACCACCGCCGCCGCCGGCGCCGCGGTCGGAGGCGCGAGCCGCAGCTGCTCCGGCCGCAGCAGCAGCCGCGCCGGGCCGTCGGGGTGGCCGCCCTCGACCGGGACCGGGCCCAGGACGCAGTGCGCCGTCCCGCCGCGCACGTCGGCGTCGAGGACGACGGCCTCGCCCACGAACGTGGCCACGTCGAGGTCCTGCGGGCTGCGATAGAGCGTGCGGGGGTCGGTCAGCTGGACCAGCCGGCCGTCGCGCAGCACCGCCACCTGGTCGGCCATCGACAGCGCCTCGGCCTGGTCGTGGGTGACCAGCACCGCGGTGGCACCGGTCGCGTCCAGCGCGGCGGAGACGGCCAGCCGGGTCTCCTCGCGCAGGGTGGAGTCCAGCGAGGAGAAGGGCTCGTCGAGCAGCACCAGGGACGGCTCGGGCGCCAGGGCGCGGGCGAGCGCCACGCGCTGCTGCTGGCCGCCGGAGAGCTGGTGCGGCCAGCGGTCGGCCAGGACGGCGTCCAGCCCGACCAGCGCGAGCAGTTCGCGCACCCGGCCGCCGTCGCGCCGGAGCCGGCGGGGCAGCCCGAAGCTGATGTTCCCGGCCACGGTGAGGTGCGGGAAGAGCCCGCCCTCCTGCGGCACGAACCCGATGCCGCGCCGGCGGGCGGGGACGCTGCGACCGGGTCCCCCGGCGACCACCCGGTCGCCGACCGACACGGTGCCGCTGTCGGGCTCCTCGAAGCCGGCGACGAGCCGGAGCAGGGTGGTCTTGCCGCAGCCCGAGGGCCCGAGCAGCGCGGTGAAGCTGCCGCTCGGGACGTGCAGGTCCACCCCGGTGAGCACGGGGGTCGCGGCGAAGGACTTCGCCAGGTCCGTCACGGTCAGGGAGCTCATGTCGTCAGACCTCGTCGGGCGTCGCGGGACAACAGGACGGTGGCGGGCGCCGAGAGCAGCACCATGATCACCGCGTAGGGGGCGGCCGCCGCGTAGTCGAGGGCGCTGCTGGCCGACCAGAAGGCCGTCGCCAGCGTGCGCGTCCCGGTCGGGGCGAGCAGGAGGGTGGCGGTCAGCTCGGTGACGACCGCCAGGAAGACCAGCGCGGCGCCGGCGCCGATGCCGGGCGCGAGCAGCGGCAGCGTGACGCGGCGCAGCCGGTCGGGCGCCGAGGCGCCGAGGGACGCCGCGACGTCGTCGTACAGGGGCGGCGCCTGCTCCACCGCCGCACGCACCGTCACGATGGCCCGCGGCAGGAAGAGGATCGCGTAGGCAGCCAGCAGGACGGGGACCGTCTGGTACAGCCACGGGGTGACCCGGATGCTCAGGGTCACCAGCGCGAGGGCGACCACGATCCCGGGCACGGAGCTGCCCAGGTAGGTGCTGCGCTCGAGCAGCGTGGCGAGCCGGCCGCGTGCCCGAACCGCCAGCCAGCTGGTGGGCAGCGCCAGCGCCGTCGTCACCACGGCGGCGACCGCGGCCAGGCCGAGGGTGGTCCCCGTGGTGGTGGCGACGACGTCCCAGTCCAGGGCGGCGGACGCGCCCCGCGACATCCAGTAGCCGAGGCTGCCCAGCGGGACGGCCAGCGACAGCCCCACGAGCGCGGTGAGCGCCAGCAGGGCCGGTGCGGTGAGGCCGCGCAGCGCGATCGGCCGGCCGGGGCGCACGGCCCCTCGTCCGGTGCGGGCGTACCCCCGCCGGCCGCGCAGCCGGATCTCGGCCAGCAGCAGGACCAGGCACAGCATCACCAGGACGCCGGCCAGCATGGTCGCGCCCGGGCCGTTGAAGGTGGCGCGGTACTGGTCGTAGATCGCGGTGGTGAAGGTCGGGTACCGCAGCATCTGCAGCGCGCCGAACTCGGCGAGCAGGTGCAGCGCGACGAGCAGGCTGCCGCCGAGCAGCGCCACCCGCAGCTGCGGCAGCTGCACCCGCAGGAAGACCGCCCAGGTGGACAGGCCCAGGCCGCGGGCCGTCTCCTCGAGCGCCGGGTCCAGTCCGCGGAAGGCCGCGGCCACCGGCAGGTAGACGAACGGGAAGTAGGCCAGCGTCACCACCAGCAGCGCGCCGGCATAGGTGTCCAGACCCGGCAGCAGCGAGATCCACGCGTAGCTGTGCACGAACGCCGGCACGGCCAGCGGCGCCACCAGGAGGACGTGCCAGACCCGGCGCGCGGGAACCGACGAGCGCTCGACCAGCCAGGCCGCGCCGACGCCGAGGACCGCGCAGCACAGGACCGTTCCGGCCACGAGGCGGGAGGTGTTCCAGAGCAGCTCGCCGACCCGGGGCCGGAACACCAGCTCCCGGACGCCGGACCAGCCGAGGTCGGCGGAGTACCAGACGATGTAGCCGAGCGGGAGCAGGGCGAGGGCCGCGACACCGACCGCCAGCGCCAGGGTCACCGGCGAGCGGGTCGGAGCGCGCCCGGACGCGCGGGGACCCCGGTCCGCCGGGAGCGGCGCACCGGGGTCCGGGACCCGCAGCGTCGGAGTGGTCAGAGCAGCCCCACGTCCTGCATCAGCTCGGTGACCCGGGCGGCGTCGAGCGACCCCGGGTCGACGACCGGTGCGTCCAGGCCGTCCAGCGGAGGCAGCGCCTCGGCGGAGGCGACCCCGTTGCCGACGGCGTACTCGAGGGCGCTGCTGTCCGCGAGGCGCTCCTGCGCGGCCCGGGCCGTCAGGTACTCGACCAGGCGCTGCGCCTCCTCCGGCTGGTCGGAGGACGCGAGCACCCCCGCACCGGAGACGCTGAGGAAGGCACCCGGGTCCTGGTTGCCGAAGTAGTGCAGCCGGGCGTCGTCGCCGATGAGGCCGTCCTGGGCCTGGTCGCGGAACCAGTAGTAGTGGTAGGTGATGCCGACCGGGACCTCGCCCTCGTCGACGGCCTTCATGATCGCGGTGTTGCTGGCGTAGATCTCGGCGTTGCGCTCGAGGCCCTCCAGCCAGGCGCGGGTGGCCTCCTCGCCCTCGATCGCGAGCACCGCGCTGACGATCGCCTGGAAGTCCGCGCCGCCCGCGGCGATGGCGACCTTCCCCTCCCAGGCCGGGTCGGCGAGGTCGAGCATGGAGGCGGGCAGGTCGCCCTCCGCGATCTCGTCGGGGTTGTAGATCAGCGCGGTCGAGCGCGCGGCGAAGCCGACCCAGTTGCCCGACGAGGGCCGGTACTGCTCCCCCACCTGCTCCAGGGTTGCCTCGTCCAGCGGCGCGAGGAGCCCGGCCTTGTCGACGACGTCGATGGAGGGGCTGTTCTCGGTGAGGAAGACGTCGGCCGGCGAGGCCTCGCCCTCCTGGACGATCTGGTTGGCCAGCTCGGAGTCGTTGGCGTCGCGGAACTCGAGCTCGATGCCGGTCTCGTCGGTGAAACCCTCGAGCATCGTGCGGACGAGGCTCTCGTGCTGGGCGCTGTACACGGTGAGCGTCGGGGCGTCCGACGCCTCGGAGTCCCCGCAGGCGGCCAGGGCGCCGACGACGGCGGTCGAGGTCAGCAGAGCGGTGAGCACCCGGCGCGGGCTGGTCACGTGGAGGTCCTCCTGCTTCGGGGCCGGTGGATGCCCGGCCGATAGGCAAGGCACACCTAAGCATGACTCGTCCCCGCAACCACCGGACAGCCCCCCGGCATCACCCTTAGACGTCTCACTGTTAGCCGTCTAATGTCGACGGGTGCAGTCCGCGGACGACTTCCTCCACCTCCTGATCGCCCGCACCGCGCGGGAGTTGAGCCGGGCCTTCGACCGCTCCCTGGCCGCGGCGGGCGGCTCGCTGCCCACGTGGCGCGTCCTGCTCGCGCTGGACGGGGCGGAGCACCGTACGCAGGCCGAGCTGGCCACGGCGGTCGGGATCCGGCAGCCGACGCTCACCCACCACCTGGACGGGCTGGAGCGCGACGGGCTGGTCGTCCGCGAGCGCGATCCGTCGAACCGTCGTGCCGTCCAGGTGTCCGTGACGGAATCCGGGCGGCAGCTGTTCCTGCGGCTGCGGCGCATCGCGGCCGCCTTCGACGGGCGGTTGCGCGCCGGCCTGGCCGACGACGAGGTCGCGAGACTGCGCGGCGTCCTGGCCCAGCTCGAGGAGAACGCCGGCCCGGACTGACACCGGATCCTCTTGACCACGGGAGCGATCGGCTACACCCTCTAGCCGTGGCTACGGACTCAAGCCTCGGTCGGGTGGAACGGCGGCGGGCGGGCGTGATGGCCGAGGCGCTGGACCACGCCGAGGAGCTCATGACGGCCGAGGGCGTCGGCGCCCTCAGCGTCTCCGAGGTCGCCCGCCGCATGGGGATCCGCGGCCCGTCGCTCTACAAGTACTTCCCCTCCCGGCACGCGTTCTACGACGCGCTGTTCGCCCGGGGGCTGGCCGCGCAGGAGGCCGCCATGCGCGCCGCGGCGTCGGGCGCGGCCCCCGGCGTGCCGACGCTGCGCGCCGGGGGGCGTGCGATCGTCCGTTGGGCCGTCGAGAACCCCGCACTGGCGCAGCTCCTGCACTGGCGCCCGGTACCGGGGTTCGAGCCCTCGCCCGCCGTGTTCGAGGGGTCCGTCCGCTCGATGGACGACCTGCGGACCCACCTCGCCGAGGCGGTGCGGCGCGGCGAGCTCGCTACCACCGCCACCAGCGACGACGCCGTCCGCATGTGGACGATCGTGCTCAGCGGCGTGATCTCCCAGCAGCTGGCCAACCAGCCCGGCGCACCGTTCGCCGAGGGCGGCTTCAGCCGGCTCACCGACGCAGCGATCGACCTGTTCCTCTCCGCCCACACCCCCTGAGGAGTCGCCATGCAGACGCTGGACCGCGACGAGCTGAGCACCGTCGTCGCCGCTGCCCCGGACGAGGTCTACGCCCTCGTCGCCGACGTGACCCGGACGCCGGAGTTCAGCCCCGACATCGTCAGCTGCCGATGGCTCGACGGCGCCGAGGGCCCTGCCCTCGGGGCGCGGTTCGAGGCGGTGAACCGGAACGAGCACGGGAAGACCTGGCGGAACCGGCCGGTCGTCGTCGCCGCGGAGCCGGGCCGCGAGTTCGCCTTCGCTCGCACCGAGCCGTTCGCCGGCACGATCGCGTGGCGCTACCGGTTCGAGCCGGTCGACGGCGGAACGCGGGTCACCGAGAGCTACGAGGTGGTGCGGCCGCTCACGCGGATCGGCTGGTTCGTCATCGAGAAGGTGTTCCGCGGCGGCGACCGGCGGACCCTGCTGCGCGAGGGGATGCAGACGACGCTGGAGCGGCTGCGGTCCACCGCCGAGGCCGCATCGACGCCTGGTCCGGGCCCCGGCTGACCGCGGCGCTCAGCCGTGCAGCGGCGGGGCGCAGGCGACCGCACGGTCGAGCAGCAGCGTCCGTTCCCGCTCGTTGCGGGTCAGGGACGCGGCCCGCTCGAACTCCGCCCGCGCCTCGTCGCGGCGACCGAGCTGCTCCAGCAGGTCGCCGCGCACGGTGGGCAGCAGGTGGTAGCCGCGCAGCGCCGGCACGTCGGTGAGCGCATCGACCAGCTCCAGTGCCGTGCCGGGGCCGTACGCCCGCGAGACGGCCACCGCCCGGTTGAGCTCGACGACCGGCGAACCGGTGAGCTCGGCCAGCGCCTCGTAGAGGGCGGCGATGCGCACCCAGTCGGTCTCCTCGACGCTCCGGGCCCGCGCGTGACAGGCGCCGATCGCGGCCTGGAGCGCGTAGGGCCCGAGCGCGCGGCCGGACGCCTCGGCGCGCTCGAGCGCGGCCAGCCCGCGGGTGACGAGGACCCGGTCCCAGCGGCTGCGGTCCTGGTCGGCCAGGAGCACCGGCTCGCCGTCGGCGCCCACCCGCGCGGCGAGCCGGGAGGCCTGGATCTCCATGAGGGAGGCCAGTCCGTGCACCTCGGGCTCGCCCGGCACCAGCCCGGCCAGGACGCGGCCGAGCCGCAGCGCCTCCTGGCACAGGGCGGGGCGCACGAGGTCCTCGCCGGCGGTGGCCGAGTAGCCCTCGTTGAAGATCAGGTAGATCACCTCGAGCACCGAGGAGAGGCGGGCGGTGAAGTCCTCCCCCGCCGGCATCTCGAACGGCACCCGCGCGGCGCTCAGAGTCCGCTTGGCCCGCACGATGCGCTGCGCCAGCGTCTTCTCCGGCACGAGGAAGGCCCGCGCGATCTCGTCGGTGGTCAGGCCGCCGACCAGTCGCAGGGTCAGGGCCACGCGGGCCTCGCGCGAGAGCACCGGGTGGCAGGAGATGAAGACCAGCCGCAGGACGTCGTCCTCGACGACCTCGTCGAGCTCGGCGGCCCAGTCGGGCTCCTCGGCCTCCTGGAGCTCCCGGCCGAGCAGGGCGGTCTTGCGCTGCAGGTTCTCCGAGCGCCGGAAGGTGTCGATCGCCCGGTGCTTCGCCGTCGCCATCAGCCAGGCGCCCGGCTTGGCCGGCACGCCGGTGTCCCGCCACTGCTCCAGCGCGGCGAGCAGCGCGTCCTGGGCGAGGTCCTCGGCCAGGGCGACGTCGCCGGTGACCCGGCTCAGCGCACCGACGATCCGGGCGGACTCCATGCGCCAGACGGCGTCGACGACCTTGTGCAGGTTCGTCGACGCCGCGGGCGACGGGGGCGTGCTCACGCGCCGCGTTGCTGCGCCGTCGCCTCGCGCAGCCGGTCCTCCTTCTCCTGCAGCTCGGGCGTGAAGGCGTCGCCGAAGTCCTCCGGCACGGAGAAGGGGCGGATCTCCAGCTCACCGCCGCGGAACGGCGCCTTCCGCGCCCACTCGACGGCCTCCTCCTTGGAGGACACCTCCCAGACCCAGTAGCCGGAGACCAGCTCCTTGGTCTCGGTGAACGGGCCGTCGACGACCGTGGCCCCGCCCTGCTCGTCGAACCGCACGCGGGCCCCGTGCGAGCTGGGGCGCAGACCGTCGCCGTCCAGCATGATCCCGGCCTTGACCAGCTCCTCGTTGTAGGCGCCCATCGCCTCGAGCATCCCCGTGCTCGGCATCTCGCCCCGCTCGCTGGCCTCGGTCGCCTTGACGATCACCATGACGCGCATCGGACTCCTCCTGTCGATCCGAACGGGAGCCGGTCCTCGTGACCGGCGCGGGTTCCGCTCTACCTTTCCGTCGATCGGGCCCCGCCGGAATCGACACGACCGTGGAAGAAACTTCCGGGAGCGCCCTCACGGGGTAGGCGCACCCCATGGAGAGACAGGAGACGGTCCACGACGAGACCCCCGAGGCCGAAGGCCTGGCCCGGCGGCTCGACAAGCCGATGGGGATCCTGGGGCTGGTCTTCGTGCTGGTGGTGCTGGGGCAGTCGCTGGCCGAGGAGCCCTGGCTCGTGACCGCCCTGACCGTGTTCGGCTGGGTGGCCTGGGTCGTCTTCGTGGCCGAATTCGTCTACCGGGCGGGGTCCGCGCAGGACAAGCGCCGGTTCTGGGCCCGCAACTGGTGACAGCTGATCTTCCTGGCGATCCCGTTCCTCCGGTTCTTCCGCGCACTCACGTTCCTGCGTTTCGCGCGGGTGGCGAGGACGGCCCGCGTCGGAGGCGTGCTCTCGGCAGCGGTCCGGGGCTCGCGATCGGCGGGCCGCCTGCTCTCCGGACGGATCGGCTGGCTGGGTGCCGTCACCGGCGTCGTCATCCTCGCCGCGAGCCAGCTGCTGTACGTCCTGGGCGACTACGGCGACTACGCGGTGGCCCTGTACGACGCCGCCCTCGCCACGGTCAGTGCCAGACCGCTCTCCGCGGACAGCGGGCTGGCGCGCTTCCTCGACGTCGTCCTCGCCGTCTACTCGGTGGCCGTCTTCGCCACCGTGGCCGGAGCCCTCGGGGCGTACTTCCTGGAGCGGAACCGGCCGGCGACCGCTGATCCGGCCGCCTGACCGGCCCGCATGATCGGCCGGGCAACCGGGAAGGGCGGTGCGATGACCACCGACGTACTGCTGCTGACCGGCGGCCTGCTCGCCATCGGGGTGGCTGCGCTGTCGACCCGGCTGCGCCGGCTCCCCGTGTCGGAACCGCTCGTCGGGCTGCTGGTGGGGATCGCGATCGGCCCCGCCGTGCTCGACCTGCTCCCCGTGGCGCCGATGACCGAGGACCAGACCTGGCTGCACACGGCGACCCGGCTGTTGCTGGCCATCTCGGTCATGTCGGTGGCGCTGAGGTACCCGTTCGGCGACGCCCGGTCGCGGCTTCGTCCGGTCCTGCTGCTGGTCGCCGTCGCGATGCCGGCCATGGCGGTCGTCACCGCCGGGCTCTCCGCGGCTTTCCTCGGGTTGGGACTGGGCGCGGCCGCACTGCTGGGCGCCGCGCTGTGCCCGACCGATCCGGTGCTCGCCTCCAACGTCGTGACCGGCGGGCCCGCGGAGGAGGACCTGCCGGCCCGGGACCGGCAGCTCCTGTCGCTGGAGTCCGGTGCCAACGACGGCCTGGCGCTGCCGCTGGTCCTGCTCGCCGTGGCGCTCGCCGGGCCCCTGTCCGGCGGGGAGGCACTCCTGGAGTCGCTGTGGCAGGTGGCGGGCGCCGTGGTCGTGGGGGCAGCGCTCGGCTGGCTGGGTGGCCGGGCCCTGCGCGCCGGCGAGGAGCACGGGTCCACCGACCACGGTCCGCTGGCGTTGTTCACCGTCGTCCTCGCTTTCGCGGTCCTCGGCCTCTCCGGGATCATCAAGGTCGACGGCGTGCTCGCGGTGTTCGTCTGCGGCCTGGCGTTCAACCTGGTGGCCTCGGGCCCGGAGCGGACCACCGACGCCCCGATCGACGAGGCGATCAACCGCTTCCTGGTGATCCCCCTGTTCATCGCCGTGGGGGCGGCCCTCCCCTGGTCGGCGTGGGCCGACCTCGGCTGGCAGGGTCCGGCGCTGGCCGTCGCCGTCCTGCTGTTCCGCCGCCTACCGGTCCTGCTGCTGGTGCGCCGCCCGCTGCGGCTGGGGCTGCCCGACGCCGTCCACCTGGGCTGGTTCGGCCCGATCGGGGTCTCCGCGCTGTTCTACCTGTCGATGGAGGCCGAGCGACTGGGCGCCGACCCGACCGTCCTGGCCGCCGGCACCCTGGTCGTCGCGGCGAGCACGGTGGTGCACGGCGTCACCGCGGCGCCCGGGCGGGTCCTGTACCGCCGGGCCGCCGACCGGCAGGAGGCCGGCGCTCAGTCCTGACCGGCGTAGTCGTGGGCGCGGGCGTAGGCGGCCAGCACCTCGTCGGTCGACCCGCCGACGTGCAGGAACTGCTCGTCCAGGACGTGGGCGAAGTCGTCGATGGCCGCCTGCAGGAGTCCGGCCGCGATCCGGACGTCCCGCCGAGGAGCGGAATGACCGGCGTGCGCGAGGCCGGCGGCGACGCCGAGCATCGCCGGCAACGCGGCCTCCTCGTCGCCGTCCCGGAAGTAGAACGTCTCGGTGTACTGCGTGACGTCGACACGCACCTGCGCCAGCGTTCCCGCCAGGCTCTCCAGCAGCGGCGCGGCCACGCTGGAGTCGGGGTCGTGCAGCAGCTCCTCGGCCGGGACCGCGCGCAGCTGCGCCAGCCGCACGGCGAACGCGCGCCGCCGGATCAGCGCCGGGTAGACCTGCAGCACCCAGGTCACCGACGCCGTCAGCAGGGCGAACCCGATCAGCGCCTGCACCGGCACCGCGATCCGCAGCCAGCCGCTCACCGGCACGACGTCCCCGAAGCCGAGCGTGGCGAGGGTGACGGTCGAGAGGTAGACCGCGTCCAGCACCTCGCTGCGCTCGCTGACGTCCAGCCCGCTCTGGAAGACGAACCCCTCGGGCAGGTGCGGCCCGTAGACCAGGGCGCCGCCGGTCACCAGCAACACGATCCAGGCGAGGATCACGGCGCCGAGGGCGACCGGGCCGGTCTGCACCCCGGCACCACCACGCTTCCGCAGGTGTCGACCCACCCACCACACGGCACGCATGACCCGCGAGCTGATGCTGCCGCGGCCGCTGGGGTGCCACAGCGTGTGGAAGATGTCCCGCAGCGCGACCAGGACGACGAGGACCCCCGCCGCGGTGATCGACCAGTCGAGCCATGCCACCCCGGTCACCCTGCCAAAGGACGGGTCATCCGGCCGGACGGGGTAGGGCTCCTCTCATGTGGTTCGACTCCTGGTCCGACATCGTCCGCGTCCTCGCCGTGGGCGCCGCCGCCTACGTGACCGTGATCGTGGTGCTCCGGGCGACCGGCAAGCGCACGCTCAGCAAGCTCAACGCCTTCGACTGGGTGGTGAGCGTGGCGCTCGGCTCCACGCTGGCGACCATCCTGCTGAGCAGCGACGTGTCCTGGGCCGAAGGCGCGACGGCGCTGGCCCTGCTCGCGTTCCTGCAGTTCGCGGTGGCCTGGACGACCACCCACCTGCCGGGCGGCCGGTCGGTGGTCACGGCGCGGCCCACCCTGCTGCTGGACGACGGCCGGCTGCTGCCGCACGCGCTGAAGGAGCAGCGGGTGACCGAGGACGAGATCCGGCAGGCCGTCCGGGCGACCGGCAGCGGGGACCTGGGCAGCGTCGCGGCGGTGGTGCTGGAGTCCGACGGCTCGTTCAGCGTCATCTCCGCCTCCCAGGCCGGCGACCGTTCGGCCCTCGACGGGGTGCGGCGGGCGGCGTAGCCGCCGGCGGGCGTGTGCCGGCCGCCGCTCCGGGTAGCCGCGCTCCATGGCTGACGACGGGGGCGGGTTCGCGGGACGACTGGGCGCGACGGTCGAGGCCGCCGACGACGGATCGGCCCGGGTCGCCTTCGAGGTGACCGAGGAGCACCTCAACCCCGCGGGCACGTTGCACGGCGGCGTGCTCGCCACGCTGGTGGACACGGCGATGGGGACGGCGGTGCGCACGGCCACCGGGGACGACGACGTCCCGGCGACCAGTCAGCTCACGGTGACTTACCTGCGGCCGGGCAAGCCGGGCGCGCTGCAGGTGACCGCGCGGGTGCGCACGAAGGGCGAGCACCTGACCGTCTGCGAGGCCGACGTCGAGCAGGACGGCCGGGCCATCGGGCACGCCGTCGCCACGTTCGCCCTGCTGCACCGCTGAGCGGCGCTCCGGCTCACTGGTTGAGCTGGCTCACCAGCAGGATGAACAGGAAGATCAGCACGATCCCCGCGATGAAGACGGCGGGGATCAGCAACCGGCCGCGCCTGCGACCGGCCTCGGTCGACTCCCCGTGCGCCAGGTCGGGGTCGTCGTCGCGTGGGGGCTGCGGGGCGGTGGACATGGCGGCTCCTCCGGAGGTCGTGCGCGACCGTCCCGGCGACGGCTGGGGCGGGGGGGCCCGGCGGGGCGGCAGGGCACCCGATCGGGTCATGCCCACCAGATCGGTCGTCACGCACGGGCGCCAGGGGCTGGTGCCGCCCGGTAGCGTGAGGCGTGTCCGCACGGTTCCCGCTGCGGCGTCTCCAGGAGGCACCCCGTTCACGCCGATCACGGACGCTGCGCTGAAGCCCACCTCGGCTGCCCCTGCCGTGGGGACCGGGCCCTCCACGAGGAGCGGTCCACCGAGATCGCCGAGGCCCGCGCCCGCGCTCAGGAGCCGGTGGAGTGCCCCGAGTGCGGGGGCACCGCCACGCCCCTGCAGATCGTGACGTGGGGGCACTGCCGCCCCTGCCACACCGCGAACTCGCGCTCGATCCAGCCGCTGCGCTGGTAGCCGGGCGGAGGGTCCTCAGCGAGCGGGACGGGAGCCGGCCAGCTCGCGGGCGGACGCGGCCGCGTCGTCGTCCAGCGACTGCTCGACCGACGCCAGGAAGGTGTCCCACGCCTGCTGCGGGGTGACCCCCAGTGCCCGGGCGATCTGCTCCCAGCCGGCCCCGCCGCGCAGTGCGGCCCGGATGCCGATGAGCTGGCTGTCGTGCGCCTTGCGGGAGACGACCTCGCCGAGAGCCAGCAGTTCCAGGGCCTCGGCGGTGTCGAGCGAGGTGTCGTGGGCCTTGAGCGAACTCCAGTCGTCCTCGTCGTCGTCGCGCACCGTGTTCAGGGCGGTGCTGCCGTTGTCACGCCGGCTGAGGAAATCCAGCCGGGTGGCGGCCGTGGTCAGCGACTCGGCCGCCAGGTCCTCGGGAGTGATGCTCATGCACGAGGTGTCCCCCACCTCCTCGGCGTGGCAAACCGGCGGGGGACGCATCTCACCCGACCGGTGCGCTGATTCACCGTCCGCACACGCGACAGGGCCCGCACCCCGGGTGGGGGTGCGGGCCCTGTCAGGCGGTTCATGGCCCCGTCCCGAGGCTCACCCCGAGCGTGCGAGGGGTGAGGAGGACGGGGTCCTCTTTCAGCTGTTGACGCCGACCGCTTCCTTGGCCAGCGAGGCGAGCTGGGTCTGCAGGGCGCTCACGACGCCGGCCCGGTTCTTGTGGGCCTCCTCGTAGGCGATGACCACGCGGATGTCGCGGGGCTCCTTGAGACCCTTGGCGGCCTTGACCGCCTCGTTCACCGACAGCGAGTCGTAGTTCTTCACCGGCAGCTCGTCGGAGCTCACGTCGCCGAGCTCCTCGCGGGCGGACCGGGCAGCCTTGGCGGCGTCCTGGTTGCCCTCGCGTCCGGCGACCTGCTCCGCGCGGCGCAGCGTGGCGCTGCGGCCGGCGGTGAGGGTCTCGCGCACGGCGTCGCCGAGCGCGGCGGCGCGGTCGGTCACCGCGGAGAACCGGTCGGAGGTCTCCTCACCGGCGTGCTTGACGGTGTCGACGGCGTTGTTCACCGTGTTGGCCCAGAAGCGGACGGGGGCGTTGACCGCGCGGGCCACGCCACCGGCGACCTTCTGCACCGGGGTGGGCACGAGGGCGACGGGGCCGCCCATGGCCTCCTCGGCGAGGACGACGGTGAGCCACTCGACGGTCGCCTTGTGCGCCTCGATCAGCTTCTCGGCGAGCTTGCGGACGTCGGCCTTGCCGGCCTGGTCGGCGAGCACCTTCACGTAGGTGGCGCGGTCGAGCAGCTGGTGCTCGAGCTGCAGGTCGGTGAACAGCGCCTCCTCGAACGGCGCGGCCTGCTCGAAGGTCGCCTTCAGCGTGGCCGACAGGCGACCGACGGCCGGGGTGACGACGTCGGGCACGCCACCGAGCGCACGCAGCTGGTCGGTGATCTCCAGCGTCCGCGCGGCGGCGTTGTCGGCGTTCTGGGTCAGCTCGCGGCGCACGGCGTCGGTGCGGGCCTGCGAGATGCGGGTGCGTGCGACCTGCTCCTCGGTCTGCGTGAGCAGGACCAGCGCACGCAGCTGGTTGATGAGCTTGGCGTTGGTGTCGCTCATTGCGGGTAACTCCAGACTTGTCGTCGGCCCCGGTGCAGGGACCCGGCCGAGCTTGCGGGCCGGGGGCAGCGGGGTCTTTCTGCTGACGTCCTCGTGCATGCCCCGATCGGGGTAAGTGCTAACTCCTGCAAGCAGATTGCTAGCAGTGAGACGGGTCACGCGGCCACTTCCGGACCCACGCGGTGCGGAATTCCGCGGATTCCGCCTCCCCTCTAGCGTGTCGACGCGCAAGCGCTCTGGATGCCCCGGCAGGTCGGGGAGCATCCCCGCGACCGGTCACCCCCTGCGACGGGAGCTCCCATGTTCGAGGCCCTCGGGCGGCTGATGTACCGCCGCCGCCGCTGGGTCGTCGCGGTGTCGCTCGTCTTCGTCGTGTTCGCCGGGGTCTGGGGCAGCGGGGTCTGGGGCAGCGGGGTCTTCGGCGCGATGACCGGCGGCGGCTTCGAGGACCCGGACAGCGAGAGCTCGCGGGCCGCCGAGATCGCCACCCGCGACCTGGGCCGCGGCGGGACCGACGTCGTCGTCCTCTACTCCAGCGACGACCTGACGGTGGACGACCCGGCCTACGCCGGGGCCGTGCAGCAGAGCCTGGCCGGGCTCCCCGACGACGTCGTCGAGGAGGTGGTCAGCTTCTTCGGCACGGGCGTCCCAGCCCTGGTCAGCGAGGACCGCAGCGCGACGTACGCCGTCCTCACGCTGGCCGGCGACGAGGACCGGCGCACCGAGGGGCTCGAGCGGGTCGAGGCGTCGCTGGCCGCACAGGACCTGGGCCCGGTCGAGACGCGGCTCGGCGGCGGCACGACGATCAACCGGGACATCAACGAGCAGGTCAGCTCCGACATCGCGCGTGCCGAGATGATCTCGCTGCCGATCCTCGCCGTGCTGCTGCTGATCATCTTCGGCAGCGTCGCGGCCGCCGGGCTGCCGCTGGCCATCGGTGTGGTGGCGATCCTCGGCTCGTTCGCCGCGCTGCGCGGGTTCGCAGAGGTCACCGACGTGTCGATCTTCGCGGTCAACGTCGTCACGATCACCGGGCTGGGTCTGGCCATCGACTACGGCCTGTTCATGGTCAGCCGGTTCCGCGAGGAGATCCGCCGCCAGCCCGACACCGAGGCGGCGCTGGCCCGCACCATGGCCACGGCGGGCCGGACGGTCGCCGTCTCCGGGGTCACCGTCGCGGTCTCGCTCGCCGGGCTGCTGATCTTCCCGCAGGTCTTCCTGCGCTCGATGGGCTTCGGCGGCACCAGCGCCGTCCTCATCGCGATGCTCGCGGCGCTCACCCTGCTGCCCGCCCTGCTGGCGATGCTCGGCCCGAAGGTCGACGCCCTGTCGGTGCGGCCGTGGCTGCGCCGGGTGTTCCGCCGTGCCCCGAGGGCCGACCTGGCCATGTCGGCCCCCGGGGAACGGGGCGCGTGGGCGCGGATCGCGCACAGCGTGATGCGCCGTCCGGTCGTCTACGCCGTGGCGGTCACGGCGCTGCTGGTGTTCCTGGCCCTGCCGTTCCTGCGCATCCAGTTCGGGGGCGTCGACGAGCGGGCGCTGCCCGAGGGCACCGAGAGTCGGGTGGTCACCGAGACCATCCGGGCGGACTTCCCACCGAACCCGGACGGCCCGATGGACGCCGTCGTCCTGCTCGGGGACCCGGTGGACTCCCCCGCGGGCAGTTCCGCGCTGCAGGCCTACGTCGACTCGGTCGCCGGGCTGCCCGGCGTCGAGGGGGCCACCGTCGTCGACGCAGCCGGCAGCACGGCGCGGGTGGACATCGCCTACGCGGGCGAGCCGCTGTCGACCGAGGCCCGCGACCTGGTCGGTGAGCTCCGCGGCCTCTCCCCGCCCGACGGCGGCCAGGTGCTGATCGGTGGGTTCACGGCCGAGCTGGAGGACCTGCTCGACAGCCTGGCGTCGCTGCTGCCGTGGATGGCGGCGTTCGTGATCGCGACGACGTTCGTGCTGCTCTTCCTGGCGTTCGGATCGATCGTGCTGCCGATCAAGGCGCTGCTGATGAACGTGCTCTCGCTCGGGGCGTCGTTCGGCGCCCTGGTGTGGATCTTCCAGGAGGGCAACCTGTCGGGGTTCCTCGACTTCACGCCGACGGGGTTCATCGAGGCGACGCAGCCGATCCTGGTGCTGGCGATCATCTTCGGGCTGTCGACGGACTACGAGGTCTTCCTCATGTCCCGGATCCGCGAGCAGTACGACCTCACCGGGGACAACACGGGAGCGGTCGCCGCGGGGCTGCAGCGCACCGGCGGGATCATCACCAGCGCGGCGCTGCTGCTGCTCGTGGTGATCGGCGCGTTCTCGTTCTCGGGGATCACCTTCATCAAGATGATCGGCGTCGCGATGTTCATCGCGATCGTGGTCGACGCGACCATCGTCCGCATCCTGCTCGTGCCGGCGACGATGCGGCTGCTCGGGCGGGCGAACTGGTACGCCCCCGGGCCGCTGCGCAGGCTCTACGCGCGGTACGGCATCCGGGAGTCCGACGGCGAGGCCCCGGACCCGGCCGGGCGCGAGCTCACCCCGGCCCGGTGATCCGCTCCGGGCGCCTCCTCTCGCGGAGGCGCCCGGAGCGGTCAGCCGACGCGGGTGGGCAGCAGCTCCTCGCGACGCGGCGCGCGCGGCGTCACGTCGAACCGGAGCACCGGCTGCGTGTCGTCGTCCAAGAGGTGCTGCGGGGCGAGCCGAACCCGGCGGGCGGGCAGCGGCGACGGCGGCATGAGCTTGCCGCAGCCCACGCAGTAGCGGCCCCGCTGCTCGACGGCGTTGCAGTGCGTGCAGGTCATGGCGCCTCCTCGGTCGACGGTGGTGCTCGGTCGGGTCGGACCCTGACAGGCCGGCCGCGGGGAACCGGCCGGTTCCGGCGCGATGGGACGACCTGTAACAGGACCGTCACCTGGACGGCGGGGCGCCGGAACGCTTCGCCGTCAGGCTTCGCCGAGGACGTCGAGCAGCCGGTCGAGGAGCGGCACCTGGCCGCGGACGAGCTTGGTCCGGGCCTCGTCGACCCCGAACCAGGCGGCGCGGTCGATCTCGGGGAACTGCTGGATGCGGCCCGAGCGCGGCGGCCACTCGAGGTCGAAGGTGTTGCTGACGCACGCGTCGGCGTCCAGGTCGCCCTCGGCCGCCCACACGGTGAGCACCTTCCCGGACGCGCGGAGCTGCCCGAGCGGCACGAGGTCGGGCGCGGGCACCGGGAAGCCAGTCTCCTCCTCGAACTCCCGGTGCGCGACGGCCAGCGGCTCCTCGTCCGGGCCGTGCTCGCCCTTGGGGATCGACCAGGCGCCGTCGTCCTTGCGCGCCCAGAACGGACCGCCCATGTGACCGATCAGCACCTCCCGGCCGGCGGGGCCGAGGCGGTGCAGCAGGATCCCGGCGCTGGTTCTCGGCACCGGGCGATCCTGCCCCGTCAGATCAGGCTGGTCTGGGTGACCCCTTGGCTCTCCCAGTAGCTGTTGAGCGCGTTGTTGGTCTTCACGAACCAGATGAAGGGGCCGACGAGGATGAAGATGCCGGGGAACACCCACAGCCCGGTGAGCGCGCTCACCGGCGGGGCCTGCCCACGGCGCTCGTAGAGCTTGCCGACCTCGTTGCTGAGCAGGAACGGGCTGACCAGCCCGAACACCACCGCGATGACCAGGGCGACGATCCCGCCGAGGCCCTCGCCGGTGTGCCGCTTCATCTCCTCGTGCGTCTGGAAGTAGTAGATGAGGCCCCAGATCCCGAAGGTGATGAGGAACAGGAGGATCGTCATCCCGGTGGGGCGCCGCTTGCCCAGCGCGCCGCTGGGCGCCGCGTACTGCGACCACGCCGGCGGGGCGGGCATGGCCTGCCCGTAACCGGGCGGCGGGGGCGGGGGCGCGCCGTACGGCTGCGGCTGCTCGGCTCCCTGTCCTGCATCCGGGGACGGCGGCGGCGGGGCCGGGGCCGGGAACTGCGTGGTCGGCGTCGGCGTCGTGGACTCGTGCTCGGGCGTGGACATTCCGGCTCCTCGCGGCGGGATCACAGAGCCGCATCGTGGCACCGGCCGGAGTCCCGTGGGGCCTTCCGGAGCGCGGCCCGGGACGCGGACCGGAACGCGGACCGGAACGCGGACCGGCCGCGCCGTCGCGGTGCGACGACGCGGCCGGTCGAGGGTCTCGCTGGAGAGCGGCTCAGCCCTGAGCGCCCTGGCTCCGCCAGTAGGCGTTGAGCGCGCCGTTGGTCTTCACGAACCAGACGATGGGTCCGACGATGATCAGGATGCCCGGGATGTACCAGAGGCCGGTCATCGCGCTGACCGGCTTCTCCTGGCCGCGGCGCTCGTAGAGGCCACCGACCTCGTGGCTGAGCAGGAAGGGCGAGGCGAAGCCGACGAAGATGGCCAGCACCAGCGCGAGGACGCCCCCGATGCCCTCGCCGCTGTGCTTCTTCATCTCCTCGTGGGTCGCGTAGTAGTAGTACAGCGAGTAGAAGCCCAGGGTGACGATCAGCAGCAGGATGGCGACGCCGGTCGAGCGCACCTTGCCGACGGGGCCCTGCGGCTGGGCGTACTGCGCGTGCGCGGGGGGCGCTCGGCATGGGCGGCGGGGCCGGGTAGCCGAAGTCCGGCGTCTGCGCGGTGGTCTCGGACTGCCCGTAGTCGGGGGTCGGGTGACTGGCTGGCGTGGTCATGCGCCCGCTTCCTCTGGTCGATGGCCGGCGGTTCCGGCTCCGCGCGGAACCTAGGGGACGCGCACCTGCTGCACCAGCACCCGGCGCCCGGCACGGGCGCGCCGCGGTCAGCGCCCGCGCCACTCCGGGCGGCGCTTCTCCAGGTAGGCCGCGATGCCCTCGGCCCGGTCCTCGCTGAGGTAGGGGTTCGGCCCGACGTCCAGGCGCAACGCCTGCCACAGCGGGAGCTCCACACCCTTGACCGCGGTCTCCTTCATGCGGCGCACGCTGATCGGGGCGTTCCCGGCGATCCGCTCCGCGAGCTCGAGCGCCGTGGGCAGCACCGCCTCCTGCTCGACGATCCGGTTCAGCAGCCCCCAGCGGGCGGCCTCCTCGGCGCTCACGTAGTCGCCGGTCAGCAGCATCTCCATCGCGATGCCCATGGGGATGCGCTTGGGCAGGACGACGGAGCCGAAGTTGGCGCCCATGCCGATCGTGGCCTCGGGCAGGCCGAGCTTGATGCCGGGTGCGCCGATGCGGATGTCGCAGGCGAGGGCCAGCTCGAAACCACCGGCGACCGCGTGCCCCTGCAGGGCGGCGACGATGGGCACCGGCGTCTCGGTGACCACCTCGAACACCGAGCGGCCAGGGCGGTTCATCGGCGGCCGGAAGCGCTCGCCGCGCTCGTCCTTCTCGCGGATCTCCTTGAGGTCGAAGCCGGCGCAGAAGGCGGGTCCGTTGCCGGTGAGCACGATGGCGCGCACCGTGCCGCCCTCCCCCGCGTCGAGCAGTTGGTCGACCAGGTCGGCCTGCAGTTCGGAGGAGAGCGCGTTGCGCCGCTCGGGACGGTCGAGGGTGAGCACGCGCAGGTGCCCGCGGTTCTCGACGATGAGTCCGGACTCGTACCGCTGCGGTTCGCTCACGGCACGTTCGTACCGTGCCCGGTCGCTGTCAGCACGACCGGCCTCTCCATCCGACGAGATCTGCACACTCGCCGCCATCAGCTCCCTGATGAGGGCCACTGTGCAGATCTCGTCGGGGGGCGGGGCGACCCGCGACCGGTCAACTCGCGTTGTTGCGGACGTGCATGGTGATCGTCGTCCCGATGCCCAGCAGCACGCCCGGGACGGCCAGCCACATCGGCCAGAAGTGGACCGGGTCGGACACCCCGAGACTGACCAGCAGCCACACCGTGACGTTGACCGCCACCACGCTCGCCCAGACCGTCCAGAGGATCTTCAGCGCCAGCGGGAAGCCGGCCGGACGCCGGGCCACCGAGCGACCTGCCGCACGGGCCGCGACCGCCGCCGTCGACACCGAGTAGGCCGGTACGGACGACGTCGGCGGCAGGTCGGTGAACAACCGGTCCAGGTCCCCGTAGGTGACCGCCGCGTACGCGTCGGCCAGCCGCCGGTCGTACTCGAGCAGATCGAGACGACCCTCGTCGTGGGCCGCTCGCAGCCGGTCCGCGGCCGCGGCGCGGTCACGGTCGGCGACGCGGAGCTCGGGCGAGTGGGTCATGCCACCTCCGGCCGTCAGGAGTCACCAGCTTCCCACCCGCCCCGGCGATCCGGAACCGACCGGCGTCGCGCGAGTCGGCAGAAAGGGCGTCGTCCCTGACCGTCCAGCGGCACCCGACCTGTGATCCCTGGCGGCATCCCGGCGCAGGTGTCACATCCGCCCCACCCGTCGGGGAGCATGAGGGAACCGCTCCGGCCCAACGGGTAGACAGGTGGCATGGAGAGCTCCGTCGATGTCGACCTCCGCGACGCCGTGGCGCCGCGGACGGCGGCGGTCTCCGTCGAGATCACGTCCACCCCGGTGCTCAGCTACGCCCTGGCCCACAACGGCATCCCCGTCGTCCCCCGGCTCGCGCTCACGTCCGACCGGACGCTGCGCGGCGCGACGGTCCGACTGTCGGTGCGCGACGCCGAGGGCCCGATCGCGCGACCCGTCGAGCTGCTGGCCGACGTCGAGGCCGGGCGCAGCACCGTGCTCACCGATGTCGGCCTGGTCATGGACCCGGCCGCGATGCTGCAGGTCGAGGAGCAGCGGCCGGGCGTCATCGACGTCGAGGTGCTGACCGACGACGGGGACGGGGCGGGCGGGGGCGAGCCGACAGTCGTCGGCGAGGCGAGCCGGCCGGTGCAGGTGCTGGCGGCCAACCAGTGGCTGGCCTCTCCCCTGCCGCTGGCGCTGGAGATGCTCGCCGCGCACGTCATGCCCAACCACCCGGCCGTCACCGCACTGGTGTCCGAGGCCGCCGACCACCTGGAGCGGACCACCGGCAGCGGCGCGCTGGTCGGCTACGCCGCCACCGCCGAGCGGGTCGACGAGGTGGTCGCCGCGATCGCCGCGACCCTGCGCGGCCGCGGCATCCGGTACAGCGAGCCCCCGGCCAGTTGGTCGGACCTCGGCCAGCAGGTGCGGACGCCGGGCGACGTCCTGACCTGGCGGGTCGGCACGCCGCTGGACACCGTGGTCCTGCTCGCCGCCGCCCTGGAGCAGGCCGGCATCCGGCCGCTGCTGTGGCTGGCCGGCGGCGACGCCATACCGGGACGTGGCGGCGACGCAGTCGGCGGGAGGGTGGGGGATGCACACGCCTTCCTCGGCTACTGGCGCGAGGAGCGCAGCGCGGAGTCCGCGGCCACCACCGACGCCGCCGGCCTGGTCAACCTGGTCGACCTGGGGCTGATCCGGCTGGTCGAGACGACGCTGCTCACGAGCATGGGCGAGGACGGCGCCGACCTGCACTCCCCCGCCTACGCCGGCTGGCTCTCCGGCGAGCTCGACCGCATCGTCGGCGTCACCGACGTGCACCGCGCCCGGCGCGACGGCATCGTCCCGCTGCCCGCGCGCGCCCGCGACGAGCAGGGCGTCCTGCAGGTGGTCGAGTACCGGGCGGCGGTGCACAGCGCCCCGGCTCCGATCGAGGGGACGACGACGGCGTCGCCCCGCCCCGAGGCGCCGGCGCGGGTGCAGCAGTGGAAGAACGCCCTGCTCGACCTCAGCCTGCGCAACCGGCTGATCAACTACACCGACCGGACCGGGCTGGCGCTGCACGTGCCCGATTCCTCGCTGCCGGTCCTGGAGCGGTTCGTCCACGACGGCACGCCGATCACCCTGCTGCCCGGCGACAAGCTGGCCGCGGTCCAGACCGAGCGCGGTATCGACAGCGCCCGCGAGCTGCCCGACGCACAGCTGGCCGACCTCCTGACCGAGCGCCGGGAGGTGCACGCCGACGTCACCACCGGCGGCTACCTGCCCCGGCTGCGCAACCTCGCCTACCGGGCCAAGACGGTGCTCGAGGAGACCGGCGCCAACAACCTCTACCTGGCGCTGGGCTCGCTGGTCTGGGAGCTCGACGGCCGGCCGCTGCGCTCGCCGCTGGTGCTCATCCCGGTCACCCTCACCCCGCTGAGCCGCACCGGCTCCTACCGGCTCGCGCTCGACGAGTCGGGCAGCAGCACGCCGAACTACTGCCTGCTGGAGAAGCTGCGCCAGCTGCACGGCCTCGTCGTCCCGACGCTGACCGAGACCGCCGACGGCACCCTCGACGTCGAGGCGGCGTTCGAGGCGATGCGCGTCGCGCTGGTCGGCCACGGCCTGCCCTACCGGATCGAGGCGACCGCCGACCTCGCCCTCCTGCAGTTCGCCAAGTACCGGCTGTGGAAGGACCTCGACGAGCACTGGGGCGACTTCGCGGAGAACCCGCTGGTCTCCCACCTGGTGCACCAGCCGACCGAGCCGTTCACCGACCCCGCCATCGCCTCCGGCGAGTGGGTCGACCTCGACGACCTGGCCGGTCAGCTGCCCGTGGCGGCCGACGCCTCGCAGCTGCGCGCGATCGCCGAGGCCAGCGCCGGGCGCACCTTCGTGCTGGAGGGGCCACCCGGCACCGGCAAGTCGCAGACCATCACCAACCTGCTCACCCGGGCGGTCGCCGAGGGCAAGCGGGTGCTGTTCGTCGCCGAGAAGCGGGCGGCGCTCGACGTCGTCGCCCGCCGCCTCGACGCCGTCGGCATGGGCATGTTCGCCCTCGACCTGCACGACAAGGGCAGCCGCGCCTCGATGGTGCGGGCGCAGATCCGGCTGGCGCTGGAGCACGCCGTCGCCGTCGACGAGCAGGGCCTGGCCGCGGACTCGGAGAACCTCCGCTCGGCCCGCCGGCTGCTGGCCCACTACGCCGACCGGCTGCACACCGAGAACGCGGCCGGGCTGTCGCTGTACTCGGCGCGCACGGCGGAGCTGACCGCCGGCACCGACGTCGACCCGCTGCCGATCCCGCTGCCGTTCGTGGCCAACGCGCCCACCGAGGTGCTCACCCAGGTGCGGCGGGCGCTGGCGCTGCTGCCCGAGATCGCCGACCTGACCCGGCCCTCGCTGCGTCACCCGTGGGCGTTCGTCGACTCCCCCGCCATCGACCTGCCCGCCGCCCAGTCCGCGGCCACCGAGGTCGACGCCGCCGTCCGCGCGCTCGCCGGCCTCCCGGAGCTGACCGGCGTGCTGCGGCACGCCCGCACACCGGAGGACTTCGCGGCACTGGTCCACCTGCTCAGCGGCCCGCCGGTGGGTCTCGACGTGCTCGACGAGACCTTCTCCGGCCGGTGGACCGCCGCGACGGGCGCCGCCCTCGGTGAGGTGGCGGCCTTCATCGCCTTCCGGCACCCGGGGATGGACCTGGTGGCGCCCGAGGTGCTCGGCCTGCCGCTGGCCGAGATCTACGTGGCCGCGCAGACCGCCGCCGCGTCGTCGTGGTGGGGCCGGCGGCGCCGGCTCGTCGCCGTCCGCGACCGGCTCGCCCCGCACCTGCGCGCGGCCGCCAAGGTCAAGCCCAAGGACGTCCCCGCTCTCGTGGAGAGCCTGTGGCGGGTGCAGACGGCGGTGCAGCAGATCGCCGGCCGGATCAACGCCCTTCCCGGGATGGTCGCGCCCGAGGGCTGGAACCCGTTCGTCGACCCGCAGCTGCTGGAGCGCCAGGTCACCTGGCTGCGCCGGGCCGGGCAGGCGGTCGACGGGTCGTCGCCGTTCCACGTCGCACTGCGCAAGCTCATCGTGGCCGGCATCCCGACGGACCCGGCCGCGGTCTCGGCGGTGGCACGGCTGCGCGACTCGGTGAGCGCGCTGCTGACCGTGTGCGGCAGCAGCGCCGAGGAGCTGGGCGCCTGGGCCGGGGACGACGGCTTCACGCTGCGCTGGTCGATGACCCGGCCCGAGCGCGGCACCGACGGCTCGGTGCTCATGTCGCTGCGCCGCTGGGTCACCTTCCTCGACACCCTCGAGCCGCTGCGCTACGCGGGGCTGTTCGACGCCCGCCGGCTGCTGGTCACCGGCGCGATCCCGGCGGACGACGCCACGCGGGCGCTCGAGCGCGGCCTCGCCACGGCCTCGGTGGCCGAGCGGCTGGACGCCACCGGGCTCGACCTGTTCGACGAGGGCGCGCACGCCAAGGCCATCGACCGGTTCACCGCAGTGTCGCGGGCCGTGCGCGAGCACCTGACCGCGGCGCTGCCGGCGTCGGTGCTGTCCGCCCGGCCCTTCGACGCCGCCTCGGGCGCCGGCCAGGTCGGCGCGCTGCAGCGCGAGCTGGCCAAGCAGCGCCGCGGGCTCGGCGTGCGCCAGCTGCTGGCGCAGTACGGCGAGCTGGTCACCTCGGTGATGCCGTGCGTGCTGGTCTCGCCGGACTCCGTGGCCCGCTTCTTCCCGGCCGCGGCCGCCCAGTTCGACCTGGTGGTGTTCGACGAGGCGTCGCAGATCCGGGTGGCCGACGCGGTCGGTGCGCTGGGCCGCGCGAAGGCCGCCGTCGTCGTCGGTGACTCCAAGCAGATGCCGCCGACGTCCTTCCTCGAGCCGACCGCCTCGCCGTCGGACGACGTCGTCGAGGTGGAGACCGCCGTCGAGGACGAGGAGTCGATCCTCAGCGAGTGCGTGCAGGCGCGGGTGCCCCGGCACTGGCTGTCGTGGCACTACCGCAGCCAGGACGAGTCGCTCATCGCGTTCTCCAACAACCAGTACTACGAGAACCGGCTGTCCTCCTTCCCGGCGCCGACGCACGGCCGCCCCTCCGCCGAGCCGGACGGCCGCGGCGTCTCGCTGGTGCGGGTGCAGGGCACCTTCCACCGGTCGGGTGCCGGGCGACTGCTGCGCACCAACCCGATCGAGGCCAAGGCGATCGTCGCCGAGATCCGCCGGCGCTTCGACGCGGTGCCCAAGTGGGACGGCGTGGACGCGGTGCCCTCGATCGGCGTCGTCACGTTCAACGCCCAGCAGCGCGCCTACATCGAGTCGCTGCTGCGCGACGCCGACGACGAGCGGCTGGCCGCGGCACTGGACCGCACCGACGGCGAGGGCCTGTTCGTCAAGAACCTGGAGAACGTGCAGGGCGACGAGCGCGACGTCGTCTTCTTCTCCACCGGCTTCTCACCCACCGCCGACGGCACGCTGCCGCTGAACTTCGGCCCGCTCAACCGCAGCGGCGGCGAGCGGCGGCTCAACGTGGCGATCACCCGGGCCCGGCGCCAGGTCGTCGTCTTCTCCTCCTTCGACCCGGAGCAGCTGCGCGCGGAGGAGACGTCGTCGATCGGCATCAAGCACCTGCGGGCCTACCTCGACATGGCCGAGCGGGGCACCGACGTGCTGCCGCGGGCGCCGCGGTCGGTCGCCGTCGTCGACCGGCACCGCGAGGAGATCGCCGCGGCCCTGCGGGAGCGCGGCCTCGTCGTGCGTACGGACGTCGGCCTCTCGGAGTTCCGGATCGACCTGTCGATCTCTCGACATGTCGACCCGGAGACACCGGTGGCGGCGGTGCTGCTCGACGGCCCGTCGTGGGCGCGCCGCGGCACGGTCGGCGACCGCGACGGACTGCCGGTCGAGGTGCTCGGCGACCTGCTGCGCTGGCCCGTGGTCGAGCGGGTCTGGCTGCCGGCGTGGCTGCTCGAGCCCGCGACCGTGGTCGACCGGCTGGTGGAGGCGGTCGACGCCGCACCGGTGTCGGAGCCCGCACCCGAACCCATCCCCCTGCCGACGGCGGCGCTCGAGTCGTTCAAGGGCGTGGCGGCGCTGCGCTCGTCGGTGACCGCGTCGGTGGCCGTGCCCGCACCCGCGAAGCCGGCACCGAAGCCGAACCGGCGTGCCTCCGGGCCGGTGCCGATGGACGGCGAGTCGCCGTTCGTGCCGTGGATCCCGAAGTCCGCCGGCGAGAAGTCGGTGCTCGACGACCTGCCGGCCTCGAAGGCGGCGCGGGTGGTCCGCCGGGTGATGACGGCGGGGATCAAGGCTGAGGGCCCGATCCACGTCGACCGACTGGCCAAGCTCACCGTCGCGGCGTTCGGGCTCAACCGGGCCACTGAGTCGCGCAAGCAGATGCTGCTGTCGCTGCTGCCGCCGTCAGCCGTGCAGGACGACTTCCTGTGGCCCGAGGGCGTGCAGCCGGAGGCCTACGAGGGCTTCCGCCGGCAGGTGTCGAGCACCGACCGGGCCATCGACCACGTGGCGGCCGAGGAGATCGGCAACGCGATGGTGGCGCTGTGCCGGGCGTCGGCCGGGATGCGGCGCGACGAGCTGCTCACCCAGACCGCGGCGGTGTTCGGCCACAAGCGCCGCTCCGCGACGGTCACCGCCGTCCTGGAGAAGGCACTGGTCACCGCCGTCGACCGCGGCAGGCTCAGCGAGCAGCCGAACGGCCTCCTCACCATCTGATTCGTGTCATCCGCGCAGACTCGTGGATCGCTGAATCTGGCGATTCACAGGGCTGCGCGGGCGTCGCGCGTGGAAAATTGGACAGGCGAAGACGCGAGCCGTCTCGCGCATTTTTGTCGGATGTCGCGGATACGTTCTTCGCGTGCCGCACATCGAACTTCTGCGCCCGGAGCACGCCTACTTCTTCGGCTTCGCGCAGACTGACGGGAGCCTCTACGCCGGGACCGGTCAGCGGGGTCGTTTCACGATCGAGCTGTCCGACAGAGACGACGACATCCTGCACTCTTTCGCAGCGTTGTTCGACGTCTCTTCGCGCGTGTCCTATCGTCAGCGCGTCACCAACTTCGCTGCTCACCGCTCCGCAACCTGGTCGGTGTGCGACCTGGTATTTCGTCGTGAGCTCGTTCAGCTCGGGCTGCCTGCCGGACGAAAGTCGGCAACGATCGCGCCACCCGTCGTCCCATTCAGCACCCGCGATTACCTGCGCGGCCTGATCGATGGAGACGGGAGCGTCGGCTTCACTCGAACGGGACGGCCATTCATCAGCTTCGTCACCGCTAGTCAACCGCTTGCCGAATTCTTCTGCGCTCAGACTCTCGCCGTCACCGGAACTCACCGACAATTCGCCGGAATGCACGCGACGGGGTGTACAACCCGATGGTGGCGGCAGAGCCAGCTGCCGCGTTGGCCGCCTGGCTCTATCCCGCTGACTGTCTCGCGCTGGGCCGCAAGCGTGACGCCGGCACGCGCGTGGCTGCCTGGACAAGGCCACCGGGCATGCGAGCCCGCCCGACAGCAGGGTCCCGACGATGGACGGCCGCGGAAGATGCCGACCTCTTCAGGGGGCCCGTCCACGAGGTTGCAGCTCGACTGGGACGCAGCGACCAGTCGGTGCGACTCCGCCGATGGCGTCTGCGGCAGGACCGCATCGAGCACGATCCGGGAACCCGCCCCGGCGGATGATCACCGAGCGTCGCGGGAGCTCCGGGCCGGCGCCGCCGCGGCGCTGCCAGGATGCGTGCATGCCATCGACGGTCGCCGAGGTGTTCCGGGAGCACGCCGACCACCCAGCCGAGCGCGGCTCTCCGCTCATGCAGGCCCTCCTCCTCGGTGCCGCCGAGGACTGGGACGCCGATGGCATAACCCGCGCGGTGCTGGATCCTTACGCCGACGACCCGCCGGGGTCCGCACTGCCACTCCGGTTCGCCGCGGCGCTGCACCGCCTGGTGCTCACCGGGCAGGCGGCGGAACTGGCCGCGCACTACCCGACCGTGGGCGGCACCGAGGCCCCGGAGCTGGCGTGGCACCCGGCCCGCCGGGTCCTGGAACGGGAGACCGACCAGGTCCGCGAACTGACCGGGTTGCCCTGCCAGACCAACGAGGTCGGCCGCACCGTCCCGCTGCTCGTCGGCCTTGCCGAGGTGGCCCACCGCACCGGCGGGCGCCCGCTGCGGCTGCTGGAGATCGGCGCCTCCGCCGGGCTCAACCTCCTCGTCGACCGGTTCCGCTTCGGCGACGTCCGGGGACCGCCCGACTCACCGTGCCGGCTGCCCGCTCCGGGTTTGGACCTCGACACCACCGGCCTGCGGATCGCCGAGCGGGCCGGCTGCGACCGCGCACCGCTCGACCCGGGCGACGAGGAGGCGCGACTGCGCCTGACCGCCAGCGTCTGGGGCGACCAGGTGGACCGGTTCCGGCGCCTGCGCGGCGCACTCGCCGTCGCCGAGTCATACCGGGTGCCCGTCGAGCCGGCCGGCGCCGCCGAGTGGCTCACCCACCGGCTCGCCGCCACTCACACCCAGGACACCGCCGTTCCGGTGGTGTGGCACAGCATCGTCCGGTCCTACGTCGACCCCGGCGAGTGGCAGCAGGTGGAGGAGCTCACCGCCGGCGTCTGGCGGCTCTCCTACGAACCCGACCCCGGCCCGAACCCGCGCGGGGTACCGCTGCGGCTGTTCTGCCCCGGCACCGACCCCGGCGGCGAGGTCCTCGTGCACGGCACCGGCCACGGACCTCCGCTGTCCCCGGCGGCCCGCCCCTGACGAGATCTGCACACTCGCCCTCTTCAGGCGGCTGATGGGGGCGAGTGTGCAGATCTCGCCCCCGGGCAGGGTCAGCCCAGGGTGACCGAGCCGGTGGCCCTCGGGACGAGCTCCACCCACGTGTTGCCCGGTGCGAGCTGCACCGGCAGGCCGTCCGGTCCGGTGAGGACGACCGGCGCCGTCTCCGACGCCTTGGTCCAGGTCGCGGCGATCGTGCTGCCGGCGCTCGCGACCAGCGCCTCGCCGCTGCCGACCATGCGGGTCTCGGGCACCGGGTTACCAGCCGGGTCGCGGTACGGGGTGTTGACGACGTCGACCCGCAGGACCACGACGTTGTTGGTGCGTACCCGGGCCCCGTCGGCCTCCGTCGCAGGAGTGGTGCCCTCGGAGCGGAGCCACGCCGCCTCGGCCGGACCCCAGGTCCAGGTGGGGCGGCCGGTCCCGGAGAGCTTGAGCTGCAGCGAGGCGGTGGGCGCACCCTGGACGAAGGCGGTGGGCGGCGAGCCGACGGGGACGAACTGGAACTGCGCGGGCGGCGCGGCGAGGTGCGCGGCGTCGGCCTGGGCGAGCAGCGCCGCGGGGTCCGCGTACACGTTGTGCGGCGCCGAGCGGTTGCTCGACCGGAAGAACCCGGCAGCGCCGGCGTCCTGGCTGAGCACCTGCATCCCGGTATCGGCGATCGCCCGGACGAAGTCGGGACCGCCGCCGGAGAAGGCGAACAGCCCGCGCAGCGGGCCGGCGATGGCGGCGTCCATGGGCCGCACCGAGCGGATCGGGCCGATCTCCGGGGGCGGGCTGGAGTGGAAGACCGCGACGAAGCGGGTGATGCCGCCCTCCACGACCTGCTCCCACACCATGTCGGCGGAGTTCAGGCCGGTCTGCGGGCGGGCGGCCGTGGAGTTCTCGATCTTCACGGCCAGCGCGGGGCGCTCCGGCGGCGCCTCCGCCGGCACGCCGGTCAGCGGCCACGGGACCAGCACGGGCGGGGGCCGGCGTCGTCGGCGCGGCGGCAGCGGGCGAGGTCTCCGGGGCCGGCCTGGTGGCCTCCGCGCCGCAGGCCGCAGCGGACACCAGCGCGCCGACCATGCCGATCGTGGCCGCGGCGCGCCCGAGCCGGCGGCGTCCGCTCATACGGGAAAGCATGGGCTGCTCCTGCGTCGGCGATCGGTGTGATCCGCCCGCCGAGCGGGCTCGGCGTCACAGTAAGACCGCCAGTCCTCACACCCCGTGACCGCCACGCAGCAGGCAGTCCCGACGACAGCCTCAGGTCCGGGCGACCGCCAGCAGGGTGACGTCGTCGGAATCGGGCGGGGTGAGCGCGGTGAGAACCGCGTCGAGCAGCGCCTCGGCGTCGGCCGGCCCGGCGCCGACCGTCTCGCGCAGCGCGTCCAGGCCCTCCCCCAGCCCGCCGCGCACCCGCTCGACCAGGCCGTCGCTGAACAGCAGCAGCCGGTCCTCACCGCCCAGGGTCAGCCGCGTCTCGTCGTAGGAGGGCGTGTCGAGCACGCCCAGCGCGGGACCGCGACCGCCCAGGACGTACTCGGCTCCGCCGGCGTGCGCGTGCAGCACGGGCAGGTGCCCGGCGCTGGCGACGACGACGTCGCCGGTGTCCGGGTCGAGCTCCGCGACGACGACGGTGGCCATCTCCCCCGGCAGCAGCGCGCCGGTGACCTCGTTGAGCATCTCCAGCGCCGCAGCCGGGCCCGCGGCACGCAGCAGGTGCGCCCGCAGCGCGTGCCGCAACTGCGCGGTGACCGACGCCGCCGCCAGGCCGTGTCCGGCGACGTCGCCGAGCACGACGGCCAGCTTCCCGCCGGGCAGCGGCACCAGGTCGTACCAGTCACCGCCGACGACGTCCTCGGCGCTGGGCAGGTACCGGGCGGCCAGCGCCACACCGGGCACCTTGGGCAGCTCCTCCAGCAGCAGCGTGCGCTGGAGCGCGCCGGCCAGCCGGTTGTCCTCCTCGGACCGGTTGAACGTGGCCGCGGCGAGGTGGCCGGCCAGCGAGCGGGCGGCGGCGATCTCGTGCGCCCGCCAGGGGCTGGACGTACCGCGCACCGTCTCGCTCCAGGCGGCGAACGACCGGCGGGGGCTCAGCCGCGGGCCGTCGTGGGTCTGCGCGACCTTGGACGAGTACGGGTTGCCGCCCCAGGTGACCTCCCGCAGCGTCTCGGGCCGGAACCAGGCGAGGAAGTCCTCGCCGCCGACCGGGACGGCGAGCACGCCGCTCGCGGTCTCGAGGAGGTCGGCCGCACCCGGCACCACCCGGCCGGCGGAGTCGGTGGCGGTCACGTCGGCGGCCAGCAGCGCGTCGACGAGCTCGGTCACGCGTGCGGCGGGCGGCGTCGTCCCGAGGAGCCGGAGCTGCCCGCCCAGCCGCAGCGCGGCCCCGGACGCGGGCACGAGGTCCAGGACGGTCACCTCCTGCTCGGTGAGCGCCGTGCCGAGGGCCCGGGGCGTCCGGCCGACGGCGGCGGCCAGCTCGGCGACGCGCTCGGCGACGTCGACGACGCCCTCCTGCTCGTCGGCGGCCCCGGTGGTGCGCAGCAGCAGCGACGCCGTGCGGCCGAGAAACTCCGCGGCGGTGCGGTCGGCGTAGGAGGGGCGGTGCGGCCCGGCGTAGTGGTGGCAGGAGATGAGACCCCACAACCGGCCACGGTCGATCAGCGAGACCGACATCGAGGAGACGACGCCCATGTTCGCGAGGTACTCGAGGTGCACCGGCGAGACGCTGCGCAGCATGGCGCCGGACAGGTCGAGCGGGCGGCCGGCGAGCGGGTTGACGGCCGGCTCCAGCGGCACCCGCCGGTAGCCGGCGTCGGGGATCAGGCGCATCCAGTTGGTGGTGTACAGCGCGCGGGCCTGGGCGGGGATGTCGCTGGCCGGGTAGCGCAGGCCGAGGAACGGCTCGAGGTCCTCGCGGCGGTCCTCGGCGATCACCTCGCCGTTCCACTCGGCGTCGAAGCGGTAGACCATCACGCGGTCGAAGCCGGTCAGGCCGCGGACGTCGCGGGCCAGGGTGGCACCGAGCTCCTCCAGCGTCGTGGAGGCCGACAACCGCTGGAGCACCGACGGAAGCCGCCGGTGCCAGGCGACACCGGCCTGCCCGGCTCCGGCGACCGGCTCCCACTCGGTGAGCAGCAGCCCGTCGGCGCGGTGCAGGACGACGTCGACCTCGGTGCCGGCGACGGTCATCCGGAGCGGGCTGACCTCGGCCAGGTCGCCGTCGAGCCCCTGGCGCAGCCGGGCGAGTGCGTCGTCGTCCAGGACGTCGGCGAGGGTGCCCACCGGGCGACCGAACAGGTCCGCGGCGTTGGCGGAGGCGACGACGACGTCGAGCCCGGGCTCGGTCACCGCGAGCAGCACGCCGTGCGGCTGGACGGCGCCGGGGACGGCGATCGGCTCGTCGGCGCAGCGCTGCAGGGCCTCGTCGTCCACCGGGCTGGTCACCGCGGGGAGATTACGTGCCGGAGTCGCCCCGGACGATCCCGGCCGGGATCTCGGCGACCGAGTTCACCAGCGGCACGTAGGCGCCGAGGTCGAGCAGGTCGACGGTCAGCCGCACCGGCTTGTTGGTGCGCGGGCAGAGCACGTAGAGCGACACCCCGGCGGCGGCCGCCTTGCGGGAGACCGTGAGCAGCGTGCGCGCGCCCGAGGAATCGAGGAAGGTGGTGGGCGTCAGATCGACCACCAGCTCGCTGCCGGGGTTGCTCAGCTCCTTGTCGGCGGCCTCGTCGAGCCGCGCCGCGGTCGACAGGTCCAGCTCACCCCGTACGGTGAGGGCGGGACGGCCGGCCACGGTCTGCCGTTCCACGTCGAACAACGCTGCACCGCCTCTCACCTCGTCGTTCCGTCGAGCGTAGGACATCGGTGCCGAGGAGGGTGAGCTGCCTTGGACATCTCGTTCAGCGTCCGTCTCCCGAGGGATGCCCGCAGCCTGCCCCTGATGCGGGGCCTGGTCCGCCAGGCCCTGGAGCACCTGGACGTCGCGGACCAGACGATCCAGGAGATCGTGCTGGCCCTCACCGAGGCGTGCGCGAACGTCGTCCAGCACGCCGGCCGGCACGAGGAGTACCAGGTCGACGTCGCCATCACCGACGACACCTGCCACATCAGCGTGCTCGACGACGGCCACGGCTTCGACCTCGAGCAGGCGACGGTGCCCGAGGGCTCCCCGCTGGAGGCAGGCCGCGGGCTGGTGCTGATGAAGGCGCTGGTGGACGACCTGCAGTTCGTGCGCGCGGAGGACGGCCGGCACCGCGTGGAGCTCGCGAAGCGGCTCCGCACCGAGCCCACGCTGCGCCTGCTGCCGAACTGACCGGCCTGCCCGCGGGCCCGCCGTCCGGGTGGACGACGATGGCGGCGTGAGCGCGCCGACCGACAGCCCCGATGCCTTCACCGCCGACGTGCGCGAGGCCGTCCGTCTGCTCGAGGGCGTGGCCGAGCGGACGCCGCTGCAGCGCAACGCGCGGTTGTCCGGGCTGACCGGCGCGGACGTGTGGCTCAAGCGCGAGGACCTGCAGGTCGGCCGCTCCTACAAGATCCGCGGGGCGTACACCGTCATCTCCCGGCTCCCGCCGGCCGACCGCGCCGCCGGGGTGGTGTGCGCGAGCGCCGGCAACCACGGGCAGGGCCTGGCCTACGCCTGCCGGGCGCTGCAGGTGCGCGGCCGGGTGTTCGTGCCGGGGACGACGCCGCGGCAGAAGCGCGAGCGGATCGCGGCCCTGGGCGGCGACATGGTCGAGCTGGTCATCACCGGTGACTCCTACGACGAGGCGGCGGCCGCGGCGGCGGTGTTCTCGGCGACGTCCGGTGCGACCCTGGTGCCGGCGTTCGACTCGCTGTCGACGGTGACCGGGCAGGCGACCGTGGCGGTGGAGATCCTCGAGCAGCTGCCGTCGCCGCCGGACGTCGTCGTCCTGCCCGTGGGCGGTGGCGGGCTGATGGCCGGCGCGGGCAACTACCTGCGGCTGCACTCCCCCGCGACCCGGCTGGTCGGGGTCGAGCCGGCGGGCGCGGCGAACATGGCCGCCGCGCTGGCCGCGGGCGAGCCGGTGGACCTGCCGGAGATGGACACGTTCGTCGACGGCGCCGCCGTGCGCCGGGCGGGCGCGGTGACCTTCCCCCTGGTGCGCGACTCCGGCGCGGAGCTGCTGGCCGTGCCCGAGGGGCAGATCTGCACCGAGATGCTGGAGCTGTACCAGGCCGACGGGGTGATCGCGGAACCCGCGGGGGCGCTGGCGCTGGCCGCGCTGAGCGGCGGGATCGTGACGGTGGAGCCCGGGCAGACGGTGGTCTGCGTGCTCTCCGGCGGGAACAACGACGTCAGCCGGTACGCCGAGGTGATCGAGCGCTCGCTCGTCCACCGCGGGCTCAAGCACTACTTCCTGGTCGAGTTCCCGCAGGAGCCCGGCGCGCTGCGGCGGTTCCTCGACGAGGTGCTGGGGCCCGACGACGACATCGTGCTGTTCGAGTACGTGAAGCGGGACAACCGGGAGACCGGCGCGGCGCTGACCGGGATCGAGCTGGGGCACGCGGACGGTCTGCCCGGGCTGCTCGCCCGCATCGAGGCGAGCCCGCTGCGCATCTCGCACGTCGAGCCCGGCAGCACCGCCTACCGCTTCCTGGTCTGACCTACGGCTGCAGCACCCGCACCGGCGCCCCGGCCACCCACGCGGCGACGTCCTCCACGACCTCGCGGTAGAAGACCTCGAAGGTGCCGCGGGTGACGTAGCCCAGGTGCGGGGTGAGGACCGTGCGCGGCGCCGAGCGCAGCGGGTGGTCGCGGGGCAGCGGCTCGGTGTCGTGGACGTCGAGCCCGGCGCCGGCGATGCGGCCCTCGTGCAGCGCGTCGAGCAGGGCCTGCTCCTGCACGATCGGGCCGCGGCTGGTGTTGACCAGCACAGCGGTCGGCTTCATGCGACCCAGGTCGTCGGCGCCGACGAGTCCGCGGGTCCGGCGCGACAGCAGCAGGTGGACGGTGACGACGTCGGACGTCGCGAAGAGCTCGTCGCGCTCCACGCGGCGGACCCCGACCTCGGCGGCGCGCTCGTCGGTGAGGTTCTGGCTCCACGCGACGACGTCCATGCCGAACGCCTGCCCGATGGTGGCCACCCGGCTGCCCAGCCGGCCGAGCCCGACGACGCCGAGCCGCGCGCCGGCCAGGTCGCCGCCGAGGGTCTGCTGCCAGCCGCCGGCCCGCATCGAGGCGTCCTCGCGCGGGATGTGCCGGAGGGTGGCCAGGATCAGCCCCCAGGTGAGCTCGACGGTGGCCTCCGCACTCGCCCCGGTGCCGCAGACGGTGATGCCGAGCTCGTGCGCCGCCGCGACGTCGAGAGCCGCGTTGCGCATGCCGGTGGTGACCAGCAGCCGGAGGTTCGGCAGCCGCTCGAGCAGGCCGCGGCGGAACTCGGTGCGCTCCCGCATGGCGACGACGACGTCGAAGGGCTCGAGCCGGGCGGCGAGCGCGTCCTCGCCGGCGACGGAGTCGTGGAACTCGACCACCTGCACCGGCCCGGGCACCGTCGACCAGTCGCAGAACTGCGCGGCCACGGACTGGTAGTCGTCGAGGACGGCGATGCGGTGCATGGCGTCGGTCTACTACAGCCCGGGCACGCAGCGTCCCCGGCCCAGCGCGGAGAGGCCGGTCAGGTCGCCGTCGGCGAGGTCGAGGACGTCGTCCGTCACCGGATGCATGAGCTGGGTCGGGTCGTCCACGTGGTCCAGTCCCACGAGGTGCGCCAGTTCGTGGATGACGACCGCGCGAGCGATGGCCTCCCCTCCACGGGATCCGAGGACGAGGTCGAACGTCGCCGCGTCCAGCGACACCCCACCCGTGACGTACACGTGCGGGCCCAGGCCGGCCGCCACCCACTGGCTGCCGGCCTCGGCGATCATGTCGGTGAGGAAATCGGGGTTCTCCTCGGTCGTCTCCCAGGCGATCACCACCGGCGCCCAGCGGTCTCCGTAGACGTCGGGCTGGTAGGGCTCCCGGCCGTCCACGGGTCGCTCGGCCGTGGCGCCCTCGTAGACGAACTGCAGGCCCGTCACCTCGGAGATGCGCCGGACCGCCGACTCGATGACGGCCTGGCCTCCGGCGGGGGCGTTGTCCGGCCGGACGACGTAGCGGATCGGGCGGCAGGGGTCGTAGGCGACCGGTTCGTCGCCCCATCCCTGGAACTCCAGGAAGGCGTGCGGGCCCCCGCCGGCGGGCGGGTCCTGCGGAACGCCGAGAGGCGTGTCCGAGACGTCCTCCGGGGGCGTGGGGAACCCGGGGATCCGCGCCGGCAGGAGCGATCCGGCGTCCTCGTCCTCATCGGTGTCGGTCTCGGGGGCGGCGACGACCGGCTCGGTCGGGTCGGCGGTGCCGCCGTAGCCCAGCCGGTCGACGAGCGTGGCGCCGCCCAGGCAGAGCACGACGACCAGGACGACGGACAGCGTCCAGCGCCAACTGGGAGGACGACGTGCGGGAGCCGCGGGGGGCCAGGACGGCGGCGGCGGCCAGGAGCGCCACTCGGTCGGCGCCGGCTGCGGTCGCGCCGCGGCGAGCTGCGCCTCCTCCAGTCGCGCCGCCTCGTCGACCACCCACTGCGGAACGTGTCCGCTCCCGGGCGGACGCGGCCCGTCCCCCGTGCCCGGAGACTGCTGGTCCACGGCACCCCTCTCGTCACCCAGGGGTCTACGGCCCGTGGCCCGCTCGCTCAAGAGGCGCCGGTGCGGTCCACTCCATCGGGTCGCGGGGCGCGACACCACAGGACACGCGGGAGCGAGTCAGAGCGCGGGCTCGCAGGCCCCGGCGCCGAGCGCCGCGAGGCCGGTCAGGTCGCCGGGCGCGAAGTCGAGGACGTCGCTCGCCGTCGGGTACATGAGCTGCGCCGGGTCGGCCACGTGGTCCAGGCCGACCAGGTGGGCGAGCTCGTGCAGGACGATGGCGCGCGCGAGCGCCTCGCCGCCGGGGGCCGCGAGGATCCGGTCGAACTCGGCCTCGTCCAGCGAGACCGCACCCGTCACCAGCACCCCGGGCCCGCCGGCGATCGACATCCACTGGCTGCCTGCCTCGCCCGCCACCGCCGTGAGGAACGTCGGGTTCTCCTCGGTGGTCTCCCAGGCGATCACCACCGGCGCCCAGCGGTCGCCGTAGCGGTCGGGCTGGTACGGCTCGCGGTCGCGGGTCGGCCGCTCGTCGGTGGGCCCGTCGTGGACGAACTGCAGGCCGGTCACCTCCGAGATCCGCTCGACGGCATCCTGGAGGACGGCCTCGCCGCCGACGGGGGCGTGGTCGGGCCGCACGACGTAGTGGATCGGCCGGCAGGGGTCGTAGGCGACGGGGTCCTCGCCGCCCGGCTGTCGCGCGGCGAAGGCGTGGGTGCCACCGCCGGCCGGAGCGGGCAGCGGCGCGCCCAGCGGCTCGTCCTCGGAGTCGTGACCGGGCGTGGGGAAGCCGGGGGCGGCCTCGGCGACGCCGGAGATGCCACCGGGGATCCGCAGGCCGAGCACCTCGGTGGCCACGAGCCCCAGGCCGAGGACGAGGGCGACGACGAGGACCGCACGCAGGGCGGAGCCGCGGCGTCCCGCCGCCGTGGGGGCCGGCGGTGACCAGGTGCGCCACTCGCTGGGCGGTGTCTCCCGGCGGGCCGCCTCGTCGAGGACCCACTGCGGGATGCGGCCGGTCGGGGACGTGCGGAGCCCGGGGCCCGACTGCGATGTCTGCTCGTCCACGTGCCTCCCCCGGTCCCCCCAGGGTCTACCCGCCGCGGCCCGGGCGCTCAAGGCACGCGCGAAGGCGGCACTCCATCGGGTCACGACCGCGACGGCCCCCGACCGCGGTGTGCGATCGGGGGCCGTCGTGGGCGTGCGGGCGGCTCAGCGGCGCTTGCCGCCGGCGTTCTTGTTCTGGAAGTCGGCGAGCATCTTCTTGAGCTTCGCCTGGTTCTGCGGCTTGCGCGCTTCCGAGATCACCTTCGCGGCGACCCCGGACATCACGAGCTTCCGGATCATTCCTGCCATGTTCGCCTCCTCGTTGTGCGTCTGGGTCTCCGGTGCCCCGAACGCGCGTCCACCAACCGCAGCCTTCGTGCCGTCAGCCGATCGGGGACCCGGGACGCCACGATGCTATCCACCGAGCCCCGCGTCCCGGGCCCTCGCCACCGCCTGCGCCCGATCGGAGACGTCGAGCTTGGTGAAGATGCTCGAGACGTGGTTGCGGACCGTCTTCTCCGAGAGGAACAGCCGGCGGGCGATGTCGGCGTTGCCCCGCCCCTCGGCGGCGAGCCGCAGCACCTCCCGCTCCCGCTCGGACAGCTGCGGGAAGGGGGCCACCACCGCCCCCGGCCGGGCAGCGAAGAAGCCCATGACCCGCTCGGCGACACCGGGCCCGTAGACGGCCTGACCACCGGCGACCGAGCGGACGGCGCGCTCGATCTCCTCCTGCCCCGCGCCCTTGAGCAGGTAGCCCCAGGCGCCGGCGCGGATCGCGGCGAGCACGGTCTCGTCGGCCTCCATCATGGTCAGCACGAGGACCCTCGTCCCCGGCGCGACCTCCTGCAACCGCCGGGTCACCTCCACCCCGGTCAGGTGCGGCATCTGCAGGTCCAGCAGCGCGACGTCGGGGCGGGTCTCGACGACGGCCTCGACGGCCGCCAGCCCGTCGGCCGCCTCCGCGACGACGTCGAGGCCGCTGTCCTGCAGCAGCAGCCGCAGCCCGGCCCGGAACGCGGGGTGGTCGTCGGCGATGAGGACGCGGATCACGGGGCTCCTCGCAGCGGTAGGACGGCGGACACGCGGGTTCCTCCGCCGGGCCCCGGCCGGACCTGGCAGCTGCCTCCGAGCTCGGCGGCGCGCTCGCGCATCGACTGCAGGCCGAGCCCGGGGAGCGCGTCGACCGGACAGCCGCGTCCGTCGTCGGCCACCTCGACGCACACCTCGTCCGGCCCGCCCTCCAGGCGCACGGTGATGCACCGGGCGCCGGCATGACGGATGGCGTTGGTCATCGCCTCCTGGGTGATGCGGAAGGCCGCGACCTCGACCGCGGCGGGCAGCCTCTCGAGCGTTCCGCTGCCCTCGATCCGGATCGTCGGTGCGCCGTCCTGCTCGGCCAGCAGCCCCGGGCCGGTCGCCTGGAGCGCGCCGAGCAGACCCAGGTCGTCCAGGGCCGGCGGGCGCAGGTCCTGGACGATGCGGCGCACGTCGCCGACGGCCTCCTGCAGCTGCCCGCGCGCGGTCGTCACCAGCGGCACCGCCCGGGCGGGCTCGGAGGCGAGCGCGCGGGTCGCGACGTCCAGCGCCATGACGGCGGAGGCCAGCTGCGGACCGAGGCCGTCGTGCAGGTCGCGGCGGATCCGCCGGCGCTCCTCCTCGCGCGCGCTCACCAACCGGTCGCGGGACCGCTCGAGGTCGGTGGCCAGCCGCAGCGCGAAGCCGACGGCGGCCAGCTGCGCGGCCACGTCGGAGAGCAGCGCGACGTCGAGCGGGTCGAGTGCCCCGGTGCCCGAGCGGTGCGCGACGTGCAGCGTGCCGACGACGTCGTCGTGCCACTGCAGCGGGAAGGAGTGGACGGCGAGCGCGGGGTCGCCCACCGCCTCGACCACCGGCGGTGCGTCGGGCCGCTCGACCTGCACGCGGACGGCGGGCAGCTTGAGGTCGGCGGCCAGCGTCGCGACCGCCTCGGCCAGCGCCTGCCGGGGCGACGCGGCGTCGCGCAGCACCTGGGTGACGCGGCCGACCACCCGGTACGGATCACCCCGGGAGCCGTGCAGCAGCCGGTCGACCGCCCGCTGGATGCGGACGTACAGGGGGTGGAAGACGGCGGCCACGGCCACGGCACCGGCGAAGCCGACGACGGTGTCCGTGGTCCCGGCGATGCCGCCCAGCCAGCCCACCACGGCCACGTAGACCAGGGCCGAGCAGGCCAGCAGCGCCGTCCCGACCAGGGTGCGGTTGAGGACGACGTCGATGCCGAACAGCCGGTAGCGGACGACGGCGATGCCGATCGCGACCGGCACCGCGAGGGTGACCGCCACGTTGACCGGCGCCGGGGCGAGGAACGCCGCGAGCACCGCCAGGGCGATCGCGTAGCCGACCCAGGTGATCTGCCAGCGTCCCTGCGGATCGGCGCGGCGGAACCGCAGCACCAGGCTCGTCAGGCCCAGGAGGGCCAGCACCGGGACCAACGGGTTGAGCGCGGTCTGGACGCCGGCGAGGACGGGCTCCGGGAGGCCGATCGCCACGGGGTTGGCCGGCTGGTCGCCCTCGGGCTGGATGTCGGTGAAGGCGGTGAGCAGCGACATCACGGCGATCAGGGCCAGTGCGGTGACCGCGACCGGGCGCCAGCGCCGGGACAGCAGCCGGCCGTCCGGGAAGAGCAGTGGGAGCAGGGTGGCGAAGGCGACGAACGACGGCACCCAGGTCCACAGGGTGAGCCAGGCGGCGGCGCGGAAGACGAGCGCCGGATCGTCGGTCCCGGCGAACCCGTGGACGGCGAGGCCGAGGGAGCCGGCGTACAGGCAGGCGAAGCAGCCGATGACGGTCATGAGCTGCAGCACCCGGTGGCCGGGCACGCGGCCGAGGAGGGCGGCCCCGACGATCGCCATCGCGGGACCGACCAGCGGCTCCGGCGAGCCGAGGAGGTCGGCCCGCTCGGCCGCCGGAGTGGTCAGGTGTGCGCCGAGTCCGACGGCCAGGTAGCCGACGGCGACCGCGGCCGAGGGCCGGGCCGCCGTGGTGGCGGCCCGGCCCTGCTGCTGCGTGCGCTCGTCGACCACCGGATCGTCCACCTCGCGGGCGACGCTACCGATCGGATGACTCCTGGTCAGCGGGTTGCCGCGTCGGGCGTGCGGCCGGTCCACCACTGCCGGTCGGTTCGCCGGGCGACGGTGACGGCCACCCCGAACGAGGCGGCGACGAACAGCCAGTGCGGGTCGACCGGGCCGGTGGAGAAGGCGCCGAAGTCGAGGACCAGGAACGCCAGCAGGACGACGGGGATCCAGACCGGCACCACCCGGGTGCGGAGGTAGCCGATCGAGGTCAGCAGCACGGAGCCGACCATGCCGAGCAGGAAGGGCGCCAGGATCAGGATCGCGAGCGCGCTGCTCTGGGCGTCCTCGATCAGCGCCACCATCGCCGCGCGGTCGGGCTGGTCGACGGCCGCGGCGTCGTAGATGGAGACGGCGTGGATGCCGAGGAAACCGAGCCCGCCGACGAAGGCGAGGATCATGGCGGTGGCGCCGAGCCGCGGCATCCGCGGCCGGAACAGCTGGGCCATGGCGACCAGGCCCAGCAGCAGGAACGGGACGCCGATGGTGCCGACGACCAGGCCGACGGCGGCCAGCGTCGGCCGGTCGGCCCAGGCGTCCAGGGTCTCGGCGACCGACGAGCTCTGGCCCCCGGCGCGGTTGAGCAGCGCCTCGCCGAGGTTCAGGACCGCACCCACGGTGAGGCACACGACGGCGGCTCGCCGGCCGAGCGGCGCCGGCCGCGGGGTCGGCTCGTCCTGCGTCGCGGACCGGGGCGCGTCCGGGGCCGGAGCCGGGGTCACGGGCTGAGCGGTCATGGGTCCACCTCCAACGCCCGGCGGGTCCCTCCCGCTGGGCGAGGACGACGATCGGGCGGGACGTGTCCCGGTGTCGTGAGGCACCGGTCCCGATCTCGCGGGGAGCCGCAGCCCGCGCCCGGACCCGCCGGAGTGGTCCTACGGCGGGGCGCACGGCGTGTCGGACGCGCAGGCCGTGGGCAGCCGCACACCCAGCGTCCCGACGGGCCGCCCCTGCGGAAGTAAGCGGCCGGATGCGTTCCGTTATAAGGCTCTCCGCCGGCCCCGAACCCCGGTCGGGATCCGTCGTGGTCGGGTGGCGAGTCGCGGTCGGCACGGCCGGGCCCGCCGCCGGCCGCCCGGGGCGCCGTGCGGCGCGATCGTCACTTTGTGACTGCGGGATGACCTACCTAGCGTCGTCGCCGTCCGACCGAGGCCTCTCCGTCACCGCGTCTGGTGACACCCGGCCGGACACCGCCGAACCGGCGACCGGATGTCCGGCGCCGGACCGGGGACCCACCGCAGTCTTGGGGTGAAGCGCCGACCGGCTCCACCGGTCGGGCCGGGCGATCTCCCCGCCCGAACCCGTCAGCTAACTCGGTAGGCGGTCGATGGAGAACAGGAGAACGCGTCGTCCATGACGACTACTCGCACGTCCACGATCACCCGTCGATCCCTCCGCGGGGCGGCGCTCGCCCTCCTCACCGGCGCGGGGATCGCGGTCACGCCGCTGACCGCGTCGGCCTCCGCGCCGGCCCCCGCTGACTCAGCTCCGGTCGCCTCCGCCCCGGCCTCCTTCACCGCCGCTCCCGCGTCGTACGGCCCGGCTCCGGTCGCGCCGAGCCACGCCGCCCAGGTGGCGGTGGACACCGCACTGGCCCAGCAGGGCAAGCCCTACCAGTGGGGCGGCACCGGCCCCGGCGGCTTCGACTGCTCCGGGCTCACCTACTCGTCCTACCGGGCCGCCGGCGTGAACCTGCCGCGCACCTCGAGCGCGCAGTCGACCGCCGGCCACCAGATCCCCTGGTACGCGATGCAGCCCGGTGACCTGATCTTCTTCTACTCCCCCGTGTCGCACGTCGGCATCGCCATCGGCAACGGGCTGATGGTGCACTCGTCGTCCTACGGCAACCCCGTGTCGGTCGTGCGGGTCGACTCGATGCCGGGCTACCACAGCACGCGGCGCGTGGCCTGAGCCGCGCAGCGCCCCGGCCGTCCGCGGGCGGCCGGGGCGGCTGGGTGATCCCCGGGCCGGGGGCCCGGCGGGCGGCATCGCTGCCGGTCGGGTAGGGACGACGCCGTGTCCTCTCCCCCACCGGTCCTGCTGCTCGACGTCGACGGCGTGCTCAACGCCGTCCGCCCGGACCTGCCGGAGGGCTGGCAGCGCGGGCGCTTCAACGGCTACGTGCTCTCGTGGGACCCGTCGGTGATCGCCCGGCTGCGGGAGTGGCACGAGACGGGCCGGGTCGAGCTGCAGTGGCTGACGACGTGGACATCGATGGCCGACCGGCTGCTGGCCGAGCCGATGGGCCTCCCCCGCGGACTGCGCACGCACGACCGCGACGAGCTGCCCACCGGGTACAGAGGCGATCGGCGCGGCATCTCCGGGTGGTGGAAGCTGGCCGCGGCCCGGGCGGTGGCTGAGGCCGAGCCGGACCGGCGGATCGTCTGGATCGACGACGACCTCGCCGAGCAGGCGGCCGACACCAGCGAGTGGCTGGCCACGAACGGCCAGGTGCTGGTCGTGGCGCCCGCGTTCTCGACGGGGCTGACCCACGACGAGCTGGACCGGGTGGAGGCCTGGCTGGCCCAGGGGTGACCGGGCCCCGGCCCGGAGCTCGACCGGCACCACGCGATGTCGCCGTACGATGACTGTCCGACGTCGACCAGGGGAGCTCTCGCCTCATGGCCTCTGATCCGCCGGGCTCCAGGACCACCCGGTGGCTCCGTCGCCGGCCCGATGACCCACAGCGCCCGCCCGATGCCCGGCGACCGCGCTTCGACCTGCCGCCACCCGGCCGGCAGAACCGGTACGGCAACCCGGCGGAGGACGACCGGCGCCGCGAGCCGTACCCGTACGAGGAGCCGGAACGGTACGACGAGTACGGCCGGCCCGTCCGCGACCGGCGGTTCGACCGTCCGCCGCCGGCCGGCAACGACTGGTACGACGCCCCGCCGCCTGCCGCAGGTCCGCCGCCGAGGCAGGACCGGCACCGGCGTCGTCCGTACTGGGAGACCCCGGAGCGCCCCGCCCCGCCGGCGCCACCCGAGCCGCCTCCCGGCCGTCGCACCCGGACCGGCCGGCCCCGCCGCCGGCTGTTCCGCCGCGTCGTCCGGGTGCTGGCCGTGCTCGCCGTCGTCCAGGCGCTGGTCGTGCTGTCGCTGCGGTGGGTCGATCCGCCGACGACGGCGTTCATGCTGAGCAACCCGGACGGCGCCATCCAGCAGTCGGTGCCGGTCGAGCACGTGTCGCGTACCTTCCTCGCCGCGGTGATCGCGCACGAGGACTCCGCGCTCCCCTACCGCTCCGGCGCCTTCGAGTGGGACGCGCTGTGGGGCCGCGCGCAGGCCCACCTCGCCGGGGAGGACGACCCGTCGGGGTCCACGATCCCGCAGCAGGTGACCAAGAACCTCTTCCTCAACCAGGAGCTGAGCGCCGTCCGCAAGGGGGTCGAGGCGCTGCTGTCGGTGGAGGTGGCCGCCCTGATCGACGACCGCCGGATGCTCGAGCTCTACGTCAACTACGCGCAGTTCGGGCGCACGATCTACGGCGTCTGCGCGGCGTCCTGGTACTACTTCGACGTCGCCCCGCGGGACCTGTCGCGGGCGCAGGCGGTGAAGATCGTCGGCCTGCTGCCCTCGCCGGGGCACGTGCAGCGCGCGCCGGGCGGCGGCATGGATTTCGAGGTGGACGACGGTCTGGGCTGGCTGTCCCGCTCGCACATGCTCAACGCCGAGGCGCGGGTGCCCCGCCACCTCGACCGGCTCGGTACCCAGCCGGTCGAGGACGTCGGCATTACCGGATCGGCGTCGGACCAGGAACCCTCGGGCGACGACTGCTCGACCCGCCCGCAGGAGATCGCCGACCTGATCGCCTCGGAGGGCACGGGCTGATCCCGCCCGCCGGGGTTCAGCGGAGGCGCGGGGCCCAGCTGCCTTCCGCACGTGCCGGGGAGCCGTCGACGAAGAGCTCGGCACGGCCGCGGCCGAGGGTCTTGGCGTCGTAGAGGGCGCGGTCCGCGCTGCGCATGAGCTGCGAGGCGCTGTCCCCGGGCCGGTACTGGGCGATGCCACAGGAGAGCGAGATGGCCGGGTCGATCGCGCACACCCGGCGGACGAGGGCGAGGGCCGCGTTCCCGGTGACCCCGGGGAGCAGCAGCGAGAACTCGTCACCACCATGCCGGGCGAGGAACGCCCCGGCCGGCACCTCGCGTCGCCACACGTCGGCGACCCGGCGCAGCACCCGGTCGCCCTCCTCGTGGCCGTAGGTGTCGTTGACCGACTTGAAGTGGTCGACGTCGATGAGGACCGCGCTGAGTGCGTCGCCGGTCCGGGACGCCTCGGACATGAGCTCGTCGAGCGCGGAGTCGAAGCCCCGGCGGTTGCTCAGGCCGGTGAGCGGGTCGAGGCTCGCGCTCGAGGCGAGCGCCACCAGCTGGCGGATGACGATGCCGACGCTGGCGAGCATGAGGTCGAAGCCGAGGGTCGTCCCCGGCCCGACGCCGCTGAGCAGCAACGCCACGGTGATGGTGACGATCGCGACCACGAGATGCGCGAGCGCCAGGCGGGGTGAGAAGAAGAAGTGCGCGTCGACGACGATGAAGGTGACGAGGGTGGCGGCGGCCATCGAGGTGATCGGGTGCGGCGCGAGCAGCACGGCGCCGGCGATCAGGAACGTGGCCGCGCCGACCGCAGCGTGGAAGAACCACCGCGGGCCGCGGGCCCCCCACCGGGCGACGGCGGCGGCGGTCACCAGGGCGGCGCAGCAGAAGACGGCCAGGACCGTGCGGCGACCGCCGGGTTCGATGTCGGCGACCATGAGCAGTCCGGCGGCGCCCCCGAAGGCGTAGAAGGTGGCCAGCGTGCGCGCCATGACGCGCGTCGTCGCCACCTCGGGTGCTGCCGACCTGCTCACCCCTCGGATGTCGGCTGTTCGGGCGGACAGCTTGAGTGCCTCGGCGGCGGAAGAAGTACTCGTCGGGGTGACGTGGTGGGTCGGATGAGTTGACGGTCACACGGCGAGCAGCCGGTGGACGGACTGGATCGCGATCGAGCCCTCCCCGACGGCGGACGCGACCCGCTTGATCGACCCGTGCCGGACGTCGCCGGCGGCGAGCACGCCCGCGATGCTGGTCTCCTGCACCATCGGTCGCCGGCCGAACGTCCCGACGGCGTCGTCGCCCAGTTCCGAGCCGGTGACGACGAACCCCGCGGCGTCCCGTTCGACGGTCGGTGGCAGCCACTGCGTGTGCGGCTGGGCGCCGATCATGAGGAACAGCCCGTAGGCGCCGACCTTCTCCAGCTCGCCGCTGGAGCGGTCGCGCAGCACGAGGTGGTCCAGCCAGCCGTCGCCTCCGCCGCCCACCACCTCGGTGCCGGTGCGCACCTCGATGTTCGGCGTCCCCTCGACCTGGTGGACGAGGTAGCTGGACATCCCCGCCTCGAGCGAGGCGGCCCGGATGACGACGGTGACGCGCTCGGCGTACGCGGCCAGGTGGACGGCGGCCTGCCCGGCGGAGTTGGCGCCGCCGACGATGACGACCTCCTTGCCGGCCACGAGCGGCGCCTCCGAGGCGGCGGCACCGTAGAAGACACCGGCGCCGTGCAGCGCCTCGAGGGAGTCCACGCCGAGCCGGCGGTAGCTGGCTCCCGTGGCCAGGACGACGGCGCCGGCCACCACCACTCCCCCGGTGTCCAGGCCGACGACGATGCCGTCGTCCTCGCGCGAGAGGTGGGTGACCTGCTGCATGAACGCGAAGCGGGCGCCGAACACCCAGGCCTGCTGGAAGGCGCGGCGGGCGAGCTCCGCGCCGGTGATGCCGCGCTGGAAGCCGAGGTAGTTGCGGATCGAGGAGCTCGACGTCGCCTGCCCGCCGATGCTTCCCGAGTCGATGACCACCGTGCGCAGTCCTTCGGAGGCGCCGTAGACCGCGGCGGAGAGGCCGGCGGGGCCGCAGCCGACGATGACCAGGTCGTAGCGGTCGCCGGACGGGTCGAGCTCCTTGCCGGCCGAGCGGGCGATGTCGGTGTTGCTCGGGTCCTCCATGACCGCGCCGGTGGGCATGACGATGAGCGGCAGCTTGCGGGGACCGGTGCCGGCGAGCACGGCCTGGCCCTCCTCGGACCCGGCGAGGTGGAAGCGGTGCGGCATCGCGCAGCGGCCCAGCACCTCCCGCAGCTCGTAGGCGCGGCCCGACCACGTCTCGCCGACGACCTCGATGGTGTGCGACGCGCGGCGGCGGGCCTCGGCCCAGGCGAGGAGGAAGGACGACAGCGCCTGGTGGAACTGCTCGTCCGGCGGTGGCGCGGGGCGGACGACGTAGTGGTCGATGCGGCCCTGGGCGATCGCCTCGAAGATGGCGTCCCCGGTCTCGGGCACACCGAGGTTCTCCCAGCCGATGAGCAGCGCGCGCTGGGCGTGCGGGCAGAAGCGGGCCACCTCGCCGAGGAACTCCGAGCCGGGGGCGCCGGCGAGTTCTTCCGCCGCGAGGACGAGGGCGACGTCCTCGCCGGCCTGGGTCCGCTGCTCGAGGAGGTCGAGCGCGTCGGCCGGAGTGCTCAGGCAGCAGATGCCGTAGTCGGGGGCGTACCGGGTGCGCAGCTCCCGCTCGACGGCGGCGAGCAAGGCGGGGTCGTCGTCGACGGCGAGGATCAGCGGCAGGCTCATGACGGTTCCTCCGCGTGCGCGGTCGGCCCCCGTGCGCGCGCCATCGTAGGAACGGGCGCCACGCGGGGACAGGGCCCGCTGCGCGCCGCGTTCTGCTGCGGGCGCTCCGGCGCCCGCCGTCAGGCGGTCGGCAGGGTGAGGCTCGACGGCGTTGGACCGCCGAGGCAGATCCGGTGGGCGACCGGGACGCCGCGGGTGGCCTCACCGGGCGGTTCGCCGGTGCCGAGGTTGCGGGCGTAGCGGGGGTGGGCACCGCCGGAGACCTGCAGCCGGATGCGGTGCCCGGCCCGGAAGCGGTGCGCGGTCTCGGGCATCGTCGTCTCGACCGTCCGCTGCCCCGAGTGCGGCTCCTCCCCCGGCGCCGGGTCGAGCCGGACCAGCCGGTCGGTGATGTTGATGGACTTCCCGTTCGGCTCGACGTCGCACAGCCGCACGAAGACGTCGGCGTACGGGTTGTCCGACTCGATCTGCAGACGGACGCGCACTCCGCCGTGCACCTCGACGGGCTTGCGCAGGGCTCCGGTGGTGAAGGTGCGGACGTCGTCGCGCGCCTCGAGTTCGCGGTTGTCCCGTTGCCCCGCGCTGCCGGCCAGGATGCGGCCGCCCACGGACGGGGTCGGGTCCATCGGGTCGTAGCGGAACGACGTCTCGGCGGTCTGCGCGGGTGCGTCGTCGTCGAGCCGGCCGCCGTCGGCCAGGTACCAGGTGCGGTCGGTGGTGGGTGACGGCCAGTCGGGGAGGTCGCGCCAGGTGCGGGCGCCGGTGACGTGCACCTGCACGCGGGCGGGCCGCTCCGGGGCAGGCGGGGCGCCCTTCACGGGCAGGTGGGTGTTGAGCCAGGCGAGGCTCTCCGGCGTCGTCACCGCCGGGTCGATGCCGAGATGGGCCCAGGGGCCGACGGTGAGGGCGACGTCGACGCCGCGGTCGCGCAGGACGGCGTACTGGTAGAGCGTCTGCTCGACGAACCAGTCCTGCCAGCCGCCGACGAGCAGGGTCGGGACGGTGCTCGAGTGGACTGCGGGCGTGGCGCGGTAGCGCTCCCAGTAGGGGTCGTCGAGGTCGGGGTGGGCCAGCCACTCGTCGAACCACGGGGCCGGGTTGCCGCCGAACCGTTCGCCGAGGCCCTGCAGCGGCAGCTCGCCGAGGAACGGGGTGAGCCGCCGCTCCGCCGTCATCAGCCGGACGATCCCGCGCAGGAAGCCGACCCGCTCCTGATGGGCGACCAGCTCCGTCCAGATGGAGAGGTTGGTGAGCTGGAAGGCGCCGTCGATCATCCCGGCCTCGGCCAGGTCGTGCGGGCCGATGTGCAGCACCATCGCCTGGAGCTCGGGCGGCGGGTCGAGCGCCAGCGCCCACTGCGTGTAGGCGAGGTAGCTGGGGCCGAGGGTGCCGAGCCGGCCGTCGAACCACGGCTGCTCGCGCAGCCAGGCGACGGTGTCCTGGCCGTCGTGCTCCTCGTGGACGACGGGGGTGAACTCGCCGCTGGAGCCGAAGGTGCCGCGGACGCTCTGCAGCACGACGGCGTAGCCGCGCTCGGCGTACGGGATGGCCATCGTGCCGAAGCCGGGGCCGCGGCCGTACGGGGAGCGCAGCAGCACGGTGGGGTGCGGGCCCGGCGTCGTGGGGAGGTAGACGTCCGCGCGGAGGGTGGCGCCGTCGCGCATGGGAACGGCTTCGTCGCGTCGGACCTGGACCGCGTTCAGCGGCGCGGGCAGCTTCCACCGGCGGCCGAGAGCCTTCGCGGCGAGGCGGGCCGGCCGCGGGAGCGGACGCGGAACGGTCGGGTCGGGCCGGGGCACAAGTCCTCCTTGTCGCATGGCCTCCCTGGTCGAGGCGGCGAGCGACCGCGACCCTAGCGGTGGGTTCCGACCGTCCGCCGGTCGACGGCGGGCCCTAGGGTCGGGCCAGGTCGACGTCTCGAGGAGCTGGCATGCGCGCGGTGCAGTACCGGACCATCGGAGCCGAGCCCGAGGTGGTCGAGGTCCCCACCCCCGAACCGGGGCCGGGCCAGGTGCGGCTGAAGGTGACCGCCGCGGGGCTGTGCCACTCCGACCAGTTCGTGATGAGCCTGCCGGAGGGCGCGTTCCCGCTGCCACTGACGCTGGGGCACGAGGGCGCGGGTGTGGTCGACGCGCTGGGCGACGGCGCCACCGGGGTCTCGGTCGGTGACTCGGTTCTGGTGTACGGCGCATGGGGCTGCGGGCTCTGCCACGCGTGCGCCCAGGGGGCGGAGAACTACTGCCCGCGGGCGGGTTCCCTCGGCATCCAGCCGCCGGGGCTGGGTGCGCCCGGGGCGCTGGCCGAGTACCTGATCGTCGACGACGTCCGGCACCTGGTGCCGCTGGGCGACCTGGACCCGGTGGCCTCGGTGTCGCTGACCGACGCGGGGCTCACGCCGTACCACGCGATCGTGTCGTCGCTGCCTGCTCTGCCGGCGGGTTCGACGGCGGTGGTGATCGGCGTGGGCGGGCTCGGGCACGTGGCCGTCCAGATCCTGCGGGCGATCACCGGCGCGACCGTGATCGCGCTGGACATCAGCGACGACAAGCTGAAGCTGGCCCGCGAGGTAGGGGCGCACCGGGCGCTGCATTCCGACGAGCACGCGGTGGAGTCGATCCGCTCGATCACCGGCGGGGTGGGCGCGCAGGCGGTGTTCGACATGGTCGGCTCGACGCCCACGCTGGAGATCGCCCGGCAGTCGGTCGCGATGAACGGCGTCATCCAAATCGTCGGGATCGGCGGCGCGGTGCTGCCGACCGGCTTCTTCTCGACGCCATACGGCGCGACGGTGCGGGCGCCGTACTGGGGCACGCGGTCGGAGCTGATCGAGGTGCTCGACCTGGCGCGCAGCGGCGCGATCCACGTGGAGACGGAGCGGTACACGCTCGACCAGGCGCCGGAGGCCTACCGCAAGATGCACGAGGGGACGATCCGCGGCCGCGCCGTCGTCGTCCCCTGAGTTCAGGTCGTCCGGTTCAGGCCGCCGGGTCCGTCCGGGCGCCGTAGTGCGCCCGTGCTCGTTCGCGGGCGACGACCGGTTCGTCCGGGCCGATGTGGCGGCAACCGGGTGACGGCTCCCCCGTCCTGGCGGAGACGACGAAGCAGGTGACGTTCGGCCGGCCGGCGACGGCGCATTAGGTCCCGATGTCGTCCAGGACCCGGGGGGCGGCGAGCGGAGCCAGCCCCGGCTGCAGCTGCTCCGCGAACTCGGCGTAGGTCACCTGCCGGTCGCCGGTGCGGGCGAGCTCCTGCAGCAGGCGAAGACCGTCGACCATCCGGCGCGACCGTCCGTCCGGCCAGGCCCTCTCCTCGAGGTACCGCGAGAGGACGGCGTCCGTGGTGGAGAGCGGTGCCGGTGGAGGACCGGTCAGCGGGTCCCGATTTCCCCGTTGGGCAGCGGCCGGCGCGGCTGCCAGTCGGACAGCGGCTCCATCCGCTGGGTGACCTCGAGTTCGCCGGTGTCCGGGGACGCGTGCCGCCCGAGGCGGGGCATCGTGAACTCAGCTGTCTCGTCGAGCAGGCGCTTGGCCACGATGCCATCTTTCCCTGGGATGCGCTTGCCGTACGGACAAACCGCCTTCCGGTGTTCTGCTTCCGGAGAAGTCCCACGTCGTCGGTGGCGATCGGGACTGGTCTGGCGAGAAGGGCTCCGACTCGGTGTCTCGCCGCGTCGGGGATGCTGTGGCTGGGTCCGATCCGTCAGCGAGGAGCGCTCGTGTCGCCGTCCATGCACCGCAGCCACCGCGTCGCCGGGGCACTCGTCGGCTCGGCGGTAGGCGACGCACTCGGCGCACCCTTCGAGTTCGGCCCGCCCGGGCAGTTCACTGCCCGCTTCCCCGTGCCCGCTCGGGGCGCCAAGACCGAGATGTGCGGCGGCGGATCTTTGGGCTGGGAGCCAGGCGAGTTCACCGACGACACCCAGATGGCGCTGCTGCTGGCTACGTCTCTCGTCGACAACGACGGGCTGGACCTGGCGGACGTGTTCGCGCGGTTCTCGCAGTGGGCGGCGGCCGGGCCCCCGGACATCGGCAACCAGACGCGGGCAGTGCTCGGGTCGGGTCGTCCGTGGGATGTCGCGGCTGAGGAGCACTTCGCGCGGTCGGGCCACGCGGCAGGCAACGGCTCGATGATGCGGACCACGCCGGCGGCGATCTGGTTCGCGCGGTTCGGGCCCGCCACGACGACGGAGGCGGCGCGGCGGATCTCGACACTGACGCACGGCGACCCATCGGCCGGCGAGGGCTGCGCAATCTTCCACGAGCTGATGCGGGTGGCGCTCGACGGCGGTCACCCGCTGGCAGCAGTGCCCGCGGCGCTGGACGTGGTGGCCGAGGAGCACCGGGAGCGGTGGGCGACGATGCTGGCACCGTCGTGGACACCGGCGGACGCGACCGAGTCAAACGGTGCGGTGTGGCCGACGCTTGGGCAGGCCATGTGGGCACTGCGGCACGGGCGCGACTTCGCCGAGGTGCTACGCCTGGTGATCGACCTGGGCGGGGACACCGACACGGTGGCGTGCGTCGCCGGCGGGCTCGCGGGTGCCGTGTACGGGATGGGCGGGATCCCGAGCCGGTGGGCCTCGGTGGTGCACGGCCGGGTGCCGGGCCATGGCGATCGCGTGTGGCGACTGGCGGACCTGCAGCAGCTCGCGGCAGCGCTGGACACCGGGGTGCAGCAGAGCTACGACCCGGGCGTGATCCCGAGGATCGGGCCGACGGAGGTGCTGCCGGGTATCTGGGCGGCCAACCTGGATGGCGCGCGGTACAGCGAGAAGGACTTCGCGGTGATCTCGCTGTGCCGGCTGGGCGAGCCGTTCGAGCACGAGCTGCAGCGGATGGCCTACGTCGCCGACAACGAGCACAACAGCGACCTGGGCGTCGTGCTGGCCGACGTCCTGGAGGACATGGCGGCGCTGCGCGCCGAGGGGCACCGTCTGCTGGTGCACTGCCACGGCGGTGCGTCACGGACCGGCCTGGTGCTGCGGGCCTGGCTGATGCGCACCGAGGGGATGACGGCGGACGAAGCGACGGCGCACGTCGCCGAGCACTGGCCACACCTCGGCCTCTGGAACGCCAGCTTCACCGCTGCGCTGGATTGCCTCGATCGTTGACGCCAGCGCCGCTGGCTGCGCACGGTCCGTCCGCCCTGCCGGCCGCGACGCGTCAAGCTCCGTCACGCCGGCCGGATCGGCGACCTCGGGCACCGAGCGCTCGAAGGAGGCGAGCCGATCCGTTCAAACTTCAGGCGCACCCGATCTCCGTGCTCCTGGCGCCGCAGCGCCTGGCAGGCACCCTCTTCAGCGACGGGCAGCAGCGGCAAACCTAGGTGGCGGGGCAGGCCCTCGTGGAACGACTGCGGTCGGTGTCAGCAGCGGGGACGCTCCGTTGAGCAGGCAACGAGAGTCGGCGCAAACCGCTACAGCCGATGCAACCGCCGGAAGCCGTGGGTGACGAGGTCACCCGAGTAAGCGAGCACGCGAACGGACAGCCACGACAGCGCCGCCACTCGGACAGCGCTATTGATCAGCAATGCTCGACACAGAAGAACTAGCTCTTGTTACCAATTCCAGCAAAAAGTTGCTCCTCTTGCCATTCGCCGTACTCCTGCCCCGTCGCCTCGAGGGTCCAGACTCGACGGCCATTGGCATTGCGCCCCACCGAGACGGCTGCAGCCGCGCTAGGGCTAGCGAACACATAGTCCTTGGGATACATCATCGTCTTGTTATCGGCCGATGGAACCAAGACCATTTCCAGCTCCAGCCGCTGGCGCAATCGCTTATAGCTGCCGTCGTTCCCCGTCCACGCGCGGACGGCCAACGACCCGGCGCGCACAGTGAACTCACCATCGACTTCCTGAGCGTAGGCGCGCACGCCCGACTTCTTGTGCTCCATGACGAACATGGGAGACATCTTGGCGTCGGTGTCCAAAGACGCAGGAGCACCCGTGGATGAGTCGTCCCCCACAGGACGCGTGCCGGCGGCCGGACTTGACGACGTCACTCTAAGCGTGTTGATGCCCAACACAGGCAAGATGATCTTCGCCTGGCTGATGAAGTACTCCATGTCCGACCGGTCGGCCTCGGGCAACGCAACCGGCTCCGGCGACGTGGCATTGTGCAGACGCGAGCGGCCCGCTTGCATTGCGAGTGCGATGAATCGGGACTCCAAGTAGCGCGCATGCGCTTTGGTCAAGTTCAAGTCCTTATTCGTCAGGACGACTGCTCTATCCCAGAAGCTCTTGGATTCATCCCGCGCATGCTGATACAAGCGCTTGCTGACGTCGTCGCCTTCGCCGATGTAGACGAGCTGCCGGCCGGGGGATTCCGGGTCATCCCCTAACAGCAGATAGATGCCGGTCCGCTTAACCTCCGATCGGAGCAGCAAGGAAGACAGGTCGGACCGTGGCGCCGCCACGACAAAGCCAGTCCAATTCATGATCTCGGCGGTGAGCAGCCCACCCGGGGTCCCGTCCGCGAGAAACAACCGAATCTGCTTGCCGTTCAACATCTTCCCCTTCGCCGGCCACGCCTCTCACGGCCACCCGAGCACAGGCGGTGTCCGCGGCATACCTGTGTCTAAGGGTGGGCCGGGCTCGCATGGTCGGGAGCCTCGTGAATGCTCAATGCGGGAAGGTCGTCGACGATGCGCATCGTCTCCAGCGAGACGGTGACAATGCGGGCAAGGAGGTCGAGGATGTAGCGGGGGTCGCCGACCTCACGGGACCAGCCGTTGGGGTCGTTGACGATGCCCGACGCCTTGTCGATCTTGACCCAGTAGCGGTCAATGATCCACTCGGTGGCCGATCGGCTTCCCAACGTGTACCGGTACGCCTCTTCCGGGATGCCGCGCAGGGTGATCCGCTCGTTGTAGTGGATCACCGACCGGTCGTGTCGCAGCCCGGCAGCCTTCTGCTCCGCGCTCGGCTTGCCGAAGGCCATCTTCTTGTCCCGGACGGCGAAGAACCCGTAGTCCGCGTCACCACCGGGACCGGAGACGTCAAGCCCCTCCAGCGGGTACGGCTGGACGGACTCGTACCCCAGGTGTAGCTCGGCCAGCCGCTTGCCCGCGTCGGCGAAGGCGCGGAAGTCCTTGGCGAACGGGATGCGCGGCAGCATCTTCTTCAAGTCCGCGGCATAGGTCTCCCGGTACTCCGGCGAGTGCAGCAGTCCGTAGACGTAGTCGAAGATGTCGTCCTTGCTGATCGACTCGCCCGGGTAGGCGGCGGTGAATGCGGCCAGTCCCTCGTCGGTGATGTTGTCAACCCGACGGTATCCGGCGATCACTTCCCCTTGCTCGACATCGAACATCTCCGAGCCGTCAACCCGCTCGTACCGCCATCGCGGGAGGACTGAGGAGCTGCTCAGTGTGTGGAAGTTCGGCACGTCACCCACGAGAAGCGAGCCGAAGTCTCCAGTCGTACCTGGCCCTGCGAGGAGAAGGACTCGATTCTCGCAATCGTCCGGGAAATACCGCAAGGCTCCTGGTCGCTCAATGAGCCCGTCTGTAGCGTTCAGACGAACATGACAGAACGGGCGATAGGTCGCACGCCGGATAGTCGACACTTCCGCCGCAATCTGCCTTCCCGCGCTGAGTGAAGCGCGCAGACCATCGCTCCAGCTGATCAACGTCGAGTCGGTCGGAAGGGGGGCTTCAGGGTCTCCTCTTCGCGCTGCGAGCACCTCTCGATAAGTGCGCAGCATGCGCTCCACTTGGTCCCGGGCGGTCCTCGCCGAGTACGAGTACACCCATGCATCGCGCGCGGTTGACACGCCAGGCGCTCGGCTTCCGAATATGCCTTCATCAACGGGTAAGAAGCTCTCGAAATCGTCACTCCGACTGGAAAGCCAGTCGCCGTGACGGTTGGGAGTCAGCGCAACCGACGCCAGGCCGCTCATGCTGCCGGCCTGAGAGATGCGCTGAAGCTTTTCCTCGCGGGTTAGGTAGTCCCCCACGTCAGTGTAATGAATGGTTGCGGGCCCACTCTTCCCCGGCTTCTTTACGAATAGGGTGATGGCAACGGTGGCGCGGCTGCCAGCGTCAAAGATTTTGCCGCCCTCCGCCTTCCAGTTTGAACTGCGCTGGTTGCCGCGGAGATTGAAGACGTAGATTGCACTAAACTCGTCTCCGAGCACTCGGCGCATCCCGTCCGCGTTGTTCGCATCCAGGAAGCCGCCGTTCGTCACGTAAGCAACGATTCCCTGCGACTGGACTCTCAGGGTTGCCCACTTGATGGCACGGATGTACGAGTCGTACATATTGCGCTTCAGTTTCGCGGTTGATTGCGCAACGTACGACCGGCGAATCTCGTCATCGAGGGTTGGGTACTTCTCGTTCGCGTTGTCGTCGTTGGCACTGTCCTGCCCCACGGAGTAGGGGGGGTTGCCAACGATTACCTGGATGGGCAGCTGCTTCTGGCGTTCCAGCCGATCGTTGTTCTCGGGCATGACGTCGATGTCCTGCTGGTCGTCGTCCTCCCACGACTGGAAGCTGTCGGTGAGCACGAGGCCGGGGAACGGGGTCGGCGTCCCCTCCAGCTCCTCGTACGTCGTTTCGATGTTGGCCGCGGCGATGTAGTAGGCCAGCAGCAGGATTTCGTTGGCGTGCAGTTCGTTCGCGTACTTGCGGGCCAGGTCGTGCGGCTCGATCAGCCCGCTCTGCAGCAGCCGCACCAGGAAGGTGCCGGTGCCGGTGAACGGGTCGAGCACGTGCACGCCCTCGTCGGTCAACCCCTGTCCGAACTCGGCGCGCAGCACCTCGTCGGCCGAGCGCAGGATGAAGTCGACGATCTCCACCGGCGTGTAGACGATGCCGAGCTTCGCCACCGTCTTCGGGAATGCGGTGGCGAAGAACTTGTCGTACAGCTCGACCAGCACCCGCTGCTTGCCGGCCGCGTTGTCCACCCCGGCCACCCGCTTGCGCACAGTCTCGTAGAAGCCCTCGAGCGTCTCGTTCTCCGCGCCCACAGCGTGGGCATCGAGCACCGCGAGCATGTTCTCCATCGTCCGAGCCACCGGGTTGCCGGCCAGGAAGCTGGAGTGAGCGAACAGCGCCTCGAACACCGGCCGGGTGATGAGGTGCTGGGCCAGCATGTCGATCGCGGCGTCGTCGGTGATCGAGTCGTTCAGGTTTCCGCGCAGGCCAGCGACGAAGTGCTCGAACTCGTCGGCCGCCGGTCCGGGAGTGGCGAGCAGCCCCTTGATCCGGGTGACGTGTGCGGCGGCGATGTCGGCGATGTCCTTCGCCCAGGATTCCCAATACCGGCGCTCGCCGACCTTGGCCACGATCCGCGCGTACATCGCGTCCCGGAATTCGTCGGCCGGGAACTCCATGAGCAACTGCTCGGTGGACTTCTGCGCCGGCTGATCCGGGTCGGGCACGGCCACGCCGTCGCCGTCCGTCGGACCGGTGATGGAGACGATCTCGATGGTGTCCGGCTTGCGCTTGTTCAACTCGATCTGGTTGACCATCGCGTGGAAGCGGTCATCGTGGCTGCGCAGCGCCTGCAGCACCTGCCAGACCACCTTGTACCGCTCGTTGTCCCGCAGCGCCTCCTCCGGCGCGACGCCGCTGGGCACCACCACCGGCAGCACGATGTAGCCCAGCTCCTTGCCCGGCGCCTTGCGCATCACCCGGCCGACGGACTGCACCACGTCGACCTGCGAGCCGCGGGGGGTGAGGAACAGGACGGCGTCCAGCGAGGGCACGTCCACCCCCTCGGACAGGCAGCGGGCATTGGTGAGCACGCGGCACACGCCGTCGGGGGCGGGCTCCTTGAGCCAGGCGAGATGGGTGTTGCGTTCGTGCACGCCCATCGTGCCGTCCACGTGCGCCGCCTGAACCCGCAGCCGGGGGCGGTCCTCTGGGGCGTCGATCTGCGCTCGGTCGGCCAGGTCCGGGAACGCCGCGGCCGCCGTCTTGGACGCCTTGATGTGTTGCGCGAAGGCCACCGCCGTCCGCATCGGCGCCCTGCCGACGACCGACGGCTGGCCATCGGTCGCCGACGGGCCAAAGTTCTTCGCCAGGCCGTTCCAGCAGCCGATCAGCTTCGCGGCCTGGTCGAGCTGGATCTCACCGGAGTTCGCCATGGCCTGCTGGAAGTTCTCCGCCACGTACTTCTCGTCGACGGCCAGCACCAGCACCTTGTAGTCGGTCAGCAGGTCGGCCTCGACCGCCTGCCCGAAGCCGAGCCGGTGCAGCTCCGGACCGAAAGTGTCCTGGTCGCCCATGTCGGCCAGCACCGCATCGGCGTCCGTGGCCTTGCGACGGACCTCCTCGCCGAACACCTTGGGCGTCGCGGTCATGTACAGCCGCTTGGCCGCCTTCAGGGCATCGGCGTCGTGCACCCGCACGAACGCGGACTCGTCTCCCTCGGCGAGGGTGACGCCGGTCGTCCGGTGCGCCTCGTCGCAGATGACCAGATCGAACCCGGGCAGGCCGAGCTCCTGGGCGCGGGTGACCACGTCGATCGACTGGTAGGTGGAGAACACCACCCGCATTTGGCCGTCGGCGTTCGTGTTCGCCTCGAACCGGCTCAGCAGCGTCTGCGGGTCGGTCGAGGCCGGCTCGGTCAGGTCGATCGGGAGCTGGTCGGCGTCGTCGGACGGCGTGCGCCGTCCGACCCGGACATCCGAGCAGACCGCGTACGGCGCGATGTCCACCTCAGCGTTGGCCATCCACTCCCGCAGGCTCTGGCTCAGCAGCTGGATGCTCGGCACCAGGAACAACACCGTGCCGCCGGCGCCGACCAGCTCCTCGGCGATACGCAGGCTGGTGAAAGTCTTCCCGGTGCCGCAGGCCATCACCAGCTGGCCCCGATCGTGCTCGGCGAGCCCGGCGCGGACGTCGTCCAGCGCCTTCTGCTGGTGCGGGCGCAGCGCCTTCTTGCCCGTCGGGACGACGACCTCCGGCGTCGTCCAGGAGAACTGCGTCCAGTCGATCGCGGCGTCAGCGAGGTAGCCGATGTCGACCCGCTGGGCCACACCGTCGGCGAGCGTGTCCTCTGCGTTGGCCGACCAGCCGGCGGCGGTGTCGAAGACGATCCGCCGGGTGAACTGGGAGTGCGCGGAGGCGGAGACGAACGAGTCGATGTCGGCCTTGGCGACCATGCGACCGGGTGCGTAGAACTTGCACTGGATCGCGGTCAGCCCGTCGTCGTCCGTGTTGGTGGCGACCAGATCGATCCCAGTGTCGGGCCGGCCCTGCCGCCCCGGCCACTCCGACCACAGCCACACGTCGGAGAACCGCGCCGTCCACTCCGGGTCGGTCCGCAGGTAGGCCCGGATGAGCTGCTCGAACTTGCTGCCCTTGTCCCGCTCGTCCAGTGCCTCGTCGCGCAGCCGGTCCAGAACAGCGTGAATCGTCCCCGTCACGCTCAGCAGTCTGCCTGATATCCGATCTCAGGCACCCCTGCGACGGCGTGTCTGCCGACTTAGATCCAGTGCTGCAACCAGCAACGCGGCCGACACGGTGCTCGACCTGCACAGCCCGGGCTACCCGACCTCCTGACTTCGTTGCGGTTCCGGACCGCGCTGTCGCGTTGTGACCGCACCAACATCCCGGATGCGCGGATCAATCGATGCGCGTCCGCGGCCGAGGATGGGAGACTCCCGCCTCGCCCTCGCCGCAGGGAGTCTGGCCGCGCGAGCACATCGGGCGTTCAGATGCACAGACTCGTCGCCGATCATCTGACTTCCGCCGACGTCGATGGGCCAGGAAGACCACTCTTGCGCCTACAAGACTCACCCGTCTAGGTTGCCGGCATACCCGCCCGCACCGAATGAGGCTGGGATCAAGCAAGCCCAAGGAGTTGTGCGTGAGAGTAACGCAGCACTACAGGCTTCCTAAACCTAGCCCTTTCGTGGATGTCCACCTCGAGCGCGATAACCTCCTGTTTCTTGACCCAAGTGCCATTCGAAACTCCACCTCGTCTCGAGGGAAGCGCGCCCACCGTCTCCTGCTCGACTTTTTCACTGAAGTAATTCGATGTAGGACGAGCGGTTCCGCCGGAGACCAACAGAAGGGCCGATCTCTCCTGCAGAAGCTTCACGAGCCTAAGGAGACTCGCCTCGGCATGGCGGTGGAGGGCGTGGCAGGCCATGCATTCGGTTCCGAACTGGGCGAGCGACTGTGGGAGCAACTTTCGACCAATACAGCGTGTAGAGCCGCCGCGCTTACGCGACTTGAGGATCTACGCCTCTTCATTGACGGCGTCGGATACGACTTGATCTCAGACCTAGCGACGCGAGTCGTCTTCGAGGAGCTCGCCGACTTCACTACAGAGATGATGAACCAGTTTCCACAGCTTCAAGCTTCCCCAACTGTGGTGTTAAACGTCGACGCGTGGGACCTGACGACCAGCGACTGGATGCCTCGCTCATTTACTCTTCCCGACGCTTACGGCCCGCTGCTACTAGTCCCGAAGGACTGGGTTTACTGGCGCACCTTAATGGACACTGAGCCATTTTACAATCGTCATGCCACTCGCACCGTGCAGGACGAGAGGGCCACCTTTGTTGAGCGAAAGCGTCTAGTCCCCTCCAAGAAATCCCTCCGAGAGGAGTTCCCCAACGTTCGGGAATTGAACAATCGGCAAGCGGCAAAGCGTAAGCGCGACGGCGTCGACCTTGTGGAGCAGTATCGTCAGGAAGTCGACGCCGGGTTCGTCCCACTAGACGACGACGAGCTCCACAGGCGTACGGACATCTAGACCGGCCTTCTCGGCTTGTAGAGGGCCTAGCTTCAGCCGGCCGAGCGGCGCATCGACCACATCTGCGCGGGGCGCTCGGACTGCATCGCCACGTCCCACGGGATGGCCGCGTTGACGACCTCCTTGCGGAAGTTGCCAACCGCCACCCGCGCCAACTCCGGGTCGGCCGCCACGCGCTGAGCCAGCTCGATCGCTCGGTCCTCGACCGCGGCGTCGTCCAGTGACTCCCACGCCAGGCCGAGCTCGACCGCCTTGTCGCCGTTGATCTCCTCGCCGAACAGCGCCATCGCCGCGGCCGCTTCGCGGCCGATCAGCCGGGACAGGATCACGAAGTGCCCGCCGCCCGGGTGCATGCCGCGCTTGAGGAAGCCGGCCAGCAGCCGGGCGTCCTTCGCCACGATCCGCAGGTCGGCCGCCAGCAGCATGTTCATCCCGGCGCCGACCGCCGACCCGCGCACCGCCGCGACCGTGGGCACCTTCACCTGGCCCAGCCGGTAGAAGGAGTCGTAGATCTTGCCCATGCCCTCGTAGGCGTCGGCCGATGCCGGGTCCTTGCCCGCTGAGGTCAGCGTGGCGATGTCGCCGCCCGCGCAGAACGACTTCCCCACCGCCCGCACCACCAGCGCGCCGACCTCCGGCTTCGCGTCTATCTCGTCGAAGGTCGCGATCAGCTCGTCAGCCATCCCGGGCGTGAGCGCGTTACGCCGGTCCGGGGCGTTCAGCGTCACGATCGCAACGCCGCCGTCCACCTCAAGCAGCACTTCACCGGATCCGGCCACGAGCCCACCTTCCGCACAGATCGACCAGCCCGATGCCGGCCACGAACTCTCGACTGGCATCAGACCACGCGAGGAAGCGCCCCCGCGCGCCGCGGTCGAGCGACCCCTCCAACTGGTTGCGCACCACCGAAGCGCTCAAATGGGCGATCCCGTTGCTTCGCACCTGCCAATATGGCTAATTTGTTGCCTCTCATTGCCTGGCGAGGGGATAAAAGGCCATGAACGTTGCCTCGCCAGAGGTTCCGCCCGCGGGCACCCTTACCTTCGCTGACGACCGCAACCGCGCCCATCTGTCCCGCCTCGCACGCTCGGGCAGAGCCCTCCGCCTCGCCCCGGGTGTGTACGCCCTCGACGCCACGCTGCCGCCCGCGCAGGTGGCCCGCGAGCACCGGTTCCGGCTCATCGCCCACTACTGGCCCTCCGCCGTCCTCTGCGACCAGACCGCCCTCCACGGCGGCGAAGCAGTGGAGGGGTGGCTCTTCGTCTGCCACCCCGAGCCCGTCCGCACCAGCGACGTCGTACTCCCCGAACTCACCCTGTCTGTCCGCATCGGGCCCGGCCCGCTGCCCGGGGACATGCCGGCCATGGAGGGTCTGCACTTCTCCGGTCCCGCCCGCACGCTGGTCGAAAACGTGCCCGGCCCCGGCCGCCCGCCCCGAGGACGCCCCCCGCGCGCGGCCGGTGTGACCGCGGTCGAGGACCGCATCGACGGCGAGGCACGCGTCGGTGGAGCCGGCCGCATCGCCAACCTCCTCAACCAGCTCGACGTCATCGGCCCCTCCCTGCCCGGCCCGGCGGTCGACCTCGTGCGGCGGCGCCTCGTCGCGCTCCTGGGCACAAACACGTCCGGGAGGCCTACCTCCGCCCGCCTGCGCGCGCGCCTCGACGGGCAGCCCTACGACCAGCACCGGATCGAGCTGTTCACGCAGTTCGCCGAGCTGCTCACCGACACCGCCCCCACCCCGCTGGCGGCCCCGCCGACGGAGCAATGGACCTGGCTGGCCTTCTTCGAGTCCTACTTCTCCAACTACATCGAAGGCACCCAGTTCGACGTCGAGGAAGCCCGCCGGATCGCCGTCGACGGCGAGGAATCCGCCGGCCGCCCCCAGGACTCCCACGACATCCGGGCTACCTACCGGCTGGCCACGCATCCGACCCACGGCCGGGCGGTCGCCGGCAGCGGCGCCGACCTGCTCGACCTGCTCCGCGAGCAGCACGCGATCCTGCTCGCCGCCCGGCCGGACAAGCGCCCCGGCCTGCTCAAGGAGCAGCGCAACTACGCCGGCGGTTACGCCTTCGTCGACCCGGAACTGCTTCCCGGCACGCTCGTCCGTGGCTTCGACGTCTTCGCGCCGGTCACCGACGCCTTCCAGCGCGCCCTGGCCCTCATGGTGCTGATCACCGAGTGCCACCCCTTCGACGACGGCAACGGGCGGATCGCCCGCCTCGTGGCCAACGCGACCCTGTCCGCCGCCGGGCAGGTTCGCATCGTCGTCCCAACGGTGTACCGGAACGACTACCTGGCCGGGCTGTCCAGCGTGAGCAACCGCGCCGGCCGCGGCGAGGCCCTGCTCGCCGTCCTCGGCTTCGCCCAGCGGTGGACGGCGCACGTCGACTGGCGGACCTACGTGGGAGCCGACGCGCAGATGAGCGACAGCCACGCCTACCTGGACGCCGGCGTCGCCGAGCGCTCCGGCCGACGGCTCCGGCTGCCGTCATGACGGCGCCCGACGGGACCGGCGAGGACGCCGCTCGGCTGGGGCTGTACCGCTACGTCGGGGGCGCGGAGCACACCGCCGACTACCTGGCCATCATGCGGCTGTTTAGCTCCGGCCTCCTGATCGATCTGTCCGCCACCGAGATCGCGGACCGGCTGGGCGAGCAGGCCGATCCCGCCGCGCGGCTGGACGCCGACACGGTGGAGGACCGCTGCGACCAGCTGGTCCGCTGGGGCAACCTGGTCCGCTCGGTCCGCGACGCCCGGGTGCGCACGATCGCCGACTGGCAGCGCGCCCGTACTCGCTACCAGATCTCCAAGCTGGGCGGCCGGGTGCACCGCCAGGTCGAGGAGCTCCTCGCCGCCTCCGAAGGCGCGCGCGAGGTCGCCCGCGAGTTGCTCGCCGGCACCGCGGACCGGCTCGCCCTCATCCGCGAGCTCGCCATCGCCCAGCCGCCGGACCTCGACCGGCTCGCTGCCGAGGTCACCACCCTGTTCAGCAACCAGCGCACCTTCCTCGACAGCCTGGCCGACTTCTACGCGTACCTGGCCACCGTGCTCAGCCGCTACGACCTCGCCGGCGAGGAGTACGCCGCCTTCAAGGGCGTGCTGCTGGAGTACGTCGACCTGCTCGGTTCCGACGTCGGCCGGTACGCCCCGCTCGTCGTCGAGCGCCTCGCGCAGCTGCGCCCGCACGTGCCCGCCGTCGTCCGCCGGCTCGGGACGCTGCCCGGCCTGGGCGCCGGGGACCGCGTCGAGCGGCTGCCCGGCCGCACCGAGCGGGACTGGGCGGAGTTCGCCGCCTGGTTCGTCGAGGGCGAGCGTCGCTCCGGCCCGGAGCGGCTCCGCGCCGCCGCCGAGCAGGCCCTCGGCCAGCTGCTCACCAACGCCAAGCGGATGGTGTCCGCGGCCGGCGTCGGCCTCTCCCGCCGCGACGATCTCCTCCGGCTGGCCGCCGTCTTCGACTCCTGCGCAGACGAGGACACCGCCCACCGCGTCTGGGCCGCCACCTTCGGCGCCGCGCCCGCCCGCCACCTGGCCCTCGGCCCGGAGGACGACGACGGCCGGATCGCGCCATCGACGTCCTGGTGGGACGCCCCTCCCGTCGACGTCCCGGTCTCGATCCGCGAGCAGGGCGACCGCGTCGCCCGCGGCCGATCAGCCCGCGTGCCCGACCCCGGCCTGGACCGGGCTCGGCTGCTCGCCGAGGCCGAAGCCGAGGCCGCCGCGCTGCGGGCCGCGGCCGCCGAGCTCTCCGCCGCCGGCCGGCTGCACGGTGCGCGGCTGTCCCCCGCCGCCCGAGACCTGATGCTCGACCAGCTCGCGGCGGTGCTGGCCGTCGACCAGCTGATCGAGGGGCCGGTGCGCCGGTCCGACGCCGACCTCGGGCTCACGCTGGTCGTGGAGCCGGGCGCCGGCACCGTCGTGGACTCCACCGATGGCCGGACCACCGTCCACGGCCTGTCGCTGTCGATCCTGGGGGGCGACGCATGACCGGCGCCGTCACCACCTCCGCGCACGACGCGAGCGAACGCCGGGTCGCCGCCCGGGCGCTGCTGCTCACCCCGGTCCTGACCACGGCCCAGCACCCGGAGACGATGCGGCTGGTCCGCCGTCACGGCCCGGCACTGCGCGCCATGTTCGCCGCGCAGCTGGGCTACACCCTCGTCGTCGAGACCACCTTTGCGCGGCTGCTCAAGACCCCTCCGGAGCCCGCGTTCCCCGCCCGGCCCGCGCGACGCGCGGACCGGCAGCCGTTCGGGAGGCGCAGCTACGTGCACCTGTGCCTGGTCGGTGCGGCGCTGCTGGCGCCGTCGACGGGCGAGCAGGTGCTGCTCTCCTCGCTGATCGAGCAGGTGCGCGCGGACGCCGCCGGGCTGGGGCTGGAGATCCCCGACACGCTCGCCGAGCGACGGTCCCTGGTGGCCGCGCTCGACCTGCTCGTCCGCTGGGGTGTGCTCGCCGAGACCGACGGCACCACCACGGGCTGGGCGGAGCGGCAGGACGAGGCGCTGCTCACCGTGCACCGCCCGATGCTCCCCTACCTGCTCACCGGTCCGCTCAGCCCTGGAGCAGACGGCGCCGCACTGCTGGCCGCGCCCGATGCCGGTCAGCCCCGCCGACGCCTGCGGCGGCTGCTCGTCGAGCATCCCGTCGTGCCCCGCTCGGCCCTCGACGCCGACCTCGCCGACGTCCTGTCGCGCGAGCGCCGAGCCGTCGGCGAGCAGCTCGACGAGCACTTCGGCCTGGTGCTCGAGGCCCGCGCGGAGGGAGTGCTCGCGCACGACCCCGACGCCTCGCTCAGCGACCTCACCTTCCCCGGCACCGGAACCGTGCGGCAGGCCGCGCTACTCCTGCTCGAGCAGCTGGTGCTGGACCACATGCCCGACCCCGACGTCCGCGACGCCACGGGCGCGCACCCGCCCGAGGTGCTCGTGCCGTGGGTGGCGGTCGAGGGGGCGCTGGCCGCGCTGCTGGCCCGGTACGGCCGCGGGTGGGAACGCCGGCTGCGCGAGGACCCGGCAGCCCTGCAAGCCGAGGTGCTCGACCTGCTCGCCTCGCTGTCCCTGGTCTCCATCACCGACGACGGCGTCCGGGTGCACGCCGTCGCCGCCCGGTACCGGGCCGAGGTGACCCACCACCCTGCCGCACCCCGATCCACCGGTCCGGAGCCAACCGCCGAGCCCGGGTTGTTCGACCTGGAGGAGCCGTCGTGACAGGAGAGGCCGTGACCGGAGTCGCGCGTTGGCGGCTGCACCGCGCCGGCATCCAGAACGTCTGGCACTACTGGGACACCGAGTTCCTCCTCACCGGCGGGCGGATGGTGCTGCGCGGCACCAACGGCTCCGGCAAGTCCCGGGCGCTCGAGCTGCTGCTCCCCTTCCTCCTGGACACCGACCGGCGGCGCATGGACTCCAGCGGCTCGGCCTCGGTCAGCCTCGACCGGCTCATGCGGGTGGGCGGCCCCGAGTCGGGCAACCGGGTCGGCTACCTCTGGCTCGAGCTGGCTCACGGCGACGGCGCAGCCGAGCCCACCCGCTACCTCACCCTCGGCGCCCACCTGCGCTGGTCGTCGTCCACCGGGACCGTCCGGGTGCACTGGTTCACCACCGACCTCCGGGTCGGGCACGATCTGCCCCTGCTGGACGCGCACCGCAACGCCCTCTCCCGCGAGGACCTCGGCCGGCTCGTCGGGCCCGAGCAGGTCACCGACTCACCCGACACCCACCGAGAACGGGTGCGACAGCAGGTGTTCGGACTGGTCGACGCGCGCGCCGAGGAGCGGTTCGACGGGCTGACGCGGCTGCTGCACACGCTGCGGTCCCCCGACGTCGGCAATCGGATCGACGAGGGCCGGCTGCCGGCCCTGCTCTCCGATGCCCTCCCGCCGCTCTCCCAGACGACGCTGGACGCCGCCGGCGCGAAGCTCGACGAGATCTCCGAGACCCGGGCCCTCCAGGAGCGGCTCGAACGCAGCGTGGCCGAGCTGGAGCGGTTCCTAACCGCCTACCGCCGCTACGCCCAGGGTGAGCTTGCCGCCGCCACCGGGCGTGCCCGGTCCGCCGTCCGGGACCGCCACCGGGCCGAGCGGACCGAGGCCACGGCGGCCAGGACGCTCGCCGACGCCGAGACTGCGGCCGCCGACGCGGCCTCCACCTACACCGAGGCGCAGGAGCACCTCGTGGAGGTGCGGGCCACACTGCGCGGGTTGCAGGAGTCCGCCGCGCACCGGGACCTGCTCGAACGAGCCCAGACCGTCGCCGCCCAGTGGAAGACCGCAGCAGCGGCAGCCGACAGCGCCGACGCAGGTCGGCGGGCCGAGGCCGACGTCGCTGCCCGGGTGGTCCGCGAGGCGCGAGAAGCTACTGACGTCGCGGAGCGGACGTCGGGCGGGCTGCGCACGCTCGCCGAGCACGCGGCCGCCGCCGGCATCCCGAGCACGCTGCCCGCCGAGCTCGGCGTGCGGGTCGTCGGGCTGCCGGGCACCACCGAGCCGGTGCGGACGCGTCCGGACGGCGACCCGGAGCCACTGCACCGGCCCGTACGTGCTGCCGTCGACCTGGGTGAGCACGACCTCCCGGCGCTGCGCGCGTCCGCCGACGCCGTCCGGCAGGCCGCCGCCGACCGGCGGGCCGTCGTCGGCGCCCGGCTCGACGAGCACCAGCAGCTGTCGAAGCAGGAGGACGAGGTGATCCGCGCCGAGCAGCGGCGGGACGAGGCCGGCGAGCGGGTCCGTGCTAGCGCCGATCGGCGGGACGCCGCCGTCGCGGCGGTGACCGGCACCGTGACGGACCTGGCGCTCGCCTGGCGAACCTGGGTGAGCTCGCCGGAGACGACCCGCTGGCTGGGCGAGGTCACGTGGGCGGACACCGGAGCTGCTGGCTGGCTGGCCGAGCCCGTTCCCGAGAGCGCGTTCCAGGCGGATGCGCTCGACCGGCTGGACCGGACCGCCGCCGAGGCAGCCCTTCCTGCCACCGAGCAGCTGCTCAGCGAACGCGCCGAACTCCAGCAGCGGCGCACAGCCCTGCTGGAGCGCGACGTCCAGCTCACCGCGGCCCTCGCCGAGCTGCGCGACGAACGGGATCCCGAACCCGACCGGCCGGCCTGGGCGGCGTCCCCCGCGGGCATCCCGCTGTGGCGTGCGGTCGACTTCGCGCCCGGCGCGGGCTCCGCCGACCAGGCCGGCGTCGAGGCCGCGCTGATCGCCTCCGGGTTGCTCACCGCCGTCCTCGCTCCCGACGGCGTCACTGCCCCCGGAACCGGCGAGCTCCTGGTGAGCGCCGCAGGCCAGGCTGCCTCCCGTCCGCTGTCCGAGCTGCTGATCCCCGATCCCGCATCCGGCGTCCCCGTCGAGCAGGTCACCGCCGTCCTCGAGCGGATCGGCTGGGCCGACCGTTCCGGGGAGTGCTGGCTGGACCGCGACGGCTCGTTCCGGCTCGGCGCCCTCACCGGCCGGCACACCGTGCCGCACGCCCGGCACATCGGCGCCACCGCCCGGGCCCGGCACCGCGCCGAGCGGATCGAGGAGCTCGAGGCGGAGCGCCGTTCGGTGGGCGAGGCGGTGACCGCGCTCAGCGCTGAGATCGAGGCCGTGGCGACGGCGCTGACCGACCAGGCCGAGCACGTGCGCACCGCTCCGCGCAGCGGTGCCGTCCGGGAGGCCGCGGCCGCCCGGCGGAGCGCGGAGCGCGAGCTGCAGCGGGAGACCGACACGGCCGCAGGGCTCGCGCGGGCAGCGACCGAGCTCCGCCTCCGCTGGGACGCCGCGCAGCGCCGGCACGCCGAGGCCTGCGACCGTCTCGGACTGCCCCCGGACGAGCCCACCCTCAGCGCGGCGCGGGAACGGGCCCGGCAGGCAGTCACCGCTGCCGAGACGGTCAGCTCGTCGTTCGGCGACCTGGCCCGGGCGCTGAAGCGGGTCGATGACGCTGGAGTGGCGGCCGACCGTGCCCTGGAGGCGCGCCGCTCGGCCGAGGCGTCCGCCGACCTGCACCGCGGCGAGTGGCATGAAGCCGCCACCGCACTCGCGGCTGCCGAGCTCGCCGCCGGCCTGGACGCCGACACCGCGCACCAGGAGCTGAAGGCGGCCGAGCGCGCGGTGGGTGAGGCCACCGAGACCGCAAGGACTGCGGACGAGCGGCGCTTGGAGACCCACGCCCGGCGGAGCGCGGCCGCGACGGCCGCCCAGAACGCGGCTGCGGCTGCCGGCGACGCGCGGACCGCGGCCGCCACCGCCGAGGAGGTGCTCCGCCGGGTGGCCGAGCTGCCCGGGCTGGCCGAGGCCGCCGGGCTGGACGACCTGCCCGTGGCCGGACCACTGGTCGACGTCCTGCTGGCCGGCCTGTCCGACCCGCTCCCCGAGCCCGATCCCGACGGCTACCAGAAGGCACTGCTCGCGCTGGAGAAGAACCGGGACCCGGGCGACTACGACCTGATCGCCTCCGTGGTCGACGGCGTGAACCTCGTGCACGTCGTCGAGGCAACCGGCCGGCGCACGCTGAGCGGAGCGGTGGCCGAGCTGGTCCGGCGTCGCGACGGGGGGCGGGCGGCGCTGACGGAACGCGAGCAGCGCATCTTCACCACGTTCGTCCTCGGCTCCGTCGCCGACGAGCTGCGCCAGCAGCTGCTCTGGTCGACGCGGCAGGTCGAGCTGATGAACGAACGGCTCTCCGGCATCCGCACCAGCCACGGGATCGGGGTGGAGATCCGCTGGCCGCTCGCCGAGGACGCCAGCGGCGCGGCCGCCCGCATCGAGGAACTGGTCCGGACCCGCGCCTCGGCGCGGTCCGAGGAGGCCAATGCCGAACTCAGCGAGCTGCTGCGGGCACGCGTGGAAGACCAGCTGCGCGCCGACCCTGCCCAGGGCTATGCCACCGCGCTGCGCATGGCGCTGGACCACCGGTCGTGGCACACCGTCGAGGTGTACATCCTCGGGCCGACGCCGGGTGAGCGCCGGCGGATCAGCCGCCGTGCCCGGCTCTCCCAGGGCGAGACCCGGGTGGTCAGCTACCTGGCGCTGTTCGCCGCGGCGGATGCGTTCTTCACCGGGTTGCCCGACTCCGAGGCGCTGCGGCTGATCCTGCTCGACGACGCATTCGCCAAGGTCGATGAGCGCACGATCGGCGAACTCATGGCCCAGCTGGTGCGGCTCGACCTGGACTTCGTCATGACCGGGCACGCGCTGTGGGGGTTCGGCCCGGGCGTTCCGTCCCTGGATGTCTACGAGGTGCGCCGGGCCGAGGGCACCTCGGCGATCACGACGCGGGTGCACTGGGACGGCACCAGCCGGCACGTGTTCACGTGAGCGACCTCCCGCTGTGGGCCGAGCTCCGCGATCCCGCGCTGGATCCCGTGTGGTCCGCGGTCCGGCGCCGCCTCTCGGCCACCGCGCTGCAGCCCACAGGCCGGGTCGAGGTGCCGCTGGACGACGTCGCCGCGGACCTCGTGGGCGGCCTGCTCGGCCTCACGCTCCGGCCGGGACGACGCCGGATCTCGCTGGCCGACCTCGATCATGCGCTGCGCCGCTCGCCCGTCGCCTCGTCCCTCGTCGAGGCGATGACCGAACTCGGCGGCGCGCTGCGGAACCGGCCGGCGGAGCGCTCGGCCGACGCCGATCGCCGCCGGGAGGCCGAGGACGCCTGGCACGCGCTGATCGAGGGCGCCGGCCTTCCGGGCGGCCCCTGGATCGACCGCTGGACGGCCGGACTGCGCGCCGACGGGCTGCTCGGCCCGCAGTCCCTCGACGCCTTCCCCGCCGCCGTGGCGGCGCTCGCCCGGGTGCTCGGCGATCCGATTGCCCGCACCCTGGGGGAGCTGGCCGCGGGCGTCGCCGGTGACGCGCACGCGCTCGATCCCGGTCGCCGGGCCGGCACGATCGCGCTGCGCGGCCTGGCGGCGTTCCAGGACGAAGCACCACCGACCACGGCCGCCGAGCGGAACCGCATCTGGCAGCAGGCCGGCGTGCGCACCGATGACGTGTCGGGCACCGTCCTGGTGCTCGGCTGGCGGCCGCCGGGAACCAGCAGGTGGGCGGGGATGATGCGCGAGCGGGCCGAGCTCGGGCTGGTCACGCACCTCACACTGCGGGAGCTACGGGCGGCGGGCAGGCCGTGGTCGTCGCATGGAGCCACCGTGCACGCCTGCGAGAACCCTCAGGTCCTCCAGGCCGCCGCCGACCGTCGTGCCCACCTGCCGCTGATCTGCCTGCAGGGCAACCCCTCCGCCGCGGGGGCGCTGCTGCTCGACGGGTTGCTGGGCGACGGCGTCCAGGTGCGCTACCACGGTGACCTCGACTGGCCCGGGCTCGCGATCGCCGGTCGCGTGCTGGCCCGTGGGGCCGTGCCGTGGCGGCTCACCTCCGCGGACTACCTGGCGTCCCTGCCGGACGGTGGTGGGGTCCCGCTCACCGGTTCCCCGGTGGAGACGCCATGGGACCCGGGGTTGCGAACAGCGATGGTGGAGCACGGGCGTGCCGTGCACGAGGAAGCCGTGTTGAATCGGTTGCTTGCCGACCTGACCGCCGGTGGGGGCTGACGGTCAGATCTGCGTGGCCGACTCGACCAGCCGGCACAGCGCATTCACCCGCCGCAACTGCTCCGGAGTCTGCACCGGAGCGTCCAGCAGCTCCGGACTCAGCACCACGCAAGCCAGCGCCTGCGCCCGCGACACCGCCACGTTCAGCCGGTTCAGGTCGTACAGGAACGACACCCCACGCGGCGCCTGGTCCGCATTCGTGCTGGTCATCGAGTAGATGACCACCGGCGCCTCCTGGCCCTGGAACTTGTCCACGGTCCCCACCCGCGCACCGGCCGGCAGCGCCGCCTTGATCAGCGCCACCTGGGCGTTGTACGGCGCGACCACCAGCACGTCCGACGGCCCGATCGGCGACTCCTCCCCCAGGTGGTTGCGCCACACCGAGCCCTGAACCGACTGCCACAACTTCGCGATGACGTCGGCCTCCTGCTGGCTTTTGTCGTCGCACATCCGCTCGTGCCGGACCTGCACCACGCGCAGGCCGCTGCCGGAGAGACGCCCCTCGCCCAGCACCGCCACCCGCTCGCGATCGTCCGCCGCCTCCAGCCGGCCCTCGTACGCAAGCTGCGAGACGAATGCAGTCAGGTCCGGGTGCATCCGGTACGACCGGTCGAGGAAGACCCCGCGGTCCTCGGGGATCGTCGCGTGCCCGTCGAGCAGGTGCTCCAGCGCCGAAGCCCCCGAACCTCCCGGGTGCACCGCCTGAGAGGGCTGAGCCAGCTGCTGCGGGTCGCCCAGCAGCACCATCGACCGCGCGCCCCGCGCCACGGCCGCCGCGTTGGCCAGCGAGAACTGCCCCGCCTCGTCGACGACCAGCACGTCGACGGCCTCGGCCAGGTCCGGACGGGTCCAGAACCACGCCGTACCGCCGACCAGCCGCGCACCGCCGGCAGTGAGCTGGTCGGTCACGAACGCGTTGTCGTCGGACCAGGCCACGTCATCGGAACCGCAGTGCTGGTCTTCCTTGCACTTCTGCAGCGCCGGCCGCCGGACCGCCTTGAGCAAGTTGCCGATCACCGCGTGGGAGGTGGCTGTGACGCCGACCTTCTTGCCCGCGTCCAGCAGCTCCCGGATCAGCGCGGCGGCCGCCGTCGTCTTGCCGCTCCCCGGCGGGCCCTGGATCGCCAGCACCTCGCCGTCGAGCGCCAAGCCGAGTCGCACGATCGCGTCGGTCGTCGTCTCGCCCTCGCGCAGGCGCGTTCCCGCGGGAACGCGCCGCTCGACCAGCGCCTGTCCCAGGCAGTCGCGGCCGGCCAGCACGTCGTCACCGGTCGCGGCGATCGCCGCCCGCAGCCCACCGGTGTTCAGCGGCCCGGCCGGCCCCAGCCCGCGCAGCTGAGGCGGCTCGGTCGCGGTCGTCTTGAGGACGAGTCGACATGTCGCGATGTCGAGCTCGACCACCGTGCCCGTCCGCTTCGCGGTGTCCACATCGAGTGCGTCCTCGCCCGCGGACACCTTCGTGTCCTGCGCCGGGAACGAGTACTCGTACAGGTGGCTGCGCTTCTGCGGCCCGAGGTAGCCGACGTAGGTCAGCCCGCCCAGCGCCGTCCCGTCGCGCTCGAGCTCCTCGGCGTCGAGGTCCTGCAGGCGGTAGACCTCCCACCACGCCGGCCGGTCCTCGCGGCGGTGCCAGCCGACGAGGTCGCCCAGTAGCTCGTGGCCGGCCTCCCGAAGCCGCGCGGCCAGCTCCTCCTCGGCAGCCTGCGCCTCGGTCACCTTGGCGTCCGGCGCCACCACGGTCACCGTCGGCCGCGGCAAGGCACCGTGCAGCGCCGAGAGCTCCGCCCGCTGCGTCTCCAGCCAGTCGTGCAGCTCGCGGGTCGAGTCGACGTCGTCCTTGTTGTACGACTCGATCGCCGCCAGCCGGCCGGCGTCGCCGTCGGCCAGCCACGCCTCGTACTCCAGGACGCTGCCCAGCGCGCTGGCCACCGCTCCCCCGTGCTCGCGGCCGTAGAACGCCTCGACCTTCTTGATCGAGTACGACTCCTTGCTGATCCGCATCGACTGCCGGACGACGGGATAGAGGTCGACGAACCGCTCCTCGCGCAGCAGCTGGTCGAGCTCCGCCTCGCGGACGCCGTAGCTCCCGGTCAGCCGCTTCAGCGCGGTCACCTCGTAGGCGGCGTAGTGGTAGACGTGCATCGCCGGGTCGGCCGCGGACGCCGCGACCAGCCGGTCGATCAGGTCGGTGACCATCTGCTTCTCGGCGGGGCGGTCGTGCGCCCACAGGGCCTCGAAGTCGCCCGTCCGGTCGCCGATGCCGGCGAGGTACTCGAGGCCCGCGCCGTCGTCGAACCACGGGTCGCCCTCGAAGTCGAAGTAGAGATCGCCGGGGCTGGGCTCCGGCAACCGGAGCAGCCCCATCCCGGCGACCGGCTCGAGCAGCGTCCGCGAGGGTTCCCCGGACAGCCGCTCCCGCAACTGCTCGGCGGCCTGCTGCTGCAGCCGCACCCGCGCATCCCGGCCGATGCCCGACGACGCCAGCACCTCCGGCGAGGCGGCCGCCAGCGCCGCCATCGTCGAGATGCCCACTGCCCGCAGCGCGTCTCGCTGGTCGCCGCGCATGCCGGCCACCAGGCCGAGGTCGTCGGCGCCGCGCAGTTCGTCGTTGCAGCGGGTGGCCCAGCGGCACTGCTCGCAGTAGCCGATCGGCGAGGGTCCGGTCTGCGGCGGTGCGTCGACGAAGCCCTCCAGCCGGGCCCGTGCCCGCCGGGCATACGCAGCGACGTCGATCAGTCGCCACGGCCGCTGCTCACCGTCACCGGTCACCACAATCAGGCGCTCCGGCGCCACGCCCTGCAGCTCGGTCAGCCGCTCGGCGTAGGTGGCCATCTGCAGCAGCGCCGCGACCTTCAGCTTCCGCGCGAGCTTGGTGTCGGCGATCTCGTACGACCACGCGCCGAAGGCCGGCGACGGGCGGTCCACCCGCAGGAGGAAGTCGGCCTGGCCGCCCCAGGCGCCGTCGAAGAACGTCCCCTGATAGACGACGTCGACGCCGTTGCGCATCGCCTCCAAGGTCTCCGCCTCGGCCCTGCGGCGCCCGTCGGCGTCGTACGCCGTCGGGATCTCGGTGACCGACTTGCCGTCAGCGCGGAGCGACGCCAGGTACTTCTTCTCGTGCTCCATCCCGCGGTCGAAGACGAACTGCGTCTCCGGCGTGGTGGTGTCGGCCGGTGCCGCCCACTCCCCCGCGGCCACGCCGAGGTCGAGCCGCGTGAGGTGCCGGCACTCCTGATGGGAGGTCAGGTCAGTCGGGCTGAGTACCAGCCGCCCGTCGAGTCGCTGCATCGCACGCCCTTCTACCGCCTCGTCACCGGGCGCTGGTCATCTCAGTACGAGCAGCCGCCACTGTCCACAAGGCATAGCGGACACCAGTGACAGGAGGAGGGTCCTACGGCAGCACCGCTGCTGAACGGCCTACCAGCGGCGCTGGTCCTACTTCTCGCAGCCGATGCCGTCGCCGTCGCGATCAAGATGAGTTCCGTAGCCGGCGTCCCCTCGCCGGACGGGAGCTGCGCCGGCCGCCCGTGCCGCATCGCAATTCTTGAAGTAGGCACCCGTCGCGGCTGGAGGATCGGGCACCACCGGTGCGGGCGCGGGGGCGGGCGCCGGTGCGGGGGCCGGGGCCGGAGCGCTGGGCTTCGGGGCAGTGGCCGCCGGGGGCTGCGGCTTTGGAGCCACCGGGGGTGGCGTCGGCGCCGGTGACTCCGGGATCGGGGTCGTCGGAACGGTCGGCGTGGTTGTCTCCGGCACCGGCACAGCGTCTACGGTCGGCTGCTCGCTCGGCGTGGTCTCGGCGCCGGCCTCGGAGGCTGACTCCGCCAGCGCAGGAGTGCGGCCACCCGCCTGTACGCCGAGGACGACGAAGACGGCGATGACGAGCAGGACCAGCGCGCCCGACCCGGCCAGCACACCCCGCTGCGCCTGGGGCTCCAGGCGGTTGAAGGCCGCTCGCACCCGGGAGCCGAGCGTTGCCGGCTTGACGCGACGGAAGGTCAGCTCGGTCCGGAGAAGTCCCGGGTCCCGGCGATCGACTTCCCAGCCGTCCCGCTCCCACTTCGCGGTGACCTTGGCTTCGGTGCCGCGGATGACCGTCTGGGACGTGTACTCGTACTCCGTGTCGTCGACCACGGGCGAGACCGTAGGCACGTGGACCGGCGTACCGGGGGTGCCGAATAGTCGAATCGCGCAGTCAGCGTCCCCCACGCCACGGCCGAAGCACCAGGCGCCTGAACCCCATACATGGACGGTTGTGGCAGGGGGCGCCCACCCAGCGAGCGCCGCGACCGCGCGCACCTGACCCGAGCCGAATCCGGCCGGAAGACGTACGGTCGGCAGAACGGCCGTCACCTGGGGGCGCCATGGCCTTGCTCCGCCTGATCGCTCAGGCCGGCACTGCTGCGCAGGCCGCCGCCCGCGAGGCCACGCACCTCGCCGCCGGCGCGGCCGTGCTGACCGCCGTCCCGGTCGTGGTCGGCGCCGGTCTGCTGGGCGAGACGGCCGGGCTCACCAAAGACGTCACCAAGACATTGGCACGCGGCTCGGTCACCGTCGCCAAGAAGGCCACGGTCCGCACCACTCGCGCGGTCGGCACTCTCGTCACCGGCTCCGACCCGCTCCCCGGTGGCCACCTGCACGAGCTGGTCGACTCCGTCCGCGGCATGCTCGAACCCCCGCCGGCCCGCCACACCCGCCGCGTCTGGGGCGACCGCGACCGCCTGCAGGTCGAGCTCGAAGCCCCCGCCGCCGACGACACCCCCGAGTCCCGCGCAGCGCTGCGCCGACACCTCGAACGCCTCGAGGGCGTCGAGTGGGCCACCGTCAACGACGTCCTCGGCCGGGTCCTGGTCGCCGTCGACGCCCGCCGGGTCACCGTCGAGGACGTCGTCGGCGTGGTCACCGAGGTCGAGCAGGCCCGCGGCGGCACCGGCGTCTTCCCGCAGCGCCCCGACCACCCGGCCGACCTCGAACCGCTCCTGGCCGCCGTTCTCTCCGCCGCCATCGACACCGCGGCTGTCGGCGTCGCCACCGCCGCCAAGTACCTGCCGATCCCCGCCGTCCACCGGCACGCCACCCTCGTCATGGCGGTGCTGGACACCCAGCAGTGGCTGAAGAAGGCGCTTTCCGACCGCGTCGGCCCCGTCGGCACCGACCTCGTCTTCGAGGGCGCCGGCGCGCTGCTGCACTCCCTCACCCAGAGCCCCACCATCCCGGCGATCAACGCGACCGCCGCCGTCCAGCGGGCCCTGGAGATGCGCGCCCGCCGCCAGGTCTGGCGCCGCCGCGAGCGCGAGCTCTGCCGCCCCGAGCCCGACGACGACAGAGAACCCGAGCAGCCGCCCGGCCCACGCCCCGGCGAACTGCCGAAGGGCCCCGTCGAGACCTACCGCGACCGCCTCGCCCCCACCGAGCTCGCCGGCGCCCTCGGCATCCTCGCCCTCACCCGACGGCCGGGCCGCTCCGCCGACCTGCTCAAGGCGCTCACCCCCAAGGCCGCCGTCCTCGGCCGGGAGTCCTTCGCCGCCACCCTCGACCTGCTGCTCTCCCGCCGCGGCGTCCTCCCGCTCGACGGCTCCGCCTACCGCCGGCTCGACCGCGTCGACACCGTCGTCGTCGACGGGGCCGCGCTCTGCACCGGCCCGCCGGTGGTCGTCGAGGGCACCGCCGAGGCCGACGGCTGGGACGACGCCGCCGTCTGGTCCGCCGGCAGCCGGCTGCTCACCGAGAAACAGACGACGAGCAACCTCCGGCTCGGGCCACCGCGCACGACCGACGTCCCCGGCGGCGAGGTCCGCTCCCTGCTCGAGGGACGACGACGGGTCGGCACCGTCACCGTCGCCCCCGAGCTCGACCCGCACGCCGAGGCGCTCCTCAGCACGGCCATCGACGCCGGCCTGCACCTCGTCCTCACCCGGCACGTCGGCGCCCGCGAGATCGCCGGCCTCGCCGACGACGCCCCGCCCGCCGGCGAGCTCCTGCTCGACACCGTCCGGCAGCTCCAGGCAGACGGGCGCGGCGTCCTGCTCGTCTCGGCCACCGACGGGCCGGCTCTCAGCGCCTCCGACGTCGCCGTCGCCCCCGTCCTCGACGGCCGCGCACCCGCCTGGGGCGCCGACCTCATCACCCTCCCCGGCCTGGCCGACGCCTGCCGGATCCTCGCCACCGTCCCGGTCGCGAAGGCGGTCAGCCGGCGGGTCACCGGCACCGCGATCACCGGCAACGTCCTCGGCGGGCTGCTCGCCTCGGTCGGCAGCGCCCGCTACGGCCAGCGCCGCGCGACGACGCCGGGCAAGGGCGCGACCTGGACGACGATGGCCGCCGGCACCTGGGCCGCCGTCCGCGCCGCCGGCCGTCCCGTGCCCGCCCCGACCGTGCACACGCCCTGGCACGCGCTCGAACCCGACGAGGTCGTGCGCCGGCTGGCCGACGTCCCCGTCGAGCCCGAGCACCGGCCTGGCCGCATCCCCGCCGTGGCCCGCACGGTCACCGCGACGCCGGCCGTCCGAACCCCGGCCCGCTTCGCCCGCACCGTCGCCGCCGAGCTCTCCGATCCGCTCACGCCGATCCTGGTCACCGGAGCGGCCGCCACCGCGGTGCTCGGCGACGTCACCGACGCGATCCTGGTCGGCAGCGTCACCGCCATCAACGCCGTCGTCAGCGGGCTGCAGCGGCTGCGCGCCGAGACCGTCCTCGAGCAGCTCCTCATCGAGCAGGACCACTGCGCCCGCCGGGAGACCGACCGCGGCACCGAGGAGGTCCCGGCCGGCGCCCTGCGCCTCGGCGACGTGCTGCTGGTCGACTCCGGCGACATCCTGACCGCCGACGCCCGCCTGCTCGACGCGGAGGACCTGGAGGTCGACGAGTCCGGCCTCACCGGCGAGTCCCTGTCGGTCGCCAAGTCGGTGGCCGCGACTCCCGGCGCCGACGTCGCCGACCGCACCTGCATGCTCTTCGAGGGCACCACGGTCGTGGCCGGCCGCGGCCGCGCCGTCGTCGTCGCCGTCGGGCACGCCACCCAGGCAGGACGGGCCGGCCGAGCCGCCGGACGCGCCGCACCTCCCGCCGGCGTCCAGGCCCGGCTCAGCGAGCTCACCCGCTCGGTCCTGCCGCTCACCCTCGCCGGCGGCGCCGCCGTCACCGCGCTGAGCGTGCTGTGGGGCCGCCCGCTGCGGGAGTCGGTGTCCGCGGGGCTGGCGATCGCCGTCGCCGCCGTCCCCGAGGGGCTGCCGCTGGTCGCGACGGTCGCCCAGCAGGCCGCCGCCCGGCGGCTCTCCCGGCGCGGCGCGGTGGTGCGCAGCGCCCGGGTGCTGGAGGCGCTGGGCCGGGTCGACACCGTCTGCTTCGACAAGACCGGCACCCTGACGGAGAACCGGCTGCGCGTCGTCCGCCTGGTCCCGCTGACCGACGACCTGGACGACGACGAACTGCTCGCACTCGCCGCCGCCGGGCTCCGGAACGGCGACGACCGCTCGCACGAGACCGACCGCGCCGTCCTCGAGGCCGCCACCGAGAAGGACGTGCAGCCCGACGCCGACCCCGACGCCGCCCTGCCGTTCGCCGCCAGCCGCGGCTTCTCCGCCGCGGTCCGCGACGGCCGGCTGCTGGTCAAGGGCGCGCCCGAGACGGTACTCAAGCGGTGCACCGACGCCCCCGACGTCCGCGGCCGGGTGCAGGAGCTGGCGAAGGACGGGCTGCGGGTGCTCGCCGTCGCCGACCGCGCGGTCGACGGAACACCGGACGACCTCGACGAGGCCGCCCGGGACCTCACCCTGCGCGGGCTCGTCGGGCTGGCCGACACCCTGCGGGAGTCCTCGGTCCGCGCCGTCGAGCAGCTGCGCGCAGCCGGCGTCCGCGTCGTCGTCGCCACCGGCGACCACCCCGAGACCGCCGCCGCGATCGCCGCCGAGGCCGGCGTTCCCGACGCCGACCGGGTGGTCACCGGCGCGCAGCTGGCCCGCGCCTCCGACTCCGAGCGGGCCCGGATGGTCGCCGAGACCGCCGTGTTCGCCCGCCTCTCCCCCGAGCAGAAGGTCACCCTGGTGGCCGCACTCCGCAAGGCCGGCGCCACCCTGGCGATGACCGGCGACGGCGTGAACGACGCGGCGGCGATCCGGCTGGCCGACGTCGGCGTCGGCGTCGAGGGCGCCGAGTCGCCGGCCGCCCGCACCGCCGCCGACCTGGTGCTCACCGACCTCGACCTCACCCGGCTGGTCGACGCGATCGCCGAGGGCCGGGCCATGTGGTCCCGCGTCCGCGACGCGGTCTCCATCCTCGTCGGCGGCAACGCCGGGGAGGTCGCGTTCACCGTCCTCGGCACCGCCGTCGGCGGGCGGGCGCCGCTGGGCACCCGCCAGCTCCTGCTGGTCAACCTGCTCACCGACATGTTCCCGGCGCTGGCCGTGGCGGTGGCCGCCCCGCGGTCCACCAACGGCAACGGTCACGACGACGGTCCGCTGGCCGGCCACCCGCTCGCACCCGTGCTGCTCGCCGGCCCGCACCGCGGCTTCACCGACGCCGTGCGCCGCATGGTGCTGGTCCGGGGAGCGGCGACGACGGCCGGTGCCACGGGGGCGTGGGCGGTCGGCAAGCTGACCCCGATCTACCCCGGCCGGGCCAGCACGATGGGCCTGGCCGCGCTGATCGCCACCCAGCTCGCGCAGACGGCGTGGATGGGCCGGCGCAGCCCGCTGGTGCTGGGCACCGTGGCCGGCTCGCTGGTCTTCCTCGTCGCGATCGTGCAGACCCCCGGGGTGAGCCGGTTCTTCGGCTGCACACCGCTGGACCCGGTGTCGTGGTCGGTGGTGCTGGGCTCGGCCGCCGTCGGCGCCGCAGGCGCCGAACTGGTGCCTCGGATGGCCGGCCGCGGGCGCGCCCGGACCTGACGGTCCCGAGGTCCCTCCCCCGGAAGGGGGAGGCCGGGATCAACGGGACGCGGCAAACGGACGATGCAGTTCCCATGCGATGGTCGGGCGTGCCCGAGGTGGCGACACCTCGTCTGATGTCGCGCGCCCTGGCGACCCTCTACGCCTTCGGCGGCACGGCCAGCATCCTCGCCGTCGTCGGCGCCGACGCGTCCTGGTCCGAGCGGCTGCCGCTGCTCGGCCTGGCGACGTCCGCGCTGCTCGGGGCGGGGGTCGCCTACCTGTGGGGACCGGGCTGGCCGCGGGCCGCCTTCCACCTGGCGGTCCTGCACGGGACGTGCGTCGTCGTCGCCGGCGTCGTGTCCAGCCCGGACGCCGCAACGGCGGTGGCCGTCGGCGCGCTGACCAGCTTCATCGCGATCACCGCCTGCTTCTTCTTCAGCCTGCCGCTCGCGCTGCTCCACATCGCCGTGGCCCTGACCGCCCTCACCCTCGGGTCGGTCGCGCAGGGCGACGTCGCCCTGACGACGGCGCTCTCGCTCGACACGATGATCATCGCGCTGAGCCTGGTCACCCGCGGGCTCGTGCTGCGCGCCTCCAGCGCCCACCGCGACCCGCTCACCGGGCTGGCCAACCGGCGCGGGTTCGACCAGGCACTCCACGAGCAGTTGCACCTGGCCTCTCGCACCGGGGAGCCGCTCTCGGCCGCGCTGCTCGACCTCGACCACTTCAAGGCGATCAACGACTCGCAGGGGCACGAGGCCGGCGACCGCGTGCTGCGCCAGGTCGCGAAGGTCTGGGGCAGGATGCTGCCGTCGCCGGCGATCCTCTCGCGGCACGGCGGCGACGAGTTCGCGGTGCTGCTGCCCGGCGTGACCGGCGCGGAGGGTCTCCAGCTCGTGTCCCGGATCTCCCAGCTGCACCCGGAGATCCGCATGTCCTGCGGCGTCGCCGAGCACCGGTCCGGTGACAGCGCCGCGCAGCTCATGCGCCGCGCGGACCTGGCCCTCTACACCGCCAAGGCCACCGGCCGGGGCCGCTCCGAGCTCGACGGCGGACCCACCTCCGACCTGGCCGCCGACCTCGCGCTCGCCCTCGACGCCGGCGAGGTGACGGTGCACTTCCAGCCGATCCTCGGCATGCACGAGGACGAGATGCTCGGCGTCGAGGTCCTGGCCCGCTGGACCCACCCGGCCCGCGGTCCGGTCTCGCCGGTCGAGTTCATCGCCGTCGCCGAGCAGCACGACCTGATGCCCCGCCTCGGCGAGCACGTCTTCCGGTCCGCCTGCACCCAGCTGGCCGAGCTCTACGCCACCACGGGACGGCGGCTGCGGCTCGGCGTCAACGTCTCCGGCCGCGAACTTCGCGACCCCACCTACCCCCGCCGGATCCGGGCGGTCCTCGCCGAGACCGGGTGGCTCGCGTCCGAGACCGTGCTCGAGGTGACCGAGAGCCTGGTCGACGCGGAGTCCTCGGCCGCGGTCGACGCCCTGCACGAGCTGCAGGCGATGGGGTTCAAGATCGCCATCGACGACTTCGGCACCGGCTACTCGTCGCTGAGCCGCCTGGACACCCTGCCCGTCGACATCCTCAAGCTCGACTCGTCGTTCATCGCCACGATCACGACCTCGCCCCGCCGCGCCACGATGCTGCGCAGCATCATCGGGATGGCGCACGTCCTCGGCCTCGACGTCGTCGCCGAGGGCGTCGAGACGCAAGCGCAGGACGCCCGCCTCCGCGAGCTCGGCTGCAGCTTCGGTCAGGGCTGGCTCTACGGCCGCCCGGCCCCGCTCGCCGACGTCGTCGAGCTGGTGGAGCGCTGGGACGCCCGGCGCACCCCGGCGCTGCACAGCTGACGTCCCGCGCCGGAGCCCGTTGACACCTCGCGGGAGCGGAGCAGCATGGCCGGTGCGGCGACGCCGCAGGGGCGCCGCGCCTGTCCCGGAAGGGGGGCGTCATGTACGCCCGTTCCACCACGCTCACCGCCGACCCGACCCGCATGGACGACGGCATCGCCGACGTCCGCGACAACGTCATGCCCGCCGTCCTCGACATGGAGGGCTGCACGGGCCTGTCGATGCTCTGCGACCCGCCGTCGGGCCGGTGCATCGTCACGACCGCCTGGGACTCCGAGGAGGCGATGGCCGCGACCCGCGACAGGGTCGGTCACCTGCGCGACCGCGCGGCGGAACGCTTCGGCGCCACCGCTCCCCAGGTGCAGGAGTGGGAGATCGCCGCGATGCACCGCCTGCACCCGGCTGGCGACGACGCCTGCGCCCGCGTCACGTGGTCCCGCTGCGAGCCCGGGCGGGTGGCGGACGTGCTCGACGCCTTCCGCACGGCGATGGTGCCGCGGATGGACGACGTCCCCGGGTTCTGCAGCCTCAGCCTGATGGTCGACCGGCAGACCGGCATGTCCTCGCTGACGTCGGTCTACACCGACCGCGCCGCGATGAACGGCTCCAGCGAGCTGGTCCGCAGGATGCGCGAGGACTTCATCACCCAGATGGGCATGGAGCTGGTCGACATGGCCGAGTACGACGTCGTCCTCCACCACCTGCGGGTCCCCGAACTGGTCTGACGGCAGCGTCGTCCCACCGGGTCGCGTTCCCCCGCAAGGGGGAACGCGACTCCAGCCGACCCCCGATCCGGTCGATGACAGTCCCATGAGGTGGACGGGGGTGCCGGAGGTCGCGTCGCCGCGCGCGATGACGCAGACCTCGATGGTCCTGTACTCCCTCGCCTGCACCACCGGTCTGCTGGCGATGCTCGGCTCCGGCGCGCAGGGCTCGACCCGGCTGGCCATGGTCGCGCTCTCCCTGTGCGCGCTCGCCGCCGGCCTCGCGTCGCTCCGCTGGGGAACCAGCTTCCCCCGTCCCGCCCTCCACGCCTCGGTGGTCGCCGCCACGGCGGTCGCCGTCACCGCTGTGCTGGTGAGCCCCGATCCCACGACGGCCGTGGTGGTCGGCACCCTGATCAGCTCGGTCCTGATCCACTCCTGCTACTTCTTCGCCCTCCCGGGCGTCGTCGCGCACATCGCCATGGCGCTGACGGCGGTGACGGCCGGCCTGATGGCGCGCGGCGACGTCGCCATGCTCACGGCCCTGGCCCTCGCGGCCTCGCTCGTCGGGCTGGCCGTGGTGACCCGCAGCCTGGTGATGCGGGCCTCCGACGCCAACCGCGACCCGCTCACCGAACTCGCCAACCGGCGCGGTTTCGACCAGGCGGTGCAGGCAGCGATGCGGGCGGGCGGACGCGCGGACGCACCTGTCTCGACCGCTCTGCTCGACCTCGACCACTTCAAGTCCGTCAACGACTCCCAGGGGCACGACGCCGGGGACCGGCTGCTGCGGCAGGTCGCCGACACGTGGCGGGACGCGTTGCCACCGTCGACGGTGCTGGCCCGGCACGGCGGGGACGAGTTCGCCCTGCTGCTCCCCGGGCACTCCGGGCCGGCCGCGCTCGACGTCGTCCTCGGTCTCTGCGCCCTGCTGCCCGGGGTGGGGGTCTCCGGCGGGGTGGCCGAGCACCAGGGCGGCGAGAGCGCCGCGCAGCTCATGCGCCGCGCCGACCTGGCGCTCTACACCGCCAAGGCCGGCGGCCGGGGACGCTGCGAGCTCGACGGCGGCTCGGCCGCGGGCCTCGCCGCCGACCTCGCCGTGGCGCTGGACACCGGAGCGGTGGCGGTGCACGTCCAGTCGATCATCGATCTGCGCACCGGCGAGGCGACCGGCGTCGAGGCGCTGGCCCGCTGGACCCATCCCGAGCGGGGCCCGGTGTCACCGGCGGAGTTCGTCGCCGTGGCCGAGCAGCACGACCTGATGATCCGCCTCGGCGAGCACGTGTTCCGGACCGCCTGCACCCAGCTGGCCGAGCTCTACGCCACCACGGGACGGCGGCTGCGGCTGGGCGTCAACGTCTCCGGCCGCGAGCTGTGCGACCCCACCTACTCCGAGCGGGTCCGCGCGGTGCTCGCCGAGACCGGGTGGCCGGCCACCGAGACCGTGCTCGAGGTGACCGAGAGCGTCGTGGAGGCCGAATCCTCGGCCGCGGTCGCGGCGCTGCACGAGCTGCGCGACCTGGGCTTCGTGGTCGCCATCGACGACTTCGGCACCGGCTACTCGTCGCTGAGCCGGCTGGACACCCTGCCGGTCGACATCCTGAAGCTCGACTCGTCCTTCGTCGCCACCATCACCAGCTCCCCCCGCCGGGCCACGGTGCTCCGCAGCATCGTCGGGATGGCCCGGGTGCTCGGCCTGGACGTCGTCGCCGAGGGGGTCGAGACGGCCGAGCAGGACGCCCAGCTCCGCGGAGTCGGCTGCAGCTTCGGACAGGGCTGGCTCTTCGGCCGGCCCGCACCGCTGCCGGACGTCGTCGAACTGCTGGACCGGCCGGCCCCCGCCCCCGCGCTGCGCGCCTGACCGGGCGGGCAGAGCGTTGAACCCGGACGACCCATTCCTATCGCTGGGACGGGCCGTCCGGGTTCAACGCTGTGGAAGAAACGGGCTCAGTCGCCGACGTAGGACGTGATGCCGAAGTGCTGGTCGCCGTCCTCGTCCTCCAGGACCAGGACGGTCAGCGCCTGACCGCTGACGACGGCGCTGCACGTGTCGCCGTCGCACTCGACGACCTCCACCTCGCCGCCCTGCTCCTCGACGAAGTCCACGACCGCGGCCTCGGTGTCGCGGTTCTGCTCGTCCACCGACTCCCGCCAGAAGAACACCGCGACCAGCGCCGCGACGACGGCGATCACGGCCACCGAGACGGCAATGACCGCTGCGGAGTTGCGGTCGAACCAGCCGGGCTCGCGCTCCTGGGGCTCGCCCGCGACCTCGGGCCAGGCCGCCTGCGGGGCGGCCGGCGTCGGCTGCGCCGCCGTCGGAGTGCTCGGGGTGCTCGGGGTGCCCGGAGCGCTCGGGGCGGTGCCGGCCGGCTGGTTGTCCTCGGTGCTCATCTTCGGGGGTGCCTCACGTCGTGGGTGCTGAACGCGCAACCCTGCCACGCGACGCCGCACCGTCGCCGCTCCCCCACCGGGCTCACAGCAGACGCACAGCGGCTCAGTGCGCCGGCGGCACCCAGCCCGACGCGAGCTTCGCGTGTACCGCCTTCAGCGCATCGAGCGGCGACAGACCCTGGGTGGCCTGCAGCCGGCGCACCTCGCTGAGCACGTCGTCCCACCGGTCGTCCGGAGCAGCCGCCCGCAGCCGGGCCCGCTGCTCGGCCAGTTCGGCGGTGATGCCGGTGGTCTGACGAGGGATGGACGGGGACCTGTGCGCGACCGGCTCGACCTCCATGATCGCGGAACCTAGAGGTCAGCGGCCTGCGCCGGTAGACCTTCGGGCGCGATCCCGCGATTTGGCGTCAGCCTGACGCCGCGGTGCATACCGGCGGGCACGTTCGCTGGTTCAGCAGTACCGCGCGTTCACGCATCCGTACTCGTTCCCACCTGTGGAACCGTCAAAAAAGTTCCCACTGAACAGAAGGAGCAGAGCGATGAGCCCAAGAATGCCCAGCGCCGAGAGAGCGACGCCTGCCCACAGGAACTGACCGAACTCACTCCTCGGCTCCCAACCCTCAATAAACGCAACGTAGTTAATTCCGCCACTAATGGCGAGGACCAGCCATACCCAGATGTTCACTCGCGTCTGCCCTCTTCCGGCCCACTGCAGCGAGAGCTCCCCGCCAGGTCGCTAAACCTGATATCAGCAAACGTCAGGTCAGGAGTGACAACCGTGACCGATTCACTCCCGTGCGTGACAGTCGCCGCTACGCGACAAGATCAGACGCGTTCGGCCACCCGCTCATCGGGCCGCCGGCGGATGGTCCGCACCGTCCGCGAGGCCGCGTTGCGCGCGAGGTCGAAGATCGGGCCGGTGTCCCACGGCTTGCGCCCCGGGCCCTCGGCCGCGTCGGCCGGCTCGGCCGGCAGGGAGGCCTCCGCCCGCTGCGCCACCGCGGCGGCCAGCCGTGCCCGGCGGCGCGCCAGCACCTGCTCCTTCTGCCGATCGACGCGCTCCTTCTCGGCCATGACCAGCAGCTCCTGCTGCGCCTGCTCCACCTCCACCCGCGCCGACTGCTGCAGCTGCTCGATCTCGAGGTCGCCGTCGTCGCGCAGGTCGGTGAGCCGGTCGTAGGTGCTGCGCGGACCGAAGTTCAGCAGCATCTTCATCAGCACCGGCAGCAGCTCGATGCTGATGAACAGCAGCGCCAGCAGGTAGTGCGCCGCGGCCATCGTGGCGTCGCCGTGGCTGAGCGCCGACAGAGCCTTGAGCCGGATGAGGATGCCGGTGTTGTCGGAGTTGGTCGCGTCGAAGGCCGCCTGCAGCGTCGTCTGCTGCTCGGTCAGCCGCGTCAGCTCCGCCCGGTCGGTCTCCAGGTCGGCGCTCGCCTGCTGCACGCTGCGCGATGCCCCGGTCGCGACGGCGGCGACGGCGGCGTCCAGGTCCGCCTTCATCGAGGCGACGACGTCGACCTGCGCGTCGGCCGCGCGGCGCGCCTGCGCATACGCCTCGCCGGTACCCGCGTCCCCGGTGCCACAGGTGCCGTCCAGCTCGCACTGCGCCTTGGCCGACAGCTCCCGCTGCGTGGTCAGCGCCGCGTCGTACGCAACCTGCGCGACGGTCACCTGCAGCTGCAGCGGCGTCAGCTCGGCGGCCGAGATGCCGCCACTGGCGACGACGGCCTGCCCCTCGGCGACCTTCTCGCGCAGCTCGGGCAGCCCGGCGAAGCGCGCGTCGGCGTCCAGCGACTTCTTGTAGGCGTCCGAGGCCTCGGCCTGCAGCGCCACGATCTCGGTGTCGATCTCCTTGTGGAAGATCTGCAGCGTCAGCGGCGTCGAGATGACGATCCCGAGCACCAGCGCCAGCCCGACGCGGGGCACGGCCATGAGCAGGTTCCGCTTGACCGAGCCGTCGTGCGCCATCCCGACCAGCAGCATCCGGTCCAGGTTGACGATGACCACGCCCCAGCCGAGGCCGATCAGCACGGCCAGCGGCCACCACACGCCCAGCGCCATGTGGACGGCGAACGCCGCGGACAGGACCGCCAGACCGCCGGTGGAGAGCAGCACACCGCCCAGCGCGACGAACTTCGCGCGGGCGCCCGGCGCCACCTCCAGCACGTCCGGCCGGGCACCGGCCAGCACTGCCAGCCCGTTCCCCATCCGTCTGCGTCGTGCCATCCAGCCCATCCCCCTCGGACGGCGGGATCGAGGAGCTCCGCCACCTTCTGTCCGCTATCGGCGGTCTCGACCGCCGAGCGGACCGTCGAGGGGCCGGTGGGACGTGAGGGTTCTCGCAGAACGGGAGGTCAGACGCCCAGGTGCGCGAGCGCCTGGAGCACCAGGCGGCTCTGCCCGTTGGCCAGCTCGGCGAGCACCGAGGGCTCCCGGACCTCCTCCGGGCTGAACCAGGTGAGCTCCAGGGCGTCCTGCTGCGGGGCGCAGTCGCCCTCCACCGGCACGACGTAGGCCAGCGACACCGCGTGCTGCCGCGGGTCGTGGAACGGCGTCACCCCCGGCGTCGGGAAGTACTCGGCGATCGTGAACGGCTGCGGCGCCGGCGGCACCCGCGGCAGCGCCAGCGGACCGAGGTCCTTCTCCAGGTGGCGGAGCAGCGCCGAGCGGACCCGCTCGTGGTACAGCACCCGGCCCGACACCAGTGCCCGCTTGACCTGCCCGTCCTCGCCCAGCCGCAGCAGCAGCCCGATGGCGGTGACCGTGCCGTGGTCGTCCACCCGCACCGGGACGGCGTCGATGTAGAGGATGGGCAGCCGATCGCGGGCGGCGTCCATGTCCTCGCGGGACAGCCAGCCTGCGTCGGAGTTCGTCACCTCAGTCATGTGCCCTGTCTAGTTGCTCATCGCCCTGTCCCGCTGCTCCGGGGTCGGCATGTCGACAGGAGCCGCCCCCACGCCGCCCGCGAGGGGGATGCTGGGGTGGACCGGGAGGAGCGCCGTGACCGCACCGCTGCACCTGCCCAGCGCCGGACCGGACCCGATCCCCGGGGACGTCGCGCTGGCCGCCGTCCTCGGCTACGCCCGGGGACGCCGGCCGCTGCTCTACCGCGCGCCGAACGCCCGCACCGGCCGGTGGGTCGAGGTGCCGGCGTTCGGCTTCGAGCGCTTCGACCTCCGTCCGCGCGCCGAGGGCCCGCTCGGGCAGGACGACATCCTCACCGCCGAGGGCCTGCACGGCCGGCTCGACCCGGGCGCGTGGTCGGCGATGGCGGCGGTGCTGCCCGAGGTGCAGGAGCCGGCCGACGCCGCCGTCGCCCGGGCCGCCGGCCGCCCGTTCTGGGAGCTGCCCGAGGACGAGTTCTCCGTGCTCGCCGAGCCCGGCACGGTCGGCGCGCTGCTCCGGCAGGTCGGCGACCTGTGCGACGCCCGGGGTGCCAGCTCCCTGCACGTCGCCGCCGCGCTCCACCACCGCCGGCCCGAGCTCTTCCCCGTGCTCAACCGGACCACCCGCTGGGCGCTGCTCCCCCACGTCCGCGAGGGCGACAGCGGCGTGGAGGCGGTGATCCACCGCGAGCTGCTGTCCGGCGCGGACGCCTTCGCCCGGCTCGAGGACGCCGTCCGGGCCGAGGGCGTCCAGCTGATGCGCCTCCGGCTGCACGACGTCCTGCTGTGGCTCAGCGGCACCCTGCGGCTGGCCCATGCGGCGGAGCTCGGCCGGGTCGGCGAACCCGCCCGCCGCTAATGCTGGCAGACCGTCGCACCGGCCTGGTTGGCTGACCCCATCGGAGAGGGGACGACGATGCCGACACCGAGCGGGACGACGCTGACGGGGACGACGGTGACCGAGGTGATGGCCGAGCTGGCCGCGCTCGAGGACCCGAGGATGCGCGCGGTGAACGAGCGGCACGGCGACGACCACGGGGTGAACCTCACGCAGCTGCGGGCGGTCGCGAAGCGGCTGAAGGCCCAGCACGACCTGGCGAAGGGGCTGTGGGCGACCGGCGACACCGCCGCGCGGCTGCTGGCCGTCCTGATCTGCGAGCCGAAGGCGTTCGGCCGCGACGAGCTGGACGCCATGCTCCGCGAGGCGCACGCCCCCAAGGTGCACGGCTGGCTGGTCGGCTACGTCGTGAAGAAGAGCCCGCACGCCGAGGACCTGCGCCAGGCCTGGTTCGCCGACGCCGACCCGGTGGTCGCGAGCGCCGGCTGGGCGCTCACCACCGAACGGGTGCTCAAGAAGCCCGAGGGGCTCGACCTGGCCGGGCTGCTCGACATCGTCGAGGCGGAGATGAGGGACGCTCCCGAGCGCCTGCAGTGGGCGATGAACGAGTGCCTGGCCCAGATCGGCATCCACCACCCCGAGCACCGGGCCCGGGCGCTGGCCATCGGCGAGCGGCTGCGGGTGCTCGAGGACTATCCGACCTCCCCGGGCTGCACTTCCCCCTACGCCCCGATCTGGATCACCGAGATGGTGCGTCGCCAGGAGGCCTGACTACGCCCGCCAGGCCGGATCGCGTCCGGTCCGGCCGATCAGGCGGTCGAGCAGCGGGGCGTCGTCCGGCACCGGCACGGCGGGACCGAACAGCCCCGCCCGCGCCTCCGGGTCGTCCGGCACCGACACGGCGAACTGCAGGCAGCGCCGCACCGACTCCTCGTCCGGCCGGTACTCCTGCCCGGTGGCGACGGCGAGGTCCCACCCGTGCACCACCAGCTCGTTCAGCGCGACCATTCCCATGTCCGGGGCCGGCAGCTCCACTCCCCCGGCCTCGGCCGTGCCCTCCCACGCCGACGGCGACCGCCACGCCGCCACCAGTTCGGCCAGCTGAGCCGGCAGCCGGGTCCGCCAGTCGGGCGCCAGGTGCGCCGCGTCCGCGTCCGGCCCGCCCTCGGGCACCGTCTTCTCCGCCGCCATCCGGAAGGCCAGCGTCAGCCCCACGAGGTGGTCGAGCAGGCCCGCGACCGAGACGGTGTCGCACGGTGTCGGGTCGCACAGCTGCGCGTCGCGCACCCCGGCCGCGATCCGCTCCAGCTCCGCGGCCGCGGGGGCGAGGTCGATCGTCGTCGTCTCCATGCCCCCTAGGACGGCGCGACCGCCCCGGACTCATCGGGCGCCGGGCCGGTCGCGCGCCGCGCGGGTGCCGGCGCGGGGAGCGCACCCAGGTAAGGCGGCGCGCAGAGCGCCACGACCGCGACCACCCACCCGAGGGAGAACGGGTCGACGCCCAGCATCACCGCCCCTCGCCAGACGAACGCCGCGGCCACGGCCAGGCCGGTCAGCCGGGTCGCGAGCTGCCAGGTCCGGAAGCGCACGCTGGTCGTGGACCACGCCAGCTCCGCGTAGTACGGCCTCCACACCGCACCCGCGAGGGAGATCAGGACGACGAAGGCGAGGGTCGCCGTGACCGCCGTGCCGAGGGCGACGCGCCACTCCCCGTCCAGGACGCCGGCGACGACGTCCCGCCAGCCGCCGTCCGCGGCGTTCAGCCCGCCCGACAGCCGGTCGACCCAGCCCCATGCCTCGATCTGCCGGAAGAGCACGGGAGCGGACGACACCGCCAGCAGTGCCGCCAGGACGCGCATCCAGCCGAGCTCCCGCACGGCGGTCGCCGCCCTCTTCTCCAGTCGGAGCCGCGCCACCGCCTCCGGGTCCTCGGCGGTGGCGCGGGAGTCGGCGAACGCGACACCGGGGTCGAGCAGCAGCCGGCAGAGCGGGTCCACGACCTGGACGAGGTTGCCGGCGTAGGTCGTGTGGTCGCCGATGAGGGACGACCGGTTGTGCACCGGCAGCTCCTCCGGGCCGATCGCGCCCTCGCCGACCACGTCGTCCTCGTCGTCTTCGTCGTCTTCGTCGTCGGGCTGCGGCTGTTCCGGCTCCAGCGCCCGCCCGACCGGCGAGGGGTGGTCCGCGGGGGCGGCCATCGGGACCAGCCACCCGAGCCACCAGGGAAGCGGCCGGTCGTCGTCGTCGCCCGGAGCGTCGGCCGCGGACTCCAGGAGCACGTCGCGATACCGCCCCCGGGCGAGGCACTCGTGCCACCGTGACCGCGCCGCACGCGGATCGTCCGCCACGGGACCGGAGGGCACCGGATCCCACAGCGCCCACACGTCGACCCAGCGCAGGCCCAGCTCGGGAGCCCAGCGGGCGACCGGCGCGAAGCGGTCGCCTCCCCGCCCGGCGCTCGGCCGGCCCAGCAGCGACACGGCGCCACCCACGGTGACCAGGCAGTCGACCGGCCGCCCGCCGTCCTCGAGGACCGCGCTGTAGGCGACGGCGGCGCCCTGGCTGTGTCCCATGACGACGACCGACGCGGCGGACGGCTCGACCCGCGCGATCTCGTCCCGGACGACGTCGCGCATGGCCGCCGCGCTGACCGGCCGGGTCGTCCAGACGTTGGCGTCACCGATGACCGAGGTCATGGCCACCATGAGCGGGCGCACCCTCGGTCCGAGCACGGGCAGGCGGGCCGCCACGGCGACGCCCGTCAGCGCGAGGAGCCCGACCGCGAGGGCCACCGGCAGGAGGACGACGCCGGCGGCGACGACGAGCGCGAGCATCGCCGCGGCGGCGAGTGCGGTGAGCACCAGGACCAGGGCCGGGACGAGGCCCACGCCGCGGCGCGGGGAGGCGGCGGAGAGCTCCGCCCTGGCCATCCCCACCCCCGCGTCCGTGACCGACCGCGTGGCCTCGATCGCTGCGCTCCCCACCCGGAGGAGGTGCCGGCCCGCGCGCCCCAGCGCCGTCCACGCGAAGCGGCGCACCCAGGGCAGCACCTCGGCGGCCGGCGGCGACAGGAACGACCGCGCCCACCGGGCCTCGCTGATCGACACGGTGCGGAAGCCCGCCGCCCCGGCGCTCACCCGGATCCGGACCTCGGCCGGCTTCTCCTCGGTGAGGTCGGACCGGAGGACGACGGCGCCCGTCCCCCCGCGGGAGCGGCTCAGCCGGTCCAGCCGGGCAAGGACGGGCTCGGCCCAGGTCGTGAGAGTGGCCCCGCGCAGCTGCTCCCCGATGCCGTGGACGACGACCAGCGCGACGTCCACGCGCTCGGGATCCCCCTCGGGGAGGCCACCACCAGGTGCCATCCGGGCATGCTGGCAGAAGGAGACGCCCGTGAGCGGTTGCCGGACCCGGGGGCGCCGGGCAGCGTGCGGGGACGTGAGCGACCCCTTCGGCCTGCAGCGGTTCGTCGACGCGCAGCGCGACACCTACGACCGGGCACTGGCCGAGCTGCGGGCCGGCGCCAAGCGCAGCCACTGGATGTGGTTCGTCCTCCCCCAGGTCGCCGGGCTCGGCCGCAGCGCCACCGCCCAGCACTTCGCGATCTCCGGGCTCGACGAGGCGCGCGCCTACCTGGCCCACCCGGTGCTCGGCCCCCGCCTGACCGAGTGCGCACGGGCACTGCTCGACCTGGGGACCACCGACCCGGTCGCCGTCCTCGGGTCGGTCGACGCGCAGAAGCTGCGCTCGTCCATGACCCTGTTCGCGCACGCCGACCCCGACCAGCCGGTGTTCCGCGAGGTGCTCGACCGGTACTTCGCCGGGAACGAGGACGACGCCACCCTCGCCCGCCTCTAACGTCCGGGGCGTGAGCTACGACGCCCTGGCCGAGAGCGTGCGGCTGCTCGAGGGCGCCGAGCTCCCCGCCGTCGTCCGGCTGAGCCGCCGCGTCCGGCACGTGCCGCTCGCCGTCGACCGGGACGGCGACGTCGCCGTCACCGTGTTCCTGCGCCGGGGCGTCAGCGGCCTGCCGCTGGTCGAGTCGCACACCCTGGAGCTGGCCCGCGGCGGCTGGCGGGTGCTCGGCGGTGGCGGTGGCGCCTCCGACGTGGCGGTCGCGCCGCGGCAGTCGCTCGCCGAGCTGGGTGCGCCCGCGGTCAGCCCCGGCAGCGGGGGCACCGCGCGCTCGCGCAGCGGCCTGCTCGGGCTCCGGAGCGGCTGGATCTCCTACGCGGAGCTGTGGCTGGCCCGGGAGGTCGCCGTCCTGCAGGTCGGGAACCGCCGGCTGCCGTTCGCGGCACACGGCTACGCGGTCGTCGTCTGGACGGGGCGGACGCCCGAGATCACCGCCCGGGACGCTGAGGGGAAGCCGCTGGGCGCGGTCGAGCTCCGCACGCCGAGACGGATGCCGCCGTTCTACGCCTGACTAGCGGCGCGGGACCTCGGTCCAGCCGTCCGTGCCGCGCAACGTCGTCTTCAGCACCTTGCCGCCGGCGTTGCGCGGCAGCGGCTGGTCCAGCACCCGCACGAACTGCGGCACCTTGAAGTCGGCCAGCCGCTCCCGGGCGAAGGCGATCAGCGAGGGCACCAGGTCCTCGCCCACGCCGGGCCGGGGCAGCACGACGGCTCCCACCTTCTCCCCCATCACCGGGTCGGCCACGCCCACGACCGCCACCTCGAGAACGTCCGGGTGCTCGGCGAGCGCGTACTCCACCTCGACGGAGTACACGTTCTCGCCGCCGCGGTTGATCATGTCCTTGGCGCGGTCGACGATCCGCACCATGCCGTCGGTGATCGTGGCGAGGTCGCCGGTGTGCAGCCAGCCGTCGACGAAGGTCTCCGCCGTCCGCGCCGGGTCGCCCCAGTAGCCGGCGACGACGTTCGGGCCGCGGACGAGCAGCTCGCCGACGCCGGTCTCCGGGTCGGGGTGGTCCAGCCGCAGGTCGTTCACCGGGGTGGGGAAGCCCACGGAGTCGGCGTGCTCGAGGGTGTACTCGTGCGGCAGGAACGTGGCGATCGCCGACGTCTCCGACAGCCCGAACCCGTTGCCGAGCCGCGCGGACGGGAACGCGTCCAGCAGCCGGTGCACCAGCTCGGGAGCGATCGGCGCACCGCCGTAGCTCGCCGTGCGGATCGAGGAGACGTCGGTGGTGGCGAAGTCCGGGTGCCGCAGCGTCAGCTCGTAGATGGTCGGCACCGCGGTCACCAGCGTGACCCGGTACTCCTCGATGGCGGCCAGGAACGCGGCGGGCTGGAACTGGGGCATGACCACCGACAGCCCACCCAGCGACATCTGCGTCATGAACTGCGAGCAGCAGCCGGTGACGTGGAACAGCGGCACCGAGATCAGCCCGACGTGCTCCGGCCCGCGGTCCAGCTTCCGGCAGCGGATGACGCTCTCCACCGTCGAGAGGAAGTTCTCGTGGGTGAGCATCGCGCCCTTGGGGCGGCCGGTGGTGCCGGATGTGTAGAACAGCGTGGCGACGTCGCGGTGTCCGCGCGGCGGCACCTCGCCGGGCTCGCCGTCCGGGAGCGGCCGGTCCGGCAGGACGACGTACGCGGCGCCGGAGTCGGCGAGGATGTAGTCGATCTCGGGCTCGGTGAGCCGGGTGTTCATCGGCAGGACGACGGCGCCGGCCAGGTGCCCGCCCCAGAACGCGAGCACCCAGTCCAGGCCGTTGCCCAGCCGGATCGCGACGCGGTCGCCGGGCCGGACGCCGGCGTCGCGCAGGCCGCCCGCGACCCGCGACGCGCGGTCCCACAGCTCGGCGTAGGTGATGGACCCGCCGCCGAGCTCGACGACCGCCGTCCGCCCCGGGTGCCGCCCGACCGTGGCGCGCAGCATGTCCACGACGGTGCCGGACACGGCCGAGTAGCGGCGGACGCCGTCGGCGCCCACCTCGATGCCGCTGGTGTCGAACGGACTCTGCGCGACCACGTGTTCCCTCGCTCCCGGCGCCGGACGGCCCCGCCCCCGCATTCTGCGCCGCGTCCTCCCCGGCGACCCGCGCAGGCGCTCCGAGGGCGGGCCGGTGGCCCGCCGGCCTGCGTCGGCACCGCCGGTCGGGGACAGTGGGGTGCGTGAGCGACACGAACAAGAGCGGGTCCGGGTACATCGAGCCGGAGTTCAAGCGGGACACCACCTACATCTCCGACCGGATCACCGCCGACGGCCGGGACGGCTGGCCGGTCGAGCCCGGCCGCTACCGGCTGATCGCCGCACGCGCGTGCCCCTGGGCGAACCGGGCGATCATCGTGCGCCGCCTGCTCGGCCTCGAGCCGGTGATCTCGATGGGGCTCACCGGGCCGACGCACGACAAGCGCAGCTGGACCTTCGACCTCGACCCCGGCGGGCGCGACCCGGTGCTGGGCTACGAGCGGCTGCAGGAGGCCTACTTCGCCCGCGACCCGGAGTACCCGAAGGGCATCACGGTCCCGGCGATCGTCGACGTCCCCACCAAGGCCGTCGTCACCAACGACTTCCCGCAGATCACCCTCGACTTCTCCGGCGAGTGGACGCAGTACCACCGCGACGGGGCGCCCGACCTCTACCCCGAGAAGCTGCGTGACGAGATGGACGAGGTCATGCAGCGGATCTACACCGAGGTCAACAACGGCGTGTACCGCTGCGGGTTCTCCGGCTCGCAGCGCGCCTACGACCAGGCCTACGAGCGGCTGTTCACCGCCCTGGACTGGCTCGAGGAGCGGCTGACCGGTCAGCGCTACCTCATGGGCGACACGATCACCGAGGCCGACGTCCGCCTGTTCACCACGCTGGCCCGCTTCGACCCCGTCTACCACGGCCACTTCAAGTGCAACCGGCAGAAGCTGACCGAGTTCCGCGCGCTGTGGGGCTACGCCCGCGACCTGTTCCAGACCCCGGGCTTCGGCGACACGACGGACTTCCCGCAGATCAAGGAGCACTACTACGTCGTCCACGCCGACATCAACCCGACGCAGATCATCCCGGCCGGCCCGGACACCGCGAACTGGCTGACCCCGCACGGCCGCGAGGAGCTCGGCGGCTCACCGTTCGGCGACGGCACCCCGCCCGGCCCGCCGCCGGAGGGCGAGCGGGTCCCGGACGGGCACGGCCCCGGGGGCGTGCCGCACCGCTGAGGTCAGTCGACGACGGCGAGCACGGCCTCGGCGAGCACCCGCTGCCCCTCCGCGGTGGGGTGGACGTCGTCGGGCGTCACCAGACCGGCTGCGGCGGCGCTCCCACCGGCCGCCAGCGCCCGGTTCCGGAACGCCGCGAAGCCGTCCGCGACGTCGGCCCCGTGCTCCTCCGCGACGTCGGCGAGGTCGCTGCCCAGCGGTTCACCGTCGGGGTAGTCCAGCGCGTAGTAGGTGACGACGACGATCAGCCCGTCGTAGCCGCCCTCGTCGCGCAACGTCTCGAGGATGGTGGCGACGTCGTCCCGCACCCGCTGCGCCAGGGCAGCGCGGTCGGCGGGGTCGGAGCACGCGTTCGGCAGGGTCTGCCGGCAGCGGAAGACGTCGTTGGCGCCGATCTGCAGCGTCACCAGTTCGACGTCCTCCTCCTGGAGTGTGCGCACCGCGACGTCCAGCTGCGACTGCTCGTCGGACTCGTAGGGCGCGTGCAGCGGGTACGCCGCCCGGTAGCCCGGCCCGCCCGGCCCGTCCTGGCACCCGAAGCTCGGCCCGCCGGCGTCGAGGAAGCTCTCCGTCGTCTCCCCGGGGCAGGACGCGTTGACGACCTCCAGGCCGAGTTCCTCGCCGATCAGCTCGGGATAGCCGACGAAGTTCGCGGGGTCGGCGTACTCGTCCCCCGCGTCGATCCGGTAGCCGAAGGCGACGGAGTCGCCGAGCGCCAGGTAGGTGCCACCGTCGGTCTCCGCACCGGTGGGGGTCGGTTCGGCGGACCGCTCGCGCGACGCGCCGTCGGCGGAGCACGCCGTCGCCAGGACCACCGCCGCGAGGGCGGACGCGACCCGACCCCGCCTGCTCCGCATGCGGCCACGGTAGGGGCACCGCTCCCCGCCTCCGTGCGATGCGCGTCACAGCGGGGGCGCGGACGTCACCACGACGTCGTGGGGCGGTCCCGGCCGAGGTTATGGTCGGGACGACGCAGCCGGCCGATCGCCTCGGGTGTCGGCCCGGTCCTCGAACTCCCAGGAGCCTCCTCGTGCCGCCCGCCTTCTTCACCCTGTCCGAGGGGCGCTTCGCCCCGGACGAGGACGCCCGCAGCTGGTGGACCCCGGGCATGCTCAGCGGCCCCCTGCTCGGCGGCCTGCTCGCCCGCGCGCTGGAGACCGCCCACGGCGCTCCCGAGTTCCAGTTCAGCCGGCTGACGGTCGACCTCTTCCGCAACTGCCCGTTCGAGCCGGTGCAGCTCACCACCGAGGTGATCCGCGAGGGCCGACGCATCCGCGTCACCGAGGCGAAGGTGCTCACCAGCGTCGGGGTGGTCGCCCGCGCCAGCGGCGTGCAGCTGCGCCGCGGCGAGCAGCCGCCCGGCCCCGTGCCCACCCGCACGCCGGCCTGGGACGCCCCCGACCCGGCAGGGCTCACGGAGACCTACAACGAGTTCGTCCCCGACGGGGACCACTCCCGCCGCGGCATGTGGATCCGCGCGGACCGCCCGCTGGTCGCCGGCGAGGAGCTCACCCCCTTCGTCCGGGTGGCGCTGGCCGCCGACGAGGGCAGCCCGGTCGCCCACCGCGGCGAGACCGAGCTCGAGTTCATCAACGCCGACTACACCCTCACCCTGAGCCGCGACCCGGTCGGCGAGTTCGTCGGCCTGTCCGCCGGTGGCCACGTCAGCCAGGACGGCATCGCGGTCGGGCACGCCACGGTGCACGACGAGAAGGGGCCGATCGGCTTCAGCATGTCGACCGCCGTCGCCAACGTCCGGACCGTGTGACCGGGGTGCGTCCCGCCTACTTCACCCTGACCGCCGACGGGCTCGTACCCGGCGAGAGCGCCCGCAGCTGGTGGGTGCCGGGCATGATCCACGGGCGGCTGCTGGCCGGCCTGCTCGCCCGCGAGCTGGAGAACGCCTACGGCGGACCGGAGTTCCAGTTCAGCCGGCTCACCGTGGACATGTTCCGCAACGCCCCGTTCGAGCCGGTGTCGGTCGGCAGCGTCGTCGTCCGGGAGGGGCGCCGGATCCGGGTCACCGAGGCGACGGTCACCGCGGGCGTCGGTGGGGTCGCCCGGGCGAGCGCGGTGCAGCTGCACCGCGGCGTCCAGCCGCCCGGCCCCGTGCCGACCCGCACCCCGGCGTGGGACGCCCCGGACCCGTCGACGTTCCGCCGGTCCTACTCGGAGTTCGACGCCGACGGCGATCCGTCCCGCCGCCGCGTCTGGGTGCGGGAGAAGAGCCCGCTCGTCGACGGCGAGACCCTCTCCCCCTTCGTCCGGGCCGCGCTGGCCGCCGACATGGCCAGCCCGCTGGCCCACCGCGGCGAGGACGACCTGGAGTTCATCAACGCCGACTACACGCTCACCCTCAGCCGGGACCCGGTCGGCGAGCACGTCGGACTGGAGTCCGGCGGGCACGTCAGCGAGGACGGCGTCGCGGTCGGTCACGCCACGGTGCACGACGAGCAGGGGCCGATCGGCTTCAGCATGGCCGCCGCCGTCGCCAACATCCGGAACGTCTGACCCCGGTCCCGGCTTTCCCGGAAGCCCTCGCTGCGGGACAGTGTGCCCGGCAGCGGTTGCCCTCCGGGGCTCCCGCCGGTGTCCGAGGGGGGATGCGGGATGTACGCACGCTCGACCAGCTTCCACGGTGATCCGCACCGGATCGACGACGCGATCCACTACGTCCGCGACAAGGCAATGCCGGCCCTGATGGGCATGGACGGCTACGTCGGAGTCTCGATGCTCGCGGACCGCGGCTCCGGCCGGTGCATCATCACCAGCTCCTGGGACGACGTCGCGGCCCTGCACCGCAGCGCCACCGAGATGCGCGGCATGCGTGCGCGGGCCGCCGACATCCTGCAGAGCCCGCCGGAGCTGCACGAGTGGCGGATCGCCCTGCTGCACCGGGTGCAGGCATCCCCGCCCGGTGCCCGCACCCGGGTGACCTGGGCCCGCTCCGACCCCGCCCGGCTCGACCGGACCCTCGACGCCTACGCCGAGACCGTCGTCCCCCGGCTGGCCGACCTGCCCGGCTTCTGCAGCGTCAGCGTGATGACCGACGTCGAGCAGGGCCGCAGCGCGACCGCCGTCACCTACGTGGACGGCGCCACCCTCGACGGGGCGACGACGCACCTCGCGCCGCTGCTGGAGGAGTTCTCCCGGAAGCTCGGCAGCGAGGTCACCGACGACGCGCCGTTCGACCTCGTCCTCGCCCATCTGCGGGTGCCAGAGACCGTCTGACCACGTACAGCCGAGACCTCAGGACGGACACGTGACGACCTCGGATCCGACACCCACGACGGACAATCGCGGCAAGCACGCCCGGTCGGACGAGCCGGAGGAGGTGGAGGCCGCCGAGGAGCGGCCGGCGCCGGAGAAGCGCCGCCGGCTCCGGCTCGGGGACGGTCAGCCGATCGGCCGGCACCCGGCCGGCAACTCGCTGCTGCCGAGCGCCGGCCTGCTGCTGGGTCTCTTCCTCGCCCCGGCGCTCCTCGGCAGGCTCGACTTCGACGTCTTCGAGCGCGCGGCCCGCGCCGCCCGCAGCGCCGCCACCCGCTGGCCCGGGGGCGGCGAGCCCTGGTTCTGGCCGAACTGGGTGGCCGTGCTCGCCGGGATCGTCGCCGTCCTGCTCATCGGCGTCGCGGTCGCCGGCGTCCGGCTGCCCGATCCCGTCGTCGCCGTGATCGCCGTCGTCCTGGTGGTGACCACCGCACGCGCGGCGTGGTCGACCCTGGCCGTGGTCAATGCGCGCCTGTGGGACCTGGTGCCGGTCGCCCTGATCTGCCTGCTCGCGTTCGGGCTGGCGGTCTCGGGCCTGGCCCACTGGCGCGCGCCCGAGGACGGCGGTCAGAGCTCGGGGATCGGAGCCGCCGCGAGCGCCGTCGTCGCCGGCGTCGTCGTGGCCCTGCTGCTGCTCGCCGGCGGCGCCGGCATCGCCCGCTTCCAGGAGGAGGGGAGCGGCCCGGCCGGCCCCCCGGAGAACGTCGCCGGGCTGCTGAGCATCCGGGCCGCGGACGTCGCGGAGGCCGACGACCTGGGCGGCTCCTGGGTGCCGCAGGTGGCGGCCGAGCAGATCGGCGACGACGAGGCGGCCACCCGGTTCTCCGCCCGCCATCGCGACTGGACGGCGTTCTTCCCGGTGCTCCTGCTCCGCGGCGACGACCTGACCACCGCCGACCTCGCCGACACCTGGTGGGTCACCGTGGCCGCGCAGGGCTTCGGCTCGGAGGGCGAGGTCCAGCAGTGGTGCACGGACAGCGGGCTGGCCGCCTCCGAGTGCATTCCCCAGCGCCTCCGCGACTGACCGCGCCGCACGTGCCGAGGTGGAGGGTCAGACCACCCGGGTGAGCGCGGGCCAGAGCCCGTCCGGACCGTCGGCGAGCAGGCCCTGGGCGAGCACGCGCGACCAGACCAGCTCGCTGCCGGCCTCGTCCCGCCACGACCACAGCCGCTTGGTCAGGTGGTGCAGCCTGTGCTCCTGGGTGAACCCGATGGCACCGTGCACCTGGTGCGCCAGCCGCGCGACGACCTCGACCGCCGCGCCGGCCCGCACCTTCGCGGCCGCCGCGGCCAGCCAGAAGTCCCGCTCGCCGTGGTGCAGCGACTGCACCGCTGCGTCGGTCAGCGCCGTCACCGCGGTCACCTCGCCGGCCATCTCGGCCAGCTCCATCTGGATCGCCTGGAACTTCGCGAGCGCCCGCCCGAACTGCTGCCGTTCCCCCGCGTACTGCACGGTCCAGGCCAGCACCTGCTCGAGCGCGGCGGTGATCTGCACGGCCCGGGCCAGCGCGTAGCCGGCTCGCAGCTCGCGCACCTGCGCCTCGTTCAGCGGCGCCACGAGGGCCCGCACGCCGTCCAGGGTCAGCGAACCCCGCGGCTCACCCGCCAGGTTCACGGCAGCCGACGCGGGCAGGTCCGCCGCCGGCAGCAGCGCGAGGACGGCGCCGTCCGGACCGTTCGCCAGCAGCGCCACGTGCGCGGCGACGCCGGACCACGGGACGTCGGACACCGAACCGGAGAGCGTCCAGGCGTCACCGGCGGGCGCCGCCACGACACCCTCGGCGTGGCCGAAGGTCAGCGGTTCCTCGACCGGCGGCAGCGGCAGCCCCGCCGCGATCACCGCGGGTCCGGCCACCAGCAGCTGCTCGGCCGCAGGAACCGCGCCGGCGCCGGCGGCCAGCGTGCGGACGATCGCGACGGCGTCGGCCAGCTCGCCACCCGAGCCACCGGCCGACTCCGGCAGCCCCACACCGGTCAGCCCGGCGTCGGCCAGCGCCGACCACAGCCCGGCGTCCCACCGCCGGTCCGGCGTCGGGTCGAACGGCTCGTGCGCGCCGAGGATGCCCCGGACGGTCTCGACCACCAGGTCCTGGTCGGTTGCCATCAGCGCAGTCCCAATCCGCGAGCCACGATCCCTCTGAGGATCTCGTTGGTGCCGCCGCGCAGCGTGTAGCCGGGCGCGTGCAGCTGTGCCTCGGCCAGTGCCCGGGCCAGCGGGTCGGGCGAGTCGAGCGACGGCAGCACGTCGACCACCCGCCGAATCTCGTCGATGACGTCGGCTTCGAACGTCGTCCCCACGTCCTTCACCAGCGCGGCGGGGATGTTCGGCAGCTCGCCGCGGTCCAGCGCCGCCGCGATGCGCAGCGACATCTGCCGCAGCGCCAGCACCCGGGCGGAGATCCGGCCCAGCACCGCGAGCGCGGCCGGGTCGCCCGAGTCGACGACTCGACGTCCGAACTCGGCGACAAGCGGATATGTCGACAGGAACCGCTCGGGCCCCGACCGCTCGAAGGCCAGCTCCGCGGTCACCTGGTGCCAGCCGTCGCCTTCCTTCCCGAGCAGCATGTCGCCCGGGACGACGACGTCCTCGAACACGACCTCGTTGAAGTGGTGGCCGCCGTCCAGGATGCGGATCGGGTTCACCGTGATGCCGGGCAGCGACAGGTCGATGAGCAGCTGCGACATGCCCGCGTGCCGGTTCGACGTGTCGACCGGGGCGGTGCGCACCAGCACGATCCCGTAGTGCGAGGCGTGCGCGTTCGACGTCCACACCTTGGCGCCGTTGACCACCCAGTCGCCGGCCTCGTTCCGCGTCGCCTTCGTCCGGATCGAGGCCAGGTCCGAGCCGGAGTCCGGCTCGCTCATCCCGATGACGAAGTAGCACTCGCCGCGGGCGATGCGCGGCAGGATCTCCTGCCGCTGCGCCTCGGTCCCGTAGCGGAGCAGGTTCGGGCCGGACTGCCGGTCGGCGATCCAGTGCGCGGCGACCGGGGCGCCCGCGGCGAGCAGCTCCTCGGTGACGGCGTACCGCTCCATGGCCGAGCGCTCGTGGCCGCCGTACTCCTTCGGCCAGGTCATGCCCAGCCAGCCGCGCTCGCCGAGCTTCCTCGAGAACTCCGGGTCGACGCCCGACAGCCAGGTGTCCACGTGCGTGGTGAAGGTTCCGGCGGCCAGTTCCTCGGCGAGGAAGTCGCGCACCTCGCCCCGCACCCGCTCGGCCGCCTCGGACCGGGGTGCAGGCGACAGGGTCAACGGGTTGGTCATGCGGCTCCCAGCTCGATGCGGACTCCTGCGTCGGTTCTACACGTCGTCCTCCCGCACCGCCGAGCGTCCTACCCCACCGCCCACCGTGAGGGAGGAAGCGCCACGATCAGGGAACCTGATCGTCGCCGCCCCAGCGTCAGCGGCGGGTGAGCACCAGGAGGGCGATGTCGTCGGCGCGGTGTGCCCCGGTGAGCTCGGCGAGCAGGTGGTCGCACAGGGCGTCGGGGTCGGAGGTGCCTGCCGACGACGTCGCGGCCAGCAGCCGGTCGAAGCCCTCGTCGATGTCCGCCGAGTGGCTCTCCACCAGCCCGTCGGTGAAGAGGATCAGCGTCGCGCCCACCGGCAGCACGCCGGTCCACTCCGTCGCTGCCGACGGCGGCGCACCCAGCATGGGGGCCGGCCGCACCGGCAGGAACGCCGCCCGGCCCTCGTGCAGGAGCACCGGCGGGGGGTGACCGGCCGAGGCGATCCGCAGCGCGCCCGAGGACGGGTCGAGCGAGGCGAACAGCGCCGTCGCCATGCGCTGCAGTCCCAGCAGCGGCCACCCGGTCTGCAGCCGGTCGACCACCGCGCACGGCCCGGGCCCGTCGGCGAGCAGCGCCCGGTAGACGCTGCGCAGCTGGCCCATGGTCGCGGCCGCGGTGATGTCGTGGCCGACGACGTCGCCGACGGCGAGCCCGATCTCCTCGCCCGGCAGCGGGACGACGTCGTAGAAGTCGCCACCGACGTCCACCCCACGGGTGGCGGCCAGGTAGCGCACCGCCGTCGCCAGCCCCTCGACCGCGGGCGGTGCCGGCGGGAGCAGGTTGTCCTGCAGGACGTGCGAGGTGCGGACGGCGAGGTCGAAGCGCTGCGCCTTGGCGACCACCAGGGCCAGTTGCAGGGCGAGCTGCTCGGCGACCTCCACGTCGGCCGCGGTCAGCGGTTCCCGGGAACGGTCGGCCGCGAGCGTCATGACGCCGAGCTGCCGGCCCTCCACGGTCAGCGGCACCGCCACCACCGCGGCCAGTTCCAGGGCCCGCATGACCTCCAGGTGCCGGTCGTCGACGGCGATCCGTCGCAGGAACTCGTCGTCCACCGAGGCGATCCACTCGGTGCTGCCACGGCGCATCGCCTGCACGCTGGGGTGTCCGCTGGAGCGTCGCGGCAGGTGGCGGGTGCGCAGCTCCTCGGCCAGGTGGAGGCGGGCCGGGTCACGGTGCCGCACGGCCGGCCGGGTCAGCGCCTCGTCGGTGTCCAGGTCGATGACGCACAGGTCGGCCAGCCGGCCCACGACCAGCTCGGCCACCCGCTCCACCGTCTCGGGCACGTCGGCCGTCTCGGCCAGCAGCCGGGCCGCCTCCAGCAGGAACGACGCGCGCTCGGCCTGCCGTGCCGTCTGCTCGTGCAGCCGCGCGCGCTCCAGCGCCTGTCCCGCCTGGCGGCCGATCGTCCAGAGCAGGTCCACGTCCGCCGCCGCCAGCGACCGCGGTTCCTCGGGCTCCTGGAGGCTGATCAGGTCGCCGGGCCCCTCCCCCAGGGCGAGCACCAGCACACCGAGCCGCCGGCCGTCGGCGGTCACGGGCACGATGACCAGCTCGGTCAAGGCCGACGACACCATGGCCGCGGCCAGGGCGGGCTGCGCCGTCCGCAACGGGTCGTCCAGGACGATCGACCGCACCCCGCGCTCCAGCTCCACGGCCAGCCGGCCGCCGGCCGCGGCGCGCAGCTCGAGCAGCACGTCCGGCGACAGCCCCTCGGACCACAGCGGCCGCAACCCCGGTACGTCGGGCGTCTCGTGCCGGGCGCGCTCCACCAGGACGAGCGCCGCACCGCGCGCATCCATCGCCGCGCGGGACCGCTCGACGATGACCGAGCCGACGTCCTCCACCGACGTGGCCGCGGCGAGGTCGGACACCACCCTCTGCAGCGTCAGCGACCGCAGCTCGGACTCCTCGGCCAGGCGCTGTGCGGTCAGCAGTTCCCGCTCGTAGCGCCGGCGCGCGGTCGCCTCGAACACCGTGGCCCGCACCAGGGCCGGCGTGCCCTCGTCGTCGCGCAGCAGGACCGCGTTGGCCAGGCAGGACAGCAGGGTCCCGTCGGCGCGCACGAGGTCCAGGGCGATCTCCCGCACCGCGCCCTGCATGCGCAGCAGCGGGGTCAGGTGGGTCTCGTAGTAGACCCGCCCACCCGTGCTCAGCAGTTCCTGGAACCGGGTGCCGAGCACCTCGTCGGCCGGCCGGCCGAGCCACGAGCAGAACGTCCGGTTGACCTTGACGATCCGGCCGTCGGTGGTCGCGGAGAGGTAGCCCATCGGGGCGTTCTCGTAGAGCTCGGCGGGATCTTCGTCGAGCAGCCGGTCCAGCCGACCCCACGGCTCGTTCCCGGGACCGCCGGTGGGGGGCACCTCGGCCATCCCCGTCACCCCGGGAGGAAGGCCCGGATCGCGGCGGCCGTCTCCTCCGGCGCGCTCAGATGGGGGCAGTGGCCGGTGGCCGCCAGGTGGGTGAGCACGCTCCCGGCGATGTGCTCGTGGACGTAGCGACCGACCACCTCGGGGGCGATGACGTCCTCGCTGCACTGCAGCACCAGCGTCGGCACGGTGACGCCGGGGAGGTCGGCCCGGTTGTCCGACAGGAAGGTCACCCGCGCGAAGTGCCGGGCGATGTCGGGATCGGTGCGGCAGAAGCTGTTGGTCAGCTCCGCGGCCATCTCGGGGTGGTCGGGGGTGCCCATGATCACCGGCGCCATCTGCGTCGACCAGCCCAGATGGTTGGCGTCGAGGGCGTCGAGCATCCCGGCGATGTCGGTGCGACTGAACCCGCCCACGTAGTCGCCGTCGTCGACGTACCGCGGGCTGGGCCCGACCATCACGAGCGCCCCGAAGACGTCGGGGGCCTCCTGCTGCGCGAGGACGCCGATCATCGCGCTCACCGAATGGCCGACGAACACGACGTCCGACAGGTCCAGCTCCCGGCAGATCTCGACGACGTCGGAGGCGTACCCCCGCAGCGAGTTGTACTTCGCGCGGTCGTAGGCGCTCAGGTCGGACTTACCCGCCCCGACGTGGTCGAACAGCACGATGCGGTGGTCGGCCTCGAAGGCGGGGACGACGAGGCGCCACATCTCCTGGTCGCAACCGAACCCGTGGGCGAACATCATCGGCCGTGCGCCCGGCGTGCCGGCCACACGCACGCAGTTCCGCTCCAGCACGTTGCCCACGCGGCGACCTTACGAGAGACCGGACGTCGTGTCTGCGTCTCCGCACGCACGACGGGGTCACCGCGGGTCAGCCCCCGGACACGCACCGGCGCGCTCCTCCGGCGCGGGGGACGCACCCGGCAGCCGTAACCGGAAAGTGCTGTCGACCAGCCCGTGGACGGACCTACGCTTCGCCGCGTCGTGCTCCGGAACCAGCCCTGGAGCTCCCGGCTCGGAAGCCGCACGAGGTGTCCCATGACGACCGCCACCGTCTTCACCGTCGTCCCCGTCCCCCGCGCCCCGGCGGACGACGTCGTCGTCCCCGGCGCCCCCCGTACCGCCCCCGGCAGCCGGGCCAGCTCCTACCAGCGCGTGCTGCACCAGCTGGCCCGCCGGGAGCTGCGGCTGCTCGCCGAGCTCGGGGCCTGGGCGCCGCCGGGCGACCGCGCGCGCATCGCCGCCCTCACCGGGCACGCCGACCTGGTGTCCCGGCTGCTCGTCTCGCACCACCGGATCGAGGCCGAGGCACTGTGGCCGGCGCTGCTGTCCGCCGCCCCGGCCCGGAGCGAGGCCGACGTCCGGGCCGCCGTCGTGGAGTGGACGGCGCGGGCCGCCCGCATCGGGTTACTGCTGCGCGACCTCGCGACGGCCGGGCGGCAGTGGGCGGTGACCGGCACGCCCGCGGCCCGCGACGCCGTGACCCGCGCCTGCCGGGTGCTCGCCGACGCCGTCGACGCGCACACCGCCGCGGAGGAGCGCGACCTGCTGCCCCTCCTCGACGCCCACCTGGACGCCGCGACGTGGTCCGCGATCGCCGCCTCGGCCTCCTGCCCGCTGACCCGGCGCGAGCGGAGCCTCGTCCTCGGCCTC
>NZ_HG931175.1:860507-880763 GCF_000582785.1 Candidatus Blastococcus massiliensis AP3
GCCGACCGCGCCCGCCTGCTCGGCGGGCTGCCCCGCCGCCGTCGGGTGGGGTGGCGGCTGTCCGGCGCCCGCCGCTACCGCGCCGCCGTCGTCCGCCTGCGGGGGGCGCCGCCCGCGGCGTGAGCCGGTCAGAAGCGGGACGTGCCGCAGTCGGTGCACCGCTTGCGATGCGCGCTGGACTCGGCGCGGCAGTTGTCGCAGGTCCAGACGGCCCGGTCCCGCGCCGGAGCGGTCGTGGCCTGCCGTTCCAGGGTGCTGGTGGTCATGTCGTGCTCCCCTCCTCGAAGACGTCCCCGACGGTAGGGAGCCGGTGTGTCGTGACGGTGTCCTCCGGGTTGCAGCCGGCACCCGGTTTCCCGTCCGCCGATGAGTCCGGGCGCGGACCGCGGTCTGCTCCCCATGACGACCTTCGTGCTGATCCCCGGAGCCGGTGGCCGGGCGGCCTTCTGGCGCCTGCTGGCCGACGAGCTCGAGCGCCGCGGTCACACCGCCGTCGCGGTGGACCTCCCGGCGGGCGACGACACCGCGGGGCTGGAGAGGTACGCCGACACCGTGGTCGACGCCATCGGGGACCGCTCCCCCGTCGTGCTGGTGGCCCAGTCGATGGGCGGGCTGACCGCGCCCCTGGTCTGCGAGCGCGTGCCGGTCCGGCTGCTGGTGATGCTCAACGCGATGGTGCCGAGCCCCGGCGAGACCGGCGGCGAGTGGTGGACGGTCACCGGGCAGGGGCCGGCGCAGGCCGCCTACCTGGCCTCCCTCGGCCTGCCCGCCGATCCCGACGAGGAGACGACGTACCTGCACGACGTCCCACTCGAGGCGCGTGTCCTGGACGAGGCGTTCGCCCAGTCGGGCCGGCCGTTCGAGGAGCCGTGGCCGCTCGACCAGTGGCCCGACGTCCCCACCCGTGTGCTGGCCGGTCGGGACGACCGCCTGTTCCCGCTCGAGTTCCAGCGCACGGTCGCCGCGGAGCGCCTCGGGCTGGACGTCGACGAGATCGCAGGCGGTCACCTGGCGGCGCTGAGCCGGCCGGTCGAGCTGGCCGACCGGCTCGAGGAGTACCTGCACAGCTCGCCGCACTGAGCCGGGATTCCGCGCGGCCCGGGCCTGCCAGGGATGACACGCGCACCACCGCGTGGGGATAATGGGAGGTTGCCTTTCGGGGCGCTGCCCCACCTAGTGCCTTTTCCTGCAGAAAGCGGCGTGCCTTGTCGACAGCTCGGCCCGCGGACGCCCCCGATCCCGGGGTCGCCGCGGAACAGCCCTACGTGACCGCTCTCTACGACCGGCTCGACGAGGTGCGGGCCCGCTCGGTCGGCCGGCTCGACGAAGCACTGGCCACCGTGCCGCACAACCCGCAGGCCGTCGGCGAGCGCGAGGCCGCCGTCGAGCTGCACACCCGGCGCATCGTCGCCCTGGACGCCGCCGAGAGCGGTCTGGTGTTCGGCCGGCTCGACCGGCACGAGGCCGAGACCCCCCGCTACATCGGGCGCATCGGCCTGTTCGCCGACGGCGCCGAGGAACCGCTGCTGGTCGACTGGCGGGCGCCGGCCGCCCGGCCGTTCTACACGGCCACCGCCCTGCACGACCAGGGAGTGCGGCGACGGCGGCACATCCGCACCCGCGGCCGCACCGTGGTCAGCGTCGCCGACGAGACCCTCGACCTGGCCGAGGCCGCCGCCGAGGGTGGCGCCGACCGGCGCGGACTGGCCGGCGAGTCGGTGCTGCTGGCCGCGCTCAACGCCTCCCGCACCGGCCGGATGACCGACATCGTCCGCACCATCCAGGCCGAGCAGGACCGGATCATCCGTGCGGACGTCAAGGGCGTGCTCGTCGTCCAGGGCGGGCCGGGCACCGGGAAGACCGCCGTCGCCCTGCACCGTGCCGCCTACCTGCTCTACACCCACCGGGAGCGACTGGCCCGCAGCGGCCTGCTCGTCGTCGGCCCCTCCCCCACGTTCCTGCGCTACATCGCCGACGTGCTGCCCTCGCTCGGCGAGACCGGCGTCGTCCTCGCCGACGTCGGCAGCCTGCGCCCGGGCCTGCAGGCGCACGCCCCGGAGCGGCCGGAGGTCGCCGAGCTCAAGGGCCGGCTGGTCATGGCCGACGTCGTGGCGGCGGCGGTGAAGCGGCGCCAGGCCGTCCTGGACCGACCGGCCGAGATCGACATCGACGGCACCGTGCTGCGCTTCACCAAGGCCGACGCCGCCCGCGTCCGCAGCCGTGCCCGGGCCGCCTCCCGCGTGCACAACGAGGCCCGCCCCGCGGCCGCCCGCACGGTGATCGAACTGCTGGCCCGCAAGTACGCCGACAAGCTCGGCGAGAACGTGCTCGGCGGGGCGAACCTGCTCGATCAGGGCGACGTCGCCGCGCTGCGCCGCGAGGTCGCCGCCGAGCCCGCGGTGCACGGGCTGATCGACCGCCTGTGGCCGCGGCTGACCGCCGAGCGGGTGCTGCGCGACCTGTTCGCCTCCCGCTCCCAGCTCGACGCGGTCGCGACCGGGCTGACCGAGGCCGAGCGCGAGCTGCTGCGGCGACCCCCGTCGTCGCCCTGGACGCCGGCGGACGTGCCGCTGCTCGAGGAGGTCGACGAGCTGCTCGGCATCGACGAGAGCGCACAGCGCCGGGCCGAGGAGCGCGAGCGGCAGCGCCGGCTGCGGGACGCCCAGGAGACCCTCGACATGCTGCACGGCTCCCGCTCCCAGGACGCCGAGACCGAGGACGAGGCCGAGGAGCTGCTGGCCGGCGATCTGCTGGACGCCGAGGGTCTGGCCGAGCGGCACGAGGAGACCGACTACCGCAGCACCGCCGAGCGGGCCGCGGCCGACCGCACCTGGACCTACGGGCACATCATCGTGGACGAGGCGCAGGAGCTCTCGGCGATGACGTGGCGCCTGCTGCTGCGCCGCTGCCCCACCCGCTCGATGACCGTGGTCGGCGACGTCGCCCAGACCAGCACGCTCGCGGGCGCGACCAGCTGGGCCGACGTGCTCGAACCGCACCTCGGCCGCTCCTGGCAGCTGGAGGAGCTCACGGTCAACTACCGCACCCCGGCGGAGATCATGGCCGTCGCCGACGCCGTCCTCGCCGCGGGCGGCACCGGCGGGACCTCGGCCGAGGCGGTGCGCTCCACCGGGGAGCGGCCGTGGGGCCGGCAGGTCCCCGACGCGACGCTGGCCGACGAGGTCGCCGAGGCCGCGCTCGAGCTGGACAAGGAGGAGGGCACCCTCGGGGTGCTCGTGCCGCACAGCCGGCTCGCCGCGGTGAGCGCCGCGGTCGCGGCCCGGCTGCCGGCCGACCCCGACCGTGCCGACGCGCCGGTCGTCCTGCCGCCGGAGGGCGCCAAGGGGCTGGAGTTCGACTCCGTGCTGGTGGTCGACCCGGCCGCGATCGTGGCCGAGGGCGTGCGCGGCTGGAACGACCTCTACGTCGTGCTCACCCGGGCCACCCAGCGGCTCGGCGTCCTCCACCCCGGCGAGCTGCCCGCGGAGCTCTCCGGCCTCGACGTCCGGGACTAGCTGTACTGACCGGAGACGTTGGTCGAGGAGTTGTGAGGACGGGATCTAGGTAGGTCTTGTTCGGGGAGGACCTCCGGACGTGGAGTGGAGCTGCTGAAGGCGACCACTGCACGAACCCGGAGGTCCTCGTGTCTCACGCTAATGCCGCCCTGACCCCACGCCACCGTCTGCGCTTGGCCCGCGCCGTGGTCGAGGACGGTTGGTCGATCTCCTATGCCGCGGCGGTGTTCAACGTCGCCTGGCCCACTGCCAAGCGCTGGGCCGATCGCTATCGCAGCGATGGGCCGGCCGGGATGGTCGACCGCAGCTCTCGGCCGCACTCGTCCCCGAGGCGCACGCCGGCGCCGATGGTCCGCAAGATCGTCCACTTGCGCTGGAAGCAGCGGCTGGGCCCAGTCGCCATCGCCGATCGGGTGGGCTGTGCTCCTTCCACTGCGCACGCAGTGCTTCGTCGGTGCCGGCTCAACCGGCTTTCCCACGTGGATCGGGCCACCGGGGAGCCGATCCGCCGCTACGAACACGACCGGCCCGGCTCGTTGATCCACGTCGATGTGAAGAAGCTAGGCAACATCCCCGACGGTGGTGGCTGGCGCTACGTCGGCCGCGCGCAGGGCGACAAGAACCGCGCCGCGACGCCCGGCAAGCCTCGCAACGCCTACTACAACCCCAAGATCGGCACGGCATTCGTGCACACCGTGCTCGACGACTACAGCCGGCTCGCCTACGCCGAGATCCACGACGACGAAACCGCGGCGACCGCCATCGGTGTGCTGCGCAACGCCGCGACCTGGTTCGCCGCCCGCGGCATCACCGTCGAACGGGTGCTCAGCGACAACGGCTCGGCCTACCGCTCCCACGCCTGGCGCGACACCTGCGCCGAGTTGGGCATCACGCCCAAACGAACCAGGCCCTACCGGCCACAGACCAACGGCAAGATCGAACGCTTCCACCGCACCATGGCCGACGGCTGGGCCTTCCGCCGGATGTTCCTCAGCGAATCAGCGCGCCGCCGAGCCCTGCCGGGCTGGCTTCACGAGTACAACCATCACCGGCCCCACACCGCGATCGGCAACCGCCCGCCCATCACCCGCTTGACCAACCTGTCCGGTCAGTACAACTAGCGGACGGCGAGGACGACGCCGCTGGCCGGGCGGGCCGGGATGCGGTGCAGCGCGATCCGCAGGTCCTGCTCCGGGACGTCGAACTGCAGCCGGGCCAGCCGCACGGCCAGCGCCGACAGCAGGGAGACGGTCAGCTGCTCGCCCGGGCAGCGGTGGTTGGTGTGCGGATCTCCCCCGCCCTGCGGCACCAGCTCGTACGCGCCGATCTCCCGGGTCGCGCCGTCAGGAGCGAGGAACCGCTCGGGACGGAACTCGTAGGGGTCCGGCCACAGGTCGGCGTCGTGGTTCTGGCCGTAGAGGTCCAGCAGCACCATCGAGTTCTTCGGGATGCGCTCGCCGTCGAACTCCGTCTCCTGCGGCGCGCGGCCACCGATGAACGGGGCGAACGGGTAGTACCGCCGCACCTCGTGCGCCCACGCCTCCGCGAACGCCGGGTCCCCCGAGGCGAGCCGCTCCCGGTACTGCGGCCAGCGGATCAGCGCATGACCGGAGTAGGCGACGAACCAGGCGACCGCGGTCGTCGGGCGGATGATGTTGAGCAGCTCGACGGCGGCCACGCGCGGGTCGAGCAGCTCGCCGTCGGCATCCGTGTGCCGGGCGACGACGTCGACCGCGCTGCCCGCGGGGGCGACCGGGCGCCCCTCGCGCACCTCGGTGACGAGCTGCGCCAGCCACGCCTCCCGCCGTCCCCGGGCCCGGCGCGCCCGCCAGTGCCGGGGCCCGCCGGTGGCGAAGCCGTCGACCATCGCGACGAGGTCGCGGGCCAGGCCCGGCACCTCGTCGTCGGGCACCGCGACGCCGGCCCAGCGTGCGACGGCGCCGGCGATGACGGTGGCCGACTCCTCCCACAGCACGATGCGCGGCCGCCGGGGCCACTCCGCGGCGGCCCTGTCCCAGGCGGAGGTCGCCTGCCGCACGAGCGAGTCGATGCCGTCCTCGCGCATGAGCAGGCCGATGAACATGGCCTTGCGGACGCGGTGCATCTCGCCGTCGAGCGTGTGCACCGCGCCCTTGCCGAAGAGCGTGCCCTGCACCGGCTCGGGGATGGCCTGGGCGCGGCGGACGTGGTCCTCGTCGTAGAGGAAACGGGCGGCCTCGGGGCCCTCGATCGCCAGCACCTTGAGCCCGCCCAGCCGGGTGGGCACCGTGCGCCGGCCCAGCCGGCGCCGCTTGTCGGGCAGCCAGCCGTAGCCCTTGGTCAGCAGCTGCGGGCCGTTCTCCAGTCGTGCCATGCCGGTGCCGTGCCCGGCCCGCCGCCGGGGCAATCGCGGCTCAGCCGGAACGCTGCCCGCCCAGCCGGTGCAGCAGCGCGGCCACCTCGTGGGCCGCGCTGGACCCCGCGCCACCGGGCACCAGACCGGAGACGGCCCCGAGGGCCTCGGCCAGCGCGCGTTCCTCCTCGTCGAGCAGCCCGCGGTAGGCGGGGTCGAGCAGGTAGCCGGTGGGCGGCGTGGCCAGGCAGCCGATGAGGTCCAGGAGCACCTCCAGCCGCCGGGCCGCCTCCGCGGACGGGATGTCGGCACCGGCCATCGCCACGGTCTCCACGTCCTGCTCCCACAGCCGCGCGCGGGCCACGTCCTCGCGCAGCGAGAGCACGGTGCCGCTGCGGTGGACGCGGCCCGAGCCCTGCAGCCGGAGCGCGCTCCGCACCTCGTGGGCGATCCGGATGAGGTCGTCGTCGAGCATCGAGGTGCCCACGAAGAGCACGTGCCGGGTGAGCAGCAGCGAGTGCAGCACGCCGGCCAGCGCGGCCCGCGAGTCGCCGTACCTCAGGTACTCCTCGCGGGTCAGCACGATGCTCGCGGGATGGGCGGCGTCGCCGTGCAGCTTCAGCAGCCACGGAGCCCCGGGCCGGGACTCCTCGAAGGGCAGCACCCGCAGGTCGCGGCCGACGTCGGCGGCGGCCAGCTCGACCAGCGGGTCGTAGTTCGTGGTGACGAACTCCTGCACCGGGAGGGCAGCGATCAGGGCGTGGGCCAGCGCGTAGGGGCCCGGCCCGAACCGCTCCTCGACGTAGGACTCCAGCGCCTCGCTGCCGAGCTCGCGGGCCAGCAGCGCGGCCGGAGTCCTGGGCCGGCAGCCGGGTCAGCCCGGCGCGCAGCTCGTCGTCCAGACCGGAGCGCTCGGCGAGCTCGTCGACCAGCTGCTCCCAGGTGGGCAGCCCGGCGGCAGCGCTGACGCCGGCACCGAGGAAGATCGCCAGCTGGCCCCGCCGGGCGCGCTCGCCCAGGTGCTCGGCCAGCTCGTGCAGGTGGCCGGGCAGGTCCCAGCCGCCGTCCTCGCCGCGGCGCACCCGCTGGGCGGCGGCGAGGTCGCTGGGCCGCTTGAGCACCAGGGCGACGTCGAAGCCGTGCTCGGCCGCCGCCTCGCGCAGCACCGGCAGCAGTTGCTGGAGCAGCGCACCGCGCTCGCCGGCGGCACCGCCCCAGCCGGTGCCCAGCGCCGGCAGGCCCACGAGCCGCCGGGCCCGTCCGTGCGCCGGCTCGGTCACCTCGCGCCGCGCGACGGCGGCCAGGGCCTCGCGGGCGCCGTCGAGCAGCCACGGCAGCCCGCGGCCCTCGTCGTCGACGGTGTCGACCAGCCAGGCCCGCCGGGCGCCGTCGCCGGGCACCTCGAGCACCCGCTCGGTCCCGTGCCAGGAGAGCCCGACCGAGGCCCCCTCGTCGCCGGAGTCGGCGACCAGTTCGTCGGGCAGGAGCGGGCACCAGCCCGGCGAGATCCGCAGGCTGCGTCCGGTGGGCACCAGGACGTCGTCGCACGACAGGCGGGTGAGGTCGGCGCCGACGACGAAGACGTGTCCGCTCACGCCCGACCCCTACCCCGGGCGGAACGGGTGCGACACCGAGGGGTCAGGCGCCGCAGCCCCCGGCGCCGCAGGCGCAGCCACCGCAGCCGCCGCGCACGGGCTCCGGAGCGGGCTGCCCGGCGACCGTGCGCAGGTTGACCGCGCTGATCAGCACCGGGACGGCGAGGGCGGCGACGGCGAGCGCCGCGACGACGGTGGCGACGTCCGACGCCCGGTCCCAGTCCTGCGCCACGCCGGTGGCGACGAGCAGGCCGGAGACCAGCAGGGCCCAGACGAGCAGCGCCTGGCCGGCGCGACGGGCGGTGCCGGTGCGGGTGAGCAGCGCCAGGGCGCCGCCCAGGAACAGCAGCGGAACGCCGACCAGCAGCACGCCGGCCGCGGCGGCACCGGAGATCAGCGCGACGGCCAGCGCTGCGACCCCGGCCACCATCGCGCCCGAGCCGAGCCGGGTCGCCCGGCCGGCCAGTTCGCCGCCCAGTGCCGAGGCGCTCCGGAACAGCACGACGCCGCGGACGGCGAGGAAGGCCCCCAGCGCGCCCAGCAGCAGCCGCGCGCCGCCGTCGGCCCACACGGCCGACGCCACGGCGACGGCGATCATCGCCACGCCCAGCGCCAGCCACTGCGGCCAGGCACGGCGGGCGACCTCGGGGGTCGGCTGCGAGGTGAGGACGGTTCCAGCGTTCGCCACGGCTCCAGTCTCCCCCATGCGGTGCAGTCGCCGGCGGGCACCGGGCCCCCGCGCGTGCCACGCTGAGACGTTGATCTCCGGCCCAGGACGGGAGTGCCCATGAGCGTGCGGCGATCGGGCGGAGGGGCGCTGGCCGCCACCGACGGCGACGGCCTGGAGAACCTGGCGCGCATCGGGCTGCTCGCCTACGGGCTGGTCCACCTGCTGGTGGCCTGGCTGGCGCTGCAGCTGGCGTGGGGACGGGCGGGCGAGTCGGCCGACCAGTCCGGCGCGCTGGCCACCCTCGCGGAGGGCCCGGTCGGGAAGCCGCTGCTGTGGGTGGTCGCCGTCGGGCTGATCGCGCTGGCGGTCTGGCAGGCCCTGGAGGTGCTGCGGTGGCGCGCCGGCTGGTCGGCATCGGGCTCGGCGCGCACCAAGGCGGTCAAGAAGTCGGCCAAGGCGATTGCCAAGGCCGCCGTCTACGCCGCCCTGGCCGTGCTGGCCATCCGCTTCGCCACCGGCGGTGGATCGTCCAGCTCGCAGCAGCAGCAGAACACCACGGCCGGGGTCTTCGGCTGGCCGGCGGGACGCTGGCTGGTGGGCGCGGCAGGGCTGGTCCTGATCGGGGTCGGCGCGTACCACGTCTACAAGGGCGTCACGAAGCGCTTCCTCAAGGAGGTCGACCTGGCCGGTGCGCCGCCCACCGCCACCCGGCTGGTCACCCGGCTCGGGCAGGTGGGCTTCCCCGGCAAGGGCATCGCGCTCGGCGTCGTGGGCGGCCTGTTCGTCTGGGCGGCGGCCACCTTCGACGCCGCCAAGGCCACCGGTCTCGACGGCGCGATGCACACGGTCCTCGGGGCGCCCTACGGGCAGTTCCTCCTCACCCTGGTCGCCGTGGGCATCGCGGCCTTCGGCGCCTACCTCTTCGTGCGCGCCCGCTACCCCGAACGCACCTGAGCCGCGACGACGGAGTGCGGTCTGCGGTCGCCGGGCAGCAGTCGGTCCCGGACGATCAGCGGGTGCCCTCCACCCGCCCGGTGCTCGACCGTCTGCACACCGCGGTCGACCGGGCCCGCGAGGTCACCGACCACCGCGTCCTGCACCACCTCGCCCGTGCGGGACTCGTCGCCTACGGCGCGATGCACCTGCTGATCGCGTTCCTCGCCACCCGCATGGCGCTGGGCCTGCGCGGTGCGGACGCCGACCAGACCGGCGCGCTGCTCACCGTCGGGCAGGGCCCCGGCGGCCGCGTGCTGCTCTGCGCCATCGGCCTTGGACTGCTCTCGCTGGGCATCTGGCAGGTCGGCGAGATCCTGCTCTGGTGGCACGGGCTGCTGGACCCGGACCATCGCCGGCGCACCGCCCTGGTCTGCGCCAGGTGCCTGGCCAAGGGCGGGGTCTACGGGCTCCTCGGCGTCACCGCACTGCTGTTCGCGCTGGGGCTGGAGTACGAGGCCGACGAGCGGATGCAGGAGCTCACGCAGGAGACGCTGCTGATCCCGGGCGGGGCCGCGATGGTCGGCACCGTGGCGGCAGGAGTGATCGCGGTCGGGCTGTACACCCTCGGCCGCGGGTTCACCGGCGGCTTCATGAAGGACGTCGACCTGCCCGCCGCCCCCGACCGCTGGGAGCCGGTCATCGAGGTCCTCGGGCGGGTGGGCTACGTCGCCAAGGGCATCGCGTTCGGGCTGGTGGGCGTCCTGCTGTGGCGCGCGGCGACCTCGGCCGACGTCACCGGCGCGACCGGCCTGGACGGCGCGATGACCGCGATCGCCGGCGTGGACTCCGGGCCGTGGCTGCTGGCGGGCGTCGCGGCCGGGTTCGCGGCGTTCGGCGTGTACGCCCTCGCCCGGGCCCGCTACCCCGACCGGGACCCGTCGTCGTGACCGGCAACGGGAGCGCGCACACGCGGGGCGGCCGGATGCACGTCGTCCGGCGCGCTCTCGGCGGCACGCTGTGGCCCGTGCCGGCGGCGGCCGTGCTCCTGGCGATCGCGCTGGGGCTGACGCTGCCGGAGCTGGACCGGCATCTGCAGCAGGGACCCGGTGAACCGCTGACCTTCGTCTTCGGCGGCGGCCCGTCGGCGGCGCGCACGATGCTCTCGGCGATCGCCACGTCGCTGATCTCGGTCACCACGCTGCTGTTCTCGCTCACCATCGTGACGCTGCAGCTGGCCAGCAGCCAGTACTCGCCGCGGCTGCTGCAGACCTTCGTCCGCGACCGGGTGGTGCAGTCCTGCCTCGGCATCCTGCTGGGCACGTTCGTCTTCGCCCTCGTGGTGCTGCGCAGCGTGCGCTCGGCCGACGAGTCCGAGGACACGGCCTTCGTGCCGCGGCTGTCGGTGACCCTCGCCCTGCTCCTGACGCTGGTCTCGGTCGGCGCCCTGGTCGCCTTCCTCAGCCACCAGAGCCGGCAGCTGCGCGTGGAGACTATGCTGCGCGACGTCCACGTCGAGGCCGGCGCGACGCTGCGCCGGCTGCTCGCCGACCAGGACGACGACGAGCAGCCCGACACCGACCTGCCCGCGGTCCCGGCGCACGCCCGGCCGGTGTGCGCCCGGCACAGCGGCTTCCTGGTGCAGGTGTCCGAGGCTCCGCTGGTCGCGGCGGCGACCGACGCGGAGGCCGTGCTGCGCCTGATCCCGCGCCCCGGTGAGTCCGTGCTCGCCGGCGTCCCGGTCGCCTGGGCGTGGAGCGACGGGTCGGGGACCGAGCCGTCGACGGAGGCGCTCGAGGAGGCCCTCGCCGACTCCCTCCTGCTCGGTCACGAACGGGCAGATCGCGGCGATCCGAGCTACGGCCTGCGCAAGCTGGTCGACATCGCGGCCCGGGCCCTCTCCCCCAGCACCAACGACCCGACGACCGCCGTCCACGCGCTCTCGCACGTCTCCGACCTGCTCGGCCTGGCGGCGCGCCGCACGACCTGGCACCGGCGGCTCACCGACGACGACGGCGCCCTGCGGCTGCTCGTGCCGTCCTGGGACTTCCCCACCCTGCTGGGCCAGGCCGTCACCCAGCCGCGGTCCTACGGCGGGACCGACCCGGATGTGGCCGCGCGGCTGTTCGCACTGCTCACCGAGGCCGCGTGGCACACCCGTACGCCGGGGCAGCAGGACGCCGTCCGCCGGGAACGGGACCTGCTGGTCGCCCAGTACAGCGAGAACCCGCCCGCGGGGTGGACGGCGGCCGACGTGCGAGGCCGGGGCGAGACCGTGGACCGGGCCCTGGCCGGTGACTGGCCCCGCCCCTGACCGCGGTCAGGCGCGCGGGCCGCCGGCGACGTAGACGACCTGACCGGAGACGAAGCCCGCACCCTCGCTGACGAAGAACGAGACGGTGTGCGCGATGTCCTCCGGCACCCCGGCGCGGGCGACGGGGATGGCGGCGGCGCGCTTGGCCACGTAGCCCTCCCACTCCTCGCCGATCCGCTCCGCGGTCGCCTTGGTCATCTCGGTCTGGATGAAGCCGGGCGCGATGCAGTTCGCGGTGACGCCGAACTTGCCCAGCTCGATCGCGAGGGTCTTGGTGAACCCCTGCAGGCCCGCCTTGGCCGTCGAGTAGTTGACCTGGCCGCGGTTGCCCAGCGCGGAGGTGCTCGACAGGTTCACGATCCGGCCCCACGTGGCCTCGATCATGTGCTTCTGCACGGCCCGGCTCATGAGGAACGAGCCCCGCAGGTGCACGTGCATGACGACGTCCCAGTCGGCGTCGGTCATCTTGAACAGCAGGTTGTCGCGGGTGACGCCGGCGTTGTTGACCAGTACGACCGGCGGGCCGAGCTCCGTGGCGATGCGCTCGACGGCGGCCTCGACCTGCTCGGCGTCCCCGACGTCGGCGCCCACGGCCAGCGCCCGGCCCCCCGCAGCCTCGATGGCGGCCACGGCGTCGCCGCAGTCCTCGGCCTTGAGGTCCAGCACCGCGACGGCGAAGCCGTCCTGCGCCAGCCGCAGCGCGGTGGCCGCGCCGATGCCTCGCGCGGCGCCGGTGACGATCGCGACCCTGCTCATGCCCTGCTCCCGTTCTGTCGTCCGTCCATTCAGGCCACCCGCTCGAACAGCGCGGCGAGCCCCTGGCCGCCGCCGATGCACATGGTCTCCAGGCCGTAGCGCGCCTCGCGGCGGTCCATCTCGCGCAGCAGCGTGGCCAGGATCCGGCCACCGGTCGCGCCGACGGGGTGGCCGAGCGAGATGCCCGACCCGTTGACGTTGGTCCGCTCCCAGTCCGCGTCGGTGAACTTCCACTCGCGGGCCACGGCGAGGACCTGTGACGCGAAGGCCTCGTTCAGTTCGATCAGGTCGACGTCGGCCAGTTCGACGCCGGCGAGGGCGAGGGCCTTGGCGGTCGCCGGGACCGGGCCGATGCCCATGGTCTTCGGCGGGACGCCGGCGACGCTCCAGGAGACCAGCTTCGCCAGCGGCCGCAGCCCGAGCTCGGCGGCCTTCTCCGGCGTGGTCACGATGCAGACCGCCGCGCCGTCGTTCTGCCCGCTGGCGTTACCGGCGGTGACGGTCGCCCCGTCGTCCTCCCGGCCCATGATCGGGCGCAGCTTGGCGAGCGTCTCCAGGTTCGAGTCGGGGCGGATGTGCTCGTCGCGGTCGACGACGGTGTCGCCCTTCCGGCCCTTGATGGTGACCGGGACGATCTCGTCGGCGAACCGGCCGGCCTCGGTGGCGGCGGCCGCGCGCTGGTGGCTGCGCACCGAGTACTCGTCCTGCTCCTCGCGCGAGATCTCGTACTCGCGGCGCAGGTTCTCCGCCGTCTCCAGCATGCCGCCGGGCACGGGGAAGTTCTGGCCGCCGGCGGTCACCCGGCCGCGGGCCAGCCCGTCCTGGAGCAGCACCCCCGGACCGGCCTTGACCCCCCACCGCATGGCGTTGGAGTAGAACGGCGCGTTGCTCATCGACTCGGCGCCGCCGGCGAGGACCAGGTCGGAGGCGCCCGACTGGACCTGCATCGCGGCGTTGACGACGGCCTGCAGACCCGAACCGCAGCGGCGATCGATCTGGATGCCGGACGCGGTGACGGGCAGGCCGGCGTCGAGGGCGGCGACCCGGCCGATCGCCGGGGCCTCCATCGTCGGGTAGCAGTGCCCGAGCAGGACGTCCTCGACCGACTCGGGCGGCAGTCCGGTGCGCTCGATGAGCGCGCGGATCACCGTCGCCGCGAGCTCCTGCACGGGGACGTCGCGCAGCGAGCCGCCGAAGCCGCCGACCGGGGTGCGCAGGGGCTCGCAGATGACCGCATCTCGCACGGGAGGCCTCCTCGTAGGTCCGCGTCGGCGGGCCCTGGAGCGGCCGGCCCACGTGTCACGCAGTGTGCCTCGCGCCACTCCGGGCGCTGCACGCGGCCTCCCCGCGGGCGAGGTGCCCGGCAGGGGAAGGCTCAGGCGACGATCTGCTCGACGATGCGGTCGACCGCCTCCGGGTCGACCTCCTCGGCCTCGAGCAGTCGCCACAGCCCGGTGATCTGCAGGGGGCGGACGACCGCGCGCGAGGAGGCCAGGACACGCAGCGTCGTCTGCTGCTCGGTCGCCCGCCGGTGCGCGGTCGCGAGGACGCACAACCCGGCGGAGTCGAGGAAGGAGACGCCGCAGAGGTCCACGATCAGCTGTCCGACGGGGCCGTCGAGCGCCTCGTCGAGGTGCCGGGACAGCACGGGGGCGGAGGAGGAATCGACCTCGCCGGCGACGGTCAGCCGGACGGTCGAGCCGAGCGTGATCACGTCGACTCGGACGAGGTCGCCGAATGCGGAGGGTGCGGTCACGGGGTGCCTCTCGGGCGGGTGGAACCGGACCCGGGCGCGGGGTCCGTGTGTGGAGTCACCACCGCACCGCAGAGCCGCACCTAGATACGGCTTGCTGTTGAACCGCACCTCGGACCCTAGAGATCGCGACGTCCGCCCGCAAGGCCCCGGGGGCGGCGGAACCGCCCTGCCCGGTGACGGATACTGGGGCGGTGGCGACGACGGAACCGCAGGGCACCGGCCGGAGCAAGGGCCTGCTGGCGGCCGCGGCCGTCGCCGTCGTCCTCGCGGGGCTGACCTTCCTCGTGTTCGACGAGATCGTCGTCGCCGCCTTCGTGGCCATCCTGCTGGTCACCGTCGCGGTCATGGCGGTGCTCGCCAGCGACTGGGACCGGCACTCCACCTACGAGGAGCGCGAGCAGCAGCGGAACCTCCGGCGCAAGGCCAAGTGGGAGGCGAACGCGGACGCCCGTGAGCGCGACCGCCGCCGCTGGGAGGCCCATCAGGCCCGGCAGACCGGCGAGAAGGGCAGCGACCGCTAATTCGGTCGACAGCCCCCGGACCCCCTCCTACGGTTCCGGGCATGCGCTACTTCGTGCGGCTGCGCGCCGCCTGAGTTCCCGGGCCGTCGAGCCCCGGAACCGCGTCGAGCCTTCGTGCTCCCCCGCCGAGTCGGCTGCTGAGCCGGCCGGCCACCGCGTCCCCGCCGTCTGCCGGGACGCCGCTGTCCACTCGCCGTCCCTGGCCCCGTCCGGAGGCTCGTCGCGAGCCTGCGAGCGATGAGAAGGACGGGGTCCTTCTCATCCGTGGAGGTACCCCATGTCACGCCCCACCCCTGCGCCTGCCGGTCCCGCCGCCGACGCCCGAGCCGCGCTGCCCGAGTCCGACACCACCGCCTTCGACCGCCTGGCCCACGCCGTCCTCGCCTCACCGACGGCGCCGCTGGGCCCGGTGCTGCGCGCGCAGCTGCCGGGCACCGCCGGCGTCCGGTGGCTGCGTCAGGAGAACCTGGCACCGACCACCCGGCCCACGGCGCTCACCAGCGCGCAGTGGCTGTCGCTGTTCGAGTGCTGGTCCCGGACCTCCCGGGCCCCTGTCCCCGGCGCCCCGGGCAAGGGGCGGAGCGGTCGACCGTCCACCCACGGTCACGCCCCCGGAGCCACCGCCATCCCCCGGTGGGGCCAGTAACCGGCCGGGGGCGGCGTCCGGTTCGCCCGGCCACCACGGCACCGGGGTTCCGCCGGCGAGCAGCGGCTCGTGCACGGTGACCTCGCCCTCGAGGCCTTCCAGGCCGAGGCGGGCCGCCGCCGGCTCCGCCCGGGCACGTCGGACCAGCGCAGCGTCCTGGTGGCGCGGCTGGTCACCCGGGCGGTCGCGACCTCCGGGCCAGCGGCAGGTCGAGGAGGTCGGCGACGGGCCCGGGCCCCCGCCCGCGGGGGAACGTCATCGGTTCCGACCAGTGGCTGCAACCACGGCGACGACGGCGTCGGCCACCACCCGGTCCAGCACCACGGTGAGCCGCGCGTACACCGTCCGCAGCCCAGCCCGGGCGCCTCCTCCGCCGGTTCGTACAGTCCCTGTAACGACACTGCATCCGGGTGTCGGAGCCGACTGCGGGACGTCGGCGGCGTTCTGCGCGGGCTCGAGGAGTCGGTCGCGGTATCCGCCGGCGCAGTTCCGCCGTGCCGAACGGGTCGGTGGCAGCGGCTTCCTCATGATGGGGGACGGTAGAGGCGCGCCCGACCCCTCCGGGTGACTCCGGGGTTCGGGAGTGCCGGTATCGGGCACGGGGGCAGCGTCGGCCCATGGAAGGCGCCGCGGCAGTTCGGGAAGGCGGTGGCTGTGGCTCTCTGGGAGTCAGCGCGCCTACCGCGTGGTTTCACCGAGCTCTGGTGCCAGGAACTGTGCTCGCTCGACCAGCTGGCCCGGCTTCGGTCGCGCCTCCGCCTGACCATGACCGGTCAGGCCACCGTGGAGCGTCCCGAGCAGGACCACTGGTCCGAGCGGCTAGTGCTCATCGCCGACGAGCTGGCTTCCAACGGGCTGCGGCACGGCACCCTGCCGGTCGCGGCCGCGCTGAGCCGGTACGCCGACCAGTGGCTGATCGCGGTGAGCGACGCCTCCCCCGCCGTCCCGCCCACCCCCGCCCAGGGGCGCGACCCCGGCAAGGGCGGCTTCGGGCTGTACCTCGTCGCCGACCTCTCGGCGCGGCACGGCTGGACCACCGCCGGGCGGGGCCAGAAGACGGCCTGGGCCGTCGTCGTCGCGGACTGACTCCCCCCACCGGGTCGGCCGGAGGGTCCGTGGGATGAGGCGCAGGTAACGTCCGTCCCATGTCGATCGCCCCGCAGATGGACACGGTCACCGACGGCGCCGCAGGCACCGTCGACCGGCATGCCACGACGCGCACCTTCGAGTCCACGGACCCGGCCACCGGCGCCGTCGTCGGCATCTTCCCGGTGCACGACACCGACGCCGTCGCCGAGACGGTGAATCGGGCGCGCGCGGCTGCGCAGCAGTGGGCGGAGCTCGGCTTCGACGGGCGCAGGCAGCGGCTGAACGCCTACCGCGGCTATCTGGCCCGCCGGCTGCACGAGCTGGCCGACCTGGTGCACCGGGAGAACGGCAAGCCGCACGCCGACGCGATCCTCGAGATCACCCTGGCGATCGACCACCTCGCCTGGGCCGCGGGGCACGCCCGCAAGGCCCTCGGCCCGCGTCGCGTGAAGACGGGGCTGCTGGCGGCCAACCACGCCGCCTACCTCGAGTACCAGCCGCTCGGCGTCGTCGGCGTGATCGGCCCGTGGAACTACCCGGTGTTCACGCCGGTGGGCTCGATCGCCTACGCCCTGGCCGCCGGCAACGCCGTCGTCTTCAAGCCCTCGGAGTACACGCCCGCCGTCGGTGCCTGGCTGGCCGCCGCCTGGCGCGCGGCCGTCCCCGACGCCGAGGACGCCGTCCAGGTCGTCACCGGCGACGGTTCGACCGGCGCGGCGCTGTGCCGGGCCGGCGTCGGCAAGATCGCCTTCACCGGCTCGGCCGCCACGGGCAAGAAGGTCATGGCGACCTGCGCCGAGACCCTCACCCCCGTGCTCATGGAGCTCGGCGGCAAGGACGCGATGATCGTCGACGACGACGCCGACGTGGTCGCCGCGGCCGACGCCGCCGTCTGGGGCGCGATGAGCAACGCGGGCCAGACCTGCATCGGCATCGAGCGCGTCTACGCCACCAGCGCCGTCTACGACCGGTTCGTCGCCGAGGTGACCGCCCAGGTGCGCAAGCTGCGCCCCGGCTCGGACGACGAGGCCACCTACGGGCCGATGACCATGCCGTCGCAGATCGACGTCGTCCGCCGGCACGTGCAGGACGCCGCCACCGCCGGTGCCCAGGTGATCACCGGCGGCTCGGACCCCGACTCCTCCCCCGGCGAGAACTACGTCGCGCCGACCGTGCTGCTCGACGTCCCCGAGGACTCGCTCGCCGTCCGGGAGGAGACCTTCGGCCCGACGCTCACCATCACCCGGGTGCGCGACGCCGAGGAGGCGCTCGAGCGGACCAACGCCACGAGCTACGGCCTGGCCGGGTCGATCTTCTCCGGATCGTCGAAGAAGGCGCTGGACCTGGCCCGGCGGATGCGCAGCGGCATGACCTCGATCAACTCGGTGCTGACCTTCGCGTCGGTGCCGGCGCTGCCGTTCGGCGGCGTGGGCGAGTCCGGCTTCGGCCGGATCCACGGCGAGGACGGGCTCAAGGAGTTCACCCGCAGCAAGTCGATCACCCGGCAGCGGTTCGCCCTCCCTGGCGGCAACCTCACGAGCTTCAGCCGCCCGGCCAACGCCGCGGACGGGCTCGCACGGGTGATCGGCATCGTGCACGGCCGCCACCGCTGATGGGCCGAAATGGCCATTGTGGCCCCTCTGCCGACGTGTACGACGTCGTCGTCGTCGGGGCCGGCTCGGCCGGGTGCGCGGTGGCCGGCCGGCTCTCGGAGGACCCGTCGCTGCGGGTGCTGCTGCTGGAGGCCGGCGGCTCGGACAAGGTGCTCGAGGTGCAGGCGCCGGCCGGCCTCTACAAGGTCTGGCGCACCCGCCGCGACTGGAACTACACGACCGAGGAGCAGCCGGGCCTCGACGGCCGGAAGCTGTTCTGGCCGCGCGGCAAGCTGCTCGGCGGCTCGTCGTCGATCAACGCGATGATCTACATGCGGGGCGCCGCCGCCGACTACGACGAGTGGGCCTCGCTGACCGGGGACCCGACCTGGTCCTACGAGCACGTGCTGCCGCTGTTCCGGCGCATGGAGGACAACGCCCGCGGCGCCGACCGCTGGCACGGCGTCGGCGGGCCGCTGCGGGTCGAGGACCTGCGCTCGCCGCACCCGTGGACGAAGGCGGTCGTCGAGTCGGCGGTGGCGGCGGGCTATCCGCGCAACGACGACTTCAACGGTGCCCGGCTGGAGGGCGTCGGCCAGTACCAGGTGACGCAGAAGCGGGGACGACGCTGGTCGTCGGCCGACGCGTATCTGCACCCGGCGATGGACCGGCCCAATCTGACCGTCGTCACCGGCGCGCTGACCACGCGGGTGCTGGTGTCCGGCGGCCGCGCGACCGGGGTGGAGTACCGCTGCGGCGGGTCGCTGGTGACGGTGTCCGCCGGCGAGGTGGTGCTGTCGGGCGGTGCGGTGAACTCGCCGCAGCTGCTGATGCTCTCGGGCATCGGGCCGGCCGGCCACCTGCGCGAGATGGGCATCGACGTCGTCCACGACCTGCCGGGGGTGGGTGCGGGGCTGCAGGACCACCCGCTGGTTCCGGTGGTCTGGCACACCCGCTCGGGGACGTCGCTGCGGCTGGCGGAGACGCCGGTCAACATCGCGAAGTGGAAGGCGGCCGGCCGCGGGCCGCTCACCTCCAACCTGGCCGAGGCCGGGCTGTTCACCCGCTCCCGCCCGGATCTGCCCGAGCCGGACCTGCAGATGCACTTCCTGCCGGTGAAGTTCTGGAAGCAGGCCGAGATCGACCCGGACGCCGAGGCGTTCACCACCGCGATCGTGCTGGTGGACGTGCACTCGCGCGGCTCGGTGCGGCTGCGGTCGGCCGACCCGACGTGGGCGCCGGCCATCGACGCCGGCTACCTGACCGACGAGCGGGACCTCGACGCGCTGGTGTGCGGCATCGAGAAGGCGCGGGAGATCGCGTCGGTCGGCCCGATGGCGTCGGTGCTGGGCGAGGAGTGGTCGCCGGGCGCTTCGGCTCAGGACCGGGACGCGCTGCGGGCCAAGGCGCGCGAGACGTTGGAGTCGCTGTACCACCCGGTGTCGTCCTGCCGGATGGGCACTGACGACCAGGCCGTCGTGGACTCGAAGCTGCGGGTGCACGGCATCGAGGGTCTGCGGGTGGCCGACGCCTCGATCATGCCGACGCTGGTCCGCGGGAACACCAACGCGCCGTCGATCATGGTCGGGGAGCGCGCAGCCGACCTCATCCGCGGCCGCACCGTCGACCCGGACCTCGCCGCCGCCCGCTAAGTGTAGTGCCCGGCAGCGTTGTTGACGGAAGCGCGGCTGATCGGTGGTTCGCCGCCGAGCGCGGTGTGGCTGCGGTGATGGTTGTAGGTGTGCAGCCAAAAGGGCAAGGCTGCGGCGCGGTCGGCTGAGCTTTCGAAGGGCTGGATGTAGGCCCATTCATCAGCCAGCGTGCGGTTGAAGCGCTCGGCCTTGCCGTTGGTCTGTGGTCGGTACGAGCGGGTGAAGCGAGGCTGGGCGCCGAGGTCGGTCAGCGCCTGGCGCCATGCGCTGCTGCGTCGGTAGGCCATCGCGTTGTCGGTCATCACCCGTTCGATGTGGTCAATGCCGACGGAGGCGAACCAGGCCGCCGCCGAGCGCAGGAACTCGGCGCAGGTGGCTGCGGTCTCGTCGCGGTGGATCTCGGCGTAGGCCAGACGTGTGTGGTCGTCGATCGCGCAGTGCACGTAGTCGTAGCCCACGCGTCGGGCGGCGCGCAGCTCTCGGCGCCGATCGAGGTCTTGCACCGAGCCGCGGCCGTGGGCGCGCCAGCCACCGCCGGCGCGGATGACGCCGAGCTTCTTCACGTCCACGTGCACCAGCTCGCCGGGTCGGCCCCGCTCGTAGCGGCGAACCAGCTGGCCGGTTGGGCGGTCCAGCCATGCCAGTCGGTGCATGCCGTAGCGAGTCAGCACCGCATGCACGGTGGAAGGCGCCAGCCCGACCAGCGGGCCGATTCGCGCCGGACCGAGCTTTCGACTCAAGCGCAGCCCCAATATCTGGGCCTCAACAGCCGCGGAGGTCTTACGTGGCAGCCGGTGGGCCCGGCTGGAGCGGTCAGCCAGCCCCGCGAGGCCCTCGTCGCGCCAACGGCGCAGCCACTTGTACCCAGTGGCGCGGGAGATGGGG
>NZ_HG931175.1:881719-969267 GCF_000582785.1 Candidatus Blastococcus massiliensis AP3
ATGTTCAGTTCTTGCACGACGTGGGCGACTGGCCGGCCCTGCTCGACCACGCGGCGGACCAGTTCCGCCCGGCCGTACACGGTCAGCCGGGCATTAGCGTGAGACACGGGACCTCCGGGTCGTCGGTGAGGCGTCAGCACCCACACCTTCGCCCGGAGGTCCCCCTGCCGTCTCGGCCCGCTACGCCGTCAACAACGCTCGTGGTCACTACAGCTAAGGGCTTCCCGCCGAGCGGCACGTCCCGTTCCGAACCGGAATTGCAATTGGGAAGGGCGAGAGCAGCCCTATTGCCTTGTCAAGACCCTTGCAGACTCCCGTTGGCCTCCTGCTGCCTACGCCACATCACATACACCTAGGAGGGGTGCCGGGTCGACCGCCGGGCTCGCGGCGCTTGCGAAAGGAAGCGGCCACGTGGCGGCCGCGTGTGGACCTAGCGGCCGACAGCCCGGTGTGAGCGACCGAACGGGGACCTTTGCCGAGATACCGTCTCCGCCTCGCACTCGCCGCGTGGTAGGCGTAACGCGCGCACTCCTGCAGCCAAAGTCAGGCCCGTCGTAGATATCAAGTCTCCGGATCCTCCAGGCCGTGGGTCCATGGCTCGCCTCGTGCGGCCCGAGCGGCCCAGGTCCCCTTGGGCATTGAGTGCAACGTCTTAAGTGAGGGATCGGTTGCGTATACGTGACTCTGATGGACCATCTGTGCGTCCGCGGGTGAGGGATTAAGACTTGTCAAGTACTGCCAGTCTCCATCCAGCTCGTGGTACACGGTCAAGACCGGCACACCATCGAACATATTCTTCTCTACGAAGACGAGCGGATCATCGTCTGTAGTCATCGAGCTCCCTTGATGTTGTTGCAGCGGGCGCACAAGTTCTGGCCGTTGCTTCTCGCGTTCGTTCCACCTTTTGACCTAGGGACAATGTGATCGATTTCGCTTGTGCGCATGTTCTTCTTGTCTCCCCGGGACAGCTTGGTGGCTCGGGGCGTCTGGATGCCACACCGTTCGCACCTTAGTTCTCCATGCCTCTGGATGTTGTCCTCCCGGACCCCTCTCTTGCCGGCACGAGTGAAGGGGGCGCCTGGGGAGCAGTTGTGGACGAGGGTTCCGTCGCCCGCCTGCCCGACGACGAACGTGTGAACGTTGGCGACACCGAGGTTGTAGACGGTTTGGTTTGGGAGCCAGCCTCGGCTGTCGACAGCCTTGACAATGCGTAGCTCCCCAGTGACGCCTTGGAGGAGATCGCCAACGGCAAGGTCCTCGGCGTCTGTCCACCCGTGTCCCTCCACCCAAATGGGGTGGTTGGAGGTCGCGGTCCAACCGTCGACAAGCAACTCGTCGTCGGCAACCTGGCCATCGCGGAGTACGTCGGAAGGAGCCGGCGCGGTGACGACATCAATCAGATGCTTCGCGCCGTTTCCGACGATCACGTTCAATACCGGCTGCGCAGACACCTCGCCGGTCAACGGGTCGCGAGCGGCGACCAGGTCGCCCACCTCGACGTCGCTGATGGCGATCGTGCTGCCATCCGCCATCAAGACGCCGGTCTCTGGCGTGAAGCTATTCGGTGCTGGCAACCTGCAAGTGGTTGGCGCTCGCCTGAACGGCTTGGCGGCGGCCTGGCCAATCCTCGAAGCGACGCGTCCGCCGGCTCTTGCCGCAGCGAAGCCCGCCTTGGCAGCCGCACCCCCGCCAGGGATCATCGCGGCGGCCGCCACGACGCCCATCTCGAGGGCTTTCCTCTTGTTGCCGGAAGCCGCGTAGGCGCCGGCCGAGATGGCTCCGGCTGCTGCGCCGATAGGTCCTGGCACCACAGTTGCCACGACCTCGGCGACCTTCGCAACCTTCTTGGCAACCTTCTTGGCCAGCTTCTTGAAGACGCCCCACTGGCCGTCCAGGTCTGTGCAGTTGACCGGATCGCCCGAGCAGTAGTCGTACGCGGTCGAGTTTCCGCCAGGCTGGGGGTCGCGGGACCAGAACCGACCGGTGGCCGGGTCGTAGAGCCGCACACCCATGAGCAGCACGCCCGCGAGGGCGTCGGCCGAGCGCTGCCTGCCGCCCAGCCACCCGTACCGGCCTTCCTTGCCCGGCGCCTGGCCGTCGGTGAAGATGCGGCCGCCAGTGTTCAGGTTCGTTGGGTTGCCAAACTCGTCAGCGGTCTGGTGGCGCACCGCCGCGATGTCGACGGCGCTCTCGTCGTCGGGGATCGGCAGCGTGGACATCACGTTGCCGCGCAGGTCGATCAGTTGCAGGATCCGGCCGCCGTCCTTGCCGGTCTCCATGGCCAGGTTGCCGTCGAGGCCGTCGACGTAGCGGGTGACCTCACTGTCCAGCGAGGCGTCCTCGGCGATCCACGCAGGGGAGTCCGAGTCGGAGTCGTAGTGGTTGACCTTGGTGACCGCTTCCTGCCAGCCGGCCACCCCGTCGCCGCCGACGGCCCAAGCCTCGTTCGTATAGGAAGCGAAGCGGCCGATGGCATCCAAGCTCCACGTCTGACGAGCGACTTCTTCGATCGTCTGTGAGGCGATCAGGTCGTTGGCGTAGTAGGCGTTCGCCACGCTTCGACCTGGAGACCCGCGGACGGGAGCGGTGGTGATGCGGCCCAGCGGGTCGTACACCCACGGACCCCCGTCGATCGCTGACTCCGACAGGAGCCGGTCAGCCGAGTCGTAGACGTAGGAGTTGGTGGTCACGGCGACCCCGCCAGGATTGGCCGGATCCACGCAGGTGCCCGTGTCCGACACCGCCGTCGCCAGCGACGACCGGTTGCCTCGGGCGTCATAGCCGTACGTGCGCGCCGCGCACAGCGACGTGCCGGCGATGTTGTCCTGCGCAGTGGTGAGCCGGCCCAGGGCGTCATAGATGTAGCGCTTGCTCGCCGCATTGGTGGTGTGGGTGACCATCTGCCCGGAGCTGTTCTCCAGCGCCGACGACTGCGAGATGATCTCGTCGTCCGACGTGCGCACGTACGCCCGGGTGATCGGCGTGCGGTTGGCGTCGTAGCCGATCCGCAGCTCCACTCCACCCGGGAGCGACTGCTTCGTGACCTGCCCGTCAGGGCCGTAGGTGGCCCAGATCTCCCCGCCGACCGAGTCGGTCACCTTCGTGACGAACCCGCGTGGCTCCTCGTCCCGGTTGTAGTCGAACTGCGTCGATCCCGTGTCGTCGGTGACCGTCTTCGGCTTGCCGAACTTGTCGAAGACGGTGGTGGTCTTCCCACCGTTGCCGTCCTCGTACCGAGTCATGCGGCCGAGCTGGTCGAACGTCTTTCTGATCGTCGAGGTGACCGCACCGGTCGTCGGGTCCTGAGCCTCGATCACCGTGACGTCGCCGGTCGTCTTGTCGTAACGGTTGACCGTCTTCGACACCGGAACACCCGCCCCGACGCCCGAGGCGGTGATGGCCACAGACAGCACGCGGTCGGCGTCGTCGTATTCCGTCACCGTCGTCCGGGACTGCGTGGTCGTCGCACCGGCCACCGGGCCGGTCGCCGATTCGGTCACCGAGGCGATCGATCCGTACCGGTTGTAGCCGGTGACGTGCTTGACCGGTAGCTGCCCGGCCATTCGGGCGGGGTCGTGCCCGGCCACTGCCCCGGCCACGTAGTTCATGCACGGCAGTCCGGCGTAGCCGGGCTTGTTGCCGCACTCGTGCTGCTGGGGGTTGGGGCCGGCGGTGTAGTAGACGGCGAGGTTGGTGCGCGCGTCCTGTCCGTTCGCGCCGATGCCCCGGGACTCGACCGCCTTGCCCTGCGCGTCGTACCGGACGTAGGCGGACAGGGGGCTCGCACCCGTTGCGTCGAAAGTGGTGACGGTTGGCTGCCCATGCTTCCAGCCCGAGCTGGGCCCGATCGGCGACTGGCCATCAATCGGGTGGTAGCCGGTCTTCGTCACCTCGATGTCGACGAGCTGCTCCGGTGAGGTCCCGGCGATCAGGAGCGCTTCCGTCTGGGTCGTGACGAGGTGGTATGCGAACCCGTCGGGCTTGCCCTCGTCATAGGCGTACATCGAGACGTCGTGCACGTTCTGGACGTTGCCCGGGTCGTTGCCCACCGCCAACCGCACCAGGGGTCCGCGAGTGCGGAGCAGATCGAGCCCGTCGTAGCTGTAGGTGTTCAGAGTCGACAGAGACATGGCTCGGGAGGCGGTGCTGATTGTCGCGCCGGCCAAGCCCAGCATGTTCAGATCCGCGTCGGCCGAGGGCATCTGGCCCAATGCGAGCAGTCTGTTGGTTGCATCCAGCGATCGGACGACGTTGCCGTACTCGTCGTACTCCGCGGTGTCGATGTAGCCCGCAAGGGGCGCGTTGGGTCCCGACGGTGTGGCGGTGTTGACCTCCCGGGCGGAGCTGTCCAGGTAGTGGATCGTCGCGCGCCGGTAACCGTCCTTGCCCGGAGTGCTGGCTGACGCCGTCGTCGGGCCGTCCAGCGCGTAGTCCTCGGGGCCGAAGACGGCGGTCGCATCGGTCGGCGCGGTCCGCTGCGCCCAGGTCGAGAACGTCGTCGCATCCAGATCGTGCGGGCCACCGGCGGCGCGGGTGAGCGGAACGTTGTAAACCATGGTGCTGGCGATGTCATCACCGGCCTGATCGTTCGTGCCGGGCACGAGCGAAGGTCGCGACACCCGCAGCAGCCGACCCGAGCTGCGGTCGATCAGGTCACCGGCGCCGACGCTCGCACGCGAACCGCCTGTGCCGTATTGGAACTTCCACGGGAACTCCCCCGGCGGCGACAGCTTGGTGATTCGCCCATCCGCGTCGTACTCGTAGGAGGTCGTCAGCGCGGGGCTGATGCGCGGATCCCAGGCCTGGCGCAGTCGACCGCTGTCGTCGTACGCGTACTTCACGGCGGTGACAGCGGAGGTGGGTTCCATACCGCCGCTGGGACTGGACCACAGGCGCACCTCGCTGACCCGGTCGGAGAAGGAGCCGAACGTCGTAGCGGAGGCGGCGGCGCCTGTGCCGTACAGGAGTTCGGCGACCTCACAGCCGGCGGAGGGGACGTCCTGGTTGCACTCCCCCACGCCCGGCTCGACGGGCGCGATGAGCCGGTGCAGGCGGACCCGCCCGTTCTCGTTGCGATAGATGGCCCGGGTTTGTCCGGAGGCGACCGGCGGTGCGGTCGTGACCAACGCGGCGTTGGCAGCACCGGGCTGGACGGCGAAAGTGCTCACCGTCCCGTCGAGTTCGTTGAGCCGCCACAGACCAGGGCCGGTGCTGTGAAGGGTCAGCATCTCCGCGCCCGGCTCGGACCACCAGCGACCGTCACCGCTCGCGGTGAACCAGACCTCGCCGCCGCCGGCGAGGTGCAGGGTCGCCACGTCAGGGTAGGGCTGGCTGACGTGCGAGTAGGCCGTTCCGGCGATCTCGTCGGCGACGCCCAACGACCACTCCGGGCCGAAGGGCGCCCACAGCTCGCGCACCGACAACTGGTCGAAGAAGACCTCCTTGCCGGCCGTGGAGAAGCCGTTGTAGAGGCGGACGTACCCACCTGACTTCGCATCGGCAGGGATGGTGAAGTCCACCGAGAGCTGCTGCCACATCCCGGCGCGCTCGGCCTTAGGGGTGGGCGCGTGCTTCCAATGCCCGTTGGAGTCCTGCCACATCGGCAGCATCCGCAGGCCCAGGTGGCCAAGATCCGGGCTGAGTCCGGTGGCCTCGGGCACGTAGATCCAGCCCGAGACGCGGTAGGTCGCACCCTTGCGCAGTTCCGGCATCGCGATCTGCGCGAAGGAATCGTGGTTGCCGCCAGAGGGGACGATCCGCAGTGAGTCCATGCCCAGGTGGCCACGGTTGGTGGCGCGGCTGAGCGTCGCGTTGCCGCCGGTGAATCCGCTGATCGCCGACATCGACTGCTGTTCGGCGGTGAGCTTGTCCGCCATCGGCTCGAGCCCTGCCTTGGGATCACGCGACGACGCCGCGCGTCCGATAGCCAGACCGAACTCGTCCACGTCGGTGCTCGACAGCGTGTAGTCACCGGTCAGCAGGTTGACCGAGCCAGGGCCGATGTCCGTGGTGGCGGCGTTCTTCGCGTCCGGCGACACGGTGATCGTCACCCACTGCGTCGCGTACGCACCGCTGCCCTGGGCGTCCTTCGCAAGAATCGCCTGCACCTGCACCGGCCCGGGCACGTGGCCCAGGGTCAGACCCGCATCCCACGTGGCGTAGTCACCGATGTCCGTGATCGGTGTCCACGCGCTGGTGACCGCTCGACCGTCGGCGCGGGTCAGTGCCGCAAGGGCGATGTCCTGCTGCACCGCGGAATCCGGCCCGCGACGCCATGCGTACTTGATGTGGGTGAAGCCTGGCTTGTACTCCACATCCAGCCGCGCCCGACGGACGACCTGCGCGCCCTCCGTCGGCGTCACCAGCCCTGCCTGCCCGACGTTGAAGCCGTACTTGCTGACGGCGGACTCGTTTCCTGCCTTGTCGACGGCGACGAACTGGAGGACGTGCCGCCCCTGCGTCGGGGGCGTGATGGTGACCTGCCCAGGGCCGACAGCACTGTTCGGCGTCTGGTTCAGGCCCCACTTGTATCCGAGCACGTTCGGATGAGAGACAGAGAAGGTGAAGGTGCCCGCCTCGCCTGCACCCCCGTACCACTTGCCATCGCCCGGGTACTTCGCCGACGTGACCGTCGGCGCAGGCGGCTTGTCGGTATCGACATGGATGGTCGGGGAGAAGCCGGAGTGCGCCCGGTTCCACTCGACGCCGTCCCACGTGTGCGCGATGAAGTTATACGCACGGCCGTGCTGCATCTTTCCCGCCGGCACCGTGACACGCGCCGGCCAGAGGTCGGGAACTCCCCTTGCCCAGCCCTCCCAGATCATTCCGCCGCCGTTGTCCCACAGCTGGAAGAGCACGTCGGCCATGCCGTCGGCGTCGTGCACCTGCGCCTGGAGCTCCGGGGTGGCGGTCGGCGTCCAGAAGGCGGTGCCGTCGAACTGGGCGCCATTGACCCGGAGGTTGTCCGCCTTGCCCGGCGGGGTGTTGTACCGGACCCAGAGGCTCGGGACGACGTACGGCGAGTTGGCTGACGTGAACTTCTTCCAACCCTCGTTACGACTCTCGTTCGTGGCCCTGAGTCCCAGACCGACGAGGCCGGCGCCGGCATTCGACCAGCGCTGCATCATCGAGGTCAGATCAGCCGAGACCCAGCCCTGCTCGCACGCCGCAGCGCCTCGCGTCTGGGACGAGGCAGCTCTGGCCTGGCCCCACAGAGGTTGGGCGTAGATCCGTGTGTTGTGATCGGCAGCGAAGGTGTCCCACACCTGCCACTCCGCGCCCGTGCAGGACCAGGAGTGGAAGTTCCACAGGTCCAGGCGCGCGTTCAGGATCGTCTTGTGCCGAATGCTCGACAGGTCCAGGTTGATGAACGACCGGGCGACCGTCCAGCCGCCGTCGAAGGTCCCGATCCGCAACTCGGGACTGCCGGACTGGTCGGTATTGAAACCGTGTTGAACCCACGTGTCGAAGCCGTAAGCCCACTGCAGATCCGGATCGACGACAACCGGGTACTCCGTCTGCGGATCCTGGAGGAAGGAGACGTCAGGGGTCAGTGACATCTCCACAACGCCAGGGGTCACCACGGTGGCCGCGGTCTCCAACGGCAGCGCCGAACTCGCCTTCGCCTCGGCCGCCTCCTCGGACGCCGCCTGACCTGCATCCTCACCCGGCTCCACCACCGAGTCGCGGGGCAGCGGAGGAACCGCCGCAGGCTCAGGGAACGGAGGAGCGTCGACACCGGGCAGTGGCTTGGAGGGTGCGGTCGACGGCTCGTCGTCGCGCGAGCCGGTGCCCCAGTCCGGCGTTGGCGCCAGTCCTCCTGCCGGTGCGGCCTCGGCCTCCCACGGCTGGGTGACCGGGTTGAGCCGCTCCTCGTCGACGGCCGCGTCCCAGGCCAGCGGGGTCGCGGTCGAGCCGACGACCTCGCCGGCGCCGTCGGTGTACTGGACACCACCGTCCGGCAACGGCGCCGCGGTCAACCCGTCGCCCACGACGGTCAGCGACAGGTCGAGCGGCGTGTCGGCGTCCGGCCGCTCCTTCACGACGAAGAACTGCTCGTAGCCGGTGCGGGTGGCCTCCACGACCAGGTCCAGGCCGGGCTCCACGTCCCGGTAGACCGCTCGCGGACCCTCCAGCGTCGGTGTGGGCAGCTCTCCCTCCCACGCGAGACCCACGGTCTCGCCGGGCGCACCCCTCATGGAGACGAGAACGCCCTCCTCAGGCCCCTGCTCGCCGGCCAGCTCCAGGTCCACGACGTGCGACTTGGGGCGGATCGTCCCGTCCTCGGCCGCCACCAGAGTCAGGTCGACGGCAGACCAGTCCGCTGACGAGGTGCCGTCGCCGGAGTCCTTCGGCACCCAGATGGGGCCGGCGGCCTGACCGGCGATGAGCGTGCCGTCGGGCAAGGCGAAGGTCGACGAGGTGACGGTGCGCTCGCCGATGACCTCGACGCGCTCGTTCTCGAGCCGGGCGATGGTCTTGGCCGTGGCGATGTCAGGCGCCTCCAGCACACCTTCCGACGTGCGAGCCGCCTCCTCCTGCGTCTGCGGAGCCGGTGCGGGTGCCGCCTGCGCGCCGGTGGCGGCAAGGACCATCTCGGCAAGCAGGGCGCCGCTGAGCGCGACTCCGAGGACACCCTTGATGCGCCACTTCGGAACACGACTGAATCCGTGACGTGGGGACACGAGACCTCATCCAGACGATCGCAGACCTCGAGGCCTTGGCCCCCACTCGCCCTGACCTGGGGAAGCGCGAATAACTTGGCAGCTGAACGGTGACTGCGGTCACTGCTAGAGGTCACGACTCGGTGACTTTGCGCAACAGTCACCACGCTGGTCTCACCGACCCTCATCGAGCCCGCGGTCCGAACCCGGGACTCGTCGGCGGCAGCCGCACAGGCGGGTCACCGCAGACGCTGGACCTGACCGGCATGGATGTCGTTCACCCATTCCCAGCCGGGCTCGACCGACGGGCCGATCCGCGGGTCGTCGGGAACGACGCCGTCCCGCAGGGCGTGGACGTACGCGCGGTCGAGCGCGATCCGGGCGCGCACCTCGTCGGCCCGACCGACCGAGCCGTGCCCGGGGACGACGACGTCGACGGCGCCGGCAACGGCCTCCAGCCGGTCGAGGCCGACGAGGTGGTCGGCCACGGCATCGTTGTCGCCCCTGTCGTCGTCGAGCATCGGGACGAAGACGTCGGACAGCATGTCGCCGGCCACGAGGACGCCGCACTCCTCGATCAGCAGCGCCGCATGGCCCGGGGCGTGGCCCGGGTGCTCGATGATCCGCACGACCGGGCCGCCCCACGGGATCCGCTCCGTCCCGGCCGGCAGAGCGGTGATCCGGCCGAACAGGTCCAGGGGCACCTCTCCGGCGATCTCCGGCGGCAGCGCCTCGGCGGCGCGGGTCTGCCAGTCCCGGTCCGACAGGAACTCGCGCATGGCGGCTGCGCAGCGGTCGGTCCCGTACCGGGGTGCCGAACCGAGCACGACGTCCCAGAGGACGTGGTCCCAGTCGGGGTGCGTCGCGAAGCCCGCCACGACGGGCGCGCCCAGAACGGCCAGGTCGTCCGCGAGGCAGGCGAACTCGTCGCCGGTGAGCCCGGGATCGACCAGCAGCGCGCCGTCCGCGCCCAGCACGACCACCGTGATGTTCCGGAGCAGCTCGCTCCGGTGGACCAGCACGCCCTCGGCGACCTGCGTCAGCATGGGTTCCTCCCGCTCGTGATGCACACCTGCAGCGGAGACGGCCGGGCGGCGAGGAAGTCATCGCCGGCGAGGACAGGTGATCCGGCCGGCTCCCCGCCGATCGCGTGCCTCCCTCGGGCCAATATGGCCATGTTGGCCCAGGCACCACTCACCCGATGTGACGGGCGACTCCCCCGGGGTGGGACCACTCGGAGGTCATCTCTGGTTGAGTGGGGTGTACCGGCGCCGCCCTCGCTCATCCGGAGCGGCAGGAATCGACGTCGGGCTGAGGCTGCGCCACCTTGGTGCGCCCGGCTGACCGACGTCTCGCCGACGATGCGAGCCCGCCCCTGATCCCAGGTGCGCCGGCGTTCGTGCGCGCTGAGATCCCGGCGGCCGACTCGATCGTCGAAGGACTTCCTCTTGACCTCCTCTCAGAGCTTCTCCCCCGCTGCCTCCTCCGAGGGCGGCCCGCGCCGTCGTCGTGGTGGCCGCGGCCGGGGCACCCGCCCCGCCGGCGAGCAGGGCCAGAACACCCAGCAGCAGCGTCCGGCGCCCGCCGCCGTGCCCGCGCCCGTCGTCGTCCCCGTTGGTGCCGACGCCACCGTCCTGCCGACCGACACCACCTTCGAGGCGCTGGGCGTGCCCGCTCCGCTCGTCGAGGTGCTCACCGGGAGCGGCATCACCGCGCCGTTCCCGATCCAGGTCGCCACGCTGCCCGACAGCCTCGGCGGCCGTGACGTGCTCGGCCGCGGCCGCACCGGCTCGGGCAAGACCCTCGCCTTCAGCATCCCGCTGGTCGCGCGGCTCTCCGCCTCGGACAGCAAGCGGCTGCCCAAGCGCCCGCGCTCGCTGATCCTCGTGCCGACCCGCGAGCTGGCCAACCAGGTCGCCGCCGTCGTCGACCCGATGGCCCGCGCGCTCGGCATGCGCACCACCACGATCTTCGGTGGCGTCGGCCAGAACCCGCAGGTCCAGGCGCTGGCCCAGGGTGTCGACGTCGTCATCGCCTGCCCCGGCCGGCTCGAGGACCTGATCGGCCAGGGCCACTGCGACCTCGGCGCCATCGAGGTCACCATCCTCGACGAGGCCGACCACATGGCCGACCTGGGCTTCCTGCCCGGGGTCAAGCGGATCATGGACCGCACCCCGAAGGTCGGCCAGCGGATGCTCTTCTCCGCCACGCTCGACAACGGCGTCGACATCCTGGTCAAGCGCTACCTGAGCAACCCGGTCACGCACTCGGTCGACCCGGCCGTCGCCCCGGTCAGCACGATGACCCACCACGTCTTCCACGTGCAGACCGCCGACAAGGCCGAGGTCGTGCGCCAGCTCGCCTCGGGTCTGGGTCGCAGCGTGCTGTTCACCCGCACCAAGCACCAGGCCAAGAAGCTGGCCAAGCAGCTCACCGCGTCGGGCATCCCCGCCGTCGACCTGCACGGGAACCTCAGCCAGAACGCCCGCGAGCGCAACCTCGAGGCATTCAGCAACGGCTCGAGCCGGGTGCTGTGCGCGACCGACATCGCTGCCCGTGGCATCCACGTCGACGACGTCGCGCTGGTCGTGCACGTCGACCCGCCGACCGAGCACAAGGCGTACCTGCACCGCTCGGGCCGCACCGCCCGCGCCGGCGCCGGCGGCACCGTCGTCACGATCACGACCCCCGACATGGTCGGCGAGGTCCGCACCCTGACCCGCCAGGCCGGCATCAACCCGCTCGTCAGCAAGGTCGTGCCCGGCGCGCCGCTGCTCGAGGAGCTCGCCGGTCCGGCGGCGCCCTACGTCGAGCCGGCTCCCGTGGTGGAGCAGCAGCCGCAGGGCTCCGGCGGCGGACGTCGTCGTGGTGCCGGCTCCGGTGGTCGCGGAACCTCTGCAGCCAAGCCGGCCGGTGGCGGTCGTGGCAGCTCGGGTGGTCGTGGCGGCTCGGGTGGATCGGGTGGCTCGGGTGGCTCCGGGCGCCCGTCCGGCCCCGCCCGCACCCGCGCCGAGCTGGCCGCCCGCGCCGGTTCGTCGTCGGCGGCGTCGTTCAGCGCGCGCTCCCGTCGCGGCGGTCGCTGACCCGACGTCCTCCCTCACCGCCGAGCGTCCTCCCTCACCGTGCACCACGAGGGAGGACGCTCGGGGATCAGGTCACCTGATCCCAGCCGGCAGGCGGGACGATTGACCGGGCCGGTCGTGGGAACAGGGTCGGCATGCTGAAGCTGCCCATCACCCTCTCCGAGATCGCCCCGCGCGTCAGCGCCGGCGCGTTCATCCTCAACAGCGGGCTCGGCAAGCGCGGGGCCGACGAGGAGACCGCGGCCGGCATGCACGGCTTCGCGGCCGGCACCTACCCGTTCCTCAAGGACGTCCCGCCCCAGCAGTTCGTCCAGGGTCTGGCGACGGCGGAGATCGCCATCGGCGCCGCCCTGCTCACGCCGTTCGTGCCCACCTTCATGGCCGGCGCCGCGCTGACCGCCTTCTCCGGGGGCCTGCTGGGCCTCTACCTGAAGACGCCGGGCATGCGGAAGGAGGGCAGCCTCGCCCCGACCCAGGAAGGCCTGTCGCTGGCGAAGGACAGCTGGCTCGTTGGCATCGGCATCGGTCTCATGACCCGCGGGCTCATCGAGCGTCGTCCCCGCGTGACGGTCAAGAAGGCCACCAAGCTGGCGAACAAGCAGGCCAAGCAGGCCGCCAAGGACGCCCACCGCCGGGCCAAGGCCGCCTGACCTGGACCGGCCCTCGCTACAGGCCCTGGCCGCGTCGCTGTCACCGACTCGCTGAGTCAGTCCCCCAGCGCTGGAGCTCGCCGAGCAGCAGCGCCGCGACCTCGTCGGCGTGCGTCTGCACGGTCATGTGGGCCGCGCCGTCGATCTGCACCAGCCGGCCCCGTGGCGCGGCGTCCGCCAGCGCGGCCGCCCAGTCGGCGCGGCACAGCGCGTCCCGGGTCCCGCGCACGACGGTGACCGGCACGGGTACCCGCGGCAGCCGCTCGTCGATCCGGTCCGGCGCCGCGCGCCGCCACAGGGCCGCCATTGCCCGCGGCCCGGTGGACAGCCACTGGGCGAGGATCCGCGGCACCTGCCACATCGGCTCGCGGACCGCGGTCCGGAGCCACGCGCCGGCCAGCCCACCCACCCGGCGCAGCCGCGGGTCGGTGGTCGGACCCAGCAGGACGACGGCGACCACGCGCGGATCACGCTCGGCGACGGCGGCCACCACCTGACAGCTCTGCGAGTGCCCGACGAGCAGCACCGGACCCTTGCCGATCAGGTGCTCGATCACCTGGTCGGCGAGGGTCTGCAGCGGCGGAACCGGTTTCCGAAGGCCCATACCGGGCAGGGGGAGAACGGTCGCCGGCGCCGATGCCGGCAACGAGCTCAGTACGCCGGACCACGAGCGTGCATCGAGCCCCAGACCAGGGACGACGACGGTCCGGATCCGCGTTGCACTCACCGGGGCGGGTCTACCGTTCCGGCCCGGCGACGGCCAGCCGGGACGGGCAGACTGTGGTGCGGATCGCTCGGAACGGCCAGAAACCGCGTTCGGCCGGAGTGGGAGGATCGAGACATCATGACGACATCACCTGCGCGTGTCCCCGCCGGGAACGCTTCGGACGGCGGGCGGCCCCGCGTCGTCATCATCGGCTCCGGTTTCGGCGGCCTGTTCGCCGCGAAGGCGCTGGCCAAGGCCCCGATCGACATCACCCTGATCGGCAAGACCAGCCACCACCTGTTCCAGCCGCTGCTCTACCAGGTGGCCACCGGCATCCTCTCCGAGGGCGAGATCGCTCCCGCGACCCGTGAGGTGCTCCGCCACCAGAAGAACGTGGCGACCGTGCTGGGCGAGGTCGTCGACATCGACGTCGCCGCCCGCACGGTCACCTCGACCATCCTCGGCCGCACGACGGTGTACCCGTACGACGAGCTGATCGTCGCCGCGGGTGCGGGTCAGTCGTACTTCGGCAACGACCAGTTCGCCGAGTTCGCGCCCGGCATGAAGAGCATCGACGACGCCCTCGAGCTGCGCGGCCGGATCTTCGGCGCGTTCGAACTCGCCGAGCTGGCCACCGACCAGGCCGAGATCGACCGGCTGCTGACCTTCGTCGTCGTGGGCGCCGGGCCGACCGGGGTCGAGATGGCCGGTCAGATCGCCGAGCTCGCCCGCCGCACCCTCAAGCGCGACTTCCGCCGCATCAACCCCGGCAGCGCCCGGATCGTCCTGCTCGACGGCGCTCCCGCCGTCCTCCCCTCGTTCGGCGAGAAGCTGGGCGACCGTGCCCGCCGCCAGCTCAACCGGATCGGTGTCGAGGTGCAGCTGGGCGCGATGGTGACGAACGTCGACGCCGACGGCATCGACGTGAAGGACACCGACGGTCAGGTGCGCCGCATCAACGCCGCCACCAAGATCTGGGCGGCAGGGGTGCAGGCCAGCGAGCTCGGCCGGATGCTCGGCGAGCAGACCGGCGCGGAGGTCGACCGCGCCGGACGGATCTCGGTGCAGCCGGATCTCACGCTGCCCGGCCATCCGGAGATCCACGTCGTCGGCGACATGATGGCGCTGAACAAGCTGCCCGGCGTCGCGCAGGTGGCCATCCAGGGCGGCCGCTACGCCGCCGAACAGATCAAGCGCCGGCTCGCCGGCAAGCAGCCCAAGGGCGAGTTCCAGTACTTCGACAAGGGCTCGATGGCGACCATCTCGCGGTTCTCCGCGGTGGCCGAGATCGGCAAGCTCAAGTTCGAGGGCTTCATCGCCTGGGTGCTGTGGCTGGTCGTGCACGTGATGTACATCGTCGGGTTCAAGAGCCGCACCACCACGATCTTCCACTGGCTGATCAGCTTCCTGGGGCGCGGCCGCTCGCAACGGGTGGCCACCCAGCAGCAGGTCTACGGCCGGCTCGCACTCGAACACCTGGGGCCCGGCTGGGAGGCCTCCAAGACCGGCGGCCCCAAGGACCCGGTTCCCGAGGACGAGGACGTCACCAACCGCGAATCCGCCTGAGGTCTCGGGGGTGAGGGGTCGCGTGCTCGGCGGCCCGCTCAGGTGGAGGGCCGGAGAGCCATGAATGCTCGATCCCCCGTCACCGGGGTACGGGCCGAGCAGAACTGCCCGGTACACCCTCCGGACCGCCAGGATGCGCGACATGGATGACCAGCGCGGAACGCCCGCGGCGACGCTGCTGGCGGCGTTGTACCTGGTCGGCGGTGTGCTCGCCTGCCTGGGCGCGGCCCGGCCGATGGACGCCGACACCCCCGTACCGCTGCTGTGGACCCTCGGCGTCATCGGTCTGGTCGTCGGCACCGTCGTCGCGCTGCTGCGGCGGCGGCTCCCGTCGTGGGCCGTTCCGGCCGCCGTCACCTTCATGGCGGTGTTCATCGCGATCCTGGCCTGGCGCTCGGCCACCGCCCTCGGCATCGTCGCGCTCGGGCCGGCCATGACCGCCCTGGCGCTGTACGCCGCCCACGTGCTGCCGCTGCCGGTCGCACGTGCCCACGCGGGCTTCCTCGTGGCCGCGACCAGCGCCGGCGCCGCGGCCGCCGAACCGTCCGGGTTCCTCCTGCCCTGGATCGCGCTGGTCGTCAGCGTCGTCGCCCTCACCGAGGCCCAGGGCCGGCTGGCCGGGCGGTTGCGCAACGCCGCGGAGACCGACCCCCTCACCGGGGTGGCCAACCGGCGGAGCTGGGAGGCCGAGGCGTCGCGGCACCTGGCCCGCGCCCTGCGCACCGGAGAGCCGCTGAGCTTCGCCATCCTCGACCTGGACGACTTCAAGCAGGTCAACGACCGCGACGGGCACGGGGCCGGGGACGACCTGCTGCGCGAGCTCACCACGGGCTGGGCCCGCCGGCTCCGCCGCGCCGACCTGCTCGGCCGCTACGGCGGCGACGAGTTCGTCCTCTGCCTGCCGGCCACCGACGAGCAGGGCGCGTGGGAACTGCTGACCGGGCTGGAGGACACCCACGAGTTCCCGTGGACCGTCGGCCTGGCGACGGCGCAGCAGGGAGACACCCTGTCCGGCGTACTGGCCCGCGCCGACCAGCACCTGTACCTCCGCAAGGGCACCGGACGCCGGAGCTGACCGCAGGCCCGTGGCTCAGCCGCGGCGCCAGTCGTCGGCCTCGAGGTGCGAACCGGCCATCGGCCCCATCTCGAGCATGCCTCCGTCCACCGCCCACGACGCGCCGGTCACGTAGCCGGCGGCCGGTGCGGCGAGGAAGGCGACCACGGCGGCGACCTCACGGGCGTCACCGGGACGCCCCAGGGGCACCCCGGGCCGCTCGTGGCCGGGCGCGGTCGGGTCCTCGTCCTCCTGCCCGGTCATCGCGGTGGCGATCTCCCCGGGGGCGACGGAGTTCACCGTGATGCCGTGCCCGGCGAGCTCCAGGGCGGCGACCTTGGTGAGCAGCCCGAGGCCGCCCTTCGCCGCGCAGTAGGCGGCCGCGCCCACCCGCGGCGCGTGCTCGTGCACGCTGGTGATGTTCACGATCCGCCCGCCCCGCCCGGCCGCGACCATGCGCCGAGCCGCCCGCTGCAGGCAGAGGAAGGCGCCGTCGAGGTCGGTGGCCAGCACCTCGCGCCAGGTGTCCAGGTCCAGCTCCAGCAGCGGCGTGCGGTGACCGGTGCCGGCGTCGTTGACCAGGACGTCGACGCCGCCCAGCGCCTCCGCCAGGTCGTCGACGACGTCGGCCGCCTGCGGCAGGCGGGTGAGGTCGAGGTGGCGCACCTCCGCGCGCCGCCCCCGGGCCCGCACCAGCTCGGCGGTCTCCTCGGCGGCGGCCTGCTCGCGGTACCAGGTGATGCCGACGTCGCACCCCTGCTCCGCGAGCGCGACGGCCACCGACCGCCCGATGCCCGACTCCGAACCGGTGACGATCGCGACCCGCGGCGACTCGGCCATGCTCCGACGCTAGCGACGGCGGGGAGGAGCCGCAGCTCCGCGCGTGGTGCGACGAGCGGAGCGGGTAGGGATGCGGCATGTCCCGGACCCGGCCCCTCCTGCTGGCCCTGCTCCTCGCCGTCGTGCCGACGTCGGGCTGTGTCGTGGCGGACGGCGGCGGCTCAGCGGGCTCGGTCGCCACCGCCCCGTCGCCTGGCACGCCGCCCGACGACGCACCGGGCGGTCCCGCCGAGGACCGCATGGCGCGCGCCCTCTTCGACCGGGTCAACGCCGAGCGGGAGGCCCGGGGGCTGCAACCGGTGGCGTGGGACGACGCCCTCGCCGAGATCGCCGCCGACTGGAGCAGGTCGATGGCGGAGACCGGCGTCCTCGAGCACCAGGACATGCGGTCGCTGCTGGACCGGGACGACCTGGAGGGGTTCGCCGGTATCGGGGAGAACGTCTTCACCGCCTCCGGCCCGCTACCTGCCGGCCACGCCCACGTGGGATGGATGCGCTCGGACGGGCACCGGGTCAACGTGCTCAACCCGGGATGGGACCGGCTGGGCGTCGGGGTGTTCTGCGCTCCCGACGGGTCGACGTGGGCCACGCAGCAGTTCGGCCGCACCGTCGACGCCGACCGACCGCAGGTCAGCGACGAGACCCCGCCGACCGAGCCCATCGCGCGCCCGGAAGAGGACGGCCCCTCCTGCGGCTGAGCCCGACGGTTACCGGGACCCGGCGCCCGGGTAGCGCGTGCACGGATGGATGAGGACCGCCGGTTGCCGCGCGTGCGGAGACGTGTCAGCACCGTCGGCGACCGGCTGAGCAGTCGGTACGAGCGGCTGCCCGAGCCGGTGCGCCGGGTGCTGGCGTGGCTGCGCAGCCCGGAGTTCGTGACCACCAGTTCCAGCCTGGCGTTCTACGCGATGATCTCGCTGCCGCCGATGGTGCTGCTCGGCTTCTGGATCGCCGGGTGGTTCGTGGACCAGGAGAGCCTGCAGGACCTGGGCGCCGAGGTGACCAGCCGGGCCCCGGACGACCTGCCGGTCGCCGACATCCTGCGGGAACTGATCGACGTCGCCGCGCAGACCGGCCCGCTGGCCGCGGTGGCGGCGATCTGGCCGGCCACGACCTACGGTGCCGCGCTCGCCCGGGCGTTCAGCGACATCGCGCCGGAGGCCGAGCGGCGCATCCGAGGGTGGAAGGGGCGGCTGCTGGCCCTGGTGGTGATCGCGGCACTGCCCTTCGCCGTCTTCTCCGGCCTCGCCACGCTGTACCTCGTCCCCCGGTTGCTGGGCGCCGGTGGATGGCTGCAGCTCGCGCTGGGGCTGGGCGCCGTCACGGGGCTCGGGCTGCTCATCGCACTCATCTACGGGCTCTTCGAGCTCCACGAGACCCGCTGGCACGACGTCGCCGTCGGCGCCGCCACCGCCGTCGGCCTGATCACCGTGACCACCGCGGGCTACCTCGTGTACCTGGAGTTCGCCGACTTCACCCAGCGCTACGGCCCCACGGCGCTGGCCACCGCGGTGCTCCTCGGGCTCTGGCTGCTGCTGGCCAACGCCGCCCTGCTCGCCGGCTACCGGCTCATGTCGCGGCGGGCGGGCCGTTTCTCGGAGCCGGGGACCCGCTGACCGGTGGCGCCGGTCAGCTCTCCCCGGTGAGGGCGTCGACGCGGGCGACCGCCCGGTCCCGGGCCTCCTCCGCGTCGGCGGCCTCGCGCTCGGCGGCGGCCAGCCGGCGCTCCTCCCGCTTGAGCGCCGTCGCGGCGTCAGCGGCCTCCCGCTCGGCGTCGGCCAGCTGGTCGGCGAGCTCCTCCACCCGTGCCTGCAACTCGGTGCGCCGGGTGCTCAGCTCCTCGGTCTGCCGCCGGTGCTCCTCGAGGGCCGTCGCTGCGTCCTCTGCGGCAGCGGTCGCTTCGTCGGCCGCGGCACGGGCCTCGGTCAGTTCGCGCTGCCGCTTCTCCTCCGCGGCCTGGCGCCGCTCCTCCTGCTCGCGCGCCTTGCGGTCGGCCGCCGACTCTCCCGCCTGCTTCTTCGGGGCCGGCGCCTTCGCGGGCTTCTCAGGACGGTCGGCGGGGGCGGACTTCGGCGGCGGATGCACCAGCCGCAGGTCGGGGCGGGCCACCGTCGTCCCCAGGCCGCTGTAGGACATCGGCGAGGTGAGTCGGCCGGTGAGCAGCGCCCGGCCGGCGTCCGGATCGGCCATGGCCGCGCGCAGCGTCTCCTCCACCTGGGTGGCCACCGAGGTGCTCACCGGATGCCCGCGTTCGGCGGCGAGCCCCCGCGCCTGGCGGGTCAGGGCCGACACGAGCTGACGGCGCTGGACGTCGAGGGCGCGCAGCTGGTCACCGGCCAGGTTTTCCTGGGCCTCGCGCAGCAGTTCGCCGAGGTCGACGAGGTTCTCGATCTCGTCGCGGTGCCCGCGGACGAGCAGGTTGCACGCCCAGGCGGCCGCGGACGGTTTCGGCAGCCCACCGATCTCCTTGGCCAGCACCTTGTCGCCGTCTGCCCTGGCGGCGTCCTGCCGCTCCTTGCGCAGCGCGATGAACTCGTCGGGCGGCACCTCGTAGAGCTCGTCGGCCACCTGCTCCAGGTCCACGCGCCGACCCTGCCATGTCCGCCCTCGGGGCCAAAATGGCCATTTTGGCCCCGAGGAGCGGGCTCAGCAGCAGGCGGCGCCGACCCGGGCGTCGGTGTCGGAGCCCTCGGGACGGCAGCAGCTGCCGTCCCCGGCGACCTCGGAGAGCTCGACGGCGGTCTTCCCCTCCAGGTCGGGTCGCGCGTCACCGGTGACCGTGTAGACCTCCCACGGCTCCCCACCCGGACCGGTCACCCAGACCTTGTCCTGGACGGCGTAGCAGCAGGTGGTGTTGTCCTCGACGCGCGTGGCGAGCCCGGCGTCGGCCAGCCGGTTCGTCGCCGCGGCGACCTCGTCGGTGGACGGCACCTCGACGCCGAGGTGGTCCATGCGGGTCGGCTCGCCGGTTTCCCCCTCGAGCAGCACCAGCTTCAGCGGCGGCTCGGTGATCGCGAAGTTGGCGTAGCCCGGGCGGCGCTTGGCCGGCTCGGTGTCGAACAGCCGCGAGTAGAAGCCGACGGCGGCCTCGAGGTCGGCGACGCGGAGGGCGAGCTGGACACGGGACACGGGAACACCTTTCGCTCGGAACATCGACGGATGTCGATGTCTCGACCCGAATGAACACCTGACATCGATGCTTGTCAATACGATGCGTGTCGTTATGATGGTCGACGATGTCCGTGACCGAGGAGTTGACGATGAGCGAGCCCGGACTCGCCTGCTGCACGCCATTGACGGGCACGCCGATGTCGCCGGAGCAGGCCGAGCAGGTCGCTCCCCTGCTCAAGGCGCTGGCCGACCCCGTGCGCCTCCGGCTGGTCAGCCTGATCGCCGCGAGCGCCGGCGGCGAGGCCTGCGTCTGCGACCTGAACGACGCCTTCGACCTCACCCAGGCGACGATCAGCCACCACCTGAAGGTGCTGCACTCCGCCGGTCTGCTCGACCGCGAGAAGCGCGGGGTGTGGGTGTACTACGCGGTGCGCCCGGCGGCACTGTCGGCCGTCGCGAGCCTGTTCGACACCGCCGCCCTCACGCCGGCGTGAGCGACGCCGTCCGCGAGACCGCCCGGGCCGACGTCCCCGCCGACGCCCCGGTCCTGCAGAAGCTCTCTCCGCTCGACCGGTTCCTGCCGGTCTGGATCGTCGCCGCGATGGCCCTCGGGCTGGCCCTGGGCCGCTGGCTCCCGGGTGTGGACGACGTCCTGAGCGCCGTCGAGATCGGGAACGTCAGCCTCCCGATCGCCATCGGCCTGCTGCTGATGATGTACCCGGTGCTGGCCAAGGTGCGGTACTCCGAGATCGACCGGGTCACCGGCGACCGCAAGCTGCTGGGTGCGAGCCTGGTGCTCAACTGGGTGCTCGGACCGGCGCTGATGTTCGCCCTGGCCTGGCTGCTGCTGCCCGACCTGCCCGAGTACCGGGCCGGCCTGATCATCGTCGGCCTGGCCCGCTGCATCGCGATGGTGCTGATCTGGAACGACCTGTCCTGCGGCGACCGCGAGGCCGGCGCCGTGCTGGTCGCGCTCAACTCGGTGTTCCAGATCGTGGCCTTCGCCGCGCTCGGCTGGTTCTACCTGCAGGTGCTGCCCGGCTGGCTGGGTCTGTCGACGACGTCGGCGGAGTTCAGCTTCTGGGCGATCGTCGTCTCCGTGCTGGTCTTCCTCGGCATCCCGCTGCTCGCCGGCTTCCTGACCCGGACGATCGGCGAGCGACGGAAGGGCCGCGCCTGGTACGAGGAGCGGTTCCTGCCGCGCATCGGCCCGGTCGCCCTCTACGGGCTGCTGTTCACCATCGTCATGCTCTTCGCGCTCCAGGGCGACGCCATCACCTCGAACCCCTGGGACGTCGCCCGCATCGCGCTGCCCCTGCTGGCCTACTTCGTGCTGATGTTCGGCGGCTCGTTCGCCCTCGGCATGCGGCTGGGGCTCGGGTACGCGAAGACGGCGACGCTCGCGTTCACCGCCGCCGGCAACAACTTCGAGCTGGCGATCGCGGTCGCCATCGGCACCTTCGGCGTCACCAGCGGGCAGGCCCTCGCCGGGGTCGTCGGGCCGCTGATCGAGGTGCCGGTGCTGGTCGGCCTCGTCTACGTGTCCCTGTGGGCCGCCCACCGCTGGTTCCCCGGCGACCCCACCGTCCCCGACCTCGCCCGGAACGCCCGATGACCACCGCGAAGCCCAGCGTCCTGTTCGTCTGCGTCCACAACGCCGGCCGCTCGCAGATGGCCGCCGGCTGGCTCCGGCAGCTCGCCGGGGACGCCGTCGAGGTCCGGTCGGCCGGCTCGGTCCCCGGTGACCAGGTCAACCCGTCGGCGGTACGAGCGATGGCCGAGGTCGGCATCGACATCTCCGACCAGCGGCCGAAGGTGCTCACCACCGACGCCGTCGAGGCCTCCGACGTCGTCATCACCATGGGCTGCGGCGACGCCTGTCCGATCTTCCCGGGCAAGCGCTACCTGGACTGGGCGCTGGAGGACCCGGCCGGCCAGGGCGTCGAGTCGGTCCGCCCGATCCGCGACGAGATCGAGCGGCGGATCCGCGGGCTGCTCGCCGAGCTGGGGGTCAGTTCGCCCGCCTGAGCAGGAAGAAGAACGGCTCGGGCAGCCCGCGCAGGTCCATGAGGCCCGCCCGGACGTCCGGCGACACCCGGCGGAACACGTCGATGATCGGCAGCGCGTCGTAGACCATCGCCGCCGTGACGACGCCGCGGTGCTCGACGGCGCGCAGCCGCGCCCGCGGCTTCGCCGTCGTCACCGCCGGACGGACCAGGCGGAACGCCGTACGGGCCGCCCGCGAGTGCGCGATGCCCGGCCGGTCGCGCAGGACGGCGATCGGCACCAGGGCCGGGTCCACCGGCCGCGGACCGGAGCGGGTGCCGAACAGCAGCGGGTGCACCGTCTCGGCGTCCACGAACTCCTTGCCGTACCAGCCGTAGGACTCCAGCAGCCCGTCGAGCGGGGAGCCGGTGGGCAGCCCGCTCCCCCGCCACCGTCCGAACATCTCCTCCGGGGCGACCGGCGGCAGGGCGTCGAACCAGGTCAGCGCCGCCTCCGGCGACGCCCCGTCCGGGTGTTCCGCGAGCCACCGCTCGCCGGTGAGGGAGCCCGCCGTCACGCCACGGGGCGCTCGAAGGTGACCAGCACGCCCTCGACGCCACCGGGCCCGATGCGGCCCTTCACCTCCACCGAGGTGATGGCCTTGAGCTGCCAGCCCTCGCGGGCGTGCTGGTTGAGCACCTTCTCCAGCTTCCCGCCGCTCATCTTGCCGCCGATCATCCCCTCGCGGATCTCCTCGACCTTGTACTCGTAGCGCGCTGCCATGGCGTCCTCCTCGGGTTCCGGCCAGCCTGCCCGTCGGGGCCCGGGACGTCGAGGGGTCAGGCCAGCAGCGGCAGCTTCCGCTTGGCCGCCAGCCGGTCCATCCCCGCCTGGATCTCGGCCTCGACCTGGTCGTAGATCTTCTGGACGTAGGCCTTGTCGTCGGCCCGCTCCGGGTCGTCGTCGACCTCGATGGGCTCGAGGATCTCGGTGCGGATCTTGGCCGGCAGCGGCACGTGCGCCGGGAGGACCTCCACCGCGATCGGGAAGGGGAAGCCGGCGATGATCGGGAGATTGGACCCGCGCAGCGTCTCCTTGAGGCCGAGCAGCTTGTCCAGCCCGTTGGCCAGCCACTTGCCCTCGGAGAGCACGAACACCGTGTCGTGCCCGCCGACGGTGGCCACCGGAACGATCGGGACACCGGAACGGATGGCCTGCTTCACGAACCCGCTGCGGCCGGCGAGCGTGGCGACGTCGCGCTTGAACCAGCTGCGCATGGCGTCGATCTCCCCGCCGGGCCAGACGACGACGTCCTCACCCTTGGCCAGCGCTGCCGTGACACTCTTCCGGTTGGCCGCGATGACGCCGACGGCGCGGAAGTAGTCGCCCATCCCAGGGGCCGCCATGAGGACGTCGTGGGCGGTGCCGTGCAGGATCCGCTTGCCCTCGAAGTGCTTCTGCCAGGCGTTGACCAGGGTCCACGCGTCCATCGTCAGCGCACCCCCGGAGTGCACGCCGATGACCAGGGAGGTCCGGTCGGGGACCCGGTCCCACCCCTCCACCTCGACGCGGAAGTAGTACTTCTCCAGCAGATCCACCAGCGGCTGCTGCAGCTTCATCAGCGTCTCGTTCGGAGGCTGCGGCTCCATCGCCGCGCCGACGCGCCAGCTGATCAGTCGCTGCAGAAGGTTCTGTCCGTTCTCGGCCATGCTGCTCCCTCGTGTCTGAAGGACAACGGCCGCGTGCCCGATCGGTCACGCCGCGGGCCACAGAGTGCCCGGTCAGCGGTTCGTCGGCACCTCGGGTGCGTCAGGTGCGTCGGGTGCCGGGCCCTCCGGCCGCTCGACCAGCCAACGCCGGATCCGGGCGTACACCAGCGGGTGGTTGAGCAGGTCGAAGTGGTTCAGCCGGCCGAGGCGGTGCACGTGATCGGCGGGGAAGGCGAGCCGCTCGTCGTCGCCGGTGTCCCCCAGCGCGCTGCGCGGCGGGACCAGCAGGTCCCCGAACAGGTCGGCCGCCAGGCCGCCGGGGTCGCGGCTCAGCGTGGCGAGGACGACGAAGTGGCGGGCGCCGTCGTGCAGCGGGACGTGCGTGTGGTCGGAGGGTCCGATCGCGTCGAGGTCGCGGTCGGTCCAGTCGGCCTCGACGAGGGTGCCGCGCCGGAGGTCCTTGATGCCGACGCTGCGCAGCGAGAGGAGCCGGGCCAGCGGCCGGGTCTCGGGGAGCCGGGCGAGCTGCGCGGTGAGCCGGTGGACACCCCGTTCCAGCGGCGCCCCGAGGTGCGGCGAGCCGAGGGTGATCGTGTCGCGCACCAGGTGCGTCCACCCCTCCGCCTCCGCCGTCCCGCCGTGGGCCTGGTGCAGCGCGCTCCGGGCGACCAGCCCGCCCATGGAGTGCCCGATGAGGACGACGTCCTGGACCGGCACGGGCCAGGCGGCCACCAGCGCGGTCAGCACCCGGTCGAGGGCGCGTCCGTTGTCGGAGATGTGCAGGCCGGTGTTGTAACGGAGGTAGACCGGGGTGAACCCGAGGTCCTCCTGCAGCCGGGTGCCGTAGGTGATCCCCGGCTCCCCCCGGCGCTCCGAGCGGTAGCACCAGGAGACCTCGGTCTCGGTCAGCCCGTGCAGGAAGACGGCGAGCCGGCCGGTCGCGTCGGGGAACGCCGTCCGCAGTGCGTCCGGGTCGGTCGGCACGGAACGGCCCTCGACGCGGACGGCCATGTCCAGGGCCAGGGCCGGGGCCTCCCGCTGCACGAGGTCCCCGTGCGCGCCGTTGAGGATCGCCACGGCGACCCGGCCGGCACGGTTCTCGCCGAGCTCGCGCCCGTTGGCCCGATAGGAGGCCACCTCACCCACGACCCGTGCACCGGCGCCGAGAGCCAGGCGCACCCCCGCGTACGTCACGCCGGTGATCGCGTCGTGGACGACCTGGACCGGCCGGCCTGCTGGTCCCACGGCCCGGAAGGCGCGGTCGGCGATGCCCTGGTGCACCTCGTGGATGCGCGTCGTGCTCCCGCGCAGCGTCAGCCGCGCCAGGCCCGACACGTCCCGGACCTCCTCCACCCGCATACCCCGAGGGTCCCGGCCGCCGGGCCTCGCGGCAACCGCGTGGGCGCTGCCCCGAGGTCCCTCAGGAGGCCGCGACGGCGCGATCGCGCTCGACCGTCATCCGGAGCAGGCAGAACCGCCTAGGCTGGGTCCCGACACCCACCCGTCGACCCGAGGAGCTCCCGTGCTGCGCCTGCTCGGACTGCTGCTGGTGATCTGGCTGGCCGTCAGCATCCTCGGCGCCGTGTTCAGCATCCTGGGCACGCTGATCAAGGGCCTGCTCGTGCTGACCGTCGTGGGCGTGGTGGTCGTCGCCGTCACGGGCTCGCTGGGTTCGAAGCGCGACCGGAAGTCACTGCCGCGCAACTGGTGAGGGCGGCTCAGTCGCCGTCGACGTCCCCGGACATCCCGTCGCCGTAGCGCAGCGCGTCGGGGCCGGTAGCCGGCGGGACCGGGACGTCCGCCTGCACCTCCACCTGCTCCTCCCGGGCCACCTGGGCACCGGCGACGAGTTCCTCGAGCGGGATGGCGAAGCGGGGGTCGGCCATGCGGCCAGCCTGCCGCCCCGGGCGCCGCGCGTCCAGGTCCCGGTGCCTGTGTCGACGGGTAACCCCAACCGCCGCGGCTCGTTGTCCCGGGCACGACCGCCGCCGCGTCCCAGGAGCTCCGCATGCGCCGTCCCCGCCTCGCCCGAGCCGTGCTCGCCCTCGGCGCCACCGTGGCCGTCGTCGCCGGCGGCACCTCCGGCGCCGCCGCCGCACCGGCCGGGCCCGCCCCGGGGACCCCCGAGTACCTGGCCCGCGACGCGCAGAACGTCGCCGAGGCCTACGGCCGGCAGACCGCTCCGGACGGGCAGCTCTCCCCCGCGTACGGGCTCGCCCTGCTCGCCCACATCAATCCGCTCTTCGCCGGCGACCTGCTCGCCCAGGCGGCCCGGCCGAACCGGCCGGCCCTCACCCCGGGGCAGCTGGTGCCCGGCTGGAACAGCGGCAACCCGTACCGGGCCGACTGGGACGGCACCCGCGGCGAGATGACGCCGATCAGCTTTCCCAACCGCTACGGCGCGCTGCTGCAGGGCACCGTGTTCGCCCCGCTGCCCGGCGCCCGCGACCCGTACACCGGCGAGGTGCTGGAGGGGCCGTTCCCCGGCGTCGTCCTCACGACCGGTTCGGTGCAGGGCAGCGAACGGATGTACTGGTGGCTGGCCCAGGACCTCGCCGAGCGCGGCTACCTCGTGCTCACCTACGACGTCCAGGGCCAGGGCCGCAGCGAGACCTTCCCCCACCAGGGCGAGCCGGCCGACCTGCCGTACTGCTCGTTCGCCGCCGCCCCGCCGGCCGGCGAGGAGACCGGTTGCCCGGGTGTGCCGTCCCAGCAGACGTCGAACTTCGTGTACGGCACCCAGGACGCGATCGACTTCTTCCTCTCCACCCCGGACGCGCCGTACCCGCACGCGGCCGCCGGCGATGCGTTCAACCCGCGGTGGGAGTCGTTCGACCGCTCCCCCGACCCCGAGTCGGTGACGCCGGGGCGCACCACCCGGCTGGCCGTCGTCGGCCACTCGCTGGGGGCGATCGCGGTGTCCTACCTGCAGGGCGTGGACGAGCGGATCCAGGCGGTGGTGGCGCTGGACAAGCTCTCGACCCGCGCCTCGGTCCGCGACGGCGAGGAGTTCGACGCCCTCGGCGCCTCGGAGCCGGTCGTGCCGGCGCTCGGCCTGCAGTCGGAGTACGGCTTCACCGTCGCGCCGTACTTCGCGAACAGCGGCCTGTTCGACGCCTCGGGCGCCGGCTCGCCGGCCGAGGCCCCGGACCCGCGGCGGGAGCTGTCAACCGGCTACGACGGGTGGACCGGGGCCGGCGTCGACTCGATGGTGATCGTGCCCCGCGCCTCCACCCACCTCGAGTACACCGACATCCCCTACGTGCTCCCGGCGTCGCGCTGGGGCCAGGCGCTGTCGAGCGTCTACACGCAGGCGTGGCTGGCGAAGTACCTGAAGCACGACCCGGCCGCCGACGACGTGCTGCTCGGCTCGTCCTTCAGCTACCTGGAGCCCGACGCCACCGGCACCTGGCGCCCGGTCACCCTGGACCGGGACGAGCGGCTGTCGTTCTACTTCTGCTCCGGCTACGACGTCGCGACAGCGGACGGCCGGGCGGCTGACGACGACATCACCGGCGTCGGCTGCGACTGACGGCGAGCCGCTCGTCCGGGTGGTCGGGCGGCCCCCGCGGAGCCCGGCGACGGGGCCGCTCCTAGGGTCCGGTGCATGCAGCCGACCCCCTCGCCCCGCCGCGTGCTGGTGACCGGAGGCGCCTCCGGTCTCGGGGCCGCGCTCGCGGCCCGCTTCGCCGCCCGCGGCGACCGCGTGCTCGTGACCGACGTCGCCCCGCAGGCGGACGTGCCCGCCGGCGCGGCCTACCAGCGCCTCGACATCACCTCCGAGGACGACTGGGCGGCCGCCCGCGACCGCGTCCGCGCCGCGTTCGGCGGCCTGGACGTGCTGGTCAACAACGCCGGGATCGCCGCCGGCGGGCGCATCGACCGGCTCGGCGCCGACCACTGGCGCCGGGTGCTGGACGTCAACGTCCTCGGGGCGGTGACCGGCTGCCGGACGTTCGTCCCGATGCTCAAGGAGCAGGGCTCCGGACACCTGGTGAACGTCGCGTCCGCGGCGGGCCTGGTGCATCCCCCGGCCATGACGTCCTACGACGCGGGCAAGGCCGCGGTGGTCGCGCTCTCGGAGAGCCTGCGGTGGGAACTGACCCCGTGGGGCATCGACGTCTCGGTCGTCTGCCCGTCGTTCTTCCGCACCAACCTCGCCGCATCCCTGGGCGGCGACGACCCGATGATGGACACGGTCGCCACCCGGCTCATCGAGGGCTCGAAGCTGGGTGCCGACGAGATCGCCGAGCGGGTCGTGCGCGCCGTCGACGCCAAGCGCTTCCTGATCATGCCCGACCGCAACGCCCGGCTCGCCTTCTGGACCAAGCGGCTGGCCCGGCCGTTGTACGACCGGCAGATGCTGCGGATGGGTACCCGCATCCACGCGGCCGAGCAGCAGGCATGAGCCGCGGGGTCGTGCTCATCACCGGCGCCAGCGCCGGGCTGGGCGAGGAGATGGCCCGCCAGTTCGCCGCCCTCGGCTACGACCTGGCGCTGTGCGCCCGGCGGACCGAGCGGCTGGACGCCCTGGCCGCAGAGATCACCGCCGGCACCGGGCAGCGCGTGGAGACCGCGGCGCTGGACGTCACCGACGCCGACGCCGTCCCCGCTGTGTTCGGCCGCTTCGCGGAGTCGTTCGGCTCCATCGACCGGGTGGTCGTCAACGCCGGCATCGGCAAGGGCGCCGCGCTGGGCACCGGCCGCGCCGACGCCAACCGGGCCACCGCCATGACCAACTTCGTCGGGGCGCTGGCCCAGACCGAGGCGGCCCTGGAGATCTTCCGCCGCCAGCAACGCGGCCACCTGGTGCTGATCTCGTCCATGTCGGCGCTGCGCGGCATGCGCAAGGCGATGACCACCTACGCCGCCACGAAGGCGGGGGTGGCCGCGCTGGCCGAGGGGCTGCGGTCCGAGCGCATCCCCGGCGTGGACGTCTCGGTGATCTACCCCGGCTACATCCGGTCGGAGATGAACGCGCACGTGCAGCAGAAGACCCGGTTCATGGTCGACACCGCGACCGGCGTCCGGAGCATGGTCGAGGCGATCGAGAAGCGGCGGACCAGGGCCTACGTGCCGGCGTGGCCGTGGGTGCCGATCGGGTTCCTCATGCGGGTGCTGCCGCTGTCCGTCGTCCGGAAGCTGACGTGACGGCGGTCGACACCGGCGGTGCCCGCGACGTCCGGGCCGAGGACGCCTTCGACGTCGCCGCGATGGCGCGGTGGCTGGCCGACCACGCCCGGGACGCCGGCGTCGACGTCGCCGCCGTCCCGGAGGTGCGCCAGTTCTCCGGCGGCGTCTCCAACCTGACCTACCTGCTGCGCTACCCCGACGGCGACCTGATCCTCCGGCGGCCACCGAAGGGCACCCACTCCCAGGGCGCGCACGACATGGCCCGCGAGCACCGCGTCCAGACCGAGCTGGCCAGGGTGCTGCCCTCCGTCCCGCGCACCGTCGCGCTGTGCGAGGACTCCGCGGTCATCGGCACGCCCTTCTACGTCATGCAGCGGCTGGCCGGCCCGATCCCGCGCAAGGAACTGCCGCGCGGGGTCGACCTGGACCGGGACCAGGTCGCGGCACTGTGCCGGAACGTGCTCGACCTGCTCGTCGACCTGCACTCGGTCGACGTCGGAGGTACCGGCCTGGCCGATCTGGGCAAGGGCCCCGGGTACGTGCGCCGGCAGGTGGAGGGCTGGTCGGAGCGGTACCGCCGCGCCCGCACCTGGAACGTCGGCACGTTCGGGTCGGTCATGACCTGGCTGGCCGAGAACCAGCCGGGCGACCGGCCGCACACCCTGGTGCACAACGACTTCCGGTTCGACAACGTCGTGCTCGATCCGGCCGACCCGACCCGCCCGATCGGGCTGCTGGACTGGGAGCTGGCCACCGTCGGCGACCCGCTGATGGACCTCGCAGGCTCGCTCGGCTACTGGGTGCAGGCCGACGACGGCCGGCTGATGCAGGCCTTCCGGCGCCAGCCCACGCACCTGCCGGGCATGCTGACCCGCGAGCAGGTCGTCGCGTACTACTGCGCGCGCACCGGCACCTCGGTGACCCACCGCGAGTGGGCCTGGTACGAGGTGTTCGGTCTGTTCCGGGTGGCCGTCATCGCCCAGCAGGTCTACGCGCGGTACCTGGCCAGGCAGACGACCAATCCGCAGTTCCGGCTGTTCGGCGTCGCCGTCGTCGTCCTCGAGCTGCGCTGCCGCCGCATCATCGCGCGGGCCCGGCGGATGAGCCCCGAGCGCGCCGCCGCGCCCGTGGGCACTGCGTGACCGGCGCCGACCTCGATGCGGTGGCCGCGATGGTCCGGAAGGTGGCCGCGCAGGTGCATCTCCCGCTCTTCCGCCAGGGAGTGGCGGGCGAGGAGAAGTCGCCCGGCGAGCTCGTCAGCCGGGTCGACCGTGAGGCGGAGCGGCTGCTGGCCGACGGGCTGGCGGACATCACGCCGGGTCTGGCGGTGATCGGTGAGGAAGCCGCGTCGGCAGACCCGTCGCTGCTCGGGGCGCTCCGGGCCGAGCGCCCGGTCTGGCTGGTCGACCCGCTCGACGGCACGTTGCAGTTCCTCGACGGGTCTCCGGACCACGCGATCATGCTGGCGCTCGTCGACCGCGGCCGGACCGTCGGTGCAGTCGTGCACCAGCCCCAGCATGGACGCACCTACACCGCAGAGCTGGGCGGCGGCACCTGGCGCGACGGCGTCCGCCTGCACCGCGAGCCCGCGGATCCAAGTGAACTGACCGCGCTGAACGGCGGCGTCCTGCGTCGGTTCCTCTCCCCCGAGGCCCGCACGGCCATCGAGGCGAACGAGAGCCGCTTCGGCGACCTGACTCCCCTGACCACCTGCGCGGGCGTGGAGTACCCCCGGATCATCGAGGGGCGGGCTGACTTCCTGCTCTTCTGGCGGACGCTGGCGTGGGACCACGCACCTGGGGCGCTGCTGCTCGCCGAGGCGGGCGGTGTCGCCGTGCGGCCGGAGGGCACCGCATACCGGCCGGACGACGACAGGGCCGGTCTCCTGGCCGCCGCAGATGCCGCCACGGCGCGGACGGTCCTGGCGGGGTTGGGGCTCCGATAGCGTCTCCGACCTGATGGACGGCGACTTCCAGACGATCGTGGATGGCGTGCTCGCAGCAGCGCCGCACCGCCGAGCACTGGTGGCCATCGACGGGGTCGGGGGCAGCGGGAAGAGCACGTTCGCGGAGGACCTCGCCCGCCGCATCCGGACGCGCCCTGTGCTGGTCCTCCACGTCGACGACTTCTTCAATCCGTCCGAGGTCCGCCACGCGCGGGGGCGGCACTCTTCGGAGGGCTTCTGGCTGGACGCCTACAACTACGCGGCGCTCAGGTCATGGGCGCTCGAGCCGCTGGCCGCGGACGGCGACGGGCTGTACCGCAGCGCCTCCTTCGACCGCGCTACCGGCCGGACCCACGAGCCGGCGGTACGTCAGGCCCCACCGGACGCCCTGGTGCTGGTCGAGGGCACCTTCCTCCACCGTGACGAGGTCGTGTCCTTCTGGGACCACTCCGTCTATCTCGACGTGCCGTTCGAGGAGACCGAACGACGCATGGCCCGCCGCGACGGCCTGACCCCGGGCGCCGTCCACGAACTGATGCAGCGCTACACCGGCGCCCAGCGCCTGTACTTCGCCGCCGCGCGGCCGTGGGAGCGCGCGTCGGTGGTGGTGGACAACAGCGACCTAGGTCGGCCCCGGATCATCGAGGCCGCCGCTGCTTCCACGGCTACCGTGCCCCGATGAGCGACCCTCCAGCGACGGGCCGTGCTCGACAGCGCGCGTGCCGCCGCGCCCGGCAACCATCGCCCTGAAGGCGGCTTAAGGGTCGCCTGCCTTGATGACAGGGACCGCCGACAACTGGTTGTCCCACCCACAGTCCGCGGTCAGCTGACGGTGATCTCGCCCAGTGTCGTGATCTGGGCGAGGTCGACGGCAACGCCGTCACCCCCTTCTGAGTCGTAGACCTCCAGTTCCTCGACTCGGCCGTCCAGCACATGAAGCTCGACGTACACCAGCTCCTGGGCGGGATCGTTGCTGAACGCCGTTACGCAGAAGAGGTCGTCGCGCCCCTGTTCGGACAGTTGCGCCACCCTGGCTGGCGGGATGGCCGGTTCCTCGCTGTGAAGCCGCACGGAGGAGCAGCCGCAGCGACAGACCGCGTGGATGACCGCCGTCCGCACCTGTGCACTCAAAAGAGGCTCGTGCACGCCCGCCGCCAACGTATCCATCAGCCGACGCTCGTCCCTCGACGGCGAGCGCGGCTTGTCAAGCTCCTGCCAGACCGGCTCACCATTGCTCACCGAGGCATTATCACGGCGAAACTCCCTAGCCGGGGGTGTCCCACAGTGGGCCGCTCTGGGACACAAGGCGGCCTTTGGGGCACCCGTGATGAGGTATCGCTCATGACGATGGCGGGCGATGGTGCGGTCGGGCAGGTATCACTTCGACGCTCCTTCGCGTGGGGCGTCTTCTTCATCGGGGACTCAAAGGCTGATGTGGTCGAGGTGAACCCCGATGTCGCCGTCACGTGGGGCCGCGACGACGAAGCCCTAGCGGTAGGGGTGCGTCATGCGATGGACGTCGACGACCAGGTTCTTGACGCCCTCGACGACGAGGAAGAGGTGCCGTGGGTCGAGGTCACTGTCAACGTTCACTGGGGGAGTCCATCTGCAAGCCGCACCGACGGTGACGGCCTCATAGACGTTCCCAGCGGCGTTGTGACGATCGGGGACGGGAACTTCGAGGATGTCTTCGCCTTGCCGCCCGGGAGGTGGCGTGTCCAGCTTTCGCTTGAACCGCACGACAACGCCGAGCACGTCGATGTCTGGCTAAGTCCCGCAGGCTGACTGCCGCCTGTCCCTAAGTGGGCCGCTCAGGGACAGCGTCGTCCGGCCGGCCCACTATGGGACACCGCGCAAGAGGATGCTGACAGGCTCCCACCATGCTGGTTCGAGAGTTGAGGGCGCTCCTGGCCCAGGAACACCCTGAGTCGCCAGTCACGGTCGAGGGCTTGTGTCCGCATGGTGACTACTTGGTCCAGTCGGACCTAGAGGTCCTGCATGACCAGGGTCCTGCACCGGAGATCGAAGAAGTGTCCCTCTGCTGGACTGCCTCCGAGGACGTCGAGCAGGCATACCGAGAGCGCGCAGAGATGCAGTCCAGGGCGCGGCCAGGACGCCTGCCCTAGTACGTCCTCAAGGGTTCACAGGTGTCCCTTAGGCCGCCCCTCTGTCCCTGAGCGGCCCACTCAGGGACACCCGGCCGCCCCGTCGCTGGTGAGGGAGCTACCGCTTCAAGAAGGTGACGACCCCCGACTCCTCGCCGAGGTACAGAGCCATCGGCGACGGTGATAGCACCTTCGAGTGGGCCCCTCACTTACGCACCAGCAAAGGGTGCTGCCGCGCCGCCTCGGCAGGGCGAACGTCGGCAGCTCTAACTCGTCCGGCGGGCGCGCACCGTCGCGACAGTGCCCCAGACCGCGGCCGCGGCCAGCACGCCGACGACGATCAGCAGCAGGTTGCGGCCGACGTCGTGCGGCAGGAACGACGGGTTGTCCGGGTCGGCGCCGAAGCCGAGCACGAACGGCAGCGCCACCAGGGTGAGCACCCCGGCGACGGCGCCACCGACGACGGCGGCCGGCAGGGCCGGGCGGGGCAGCAGCCGGGCGGCGAGCCAGCCCAGCCCGATCCACAGCGGCGCGATCACGAGGTCGTGCAGCAGCGCACTGCCGACGAACCAGGTCGCCCAGGCGTCGAGGGGGACGTCGGCGGTGACCAGGCCGAGGCCGCCGTAAGCGACCGCCGCGAGCCCCGGCAGGAGGAACAGCCAGCGCCACCAGGGGCCCCGGGCCGGCTGGGCGACGGCGGTCATGCCGGCGTCACCCGGGTGACCCACTTGGTCTGCATCACGCCGGGGCGGTTGGGGGCGATCAGCCGGACGGGGAAGCCGTGATCGGGGTCGAGCGGCGAGCCGTTCAGCCCGGTGGCCAGCAGCGTCCGCGGGCTGCGGGCGTGCGGCGGCGCCACGGTCGAGCGCCGGTAGAGCCCGCCCTCCTGCAGCGACTCGACGACCACCTCGGTGTCCCGCGCCAGGCCGGCCTCCTCGAGCAGGTCGCCCAGCCGGACGCCGGTCCAGGTGGCGTCGGCGCTCCAGCCCTCGACGCAGGCGATCGGTAGCCGCTCGGTGCGCTGCGGGAAGGCCGCCAGGTCGTCGAGGGTCAGCTCCAGCCGGTTCGGTCCCTCGATCAGCAGCCGGTACTCCGGGCCGACGTCGGTGACGCCGGCCGCCTTCGCGGTCTGCCGGACCGGCAGGCCCTGCGGTCCGACCCCGGGCTGCCGCGGCGCGAGCAGCGACACGTCGCCCAGCGGGGAGAAGCTCTGCCCGACGGTGGTCAGGGTGACCGCACCGACGCCCAGCCCGGCGGCGACGACGAACGCCCGTCGCGGGACCCCGCCCGTCTCCGCGGCCTCGTCGACGGCGTCCTGTTCGGCGGCCTGCTCCGCGGTCAGGCCGGTGGACGCCGCCGGGGTGCCGCGGCGGGCCAGCCCCCGGCGGATCTCCGGCGCCTTCGCGCCGACGTGCACGGCCACGGCGCCGATGGCGATCCAGCCGGTCCAGTAGTGCGCCGTCGTGAAGAAGAAGCCGAAGGGATACCACTGGGCGGTGTTGATGACCCCGGTGACCAGCTGCATGGCGGTCGCCCCGACCAGGACCAGGATCGACAGCCGGCTGACCACCCGGGCGACCGACCCGGCCGGCGGCCAGGCGAACAGCGCCGGGTAGACCGTCCAGAGCTTCACCAGGAACAGCGGGATCGCCGCCAGGCCGGTGGCCACGTGCAGCCCCTGGGTGACCCGGTAGAGCCAGGAGGGCGACGCCGGCCAGACGAACCAGCCGGGCGGGTTCTGGATCAGGTGGCTGATCAGCCCGGTGACGAAGCAGACCGCGAACGCCAGGCCCAGCCAGAGGCCGACCCGCGCCGCGCGCCGCTCGGAGTGCAGCGGGCTGGGGAACGCGCCGGCGCGGAACGGGCCGCGGCGCAGCGCGTCGGGCGGCCCCGGCACGCGGGCACCGAGCAGCCGGTCGAGGGCGCTGCTCACCTCCGGCTCCCGACGGCCGCGGCGACCGACGCCACCACGCGCGCGGTCCGGCTGCCCGGCGGGCACTGCGCGGCCACGGCGAGGGCGTCGGGGAAGTGGTCGATGTCGGTGAGCTCGGGCAGGTCGAGCACGACCAGACCGGTCGCCTCGAGCGCGGCCCGCGTGGTGGCCGCGGTGTCCTCGCGGGACATGGGCACGTCCGCCAGCACCGCGGCGCCCTCGGCCCGGTGCACGCCGAGCGCCCACCAGCCGCCGTCGGGAGCGGTGCCGAGCACCGCCGTTCCCGGCCCGCCGGCCTCGAGCCGCTCGGCGCAGCGGACGAGGAGCTCGGCGGTCACCTGCGGGGTGTCCATGCCGATGAGCAGGGTGGGCGCCCCGGAACCGGCCATGGCGTCGGCGAACGCGGCGGCCAGGCGGACACCCAGGTCGCCCTCGACCTGCGGGACGACGGTGAACCCCGCCAGGTCCAGCGTGCCCGGCTCGCCGTCGAGGGCCACGACCCGGCCGGCGACGGGAACGGCGCGCACCGCGTCGAGGGTGTCTGCCACCGCGGCCGCGGCGATGCCGGCGGCCTGCTCGGGGGTGCACGGTGGGGTGAGCCGTGTCTTGCTCCGGCCGGGCACCGGCGCCTTGGTGATGACGACGACCTGGGTGGCGAGCGTCATCGCGCCAGCACTCCGCGCATGTCGCGGATCGTGCGCACCGTGCCCAGCACGGTGCCGGTGACCTTCGACTTCGACCCCTCGGTTCGCAGTGCGTAGTCGACGTCGACCTCGCGGATCCGCCAGCCGGCGTCGGCGGCGGCGGTCACCATCTCCAGCGGATACCCGAACCGCCGGTCGGTGAGTCCTAGCTCGAGCAGGGCCTCCCGGCGGGCGGCGCGCGTCGGGCCGAGGTCGTGCAGCCGCAGCCCGGTGCGCCGGCGCAGCATGCGGGCCAGCGCGACGTTGGCCACCCGCGCGTGCACCGGCCACGCACCGCGGGCCGGCCGGCGCCGGCCGAGCACGAGGTCGGCCGCGCCGGCGCGGACCGGGTCGGCGACGCGCGGCAGCTGGGCGGGGTCCATCGAGCCGTCGGCGTCGCAGAAGCAGACCAGGTCGGCGGTCGCGGCCTCCAGCCCGGCGTGCGCTGCCGCGCCGAAACCGCGCTGCGGCACGGCCACGACGGTCGCGCCGTGCTCGGCGGCGATCGCGGCCGAGCCGTCGGTCGAGCCGTTGTCCGCGACGATCGCGCGGTAGCCGGCGGGCAGTCGGGAGAGCACCCACGGCAGCGAGGCGGCCTCGTCCAGGCAGGGCAGGACGACGTCGACCGTCGGATCTGCGGAGGTGCCCATGACCTGCGTTCGTACTGGACGGCGATCCGGTTCGCCCGGTGAGCAGCCGATCGCCGCGCCACCTACTCTCCGGCTGGTGACGCCCGCACCGGTCGAGGTCGACCCCGAGCCGACCGCTCCCGATCGGGGGCGCACCGCCCGCGGTCTGGCCGTCGCCCTGACCGCGCTCTTCGTGCTCGTCGTGTGGCTGACCGGCCGGGAGATCACCCGCGGCGGCGGGAACCTGCACCTGCGCGACGGCTATGTCGTCGTCGGTCCCTTCGACGTCGTGCTGTCGCCCCGTGTGCTCCTCGCCGTCGCGGTGGCGGCCGCGATCGTGCTGTGGGGTCCCGCGCTCGCCCGCCGTCTCCGTTGGCGGACGCTGCTCGCGGCGAGCACCGTCGGGGCCGCCGCCTGGGCGGTGGCACTGGCGGTGAGCAGCGGCTGGGGCCGGCTGGCCGAGCCCATGGCCAGCGAGCACGAGTACGTCGTCGAGGTCGACCGGGTGCAGGACCTCTCGACGTTCCTCTCCACGTTCATCGACTCGGTGCCGGTCGGATCGCCCGGCCAGTGGGCGACGCACGTGTCCGGGCATCCTCCGGGCGCGCTGCTGGCGTTCGTCCTGCTGGACCGGATCGGGCTCGGCGGGCCGGGCTGGGCGGCGGTCCTCTGCATCGCCGGGGGTGCGCTCGCCGTGCCGGCCGTGCTGGTCGCCGTGCGCGTGCTGGCCGACGAGACCGCCGCCCGCACGGTGGCACCGTTCGCCGTCCTCGTGCCGGCAGCGGTCTGGATCGCCACGAGCGCCGACGCGTTCTTCGCCGGGGTGACCGCGTGGGGGGTGACGCTCCTGGCGCTGGCCGCCGCACGGGCGCCGTCCCGGACCGGGTACGCGCAGGCGCTCGCCGGCGGGGTGCTGCTGGGACTGAGCCTGTACCTGTCGTTCGGGCTGACCGCCGCGGGGCTGCTCGCGCTCACCGTCGTGCTGCTCCAGCGAGCGCGGCTGGGATGGCCGGGAGTGGTGCGCGTGCTGACCGTGGCCGCCGTCGGGGTCCTGGTGGTGGCCGCGCTGTTCACCCTGGGCGGCTACTGGTGGTTCGAGGGCATCGGCGTGGTCGCCGAGCGGGTGCGCGACGGCGCCGCCTACGACGACCGTGCCGCGCAGTCCACCTGGTTCCTGGCCGGGAACCTCGCCGCGGGGGCGATCGCAGCCGGGCCCGCGGTGGTCGCCGGGCTTGTCGGCATCCGCGGTCGGCTGATGTGGCTGCCGCTGGCGTCCCTCGCCGGCATGCTGGTCAGCAACTTCTCCGGGCTGGTCCTCGGCGAGGCCGAGCGGATCTGGCTGCCCTTCGTCGTCTGGCTGCTGCCGGCGACCGCCTCGCTGCCGGCGCGCTCGCACCGGTTCTGGCTCACCCTGTCGGCGCTGCTGGCGATCGCGGTGGAGGTGACCGTCCGCACCCCCTGGTGACGTTCCCCGGGGACTTTCGGCGCCGAAAGTCCCTCAGGGGGCCGGGCGCAGCGGGTCGGTGGCGAAGGCGCGCATGCCGTCGGCGAAGGTGACCTGCGCGCGGAACCCCAGTTCGTCCGCGGCCCGCGCCGGGCTGGCGACGACGTGCCGCACGTCGCCGATCCGGTACTCACCGGTGACCTGCGGACCGGGACCGCCGAAGGCGTCGGCCAGCGCCCGGGCCATGTCGCCGACGGTGTGCGGCTGCCCCGAGGCGACGTTGTAGGCACGCAGTGCGCCGTCCGGCGGCTCCGCGGTCAGGGCGCAGAGGTTGGCCCGGGCCACGTCGGTGACGTGCACGAAGTCGCGCTGCTGGCCGCCGTCCTCGAAGACGCACGGGGCGCGGCCGGCCTCCAGCGCGCTGCGGAAGATCGCCGCCACACCGGAGTAGGGGGTGTCCCGCGGCATGCGCGGGCCGTAGACGTTGTGGTACCTGAGGGCGACCGCGCCGCCCCCGGTCGACGACGCCCAGGCAGCGGCCAGGTGCTCCTGGTCCAGCTTGGTGGCGGCATAGGTGTTGCGCGGGTCGGGCGGGGTCTCCTCGGTGACCGGCCCCCAGGCGAGCTGCCGGCCGCAGCGCGGGCACGGGGGCTCGAACCGGCCGGCGTCGAGGTCCTCCCGGCGCCGGGCGGCAGCGGGCACGGCGCCGTCGACCGGGCACTCGTAGCGGCCCTCGCCGTAGACGACCATCGACCCGGCCAGCACCAGGCGGCCGATGTCGGCGCGGGCCATGCCGGCCAGCAGCACCGCCGTCCCCAGCACGTTGATGCCGGCGTACTCGGGCATGTCCTGGACGTCGACGCCGAGACCCACCATGGCGGCCTGGTGGCAGACCGCGTCGACGCCGCCCAGCGCCCGGTCGACCGTCGCGGGGTCGCGGACGTCGCCGTGCAGGAACTCCACGCCGTCGGGCAGCTCCGGTACGACGCCGGCCGGGTGGACGGCGGGCAGCAGCGCGTCGAGGACCCGGACCTCGTGGCCGTCGGCGACGAACGCGTCGACGACGTGCGACCCGATGAACCCGGCGCCGCCGGTGACCAGGACCCGCACGGTCAGGACGCCAGCTCGAGCCGGGCGTCCACGGACGGGTCGTCGCCCAGGGGCACGAGGCTGGCGAAACAGCGCCCGCCGCGCTCCCAGGTGGCCTGCACCCTGAGCCCGGCGGCCCGCGCCGGCTCCGCGACGGCGTCGATGCCGACGTGCGCCCAGGGGAACCAGGTGCCGCGCTGGGTCCCGCGCTCGAGCCGCACCCGGCCGGCTCGGATGCCGGTGCCGGGCGGGTCGAGCTCGGCGAGGACCCGGCCCGTCACCGCGACGAGCTCGCGGCACCGGGTGAGCAGGGCGACCGGGTCGCCGCCGATGCCGATGTTGCCGTCGGCCAGCAGCACGGTGTCCCAGCTGCCCTCGGCGGGCACCGGGTCGAAGATCGAGCGCCGCACCGCGGTGGCACCCAGGTCGCGGGCGATCGTGACCGCGGCCCGCGACGTGTCGACGCCGAGAGCCATCCGGCCCTGGCCGGCGAGCTCCGCGACCAGCCGGCCGGGCCCGCAGCCGGCGTCGAGGACCGTGCCGCCGGCCCGGGCGAGCAGGTCGCGGTCGGTCTCGTCGGCCCCGTCGCACCACCGGCCCAGCTCCGAGGCGAGGGAGCGGCGCGGCCCGTGCTCGTAGCGGGCGAACCACTGCCGCCGCTCCCCCGGTTCCCCGACCGAGCGCAGCGCCGTCCCGTACAGGTCGAGGGTCTGAGGCCCGACGGTCGCCAGACCCATCGGCCGGCGCCCGGCGTCACGGGACGGGGGGGCGTCGTCGCGTCGGTCTCGGCTCACGTCGTGCGTTCGCGCGGGGGCGACCGATCGGTTCATCCGTTGCTCGCCACGCATGCAGAGCTCCTGTCGTCGGCAGATCAGGTGGGGATGCCCGTCCCCGGGTCTCGGCAACCGCCGGAAGAAAAATCGGTCGAGCGCAATCCAATCGAGCACTCCGGGCCGAAGACCTCGTGACATCGACCTTCGACACAAGGAGATCCCGTGAAGTCGTTCCGCTCCCCCACCAAGCTCCTCGTCGCCGGCGTCGCCCTCAGCGCCGCTCTGGGCCTCAGCGCCTGCGGCAGCGACGACGCCGCCGCCGACGAGGGCACCTCGTCGAGCTCGTCCTCGAGTGCGCAGTTCGCCCGCCCCGAGCCCGTCGCCTCGCTGCCGGCCATCTCCGCCGGCGGGGACACCGCCGTCGCCCTCGACCAGGGCTTCGTCGACGCCCTGGGCACGCTGGGCCTGACGCCCGGCACCGTCGGTGACGCGACGCTGGAGGAGGGCTCGGTCATCTTCCCGATCACCGGCGGCACCGTGACGCTGTTCGACAAGGACAGCGGCTACCGCCCCTACGTGCAGGGCACCCTGCTGCACCAGAACAGCGGCCTGAGCCTGACCGCCGGCGGCACCACGGTCGAGCTGACCAACTTCACCGTCGACCCGGGCACCCCGTCGCGCCTGTTCGGTGACGTCGCCGTCAACGGCGAGCAGGCCGCCGCCAGCGCGCCGCTGTTCGACCTGGACGGCAGCACGCTGAACCCGCCGGCCATGGAGTCCGGCAACGCCGTGCTCCAGGGCACCGAGGTGCTGCTCAGCGCCGAGGCCGCCGAGCTGCTGAACCAGACCTTCCAGACCGACGCCCTCGCCGGTGGCTTCCTGATCGGCACCGCGACCATCACGGTCCCGACCAGCTGATCGCGTAGTCCGCGAGCATTCGCACACGAGGGGTGGAGCCGGCTGGCTCCACCCCTCCTGTGCGTCCTGGGGACGACGTCAGCCGCGGCCCTCGACCGGCAGCCAGGTGCGCGCCGCGGAGGCCAGGGCCGCGACCCCGGTGCTCAGCGTGGGCTCGATGACGGGCGCGAACTGGGCCGAGTGGTTGGACGGCAGCTCCCGGACGACGCGCTGCAGACCCTCGCGGTCGGTCACCCCGGCGAACGCCGCGGGATCGGCGCCACCGAGCAGCCAGTAGACCAGCGGCACACCGGCCGCGGTGGCGAGCAGGCCGACGTCCTCGCTGCCGGTGACCTGACCGGGGTCGACGGTGAGCCCCGGGCCGAGGTCGCGGTCGAAGCCGGCCTGGGTACGAGCGCAGGCGTCGGGGTCGTTCACCAGGACCGGGAAGGACTCCTTGAGGTTCACCTCGGGGTCCTCCGGCGCGCCGGAGGCGGCAGCCTCGGCCCGCACGATCCGCTCGATGGAGGTCATCAGCCGGGTCCGCACCTCGGGCTCGTACGACCGCAGGCTCACCCGCAGCTCGGCCCGCTCCGGGATGACGTTGCCGGCGTTGCCGGCGTGCAGCGCGCCGACGGTGACGACGGCGGACTCGCCCCCTGCGACCTCGCGGGAGACGACGGTCTGCAGCCGCATGACGGTCGCGGCGGCCATGACGACCGGGTCGACCGTGGTCTCCGGTCGCGAGCCGTGCCCACCGCGGCCGTGCAGCACGATGTGCAGCATGTCGGCGCCGGCGAACGCCGGTCCCTTCCGCAGGCCCAGGAGGCCCGCGGGCAGCGGGCCGACGTGCTGGCCGAGCACCACGTCGGGGCGGCCGAAGCGGTCGAAGATGCCGTCGTCGATCATCGACTGCGCGCCGCCGCCCACCTCCTCGGCCGGCTGGAAGACCAGCTGCACCGTCCCGCTCCAGGTGTCCCGCTCGGCGGCCAGCGTCGCGGCCGCGCCGAGGAGACAGGTGACGTGCACGTCGTGCCCGCAGGCGTGCATGACCGGGGTTTCGGAGCCGTCGGCCGCCGTGCCCTTCGCCGTGCTGGCGTAGGGCAGGCCGGTCTCCTCCTGCACGGGCAGCGCGTCCATGTCGGCGCGCAGCAGCGCCGTCGGGCCGGCTCCGTTGCGCAGGATGCCCACGACGCCGGTGCGCCCGACCCCGGTGGTCACCTCGTAGCCCAGCGCCTGCAGCTTCTCGGCGACGATGCCCGCCGTGCGGTGCTCGGCGAACGCCAGTTCCGGGTGTGCGTGCAGGTCCCGGTAGATGTTCTCCAGGTCTGCGAGGACGTCGGCAGGGCTCACGTCGTCGGCTCCTTCGGGTGGTCTGCGGGAGGCGACCGTATCCCGGTCCGTGCGCGTCACCGCCGCCGATCAGCCCCGGACGTCGGCGACGTCCTTCCCGGCGAGGACGCCGGCGATCCAGTCGACGAGCCGGATGCCGTCCACCTCGGTGTCGTACAGCTCGTCGTCGGACGTGCTCACGTGCTTGTCGCCGGGCCCCAGCCACCAGGCCAGGTCGACGCCGGCGGCCTCGATGAGCTCGTTGTTGCGCCCGATGAGCTCGGAGAGCGGGGTGTTCTGCTGGCCGATGCGGTCGGAGAAGTCCCGCTGCACCTCGTCGTCGGCGGTGTTGATGGAGGCCAGCCGGATGCCGGGCACGTGCTCGCTGGTCTGGATGAACAGCCCCGGCAGCGACCAGGCGCTGAGCGGGTCACCGGCGGCCTCGGGCCAGGCCGGCAGCTGGTCGAAGATCCCCCAGAGGCCACCGATCGCCGAGGTGATGACCTCGTCGGCGGGGTAGGCGCCCGACGCGTCGGCGAGCACGGTCACCTGGGCCTCGGGGAGCAGGTCGTGGGCGAGGCCGCCGTAGAGCGGCGCGGCGGCCGAGCCGGCGCTCTGCCCGAGGACGACGACCTCCTCGGCGCCGGGGAACTCCGCGGCCAGCGTCTCGAGCGCCGCGGTCGCGTTGAGCCGGCCCTTGTGCTCGACGACGACGTCGCCGTAGTCGTGCGTGGCGGTGCCCAGGTGCAGGTCGCCGGTGCAGTACGGCACGTAGACGACGCTGGCGCCGGCGAGCGGGTTCTCGGGGTTGTCCAGGTCGAGCAGGCCCTCGTCCGCCGCGTTGCGCCCGTACGCCGGCCGGTCGGGGAGGCGGCCCTCGAGGTCGGTGGTGTAAATCGCCTCCTCGCCCGGGGCGCAGGTCTCGGCGCTGAAGCAGGCACCGCCACCCTCGAGGAAGAGGACCACCCGGTCGGCGTCGCCGCGGTGCAGCCAGTAGTGGAACTCCGATCCGTCACTGCACTGGCAGTCCTCGGGCGCCTGGACCTTCTCCCAGCTGATCTCCTGGGTGGCACGGGTCCCCGCGGCCGACGTCGGCCCGTCGTCGGACGACTCGCCGGAGCAGGCGGCCAGGCCGGACACGGTGAGGACGGCGACGAGGGACGGCAGCACGCGACGGAACATGATCGGATCGTAAGGCGCGACTACGCGGCCGAGGTGACGCTCACCTCCGGCCGGATGTCCAGGCGGCGCAGCAGCTGGGCATTGAGCGCCACCACGACGGTGGACAGCGACATGAGCAGCGCGCCGACCTCCATGGGCAGGACGAACCCGACGGGGGCGAGGACTCCGGCGGCGAGGGGGACGGCGAACAGGTTGTACCCGGCCGCCCACCACAGGTTCTGCGTCATCTTGCGGTAGCCGGCCCGGGACAGCCGGCGGACCGAGAGCACCGACCGCGGGTCGTCGGAGGCGAGGATGACGCCGGCCGAGGCGATGGCGACGTCGGTGCCTGCCCCGATGGCGATCCCCACGTCCGCCTGCGCGAGCGCGGGTGCGTCGTTGACGCCGTCCCCGACCATCGCCACCGACCGCCCCTGGCGCTGCAGTTCGCCGACCTTCTCGCTCTTGTGCTCCGGCCGCACGCCCGCGAAGACGTGGTCGATGCCGAGGTCGGCGGCGACCGCGCGGGCCACCGGCTCGGCGTCCCCGGTGATCATCACGACGTCGACGCTGGAGGCGTGCAGGCTCTCGACCGCCTCCCGGGACTCCTGCCGGATCTCGTCGGCCAGCGCCAGCGCGCCGACGACCTGCCCGTCGACCAGGACGTGCAGCACGGTCGCCCCGCCCTCCGCCCACGGTTGCGCGACGGGGAGCGGCTGCAGGTCGTGCTCGGTCAGCAGGTGCGGTCCACCGACGGAGACGGTGCGCCCGTCGACGGTGGCGGTCACCCCGACCGCGGCCGACGCCCGGAAGCCCGTGGCCGGCCGGAGGGTCAGCTGCCGGTGCTGCGCCGCCGCCACGATCGCCCGCGCGAGCGGGTGCTCGCTGTCGGCCTCAGCGGAGGCTGCCAGCGCGAGGACGTCGTCCTCGGACGCCCCGGTGGCGGCGACGTGCTCGACGGCGGGTGCGCCCTTGGTCAGGGTGCCGGTCTTGTCGAACAGCACTGTGTCGATGGTCCGCATCCGCTCCAGGGCGGCGCGGTCCTTGATGAGGACGCCGCCTCTCGCCGCGCGCTCGGTGGAGATGGCGACGACGAGGGGGATGGCCAGCCCCAGCGCGTGCGGACAGGCGATGACCAGGACGGTGATGACCCGCACGAGTGCGTCCTCGGGCGCGCCCACGACCGACCAGACGACAGCGGTGACCGCCGCTGCCACGAGGGCGTACCAGAACAGCCAGCCCGCCGCCTTGTCCGCCAGCAGTTGTGCGCGGGTCGAGGAGGACTGCGCCTCGGACACGAGCCGCTGGATGCCGGCCAGTGCGGTGTCGTCGCCGACCGCGGTGACCTGTACCCGGATCGCCGTGTCCGTGGCGACCGTCCCCGCGACGACTGCGTCCCCGGGGCCGCGGCGGACCGGCCGGGACTCCCCGGTGATCATCGACTCGTCGACGTCGGCGGCGCCCTCGATCACCTCGCCGTCGGCGGGCACCCGCCCGCCCGGGCGCACGACGACCACGTCGCCGGACGCCAGCTCGGACGGGGCGACCGTCACGACGTCGTCTCCGACCACCTTCTCCGCCTCGTCGGGCAGGAGCGCGGCCAGCGAGTCCAGCGCCGACGACGTCTGAGCCAGCGAGCGCATCTCCAGCCAGTGGCCGAGCAGCATGATGACCACCAGCAGGGCGAGCTCCCACCAGAAGTCCAGCTCGTGGGAGAGGACACCCAGGCTGGCGCCCCAGGACGCGACGAAGGCCACCGTGATGGCCATGCCGATGAGCAGCATCATCCCGGGCTGCCGGGACCGGATCTCCCCCACCGCGCCGGTGAGGAACGGCCGGCCGCCCCAGAGGTAGATCACCGTGCCGAGCAGCGGAGCGACCCAGTCCACGCCCGGGACGTCGGGCAGCTCGTAGCCGACGATCGAGGCGAACATGTCGCTGAGCAGGACGGTCGGCACCGCCAGGGCCAGCATGATCCAGAACAGCCGCCGGAACATGGCGACGTGATCGCCATGACCGCCATGACCGCCATGACCGCCATGGCCTCCGTGGCCGCCCCCGTGCTCTTCGCCGCCGCCACCGTCGTGGCCACCGGGCTCGTGGTGACCGCCCGCCGCGGCCGTCAGCGGGTCCTCGACCCGTGGAGCGCCGTCGGCACGGACGTTTGGGACGCCCTGCCCGTGGGTTGCCCCGTGCTCATCGGCCCGCCCGGCCGTCTCGCCGGTTCCGGGCTGCGGCTGACCGGAGCGGTGCGTGTGGTGCCTCATCGGTGTCGACCTCGATTCCTGGAGGCGCTCCGTCCTCGCCTCACGCCAGAGGACAATACCCCCCTGGGGTACCAATCGCGCTAGTGGAGACTTCTCCCCCGGTAGCTGGGCCGCCGGTCACCGGCGCTTCGCTACGGTCCGGACATGAGCGACCGTCCCCCGATCCGCATCGGGAACTTCTCCGGCTACCTGGGTGACCGGTTCACCGCCATCGAGGAGGCGCTCGCCGGGGACCCGGTCGACGTCCTGATGGGCGACTACCTCGCCGAGGTGACGCTCGCCGGGCTGGCCACGAGCTACCGGCAGAACCCGGAGCGCGGTGGTTACGTCGCCTACTTCCTCCGCCAGCTGGCTCCGCACCTGCCGGTGATCGCCCAGCGCGGGATCAAGGTGGTCAGCAACGCCGGCGGCTTCGACCCGGCCGGGATGGCCGCGGCGGTGCGCCGGCTGGTCGACGAGGCCGGACTGTCCCTGCGGGTGGCGCACGTCGAGGGCGACAACCTCGTGGACCGGCTCGCCGAGTTCCACGCCGAGGGCCTGGCGCTGGAGAACCTGGACACCGACGCGCCGCTCAAGGACTGGGGCGTGGAGCCGATCGCGGCGAACGCGTACCTGGGCGGTTTCGGCATCGCCGAGGCGCTGGGCGCCGGCGCGGACATCGTGATCACCGGCCGGGTCACCGACGCCTCGCTGACGGTGGGGCCGGCCGCCTGGTGGCACGGGTGGACGCCGGACGACTGGGACGCCCTCGCCGGCGCCGTGACCGCGGGCCACATCATCGAGTGCGGCGCGCACGCCACCGGCGGCAACTTCTCCGGGTTCCGCACCGTGCCCGGGATGGCGCGGCCCGGCTTCCCGATCGCCGAGATCGCGGCCGATGGCAGCAGCGTGATCACCAAGCACGCCCGCGACGGCGGGATGGTCACGGTCGACACGGTGACCGCGCAGCTGGTCTACGAGATCCAGGGGCCGCGCTACCTCAATCCGGACGCCACGGTGCACCTGGAGACGGTGCAGCTGAGCCAGGTCGGCCCGGACCGGGTGGCGATCGGCCCGGTGGCCGGGTCTCCCCCGCCGGCCACCGCGAAGGTCGCCGTCTTCGCGCCGATCGGCTTCGAGATCTCCACGATGCTGTTCTGCACCTCGCCGGACGTCGAGGAGAAGGTCGCGCTGCTGCGCGAGCAGCTGGGCCTGGTCCTGGACAGCGTGGTCGACGAGCTGGTGGTGACTGCGCTGGGGACGGCGGCGCCGGACCCGGGCACGCAGTGGGAGGCGACGGTGCCGATCCGGGTGATCGCCACGGCCCGGGAGCGCGAGCAGCTGCGCGCCTTCCCGCAGGCCGTGGGCAGCCTCTACCTGCAGGGCTTCCCGGGGTTCCACCACGACGGGCACGCGCAGGCCGCGCGCGAGCCGTGGCCGCGCATCGACTACTGGCCGGCGCTGCTGCCCACCGAGGTGCTGGTCCACCGGGCGGTCCTGGACGACGGCACGGTGATCGACGCGCCGACGCCCTCGCGGACGGCCACGGACGACGAGGTGCGGCAGCCCACGCACCCGGAGCCCTCCCCCGCCGCTCCGGGCACCGCCGGTCGCCGGGTGATGCTCGGCGAGCTGGCCCACGCGCGGGCGGGTGACAAGGGCGGCAACTGCAACGTCGGCCTGTGGGTGAGCGACCCGGCGCTGTGGGAGTGGCTTCGGACGACCCTGACCAGCGACGGCCTGCGAGCCCTGATGCCGGAGGCTGCGGACCTGACGCTGCGGCGGCACGAGTTCCCGCACCTGCGGGCGGTGCACTTCGTGCTCGAGGGCCTGCTGGGCACCGGCGGCTCGTCGAACCTGCGGGTCGACCAGATCGGCAAGTCGGTCGGTGAGTTCCTGCGCTCGAAGTGCGTGACCGTGCCAGAGGACCTGCCCGGCTGAGCCCGGCCCCCATCGGCCCGACCGCCCGGTCGGGCCGACCGTCTCGACATCCAGGAGCACCCGCATGAAGGCAGCCGTCTACCACCGCAACGGTCCCCCCGAGGTCCTCCAGTACGAGGAGGTCCCCGATCCGGAGCTCGCGCCCGGAGGCGTCCTCATCCAGGTCGAGGCCGTGTCGATCGAGGGCGGGGACACGCTCAACCGGCTCGCCGGCCCGCTGTTGTCCGACCCGCACATCGTCGGCTACCAGGCCGCCGGGACGATCGTCGCCGTCGCCGACGACGTGACCGACCGCGCCGTCGGGGATCGGGTGGTCGCGACCAGCAGCCACGGTTCGCACGCCGAGCTCTTCGCCGTCTCCGCGCGGACCACGTGGAAGGTCCCCGAGGGCGCCGACATCGCGGCGGCCGCCTGCGTACCGGTCGCCTTCGGCACCGCGCACGACTGCCTCTTCGAGTTCGGTCGGCTGCAGGAGGGCGAGACCGTCCTCGTCCAGGCCGGCGCCGGTGGCGTCGGCGTGGCCGCGATCCAGCTGGCCAAGCGGGCCGGCGCCACCGTGATCGCGACCGCCTCGTCCCTCGCCCGGCTCGAGCCGCTCGCCGAGCTCGGCCTGGACCACGCCGTCGACTACTCGACGAGCGGCTGGGTCGAGGAGGTGCGGGCCCTCACCGACGGGGGACGCGGGGTGAACGTCGTCGTCGACTCGGTCGGCGGCGCGACCCTCCAGAAGTCCGTCGCCTGCCTGCGTCGCCGGGGCCGCGCCATCACCGTCGGGAACGCCGGGCGGGACTTCTCGCCGTTCAACGCCGGTGTCCTGGGCATGCAGAACCAGTCGCTCACCGGCGTCTACCTGGGCGGCGAGATCACCACGCCGCGCGTCCAGGGGATGGTCCAGGGCCTGGTGGACGACGTCGCTGCCGGGCGACTGACCGTTCTCGTCGACCGCACGTTCCCGCTCGCCGAGGCAGCCGCCGCGCACGAGTACATCGAGAGCCGGCAGGCGGTGGGACGGGTCGTCCTCACCCCCCGCCCACTCCCATGAGCCGCGCACTGGGTGAGAGCCGCTCGGCCGACTCGGAGTTGCCGACAGAGCGGCTCGTATCGCTATCATCGTCGAATGACGATGAATCAGGCGGGTGACTCATGACCGGGGCCGCACTGGCGCTCTATGTGCTCGCCCTGGTCGTGCTGTTCGGCGTCCGGTCCTGGGTGCAGCGCCGGCGGACCGGACACACGGGTTTCCACGGCATCTCCGGCACGCCGGCCGACGCCGGCTGGTGGGGCGGGGTCCTGTTCGTCGCCGCCGTCGTGCTGGGCCTGGCCGGTCCGCTGCTCGCCGTCATCGACGTGGTGCCCGCGGACCCGCCGCCGGCGCTGCAGGTCGTGGGGCTGGTGGTGGCACTCCTCGGGTTCGCCGCGACGCTGGCCGCACAGACGGGCATGGGCGCCTCGTGGCGGATCGGCGTCGACCCGGGTGAGCGCACGGAGCTGGTCACCAGCGGGGTGTTCGCGCACGTGCGGAACCCGATCTTCATCGCCATGACGATCGCTCAGCTGGGCGTCCTGCTCATGGTCCCGACCTGGGTCAGTGCCGCGGCGCTGATCGCCCTCGTCGTCGCCGTCCAGCTGCAGGTGCGGGCCGTCGAGGAGCCGTACCTGCGCAGCGTGCACGGTCCGACCTACGACACCTACGCCGCGCGGGCCGGCCGCTTCGTGCCCGGCATCGGTCGCCTGGACGGCACGATCCGACTGACCGGGGCCGCCTGACCGGCTGGATCCCCGGCGTCCCGGGCGTGCAGATCAGGAGCGGACACTCAGCGCCTGGTCTCGTACCTGGTCAGGATCACGCCGTCGGGGAACGTCCGGGTCTCCACCAGAGCAAGGTTGACCCAGTTGTCCAGGGCCGTGAAGAACGGCGCGCCGCCGCCCAGCAGGACCGGGTGGGTGACGACCGTGTACTCGTCGATCAACCCGGCCCGCATGGCCGCCCCGGCGAGGGTGGCGCCGGCGACGTCCATGGGACCGCCGTCGTCGGCCTTGAGCCGCGCGATCTCGGGAACCGCGTCGCCGGTGACCAGGCGGGCGTTCCAGTCGACCGCGCTGATCGTGGAGGAGAAGACCACTTTCGGCATGTCCCGCCAGCGGCGGGCGTACTCGATGTGCGCCGGCGTGGCGCCGGGCTGCTGGTCGGCGGTCGGCCAGGCGGCACTCATGCCCTCCCACAGCCGGCGTCCGTACAGCGCCAGCCCGGTCGCCCCGACCCGGTCGGACCAGAACTGGAACAGCTCGTCGCTCGGCGAGCTCCAGCCGAGGTCGTCGCCGGGCGCGGCGATGTAGCCGTCCAGGCTCAGGTTCATGCCGTAGGTCAGTTTCCGCATGGCGTCAGGCCTCCGTGAGTCGGTAGTCGGTGTACCGACCGACGCGGCGCCGAAGACTCATCGACCAGGCAGCACCGAAGGCTGGCCGACCACCCCGCCACGCGACTGCTGCGCACGAACGGTTCCCGCACCGGGCTCGAAAGATGCAGTGGCCCGAGATGACGCAGGGGCGGGCGACCACGTGGTCGCCCGCCCCTATGTTCACCCGGTCACCGGTGACGAACTGCCGAGCTCACCGGTGACCGAGTGCCGAGCTCGCCATCAGCTGCAGCCGCTGGTGGAGCCGCAGCCCTCGCAGACGTAGCAGCTGCCGGCCGGGCGCATCTTCGTGCCGCAGGTCATGCACAGCGGCGCGTCGGTGGCAGTGCCGGTCACCAGCTCGAGGAGCTCGGCCGAGGAGTGCGCCTCCTTGACCGACTTCGGGCCCTCCGGGGTGACCTTCTCCTCCACCTTGGCGGTCTCGATCGGCGCGGAGCTGCGCAGCTGCTCCAGGTCGACCTCTTCCTCTTCGGTGACCGTGGCGGTCGAGGCGGAGCCGCCGTAGCCGGAGACCTGCGCCGTCCGCTCGTCGAGCGTGAAGATGCCGAGGCCGGCCCGCTTGTCGACGGGCAGGTGGTCCAGCGCCAGGCGACGGAAGATGTAGTCCATCACCGACTGGGCGATCCGGATGTCCGGGTCGTCGGTCATGCCGGCCGGCTCGAAGCGCATGTTGGTGAACTTCTGGATGTAGGTCTCCAGCGGCACACCGTGCTGCAGCGCGATGGACAGCGAGATGGAGAAGGCGTCCATGACACCGGCGAGGGTCGAGCCCTGCTTGCCCAGCTTCAGGAACACCTCACCGAGGCTGCCGTCCTCGTACATGCCGGCGGTCATGTAGCCCTCGGCACCCGCGACGCTGAACGACGTGGTGACGCTCGTCCGCTTCTTCGGCAGCCGCTTGCGCACCGGGTGCGACAGCGCGGCGGGGGCTACGGCCTCGACCGCGACCTCCTCCTTGGTGCCGTCGTTCTTGCCCTTGCCACCGGACAGCGGCTGGCCGACCTTGCAGTTGTCGCGGTAGATCGCCAACGCCTTGAGGCCGAGCTTCCAACCCTCGAAGTAGATCTTCTCGACGTCCTCGATGGTCGCCGTCTCCGGCATGTTGACCGTCTTGCTGATCGCGCCGGAGATGAACGGCTGGACCGCGGCCATCATGCGGACGTGGCCCATCGGGGAGATGGCCCGCTCACCCATCGCGCAGTCGAACACCTCGTAGTGCTCCGGCCGCAGGGTCGGGGCGTTCACGACGTGACCGTGCTCGGCGATGTACTCGACGATCGCCTCGATCTGCTCCTCCTGGTAGCCCAGGCTGCGCAGCGCTCGCGGCACCGTCTGGTTGACGATCTGCATCGAGCCGCCACCGACGAGCTTCTTGAACTTGACCAGCGCGAAGTCCGGCTCGATGCCGGTCGTGTCGCAGTCCATCATGAAGCCGATCGTGCCGGTGGGGGCCAGCACCGAGGCCTGCGCGTTGCGCCAGCCGTTGTCGGCACCGATCTCCAGGCAGTCCTGCCACTGCTGGGTGGCGGCCTTGAGCACGTCGGCGTCGTCGGCACCGACCGGGCGGATGGCGTCGTTGGCGGCGGCGTGCTTGCGCATGACCCGGGCGTGCGCCGAGGCGTTGCGGGCGAAGCCGTCGTAGGGACCCACGATGCCGGCCAGCTCGGCCGAGCGACGGTAGGCGGTGCCGGTCATCAGCGAGGTGATCGCCGCGGCCAGCGACTGCCCGCCGCGCGAGTCGTACGCGTGGCCGGTGGCCATGAGCAGGGCACCCAGGTTGGCGTACCCGATGCCGAGCTGGCGGTAGGCGCGGGTCGTCTCGCCGATCGGCTCGGTCGGGAAGTCGGCGAAGCAGATCGAGATGTCCATCGCGGTGATGACCAGCTCGACGGCCTTCACGAAGTTCTTCGAGTCGAACGTGCCGTCGTCCTTGAGGAACTTCATGAGGTTCAGCGACGCCAGGTTGCACGAGCTGTTGTCCAGGCTCATGTACTCCGAGCAGGGGTTGGACGCGTTGATCCGGCCCGTCTCGGGGTTGGTGTGCCAGTCGTTGATCGTGTCGTCGTACTGGATGCCCGGGTCGGCGCACTCCCAGGCGGCCTGCGTGACCTTGCGGAACAGCGTCTTGGCATCGACGGTCTCGATGACCGAGCCGTCGATGCGGGCGCGCAGACCGAACTCGTCGCCCTCCTCCACGGCGCGCATGAACTCGTCGGAGACGCGCACGGAGTTGTTGGCGTTCTGGTACTGGACGCTGGTGATGTCCTTGCCGCCGAGGTCCATGTCGTAGCCGGCGTCGCGGAGCGCGCGGATCTTGTCCTCCTCGCGCGCCTTGGTCTCGATGAACTCCTCGATGTCGGGGTGGTCGATGTCGAGGACGACCATCTTCGCCGCGCGACGGGTCGCGCCACCGGACTTGATGGTCCCGGCCGAGGCGTCGGCGCCGCGCATGAAGCTGACCGGGCCGGAGGCGGTGCCGCCGGAGGAGAGCAGCTCCTTCGAGGAGCGGATGCGGGAGAGGTTGAGGCCGGCACCCGAGCCGCCCTTGAAGATCAGGCCCTCCTCGCGGTACCAGTTCAGGATCGAGTCCATCTCGTCGTCGACGGCGAGGATGAAGCAGGCGCTGACCTGCTGCGGCGCACTCGTGCCGACGTTGAACCACACCGGGGAGTTGAAGCTGAAGTACTGGTGCATGAGCATCCAGGTCAGCTCGTGCTCGAAGATCTCCGCGTCGCCCTCGGTGGCGAAGTAGCCGTGCTCGCGACCGGCCGCACCGTAGGTGAGCACCACCCGGTCGATGAGCTGGCGGAGGCTGGTCTCGCGCTGCGGGGTGCCGACCGCACCTCGGAAGTACTTCGTGGTGACGATGTTCGTGGCGTTGATGCTCCACTCGGCGGGGAACTCGACACCGCGCTGCTCGAAGTTGATCGAGCCGTCGCGCCAGTTGGTCATGACGACGTCGCGGCGCTCCCAGGTCACCTCGTCGTAGGGGTGCACACCGGCGGTGGTGAAGACGCGCTTGATCTTCAGACCCTTGCGGCTGGGCGCCTTGCCGTTGCGCCGTGCACGGGTGCCGGCCAAGCGGTCGTCGGTCTCGGTCATGGTGTGGAGCTCTCCCTGGTCGTGTGTGCTCGCGGTGTGGTGCTCGATGCGCGCCGTGGAGCCGCGCGGTGGGTGGATCGGTGGCTGGGGAAGAGCCGCGATCGAGGTGCTCGGACTGTTGTCTAGCGCTCGGGTCTGACAGTTCTCAGCGGCCGGAGCGGCCGCCGGAGGGCGCGACCTCGAGGACGGACCCCACGGCCGTGCGGGCCTTCAGTTCGGCGATCTCCTTCTCGAAGTCGGCCACCGAGGTGAAGGCCCGGTAGACGCTGGCGAAGCGCAGGTAGGCGACCTCGTCCAGCTCGCGCAGCGGGCGCAGGATCGCGAGCCCGACCTCGTTGCTGGGCACCTCCGCCGCCCCGGTGGCCCGGATGGTGTCCTCGACCTGCTGGGCCAGCAGTTGCAGCTGGTCCTCGTCGACCGGCCGGCCCTGGCAGGCCCGGCGGACGCCGGCGACCACCTTCGACCGGTTGAACGGCTCGCTGACACCGCTGCGCTTGACGACGGCGAGGACCGCCTCCTCGACGGTGGTGAACCGCCGACTGCATTGGGGACACGAACGGCGACGTCGGGTGGTTGCCCCCTCGTCGGCCTCCCGCGAGTCGATCACCCGACTGTCGGGGTTGTGGCAGAACGGGCAACGCACCGCGGTTCACCTCCCTCGGCTGCTCCCCGCCCGGAACCGTCCTGTGGAGCCTCCTGGGGACATCCGGTGGATGTCCGGGGGAGAACCTGAGGACGGACCTGTGGACGGGCTTACAGCTCTGTAACTACTAGATCTAGTGGGACCCTAAGCCTGTCCCCACTAGATGTGCAAGCGATCCGACCTCTGGCGTGTTCCGTTCCGGCACGCCTGTCACCTGCAGGAACAGCCCGTCCCACGAGCCACACGACACGCCCGCGCGACGCGCCGGACGGGTGCCGGACGGCTCCGGAAGTCCCTCCGGACAGCGCCCGGGCGAGGCCCGTCCGGACCGGCGGCGGTCCGCCGGAGTGGCGTGCATGACCCGTGGACCCGCTGCCGGCGAGCGACACGAACGACGACGGAGTCCACGAAGGGCCCGGGGACAGCTCGTCGACGCACGGCCGCTCCCTGGGCCGCGTACCCGTGTCAGACGCCGGAGAGGGAGCCGTCCAGCCGCGGACGGCGCGCGTGCGGGACGTGGTCGCTCAGCCGCATCGGCCGGGTCAGCAGGTCCGGCTCGGCATCGCCGCGGCCTCCGCAGACCTCGGACCGGCCGATCGACTCCTCCGCCCGCGACGGACGCGCCGACGGTGCCGACGGTGCCGACCATCCACCGCCGGCCGGGCGGACCGGGCGGCGCGGCTCGGGAACCGCCTGGGTGTCGACGGACGCGAGGCGGAACTCATCGGCCCGGCCCACGACACCGGTGTCGGCGGCGCGGTGCCGCCCCTCGTCGTCGGGGGCGCGGTGCCGGCCGGCCGGAACAGGCACCGTGGCCGCGGAGACGAGCTGGATGTCGCCGTCCTCGGGGGCGCGGCGACGGCCGCCGGAGCGCACGGAACCGCTCGCTCGCCCAGCAGCCGGCGCCATGTCGCGGATCATCGGCAGCGCGGCGGTCTGCGAGGCGTCTCCGGAGCGGCTCGTGCCGCGGAGGACTGCGACCGCCTGACCGGTCGGGAGCTCCTGCTGCACCCGGGAGTCGGCAGCACCCAGCCGGGGCGCCACGGCGAGGTGACGCTCCGGCAGCCGGAGGTCGGCGAGATCGGTCCATGCCGACTCCTCGACGCCGCCCACGACCACGCGCACCCACACCTCGCAGGCACCGGAAGCGTCGTGACGCCAGCCCAGCAGCTCACCGGACCACCACGCGCCCGCCTGGTAGACCTCGACGGCCTGGGGGGAACTGGTGAACACCGCTGCACGACTTTCCATGGCGCCTGACACATGACGACCGTAGGCGTTCGTGCCACCACGGTCCGTGACGTAGCCGCGCTGAGGGTTGACGAAGTCGGCGGGGCAGGTTGGAGAGGTGTTGCCCTGTCGCCGACCCGTCCGCTGCGTATGCGGCGTCACCGTCACGGCAGCAGCAGTACCTGACCGGGGACCACGGTGGCGTCGGCCAGACCGTTGAGCTCTCGGATCTCGTCGATCACCGGACGCACGTCCTCCTCGCCGGCCACGGACGTGGCGATCGACCAGAGCGAGTCCCCCGGCCGCACCACCACGCTGCTCTCCCCCACCAGGCGCAACTGCTGTCCGTCCCCGGCCACCGCCGACCCCACCCAGGACCCCAGGGCCACACCGACCGCCAGGCCGAGCACCAGGCCCAGACGCCGTGCCCGTCGGGTCAGCCGGAGCGCAGGCGCCGGGACCCGACCACGATCTGCCGGACGAACCGGACCCGCCGGTGCCGGCCGACGGAGATCGGGGCGCGCCACCCCCGGCCGACCGGGGACCGGGCGCGGTCCTGCGGGGTGCCGCGGTGCCGGGTCCGGCACCGCACGCAGGGGCACCCGCCGGACGGCTGCGCCCGCCGCGAGCGGCGGCCGCCACGGCGCCAGTACCGACTCGTCGAACTCCACCACGGCCCGTGCCACGCTTCCCACGACTGCTCCTCCCGACCGCTCCTGCACCACCGGTTCGTTCGAACTCCTGTTCGAATCGAACGTCTGTGCGATGTCTACCGGACCGGTCCGACAGAAGCGACCCGACACGGGCACTTTCTTCGAACACCTGTTTGAAAGCGGGCTCGATCGGCGCTACGGTTCTCCCGACGCAACCAGCACGGCCGTAGCTGCGGTCGGCGAGGAGGAGACGTGGCGGAGAAGAGCGGTACGCCGGGGAGCCGGCGCGCGCGGGGCGCGACGACGGAGCCGGGCACGGAGAGCGGCGCGGCGACGGTGCGCTCGTTCCCCGACCGCGGGGCGGACGGCGACGGCCTCACCCAGCGCCAGCGCCGGGTCCTCGAGGTCATCCGCGATTCCATCGACCGTCGCGGCTATCCCCCCTCCGTGCGCGAGATCGGCGAGGCGGTGGGCCTCTCCTCCGCCTCCTCGGTGGCCCACCAGCTCTCCGTGCTGCAGAAGAAGGGCTGGCTGCGGCGCGACCCGAACCGTCCGCGAGCCCTCGACGTCCGTCTCCCGGGCGAGACCTCCCGCCCGGGCACTCCGGTCGGCGAACCCCTGACGGGCACCGATGAGCCGGCCGCCGCTCCGACCTACGTCCCGCTGGTCGGCCGGATCGCGGCCGGCGGGCCGGTGCTGGCCGAGCAGGCGGTGGAGGACGTGTTCCCCCTCCCGCGCGAGCTCGTCGGCGAGGGCACCCTCTTCATGCTCAAGGTCGTGGGCGACTCGATGATCGAGGCGGCGATCTGCGACGGCGACTGGGTGGTCGTGCGCCAGCAGCCGAACGCGGAGAACGGCGAGATCGTGGCCGCCATGATCGACGGCGAGGCGACGGTGAAGACCTACAAGCGCCGCGACGGGCACGTCTGGCTGCTGCCGCACAACCCCGCGTACGAGCCGATCCCGGGCGACGACGCCACGGTCCTCGGCCGCGTGGTCTCGGTCCTGCGCCGGGTCTGACCCGGACCTAGGGGCGGCGGCGCAACCTGCTGCCGATCCAGACCGCGACGGTCGCCACTGCAGCGGCGGTGAGGACAGTGGTGACCGTCGTCGAGGTGGCCGAGTCGGTGAGGTCGGCCATGCTCGGCAGTGGTCCGCCCTCGTCAGCTTCCGCGGTCGCGGCCGGCGGCGAGGACGACGGCACCGACACCGCGACGACGTCACTCGGCACGCCCTCGCTCGCGATCAGGAGCTGCTGGCTGTCGGCGGTGAAGCTGATCGCCTCGCCCTGCGGCGACTCGGGCAGGGGTATCCGTACCGGCGTGCCGGCGAGCGCCCCGACGACGTCGGAACCGCTGAGCGGCCACACGTAGGCGTCGGTGTAGGTGCGCAGCGCCAGCGCGTGCCCGTCCGGCGCGACCGCTCCCCCGGTGACGAGCAGCTGACCGGCCCGGCCGACCGGGCCGCCCGGGGTGCCGGTCAGGGTCATGTTGACCGTCGCCACCCGTTCCATCGGTACGACCGCGGTCGTCGACAGCGGGGCCGTGGGCCGGTACACGCCGCTGGAACCCAGGACCTCCTTGGTCACCACGTACGGCGTGCCGTCGGGCGCGAGGAGCAGCGCCTCCGCGTCGTGCGCCCCGTCGGGATACGTGAGCCGGTGCACGGCCGCGGTGCCGTCCGCACGGAGCGCCAGGAGCGCGACAGTCGAGCGGACTGCGGTGTTGTCGCCGATGTCGGCCAGCCAGAACGTGCCGTCGGCGCCGAGCGCGAGATCCTCGGGGTCGTAGGGATCGACGGCCGCGGTGCGCGTCTCGACGACCCGGCAGGCGGAGTCCAGAACCGAGAGGCTCAACTGCTCCCCGCCGTCGTTCATGACCACCATGCGCTCGCCGAGGTCGACCAGCCCCGAGATCTCCGGGAGGGAGGGATCGGTGATCTGGCAGCGCACGGACGACTCGGCGGCCGGTGCTCCGGACTCCTCGGCCGAGGCCGCTGGGAGCGCGACGAGCGGCAGAGCGCACCCAAGCAGCAGTACCGCCCCGAGTCGTGCGGCCGGGAAGGGACGCCGGCCCGAGGAGCCGCTAGGCGGGCTGCCGGCCTGCTCGGGCACCGAACCAGCGTGACAGAACGAGGGCGTCCAGCGCGTGAACCACGCCCAGCAGCACGATGCCGACCGCGGCTCCCACGACGGCGTCGGTGACCCAGTGGAAGTCCAGCGAGACCATGGAGACGCCGGTGGCGATCGGTCCCGCGACGCTGAGCCACCAGAATGCGCGCTGCACCCTGGCGGGCAGTCCGTACTCGACGGCCAGCCACCGGGCGACGCCCCACATGATGACGGCGTTGGCCACGTGGCCCGAGGGGAACGAGGCGCCGTCGACGTGGAAGAAGAGCTCGTCGGGGTGTCCGGGCGCGGTCCGGCCGGTTCCGAACTTGACCGCGTAGACACCGATGGTCAGCGTGCCCAGCGCGAGCAGCACGCGCAGCAGCGGAACCGCCGTGCGGTGCCGCCAGGCCAGGTAGCCGACCAGGACGGACAGCACGATGAGGATCGCGCCCCGGCCGCCGAGCTGGGTGACCGCCCAGAAGACCGGATAGGCGGCCGAATCGCGCAGGCCCCAGCCCCGTACGGCATCGGAGACCCAGAAGTCCAGCCGCTCCAGGACACCACCGGCGAGCAGGTCGGCGGTGATCAGGCCCCCCACGAGCAGGGCCAGGAGCGGCGCCCACCACGGCGGGCGGCCGATCGAGACCGCGCGGGAGCGCTCGGGCACGCCGGCCTCGCACACCGTGCCGCTGGTCACCCGCTCACCGTACCGGCCCGTGACCTCGTCGTGACCTGGACGAGCCGACCGTCGCACGGAAGGGTCAGCCGACCGAGTCGGCGAACTCCTCCAGCGCCGCCGCCAGGGCGCCGTCCACCTTCGCGGTCAGGCGGGTCCCCCCGGCCTCGTGCGCCTCCGCCAGCACCTCGCCGTCCCGGTGCACGCGGGCGACCAGGTCGCCGCGGTCGTAGGGCACCAGGACGTCGACGTCGACCTCCGGGTGCGGCAGCCGCGCGGCGATCAGCTCGCGCAGCGTGTCCATGCCGGCACCGGTGCGCGCCGAGACCCACACCGCGCCGGGTAGCGCCTGGCGGAGGGTGAGGATCGCCTCCTCGTCCATGGCGTCGACCTTGTTGACGACGATGACCTCGGGCACCGCGGACGCGTCGATGTCCTGGAGCACGACGTGGACCGCGTTGATCTGGCCCAGCGGGTCGGGGTCGGAGCCGTCGACGACGTGCAGCAGCAGGTCGGCCGCCGCGACCTCCTCGAGCGTCGACCGGAAGGCGTCGACGAGCTGGTGCGGCAGATGCCGGACGAACCCGACGGTGTCGGTGAGGGTGTACTCGCGGCCGTCCGGGCCCTCGGCGCGGCGCACCGTGGGGTCGAGGGTCGCGAACAGGGCGTTCTCCACCAGTACCCCGGCGCCGGTCAGCCGGTTGAGCAGGCTGGACTTGCCGGCGTTGGTGTAGCCGGCGATCGCGACGCTGGGGGTCGCGTTGCGGTCGCGGCTGCTCCGCTGCGTGGCCCGGGCGGTCGCCATGCCGGCGATCTCGCGGCGCAGCTTGCTGACCCGCGACCGGATCCGCCGCCGGTCGGTCTCGATCTTCGTCTCACCCGGGCCTCGGGTACCGATGCCGCCACCGCCGGCGACCCGGCCACCGGCCTGCCGGGACATCGACTCACCCCAGCCGCGCAGCCGCGGCAGCATGTACTGCATCTGCGCCAGCTCGACCTGGGCCTTGCCCTCCCGGCTGGTGGCGTGCTGGGCGAAGATGTCGAGGATCAGCGCGGTCCGGTCGACCACCTTGACCTTGAGCACCTTCTCCAGCTGGTTGAGCTGGCCCGGGGTCAGCTCGCCGTCGCAGATCACCGTGTCGGCGCCGGTGGCGGCCACGATGTCGCGGATCTCGGCGGCCTTGCCGGAGCCGACGTAGGTGGCCGCGTCGGGCTTGTCGCGGCGCTGGCTCACGGCCTCCAGCACCTGCGAACCGGCGGTCTCGGCCAGGGCGGCCAGCTCGGCGAGCGAGCGGTCGGCGTCGGCCTGGGTCCCCTCGGTCCAGACGCCGACCAGCACCACACGCTCGAGGCGCAGCTGCCGGTACTCGACCTCGGTGACGTCGGCCAGCTCGGTCGACAGCCCAGCGACGCGGCGCAGCGCGCCACGGGCCTCGAGGGCGTAGGAACCGGTGGTGTCGTCGGTCTCGTCGCGGCGCGCGGTGGGCGCGGAGCGGCTCTCGTCGTCGAGCGGCAGGCGTTCGGGGGCGGTCGTCATCGGCTCCAGAGTGGCACGGTCTTTGGCGACCGTCATGCGAGTTGTCATCGCTGGGTGCAACGCCTCAGGCCTCCGGATGCATCCCGAGGTAGAGGGACCAGCGTTCGGCCCGCGGATCCACCGGGCGGCGGGCGAACTCGTCGAGCAGGCCGTGCAGCCGGGCGCGGAACTCCGCCAGGTCGTCCGGCGCCAGCCTCAGACCCAGCCGGGAGCTCGACAACCGACGCTCCCCCACCGCGGCGACCTCCTCCAGGAACGCGGCCAGCATCGGGTCGCGCGCCGGCGGGGTCCGGTCGTCGATGTCCATCAACCAGCTCTTGCCGGTGGCGAGGTAGGGCACCTCCCGCGAGCCGCGAGTGCCCCGCCGCGCCGGCTGCGCCTCCAGGAAGCCGGTGTCGACGAGGGTGCGCACGTGGTGCAGCACGGTGGCCGGGTTGCGACCGAGTCGCTGCGCCAGCTCCTTGTTCGTGAGCGGCTCGGAGTAGCACAACCGCAGGATCCGCAGCCGTACCGCGGAGGCCAGCGCTCGGGCCTCGGCGTCGGTGGCCCTGCGCTTCTCGCCCTGGATGCGCGGCCCGGCCTCCTCCGTCATGGGCTCAGGCTAGGCGACACGGCGCGAGTGATTGACATTTCCCAATCAGTGGGCCGACGCTACCCCCGTGACCACTACCGCCGGCCTGTGGCGCCACCACGACTTCCGGCAGCTCTGGGCCGCGGAGACGGTCAGCCAGGTGGGCACCCAGATCACCCTGCTCGCCCTGCCGGTGCTGGCGGTCGGCGTCCTCGATGCGACGCCGCTGGAGATGGGCGTGCTCGTCGCGCTGGAGACGGCCGCCTTCCTCGTCATCGGGCTGCCTGCCGGCGCGTGGGTGGACCGCTGGCGGCGCAAGCGGGTGCTCATGGTCAACGACCTGGTCCGAGCCGCGGCGCTGGCCTCGTTGCCGGTCGCCCACCTGCTCGACGCGCTCGCCCTGCCACAGCTGTTCGTGGTCGCCGCGGTCACCGGCACCGCCACCGTGTTCTTCGACGTCGCCTACCAGAGCTATCTGCCCACGCTGGTCGCCCGCGACCAGATCGTCGACGGCAACGGGAAGCTCGAGGCCAGTCGCGCGGTCGCGCAGGTCGCCGGCCCCGGCCTCACCGGCGTCCTGCTGCGCTTCCTTGGACCCCCGCTGCTGATCGCCGCCAACGCGCTGACCTTCCTGCTCTCGGCGTTCTTCATCGCCCGCATCCGGCACGTGGACGTGGTGCCCGACCGGTCGACCCGGCGCCGGCTGCGCACGGAGATCGCCGAGGGGCTGTCCTTCGTCCTCCGGCACCCACTGCTGCGCCGGATCGTCGCCTGCACCGGCACCGCCAACCTCTTCCACTCCATGTCCACGGCACTGCTGGTGCTCTTCGCCCTGCGCACCCTCGGCATCCCGGAGAGCACCCTCGGGCTGGTGCTGTCCGCCGGCGCCGCGGGCGGCCTCGTCGGCGCGGTGACGGCGGCCCGGTTCGCCCGGCTGGTGGGCGAGGGACGCGCCATCCCCCTCTCGGCGCTCCTGCTGTTGCCGTTCGCCGCACTCACCCCGCTGGCGGCGGTGGGACCGGCCGAACTGCTGCTCGTCGTCGGCATGTTCGGCTACAGCTGGGCGGTCGTCGCCTACAACGTCGTGCAGGTCAGCTTCCGCCAGCGCCTGTGCCCACCCGAGCTGCTCGGCCGGATGAACGCCTCCGTCCGCTTCCTCGTCTTCGGCACCATGCCGCTGGGTGGACTGCTGGGCGGTGTGCTGGGCACCTGGATCGGGGTGGTGCCCACGCTCTGGATCGCCGCGGCCGGCCAGGCACTGGCCGCGGCCTGGGTCGTGACGAGCCCGCTGATCGGGATGCGTGAACTGCCGGACGCCTGGGACGGCGGCGCGGTACCCGACGACCACCCGGCGCGCGGCGCGGCCGACGTTCCCGCCGGCGGCCGTGGGTGACCGGCCCGGAGCCGGGTAGGGCCTTGGCGACGCAACCCAGCGAGGAGGTCGGACATGAGTGGCAGCGGATCCAGCAGTCTCGGCTCGAACAGTGAGCTGGAGGACCCCGGCCGGGACCCGGTGGGCATCGGTGGCCCGCCGCGCAACCCGATGGGCGGGGGCGCCGACCAGGACAGCGGCCGCGGGGCGCCACCCACCCCTCCGGCCACCGACGACGACGACGCGATGGTCCCGACGCCGCCCGACGACGACCGCCGCTGAGGCGTCAGTCGCCGAGCCACTCCCGGCACAGCGATCCGGCCGACACGAGCACCGCCGGTCCGGTGAGCACCGTGGTCCGGGGGCCGACCTGCACCGACAGGCGACCTCCGGGCACGTCGACGATCACGGTTCCCTCCCGACGCCCCTCGACCGCGAGCGCGGCGTAGGCCGCGGCGCAGGCACCCGTCCCGCAGGAGCGGGTCTCCCCCACGCCCCGCTCGAACACCCGCAGCCGCACGTGCTCCCCCGGCTCGAGGACGTTGACCAGTTCGACGTTGACCCCGTCGGGGAACAGCTCCTCGTCGAAGCTGGGCGCAGCGGTCAGGTCGAGGGTGTCCACGTCCACGTCGGTCAGCGCGGCCAGGTGGGGGTTGCCCATCGAGACGGCGAGCCCGTCGAACGTGCGGCCGTCGAGCTGCGCCGTCCCCCGACCGAACTCGCGGGCCGGCCCCATGTCGACCCAGTAGCCGCCGTCGGCCGCCGCGCCCACCCGCCGCGGACCGCCGCGGGTGCCGACCAGGACTCCGTCGGCACACGCGGACCGGTCGAGCAGCCCCTCGGCGACCAGCGCGTGGAGGAACAGCCGGATGCCGTTGCCGCACATCTCCGCGAAGGAACCGTCGGCGTTGCGGTGGTCCATGAACCACTCGCAGGCCTGCAGGTCGGCGCCCAGGACGGCGGCGGCGTCGGGCACGTGCTCGCTGCGCACCAACCGCAGCACGCCGTCGCCACCGAGCCCGCCGCGGCGGTCGCACAGCCGGCGCACCATGGCGGCGTCCAGGCGGTCGCCCGGCCACACCGACCCGTCGGGGTCGGGCAGCACGACGAAGTCGTTCTCGGTGCCGTGCCCGGTCAGCACGCGGGGGGTGGCGGTCACGGCCCGATCGTACGGTCGGTGATCACGGCGGCGGCGTCGTCGACCAGGCCGGGAGCGGCGGCGTCGAGCCAGGTGGTGTGCGCGTCGCGGCGGAACCAGGAGCGTTGCCGGCGGACGAAGCGCCGCGTGCTGCTGACGGTCCGCTCACGCGCCTCCTCCGGGGTCAGCGCCCCGTCGAACTGCGCCAGCACCTGCGCGTAGCCCAGCGCGCGGGACGCCGTCGGCCCCTCCCGGAGGCCGTCGGCGGCCAGCGCCTCCACCTCCGCGACGAAGCCGGCGGCCCACATGCGCTCGACCCGGGCGGCGACCCGGGCGTCCAGCTCCGCGGGCTCGCGGTCCAGGCCGAGCACGACCGCCGGATAGTGCGGCGCGGGCTCCGGCAGCGTGGCGCGGAACGGCCCGCCGGTCAGCTCGACGACCTCGAGGGCGCGCACGATCCGCCGTCCGTTGCTGGGCAGCACGGCCGCGGCCGCCGCGGGATCGACCTCCGCCAGCCGGGCATGCAGCGCCGCCGGCCCGACCTCGGCCAGCTCGGCCTCCAGGCGAGCACGCACGGCGGCATCGGTGCCCGGGAAGTCGAGCTCGTCGAGGACGGCGCGCACGTAGAGCCCGGAGCCGCCGACCAGCAGCGGGACGACGCCGGCTGCCCGCAGCCGGTCGATCTCCGCGCGCGCACGGCGCCGGTACTCGGCCACCGACGCCGGCTCGCGGACGTGCCACAGGTCGAGCAGGTGGTGCGGCACGCCGTCGCGCTCGGCCTCGTCGGGCTTGGCGGTACCGATGTCCATCCCGCGGTAGAGCTGCATCGAGTCGGCGTTGACCACCTCGCCTCCCAGCCGGTGGGCGAGCGCCACGGCCAGGGCCGTCTTCCCCGTCGCGGTCGGCCCGACCACCGCGACGACCGGTGGGAGCGCGCTCACCCCGTCGTCCAGTCGGCGACCAGGTAGCCGACGCCGAACGGTGCGACGTCGGCATGCAGGCGCCCGGCGACCGCCCGGCCGGTCAGCGCGGCGCCGACCGCCCGCCACACGGGCACGCCGGCGGCGAGCAGCCGCTCCCCCGCCGTGGGGTCGAGCGCGGCGAGTGCTGCGGCGTCGCCCGCGGCGAGGGACTCGGCGACGCCGGCGTCGAACGGCGCGGCCGCCTCGTCCAGGTACCCGGGCGCCTTCACGCCTCGCCGGGCGGAGCCGTCGCCCAGCGCGAGCACCCCGACGGGGCCGGCGATCCCGGCCAGCACCCGAGCGAGCTCGTCCGGGCCCACGCCCACCCGCGCCCCGGAGAAGCCGGCCTCGTCCAGCAGCCAGGCGCCCACGGCGAACACGGGCGGGGCGGTGGAGCCGCCCGCCGCCGGCGGCCCGGCGAAGGGCACGTCGACGTCCAGGCCGAAGCCGCGCAGGGACGCGACGTCCCCGGCCCCGTACCTCGCTCCGGCGGGAGCCTCCGGGCCCACGACGACGACGGTTCCGGGGCCCGCGGCCAGCATCGCCTCGACGGCCGCGGCGCACGCCCGGCGCAGATCGGCCGTCTCCGGGACGGCGCTGATCTCGACCGCGGGCAGCAGCAGCGGCGCGGCCGGGCAGAAGGCGACGGTCACGCTCCTGGCGTTCCCCCGTTCGGACGGTCCCCCCGCATCGGCACTCACGCCCTCAGTGTTCCCGATGGGACGTGGGACACTGCCGGAGTGTCGAGCACGGACAACCCCGTCAGCGGGGCGCAGCAGGCCACTCCACCGGTTGTGGAGACCCCCGACGTGGCGCAGCCGGAGGTGGAGCAGCCCTCGGCGGCGGTGACGCCGGGGGCGGGCACGCCCGAAGCGCCCACCGCCGGCGAGGCGGCAGCACCCGAGGTCGCCCTCCCGGTCGCGGAGACGCTCGAGGAGGCGGCTCCGCAGGCGGCCGTCCCCCCTGCGGACGCCGTCGAGGAGACCGCTGACGCGGCGACTGCCGAGGAGGCCTCCCCCGCCCCGGCGACGGGCCCGGACGAGGCGACTCCCCCGGCTCCCGGCACCGCGGCACCGGCGTCCCCGGTACTAGGCCCCGCCGTTCCCGTCCCCACGCCCGCGGCGCTCGCTCCCGCGGCCGAGTCCCCGGTCAGCGACCCCTCGCTGTGGGGGCGCGTCGACGAGGACGGCACCGTCTACGTCCGGACGGCGGACGGCGAGCGCGTGGTCGGTTCCTGGCAGGCCGGCGAGCCCGTGGCCGGGCTGGCGCACTACGCCCGCCGGTACGACGACCTCGCCACCGAGGTCTCGCTGCTCGAAGCGCGGCTGAAGGCGCACACCGGCAACCCGGCCGAGATCAAGAACAAGGCGCAGGCACTCGCCGAGTCGATCCCGTCGGCCGCAGCCGTCGGCGACCTCGAGGGGCTCGCCGCCCGCGCCCGGGCCATGGTCGGCACGGCCGACTCCGCGGCCGCCGAGTCCCGCGCGGAGAAGGCCGCCGCGCGCGCCGCCCAAATCGCTCGCAAGGAGGCTCTGGCCGCCGAGGCGGAGAAGATCGCCGAGGAGTCCACCTCGTGGAAGGCCGCCGGTGACCGGCTCAAGGCCATCGTCGAGGAGTGGAAGACCATCCGCGGGATCGACCGCAAGACCGACGAGGCGCTGTGGACCCGCTTCGCCGCCGCGCGGGACGCCTTCGGCCGTCGCCGCGGCGCGCACTTCGCCCAGCTCGACGCCCAGCGGGGCGAGGCCCGCGCGGCCAAGCAGGAGCTGATCAAGGAGGCGCAGCGGCTGTCGACCTCCACCGAGTGGGGGCCGACCAGCGCGGCGATGCGCGCGCTCATGGACCGCTGGAAGGCCGTGCCCCGCACCGGCCGGGACGGCGACGACGACCTGTGGAAGCAGTTCCGCGCCGCCCAGGACGTCTTCTTCTCCGCCCGCACCGAGTCGGACAAGGCCCGCACCGGCGAGGAGCAGGCGAACCAGAAGCTCAAGGAGGAGCTGCTCGCCGAGGCGGAGAAGCTCGACCCGTCCAAGGACCTCCGCGGAGCGCAGAACGCGCTGCGCAAGATCCAGGAGCGCTACGACGCCATCGGGCACGTGCCGCGCGGTGCGATGCGCCAGCTCGAGGACCGCATGCAGGCCGTCGAGCAGAAGGTGCGCGGCGCCGCCGACGCCGGTCGTGTCCGTACCGCACCGGAGAACCCGATGGTCACCTCCATGCGCGCCGCCGTCACCAAGGCCGAGGAGCAGCTCGCCAAGGCCGAGGCCGCCGGCGACCAGAAGCGGATCGACGAGGCCCAGGCCAACCTGGCCACCCGCCGCGAATGGCTGGCCGAGGCCGAGAAGAGCGCGTCCCGCCGCTGATCTCCGACGGTCAGCAGCCGGAGGTGACGGCCGGCAGCGGTTCGGGGACGCCGATGCGCGGCATCCCCAGCGAGACGCCCGGCGTGGTCGGGCGGGTGCCGGTCTCGCTGGCGTCGCCCGCCCGGGTGCGGCGGTGCGACAGGAGCACGCCGTCGGCGACGAGGAAGTGCGGCTTGGCGTCGGTCACGACCGTCCCGACGACGTCGCCGGGCCGGACGCCGTCGGCGCCCGTGAAGTGCACCAACCGGCCGTCGCGCGCGCGGCCGGACAGCCGGCCGGTGGTTGCGTCCTTGCTGCCCTCCCCCGCGGCGACCAGCAGCTCGACCCGGCGACCCAGCTGGGCGCGGTTCTCCGCCCAGCTGATCTCCTCCTGCAGCGCGGTCAGCCGCAGGTAGCGCTCCTGGACGACCTCCTTGGGCAGCTGCTCGTCCATCTCGGCCGCCGGCGTCCCCGGGCGCTTGGAGTACTGGAAGGTGAAGGCGCTGGCGAAGCGGGCCTGTCGCACGACCTCGAGGGTCTGCTCGAAGTCGGCCTCGGTCTCGCCGGGGAAGCCCACGATGATGTCGGTGGTGATGGCCGCGTCGGGCATGGCCGCGCGGACCCGGTCGATGATCCCGAGGTAGCGCTCCTGCCGGTAACCGCGGCGCATCCGGCGCAGCACGTCGTCGGACCCGCTCTGCAGCGGCATGTGCAGCTGGTGGCAGACGGCCGGGGTCTCGGCCATGGCGTCGATGACGTCGTCGGTGAACTCGCGCGGGTGCGGGCTGGTGAACCGGATCCGCTCCAGGCCGTCGATCCGGCCGGCCGAGCGGAGCAGGTCGGCGAACGCGCCCCGTTCGCGGAACTCGACGCCGTAGGCGTTGACGTTCTGGCCCAGCAGGGTCACCTCGAGCACGCCCTGGTCCACCAGCGCCTGCACCTCGGCGAGGATCTCGCCCGGACGGCGGTCCTTCTCCTTGCCGCGCAGCGCCGGGACGATGCAGAACGTGCAGGTGTTGTTGCAGCCCACGCTGATCGAGACCCAGCCGGAGTAGGCGGAGTCGCGCTTCGCCGGCAGCGTCGACGGGAAGACCTCGAGCGACTCGACGATCTCGACCTGCGCCTCGGCGTTGTGCCGCGCACGGTCGAGCAGCGCCGGCAGGGAGCCCACGTTGTGGGTACCGAAGACGACGTCCACCCACGGGGCGCGGCGAACGATCTCGCCGCGGTCCTTCTGCGCCAGGCAGCCTCCGACGGCGATCTGCATCCCGGGCCGGGCGTCCTTGACCGGCCGCAGGTGGCCGAGGTTGCCGTAGAGGCGGTTGTCCGCGTTCTCGCGGACGGCACAGGTGTTGAGGACGACGACGTCGGCATCGGCGCCCTCGGCGGCGGGCGCGTAGCCGGCCTCCTCGAGCAGGCCGGACAGCCGCTCGGAGTCGTGCACGTTCATCTGGCACCCGTAGGTGCGCACCCGGTAGGTGCGCTCGGGGCTCTCCACTGCGCTCTCCATGACAGCAGCGAGGGTACGGCGCCCCCGCCACCGGCCCACCGCCGATCGCCGGTGCCCCGGTCGGGGGAACGGACGCCTTCGTTACGCCTTCGTGATCACGCGTCGGTGACCTCCGGTGCCCGATGGCGCTTAGGGTCCCCAGGGTGACCAGCCGTCCCAACGGAGAGCCTCTCGTCCGCCTGTCCGGCGTCAACAAGTGGTTCGGCGAACTCCACGTCCTGCAGGACATCGACCTGTCGATCGACCGCGGCGAGGTCGTCGTGGTCATCGGCCCCTCCGGTTCCGGCAAGTCGACGCTGTGCCGCACGATCAACCGGCTCGAGGGCATCGAGAAGGGTGAGATCACCATCGACGGCCAGCGCCTGCCCGAGGAGGGCAAGGAGCTGGCGAAGCTGCGCAGCGACGTCGGCATGGTGTTCCAGAGCTTCAACCTGTTCGCGCACAAGACGATCCTCGAGAACGTCACGCTCGGGCCCATCAAGGTCCGGAAGCTGTCGAAGGCCGACGCCGAGAAGCGCGCCCGCGAGCTGCTGGAGCGGGTCGGCGTCACCGCGCAGGCCGACAAGTACCCGGCCCAGCTCTCCGGCGGGCAGCAGCAGCGCGTGGCCATCGCCCGGGCCCTGGCGATGGAGCCGAAGGTGATGCTCTTCGACGAGCCGACCTCGGCACTGGACCCCGAGATGATCAACGAGGTCCTCGACGTCATGGTCGGCCTCGCCAAGGACGGCATGACGATGGTCGTCGTCACCCACGAGATGGGCTTCGCCCGCCGGGCGGCCAACCGCGTGGTGTTCATGGACGGCGGCCGGATCGTCGAGGAGGCGGACCCGGAGACCTTCTTCACCGCGCCTCGGTCCGACCGGGCCAAGGACTTCCTCTCCAAGATCCTCACCCACTGACCGCACCAGCCAACCAGCGAGAGGACCGACCCCATGCAACTCCGCCGCACCGCCCTGGTAGCCACCCTGTCTGTCATCGCCCTGACCGCCGCCGCCTGCGGTGGCGACTCCGACTCCGCCGCTGAGCCGAGCGTCGCCGAAGCTCCCGAGTTCGAGGCCGGCACGACGATGGCCGAGATCGCCGAGCGCGGCACGATCACGATCGGCACCAAGTTCGACCAGCCCGGCTTCGGTCTGGAGAACCTCGAGGGCGAGATCGAGGGCTTCGACGTCGAGGTCGCCAAGATCATCGCCGGCGCCCTCGGTATCGCGCCCGAGGACATCGAGTGGGAGTTCACCCCCTCGGCCGTCCGCGAGGAGGTCATCGAGCGCGGCGAGGTCGACATGGTCGTCGCGACGTACACGATCAACGACGCGCGCAAGGAGCGGATCTCCTTCGCCGGGCCGTACTACCAGGCCGGTCAGCAGATCATGGTCGCCTCGGACGACGAGGACATCACGGGCCCGGACTCGCTCATGGACAACCCGGACGCCAAGATCTGCTCGGTCACCGGATCGACCCCGTCGGAGCAGATCCGCCCCTACCTGGCCAGCCCTGACCAGCTGGTGCTCTTCGAGGGCTACGAGCAGTGCGCCGACGCCCTGAGCAACGGCCAGGTCGACGCCGTCACGACCGACAATGTGATCCTGCTCGGCTTCGTCTCCGAGTCCGACGGCGAGTTCAAGCTCGTCGGCGAGCAGTTCACCGAGGAGCCGTACGGCATCGGCATCCCCAAGGGTGACGTCGAGTTCTGCGAGTTCATCCACGAGACGCTGCGCGACAACGAGGAGGCCTACCTCGAGGCCTGGGAGTCGACCGCCGGCCAGATCGAGGGCACCCAGACCCCCGAGCTGCCCGAGTTCGACGAGTGCGCCTGACCTGACCAGCGGTCCGCGGCCGGCCGGTCGACCCGGCCGGCCGCGGACCTCTGCACGACACCAGCCGGGAGGAGGGAGCGCGCGTGGACCCCGTCTTGGACAACCTCGACATGTTCGCCGAGGGATTCGTGACGTCCTTGAGCATCATCGCGGTGGCGACGGTCGGCTCGCTGCTGCTGGGCACCGTCATCGCTGCCTGCCGCGTCTCCCCCGTCCCGCCGCTGCGCGGGTTCGGCTCGTTCTGGGTGACGACCTTCCGCAACACCCCGCTGACCGTGGTGCTCTTCGCCTGCGCGTTCGGGCTGCCCGAGGTCGGGCTCAACCGCACCTACTACTTCTTCGGCGTCCTCGGGCTGGTCCTCTACACCTCCGCGTTCGTCTGCGAGGCCATCCGCTCGGGCATCAACTCGGTGCCCACCGGGCAGGCCGAGGCGGCCCGGTCGATCGGGCTGAAGTTCTCCGAGACGCTGCGCTTCGTCGTCCTCCCGCAGGCGCTGCGCACCGTGGTACCGCCGCTGGGCAGCGTCATCATCGCCATGTTCAAGAACTCCGCCGTCGTCGGCGCGTTCGGCGTGGGCAGCGACCTGTGGAGCGTCGGCCAGACCCTGACCAGCGCCCGCGGCCTGGAGACGCTGCCCATCTTCGTCGGCGTCGCCGTCGGCTTCCTGCTCATCACGCTACCGGCCGGGGCGATCCTGCAGGTCATCGAGCGGAAGGTGGCGATCGCCCGATGAGCCGGCAGGAGAGCGTCCTCTACGACGCCCAGGGCCCCAAGTCGCGTCGCCGGACCCTGATCGGGACGGTGATCGCCGTCCTCGTCCTGGCCGGCCTGGTGGGACTGGTCCTCAAGCGGCTCGCCGACCGGGACCAGTTCTCCATGGAGCTGTGGGGACCGTGGATCGACCCGTCCAACGAGTCGTTCGACTCCGTCTGGCGCCTGGTGCGCGAGGGCATCGAGAACACGCTGAAGGCCGCGGCCGTGGCGATGGTCCTGTCCATCGTGCTGGGCACGCTGATCGCCGTGGCCCGGCTGTCCCTGGGCCGCGTGGGCCGGATCCCGCTGATCGCGCTGGTGGAGCTCTTCCGCGGCCTGCCGGTGGTCATCCTGGTCTACTTCGGCGTCCGGGTCCTGCCGACCGTCGGTGTCGACCTCCGCGGACTTCCGGGCGGGCAGGTGTTCTGGGGCCTGATCATCGGGCTGACCGCCTACAACATGGTGGTCTTCGCCGAGATCGTGCGCGCGGGCATCGCCTCCCTGCCGAGCGGTCAGCGGGAGGCGGCTCTGGCCACCGGCCTGACCCGCGGCCAGACGATGCGGATCGTGCTCCTGCCGCAGGCCTTCCGCACCATGCTGCCGGCGATCATCAGCCAGCTGGTCGTGGTGCTCAAGGACACCTCCCTGGTCACGTTCATCGCAAACTTCGACGAGCTGCTCAGCCAGGGCAAGGTCATCCAGCGCAACCTCGACAACCCGATCCAGACGTTCTTCATCATCGGTCTGCTCTACATCGCCATCAACTACGCCCTGAGCCGGCTGGCGACCTACATCGAGGCACGCCAGGGGCGGGCCTCGTCCAGCGCGGCCGAGGTCACCGACGCCGGCCCGAACGTCCCCGTGGGGGGCGGCGCCTGACCCCAGCGAGGACGCCGGCGGTGTGCGCTCCCCGCGCGTCGGGGGCGGCGGGCCGGCCGCCCGGGTCAAGCTCGCCCCGCACCCGTCCGATGACTACAGGGCAGGCTCCCCGACGAGAGGGACAGGGATCGTGACCGCTTCGCCCTCCGGCGTGCTCCTGGAGCAGCTCGTCCGCGAGCCAGCTCCGCCGGCGAGCCCGGTGGCCGTTCCAGCCTCTCCCGCCCCGCCCCGTCCCCGGTGGTGGGTCGAGGTCGCGGTACTCGGCGTCCTGTACGGGATCTACTCACTGGTGCGCAACAGCGTCGGGGACGTCGCCGGCCGCGCGTACCGCAACGGCCGGGAGATCCTCGCACTGGAGGACTCCTGGGGACTGGCGAGCGAGCGCTGGCTCAACGAGTGGGTGCATCGCACCGACGTCGTCGCCGGCGCGGTCGCGCTGCACTACGCCACGCTGCACTTCCTGGTGACCCCGGCGGTGCTCGTCTGGCTGTTCGTCCGGCGGCCGGCCTGGTACCGGAGGATCAGCGGCGTCCTCATGACGACCACCGCGCTGGCGCTGATCGGCTTCTACTGGCTCCCGACCGCGCCTCCCCGCCTGCTGCTCGACGAAGGCTTCGTCGACGTCATGAGCCAGACCTCGGCGTGGGGCTGGTGGCCGGAGTCGGGCACCCCGGGCTCGGACGCGATCTCCAACCAGTTCGCGGCCATGCCCTCGCTGCACTGCGCTTGGGCCGCCTGGTGCGGCCTGGTGCTGCTCCTCTTCGCGCGCCGTGCGTGGGTGCGGCTCCTGGGGGTGGGCTATCCACTGAGCACCTTCTTCGTCGTCCTGGGGTCGGGCAACCACTACCTGCTCGACGTCGTGGCCGGCGTCCTCGTGCTCGTCGCGGGTGCCACGCTCGTGCACGTGGTCCGTACCGTCGTGGCGCGCAGGCAGGAGGCCGCCGGGCCGGCCGGCGACGTCGCGCTGTCCAGCAGGGCCTGACGGAGGGGTCCCACCTCGCCTGTCTCAGTCGTCCCACGGTCGGCGCGCCCCCGGACGGGCCGTGGCGGCGTGGCGAGACTGATCGCCACCATGGAGACCATCCACGCCGGTCGGCGCCGCAGCCTTCCCCCCGTTCCGCGCACCGCCATCGACACGACCATGTCGATCGAGACGGTCGCCAGCGCCAGCGCCCTGGCCCTGGCGCTCGTCCAGCCCGACGCGCACCTGGACCCGGCCCAGCGCTTCGTGGCCCGGCTCCGCCGTGCGGCGACCGAGTTCGCGGCCGCCGCCGGTGCGGAGTTCGCCGTCGTCCGGGAGGTCGTGCCCCCGGCCCGGCACCGCCGGGCGCGCTGCCGCGTGGTGCTCCGCCAGCACGACGGGAGCGAGCGGGACCTGACCTTCCTCGGGGCCGCCGGCGGTCCGGCCCTGGCCGAGCCGACCTTCGACGCCGACATCGTCCGGTGGCTGACCCTGGGCCGCGAGCAGGACGACGCATGGCTGGTGCCCGACCCCGACACCTCCAGCGGCACGGCGGTCGACCTCACCGCCCGGTACGCCGCGACCTGACCAGGGCGCCGACGCCGGCCCCGCCCGGCGTCGGCTTTCGTCCAGCGCGGGGATGGTCCACGATGGCGGAGTCGCCTGCAGACACCGGGCGACGCACGTGACCGTCGAGGACCGGGGGCCGTCCATGTCCCGTTGCTGCCGCTTCGTCGCCGGGCTGTCGGCCCGCCTCCGGCCGGGGGCGCCCGCATGACCATGATCGCCCCGCGGCCGATCGTCAGCCGGCCCAGCCCCGCCGTGATGCCCGTGAAGGGGTCGCGGCTGTCGAACCTGCTGCGGACGACGGATCACAAGACGATCGGCCTGATGTACCTGGTCGCGTCGTTCTCGTTCTTCATCCTCGGCGGCCTGATGGCCATGCTCATGCGTGCGGAGCTCGGGCGTCCGGGGCTGCAGTTCCTGTCGCCGGAGCAGTACAACCAGCTGTTCACGATGCACGGCACGCTGATGCTGCTGATGTTCGCGACGCCGCTGTTCTTCGCGTTCGCGAACCTGGTGCTGCCGCTGCAGATCGGCGCGCCGGACGTCGCCTTCCCCCGCTTGAATGCGCTGTCGTTCTGGCTGTTCCTCCTCGGTTCGCTGATCGTGGTCTCCAGCCTGTTCACCCCCGGCGGGGCGCCGGACTTCGGCTGGACCGCCTACACCCCGCTCTCCAACCCCGTCCACAGCCCCGGCGTGGGCGGGAACCTCTGGATCAGCGGCCTGGCGGTCAGCGGCCTGGGCACGATCCTGGGTGCGGTCAACTTCATCGCCACGATCGTCTGCCTGCGCGCGCCGGGCATGACGATGTTCCGGATGCCGATCTTCACCTGGAACGCCCTGGTGACCAGCATCCTGATCCTGCTGGCCTTCCCGATCCTGACCGCCGCGCTGTTCGGTCTGCTGGCCGACCGGAACCTGGGCTCGCTGATCTACTCGGCCGAGAACGGCGGGCCGATGCTGTGGCAGCACCTGTTCTGGTTCTTCGGCCACCCCGAGGTCTACATCATCGCGCTGCCGTTCTTCGGCATCGTCACCGAGATCATCCCGGTCTTCGCCCGCAAGCCGCTGTTCGGCTACAAGGGCATGGTCGGCGCGACCCTGGCCATCGGCTTCCTGTCCCTGGCCGTGTGGGCGCACCACATGTTCGCCACCGGCGCGGTGCTGCTGCCGTTCTTCGCCTTCCTGACCTACCTGATCGCCGTGCCGACCGGGCTGAAGTTCTTCAACTGGATCGGCACCATGTGGCGGGGTCAGCTGACCTTCGAGACGCCGATGCTCTGGTCGATCGGCTTCTTGGTCACCTTCCTGCTCGGTGGTCTCACCGGCGTGCTGCTGGCCAGCCCGCCGTTGGACTGGCACGTCCACGACTCCTACTTCGTCGTGGCCCACTTCCACTACGTCGTCTTCGGCACCGTGGTGTTCGCCGCCAACGCCGGCATCGCCTTCTGGTTCCCGAAGATGTGCGGCCGGATGATGGACGAGCGGCTGGGCAAGCTGCAGTTCTGGCTGACGTTCATCGGCTTCCACGGCACGTTCCTCGTCCAGCACTGGCTGGGCAACGAGGGCATGCCGCGCCGCTACGTGGACTACCTGCCCACCGACGCGTTCACGACGCTGAACATGGTCTCGACGATCTTCAGCTTCGTGCTGGGTGCCTCGATCATCCCGTTCCTCTACAACGTGGTCCGGTCGTGGAAGTACGGAAAGCTCGCGCTGCGCGACGACCCGTGGGGGGCCGGGAACTCCCTGGAGTGGGCGACGTCCTCGCCTCCCCCGCGGCACAACTTCGTCGAGATCCCGCGGATCCGCTCGGAGCGCCCCGCGTTCGAGGCGCACTACCCGCACCTGGTCGAGCGGCTGCAGGACGAGGCGCACGCCGGCAAGCGCCACGAGCCCTACGCCGGGGTCAGCGAGGTCGGCGGCAGCGCCGGACCGCGCCAGGGCCCGAACGACCCCGACCCCACGTAACGCCGCCGGCCACGCGGACCGGACCGCTCTGGGCCGGTCAGCCCGCCCAAGCGTCCGGACCGTCGGACTCCACGACGAGCCCGTGCTCGTCGTCCCGCGATCCCCGGAGGAGTTCGCGGGCGACGGCTGCTGCGAAGGCCAGTTGCTGGACTCCTCGACGGAGCATGCGGCCCACCCGGCGCACAGCAGTGGGGCGATCGGACCGGCTCACGCAGGCAGCCTTCCATGCCCCGCCCGTGAGCCGGCCCGCCGCCGGGTCGGGTGTCCCTGTGGGTCAGGGCAGCAGGGCGTCCTCGTCGAGTTCGTCGAACCCGGCGACGGCGTCGTCCGCGGCACCGGCGTTGTCGAACGCCTCGCGGATGACCCCGGCGGCCAGGCCACCGCTGTATCCCTTGCGCGCCAGCATCCCCATGAGGCGCCGGGTGGCCGTGGCACGGTCCAGCCGGAGCATGCTCGGCAGCTTGCGCTCCACGAGCCGGCGGGCGGTCTCCCGCTCGTCGTCGTCGTCGACCGCCAGCACCGCGGTGGCGGCGACCTCGTCGTCCACACCCTTGGCGCGCAACTCTGCCTTCAACGCCCGGCGGGCCAGCCCTCTACCGGCCTGCCGGGAACTCACCCACGCCTCGGCGAAGGCCTCGTCGTCGATGAGGCCCACCTCGGCGAGGCGGTCCAGCACTGCTTCCGCGGCGTCCTCCGGAACCTCTCGCTGATCCAGCAGGTCGGCGAGCTGCTGCCGTGTCTTCGGGGAGCCGGTCAGCGCACGGAGGCAGAGGTCGCGGGCGACGGCCTCCGGGTCCTTCATCGGGGCAGTCGACTCTCCATCCGCGCCCGCAGCAGCACTGCTGCCACCCGCCGGGGTCGCCCGTCGCCGCGTACCCCAGGAGTTGTTGGGGCCGCGGCGGCGAGCACCGGATCGCTCGGTCACCCGGCGACTCAGAAGTCGACCGGGTCGGCCACCGGCGCGTCGAGCGTCGGTCCGATGCCCAGCTTCTCCTTGATCTTCTTCTCGAGCTCGTCGGCGAGGTCGGGGTTGTCCTTCAGGAAGTTGCGGGAGTTCTCCTTGCCCTGCCCCAGCTGGTCGCCCTCGTAGGTGTACCAAGCACCGGACTTCTTGACGAAACCCTGCTCGACGCCCACGTCGATGAGGCCACCCTCGCGACTGAAGCCCTGACCCCAGAGGATGTCGAGCTCCGCCTGCTTGAAGGGTGCGGCCACCTTGTTCTTGACGACCTTGACGCGCGTGCGGCTGCCGACCGCGTCGGTGCCCTGCTTCAGGGTCTCGATACGGCGGACGTCGAGACGGACCGACGAGTAGAACTTCAGCGCGCGACCACCGGTGGTCACCTCGGGCGAGCCGTAGACGACACCCACCTTCTCGCGCAGCTGGTTGATGAAGATCGCCGTCGTCCCGGAGTTGCTCAGGGCACCGGTGATCTTGCGGAGCGCCTGGCTCATCAGCCGGGCCTGCAGACCCACGTGGCTGTCACCCATCTCGCCCTCGATCTCGGCGCGGGGCACCAGAGCGGCGACAGAGTCGATGACGAGGATGTCCAGCGCGCCCGAGCGGATCAGCATGTCGGCGATCTCGAGCGCCTGCTCACCGGTGTCGGGCTGGCTGACCAGCAGGGCGTCGGTGTCCACGCCGATCGCGCGGGCGTACTCGGGGTCGAGCGCGTGCTCGGCGTCGATGAAGGCCGCGATGCCGCCGGCGGCCTGGGCGTTGGCCACTGCGTGCAGGGCCACCGTCGTCTTACCGGAGGACTCCGGGCCGTAGACCTCGACGACGCGGCCGCGCGGCAGGCCACCGATGCCCAGCGCGATGTCGAGGGCGATCGAGCCGGTCGGGATGACCTTCATGGCCACCTCGGGGCTGTCGCCCAGTCGCATGACCGAGCCCTTGCCGAACTGCTTGTCGATCTGGGCGAGGGCCATGTCGAGGGCCTTGTCGCGGTCGAGAGTCGCCATGGTCGTCACCTTCGGTTCGCGGGAAGCGGGTCGGGACCGACGCTAGGACGAGCCACCGACAGTTCTCGGATCGCGACCGGTCCTGTGGAGATCCCGGCCGCCTGTGGACGCCACTGTAGGCCGAACACCTGTTCGACTGCCAGGTCCGACACGCCCACCGTGCCAGGAGTGACGGGAGCGCCGTCAGCGCTCCTTCGGCGGCACGTCGTAGGCCTCGCAGATGGCCAGCCAGACGCGCCGCACCGGGACCCCCGCGTCGATCGCGTCGAGCGCGGTCCGGCCACCCAGGGCGGAGAAGACGTGGTCACGGGTCACGCTCTGGGCACGTGCCGACCCGAACAGCTCGTCGACCCGGGACCAGAACTCCTGCAGGCGCACGCCCCGACGCTAACGCCTGCGCGCCACCCGCCCGCCGACCTAGGCTCGGGACATGCTCCCCGGCACCGGTTCCGCGAGCCTCGACCTCGTCCTGCAGATCGCCATCGTGCTGACGCTCCTGGTCGCCGTGGTGCTGATGATCCGCAACTACCGGGACCGCTGAGGGCCCAGCACCACCGAGGCCCAGACGACGGCCAGCGGCAGCACCATCGCCGCCGACACCCCGGACACCAGACCGAAGCCGCCCCAGGCCAGCAGTGGGCCACCCACCACACCGGCCAGTGCGGCGCCCAGCCCCATGAGGAGATCGGTACCGCCCTGGGCTGTCGGGCGGAGGCCGGCGTCCACCGCCCCGGTCACCAGGGTGGAGCCGGCGATCAGACCGCAGGACCAGCCCAGCCCCAGCAGCAGGAGACCGATCCCGAGCTGGACCGAGGCGGAGGGGCCGGCCGTGCCCGCCACGCCCGTGGCGGCCAGCAGCAGGCCGCCGCCCAGGGCCACGACCGACGGGGCGCCGATCCGGTCGGCGAGCATCCCGACCAGCGGCGAGAACAGGTACATGCCGGCCACGTGCACGCTGATCACGAGGCCGACGACGCGCAGGACGGTGTCCTCCGTCCCCCCGGCGTGCCCCATGTGCACCGGCGTCATGACCATCACGCCGACCATCACCGAGTGCGCGACGACGACGCTGACGAGCCCGAGCCGGCCGGCCGGTACCGCCCACACCGCCCGCAGCGCCGTACCGGTGGCGGTCCGGGGTGCGGACCCCTCGGCCCCGCCGCCCAGGCGCCGCGCGAGCAGGAGCGGGTCGGGGCGGAGGAGGACCTGCAGGAGCAGTGCCACGACCGCGAAGACGGCGGCGGACACCACGAACGCACCGGCCAGCGCGGGCAGGCCCAGAGCGGTGCCGAGCCGGGCTCCCGGGGCAGCGAGATTGGGGCCGAGGACCGAGCCCACGGTGGTCGCCCAGACCACCAGTGACAGCGCCCGGCCGCGGTGCTCCGGCGTCGCCAGGTCGGCCGCCGCGTAGCGGGACTGCAGGCCGCAGGCGGTGGACGCCCCGAAGAGGAAGAGCCCGGCCAGGAGGAGGAGCAGCGAGGAGACCGCGGCCGCGGCGACCGTGACGACGGCGCCGAGGACGGCCACCGCGTAGCCCACGGCCAGGCCGGCACGCCGGCCGGCCGAGCTGCTGAGCCGGGCCAGGGGGACGGCCAGCACCGCGGCGCCGAGCACGCCGGCGGTCTGCCCCAGCCCGGCCGCGCTGTCGGTCCCGGCGACGTCGCGGGCGAGCAGACCGCCCGCGGTGATCCCGACGGTCACGCCCAGCCCGGCGAGGGCCACGCCGCCACCGAGGACCCGGACGGTGCGGCGCTGCACGGCCGCGACGTCCGCGACGCCCGGCGGAACGCTGAGGTCGGCCGGCGATCGCATGCCGGGAGTCTGCCGCACCATCGGACCGGTTCCACGCGAATTGCCGGTCCGGCGTTCCCGGTCGGGTGGTCCCGGCGGTCGCGGTCAGCGAACTGTCGTACCGCGCGGGGACACTGGTGCCGTGTCCGCTCTCGACCGGTTCTCGGAGGCCACCCGGGCCTGGTTCACGGGCGCCTTCGTGCAGCCCACGGCCGCCCAGGAGGGCGCCTGGAGCGCGATCAGCAGCGGCGACCACGCACTGGTCGTGGCGCCCACCGGATCGGGCAAGACGCTGGCCGCGTTCCTCTGGTCCCTGGACCGGCTGGCGGCCGTGCCACCGCCGGCGGACGAGCAGCTCCGCTGCCGGGTCCTGTACGTCTCACCGCTGAAGGCCCTCGCGGTCGACGTCGAGCGCAACCTGCGCGCGCCGCTGTCCGGCATCGGCCAGGCCGCGGCCCGCCTGGGGCTCGAGCGGCCGGAGATCCGGGTCGGCATCCGCTCCGGCGACACCCCCGCCGACGAGCGGCGGGCCTTCGCCCGGAGGCCGACCGACATCCTCATCACCACCCCCGAGTCGCTCTTCCTGCTGCTCACCAGCGCGGCTCGCGAGGCCCTGCGCGGCGTCGAGACGGTCATCGTCGACGAGGTCCACGCCGTCGCCGACACCAAGCGCGGCGCGCACCTCGCCGTCACCCTCGACCGGCTGGACGAGCTGCTGGAGCGCCCGGCCCAGCGGATCGGCCTGTCCGCCACCGTGCGGCCCATCGAGGAGGTCGCCACGTACCTCGCCGGCGGCCGGCCGGTGCAGGTGGTGGCGCCGCCGTCGACCAAGCAGTGGGACCTCTCGGTCGTCGTCCCGGTCGAGGACATGAGCGAGCTGGGCCAGCCCACCGGAGAGCTGGACGGATCGGCGGCCGGCAACCAGCCGCGCAGTTCCATCTGGCCCGCGGTCGAGGAGCGGGTGCTCGACCTGGTGCAGGCCCACCGCAGCACGATCGTCTTCGCCAACTCCCGGCGGCTGGCCGAGCGGCTGACCAGCCGACTCAACGAGCTCGCCTACGAGCGGGCCACCGGCGAACCCGTTCCACCGGGCACCAACGCGGCCGCGCTCATGGCCCAGGCCGGCTCCGGCGGTGGCGTGCCCGAGGGCGTGCAGCCGGTCGCCGCCGCACACCACGGCTCGGTGTCCCGCGAGCAACGCGCGATCGTCGAGGAGGCGCTCAAGTCCGGCCGGCTGCCCGCGGTGGTCGCCACCTCCAGCCTGGAGCTGGGCATCGACATGGGTGCGGTGGACCTCGTGGTCCAGGTGGAGTCCCCGCCCACCGTGGCCAGCGGTCTGCAACGGGTGGGCCGGGCCGGGCACCAGGTCGGTGCGGTCAGCCGCGGCGTCCTCTTCCCCAAGTACCGCGGTGACCTGGTGCAGTGCGCGCTGGTCGCCGAGCGGATGAAGGCCGGCGCGATCGAGTCGGTCCGCTACCTGCGCAACCCGCTCGACGTGCTGGCCCAGCAGATCGTCGCGATCGTCTCCGAGCGGCCGCGCACCATCGACGAGGTGGCGGCCCTGGTACGCCGCTCGGCGGCCTTCAGCTCGCTCCCGGAATCCGCCCTGCACGGCGTCCTCGACATGCTCGTCGGCCGCTACCCCTCCGACGCGTTCGCCGAGCTGCGGCCGCGCCTGACCTGGGACCGGGTCACCGACACCCTCACCGCGCGCGCCGGGGCGCAACGGCTCGCGGTGACCAGCGGCGGCACCATCCCCGATCGCGGGCTGTTCGGGGTCTTCCTCGTCGGCGCCGAGGGCACCGGCGGCCGGCGGGTCGGCGAGCTCGACGAGGAGATGGTCTACGAGTCGCGGGTCGGCGACGTCTTCCTGCTGGGCTCGTCGTCCTGGCGGATCGAGGACATCACGCACGACCGGGTACTGGTCACCCCCGCCCCCGGCCTGCCCGGGAAGATGCCGTTCTGGCACGGCGACGCCCCGGGCCGTCCCCTCGAGCTCGGTCGCGCCCTGGGGGCCTTCCTGCGCGAGGTCGGCTCCGCGACGCCCGAGGCCGGGCTGGAGCGCGCCCGCGCGGCCGGTCTCGACGAGTGGGGGGCGGCGAACCTGCAGGCCTACCTCGCCGAGCAGAAGGCCGCGACCGGTCACCTCCCCGACGACCGGACGCTGCTGGTCGAGCGGTTCCGCGACGAGCTCGGCGACTGGCGGCTGGTCGTCCACTCCCCCTTCGGGGCGCAGGTGAACGCGCCGTGGGCGCTCGTGCTCGCCGCCCGGCTGCGCGAGCGGTACGGCGTGGACGTCGCCTCCATGCACTCCGACGACGGCATCGTGCTGCGGTTGCCCGACACCACCGGCGAGCCGCCCGAGGCCGACCTCGCCGTCCTCGACCCGGACGACGTCGAGCGGGAGGTGACCGCCGAGGTCGGCACCTCGGCGCTGTTCGCCAGCCGCTTCCGCGAGTGCGCCGCGCGGGCGCTGCTGCTCCCCCGCCGGGATCCGCGCCGCCGCACCCCGCTGTGGCAGCAGCGCCAGCGCGCGGCCCAGCTGCTGTCGGTGGCCAGCGAGTTCCCGTCCTTCCCGATCACCCTGGAGGCGGCACGCGAGGTCCTGCAGGACGTCTACGACGTCCCGGGCCTGGTCGAGCTGATGCGCGACGTGCGCGCCCGCAAGGTGCGCGTCGCCGACGTCCAGACCGAGACGGCCTCGCCGTTCGCGCAGTCCCTGCTCTTCGGCTACGTCGGCCAGTTCCTCTACGAGGGCGACGCGCCGCTCGCCGAGCGCCGGGCGCAGGCCCTCGCGCTGGACACCGGCCTGCTGGCCGAGCTGCTGGGCCGGTCGGAGCTCCGGGAGCTGCTCGACGGCGACGCCATGGCGGAGGTCGAGGCGGAGCTGCAGCGGCTGCCCGAGCAACGGCATCCCCGCGACGTCGACGGCGCCTCGGACCTGTTGCGAGGGGTCGGCGACGTCACCGTCGCCGAGGCCGCCGCCCGCGGGGTCCCGGAGGCCTGGCTCGACGAGCTGGTCGCCTCGCGCCGGGCACTCCGGGTCCGCATCGCCGGCGAGGAGCGGCACGTCGCCATCGAGGACGCCGGCCGGCTCCGGGACGCCCTCGGAACCGCTCTCCCCGTGGGCGTGCCCGAGGTCTTCACCGAGCCGGTCGCCGATCCGCTCGGCGACCTCGTGGGCCGCTACGCCCGCACCCACGGCCCCTTCCAGCCGGCCGAGGTCGCCACCCGGCTCGGCCTGGGCGTGGCCGTGGTGACCGCGACGCTGCAGCGGCTGACCGGGACCGGCCGGCTGGTCACCGGGGAGTTCCGACCGGGAGGCACCGGCCAGGAGTGGTGCGACGCCGAGGTGCTGCGCTCGGTGCGCCGCCGCAGCCTGGCCAAGCTGCGCCAGGAGGTGGAGCCCGTCCCTATCGGCACGCTGGCCCGGTTCACCCCGTCCTGGCAGGGCGTGGGCGGGCGGCTGCGCGGCACCGACGGCGTGCTGACCGTCGTCGAGCAGCTCGCCGGGGCGCTGGTGCCGGCGAGCGCGCTGGAGTCGCTGGTGCTGCCGTCGCGCGTCCGCGACTACTCCCCCGCGATGCTCGACGAGCTGACCAGCGCCGGCGAGGTGCTGTGGGCCGGCGCGGGCGGACTGCCCGGAGGTGACGGCTGGGTCAGCCTGGTGCCGGCGGATCTCGCACCACTGCTGCTGCCCGAGCCGCTGGAGGTGCCGGGCGAGGCCGCACCACTGCTCGATCTGCTCGCCGGCGGCCAGGCGCTGTTCTTCCGCGGCCTGTCCGACCTGCTCGGCGCCACCGACGACACAGCCCTGGCCGACCTGGTCTGGGACCTGGTCTGGGCAGGCGCGCTGACCAACGACACGCTGGCGCCCCTGCGCACCCGCCTCGGCGGCGGCGGCACGCACCGCAGCAAGCCCAGCTCACCGCGTGTCAGGACCGGCGCGCGGCCCGGCCGCATGCGACTGGGCCGGCCGGCCATGCCCACCCGCACCGGACCGCCCACGGTCGCCGGCCGGTGGTCCCGACTGCCCGACCGGGAGCCGAACGCCACCCGGCGGACGACGGCGCGTGCCGAGGCACTGCTCGAACGGCACGGCGTGCTCACCCGCGGTGCCGTCATGGCCGAGCAGGTGGTCGGCGGCTTCCCGGCGGTCTACCCGGTGCTGCGGGCATTCGAGGAGAACAACCGCGCCCGGCGCGGCTACTTCGTCGAGACGCTGGGCGCTGCCCAGTTCGGGACCCCGGGATCGATCGACCGGCTGCGCACCTTCGCCGCACCCGACCGGGTTCCCGGTGGCGCCGTCGTCCTCGCGGCGACCGACCCGGCCAACGTCTACGGCGCGGCACTGCCCTGGCCCGAGCGGACCGTGGCGGCCGACGGGGAGGCGGTGGACCTCGGCGAGGGCACGGGCACCCGGAAGGTCGGGCACCGGGCCGGGCGCAAGGCCGGGGCGCTGGTGGTCCTGGTCGACGGCGATCTGGTGCTCTACGTCGAGCGCGGCGGGAAGACCCTGCTGTCGTGGACCGAGGACGAGCAGGTGCTCAAGGAGGCGGCGACCGCGCTGTCCGGCGCCGTCTCGGCCGGCGCTCTCGGCCGGATGGTCGTCCAGAAGGCCGACGGCGCCTCCGTGCACGAGGCGACCCCGCTGTCCTCGGCGCTGCAGGCGGCCGGCTTCAGCGCCACTCCCCGGGGCCTGCGACTGCGCGGCTGACCTACGGCCTGCTCAGGGTCCGGCGTCCCAGAGCAACCGGTAGTACGCCGTCCGGCCGGGATCCGGGTCGACGCCGTAGGCGTCCAGCAGCGGGCGCTCCCACCCCGGGCCGTAGTTCCAAGTGGTGCTCCAGGTGGCCACGGCCAGGTCCGCCCAGCGGTCGGCGACACCGAGCGAGCCGAGGTCGACGTGCCCCGACCAGGCGCCGTCGTCGGTGAGCAGCGTGTTCGGCGCGCAGGCGTCCCCGTGGCAGACGACCAGCCGGTCGACCTCCGGGACGTCGTCCAGCCGGGCCAGGACGTCCGCGGGTGTCAGCTCCGCGTGCACGGCATGCCAGCGCTCCGGCTGCAGCGCTCCGGCCCCCGAGTACACCTCGGCGACCCGGGCCGGAGCCGACCAGTCGAACGGGCAGCCGTCCACCGGGAGGGCGTCGTGCAGGGCGCGCAGGCCCGCGCCGATGGCCCGGACCGCCGGAAGCGGGTCGGCCAGCCAGCGCTCGTCGACGGCGTTGCGGCCGGGCAGCCCCGCCGTCACCAGCCACTCCCCCTCGTCGTCCCCGCCGTGGTCGAGGACGGCCGGGACAGCCGTGGACCGGGAGGCCCAGCGCAGCCGCTCGGCCTCGGGTGCGATCGGCAGCCCACTGCCGGCCGGCGCCCACTTCACGAACCGGCGGCCCGCTCCCTCCCCGAGCTGCCAGGTGAGGCCACCCAGCTGGTTCCGCCAGACCGGGGTGAGCCGCAGCCCGCCGGCCACCGTGACGACGGCCGCCGGCACCGGCACCGGCTCGGTCGGCGCCCCGGCTGTCACCTCCGGGATGCTGCCACGGACGGACCCTCCCGTCGGGTCGCGCGGCCGAGGCAGAAGCCGTTCTCGCCGCCGTCACGAGGTGACGGTTGCGTGGAGAGTCGCCGCGAGAGGTGCGTCGACCCCCGAGGGAGGTGGACCCTGGAGGTACCAGCGCACCCAAGGGGGAACCACCTCATGCGCACTCTCCTCACCTTCCTGTCCCTCGTCGGCGTCACCCTGCTGGTCGCGGGAGCCGTCGCACCGCAGCTGTTCGTCCTCTTCCTCCTCGGCCTGGTCGTGCTGACCGGCACCGCGAGCGTGGCGCTGGCTGCCATGGACCCGCCCGGCCAGGCACACCTCCCCCACTGACCGGCGGCCGCACGAAGCGGAGCGGACGGGGACACTGGTCGGCGTGCCCGAGGGAGACACCGTCTGGCTGGCCGCCAAGCGCATGAACCAGGCGCTCGCGGGGGCCACGCTGCGCCGCGGCGAGTTCCGGCTGCCGCAGCTCGCCGCCCTCGATCTCACCGGCGTCACCGTCCGCGAGGTGGTCCCCCGCGGCAAGCACATGCTCATCCGGCTCGCCGACGAGCGCACGCTGCGGACGCACTACCGGATGGACGGCAGCTGGCACATCTACCGGCCGGGCACGAGGTGGCGGGGCGGGCCGGGCCACGACGTCCGCGTGATCCTGGCGACGGACCAGTGGGAGTGCGTCGGCTACCGGCTGCACGACGTGGAGATCGTGCCGACCGCGGAGGAGTCCCGGCTGGTCGGTCACCTCGGCCCCGACGTCCTGGGCCCGGACTGGGACCTCGAGGAGGCACTGCGCCGGCTCCGGTCGCAGCCCGACGAGCAGGTCGGTGTCGCGATCCTCGACCAGCGCAACCTGGCCGGCCCCGGCAACCTCTACAAGGTCGAGTCGCTCTTCCTCTGCGGCGTGCACCCCTGGGTTCGGGTGGCCGACGTGGACGACAGGCTCGAGGCCCTGGTCACCCGTGCCCGGACCCTCATGCTCGCCAACCGCGACCACCCGGAGCAGAGCACCACCGGCGACCTGCGCCGCGGCCAGGACCACTGGGTCTACGGCCGGAAGGACAAGCCCTGCCGGCGATGCGGGACGCCGATCCTCCGGGGTGACCAGGGTCCCGAGACGCAGGAGCGGGTCACCTACTGGTGCCCGCGCTGCCAGGCCGCCCGCTCCCCGATCGACCCGCTGGCCCGTACCGGCGAACCCGGTCGCCCGAGGCCGCTGGCGACCCCCGGCTAGCCGGTGCGGACGCGGAGCGGCGGCCTCCGGAACCCGGAGACCGCCGCATCGTGCGTGGTGCGCCCGCGAGCGGGCGCCTGGATCAGGCGGGCTCGGGCCGGTCCGCCGGCTGCGCCTCGCGCTGCTCGGTGAACTGCTGGTCCACAGCGGGTGCGCCCTGCTCGATTGCCTGCGCGGGCTGGCCGCTCTCGACGGCGGGAGTGCCGCCGCCCATGGACGCCCGGATCTGGTCCAGCCGCGAGGCGCCGGCGACGTCGAGGGTCGCCTTCTGCACCTCGAGCATCCGGCCCTCCACCGAGGTCTGCGCCAGCTCGGCCTGCCCCAGTGCGTTGGCGTACCGCGCCTCGATCTTGTCGCGGACCTCGGAGAGGCTCGGCGTGTTGCCGGGGGCCGACAGCTCGTTGACCTGCTTGAGCGAGCTCGCCACGTGCTCCTGCATCTTGGCCTGCTCGAGCTGGCTCATCAGCTTGGTGCGCTCGGCCAGGGTCGTCTGCAGCCGCATGCGGCTCTGCTCGACCGCGCCGCGGGCCTGCTCGGCGGCCTGGAGCGCCTCGTCGTGGCTGCGCTTGAGGTCCTCCATCGACTGCTCGGCAGCGACCAGCTGGGTGGCGAACGCCTGCGCCGCCTGCTCGTACTCGGTGGCCTTGGCGGCGTCCCCGCCGGAGCGGGACTTGTCGGCCAGGACCAGGGCCTGGCGGGCCGAGCCCTGGAGCTTCTCGACCTCGCCGAGCTGGCGGTTGAGCCGCATCTCCAGCTGCCGCTGGTTGCCCAGCACGGCGGCGGCCTGGTTGGCCAGGGCCTGGTGCCGCTGCTGCTCGGCCTCGATCGCCTGGGCGATCTGGATCTTCGGATCAGCCTTCTCGTCGATCTTGGCGTTGGCCGACGCGGTCAGGTACTTCCACAGCTTCACGAACGGGTTGGGCATGGGTCCTCCTGCTCCGGCGCCGTAGCCGGATGGGTCGGCCAGGCGTACGTCGTCCCCCATCGTCCCAGGTGATCACCCCCCGTGACCACGCGGCCGTCCGGCGATCTGCCCGGTTAGGGTTCTGCGTGCCTTCCGGGAAGCCGACGCTGTGCGTGCTGGGCGAGCTGGTGGTGGATCTGCTGCCCGTTCCCGAGGCAGGGGCGGGCCCCGAGGGGACCGCTCCGCAGTACGTCGCGCGCCCGGGCGGCAACGCCCTCAACGTCGCCGTCGCCGCCGGCCGGCTGGGTGCGCCCGTGGCCCTGCTCGCCCGGCTCGGCACCGGCCCGCTGGGCGGTGCGCTGCGCAGGCACGCCGAGCTCTCCGGCGTCGACGTCAGCGGCTTCGTGACCGCCACCGAAGCGGTCAGCCTCGCCGTGATCGGCGTCGGCCCCGACGGCTCCCCCGACTACGGCTTCCACGTGCTGGGTGCGGCCGACTGGCAGTGGACTCCCGAGGAACTGGACCGGGTCCTCCCCGAGGGGACGGCGGTGCTGCACGTCGGTTCGATCTCCGGCTGGACGGACCCGGGGGCCGGCGCGATCGCCGGGCTCGTCGAGCGGATGTCGGGCCGGGCGCTGATCAGCGTGGACCCCAACATCCGGCCGGCGCTCGCCGACGGGCCGGTCGGGGCGACCCTCGGCAACGACCGCGCCGGCGTCCTCGCCCGGCTGGACCGCCTCGTCGCGCGGGCCGACGTCGTGAAGGTGAGCGCCGAGGACCTGGCCTGGCTGGAACCCGACGCCGGGGACCTGGACGAGGCCGCGCAGCGCTGGGCCGGCCGCGGGCCGGCGCTGGTGCTGCTCACCGACGGCGGGGCGCCACTGCGCATCGCTCGACCGGGCCGGCCGCTGCTGCGCCGCGAGTCCCCCTCCGTCGAGGTGGCCGACACGGTGGGCGCCGGGGACTCGCTGGCCGCGGGCCTGCTCAGCGGATTGCTCGCGGCCGGCGTCACGGACCGGCGGTCGCTGGAGGCGCTGGACGACGACCGGCTGCTCGGCCTCGTCGACGACGCGGCCCTCGTCGCCGCGCTGAACTGCACGCGGGTCGGCGCCGACCCGCCCACCCGCGCCGAGGTGGACGCGGCACGGGCGGGCCGATGAACGACGGCGACGACGTCCGGTTGGTCTGCTTCTCCGACCTGTCCGCGACCGTGGTCCGCAACCGGCTGCTGGCCGCGCACGACAGGTTCTGGACCACCGACGCCCGGACGCTGCACCACCCGGTGTGGTTCCACCAGTTCGGCGGGTTCGGCGTGCTCGCGATGAGCGGCTCCGGCGAGGACGTCGGGTACCTGCTCGGCACGGTGACCGTCGATCGGCTGGCCTACCTGCACCTGCTCGCGGTGCGCGACGACCGGCGTCGCGACGGCCTCGGCCGGCGGTTGTGCCGGTGGTTCGACGATCTCGCCGTCAGCACCGGTGCGCGGGTGGTGCAGGCGGTCACCCGGCCCGACAACACGCCGGCGGTCGCGTTCCACACCGCACTCGGCGCGAGCAGCCACCTCTCACGCGATCACGCCGGCCCCGGTGCGGACAGGACCGTGCTCACCCGTTCCCTCCCGACCGCCTGATCCCCGGCCGGGGCGGCCACGGCCTCCGCCAGGCGCGCCGCCTGCCGATGCCGGGCGCTGGAGCGGCCCGGGTGCAGGACCACGCCGGCCAGCCAGCGTGCGGCGAGATCGGCGCCGTCGGCATCGACGCCGAGGGCGTGGGCCAGCCGCTCGGTCAGTTCCGTCCACGTCCCCGGGTCCACGGCGAGCAGCGCGGTGAGCGTCTCGGGCTCGATCTCCGCCAGGCGGCGCAGCACCGGGTGCGCCCCGAGTTCGTCGGAGAGCGCGGCCAGGGCCTCCCGGGTCGGGAGTGCGGCAGCGAGATCGGCCAGCCGGTCCAGTTCCCGGGCCAGGAGCTCGCCGGCGACCTCGTCCTTGGTCCGGAAGTGGTTGTAGAGGGTCGCCTTCGCCACGCCCGCGGCGGCAGCCACCGACTGCATGGTGCTCCGCCGCAGACCGTTCTCCGCGAACGCCCGCGCGGCGCCGTCCAGCAGGCTCCGCCGCGTGGCGTTCACGACGACGCGCCCCCGGGAGCCCGGCGCATCAGGCGGCGAGCGAGACCGCCTCGCCGCGGCGCAGGGCCGAGCGGGCGGGAGCCCCGACGAGGGCGAGCGCCGG
>NZ_HG931175.1:969292-984866 GCF_000582785.1 Candidatus Blastococcus massiliensis AP3
CGGGCTGCTCCTCCGCGGCGGCCTCGGCCGCATCGGCGGCGCCCGGCTGCGCGAGGGCACGCACGGCGCCGGAACCGGCGACGCGGAGCTCGAGGCTCACCTCGGCGAGCAGGTCGGCCAGTTCGACGTCGAGGGCGTCGCAGATGGAGGCGAGCAGCTCGGAGGACGCCTCCTTCTGCCCGCGCTCGACCTCGGAGAGGTACCCGAGGCTCACCCGCGCGGCGCCCGAGACGTCGCGCAGCGTCCGGCGCTGACGCAGCCGGTGACCCCGAAGGGTGCTCCCGAGCTGGGTACGCAGCAGCAGCATGGCCACTCTCTCCTGTCCTGCGAGCGGGGGAAGCGCGGACGCCCGATCGACGTCGTGCGCTCACGGTACGCGGCGCCGCGGCCGAGAGCCGGATCACCCGGCGCGCGTCCTCTCAGGGCGTAACGCGACCACGCCGGCAGGGCTTCCCAGTCGGGCGCTCAGGACAGGCGGTCGAGCAGCGCCTGCGTCGCCGCACCGACGGCCGCCCCGCGGACGGCGTTCCGGTCCCCGGGCAGGTCGAGCTCCACGACGTCGGTCCGCCGCCCGTCGGACACCCCGACGTAGACCCGACCGGGGCGGTGCCCGTCGACCGGATCGGGGCCGGCCACCCCGGTCAGCCCGACTCCCCACGTGGAGCCGCAGGCGGCCCGCACGCCCTCGGCCAGGGCCGCGGCGGTCTCGCGGCTCACCGGCCCGTGTGCCGCCAGCGTGGCCGCGGGGACGCCGGCCAGCGACGTCTTGAGGTCCGTGGCGTAGACGACCACGCCGCCGCGCAGCGTCGCGCTGGCGCCCGGCAGCGCGGCCAGGCCGGCGCAGAAGAGCCCCGCGGTCAGCGACTCCGCAGCCGCGACCGTCTCACCGCGAGCCAGCAGTGCCCGATGCAGGTCGGCGGCCGGCATTCAGGCGGCGGTGTCGGTACGGGTACCTGCGGCCCCCGTGGTGTCCCCCGAGGCCCGCCGCGCGGCGGCGTTGCGCATCGCGCGGGCGCTGGTCCGCCGCAGGGTCAGCGCCCGGTAGACGTAGTCGAGGCCCGTGAGCAGCGTGAGCAGCACCGCCGCCGCCATGACCCACCAGCGGCCTGTGGCCAGGAGCCCGGTCAGCGGCAGGATGTAGAGCCCGATCGCCAGTGCCTGCAGGACGGTCTTGAGCTTGCCGCCGCGGCTGGCCGCGATCACGCCGTGGCGGATCACCCAGAACCTCAGCAGCGTGACGCCCACCTCGCGGACGAGGATCACCACGGTCACCCACCAGGGCAGCAGCCCCAGCGCCGACAACCCGATGAGCGCGGTCCCGGTCAGCGCCTTGTCGGCGATGGGGTCGGCGAGCTTGCCGAACTCCGTGACCTGCCCGGTACGCCGGGCGATCATCCCGTCGTAGCGGTCGGTGATGATCGCCAGTCCGAAGACCAGCGTCGCCCAGTACCGGCCGGCGTCGTCGAGCCCCTCGTCGTGCAGGAGGAGGTAGGCGAACACCGGGACGACGGCCAGCCGGAGCACGGTCAACGCGTTGGGCAGGTTCACCACCTTCACCGACGACGGCGGTGTGGCGGCCGGGTCCGGGGCGACGTCGGTCACCGCGTCACCGCCGTCCCCCGGGCAGCGCCGGGAGGAGGGCCCGGGCGACCAGGTCGACACCCTCGGTGCCGACCACCTCGGCCGTCACCAGCTGGCCGGCGACCGAGCCCTCGGGCACAGCGGCGACGGTGGTCGTCCCGTCGGCGTCCGGATCCTGGTGGGCGGCGTGTCCCAGCCATGTGCCCTCAGATGCGGTGCCGGCGCCGTCGGTCGCGGAGAGGTCCTCGGTGAGCAGCACCTCGACCCGCTGGCCGACGCGGTCCTCCGCGCGCTGCGCGGTCAGCTCCTCCACCAGGTCGGTGATGCGGCGGACTCGGGCGTCGATCTCGGCCTGGTCGAGCTTGCCGGACAACCCCATGGCCTCGGTGCCCTCCTCGTCGGAGTAGCCGAACACACCGACCGCGTCCAGGCGGCCCTCGGTGAGGAAGCGCTCCAGTTCGGCGACGTCGTCCTCGGTCTCGCCGGGGAAGCCGAGGATGACGTTGGTGCGGAAACCTGCGTCCGGGGCCAGGCTACGAGCTCGCTCGATGGTGCGCAGGAAGTCGTCCGTGCCCCCGAACCGGCGCATCCGGCGCAGCAGGGTCGGCGAGGAGTGCTGGAACGACAGGTCGTAGTAGGGCGCGATCCCCGGGGTGGTCGCGATCAGCTCCAGCAGGCCCGGGCGCAGCTCGGCCGGCTGCAGGTAGGCCACCCGGACGCGGGCGATGCCCGGGACGGCGGCCAGCTCGGGCAGCAGCTTCTCCAGCGACCGCAGGTCGCCGAGGTCCTTGCCGTAGGAGGTGGAGTTCTCGCTGACCAGGACCAGCTCGGTGACCCCCTGGCCGGCCAGCCACTGCGCCTCGCCCAGCACCTCGGCCGGGGGCCGGGACACGAACGCGCCGCGGAACGTCGGGATGGCGCAGAAGGCACACCGCCGGTCGCAGCCCGAGGCCAGCTTGAGCGCCGCGGTGGGGCCCGAGGCGAGCCGCTTGCGGCGCAGCCAGTCGTGGCCGGGGATCGCGAGGGCGTCGTCGGCGGCGCGGGCGGCGGTGCGCTGCACGGGGCTGATCGGCAGCAGGGTGCGCCGGTCGCGCGGCGTGTGGGGCACCAGCGGGCGGCCGGCGATGACGTCGTCGAGGCGGTCGCCGATCTGGGCGTAGTCGTCGAAGCCGAGGACGGTGGCCTCCGGCAACGCCCCGGCGAGCTCGGAGCCGTACCGCTCGGCCATGCAGCCCACGGCGACCACGGGGGCGCCCGAGTCGGTGGCCGCGAGGATGGCGTCGACGGAGTCCTTCTTGGCCGACTCGATGAAGCCGCAGGTGTTCACCAGGACGGCGTCGGCGGTGTCGGCGTCGTCCACGAGTTCGTAGCCGCCCGCTGCCAGCCGGCCCGCCAGCTCCTCGGAGTCGACCTCGTTGCGGGCGCACCCGAGGGTCACCACCGCCACTGTCCGGGCAGGGCGGGGCGCAGCTGTCACCCGCCCATCGTAGAGGAAGGACCCCCGTGCCCCCCGTCACTCGCGGGCTCGTGACGGGCCCCTGCACGGGGACCGTTACTCGCCGCCACCCCGCAGCGTGAAGAGAACGCTCTCCAGCTCGTCGGGCTTGATGAGCACGTCGCGCGCCTTGGATCCCTCGGAGGGGCCGACGATCCCGCGGCTCTCCATGAGGTCCATGAGCCGGCCGGCCTTGGCGAACCCGACCCGGAGCTTGCGCTGCAGCATCGACGTGGAGCCGAACTGGCTGGTGACGATGAGCTCGACCGCCTGGACCAGCAGCTCCAGGTCGCCGCCGATGTCCTCGTCGATCTCCTTCTTCTCGCCGCCGCCGGCCGCGGTGAAGACCTCTTCCCGGTACTCGGGCTCGGCCTGGCGCTTGGTGAACTCGACGACCGCCTCGATCTCGGCGTCGGTGACGAACGCGCCCTGGACGCGCATCGGCTTGCCCGCGCCGATGGGCATGAAGAGGGCGTCACCCATGCCGATGAGCTTCTCCGCGCCCGGCTGGTCGAGGATGACCCGGCTGTCGGTGAGGCTGGAGGTCGAGAACGCCAGCCGCGAGGGAACGTTGGCCTTGATCAGGCCGGTGACGACGTCGACCGACGGGCGCTGCGTGGCCAGGATCAGGTGGATGCCGGCGGCGCGCGCCTTCTGGGTGATGCGGACGATGTGGTCCTCGACGTCGCGCGGGGCCACCATCATCAGGTCGGCGAGCTCGTCGACGATCGTGAGGATGTAGGGGTAGGGCCGGTAGACGCGCTCGCTGCCGGGCGGGGTGGTGATCTCGCCCTTCTCCACCTTGCGGTTGAAGTCGTCGATGTGCCGGACACCGGTGGACTTCATGTCCTGGTAGCGCTGCTCCATCTCCTCGACCAGCCAGGCCAGCGCCGTCGCGGCCTTCTTCGGGTCGGTGATGATCGGCGTGATCAGGTGCGGGATGCCGTCGTAGGGCGTCAGCTCGACCATCTTCGGGTCGACCAGGATCATCCGCAGCTGGTCGGGGGTCGACCGCAGCAGCAGCGAGGTCAGGATCGAGTTGACGCAGCTGGACTTACCGGCACCGGTGGCACCGGCGACCAGCAGGTGCGGCATCTTCGCCAGGTTGGCGCAGACGAAGCCGCCCTCGATGTCCTTGCCCAGGCCCACCAGCATCGGGTGCGGGTCCTGCTTGGCCGCGCCGGAGCGCAGGACGTCGCCGAGCGACACCTTCTCGCGGTCGGTGTTGGGCACCTCGATGCCGACGGCGGACTTGCCCGGGATCGGCGCCAGGATGCGGATGTTGTCGTTGGCCACCGCGTAGGCCATGTTCTTGGTCAGCTGGGTGATCTTCTCGACCTTGACGCCCTGGCCGAGCTCCACCTCGTAGCGGGTGACCGTCGGGCCGCGGGTGAACCCGGTGACGGCGGCGTCGATGTTGAACTGCTCGAGCACCCCGCTGATCGCCTCGATGGCGACGTCGTTGGCCTTGGACCGGGCCCGCGGCGGGTCACCGGGGCGCAGCATCGACAGCGCGGGCAGCACGTAGTCGCCCTCGACCGGCTGGATGGAGAGCTGCTGCGGTTCGGTGATCGGCGGGAGGTCGTCGGCCGGGAGGGTGCGGTCGACGACGGGCGGGCGGGCCGCCGGCCGCAGCTCGACGTGCTCGGGATCGGTGGTGAGCGTGGCGTCGACAGCGGCGTCGAGGGCACCCAGGTCCACCGGCCCGGTGGTGAGCAGGTCCTCGGAGAGCGACTTCCGGCCGAAGCGCCGGCCCTTGGGTGCCGACTCCTCGTCCTCCTCGTCGTCGTACTCGTCCTCGTCGTACTCGTCGTAGTCGTCGACCCGGCCCAGCAGCCGGTCGGCGAGTTCGCGCAGGCGCTCGGGGATCTGGTGCACCGGGGTGGCGGTGATGACCAGCAGCCCGAAGAAGGCCAGCAGGCCGAGCAGCACGACGGCGACGACGCTGCCCATGCCGGCGACCAGGGGCGTGCCGACGGCCCAGCCGACCACGCCGCCCGAGCCGGGGACGCCGCCCTCGGGGTCGGCGGGGTCACCGGTGACCTGCGCGATGCCCAGCACCGATGCGATGGTGCACAGCCAGCCGATCAGCAGGCGCCCGCGGGCCTCCGGTCGTGGACCCCGGCGCAGCAGCCGCAGGGAGGCGAAGAAGAGGACGACGGGCAGGACCATCACCAGCGAGCCGATGACCCAGCGGACCCCGTCGGTCAGGGCGACACCCACCGGGCCGATGCCGTTGCTCCAGGCCGCGGCGCCGAGGACGACGGCCAGGCCCAGCACGGCCAGGCCCACGCCGTCGCGGCGGTGCTCGGGCGCGAGCGGCTCCGCCTCCTCCGGGCGGGCCACCGACCGGGCCAGGCCGCCGGCTCCGCGGGCGAGCAGGCCCCACGTGCCGTTGGCGGCACGCCACAGGCTGAAGCCGGCGTCCTTCTTCTTGCGGGGGGCCGGCCGGCGGTTACCGGTGCGCTTGGGGGCCGGCCGCTTCTTGCTGGCCGCGGTCGATCCCGAGCGGCTCCGGCTGGACGCCGGCCGGCGCGTCGACGTGGTGCGGGCAGGCATGCGTCGAACCGTAATCGGCTAGGAGGCTCCGGACGGGCAGGCCAGGCGTCGTGTCCCGCACGAGCCGTCCATCTCATAACGTCACAGTCATGAGCGCCTCCCTCCCCTACGGCAGCTGGCCGACGCCGATCACCTCCGAGCTCGTCGTCCGCGCGGCCGCCCGTCTCGGCGAGGTGGTGGTGGACAGCTCTCCCACCCGCCCCGGCGACGTGTGGTGGTCGGAGTCCCGACCCGACGAGGGCGGCCGATCGGTGATCGTGCGGCGGGACGGCGACGGCCGGACGACCGACGTGCTCCCCGCCCCTTGGAACGCCCGCACCCGGGTGCACGAGTACGGCGGCGGGGCCTGGACCGTCGCCGACGGCACGCTGTGGTTCACCGAGTTCTCCGACCAGCGGCTGTACCGACTCGATCCCGGCAGCCGCACCCCGGTCCCCGTCACTCCGGAGCCCGCGGTGCGGGCCGGCGTGCGGCACGCCGACCTCCGGGTCGACGGGGACGGCGTCCTCGCCGTCCGCGAGAGCCATCCCGCCGAGCACGCCGCGGCCGCCGAGGTCGTGAACGAGATCGTGCGGGTGGGCACCGATGGTTCCGAGGTCCTGGTCAGCGGGCCGGACTTCGTGTCCGACCCCCGCCGTGGTCCGGACGGCTCGCTCGCCTGGCTGCAGTGGGATCACCCGCACATGCCGTGGGACGCGGCCCGGCTGGTGGTCCGCTCCGCCGACGGCGCCGAGACCGTGGTCGCCGGCGGGCCGGGCGAGTCGGTCGTGCAGCCGGTGTGGGACGGCGACGGCGCGCTGTGGTTCCTCTGCGACCGCACGAACTTCTGGTCGCTGTACCGGTGGACCGCGGGGTCCGACGCCGAACTGGTCCTCGACGTCGGTGCCGACATCGCCGGCCCGCAGTGGGTCTTCGGTGCCAGTCGCTTCGCCCCGCTGGCCGACGGCCGGATCGTGCTGGCCTACGGGCGGGACGGGGCCGACCGGCTGGCGGTGGTCGCCCCCCGCGGGGACCTCCGCGAGCTCGATCTGCCGTACGCGGCGCTGCGGCAGATCGCGGCGATCGGCGACGGCGTGGTGTGCGTCGCCGGCGGTCCGGACAGCGAACCGGTGGTGCTCCGCGTGCCCCTGGACGGGCGGCCCGACGTCCTGCGTCCCGCCCGCGCTCTCGGCCTCGACCCGGCCTGGTTCTCCCGGCCCGAGCACGTGACCTTCCCGACCGAGGACGCCGGCACGGGCATCGACGTCGGCCACGCCCTCGTGTACCCGCCGACCAATCCGGAGGTCGCCGCTCCGAACGGCGACCTGCCGCCGCTGCTCGTGCTCGTGCACGGCGGGCCCACCTCGGCCGCCTCGCCGGTGCTCAACCTCGCCGTCCAGTACTGGACCTCCCGCGGCTTCTGCGTCGCCGACGTCGACTACCGCGGCTCGACCGGGTACGGGCGCCGGTACCGCGACGCGCTGCAGGGCCGGTGGGGCGAGGTCGACCTGGACGACGTCGTCGCCTGCGCGTGCCACCTGGCCGGCGCCGGCCGGGTGGCCCCGGCACGCATGGCCATCCGCGGCGGTTCGGCGGGCGGCTACACGACCCTGGCGGCGCTGACCATGCGGCCGGGCGTCTTCACCGCCGGTGCCAGCCACTACGGCGTGGCCGACCTGAGTGCTCTCGCGGAGGAGACCCACAAGTTCGAGTCGCGCTACCTCGACGGTCTGGTCGCGCCGTACGACCCGGATGCAGGGCCGGCCGGGCGGGCGGTGTACGAGCAGCGCTCGCCGATCACCCACGTCGACGCGCTGAACACCCCCCTGGCGGTCTTCCAGGGTGACGAGGACGCCATCGTGCCGCCCGCGCAGGCCGAGGCGATCGTGGCCGCGCTGCGGGAGAAGGGCGTGCCGCACACCTACCTGCTCTTCGCCGGGGAGCAGCACGGCTTCCGCAAGGCGGAGAACATCCGCGCCGCCCTCGACGGCGAGCTGTCCTTCTACGCCCAGGTGTGGGGCTTCGACCTGCCGCCCGACGAAGGCATCCGGCCGATCGACGTCGAGAACCTCTGATGACCATCCGCCCGGCGCGGGACGACGACCTGCCGCGGCTGCGCGAGATCGAACGCGCCGCCGGCCGGTCGTTCGCCGGACTGGGCATGGACCTGGTCGCCGAGGACGAGCCGCCGCCGCTCGGAACGCTGCGGGAGTACGCCGACGACGGCCGCGCCTGGGTGCGCACCGACGAGCAGGATCGCCCCGTGGCGTACCTGCTGGCCGAGGTCGTGGACGGCTGCGCGCACCTCGAGCAGGTGAGCGTGCACCCCGATGCCGCCGGGCACGGCCACGGCCGACACCTCGTCGAGCACCTGCTGGGCTGGGCGCGGCAGCGCGCGCTGCCCGCCGTCACGCTCACCACCTACACCGACGTGCCGTGGAACGGCCCGTACTACCGGCGGCTGGGCTTCCGCCCCTTGGACGGCGCGGAGCTCACCCCCGGGCTACGCCGCATCCGCGCGGCCGAGGCCGTCCGCGGCCTGGACCGCTGGCCGCGGACCGCGATGCGGTACGACCTCAGACCTCCAGCACCGTCGGGATGATCATCGGGCGGCGGCGGTGGGTGTCCGAGACCCACTTGCCGACGGTCCGGCGGATGATCTGCGACATCCGGTGCGGATCGACGTCGTCGTCCTGCAGGGCCCGCCGGAGGTTGTCCTCCACCAGGCGCAGGACCTCGTCGAAGGCCGACGGGTCGTCGGAGAAGCCCTTGGTCGACAGGTGCACCGGCCGCACGATCGTGCGGGTGGACGGCTCGACCACCACCGTCAGCGCGACGAAGCCCTCGTCGCCCAGGATGCGCCGGGCCTGCAGCGACTCCTCCCCCACGTCGCCGACGTTGAGCCCGTCGACGTAGACGTTGCCGATCGGCACGCTGCCCACGATCGAGGCCTTGCCGTCGACCAGGTCGATCACGACGCCGTCCTCGGCGAGCAGCACCCGGTCGGCCGGCATGCCGGTCTCCTCGGCGAGCTTGGCGTGGGCGCGCAGGTGCCGCCACTCGCCGTGCACCGGCATCAGGTAGCGCGGCTTGGCCACGTTGAGCAGGGTGCGCAGCTCGCCGGCCGGCGCGTGCCCGGAGACGTGCACCCGCGCCGTCTCCTTGTGCACCACCGTCGCGCCCAGCCGGGACAGGCCGTTGATGACCTTGTAGACGGCGGTCTCGTTGCCCGGCACCAGCGACGAGGCGAGGACGACGGTGTCGCCCGGCTCGATGGTCACCTGGTGGTGGTCGCCGCGCGCCATGCGGCCCAGCGCCGAGAGCGGCTCGCCCTGCGACCCCGTGCTCACCAGGACCACCTGCTCGGCCGGCATCTTCGCCGCGTCGTCGAGGGAGACCATCAGGCCGGGCGCCATGTGCAGCAGACCGAGGTCGCGCGCGACGCCCATGTTGCGGACCATCGAGCGGCCCACGAGCGCCACCTTGCGGCCGTGCTTGTGCGCGCAGTCGAGCACCTGCTGGATGCGGTGCACGTGGCTGGCGAAGCTGGAGACGATCAGCCGTTGCGTGGCGCGGGCGAACACGTCGTCGAGGACCGGGCCGATGCTCCGCTCGGGGGTGACGAAGCCGGGCACCTCGGCGTTGGTCGAGTCGGACAGCAGCAGGTCGATGCCCGAGACACCGAGCCGGGCGAACGCGCCCAGGTCGGTGAGGACGCCGTCCAGCGGCAGCTGGTCCATCTTGAAGTCGCCGGTGTGCACGAGCACGCCGGCCGGCGTGTGCACCGCGACGGCGAGCGCATCCGGGATCGAGTGGTTCACCGAGATGAACTCGCAGTGGAACGGCCCGGCCAGGTGGTCGTCGCCGGCGGCGACCTCGACCAGCACCGGGTCGATGCGGTGCTCGCGCAGCTTGGCCTTGACCAGCGCCAGCGTGAAGCGGGAGCCGACCAGCGGGATGTCCTCGCGCAGCCGCAGCAGGTAGGGGATCGCCCCGATGTGGTCCTCGTGCCCGTGGGTGAGGACGACGGCGGTGATGTCGTCGAGGCGGTGCTCGATGACGCCGAAATCGGGCAGGATCAGGTCGATGCCGGGCTGTTCGGCCTCGGGGAAGAGCACCCCGCAGTCGATCACCAGCAGCTGCCCGTCGAACTCGAGCACCGCCATGTTGCGGCCGATCTCGCCGAGTCCGCCGAGGGCCATGACCCGCAGCGCGCCGTCCGGCAGCTTGGGTGGGGCCTTGAGGTCGAGGTGCGGCTGGGTGACCACGCCGCTCATCGGTCGATGCTCACAGTGGGACGCCTCCGTCGGCGAGGTCGATGCGCAGTTGCGCCAGTTGGTCGTCGGTGGCGTCGACCAGCGGTGGCCGCAGGGGGCCGGCCGGCAGGCCGAGCGCGTTGAGCGCCGCCTTGACCAGGATCGCGCCCTGGGTGCGGAAGATGCCGGTGTAGACCGGCAGCAGACTGTCGTTCACGGCGCGGGCGCGGGCCAGGTCGCCGGCCTCGACCGCGGCGATCAGCTCGGCGAGCCGGGGGCCGACGAGGTGGCCGACCACGCTGACCACACCGACGCCGCCCATCGCCAGGATCGGCAGGTTGAGCATGTCCTCGCCGCTGTAGTACGCCAGGTCCGTGCGCGCCTTGGTCCAGGCCAGCGCACCGAGGTCGCCCTTGGCGTCCTTCACCGCGACGATCCGCGGGTGCTCGGCCAGGCGGACCAGGGTCTCGACCTCGATCGGGACCACCGAGCGCGGCGGGATGTCGTAGAGCATCACCGGCAGGTCGGTGCTGTCCGCGACCGTGGTGAAGTGCCGCAGCAGGCCGGCCTGCGGGGGCTTGCTGTAGTACGGCGTGACGACGAGGAGGCCGTGGGCGCCCAGCCGCTCGGCGGCCTGTGCCCGCTCGACGGTGTGCGCGGTGTCGTTGGTGCCGACCCCGGCGAGGACGGTGGCACGGTCGCCGACGGCGTCGAGCACCGCTTCGAGGACGGCGTGCGACTCGCCGTCGCTCAGCGTCGGTGCCTCACCGGTCGTGCCGAGGACGACCAGCCCGTCGTGGGCCTGGCGGTCGACGAGGTGGGCGGCGAGCTCCTGCGCGCCCGCGAGGTCGATCGACCCGTCCTCGGCCAGCGGCGTGACCATCGCCGTGAGCACGCGCCCGAAGGGCCGGGCCGGGTCGGTGGTCATGGACCGAATCTACCGAGCCGCGTCATCCGGGCCGGTCCCGCCCACGGCGACGCGCTCGTACTCGGACACCGCGAAGCGCAGGCCCCCGGACTCCGACGTCGACCAGCCGCTCGCCGGGGTCCGCGTGGTCAGGGTCCAGGCGGCGTCCAGCGGCGCCGCCCAGGTGTCCCCCTCCACCTCGACGTCGACGTCGGTGACCACGAGCCGGGAGGCGTGCGGCAGGAATTCGGCGTAGACCGCTCCCCCGCCGATGACCCAGAACGACTCGTGCTCGTCGAGCACCTGCTGGACCGAGTGCGCCACGGTGCCGCCGTCGGCCGACCACGCGGAATCCGTGGTCAGGACGACGTTGTGCCGACCCGGTAGCGGGCGGACGCGGTCGGGCAGGGACTCCCAGGTGCGGCGGCCCATCACGACCGTCGAGTCCATGGTGAACCGGCGGAACAGCGCCAGGTCCTCCGGCAGGTGCCACGGCAGCGTGCCGTTCGCCCCGATCACCCCACCCCGGGCCTGCGCCCAGATCATCGAGACGGTCACACCGCCACGGCCGCCCGGATCGCCGGGTGCGGCTCGTAGCCGTGCACCGCGAAGTGCTCGTAGCCGTAGTCGAACAGCGAGGCAGCCGGCGCGAGCTCGAGCGTCGGGAACGGCCGGACCTCGCGGGAGAGCTGCTCGGTCACCTGCTCGACGTGATTGCTGTAGATGTGGCAGTCACCGCCGACCCAGATGAACTCACCCGGCTCGAGCCCGACCTGGGCGGCCACCATCCGGGTGAGCAGCGCGTAGCTGGCGATGTTGAACGGCACGCCCAGGAACATGTCGGCGCTGCGCTGGTAGAGCTGGCAGGAGAGCGTGCCGTCGGCGACGTAGAACTGGAAGAACGCGTGGCAGGGCGCCAGGGCCATCTCCGGCAGCGCGGCCACGTTCCAGGCCGAGACGATCATGCGGCGGGAGTCGGGGTCGGAGCGCAGCGTGTCGAGCACCTGGGAGATCTGGTCGATGTGCTGCCCGTCGGGCGTGGGCCACGACCGCCACTGCACGCCGTAGACGGGCCCCAGCTCGCCCTCCGGGGAGGCCCACTCGTCCCAGATGGTGACGCCGTTGTCCCGCAGCCACCCGACGTTGCCCTCCCCGCGGAGGAACCACAGCAGCTCGACGGCGATCGACTTGAAGTGCACCTTCTTCGTCGTCACCAGGGGGAAGGTCTCGGACAGGTCGTACCGGAGCCGCTCGCCGAACAGGCTCACCGTCCCGGTGCCGGTCCGGTCCTGCTTCGGCGTGCCCTGCTCCAGGATCCGGCGCAGGAGGTCTTCGTACTGGGTGTCGATCGGCGCTGCCACGCACCCGAGACTACGGCCGGGCACCGACGGCCGGGAGCCGCCCGGCGCACCCGCCCCAGGCGGCCCACTGGAGGACTCAGCCCTCCCCGACCAGCGGGCTGGCCGCCACCTCCGAGCCGTCGGCGAGGGTGCTGATCCGGAAGTCGCCGAAGACGTTGCCGGCCACCCGCTGCAGCTCGCGGAGGCACGCGACCGCCAGCTCGCGGATCTCGACGTCGGCGTGCTCGCTGGCGCGCATGGCGACGAAGTGCCGCCACGCCCGGTAGTTGCCGGTGACGACGATCCGGGTCTCGGTGGCGTTGGGCAGCACCGACCGGGCGGCCTGCCGCGCCTGCTTGCGCCGCAGCGTGCCGTTGGGCACGTCGGCGAACCGGTCCTCGAGTCCGGCCAGCAGCCGGTCGTAGGCCTCCAGCGCTGCTCCGGTCGCCGCGACGAACAGCGCGTGCAGTTCGGGGTCCTCGGCGATGACCGCCGGCTCCACCATCTCGGCGTCCCGCTCGGGGACGTACCGCTGGGAGAGCTGGCTGTAGGAGAAGTGCCGATGCCGGACGAGCTCGTGGCTCAGCGACCGGGAGACGCCGGTCAGGTACATGCTCACCGTGCCGTGCTCGAGCACCGAGAGGTGGCCGACCTCGAGGATGTGCCGCAGGTAGCCGGCGTTCGTGGCGGTGGCCGGGTTGGGCTTGCTCCACGACTGGTAGCAGGCCCGGCCGGCGAACTCGGCCAGCGCCTGTCCGCCCTCGGCGTCGGTGTTCCACGGCACGTCGGCCGGCGGGGTGAACTGCGTCTGGGCGACGACCTGGACCTTCAGCGGCACGATCTCGGGCACGCCGGCGAGCCTACGGCGGCCCCACCGCCCGGCCGAGCTCACCGGCCAGGTCGCCCCGGTCGGCGACCGCGACGTCGTCGAGCTCCAGCCAGCCGGCCAGGATCCGCAGCTCCGCCGCGAGCTCCCCGGCCACCTCGACGCGGTCGACGCCGTCCTCGGCAAAGGCCGCCTGCACCCGCAGCACCGATGCCTGCCGGTCTGCCTTGAGGTCCACCCGCCCCACGAGGCGGTCGCCGAGGAGGAAGGGGAGCACGTAGTAGCCGTGCACCCGCTTGGCCGCCGGCGTGTAGATCTCCAGCCGGTAGCGGAAGCCGAAGATCCGCTCGACCCGCGGCCGTTCCCAGACCAGGGAGTCGAAGGGGCTGAGCAGCGCGCGGGCGCGGATCCAGCGGGGACGGCGGGCCGACGGGTCCAACCAGGCCGGCTTCCCCCAACCGTCGACGTCGACGGACACCAGCTCGCCGGCATCGGCCAGTTCGGCGATCGCGGCCCGCGTGTCGGCCGGCTTGAGGCGGAAGTAGTCGCGCAGATCGGTCTCGGTGGCCACGCCCAGCGCCCGCGACGCGGTACGGATCAGCTCCCGCACCGCATCCGGACGATCAGGCACCGGCTCGGCCAGGACCGCCGCCGGGAGGACGCGCTCGGTGAGGTCGTAGACCCGCTCGAAGCCGGCCGTCCGGCCGCGGGTGGTCAGCTCACCGGTGAAGAACAGGTACTCGAGCGCCGCCTTGCCCTCGTGCCAGTTCCACATGCTCCCCGGGCGGTCGGGTCTGGCCTCCCCGAGCTGGGCGGCACGGAGCGGGCCTTCCTGGCGCACCCGCTCGACCAGGGCGGCGACGTACTCCGGCCGCTCGCGGGCCACCCGGGTCATCGAGCCCCAGGCCTGGCTGTCGGCGTCGGCCATGCGCCAGCGCAGGTACGGGTGCAGCCGCGCCGGCAGGAAGGACGCCTCGTGCGCCCAGTACTCGAAGAGCGCGCCGCGACCGTCGGTGAGCGCATCAAGGGTGGTCCGCGGATAGGGCCCGAGCCGACTGAAGAAGGGCAGGTAGTGCGACCGCGACAGCACGTTGACCGAGTCGATCTGGACGACGGCCAGTCGCTCGGCCGTAGCCCGGAGCTGCCGGGTCCCCACCGGCGTGGAGGGCCGCGGCGCCGCGAACCCCTGGGCTCCCAGGGCGATGCGCCGGGCCAGGCCGGCCGACAGGCGTTCCGCGCGCGTCACGACCCGATCCTGCCGTCGGCCACTGACAACTCCTCCCCGGCCCCCGTCCTAGGCTCGCGGACGTGGACCCCTCGCCGTTCCCCCGCCTGACCGGCTCCGCCGACGTCTCGGTGCGGCCGGCCCGTGCGGAGGAAGCGGCCGACATCGCCCGGGTGCAGGCGGTGGCCTGGCGGACGGCGTACCGCTCCGTGCTCCCACCCGAGCTGCTGGACACCTGGGACGAGGACGCGGCGGCGCAGTCGTGGCGCACCGCCGTCGTCTCACCGCCCACGCCGGGGCACCTGGTCCTGGTGGCCCTGGAAGGGAGCACCGTCGTGGGGTTCACCGCCTTCGGCCCCGCCGAGCTCGGCGACGGGGAGACGTCCGACCCGGCCGGCGCCACCGCCGAGATCGCGACCCTGCTGGTCGAGCCCCGCTGGGGACGCCGCGGGCACGGCAGCCGGCTGCTGTCCGCCGTCGTGGACCTCGCCCGCTCGCAGGGTGTCGCGCGGCTCCGCATCTGGCTGCCGGAGTCCGACGCTGCGTCGACGTCGTTCCTCGAGTCGGCGGGGTGGGAGCCCGATGGATGGGCGCGGACCCTGGACACCGGGGCCGCGCCGCTGCGCGAGATCCGCTGGCACACCCTGCTGGACGGCACGGAAGGAGACCAGCCGTGAGCTTCGACGGCTTTCCCGACGACGGGCTGGTCTTCTACGAGGGCCTGGAGGCGGACAACAGCAAGACCTTCTGGACGCAGCACAAGGCCGAGTACGACTCGTCCGTCCGGGCCCCGATGCTCGCGCTCCTGGAGGAGCTGGCCGGCGAATTCGGCCGGGCGAAGGTCTTCCGCCCGTACCGCGACGTGCGTTTCTCCCACGACAAGACGCCGTACAAGACCCACCAGGGGGCGGTGATCCACCCCGTGGGCCGCGCGAGCGCCCTGTACGTGCAGATCTCGGCCGACGGGCTGCGCGTCGCCGGCGGGTGCTGGCGCCTGGAATCCGACCAGGTGGCCAGGTACCGGCGGGCGGTCTCCGACGCGGTGCAGGGACCGCGACTGGAAGGCGAGACCGAGCGCCTCGCCGCTGCCGGGTGGACCATCGAGGGCGATCGACTCGTCCGGGCCCCTTCCGGATTCGATGCCAACAGCCCCCGGATGGAGCTGCTCAAGCGGAAGTCGCTGCACGCGAGTCGCGCGTGGGAGCCGGCCGACTGGCTGCACTCCGCGGAGGCGCTCGACCGCGTTCGCCAGGCATGGCGCGACCTGTCGGTGCTCAACGCATGGCTGGACGACAACGTCGGCGCAACCACCAAGGAACCCCGCCGCTGAGGGGACTTTCGGCGCCGGAAGTCCGGTCCGGCCCCACCCGCTTCTCCGCGGGAATGCAGAAGAGCCCCAGCCATAT
>NZ_HG931176.1:2179-5680 GCF_000582785.1 Candidatus Blastococcus massiliensis AP3
CGGGTCTGGTGGGGTCGGGTGATCGGTGGCTGGTCGTACGTTGAGAACTGCACAGTGGACGCGAGCATCTTCTGACTCTTGTATGTGTGAGAGTTCTTGTAGGCCCGCACAGCGCTTCCTTCCGGGGGTGGTGTGTGGGGTTTTTTTGTGTGGCCAAGTTGTTAAGGGCACACGGTGGATGCCTGGGCACCAGGAGCCGATGAAGGACGTAGGAGGCTGCGATAAGCCTCGGGGAGCTGTCAACCGAGCGTTGATCCGAGGATTTCCGAATGGGGGAACCCCGCACCAGTCATGTGGTGTGACCCGCGCCTGAACACATAGGGCGTGTGGAGGGAACGTGGGGAAGTGAAACATCTCAGTACCCACAGGAAGAGAAAACAACAGTGATTCCGTGAGTAGTGGCGAGCGAAAGCGGATGAGGCTAAACCGATCGCATGTGATAGCCGGCAGGCGTTGTGTGGTCGGGGTCGTGGGACCGTTCCGTTCCTTCTGCCGAGGGGACAGGGAGTAAGAAAAGACTGTGTTAGTGGAAGGCCTCTGGAAGGGGTCGCCGTAGAGGGTGAGAGCCCCGTACACGAAAACTCAGTCTCTCCCGAGCGTGTTCCCAAGTAGCACCGAGCCCGTGAAATTCGGTGTGAATCTGGCGGGACCACCCGCTAAGCCTGAATACTCCCTGGTGACCGATAGCGGACAAGTACCGTGAGGGAAAGGTGAAAAGTACCCCGGGAGGGGAGTGAAATAGTACCTGAAACCGTGTGCCTACAAGCCGTGAGAGCCTTAGCCTTCGGGCGGGGTGATTGCGTGCCTTTTGAAGAATGAGCCTGCGAGTTAGTGGTACGTGGCGAGGTTAACCCGTGTGGGGTAGCCGTAGCGAAAGCGAGTCCGAACAGGGCGACCTGAGTCGCGTGCCCTAGACCCGAAGCCGAGTGATCTACCCATGGCCAGGTTGAAGCGCGGGTAAGACCGCGTGGAGGACCGAACCCACTTAGGTTGAAAACTGAGGGGATGAGCTGTGGGTAGGGGTGAAAGGCCAATCAAACTCGGTGATAGCTGGTTCTCCCCGAAATGCATTTAGGTGCAGCGTCACGTGTTTCTTGCCGGAGGTAGAGCACTGGATGGCCGATGGGCCCCACAAGGTTACTGACGTCAACCAAACTCCGAATGCCGGTAAGTGAGAGCGTGGCAGTGAGACTGCGGGCGATAAGGTTCGTAGTCGAGAGGGAAACAGCCCAGATCATCGGCTAAGGCCCCTAAGCGTGTGCTAAGTGGAAAAGGATGTGGAGTCGCAGAGACAACCAGGAGGTTGGCTTAGAAGCAGCCACCCTTGAAAGAGTGCGTAATAGCTCACTGGTCAAGTGATTCCGCGCCGACAATGTAGCGGGGCTCAAGCACACCGCCGAAGCCGTGGCATTCACGCAATAGCCCGTCGGTCCCCTCGAGGGGCCGGCCAGGCGTGTGGATGGGTAGGGGAGCGTCGTGTGGCGGTTGAAGCGGCGGAGTGATCCAGCCGTGGACGCCACGCGAGTGAGAATGCAGGCATGAGTAGCGAGAGGGGAGTGAGAAACTCCCCCGCCGGAAGACCAAGGGTTCCTGGGCCAGGCTAATCCGCCCAGGGTGAGTCGGGACCTAAGGCGAGGCCGACAGGCGTAGTCGATGGACAACGGGTTGATATTCCCGTACCCGCGAAGGAACGCCCATGCTGAACCCAGCGATACTAACCGTCCGAAGCCGGTGAGGTCACTTGTGACTGATCTGGTGGAGCACGGGACCTGGACTGGTAGTAGGCAAGCGATGGGGTGACGCAGGAAGGTAGTCCTACCGGTGAGTGGTAGTACCGGTGCAAGGGTGTGGCCCGCGGAATAGGCAAATCCGTTCCGCACGAGGGTGAGACCTGACGCATAGCCGATTGAGGCGAATTGGATGATCCTATGCTGCCGAGAAAAGCCTCTAGCGAGTTCCGAGCGGCCCGTACCCCAAACCAACTCAGGTGGTCAGGTAGAGAATACCAAGGCGATCGAGCGAACTGTGGTTAAGGAACTCGGCAAAATGCCCCCGTAACTTCGGGAGAAGGGGGGCCATCTACTGTGAACCGCCTTGCGCGGGGCAGCGGTGGGTGGCCGCAGAGACCAGTGAGAAGCGACTGTTTACTAAAAACACAGGTCCGTGCGAAGTCGTAAGACGATGTATACGGACTGACGCCTGCCCGGTGCTGGAACGTTAAGGGGACGGGTTAGCCGCAAGGCGAAGCTCAGAACTCAAGCGCCAGTAAACGGCGGTGGTAACTATAACCATCCTAAGGTAGCGAAATTCCTTGTCGGGTAAGTTCCGACCTGCACGAATGGCGTAACGACTTCTCAGCTGTCTCAACCACAGGCTCGGCGAAATTGCACTACGAGTAAAGATGCTCGTTACGCGCGGCAGGACGGAAAGACCCCGGGACCTTTACTATAGCTTGATATTGGTGTTCGGTTCGGCTTGTGTAGGATAGGTGGGAGACTGCGAAGCGGGCACGCCAGTGTTCGTGGAGTCGCCGTTGAAATACCACTCTGGTCGAATTGGATGTCTAACTTCGGTCCGTGATCCGGATCAGGGACAGTGTCAGGTGGGTAGTTTAACTGGGGCGGTTGCCTCCCAAAATGTAACGGAGGCGCCCAAAGGTTCCCTCAGCCTGGTTGGCAATCAGGTGTCGAGTGCAAGTGCACAAGGGAGCTTGACTGTGAGACCGACGGGTCGAGCAGGAGCGAAAGCTGGGACTAGTGACCCGGCACCGGCATGTGGAAGCGGTGTCGCTCAACGGATAAAAGGTACCCCGGGGATAACAGGCTGATCTTCCCCAAGAGTCCATATCGACGGGATGGTTTGGCACCTCGATGTCGGCTCGTCGCATCCTGGGGCTGGAGTAGGTCCCAAGGGTTGGGCTGTTCGCCCATTAAAGCGGTACGCGAGCTGGGTTTAGAACGTCGTGAGACAGTTCGGTCCCTATCCGCCGCGCGCGTAAGAGACTTGAGAAGAGCTGTCCCTAGTACGAGAGGACCGGGACGGACGAACCTCTGGTGTGCCAGTTGTACCGCCAGGTGCACTGCTGGTTAGCTACGTTCGGCAGGGATAACCGCTGAAAGCATCTAAGCGGGAAGCTCGCTTCAAGATGAGGTCTCTCACCGGGTCAACCGGGTAAGGCCCCCGCCCAGACCAGCGGGTTGATAGGCCGGAAGTGGAAGCACCGCAAGGTGTGGAGCTGACCGGTACTAATAGGCCGAGGGCTTGACCACACATACCCACTCGAACATCGAGCACCGGGATGTCAGGCCAACAAGATTGTTACGCGTCCACTGTGCGGTTCTGAACGCACGAACCAGCAACCTGGTTCGACATGTTCACAGAGTTACGGCGGCCATGGCGAGAGGGAAACGCCCGGTCTCATTCCGAACCCGGAAGCTAAGCCTTTCAGCGCCGATGGTACTGCCCTGGAGACGGGGTGGGAGAGTAGGACGCCGCCGGACA